>JAVJST010000006.1:0-39358 GCA_040219295.1 Rhodospirillales bacterium
GGGGGCCTTGAGTGGTTCTGGAGGCTGTGGATCTGACCCTCAGAAGACAGTCTAACAGACTGTCTTGTAAAGGTTCACACCAAGCCGGCTTCAGGCCGGCGAAGGGGCAGGGACGGACGAAGTCCCGAGCAAAATACTGCCTCCGCTACCATCAAATAGCCACCGTGTCGGGGCTTGATTTATGGTCAAGAGGCTTAATACGAGGGCAGCGTTCCGCGAAGGTGGGTGCAGCACGTCAGGCTGACGACGCTGATATCCCCTCAGGTCCGAGTACGAAATCAGGCCAACTTGACCAGGATTCGCCACTGGATATGGGAGGCGAGAAGGTAGTGGTCATGCGTGGCGGTTCTCCCAATGTGAGAAGTCGATTCTGACGAGTTCTATGCAGTTCCGCGATTTCGCGAGAGGAAGCCGAGCAACACAGGGAAGAACAACTCGGGCTCCTCGAAAAATGGCAAATGGCTCGAATTTGGAAACACATGAAGCTCTGCCTGCGGGAGCTCACGCTTCATTCTGTACGCACATGCGGGGGTCAACTCGTCATGAAGACCGGTCGTGATCAACGCGGGAACCTTGATCTTGTGTAAATCAGGAATCCGATTCCAATCCTTTAAATTGCCGACATACAGGAATTCATTGGGACCTTGCATCGTGCCGTAGGGACCCATGTTCCAATCGTTGACCGAACGCAGCACGGGTGCTGGCCATTCACTTAACCTGCAAACATGTCGGTAATTCAAAATGGTGATGGCAGCCTGGTATTCTGGATGATCCAGGGTTCCCTCCGCCTCGTGGCGATGCATCATCGCCACCGTTTCCGGTCCCAATGCCTCGCGAAGGCGATTCAACTCGGTCGAGAGATGAGGGATATCGGCAACGGTGTTCTGAAGGATTATCGTCTTCAGGTTGTCCGGGTATGTTAGCGCGTACTCGATTGACAGCCATCCCCCCCAGGACGAACCGAGCAAATGAACTTTGCCAAGTCCGAGAGATTTTCGGACAGTTTCAACTTCTTCCACGTAACGTTCGATCGTCCATAGAGATTCGTCCTCGGGACGGTCGGAAGCACCACAACCGAGCTGATCGAACGCAACAACACGGTAACCCTCGAACTTTAGGCATGAATGCGAGTCGCGCAGATAATCGCACGGCAAACCCGGTCCGCCATTCAAGCAGAGAACGACCTCATCGCTTTCTCCAAAACTGTAGGTTTTGATCGTGTATCCGTCGACGCTGACGTCTTGGCACACATCGGGTTCCAGTTCCTGCCACATCTCCGTTAGCCCCTGTGGGTTGTTGTTACGACGTGTTTGACCGGCCCTCTATAGCTAGTCCGTGGCGGATACTACGGCACGGGCTGTTATCGTTCAACATGTGCAACGATGTTGTGTCGGGTGACCGTTGGACGGATGCGATCACCTGTCGGACGTTATCAGCGAGAAGAAGCGGACCATCGTCAGTACTACTTCGTCGCGTCGAGTGACCGTCTCGACGACGTAATCGTTGATAATCGATGATTCATACACCCTGATATCGCCGTCGATCAGCACGGGTACTTTACTGTAGGGCGAGGCCTCCTTGAACCAGTCGGGCTTGTTCTAGAGATCGACTTCGAGGAGTTCGTAGTCGAGCCCCTTCTCGGCGAGAAGGATGAGCGTCCGCTGGGCGAACGGGCAGACCTCCGCACTCATGATCTTCAGCTTTTCCATTCCGGCTTCACATTGCTCAAGTGCGGGAACAGGTTAACCGATCGCGCACCGTCTCGTAATGCGCAGATCGAAGGCTTTCTGTGCGTCGTCGCCGGCGCGTCCGTCCATGACGATCACGTCGCGTTCGACATTCCGCTCCAACAGCGCGTCGAATTCAACGTCGCGATGCATGCTGGGGCCGAACGCCGTTGCGTCGGCGCCACCGTAGGCGATCGCGCGAAACGATCCACGAAGTCCGAAATTCTCGATGGTGTAGGTTCCGTCGTAGTAGGCTTGCCCGTCACCGCCAAAAACGCGCCCTTCCTGATAATAGTCGCCGAACACCCGTCTCAGGTGGAACACGATGACGCCGGCCGGGCGAAACTCGTCCGGCGTGACGATATCCATGCTCCACAACGCCTGAAGCAACTCGCCTCCTCACAGGGCCCAGTCGTCCGTTCATCGGTCTATGGGCGCCTACGTCTTGCCGTATCTCTCCTCGTATGTTTCGGCGGCCGCCTTGAAGCATTCCATCGGCGCCCGAACGACGCCAGCGCCGATCTGACCGCCGTCTTTGCCTGCGATTCCGATGTCCATTACCGGCAGAATGCCGGTATCGAGTACCCGGAACACGTCGATGCCCGTCGGCGTGCCGCGGTATCCCAGAAACGGAATGTGATAATCCGGGTTTTCGCCCACCGTAATGTTGTAGAGCTGTTCGTTGCGTTCGACCATCGCCTGCGCAGAGCCGCCCTGGTATTGCTGCAGCGCGAAGGCGCAGGCCTGCGCAAAGCCACCCAGTCCGATTGTTTCGGTGATGATGCTCTCGCCGCCCATCCAGGCGATCTCGTCTTCTGTATGGCCGTCGAACAACTTGGCCTGAACGTCCGCGTGCGGACCGGTGAACCAAGTGTCGCCGAGGCCGCTGACCCGAATGGCAAATCCCCGGCAATTGAACGCCATTGCCGTTACCATGCTGGATCCCCCGATCCCGCGCGCCGCATCGGCTGTCGCCTTGGCTGCCGCCATGGACAGGCGGAGAAAGAAGTAGTGATCCTCGGTCAGCGCAGCGAGAGTCTTTTCGACGCCCTCGCGATTGGCCCCGACCTGATCGAGCAGGGCGGGGAAGATCTCGCGCGTGAACAGCAGCGAGGCGGCCGTACTCCGGCTGTGCAGTTCGTCGCCCATGTGGAGCGCGCGCTTCATCAGGGGCTTCAGCGGTATGCCGCCCGCGTCCCGGACAGCCCTGCCGATGATCGGGGCGATGACGTCGTTGACGAACAACAGGCGATCCCGCACGCCGTCGTCGTAGACGCCGTAGTTCAGGCGGCGCGGATTGGTGCCCTCGTACATGTTGCAAAAGGCAATGTTGCCGGCAGACCTGTTTTCGACGACGAACACCGGCATGGACGCGCTGTAGACGCCAGCAAGAGACCCGATGCAGCCATAGTCGTGACAGCCGTCGACCTTCAGCGCCCCGGAACCGAATTTGTCGTCGGCCTCCTCGCGACTGGACGCCATGCCCTCGAATAGTGCGGCGCCGATGACCGCATCGCGCTGGCCGCCCTCGTAATCGGCCCAAGGCATCGCAGGCCCCGATGTCAGGATGGTCTCCTGAGACATTCCCGGCACCACTTCAATGGCCGGACGGACATCGGTCAGAACCGGGTCCGCAGAGCACAGTTTTTCGAACGCCTGACGGTTTGCTTGCTCACGTGCATCCTTGCTCATCATCAATTCGTCTCCCGTGAAAATTAATGAAATGATTAATTAATATTTGTTTATTTGCAAGTTTCCGAGGAACATGGCTCTTTACCGAACTCATCGCCCGTACAGATATCGAGAGTCGACAGCGCCCGGAACGGTCATCGAGGGAATGACATATGGTGCTTTAGTTTCTTTCTTGGATCGGTTCTCATCAGACCGTGGACAGCGTTAATTAACCGAGAGTAGTTCGCTAATGGCAGCAGGCCCCAATAGCACGCGCAGTGCGCCCACCAGGCCCCGTGGCCGACCGGCAAAGAATGACAGGTCCACACCTTTCGGACGGCGTGATCAGATTGTCGCCGTCGCCCTTGACCTTTTCGCCGAACGCAATTTCGCCGCGGTGACGATCAAGGATATTGCCAAGGCCGCGAACGTGAATGCGGCTCTGTTGTACTACTACTTTGAGAGCAAAGAGGATCTCTTTCAGGGTGCTATCGAGTTCGCCGTCGATCAGGCTTTCAGAAATTTCCGCTTGTTGCAGGCCCGTCACGACAATCCCGCGGACGTTATCGACGACTGGCTTATCAACCACGTCGAGCAATCCGCGCCCATCCACAAGTTCGTTAAGATCAGCCTCGACTACTCCGGTTCGAAATCGAAAATGCCGGTCGTCGACAGACTGATCCGCCAGTTCTATGACGAGGAACTCCGGATCCTCTCAGGCTGCATTCGGCAAGGCATAGATGACGGCCTGTTCGCCAAAGTAGACCCCGACTCGCTTGCTGTTTTTATCTCCACGTATCTGGACGGCATCATGGTTCGATCGGTCATACAGAAGAAATATGATCTCTCCGACGCGATCGGACTGTTGCAGCGCGAAATCAGATCCAACCTTAAACTCTGATTTGATTCCCGGTCTTGAGATCGAATTTCATCGCGATCATGCTGCAATGCAGCAGGGGCAGTTCGGCCATTCTGGCCTTTCTGCGCATTAATTAATTGACCAATTAATTTTGTAAAGGCATGCTTCCCGAGTTCGACACTGGTATTTGGGCTTCCGTAGCGGCGATCAACATAACAAGCCACAAGCTTCGATTACTGGGTCGTTGGGTCCGACGCGCTTCCGATCGCGGTCGGACATGGGAGTTGACGGGGGGATGGTGTCCTTGTTGTCCAAAACTATCCTGTACCGAGTGGCCGGTAAGATACGGCATCGCGGCAGCTTGTCCTCTCCAGATGACAACGAACACGACGTCTAGGAGGTAGCGCCGGATGGCCAAGAAAGCTGCGATACGTTCGGGAACTGCCGGTTCTTCCGACGAAGCGAAGTTTGCCAAGATCAAAAAGGACTTGGTCACTAGGGGGGTAAAGTACTGCTTCTCGTCTTACGTGGACGCCCACGGTATTCCCAAAGGCAAGACAGTACCTATCGATCATCTCGAACGCATGATGCGTGGGTCTGAGCTGTTTACCGGTGCCGCGCTTGACGGCCTCGGCCAGGGTCCACACGACGACGAGCTGGCGATCCACCCGGATCCGATGGCGATCACGCAGCTTCCTTGGCGGCCCGAGGTCGCCTGGGCACCCGGCAACCTCAAGTACCATAACGAGCCATGGCCGATGTGTTCGCGGAATGTCCTTATTCGCCAGATCAAACGCGCGGCGGAAATGGGACTTCAATTCAATCTGGGCATTGAGTGCGAACTCTATGTCGTCGACAACAGCGACGGAATTGTCAAACCACACAATCCACGCGACATCATGCCGAAGGCCGCTTACGACTTTTTGCTTACTCTCGAGGCCTACGAGTACCTCGACGAAGTAGTCAGCTATATGAACGATCTCGGTTGGGAAGTTCATTCCTTTGACCACGAGGACGCCAATGGCCAGTATGAGTTCGATTTCGCCTATTCCGATGTTCTAACGATGGCCGACCGGTTCGTGCTGTGGCGGTTGCTGACCAAGGAGATCGCTCGCCGTCACGGTTGGGAGGCGACGTTTATGCCCAAGCCCTACGTCAATCGGACGGGCAGCGGCGCACACTTCAATATGTCGTTGTCGTCGTTGAAGACGGGCAAAAACGTAAGCGGCAACAGCCGCGACGAACGCGGCTGCGGCTTATCAAAACTTGCCTATCAATTCATCGGTGGAGTTAAGAAGCACGCTAAGGCCATCGTCGCAACCACTTGTCCCACCGTCAATTCTTACAAGCGCCTGATCAAGACCGGCTCCATGACCGGCTTCACATGGGCTCCTATCTTCATTTCTTATGGCGGCAACAATAGAACCCACATGCTTCGGGTGCCCATGTTGCGGCCTGAGGTCGAGGGTGGCGCCAAGCCGGGACACGGCGTCTATCTCTCCAGCGCGCGTTGGGAATGCAGGGCTGTGGATCCGGCGATGAACCCATACCTCGCGTCCGCGATGATGCTTGCCGCTGGCCTCAATGGAATCGAGCAGGACATCGATCCTGGCGACCCCATGAACATCAATATGTATGAACTTAGCGACGCGGAATTGAAGAAGAAAAAGGTTCAGCAATTACCGCGAACCTTGCTTGAGGCCGTCGAGGAACTCGATGTCGACCCGCTGACCGAGCAAGTCATGGGGGCGGACCTAAAGAAATCGTTCATTCAACTGAAGAGCAACGAGTGGTGGGAGTATCACAACCACGTTTCGGACTGGGAAATTGATCACTACCTGACAAAGTACTGAGGTCTGCTTCGAATGTTCTGGAAGAAGAAAAAAAATGTCGGTGACAAGGTAACCATATTCTTCGCCACGGATCTTCATGGCTCCACTGTTTGTTTCAAGAAGTTCGTCAACGGGGCACAGTTCTATGGCGCAGACGTGTTGGTTATGGGGGGCGATCTGACAGGCAAGGCCGTTATTCCAATCACCGAACAGGACGACGGTACGTTCATCGGCTTCCAGACCGGCTCGAACGTGACATTGGCTTCGCAGGACGAACTCGACGAGTTCGTGAATCGTGTGAACAACCAGGGCTTCTACCCGACAATCATGACCGAGGCCGAGTTCCAGGCGATCAAGAACGATCAAGTGGCCCAAGCAAAGCTGTTCAAGAAGCTCGTCGTCGAGCGAGTCCAGGAATGGGCAGACTATGCTGGCGAAAAACTCAAAGGTACGGACATTCCGTTTATCACATCTCCGGGGAACGACGATTTCTTTGAGATCGACGACGTCCTCAACGACGCGCCGCACGTCCAGTATCACGAAATGGAGATAACCGAAGTTCGCGGTTACGAGATGCTGCATTGTGGCGGCTCGACCAAGACGCCGTGGGACACCGAGCGAGAGTTCACCGAAGAGGAATACCAGTCGCGGTTTGCCGAGCTTATCCCCCAAGTGCAGGACATGTCGCGCTGCATCTTCAATGTCCACGTCCCACCCTACGGAACGGTGCTGGATCGATGTCCGAAGCTTGATGAGAACCTTCAGGTCGTATTCGACATGGGCAATCCGGTTTCGATGCAGGCCGGTTGCCAGGCGTTGACTGACACCATTACGGAGCAACAACCGTTACTCGGAATCCACGGTCATATCCACGAGGGCCGCGGCAATATCAAGATCGGGAACACAACGTGCGTCAATCCCGGCAGTGTCTACCCTGAGGGTATCCTGCAAGGAGCATTAGTGACCCTCAGCGACGGCGCGGTGGAGAGCGTTCAACTTACCCAAGGGTAACCGAACACTCATTGGTGCCACCCTGCCGAAATTCGGAGTGAAAGGGGAACCAATCAATGTCAGACTCTGGAGGCGAACAAAGAATTTTTGTCCGAAAGGCGTCCGGCCTAATCCGGACGGCAAGCGGGACGGATACCTTCATTTACAACCTTGGGCTCGTCAGCGTCGGACTCGGCGTCGTGAGCATCATGTTCTACGGCCCGGCGTACTATCCGGGCGGAGATCTGCTTCTCTCGTGTCTCCTGGCCGGCGCAGCAATGGCTTGCATTGCGTTCGGATTCATCACCTGGACTGTAACGCTGCCCCGTTCCGGTGGCATTTACGTTTTCGGATCGCGGATTTTGCCGCCAGGCCTAGCACTGACCTTGAGCCTAGTAGAGATTACGGCGTGGCTCTTTTACTGCGCTATTGCGGCGTACTGGATCATTCTACTCGGTATATCGCCGGCATTTACATTCATCGGCTACATTACTGGTGATAACTCATGGGTCGAACTTGGCGCATGGATCATCGAGCCTTGGCCGATGTTCCTCATTGGCTCGGGCATTCTAGTTCTCTCTGGGTTTATCCTAACGATTGGTATGAAATTTTACCTGACGATCCAAAGGGTTGTCTTTATCCTGGCGGTTCTCGGATCCATCCTTCTAATTGTTGTTTTGGCGTCCGGCTCGAACGAAGATTTCGTCGCGAGCTTCAACGCCCTGATGGGACCGATTCTGGAGACAGATGAGCCCTACCAGGCGATCATCGCGTCGGGCAGGGAAAACGGATGGGCATGGGACGGCACCATCGATTGGGAGCAGACATGGCTGGTGTCGAACTGGCCGTTCCTGCCTCTTATCGGCGCGGCGTTCTCGATCGCCATCGGCGGCGAGGTCAAGTCGGTCGAACGCTCCCAGACGTATGGCATGCTAGGTGCCATCGTTGGCGCGCTTATCATCTGGCTGATCACCATTCACCTGTCCAACAGCGTATTCGGTTACGAGTTCCTCGGTACGGCCGCCTACAACCTCCTTGAGGGCGTCGGCGTTCAGACCGATCCGACGATCACGCTCCTGGCCGGCGTTCTGACCGGATCGCCGCTCATTTGCGTACTGGTGTCGCTCGGCTTCATCTTTTGGATGTGGATGTGGATTCCCGGAATGCATACGTTCGGCGTGCGCGCCATCGTCGCGTGGTCCTTCGACCGCGTTGGTCCCGAACCCTGGTCCAGGATTTCACCGACCCGTCACACGCCGGTCGTGGCCATCATGTTCGCAACCGCCATTACGGTGATGTTCATGGCCCTGTTTGTGTTCACCGAATTCTTCTCGGCGATCGTGATCCTGATCGAGGCCGCCGTGCTGGCGTGGAGCATCGTGCTGGGTGCAGGTATTTTCTTTCCGTACCTGCGGCCGCAAATCTACGAAAAGTCTCCGATCGCAACCAAGAAGATTTTCGGTCTGCCGATGATGACCGTTGCCTGTACGCTCGGCTTCTTCGCTGCGCAGTTCTACTTCTGGACGCTGTTCCTCGACGAAATCGCTGCGGGACACGATCCCAAGCAAGTGGCGATCGTGGGCGGAATCTTCGTCATCGGTCTCGTGTTCTACTTCGTCATGAAACAGATCCGGAAATCCCAAGGCGTCGATGTCACCCTTGCGTTCAAGGAGATCCCGATCGAGTAAGCTTCCAAAAGCAATAAGAGCGGCGAAGCCGCCCCCTAATCTCTCTGTCCCCGGAACCCTCGTGGTTCCGGGGCACCCCTTCTTCGAAGACACGACCGAACGAGTAGAAAACTAGCTACGGAGGCGCACGATGGGCGTGCAGACGGAGAACCTGCATCTGGAGTTCGTCGACGAAGGTTTGCGGCTCGTTGAAGAAGCTGAAAAGAGAGGGATACAACTTCGTATCCTAGGCTCGATTGCCTATCGAATTCAGTGCCCGAACAACATTCATTTGTTCGACGACATGGCCCGGGTGCTGACCGACGTGGATTTCGCTGGCCTGAAAAGCCAGAATCAGGAGATCAGGAACTTTCTGATCGGTGAGGGGTACGTTCCCGACGAGGGCGTTTATGTAGCCTCCGAGGGCAGCCGCCACATCTATCTGCACCCTGAAACGAACCTGAACGTCGATGTATTCGCCAACGAACTCTACTTCTGTCACCGGATTCCGTTCGAAGGACGCCTCGACATCGACTCTCCAACGATATCGACCACTGATCTTCTCCTCGAAAAGATGCAGATCGTCGAGATCAATCTGAAGGACTTTAAGGACACGCTCGTACTTTTGCTCGAGCATCCGCTGGGCAGCCCCTCGGAAGGCAACAAGCACATCGACGTGCAGTACATCTGCGACATCATGGGCCGCGACTGGGGCTTCTACTATACGTTCACGACAAACCTGAAACGGGTTCCCGAGTACATCGCCGAGTTTCCCGCTATCACCGAGGAGGAAGGCAACACCATCCGGACGCGGATCGACCATCTGCTCGGGGCCATCGAGGCCGCGCCCAAATCCATGGGCTGGAAACTTCGCGCCAAGATCGGCACACGGAAGATCTGGTACCAGGAAGTCACGGAGAAAGGCGCCCAGTTCTAGGCGGTCGAACGGAGGAGAATTCCCATGTCCGACGAACTCACAAGATTCCGCGAACGACAAAAGCGGGTCACGCTCGACGGCATCTCGTGGCTTGACCTCGAGGTCGCCTATACAGATGTCGGCGCCGGACCGCCCGTCATCTTGTTGCACGGTATTCCGACGTGGTCGTATCTGTACCACGACGTCATTCCACTGCTCGAATCGCATTGCCGCGTGATCGCACCTGATTTTCTGGGTCACGGGTACTCGGATCGAAGAGACTGCTTCGATCGCTCGCTACGTGCACAGACCGACATGATCGTCCGTTTCATAGACGAGCTGGGGCTGGAAAGGGCGACTGTCGTCGGTCACGACACGGGCGGCGGCGTCGCGCTGATCATGGGTATCGAGAATCCTGACCGGCTTGATCGTCTGGTGCTGACAAACGTCGTCGCCTACGATTCTTGGCCGATCGACGACATGGTCGATCTCGGCAATCCGCAACTGCGCGAAAAATCGGCCGCCGAGATTGCGGAATTCGTCGCATCGGGTCTACCCGACGGACTGCACAATGCAGACCGCCTGACGCCCGAGTTCCGCCGGAACATCGTCGCCCCCTACAGTGACGAGGAAGGCAAGATTAGCCTGATCCGAAACGCGAGCGCGCTGAACACCAATCACACGACGATGTTGGTCGACCGTCACCACCAGATTACCGCCCGGACTTTGGTCCTGTGGGGCGTGCACGATCCATGGCAGACCATCGACGACGGCGTCCGGCTCGCCGAAGAGATTCCGAATGCGAGGCTCGTTCGCCTCGAGAACGCATCGCACTGGCTGCAGCAGGATGCGCCGAACGAGTTCTCCCAGGCGATTGTCGATTTCCTAGGGGAAGACCTCGGGGAAGGATAGACGCCGCGTGACAGGCACGTGGAGATGCACCATGCCCGATCCAAGATTCGAGCCGAAAAGCAACCCGCCCAAGGTACTTGTCCTCGCCGCCAGCCCTCGGCGGGACGGCAATTCGTGGCGACTGGCAACCGCGTTCCACGAGAGCGCCCTCTCGTCCGGTCAGGACAGCGAGATCGTGTATCTATCCGATCACATCAACGCATTCCTTCGCGATTGCCGAACGTGCAGGAATGAGGAAGGTCGGTGCTCGATCGACGACGGTTATCGAGCGTTGTTCGAGGACAAGGTGCTGTCCGCGGACGCGCTAGTCTATGCGACGCCGATTTGGTGGTACGGCATGTCGGGGATTCTCAAGACCTTCTTCGATCGGATGTTCTGCTACATCGCGTTGTCGAACCCACAATCGGACAAGGCTGCCGACCGCCTCCAGTGGAAGCGCGTCGCACTACTGCTTAGCGCGGAGGAAAGCAACTTCTCCGCCCGCCTCGCCATCATGCAGCAGATGCAAGAGTTGGCGCGTTACCTCAACCACATGCTGGTCGGCGAAGTAACCGGAATTGGGAATCGCCGCGGTGATATTGACGCCGATCCCAATCGGCCGATAGCCGCCGCCCGGGCACTCGCAGAGAATCTGTTCGCTGTTGCCGCCACCGACTACAAGCTCGACACCGAGAGGTCTGCAAGCGTGTGGGCAGATGATCCGGGTATTCCAGCGAACTGGCGGTAAGGAATTGCATCATTGTCAAGGTCGACAGGCCGAAACAGCTAAACGATGGAGAACAGATTATGCCTGATCCGAAAACCGGTGAATTGCGGGGCAACCGCAACCTGAAACGACTTGAGCGCATCTCCCAGACGAAACAGGAGAAGGAGATCGAACGTGGACTGGAGCTTGGGTTAGAAGCGGCGGAATCGATTAACGACCGGACGATCTCCAACTTCAGCCGCGGGCACCTGCCGGCATTTGCGGGCATCAACACGTTCATGAAGACGCCGTACTGCGAGGATATCCGCGAGGTCGGCAATTACGAGGCGGCGTTTGTCGGCGTGCCGTTCGATACGGGAACGACGTACCGACCGGGGACCCGTTTTGGACCCCAGGGCGTACGCCGGGTTTCGGCGGTCTACGATGGCTACTGCGTCGACGGTGCGGTCGACCTGTTCGAGGAACTCGACCTCTGCGATGCCGGCGACATCTTCGTAATTCCCGGCAACATCGAGAAGACGTTCGACCAGGTCACCAAGGGTATCTCGCATATTTACCAATCGGGCGCCTTTCCGATCATTTGCGGTGGCGATCACAGCCTCGGCTATCCCAATGTCCGAGGGGTCGCGCCACACATCGACGGCAACGTCGGCATCATCCATTTCGACCGGCATCTGGATACCCAAGATATCGACATGGACGAACGGATGCACACGACGCCGTGGTACTGGACGACGAACAACCACGAGAGCGTCGACCATCACAAGGCCCATCAGCATCACAGCCATATGCACGATGTGGGGTTGTCCAACTGTCCGCCGAAGAACCTGGTGCAGATCGGCATCGGCGGCTGGTACGGCAACCGTCCGGGTTCCGAAGTTGCGCGGGATCGGGGCACCAGTGTCATCACGATGAAGGACTTTGAAGAACTCGGCACTCAGGGCACGGCTGAGATGGCGCTGGAACTGGCGTGGAAGGATGCCAAGGCGGTGTATCTCTCGTTCGATATCGACTCGATCGACCCGGGCTACGCCCCAGGCACCGGCACGCCTGAACCGGGTGGCTTCACCCCGCGCGAGGCGCTCGAGATGGTGCGGCTGATCGCCCGCGAGGGTCTCTGCGCCATGGAAGTCGTGGAGGTGTCGCCGCCTTACGATGTCAACGACAACACCTCACAGCTCGCTTGTCGGGTCATTCTCGACACCATCGGCACCATGGTGACCGAGGGCAAGCTGGGTCACCGCGACAAGGTCATGCGGTCGGAATAGTAGGCGTCAATAGGACAACGAAAGGAACACCCGATGAAAATGTTCGCGACACTCGTCCTGGCGTCGGCCCTCGCCGTTGGCGGATCTACCGGTGCGCTGGCCCACGCGGAAGCGGCGACCAATCCACTCGTCGGATTGCTCTCCATTACCGGCCTAGACCACGTTCTTGCCGAGTCGCAAGTGTTGCTTATCGTTAGCGTCCTCGGGCTAGCGTCGGTTGCCGTCATTGGCGCGGTTTTCTTCGTTCGCCTGAGGCGACGCGAAACCGCGTAGCGAAGGATTGGAAGAGCAGAAAGTATTTGGTTCGCGAAGTCGTTCAGGTTCGCGCCACGATTGAAGCTGCTCCGATCTCAAACCGGGAAATGGTTCGCTGTCGGAGGCCGTCACGAGATGGATTTGGAGGCAATCATTAATGCCGTGGTCAGTCGGGCGCGGCAATCAGAAGATCATGGTGAGGTCGCCAGTTATATTCCTGAGCTTGCCAAAGTAGACCCACGGCACTTTGCCATCAGTGTTGTCCTGGCGGACGGAAGTTGTTATTCGGCAGGCGATACCGAGCAAGTGTTTTCGATTCAGAGTATCTCCAAAGTTTTCTCGCTAGCTCTAGCACTCGGACGGCTGGGCGACTCGATATGGAACCGGGTCGGACGGGAACCGTCGGGCCGATCATACGATTCGATCGTGCAGCTCGAGTTTGAAAAGGGACGCCCTCGCAATCCTTTCGTAAACGCCGGCGCTATCGTCGTCACCGATGCGATCCTGGCCGGCAGCACGCCCCGCGAGATCTTGGGTGAGATTCTCCGCTTTGTACGCACAGCAGCCGACGATGACGATATCCATATCAACAAGATCGTGGCCAAATCCGAGGCGAGCGTCGGATACCGAAACGTGGCGCTCGCCAACTATCTCCGCTCGTTCGGCAATCTCAACAACGACGTCGAACTGGCACTTGGCACGTACGTCCATCAGTGCGCCATCGAGATGACCTGCGACCAACTGGCACGTGCTGGACGCTTTCTGGTCAACATGCCAGACGTACCCCGTCTCGTTTCCGCGGATCGCGTGCGCCGGATAAACGCCTTGATGCTCACGTGCGGCCATTATGATGGCTCGGGCGAGTTCGCCTTCCGCGTCGGTCTGCCCGGCAAGAGTGGTGTCGGTGGCGGTATTCTCGTCATCGCACCGAGGCGTGCCTCCATTGCAGTCTGGTCCCCGGGACTCGACCGCTATGGCAATTCGTTGCGCGGAACTAAGGCAATAGAGCAACTGGTCCGACATACGGGATGGTCCGTCTTCGGTTGACCCGAGAATTTCGCTACGCGCGATTTCATTGGTTTTAGTTGGTTAATGACCGTTCATGGCTGAGGCTGTTGAAAAACTCTCCGTTGTTGGCGTTGTGATGGCGTGATTGAGTTTCCCGATGATTCGGGAGGGCTGAACGATGATGGGCGAGCGTTGCGGGGATCAGGAACGGCGGTTCTATGAGTTCGATTTGGACGGCATGGTGCCGCGGGATCATCTGCTGCGCCGGATCGACACTGTACTCGATCTGGATTGGTTGCGGAATGAGCTAATGCCTTTCTACAGCCACACGGGCCGTCCTTCGATCTGCCCCGAGCTGATGATCCGCATGCTGCTGGTGGGCTACTGCCATTCGATCCGCTCGGAGCGCCGGTTGTGCGAGCGGTGCGGGAGTACCTGGCGACGCTCGAGGGCGACAACCCGCCGACCAATAGGGAACGCAAGCCGAAGGCCATGTCGCCGGTCGATCCGGCGGCTGCGTGGACGACGCGAGGCCGCAACAAGGTGATGTTCGGCTACAGCCTCAACTATCTGATCGACCTGGACAACGCCGTCATTGTCGATGTCGAGGCGACGCCGACGCGCATCACCAAGGAGGTCGATGCGACGGAGACCATGATCGAACGCACCGAGCGACGTTTCGGCCTCAAGCCCGGCCGCGTGGCCGGCGATGTCGCCTACGGCACCGGGGGGATGCTGGGCTGGCTTGCCGACCGGGACATCGAGCCGCATATCCCGGTGTGGGACAAGGGCAAGCGTGACGAGAGGACGTTCTCGCGAGACGACTTCCGCTACGACGAAGAGAACGATGTCTATGGGTGCCCGGGCGGCAACATCCTGAAGACGACCGGCAAGGTGCATGACGGCAAGACGCTGCTCTACCGGGCATCGAAGCGTGACTGCGATCCGTGTCCGCTCAAATCAAGGTGATGCCCGAACGCACCATCTCGCAAGCTGCCCCGCGACGTGAACGAGGCGGCCAGGGACCGGGTTCGCACTCTGATGGATACGGACGCCTACAGCGACTCGGCACGTCAAAGAAAGAAGGTCGAGACCCTGTTCGGCGAGGCCAAGCGAACACTCGGCTTCACGCGTCTGCGCCTCAGAGGACTGACCGGCGCAACCGACGAGTTCCTGCTCACCGCCACCGTGCAGAACCTGAAACATCTTGCCAAGCTCGCCGCCATACCACCGCCGAGGTCAGTCTACGCATGAACCATGACCGACGACCGACGACACAACGAGACGAGACCAAAACCCGCCAAGGCATCTCACCGAGGCGGAAACAAAATGTCTGCTACTTCCAATAGCAGACACCAAGAACAGCCTTTCGAGCGAGTTTTTCAACAGCCTCAGCCAAGTGCCGACAACCATCGCATTGATGTGTTGCGAGATAACCGTCGACACTGAAACCCGCCCGTGGGTGCGAACTGATGCAACTTTCAATCGAACTCCTCTAATCTAAGTGCGCCTAGTGCGCGATGTTGACGACTTTGGCAGATGCAATCGCTGGGGTTCGTCGGTTGGTGGGCAATTTGACACGGTGTCCGATTGAACTATCATCGAAACGGATTAAGTCGAATTGAGGGGGCGCCGCTCCATAACGGCGAGCAGCACGCAGGGTGGGAAATGTTAACCCGCCACTAGAGAGGTGGTGGCGTTGAAATCAGATACGAACACGAGCGAGCCGTGGCGCGTCGGCGTGCTGTTTTCTCGGTCAGGGTTTATGGCCGTGATCGAGGAAACGCAGTTCCGAGGAACGATGACGGCCTTGGAAGAGATCAACGACGCGGGCGGGATCAACGGTCGACCGATCGAACCCGTGTTCTATGATCCGGGCTCGGAGTCGGCCGCGTTCGGCCGTTTCGCCAAGAAACTAATGGTCGAAGACGGCATCAGCACCATCTTCGGATGTTATACGTCAAGCAGTCGAAAGGCGGCCATCCCCGTTGTTGAACGGCTGAACGGCTTGCTCTGGTATCCGACGCTCTATGAAGGGTTCGAGTACTCTCCAAACGTGGTCTACACAGGGGCCGCGCCCAATCAGAATAGTGTGTCGTTGTGCCGTTTTCTCATGGAACATTACGGGACGCGGTTTTTCTTCGTCGGTTCTGATTACATTTATCCACGCGAGTCGAACCGTATCATGCGCGAGTTTGTTCAATCGTCCGGCGGCGAGGTGGTTGGCGAGCGTTATGTCAATTTGCGAGCCAAACGCGACGACTTCATCCCGGTAATGAAAGAGATCAAGAACCTTGCGCCCGACGTGATCTTCTCGACTGTGGTCGGGGACACGACCACCTTGTTCTATCAAACTTACGCCGATTTCGGCCTCGATCCGAAAGTGACGCCGATTGCCAGCCTGACGACGGCCGAAGCCGAAATCCAAGCGATGGGATGTGACGTAGGTGAAGGACACATCACAGCGGCGCCGTACTTCGACGGCCTGAAGAACAAACATTCCGAAGCGTTCCAACGACTCTACAAAAAACGGTACGGCGAGGACGAGTTAACGAACATGTGCGTCGAGGCCGCATACTTTCAGGTTCATGTCTTCGCCAAGGCTCTGTCCCTGACGAACTCCATGCAAACGGACCTGCTACTCTCCATGGTGCTGGACTCCGAGTACGATGCGCCACAGGGGCGGGTTTCCATAAACTCGAATTTTGGGCATGCCGATCTCTGGACTCGAATTGGCAAGGTGAACAGATACGGTCGCTTCGACATCCAGTACGAATCGCCCTCACGGGTCAGTGCGGATCCCTATTTGCTCGGCTACGGTCGGAGCGCCGTCATCGGATGAGTACTCGGTCTTGGCAGCGTTCTCGAAACCATGACAGTTAAAGAACGCAAAACTGTATCGGTTTTCGGCGAGAGCGACTGTGCCGGTGTCGCGATAGACGCTCAGCTCATCGAGGTGTGTTCGAACCTGGAAATCGGTGTCGAGATGCCGGACGATGAAACGGGTTTATCCTTGGTTCGCGAGTTACAGCGAACGAGAGCCCGGGTCCATCAGATCTGGCCTCGTCCCGATATTGTGCCCTCGTCTTACGACGCCATTTTCTGCGAGTTGAGCGCCGATCTCCCAAAACGACTGCCGTGGTCTTCAGGGCATCCCAGGTCGGCGCTGGTGCTGGTCGCGCGGCCTGCGCAGCACTGCGATATCAAACTGATCGAGAATTGTGCCGCCCATTCGATCATCCACGTTCCTCTAGCACCAGGTGCCGCAATCATGGCATTGGTCGCGGCGCGAAACCAATTTCGTTATGAATGCCGATTACGTCGCAGAGTTGATAAACTCGACGAAAACCTTCGCACGATGCGGAGCGTCGAGAGGGCGAAATCAATTCTGATGCTGGAACGCGGAATGACTGAAGAAGAAGCCTATAATTTCCTGCGTAAACAAGCGATGGACCGGCGCGCCAGTATCGGCGCCTTGGCCACCGCCATCGTTGACTCGCAAGAGCTCTTGGGATAAGTTCCGTTTCCACGCGGCAACGATGCCGCAAGAAAATTGGTTGGCGATGACGCCCCCTGCATTGTCGGACATGACCGTCCGGAGGCAGGGGTTTTTTGTTTTCGGATTTTACTTCGCTCGCCAGTTCTAAATCAGTGTCGGCAATGATGCCGCGCAACTAATCACACCATCTCACTTGCGCAACAGGGCGTGGCAGGGGGCCGCACCCTGCAACAGTAACCGTACACGGAGGCATCAATGAAATTCGGAAGACGTACATTTCTGAAGGGAACCGTCGCCGCAGGCGCCTTTACAGCGACTGGTTTTCCGCACATTTGGGTCAAGGATTATTCGCAAGCCTACGCCGCGGGAGGAAAGATTAAGGTTGGAGTGCTGTTCTCCCTAACTGGCACTACAGGCATCATCGAGGAGTCGCTCAATAAAGCCACGATCATGGCGATTGAGGAAATCAACGCTTCGGGCGGTATCAATGGGATGGAGATCGAAGCTGTTGTCGAGGACCCAGCATCCGATCCGGCCACCTTCGCTGAGAAGGCGCGCAAACTTGTTCTCGGAGACAAGTGTGTCTCGGTGTTCGGTTCCTACACGTCGGCGAGCCGCAAGGCGGTCCTCCCGGTTTTCGAGAAACGCAACAATCTTTACTGGTATCCGACCCTCTACGAAGGACGGGAGTGCTCGAAGAACGTGATCTACACTGGAGCGGTTCCCAACCAGCAACAGGATGAGTTTGTGCCTTGGCTGGTCGAAAAGTTCGGAAAGCGTTGGTACTTGATCGGCTCGAACTACATCTATCCGAAGGAAGAGAACAACTACTGCAAGAAGCTGCTAGAAGGTCTCGGCGCCGAGGTCGTGAACGAGGAATACGTGCCACTTGGACACTCGGAGTTCTCTTCGGTCGTCAACAAGTTCCGCAGCGAAAAGCCGGACGTCATTTTCTCGACGGTGGTCGGCGACTCGGTTGTCGCATTGCATCGGCAGTACCGTGCTGCCGGCTTGAACCCCGAGACGATGCCCATGGCCAGCCTCACTACCTCAGAGAACGAGGTTGCTGCCATGGGCGGCGATGCAGCAGCCGGCCACTTCACGTCAGCACCCTATTTCATGGTCTGGGATTCCCCCGAGAACCAACGGTTCGTCGAGGCGTACCGCAGCAGGTGGGGAGGGGACAAGGTCACGCACTTCGTCTCGGAACCCTGTTACTTCCAGGTCCACATGTTCAAACAAGCTGTCGAGAAACTGTCAGCGGGCGACATCAATCCAACGAATGTTCGCGAGGCGGTCAAGGGCGTCGAGCTCACAGCACCGCAAGGTCCTGTGCGGCTCGATCCCGCGACGCTTCACACATTCCTCTGGCCAAAGATCGGCGTGTGCAAGTCGGACGGCCAGTTCGAGATCCTGAGGCAGTCCTCGGAGTGGCTCGAGCCTGTGCCCTACAAGGCCTATGAGAACCAAGTCTGCACCGAGGAGGGACTGAAGGAAGTCTGATTAGTTCGGCTGAGAAGAATCGTTTGGATGTGGCGAGGAGCATAGGTGCTTCTCGTCACATCCGGCAGCACTCAATCGAATGAGGTCATAAGTCATATGGAAGACATCCTTCCGCAGATTCTGACGGGATTAAGCATCGGCTCGATCCTGCTTTTGGTCGCACTGGGGCTTGCGATAATCTACGGCACGACCGGCGTCATCAATCTCGCCCACGGCGAGTTCGTGATGCTGGGTGCCTATTCGGCGTGGGCATTGCAAACCTTCGTCGGCATCGGACTGATCGAGAGCCTGGTTCTGATCTTCTTTATCGTCGCTGCTTTCGGCTGGTTCGCCGAGCGGATCGTGATTCGACATCTGTACAGTCGGCCGCTCGATACCATTTTGGCGACATGGGGAATTGGCGTGATGGCGCAGCAAGCGGTCCGCCTGACCGCAGGCGGCGAACTTCGCTATGTCGAAATGCCCGCGCTGCTGGGCCACAGCATACCGATCCTAGGCGTCGAAACGTCTGCGTTCCGAGTTTTCATTCTGGTTCTGACTGCGCTCCTGTTCGGGCTGACCTGGTACCTGATGTATCGGACGGACATTGGGATGAAACTTCGAGCGATAACCCAGAACCGCGAAATCGCTAGCAGCTTTGGCATCAACAGCAAACGAATCTACAGCCTGACGTTTGCTTACGGCGCCGGGCTTGCTGGTCTGGCAGGTGCCTTGGTGTCGCCGCTCAAAAGCGTCTCACCCGAAATGGGCACCACCTACGTTGTCGATGCATTCATGGTTGTCGTTCTCGGCGGTGTCGAAAGCCTGATTGGCACCGTCGCGAGTTCGGCGATCCTTGGTGAGATGACAGGATTTCTCGCCTTCTACAGCAACGACACCATTGCCAAGGCAATCATGCTGCTTGCCATCGTCATTCTCATCCGATTCCGACCACAAGGACTGTTCTCCAAACATGTACGAAGATAACCACAGCTCTGCACGAACATTCCGGTTGGCATCGGGGGAGGGGCTCTGATGTCCAGACGTACCCTTATCCAGGTCATCAGCTATGGCGTCGTTTGCTTGGCAATCCTGCTAGTTCCGACCTTTGTGGACGATGCGTTCATTCTCAACAAGTACGCCCGGTATCTTGTGCTCGGGGTTCTGGCGATCGCGCTCAGTCTGTCATGGGGATACACCGGAATCCTCAACTTGGGGCAGGCTACAAGCTTCGGCCTTGGTTCTTACTGCATGGCGATGGCCCTGAAGCTTCGTACCGTCCCGGTGCATACCGGATCCGACGGGTTGCCCGATTTCATGGTCTGGAACAACGTCGAAACCTTGCCGTGGTTTTGGGAGCCGTTCTACTCGCTTCCGTTTGCACTTGCGGCAGGAATAGCAGTCCCAGTCCTGTTTGCCATGCTTCTCGGCTGGTTCATGTTCCGTGGCCGCATTACTGGTGTCTACGTGGCGATCATCACACTCGCGGCGCTCGTTGTGGTTAACCTGCTGATCATTGACCAGCAACGTTTCACGGGTGGTTTCAACGGCATTACCGATCTGGCCCAGCTCGAGATTCTCGGGTTCACGTTCGACGCGTACGGAAGTTCATCCTACTATTTGATCGCGATCTCGTTGACCGTTTGCTTGTTCTTTGCCCTCGCGGTTACGAAGAGCAAAGCCGGCTTGATCTTACAGGCGGTCCGCGATCACGAAGACCGCGTGCGTTACTTCGGATACGACGTCGCGCAGTTCAAGATTTTCGCATTCTCGGTCTCCGCCGGTATCGCAGGTGTCGCGGGGATGCTCTACACGATCGTGATGGAGTTCGCATCGCCAACATTCCTTGGCGTGCCGCTTAGCTTGTCGGTCGTCATATGGTGTGCGGTTGGCGGCAGACAGAGCCTGCTCGGTGCCATGTTGGGTGCGATCGTCGTGACCGGCATGCAGGGTGCTTTGTCGGAATCCGAAACGTTCCTCGAAACGTGGATGCTGATCATGGGATTCATCTTCGTGATAGTCGTCCTGTTTCTTCCGAAGGGACTCGCCGGAGCTGTTGAATCTCTGATGGAGCGGCTTTCTGGACGCGGGAAAGAGGGAGCCGATGTCAACAGTACGCGAGAGCCCCGAACTGTTGAGGGCGTGCAATGACTGAAATGGAGAACACGGCCCATCTCGCGATGCGCGATGTAATTGTCAAGTTCAATGGATTTCAGGCCATTGACGGGTTCAACTTATCGGTTCGGGAAGGCGAGTTACGTTGTCTGATCGGCCCCAACGGGGCGGGAAAGACGACAACGCTGGATCTCATCTGCGGGAAGTCGAAACCGACCTCCGGGTCAATCGTCTTCAAAGACGTCGACCTGACCAGGCTCGAGGAACACGAGATTGCGCGAACCGGCATAGGCCGGAAGTTTCAAGTACCCAGCGTGTTCCAGGAACTGACGGTTCGTGAGAATCTGGAGGTCGCCTTCAGTAAACACACCGGGGTGATTGCAAACGCCTTGCGCTTCGGCAGATCAAGCATCGGCGGTGACGAATTTGAGAAGCTGGCCGTTCTGGTTGGCCTGCAAGAAGTCATGGACCGGCCTGCCGGTCATCTATCCCACGGACAGACACAATGGCTCGAGATCGCGCTGCTCCTCGCGCAGGATCCGGACATGATCCTGATGGATGAGCCGACGGCCGGGATGACGAAGCAGGAAACACGCAAAACGGCTGAGCTGTTCAATCGTCTGAAGGGAACTCACACCCTGATCGTCGTTGAACACGACATGGGCTTCGTCAAGGAGATTGGCGAAACAATCTCTGTCATGCACCAGGGCAGGATGTTGGCTGAAGGATCAGTCACGGAAATTGAGCAGAACGCCAAGGTCAAAGAGGCGTACTTGGGCTCGGGAGGAATCAGTGGTGCTTGAGCTAGTCGACGTCGATTCCTATTACCGCAACAGTCGCGCCTTGCAGAGCGTATCGCTGTCGGTCGGAAAGGGAGAGTTCCTCAGCGTTCTCGGCCGCAACGGCGTTGGTAAGACGACTTTGTTGCGCGCTGTGCTGGGCCTGATGGACAAGACGACAGGTAGCATCACGCTCGACGGCGAGGAACTTCAGGGAAGGGCTACTCACGAAAGGGCGAAAGCCGGCATCGGCTACGTACCCCAAGGGCGGGGCATACTGCCGACATTCACGGTCCGTGAGAACCTTCGACTTGGCACCTTCGCATCAGATTCGAGGACCCGCGATATCGACGAATGGATCTTCGAGCTATTCCCGATACTGAAGGAGTTTCTCGACCGGCAGGGCGGCAATCTATCAGGTGGCCAACAGCAGCAGCTCGCCATCGGACGGGCTTTGCTGACTCAGCCCAAAATCATTCTGCTGGATGAACCGACGGAGGGTATCCAGCCGAATATCGTTGAGCAAATTGAACGCGTTCTTGTCGACTTGAACGGCAAGCACGGCATGACGGTCGTTCTGGTCGAGCAGAACGTCGCGTTTGCTCGACGTGCTTCGCAACGCTTCGTGATCCTCGACCGCGGCAGCGTTGCCGTTCAAGGGGCCGTCTCGGATCTGACCGACGAACTCGTGAATCAGCACATGGCAGTCTAGCGGGCGGAACGCAAAGGTATCTTCAACTATTCACCCACGATAGGAGGAAGTTATGTATCACGGTGATATCTCTAGCAGTAACGACACAGTCGGCGTTGCTGTCGTGAACTACAAGATGCCACGCATGCACACAAAGGACGAAGTCCTGGATAATGCGCGGAACATTGCGAGTATGATCGAAGGCATGAAGGTTGGCCTACCGGGAATGGACTTGGTCATTTTCCCCGAGTACTCGACGCACGGAATTATGTACGACGAGAAGGAGATGTATGAAACGGCGTCGTCGTGCCCGGGCGAAGAGACCGATATTTTCGCGGAAGCCTGCCGGAACGCCAAGGTATGGGGGGTGTTTTCCCTGACAGGTGAGCGTCATGAAGATCACCCAAACAAGGCGCCCTACAACACGTTGATACTGATGAACGACAAGGGCGAGATTGTTCAGAAGTACCGCAAGATCATGCCTTGGGTGCCGATCGAAGGTTGGTATCCAGGAAACTGCACCTACGTATCCGAGGGGCCCAAGGGGCTCAAGATAAGCCTCATCATCTGCGATGATGGCAACTACCCGGAAATTTGGCGCGACTGTGCTATGAAAGGCGCCGAACTGATCGTGCGTTGCCAAGGCTACATGTACCCCTCGAAGGAACAGCAGGTTGTCATGGCGAAGGCCATGGCCTGGGCCAACAACACCTACGTTGCCGTTGCTAACGCGACAGGGTTCGATGGTGTCTACTCCTACTTTGGCTACTCCTCGATCATCGGGTTCGACGGCCGCACGCTCGGTCAGTGTGCCGAAGAAGAAAATGGGATTCAGTACGCGCAACTCTCGACTTCGCTGATTCGGGACGCACGCAAGAACATGCAGTCACAGAATCACCTATTCAAGCTTCTGCACCGCGGATACACCGGCAAGATCAACTCCGGCGAAGACGTGCGCGGTGTCGCGGAATGTCCCTACGAGTTCTACAGCAAGTGGGTCAACGATCCCGAGGGAACCCGCGAAATGGTCGAAGCGCTTACGCGTGATACGGTCGGAACCGAAGAATCACCGATCGAGGGTATCCCCAACAAGAAAACGGCACACCGCTAGACGAGCGGCATCGCGCGGGGCGGGCGAGAATGCCCGCCCCCCTCATTTTCTCTACAATGAGTGAGGCGATAACCGATCGCGGGAAGCCGGGATCAATGACGGTCGCTTCTTTGCTAACCGAGATGGCGGTGATCATTATGGAATTGGACGCTTACCGGATCGAAGACGAGCCATACTACGAGGCAGTCGGCAACGAGATTTCACAGTTCAAAGCGGCGTGGGCCAGCCGCATGCCGATAATGTTGAAGGGTCCAACCGGTTGCGGAAAAACTCGCTTCATCGAGCACATGGCCTGGAAACTTCAACGGCCACTGATCACTGTCTCATGTCACGAAGACATGACAGCTTCTGACCTAGTCGGCCGCTACCTTCTCGACGCTGAGGGAACGATCTGGCACGACGGTCCCCTGACTCTCGCTGTGCGATACGGCGCCATCTGCTATCTCGATGAGATCGTCGAGGCGCGACAGGATACGACAGTGGTTATCCATTCCCTGACTGACGACCGGCGGATTCTCCCATTGGAAAAGAAGAACGAGGTCATTAGAGCGCACGCGGACTTTCAGTTAGTAATCTCCTACAACCCCGGCTACCAGAGCGTCCTCAAAGATCTGAAGGAATCGACCAAGCAACGGTTCGGGGCGATCGATTTCGGGTACCCCGACGCCGGACTTGAGGCGGAAATCGTCGAGCACGAATCCGAAGTAGACGCCGCAGTTGCCGCCACACTGGTCAAGATCGCGGAGAGGTCTCGAAACCTGCGCGGGCATGGCCTCGAAGAGGGCGCTTCTACACGGATGTTAATTCACGCCGGCAAACTGATCCGCCACGGAGTTCCTTTGGGGGAAGCTTGCGAGGTGGCCTTGGTACTGCCCATAACTGACGATCCTGACATCCGGGAAGCGTTGAACTCTGCAATTGCCGCCTGCGCGTAGAGATGCCGCCATGACGGTAACGGAACTTCGGAACCTGATTCACATTGGTGTTGGTCCAGAGCTCGAGTACGTCGAGCCGTTGAGCGACAAGGTTCTGAACGTTTTCCCTGAAACGTTGATCGCCCGCTGGCTGCGCGCGACACGAAAACTAGAGCAGGCGGGCTATGGACAAGTCGTCGTGCGTCGATATGTGCGTCATTCTGTGGCGGTTGCAGAAATAGTAAGCCCCCTCGCGGCCATTAATCTCGCTGACGCCGTTTCAACCGTAGCAATAAAGGCAGGTATAGCCTGCGCCGAGGCGTTGCCGAGAGTTGCCGAAGATGCCGCAAACCATCTCAAGGAAGATCAACTTTACATTTCCTGGATGGGGATCGTTGTCCGGTTTGCCGCACTGGCGCCCGAGTCGATGTCTGCACTTCTCGACCGCATGGATTACCTGCTCGACAGTTTAAGCGTTTCGCGTCTCGAAGCGTGGGTTTTTGCCGGGTTGCGCGCCAGTGGCGGGGACGTTGTCCGACGCCAGCGCTTTTTCGCATTTGATGACCCGGAAGCGGAGCGGTGGCTGCAGCGCGAGTCTGGCGAGGTCATATTCTCCGATCTTGAGATGCGTCTCAGATATTATCTTGATGCTCTGTGGGGATTCCGGAATCCACTTCGTGAGCCGCCAATCAATGCGCCGAAGCAGGCGCGGCGGCGGTCGAGTTTTGATCGTGGGGTGATTCGTCTGCCAACGTCGTATCCCGGGTATCGTGGCGTACAGGCGGAAGATCTGTACCGGGCTGCCGTTGCCCACATCGGCGCGCATATGGCGTATTCCGGCGACCGATACGAACTGGCCAAATTGAAACCTATACAGGTGGCGTTGGTCTCGCTGATCGAAGATGCGCGCGTTGAACAACTGGCGATGCAGGAATTTCCAGGTCTTCGCCGTCTGTGGATGCGTTTCCATATTGCCCAGGCGACAGGCGCACTGACGGCACCGAGCTTGTTCGCGCGTCTATCTCGCGCCCTCATTGACCTCGACTTCGATGATGTTGACGGGTTCGTGCGCAAGGGCCGTGAATTGTTCTTTGACCGCCGCGCTGAATGGGGGGACCCGACCATCAGTCGAGAAATCGGAAGTTTACTCGGCAACGACCTCGGCCAAATGCGCGTGCAGTTCAATGCCCGTACCTATGTCGTTGAGCCGCCGTATCGAGATGACAATCTGGGCTTGTGGAATTTTGATGACGAGCATCAGGAGGACACGCTGGAGGCGGAACAGTTGTTCGATTCTGTCCGTATCGAGCAGCAGGAAGACGAGACCGAAACGCCTGATCGCGAACGCGAGGAAATTGAGGAACGTCCAGAAGACGATCGCAAACGCGCGAATGTCGAAAACGTGGAGATCGATGGGATACCAGTGGCCCGTTATCCGGAGTATGACCACGAGACGGGACGCGAGCGACCTGAGTGGACGACAGTTGTCGAGTATCCGCCAACGGTTGGAGAAACGTCATCCATTGATGATTTCTTGGATCGCCGGTCTGACATCGTCCATCGAATTTCCAACCTGATCAGCTCTGCTAGAGTTAGTCGACACCAGCGGGTTCGTCGACAGCAGGAGGGCGAGTTCCTGGACATAGACGCCTGTATCGAGGCCGTTGTCAGTCGTCGCATTGGTGATACACCGGATCAGAGAATCTATGGCCGTTGGGAACGCCGCAACCGGGACCTGTCAGTCTTGGTGCTGCTCGATGTTTCGGAGTCGACGAATGACCGTGTCCTAAGTGGAACTGAAACGGTTTTGGAGCTTGAGCGTAATGCGACGGCGCTGTTGGCCCACGCCATGGCCGGTCTCGGCGATCCATTCGCCGTTGCCGCGTTCTGTTCGGACAGACGGGAGTCTGTCCACTATTATCGAATCAAGGAGTTTGATGGGGAATACGACGCGCTCGCAAAGGCTTACCTCGCCGGCCTCCAGGGCGGATACTCGACGCGCATAGGCGCAGCAATGCGCCACGCAGGGAGTGAGTTGGCCCGTCGACTAACGCATCGCAAACTGCTGCTCGTGGTTTCCGACGGTGAACCTTCGGATATCGACGTCTCCGATCCCGAGTATCTCGTCGAGGATGCGCGAAAGGCTGTGCAGACGTTATCCCAGATGGGCGTAGACGTATTTTGCGTCGGGCTTGATTCGGGGGGCGACAGCTATCTGCATCGAATTTTCGGACGACGAAATGTCGTGCAAATCGACCGGCTGGAAGCCCTGCCGGAGCGATTACCAATGCTTTATCTTCGTCTGACAGCCTGACGGCGGTGACGAAAGATGGTCTCGCCCCCGTCGCCAAGCCTGAATCCCGCAAGTAAATTTCGCTTTCTGTGCGACGTTCCAGTCGGGTTCGCGCAGGTCATGCTTCAGCCATCCCAGATGGTTGGCGTGGCATTCATCGTCGGGACTGTCTGGAATTCATGGCAGATCGCCGTGTTCGGCATTCTTGGGTGTGTTGCTGGCACGCTAACGGCTTGCCTTCTAAGTTATCCCGAATCTGAACGGCGCAACGGACTGTACGGCTTCAACGGGGCACTTGTCGGTCTTGGGTGCTCGTACTTCTTTCTGCCAAGCTGGCCGCTCCTGCTTCTGATTGTCGTTGGCGGCGCAGCCAGCAGCATGATCATGTATGTGATGTTGAGGCGGGATCTCAAACCGTTCACGTTTCCATTCGTCGTCACAACGTGGGCAATCTTTTTCGTTCTCGCCCATACTGAATGGGCATCACCCATTGTTTTCGCGCCAACAGGCTCGCAACAAATCGTGGCCGTTGAGGCGCTCACACGTGGTGTTGGGCAGGTGTTGTTCCAGGAGGCGATGTTAACGGGCGCGGTGTTCGCGGCCGCAATACTGTTCCGTGATTGGGTTCAGGGCGTGTACGCCGTGATGGCGACCAGCCTTGGACTTGTTGCGGGATATGTACTGGGCTTTCCGGTAGACGCGATCAATCTCGGGCTGTTTGGTTACAGCGCCGTGCTATGCGGCATTCTGTTCGCGGGCAAGACTGTCCGAGATTTCCTCAGCGCGTTGGCGGCAATACTATTGTCGATCGCTATCGTAAGATTGTTCCACATTTACGATTTGCCTGCGTTCACGTTTCCCTTCGTAATGGCTTCGTGGATCGTGTTGTGGGCGCGGGCGCGTATCTGTTCGCGGGTCTCGTAGAACCACAGCAGATGTTTACGTGTCTGCTAATGGGATGGACCGGCTGCTTTTCCAGTTGGTTAGTCTGAGAAGGCTTGAACCAATATCCAGGAGGAGAAGCAGTTATGACGAGAACGGAATCCATTACTGAGCTTGCGACGGTCGGCATCGACATCGGCAAGAACGTCTTTCACCTGGTTGGCTTTGATCCTACGGGCGAGGTCGTTCTGCGCTGCAAGATCAAGCGCCTCGGCTTCGAGAGGGTGTTTGAGGGGCTGCCCCGCTGCATTGTCGGGATGGAGGCATGCCTGAGTGCGCATTTCGTGAGCCGCCGGCTTCGCGGCATGGGGTTCGAACCGCGGATCATCCCGGCGAAGTACACGAAGCCGTTCATCAAGGGCCAGAAGAATGACTGCAACGACGCCGAGGCGATCGCGGAGGCGGCGCTGCGGCCAAACCTCAAGCTGGTGCGCGAGAAGAGCCAGGATCAGCTGGACCTGCAGGCGCTGCACCGTGTTCGCTCCCGGTTGGTCTCGCGCCGCACGGCGACGATCAACCAGATCCGGGCATTCCTGATCGAACAGGGGATCACGGTGCGCACCGGCGCGCATGCCCTGCGCAACTCGCTGTTCGCGATCCTCAGGAACCGGGAAGACGAGATATCGCCCCGGATGAGCGACATCATCGTCGGTCTCTACGAGGATTGGCTGTGGCTCGACGAAAGGATCGAGGACACGACCAAGGAGATCGAGGCGATCAGCAAGTGCGAGGACAACTGCCAGCGGCTGATGAGCGTACCGGGTATCGGGCCGATGATATCGACGGCCATGGTGGCCGCCGTCGGCACGGGCGAGGCATTCGACCGGGGCCGCGACTTCGGCGCCTGGTTGGGGCTGGTGCCAAGGCAGTACAGCACCGGCGGCAAGCCGGTTCTCGGCCGCATCTCGAAGCGGGGCTGCCGCTATCTCAGAACGCTCTTCATTCAGGCTGCCCACATCATCCTGATGCGGCCCAAGAACTGGGAGAGGTTCAGCTTCGGGCCTTGGTTCGAACAGGCGTCGGAACGGATGCACAAGAACAAGCTCGCCACCGCGCTCGCCAACAAACTCGCCCGTATCGCCTGGAGCGTACTGCGGCTCGGCAAGGCGTTCGACGGCCACAGAACAGAGGCTATGGCGGTCTGATCCCGACCCGCCTCGGACCCGTTCGCGATTGAGATGACGGCATGGAACGGATTAAGAAACGCCCCCGAAGTCTGGTGACCCGATTGGTCGCTCGTCGACCTGTCCGCTAATGAGACCAATGGCGCGTGCGTATTCCCATCATGGCCACGGCCCGCGAGCCGACAAACAGGCCGGATACATATCTGCGACTTCCGACATCCAGACCAAATCTCTCTTGCGTACTGCGGCCGGTCCATACAGTGGGGTCAGGAGCTGACCAGGCTGACAGTGACTCCGGGCGTCAGGTGTTAACCAAGTGCAGACAATAGTTGTGCAGTCGGGGGCGTTTTGTGGGCGGTACCGGTCAAAAAATGTTCAAATCCCGCGCGACGGTCTTCCATTGCTGAAGACGCTGGGCAATATCAGATGGACTTTCCTTGGCGACGGCGTCGACGATAAGGTTCAGAGCGGCGGTTATCGCGACCGTCGATTCCAGGAACAGGCCACTGCGTGTGCTGGCGTGAATGACGAAGTCCGTGTGATTCTTGGCCCAGTGGCACATCTCGTCGGTCACGATAACCAAGGATCGCCCTGTCTCGTTGCATAACTTTGCCAGCACGGGCGCCTCGCGGGCGTACGCAACCACATCGATGAGGATCAGGCATTCATTTACTCCACGTTCATCTCGTGACGCATCGTCGAGCCACTCCGTCAGCATCCCGTCATGCGCGGTAAGGAAGCGAACGTCACCGCGGGCTAGAGCGAGGCGGCGCGCACAATCTTCGGCAATCCCTCTCACCGTCTGAAATCCCGTCACATAAACCCGGTCGGCCTCGGCGATGGCCGTGACAAGCCGTCCCCAAATTGGTGACGCACACTGCCGGTATACGTCGCGGATCGCATCGATCTCCATGTCGAGGACCTCAGAGAACGGCTTTGGCACTTCCAGATTGCTTGATGCCACTTCCTTCAGCAGATCGCGATTGGTCAGCTGATTACGCAACTCACGTTTCAGGCCGCGCATTCCCTCGTAACCGAGCCGGCGCAACAAGCGACTGACGGTGATCTCACTGACGCCGACCTTCTCGGCTAGCGATGCGCCAGTCTCGAAGCTCAAGTCACCGATATTCAATCTCATGAATTGCGCTACTTGCGCTTCGAGGTTCGAGAGTTCCGGCAAGACGGCGTCGAGCTGTTCCTCGAGTGTCGGGAACTCCGTCTGCAGCAACGAGGAAAACCCTTCTTTCATGAAAACCTACCAGCCAAGATGTTAGAAAACTTTCATCACTTGATTAAGACAGAAGCATACCATACGATCAACCGCGCGATGAAACAAAACAGGTCGAGCGGGAGCAATGCATCGACAGATCATCAGCGCAAGCATCGACAGTGGACAGTGGAGGAGTACATCAAATGCAGAAATCGATTGCTAAGTTCGTCGGCGGTTGCCTGAAAGCATCGGCTTTCACCGCCGTGATCGTCTGGGGAGGTTTGGCCGTGTCCAGCGACGCCCAGGCCCAAGGTAAACTCAACATCTACAACTGGGGGGACTATATCAATCCCGATGTTCTGACCCGGTTCACGGAAGATACGGGGATTGAAGTCACCCTCGATACGTACGGCACTAATGAGGAGTTGCTGGCCAAAATACAGTCGGGCGCAACAGGCTATGACATCGTGTTTCCGTCAGTTCATATGCGCGACATCATGCAGAAACTCGGACTCCTGCACGATGCCAAGGTGAACACGCTAAAGGGATTCGAGAACATCGACCCGGCAAACAAGCGTTCACTGGTTGATCCCGATAGCTCGTACTGCCTGCCCTATGCATGGGGCGCAGTGGGCATCTTCTACAACAAGGAAGAAGCCGGCGAAATCAAGACGTGGGACGATTTCTTCGCGCTTCCCGAAAAAGGGAAGAAGATCACCATGTTGGATGATCTGCGAGAAACCATTGGCGTCGCATTGATCAAGAACGGATATTCCGTCAACACCGGCGATCCGGATGAATTGAAAACGGCCGAGGCCTGGCTGCTAGAACGCAAGGATAAGATCTCCGCATTCTCTTACGACATCGTGTCGCTGGTACAATCGGGCGACATTGCAGCCGCCCACTGGTACGTCGGCGCGACGCTGTACACGCTGGAAGAGCCGGACAAACTCGGCTTCGTGATTCCGGAAGAAGGCGCGACGATGTACCAAGAGGACATCTGTGTTCTGAAGGACGCACCGAACAAGGATAGCGCCATCAAGTTCATGGAATTCTATATGCAGCCGGAGATTGCGGCGCTGAACACGCTGCAACAGGTCAATGGGACGGCCAACATGCCGGCACGTGATTTGCTGCCGCCTGAATTAAAAGCCAATCCCAACACGAACCCCTCACCCGAGGTCGTCTCGAAGTTGCAGATCTTCGAAGACTTGGGCAACGATTTGCGTAAGTACAATCGGATTTGGACCAAGATCAAGACGGCGCAGTGAGTGACATGACGTCGATTGCCGAAGTCAAGGGCGCGGTAAAGCAATTTACCGCGCCCGAAGGCGGCGTCATCAAGGCGCTTGATGGCCTGTCATTGCAAATTCAACATCAGGAGTTCGTCACGCTGCTCGGCCCGTCTGGTTGCGGAAAGACAACCTTGCTTAAAGCCATCAGCGGTTTTGAGGATCTCGATGCCGGCGAGGTTACTATTGCCGGTGAGTCGATGACGGGTGTGCCGCCGCATCGCCGCCCCGTGAATACGGTGTTTCAGAACTACGCGCTGTTCCCGCACTTATCGGTCGGCGACAATGTCGGATACGGCCTCGACGTCGCCGGCGTTTCCCGCGACGAACGTGACAGGCGTGTCTACGAGGCCCTTGAGCGCGTAGGCTTGGGCGGTTTCGATCGCCGCAAACCTCGACAGCTTTCGGGCGGACAGCAGCAGCGCGTGGCCCTGGCGAGGGCAATCATCAACAAACCGAAACTCCTGCTACTGGACGAACCGCTCTCGGCACTGGACCGCAACCTGCGCCAGTCCATGCAACTGGAACTGAAAACACTTCAACACGACCTCGGCATCTGTTTCCTGTTCGTGACTCACGACCAGGAAGAGGCCCTGACGATGTCTGATCAGGTCGTCGTCCTCAACAAGGGGCGAATTGAACAAATCGGCCCGCCGGAAGAACACTATCACCGTCCCGTCACGCCATTTGTCGCGCAGTTTATCGGTGATGGCGAATTGTTCAGCGGCACCATTCAGAACTCGGTCGAGAACCCAGTACTCGTGACCGAGGACGGATTATCGTTCCCCGTACGCGCCGGCAGCAATCCGGGCGATAAGGCAACTTTGCTTCTGCGGCCGGAACACTTGAACCTGGCGCCTGAGACAGCCGGTGCGACGGACGGATCGGTCGGCATTATCGACGCAACTCTGGAGCAGGTCGTGTTTTTCGGTGCGACGCGTAAGTACGTGTGCCGCCTCGCCAACGGGGCGCCGATTACCGCAGTGCCGTCAGGTGACCCGGGTAACGGACTTGCGAGCGCTTCTCCCGGGAAGCCGTTGCGCTTGGTGTATCAACGTGACATTCCGCATCTGATGCGCGAGGCAGAAAATGGCGCGTAAGGGGGATGCCCGGCGGCTCACGACATTGCTGGCGCCCGCGACGATCTTCCTGGGGATATTCTTTATCGGTCCCCTGGCCATCATGGTCGTCTACAGTTTTCTGGAGCCCGGACTTTACGGCGGCGTCGAGTGGAACTTTTATCACTGGAACTACGGGCGCATCCTCGGGTGGGCTGACGGCGAATGGGAAGACTTCGACCCGGTCTATGTTGATATCTTCCTGCGTTCGGTGCGACTCGCTCTCACCAACGTGGTGATCACACTGTTGCTATGCTATCCGGCGGCTCTTTGGGTCAGCGGTCTGCCGGCCCGGTTGCGCACGTTCGTCGTGTTCATGATCACCCTGCCGTTCTTTGTAAGCCTCGTCGTGCGCCTGTTCTGTTGGGTCCTGATCCTGCGCCCAAGCGGATTCCTCAGTTCTTCATTGATCAACCTTGGCCTGATCGCGGAACCGATCGACATCATCTTCACCGAAACCGCCGTCCTGATCGGCATGGCCTACATCCTGTTACCGTTCATGTTCCTGCCGATCTACGCAAGTATCGAAAAGCTCGATCACTCCCTGCTGCATGCCTCGTCTGACTTGGGCGCAAGCCCTCGTCAGACTTTTTTTCGGGTCACGCTCCCATTGACGCTGCCCGGCATCGCCGCAGGATCCGTGCTCGTCTTCATCCCCAGTCTTGGTAATTTCATTGTCCCCGATCTGCTCGGCGGCGCGAAGGTCGTGATGATCGGCAACTTGGTCGAGCAGCAGTTTCTTTCCGCGCGAAACTGGCCGTTTGGGGCGGCTTTGTCGGTCATGATCATGCTGGTGATGTTCCTGTTGATCATCCTCTACCTGCGGCGTCTCGGCCGCGCGGAGATCAATCAATGAAGCCGTCTTGGATGAAAAGGCTTCTGAGCCTGCACGGCATTCTGTTCCTGATTTTCGTGTACGCGCCGATCATGGTCGTCGTCGTCTATTCCTTCAACAGTCACCCAATCAACATGATGGTCTGGAAAGACTTCACGCTCGACTGGTACTGGTCAATTTTCGGTTATCCGACCCGATTGAATGAACAGACGCTCTACGTCGAATCAACGGATCAATTGCTGGCCGCCGTGAAGAACAGCCTGATCGTCGCAACCAGCACAACGGTTTTCTCCACGGTACTCGGCACTATGACCGCGTTGGCAATACACCGGTATCGCTTCAGGATGCAGCCGTTCTACCAAGGTCTTCTTTTCATGCCGATGGTGATGCCGGATATTGTGCTCGGCATCGCGCTTTTGGTCTTCTTCGTCACCTTCAGCGTCAAGCTGGGCCTGATGTCAATCATCGTTGGCCACTGCACATTCCTGATTTCATACGTTTTTGTCGTCGTTAGCGCCCGCCTGGCTGGCATGGACACGACCTTGGAACAGGCCTCGGCTGATCTCGGCGCCGGGCCATGGACGACTTTCAGGCGCGTCACCCTGCCGCAGATTTTGCCGGGCGTGATCGGCGGCGCGTTACTCGCATTCATCATCTCGATGGATGACCTGGTGATCACATACTTCATTGCCGGCGTGGATTCGACCACGTTGCCGGTTTTCATCTACGGCATGTTGAGGCGTGGTGTAAAACCCGAGATCAACGCGATCGCGACATTGATGCTGCTATTCTCGTTCGTCGTCGCTTCTATCGGTCTCTATCTGCGAAGCCGCGACTGATGACGACACCTATGACGAAGCCACGCGGGCGGGACATCGGACTGCCGTTTCCCGGGTTACCCGGCACCAACAACGCTATCACGGACGTACCGGGAGTCGAGGTTGGCTACTGCACACGCATCGAGGGCGATGTCCCCTTGGTGCAGGGGCACGGGCCAGTCCGGACGGGTGTTACCGCCATTCTACCGTTGGGCCGGCAAGCCGAACCGCAACCCGTCTGGGCCGGCATGTACGCACTCAACGGTAACGGCGAAATGACGGGCACCCATTGGATTCACGATGGCGGATACTTTGTCGGCCCGATTTGCATCACTAACACCCACAGTGTCGGCATTGTGCACCATGCCGCGACCAAGTGGATGATCGAGACCTACTCGGATTCGTGGCGGGCGAATCATCTGTGGGCCATGCCGGTGGTTGCGGAAACCTATGACGGCGTATTGAACGACATCAACGGTCAACATGTTACCGCGACTGACGCCCTGACAGCGCTAAACGCAGCAACAACGGGTCCAATCGCCGAGGGTAACGTCGGCGGCGGCACCGGCATGATTTGCTACGAATTCAAAGGGGGAACCGGGACGTCGTCTCGGACCTTGAGCATCGACGGTGAGAACTTCGTTCTGGGCAGTCTCGTTCAAGCCAATCATGGCACTCGACCGTGGTTCAGCGTGCTCGGCCGGCACGTTGGCGAGATGATGACGGAAGATCGGCTCTTCACTTCCGAACAGGGTTCGATCATCGTTGTGCTTGGGACCGATCTTCCGATGGCGCCCCACCAGTTGCACCGATTGGCCAAACGCGCCGCCATCGGCATCGGCCGGGGCGGCACCCCGGGCGGCAACAATTCCGGCGATATCTTTCTTGCGTTCAGCACAGCCAATCGCGGGCCGTTGCCACAGTTCGCAGGACCACGCCGGAATCTGGAAACGATCAATGACGAGTTGTTCGATCCGATCTATCTGGCGGCAACCGAAGTGATCGAGGAATCCATCGTCAACGCTATGCTCGCGGCCGAGGACATGACGACACTGAAACCGCCGGGACTCGTTTGCCGATCGCTCGACGGCGACCGATTGTCCGCCATTTTCAAGAAAGGATAATTGTTATGAACATGGAAGGTTTTGCACCGAACTCTTGGGAAGCCCGCGATCTCAACTCCATATTGCACGGTTTCTCACACCTGGGAACACTGCAGGAAAACGGCCCCGTTATCATGACGAGAGGTGAGGGCATCTACGTGGAGGATGCCCACGGCAAACGCTACCTGGAAGGGAATTCGGGTTTGTGGAACATGGTCGTCGGGTTTGACCATCCCGGATTGATCGATGCGGCGTGCGAGCAAATTCGCAAGTTTCCCGCCTATCACAACTTTTTCGGACGCGTCAGCGAGCCGTCCGTCGCGTTGGCCGAGAAGCTGCTGGAGATTTCACCTCTTCCCATGGGCAAGGTGTTCTTCACCAATTCCGGGTCGGAAGCCAACGACACCGTCGTCAAGATGCTGTGGATGATCAACCGTGGCCTCGGACGCCCCGAGTGCAGAAAGATACTCTCACGTAAGAATGCCTATCATGGTGTAACCGGCCTAACGGCAAGCATGACCGGCAAGGACTATGTCGGTGCATTTGGCCTGCCGCTCGATGGATTTCTGTTTGCCGACTGTCCGCATTACTGGCGGTTCGGCGAAGAGGGCGAGACCGAGGCCGAGTTCACCGCTCGCTGCGCCCGCAATCTCGAAGCGCAGATAGAGGCCGAAGGTCCGGAAACGATCGCAGGATTTTTTGCCGAGCCGGTGATGGGCGCCGGCGGCGTGATTCCGCCTTCCGAGGGGTATTTTCAGGCAATTCAGCCAGTACTTAAGAAATACAGTATTCCGCTTGTCGCCGACGAAGTGATCTGCGGGTTCGGCCGAACGGGGAATTTGTGGGGCAGTATGACCTACGGCATTGAACCGGACATCATCGTCGCCTCGAAGTGCGTCACCGCAGGATATTTCCCTATGGGCGCCATCATGCTTTCCGACGATATGAACCAGAAGTTGGTATCCGCGGCTGAAGAGTTCGAGGAGTTCCCGCACGGCTTCACCACGGGCGGGCACCCCGTCGGTTGCGCCATTGCGCTCAAGGCAATCGATATCATTCTGAACGAAGGCGCGTTTGAAAACGTCGTCAGCGTTTCTCCGTACTTTCAGGAGCGATTGCACAGATTCGAGTCGCATCCGCATATCGGCGAGGCCCGCGGCGTCGGCTTGATGGGGGCGCTTGAGATCGTTCACGACAAGGAAATGAAGACGTCCTTCCCTTCCGGTCATCCCGTCGCCGAGCAGATCGCCAACGTTGCTCTGGAGAACGGTTTGATCTGCCGACCGATCGGCCAGGCGATCGTCGTCGCACCGCCGTTCATCATCACGACGACGCAGATTGACGAGTTGTTCGACAAACTCGACAGAACCATCACGCAGGTTCTCGGCTAGGAAATCCGGGTGTGTCCAGATACCGGATCAGTGACAACGATCTGACCTACGCAGCCGAGTTCAAGGCGAACCCGTTGGGTTCGCCGAGCCCGGGTTTGCAGCGTGTCATGAACCTGCTCCGCGGCGGGCCGAAGGAAGGCAAGTATGTCTTGATCGTGAAGGAGCCTTTCCGGCGCTGGGTGCTAGGGCGCATGCCGGGCGAGCGTGGTCAGCCGTTCGAGATTCTCGAAAGCCATGAGTTCACGGAATTGGCCGTCGCCGAGTGGGAAGTATTCAAGCTGCGGTGGAAAGCCCACACGGGCGACGATCTCGAGGAGGTGCTTTGAGATGTCACGAATCCTCGGCTACACCGACCGGCTCAGTGTTGCACCCGGCGAACGCATCAAGGTGATGGTCAGTTGCGACAGCATCGAAACCTACGACGCGGAACTGGTTCGAGTCATACAGGGGGACATCAATCCGGATGGACCGGGATTTCGCGATGAGCGGGTCAATCTCGATCTCGGCGGACCGTTCACGGGTCGACATCAACCGATTCACGCCGGTTCCTACGGCGTCGTTGAGGATGCGACGGTTCTTCGAAATCTCGCCTCCTTTTCGGTGCAGGCCTTTGTCTGGCCAACCCTCCCGGGTAGAGGGCGACAGATCATTGTAAGCCGCGAGGATCCCCGCAAGGGAACAGGTTTCAGATTGTTGATGGACGAGGCAGGCTCCGCCGGGTTCGAGCTTCTTCTTGGTGCCGACGGAGATTGTCTGGTTGCCACGGGGAAACCGATGCTGGCCGCGCACTGGTACCTAGTTGAGGGCAGTTACGATTCGGCAACCGGTCAAACCACCGTTAGGCAATATCCATTGAAGAAGTATCCGGCTGCCACGGATTACGGGATTGCAACACGGGAATCGATATCCGGTGTTTCGCAGGCCAACACTTGGTCACCCGTGTTAATTGCCGCGGGCCTCTGTATCGAACGTCCGGCCCGCGAGCACTTCAATGGTCGAATTGAGGCTCCACGAATCTGCGCCCGAGCCCTGGAGACCCAAGAAAATCCCGATCTCGTGCCGGCTGACGATACGAGCATCGTTGCGGCCTGGGATTTCTCGATCGGCATTTCGACGGATCGAATTACCGATGCCTCCGCGAACCGCCTGAATGGCCAACTCATCAATCTTCCGACTCGGGGGATACCTGGGCAGGCCTGGAACGGCGACGAGCATTGCTGGCAGAAACGGCCGGAGCATTATGGCGCCATCCATTTCCATGATGACGACTTGTACGACTGCGCCTGGGATGTCGATTTCGACATCACGATACCGAATGACCTCCGGAGTGCCGTCTACGCGATTCGTCTCCACGGTGAGAGCAAGGAATACTTCGTTCCGTTCGCCGTTCGAGCCCCGCGCGGCACCACGACGGCACCCGTAGCCTTCCTGTTGCCGACGGCTAGCTATATGGCTTATGCCAACAACCGCATCGGGATCGACGTTCCGGAGACCGAGATCGTCGCCGGACGCCTCCTGCAGATCAGCGCGACCGACATGTTCATGCAGGAACACCCGGAGATCGGACTGTGCTTCTATGATCTCCACAATGACGGCAGCGGGGTTTACTACTCATCTCGACTCCGTCCGATCATCAACATGCAACCGAAACATGTCGGCCATCTCGGCGGTGTCGGTTCCAACGTTTGGCAGTTCAACGCCGATACTCACATCCTCGATTGGCTTGAAAACCTGGGACAACGATTCGACGTCGTGACGGACGAAGACCTCCAGGCCGAGGGTATCGATGCGATCGCCGGATATCGTGCCATAATCACGGGCACGCATCCTGAATACTACAGTCTCGGCATGCTCGATGCGCTTCAAGGCTACGTCGATCAGGGCGGGCGGTTAATGTATATGGGCGGTAATGGATTTTACTGGCGGGTATCGTATCACCCCACCTTGCCCGGCGTGATCGAGGGGCGGAAATCGGAAGACGGAATTCGGGCGTTTGCACCGCGGCCTGGCGAGTTCTACGCCAGCTTCACAGGCGAATACACCGGCCTGTGGCGCCGCAACGGCCGCGCGCCCAACGAACTCGTCGGAGTCGGCATGGTCTCGCAAGGATTCGATGTATCGTCGCCCTATGTTCGCACCGATGCGAGCCGTGATGATCGGGCCGCGTTCATTTTCGAGGGTGTCGACGGCGACATCATCGGCGACTACGGACTCTCAGGTGGCGGTGCCGCCGGGCTGGAGCTCGACGCCGCTGATCCTGGGTTGGGGACGCCGCCGAATACACTGGTGCTCGCCTCGTCCGAGCGTCACACGGATCTTTATCTGATGACGCCCGAGGACATGAACGATCCCGCGCCGGGATTGAGCGGTACCGAAGCCGAGATCATCCGAGCCGACATGGTGTTTTTTGAAACCATGAATGGTGGCGCCGTGTTTTCGACGGGCTCCATCGCCTGGGCCGGTAGCCTGTCCCACCAGCATTACGACAACGATATATCGCGAATCACGACCAATGTGCTTCGACGCTTCCTCGACGAAACGCCTTTCCAACGAACAACAGCATGACCGCCTTGGGTCAAGAGAGGGTAATACGGAGAAGGGCGGGCGATGTCTGCTTATCGCCCTATTTCTTACGATGGCAGGATAACCCTATAGGCTGATCTTGATTGTAGGAACTTGAACAGATCGCGCCCCCGCAACCACTCAAGGCCCCCTCCCAGAGGGGGCCTTGAGTGGTTCTGGAGGCTGTGGATCTGACCCTCAGAAGACAGTCTAACAGACTGTCTTGTAAAGGTTCACACCAAGCCGGCTTCAGGCCGGCGAAGGGGCA
>JAVJST010000007.1:0-2089 GCA_040219295.1 Rhodospirillales bacterium
CCAGCGCAGAGCCTCAAGGTGGGCGCGGGCTGCGTCGGGATCGTTGTAGATTGGGTTGGTAATATCAGTCACATCTCAAAACCCTAAGTTATTGAGATAAAACTACGAAACCTATCTACTTTTGTCAAGTATATAATTAGGAAAAATGACGATCATGGAGACGATCAACCATCTACAGAGCCTACCGTCTAGCCAAGTCGCGGCGGCTGTTGGCGCGTTGAGCCGCGCCGACCGCGAACGGTTTCTGATCGCCGCCCAAGAGAGACTTCGCCGCCACGGCCAGCGGGAATTCTACCGCCTGTTCCCATCAAAGGGGGCATACCGCAGGCAGCTTTACCCGAGGCATATGGAATTCTTCGCTGCTGGGTCTGATTATCGGGAGCGCTGCTTTTTGGCCGCAAACCGCGTCGGTAAAACGGTCGGCGGCGGATATGAGATTTCATGCCATCTAACCGGCCTCTACCCTAAATGGTGGCCCGGCCGGCGGTTTGACCGGCCAACGAAGTGTTGGTCCGCAGGGAAGACAAACGAGACGACACGCGATATCATCCAAGCGAAGTTGTTGGGCAGCGTTCAGCCCAGAGGTTCCGAAAAATGGATGGACGGCACCGGGATCATTCCTGGCGAGATGTTGACGAAGCGACCCGCTTGGAAAAGCGGCGTTGCCGATCTCGTTGACACGATAAAGGTTAAGCATGTTTCCGGCGGGTATTCGACGCTGGGCCTCAAGTCCTACCAGCAGGGCCGGGGCAGCTTTGAGGGCACCGAGCAAGATGTTATCTGGCTTGATGAAGAATGCCCCGAAGATGTTTATGGTGAGTGCCTAATTCGCACCGCAACCACGGACGGCCTTGTTATGCTGACTTTCACGCCTCTCATGGGGCTTACCCAAGTCGTCTTGCAATTTCTGCCGGATGAAATGAACCCAGGAGCAGCGGCGGCATGAAGGCAAGCCTCGGAAAAGGTATCGGCCTCTATCTCACGGCAGTCGTCGCTGGTTGCGTTATCGCACTACTGATTGCCTGGGCAATCGTCAGCACGCTGACTTAACGCGGAGTAGACTGGAGCCAGGCACCAGCCTCGGTTCATACCCGAGTGACGCGGGTTCAAATCCCGCCTCCGCAACCATTTATGGACAGGCAAGCAGATAGGCGACTGCATCGGTTTTGAAAACCGACGAGCCCGAGAGGGCCTTGGGGGTTCGACTCCACCCTCTGTCCGCCATTCACGGCCCCTTCGGGGGCCTTTTTTATTGGGAAATCCATGAAAACCTACATCGGAACGAAAGAGATCCAGGCCGAACGTGCGGCGGGTGGCTACAAGGTCGTCTATCCTGATAGACAAACAATGCCACCGCCGCCCGCCAGTCCCCGGACGGCAGTTGCGGCAAATGCCGGCGGCGCACGAAGACCACCACGGCCAGCATCGCGGCCGCCGACACCAGACGCACGGTCGTGAAGGTCGCGGGGTCGATCAGGCCCGGGCCCAGGGCCGCCCGGCAAATGATCGAATTGGCGGCAAAGGCGGTAATCGCCAAAGCCGTCATCATGACGATGTGCAGCTTCGAAGGCATCGGGTCGGGCGTGGAAATAACGAGCTCCGGGTTTCTAGGGTGCTGCGGAACAGCAGCACCTCACCCGCCCTATAGAACGCCCACCCGCCCGCGACCGCAAGCGGGAACCCATCACAACACTTCGTCCGTCACCGAACAAACGCTGCCGCCGCGAGGCCCCTGCGGGTACGATTACGCCATCGTATCGACGTAGTTGCGGAAGCTGTCCGTCTGCTCATCCGTCAGTTCAAGCCGTGCATGCGTGTGATCGTCGGTCTTGGCGATCAGGACCGCCGATACGACACCGATTTCCGGCAGATCGATTTCGAACGCCTCGCCCTGGCTTACGTCTATTCCCCGGCCGAGCACGATGCCCCCGCCCTTGGACAGGCTGTGCAGCGTGGTTTCCTTTGCCACGCCGCCGACCGTGACCGAGACCTGCTGCCCCATGGCGTGCCGTTTGGCCCATTCCGGGTCCTGGCTTTCGTGGATGATCTGCTGCAGGCGTTCGTTCATATGGTCGATGCCCGATTTGAC
>JAVJST010000008.1:0-296285 GCA_040219295.1 Rhodospirillales bacterium
AATGGCGGCGGCACTACAACACCATCAGGCCACATAGTGCGCTTGGATACAGGCCACCGGCACCCGAAACTCTGGTGCCCGTGGACGATAAACCGTCAATGCACTAACAATGGAACCGGACCAGTCAGTGGGGGCAGGTCACTCCTACGACCCCCGTCTCTGACTTCTCTCATATGTTCACTAAGCCTCTGAAGCCAATTCCTACTCGTAATTCCGACGTAGTAGTAATCGTCCTTGTCAGTGCTTTGACGTTTCAGAAACATATCCACGGAAGCAAGCCTTGGCATCTCGTGACAAATCGTGTGGACATACCCTTGATAGCCGTCGTTCGCGTCTCCCCACTTTTTTAGCAAAGGTTGCAAAGGCAGAATAATTTTCCAGCCAATGTTGGGAGTGTTCTCAAAAACAATGTGCAACCGTATTGGGTCGTTACCTGGCCGCTGGTAAGCCTGGGTGTGAATAACGCCATTCTCGAAGTCCATACCCAAAGCAATATCTACGGTGGCTGGTAGATACCTTTTCGACCCATAGGACCGTTTCGATGTCTTCCGGTTATGCTTAATGAGTTTATCTATGAACCCCTGACAAAGACCTGGTTGCTCGTTTATCCCTTTGAGGCATTCCTCAAGCCTGTCGAGCACAGGTAACCCATCGAAGGGTGGTAGTAGTGCTTGACAGTTCGTTCTATCCAGAAAACCAGTTGACATATCATTAGTATATTACTTTCGAAAACTTAGGGGCTAGGTAATGACCTCCCCAATCCCCCTCACCCCACCTGGATCACTATCCAACGAATAAAGACCGCCGACATTAGCTGAATGGCATCGACTTTAACCAACACACATCTTGCGGGACATTCGATCTGAACTGTGGAGCGAACCCCATTTCCACTAACCCCCAGGGGTGAATTGGCGGGGGATGCAGTCGCCGACTAACCCTGACGGGTGCGCCAAGGGGGACGCTGTCCCCCTTAACAATCCCCCTGCTGACCTCCGGTCGGAGTTGAAGTGGACGCTCGCCGCTGGGCAGACCGGATCGATGTGCGATCCGGTCACTTGCAAGCGTGAGACGTCGCCACCGCGTCAAGGCGCGCGCCGCACCACTCGGCTACGCCGACCGTGCGCGGCCTATGACGCGGATGTCATAAGTGCCCCCTGGATCCCCTTTCTACCGTCAGGAATTTGGTGGGTACTCAACGGGTACTCAAAACAAAAACGCCCTAGCTCGGCAGAGCTAAGGCATTGATAAATATGGTAGCGGAGGAGGGACTCGAACCCCCGACACGCGGATTATGATTCCGCTGCTCTAACCAGCTGAGCTACTCCGCCCCAAGGCAGCGCCGGTGCCCGGAAAACCGGCCCGGCTGCGGGCTACGGCACCGTTCCCGGCGCCGCGAAGGCCGCATATAAGGCCGTCGCGGCCACCCTGTCAAGGAACACCGCGCGGCCCGCCCGGAACGGAGAAAACCGCACCCGGCGCGACGTCCCGGACGCCTGTCTGATTGCCACAACGGCGGCGGCGCGGCACACTCCGAACATGACCCGCCGAACCGAGATTTTGCCGCTTCCGTCTTGCGCCCCCGGCACGCGCCGCGAGCTCGTCGTGTACCGCTGGGGGACGCCCGGCGCCCGACCCAAGGCCTATCTCCAGGCCGCGCTGCACGCCGACGAATGGCCCGGCCTGCTGGCGCTGCACCATCTCGGCGCCCGGCTCGACGACCTCGATGCGGACGGCCGTATCGCCGGCGAGATCGTCATGTTGCCCTACGCCAACCCGATCGGCATGGACCAGAGCGTCAACGACGCGGTCCTGGGCCGTTACCGGCTGGCCGACGGTGGCGGCAACTTCAACCGCGGCTGGCCGGACCTCGCGGCGCTCGTCGCCGACCGCCTCGAGGGCCGCCTCGGCAACGACGCCAACGCCAACGTCGCGTTGGTCCGGGCCGCCCTGCTCGACGCCGTCAACGAACTGCCCGGCGCGACAGAGCGCGATGCCCACCAGAAGACCCTGCTCGCCCACTCGGTCGACGCCGACTACGTGCTCGACGTGCACTGCGACTGGCGCGCGACCATGCACCTCTACGCCAACCGCGACCGCACCGAGACGGTCGCCGAACTCGGCCGCGACCTCGCGTCGCCGGTCATCCTGCTCGAGCACGAGGTCGGTGAGTTCCCGTTCGACGACGCCAACAGTGCGCCGTGGCGGGAGCTCAGGCGGCGCTTCGCGCTGGCGCCGGAGACCCTGCCGTCGGCGTGCTTCAGCGTTACCGTCGAACTGCGCGGCCAGCAGGACGTCACCGACGCCTACGCTGCTGCGGACGCGGCCGGCATGCTGAACTTCCTGATCCGGCGCGGCGTCGTCGCGGGCGACCCGCCGCCGCTGCCCGAAGCCGTCGGCGAGCCGACACCGCTTGAGCACTGCGACCGTCTGCAGGCGCCGCACGCCGGGCTGATCGTGTGGCACGTGGCGCTCGGCGACCGGGTCCGCCGGGGTGACGTCATCGCCGACGTGATCGACATCGCCGAACCCGATCCGGCGCGGGCCCGCACGCCCGTCGTCACCCGCCAGAGCGGCATTCTGTTCTCGATGCATGTCGACGCGCTGACGCGGCCGGGCGCGGTCATCGGCAAGGTCGCCGGGGCCGAGCCCATCGAACGCCGCCCGGGTGAGAAACTGTTGTCGAATCGATAGACCGGTCGTCAGGTCGGCACTGACGGAGCCGTCGCATCGGCGCCGGCGTCCGAACCGCCGGGGCTTGTCACATCGATTTCCACCCGGTTGCGCCCGCCGTTCTTGGCCACGTAGAGCGCGTCGTCGGCGCGGCTGAGGATTTTCAGGATTTCGGTATCGTCGTCGCCTGCGACCGCAACCCCGAGGCTGGCGGTAAAGCGGATCTCCCGGCCCTCGTGGTGCACGACCTCGGCCTCGAGCGCGGCGCGCAGTTTCTCGGCGGCGATCCTGGCGCTGTCGATCGTCGCCTCGGGCAGCAGGACGGCGAATTCCTCGCCGCCCATGCGCCCGAGCACGTCGGACGACCGGGTCTGCTCGAGACAGACCCGGGTCAGGGCGCGGATGACGCTGTCGCCCCCCGCATGACCATATGTGTCGTTGACCTTCTTGAACCGGTCGATATCGATCATGATCACCGCGAACCGGTTGCCATAGCGCCGGAAGCGGGCGAACTCGGCCTCGGCCTCACGCATGAAGCTGCGCCGGTTGAGGCTGCCGGTCAGGGGGTCCGTGGTCGCCAGATCGATGAGTTCGTCGGTCTGGCTCTCGAGACGGCGCATCATCGGCACCAGCACCAGCACGGCCATCGCGAAGATCACCAGCACCATGCCGACGGTCGAGGCGATCAGCGCGATCTCGAGTTCGTCGACCTTGTCGTCGCCGGCGTCGCGCATCGCCTCGTTGAGCCGCTCGAGGCCTGTGCTCAGCGAACCGCTGGCGGCGGCACGGATGTCATCCATGTAAGGCAGTTCGGCGAGATCGGCCGACCATTCCCGGCCAAGGATTTCGTCGACACCGGAAAGAAACAACCTGAGCGTCTGGTCGAGAAAGATCGGGTCGCCGAAGATGATCTGGTCGATGCGGTTCGATTCGGGCACCCGGTATCCCGACGCCGGATCCCCCTTGGTGATCAGGGTGTGAAGCCGGGTCATTTCCTGCGCCGCCTGGCTGATGGCGCGGTGCTTGGCAACACGGACCTGGGGGTCGGCGGCCTCGGTGTACTCGCCGACCAGCAGCGCGACCCTGAGCGACAAGGTGCGCTGGCGGTCGGCGACCTGCGCGAAGCGGGCGACTTCCTGCTGCTGGGCGACGATCCGCCCGTTGATCCAGTAGGCGGCGATCTCCAGAAGACCGATCGCGACGAAGCACAGCACGAACGTCAGCATGTATCGGCGCGGGCTGGCGTATGCCGGCATGATCCTTGTTCCCCCTTCCCCCTCAGGCCCGGGCCATGGCTTCGCGCGGACGCAGGTGGCCGAGCCAACGGGTTTCCGCCCACTTGAAGCCGCGGGCGATGACGAACACCAGGATCGCGTACATGATCGCGGCGGTGATGAAGCCCTCGTACGCGAGGTAGTACCGGCCGTTCAGCCAGCGCCCGACGCCGAGGATATCCTGCAGGGTGATCGTCGAGGCGATCACCGAGCCGTGCAGCATGAAGATGACCTCGTTGGAATAGGCCGGCAGCGCGCGGCGAAACGCGCTCGGCAGGACGATGCGACGCAGCAGCGTGCGGTGGCTCATGCCCGCCGCCTTGCCCGCCTCGATCTCACCCAGGGGCGTGGTCTCGATGGCGCCGCGCAGGAACTCGGTGGTGTAGGCCGCGGTATTCAGTGTGAAGGCAATCAGCGCGCACCACCAGGCGCTCGACAGGATCGGATCCCACAGGAAGCTCTCGCGCACGGCGTCGAACTGGCTCAGCCCGTAATAGATCAGGTAGGTCTGGACCAGCAGCGGGGTACCGCGGAACGTGTAGGTGTAGCACCACACGATCTGGTTCACGATCGGATAGCGGTAGGCGCGCGCGATGGCCAGCGGAATGCACAGAACGGCACCGAAGACGAGCGACAGGAACGTCAACTCGATGGTGATGACCGCGCCCCACAAAAAGCGGTCGAAGTTGTCGGCGACAAGCATGAAGTCGAGCGGCGAATAGTTCTCCGAGACCAGCACCAGCCAGTCGAAGATCGGGGTTTCCGTGGTGCCGTTCTCCGCTGCCATGTCATGCCCTCCTGACGCCGGCGGAATACTTGCGGTCGAGCCAACGCAGCCCGGCGTCCGAGATCGCTGTCAGGATCAGGTAGATGACGATGACGGCGAACATGAAGGTGAACAGCTCGCGGGTCGAACGGCCGGCGACGAACGCGTTGTAGACGAGGTCCTGCGAACCGATGACCGAGACCAGCGCCGTCGCCTTGATCAGCACCAGCCAGTTGTTGGTGAAGCTCGGCAACGCGTAGCGCACCATCAGCGGCCAGATGATGCGCAGGAAGATCTGCGAGGGCGACATGCCGTAGGCGATGCCGGCCTCGATCTGGCCGCGCGGAATGGCCAGGATGGCGCCGCGGAACGTCTCGGTCATGTAGGCGCCGTAGACGAAACCGATGGTCAGGAACCCTGCTGTGAACTGGTTGATCTCGATGTAGTCCCACAGCCCGAGCGCCGAACCGACGTCGTTGATCATCTGCTGGCCGCCGTAGAACACGATCAGCATGAGCACGAGTTCCGGCACGCCGCGGACCAGCGTGGTGTAGAGATTGGCGAAGCGATTCGCGACGCGCGACTTGGAAAGCTTGGCCCACGCGCCGAACAGGCCAAGGATGACGGATACCAACACCGAGGCCAGAGCCAGCGAGACGGTCACCAGCGTACCGTCCCAGAGTTGTCCCCGGTATTCCCAGATGACCTCCACGGTCCCTCCGTCTCAGCGCCCGGCCAGAGCGCGGGTCGCGGCGCCGTGGTCGGGACGCCGGGCGCGGTTGACGGCGGGGCCCATATGACCGAACCCCGCCGCCCTGGATGCGTTACTTACGAACCGGCGCCGTAGACGTCGAACTCGAAGTACTTGTCGTTGATCGCCTTGTACGTGCCGTCGGCGCGAATGGCCTGGATGGCGTTGTTGAAGGCCGCGATCAGCTCGGGATTGCCCTTGCGGACGGCGATGCCGGCGCCCTCGCCATGGCATTCCAGATCGAACTGGTCACCACCGAGGAAGGCGTAACCGTCACCCGCGTCGGTCTGCAGGAAGCCTTCGAGCGCCTGGATCGAGTCGGAGATCTGCGCGTCGATGCGACCGGCCGCGAGATCCTGGAAGACTTCTTCCTGAGTTGCGTAGAGCTTCAGCTCGACGCCCGGGAAGGCTTTCTCCATGTAGCACTGGTGGATCGTGCCGCGCTGCAGGCCGACGATCTTGCCGGCGAGGCCCGACGCGGTGGCGTCGAAACCGGCATCCGCCTTGGCGACGAACTTGGCCGGCGTGTTGTAGTAATGGTTGGTGAAGTCGACGCGCTTCTTGCGCTCCTCGGTGATCGACATCGAGGCGACGATGGCGTCGTACTTCTTGTTGAGCAGCGCCGGGATGATGCCGTCCCAGTCCTGTTCGACAAGTTCGCACTCGACGCCCATCTTCTCGCACAGCGCCAGCGCGATATCGATGTCGAAGCCCTTGAGGGTGCCGTCGGCCTCTTTCCACGAGAACGGCGGGTAGGCGCCTTCGACGCCGATCCGCAGCGTATCCGCCGCATTCGCCGTCGAGACACCGAACGCCAGAACGGCTGCGAATGCCGTGGCCATCAGTTTCTTGAACATTGCTACTTCTCCCTGGTTGTGGCCCGATTCCCCCGGGCCGGTTGGTCTAGCTCTAGTGAAGCGTTTTCGACAGGAACTGCCGGAAACGATCCGAACGCGGATTGGTGAAAATGTCGTCCGGCTTGCCCTGTTCCTCGATCAGCCCCTGATGCAGGAAAATGACCTCCGAGGAGACGTCCTTGGCGAAGCCCATCTCGTGAGTCACCACGATCATCGTGCGGCCCTCCTCAGCGAGATCACGCATTACCTTGAGGACCTCGCCGACGAGCTCCGGGTCGAGCGCCGAGGTTGGTTCGTCGAAAAGCATCACCTCCGGATCCATCGCCAGCGCCCGCGCGATCGCCGCGCGCTGCTGCTGGCCGCCGGAAATGTGCGCCGGGTAATAGTCCTTGCGGTCGTACATGCCGACCTTGTGCAGGATGGCGTCGGCCCGGTCGAGGGCCTCTGCGCGGCTCAGGCCCAACACGTGAATCGGCGCCTCGATGACGTTCTCGAGAACCGTCATGTGGGACCACAGGTTGAAGCTTTGGAACACCATGGCGAGCTTGGAGCGGATGCGTTCGACCTGCCGCCGGTCGGCCGGCACCGGTTCGCCGATCTTGTCGGTCTTCATGGCGATCGTTTCGCCATTGAGGCTGACGGTTCCCGCGTTCGGAATCTCCAGCAGGTTGATGCACCTGAGGAAGGTACTCTTGCCGGAACCGGACGAACCGAGCATCGAAATCACGTCGCCGCGTTGTGCCGTCAGCGAGATCCCCTTGAGCACCTCGACCGAACCGAAACTCTTGTGCAGATCGCTGACTACCAGCGACGCCGTCGCATCTGACATGTATCCCCATCGTACGGGCGTCCGTACGTTCCCTGTACAAACGGATTCTGTCGTCCGTTCATGTGTTTGCCGCATCTTCCGACCAGCTTATCGGGGAAGTTTCGGAGATTTCTTTGCCGAACACAACACCACCTGAAGCAATCACGCAGGCATGCAGCCGGGTCTAGGTCAGATCGGACCGGCTGGCGATCCGCCAGTTGACGGTCTCACCGCCCTTGAACGCCTTGACGGCGAGAGCCCCGGCCTCGATCTGCTCGGGAATTTCCAGCTCGACACGTTCAAGCGCAACGCGTGCGGCATTGACGGGCAGGCCATAGAAATTGGGGCCGTTGCGGGATGCGAACGCTTCGAACCGGTCGAGCGCCTCCTCCTCCTCGAAGACCCGGACATAGAGTTCGAGCGCAGCGGGCGCCGAAAAAATCCCTGCACAGCCGCAGGCGGTTTCCTTGCTCTCGACGTGGTGCGGCGCGGTGTCGGTGCCGAGGAAGAACGGCCCCTCGCCCGACGTTGCCGCCCGGCGCAGCGCGAGGCGGTGGCGCTCGCGCTTGGCGATCGGCAGGCAGTAGAGGTGTGGCCGAATGCCGCCCCGGAACATGTCCGTCCTGTTGATCATCAGGTGGTGAACGGTGATCGTCGCGCCGATGGTGCCCGGCGCCTCAGCGTGGCGGGCCTCGACAAACTCGACCGCGTCTTTCGTGGTGACGTGCTCGAAGACGATCTTGAGTTCGGGAAAGTCGCGCACCAGCGCCGTCATGGTGCGCTCGATGAAGACCGCTTCGCGATCGTAGACATCGACCTCGGCATCCGTGACCTCGCCGTGAATCAGCAACGGCATGCCGTCCGCCTGCATGCGTTCGAGAACGCCGTAGACCATGCGGATGTCGCTGACCCCGGCCGCGGCGTTGGTCGTGGCGTTCTGCGGATAGAGTTTCACCGCCTGGAACACCCCGTCGCGATAGCCGGCCGACACTTCGTCGACACTGATCGTATCAGTCATATAACACGTCATCAGCGGATCGAACGGAATGCCGTCGGGTATCGCGTCGAGAATCCGCTGACGATACGCCGCCGCCTCGGCGGCAGTTGTCACCGGTGGCGCGAGGTTCGGCATGACGATGGCGCGGCCGAACTGTCGCGCGGTGTGACCGACGACCAGCGACAGCATGTCGCCGTCGCGAAAATGGACGTGCCAGTCATCCGGCAGCGGAATCGTCAGGTAATGGGCGTCGTCTTCGACCATCTTCGGGTTCCATGATAGTTACGGGTTGGGATGCGCTGTCGACGCGAGGATGTCAAGTCGTGGCAGTTGGCTGTTTGTTAACGTCGCCGTGCTACCAACAGCGCCATGATTCGCTGCCTTACCCTGGGTCTTGTCCTGTCATTGGCCGTCGTCGCAGCCAAGCCGTTACCGGCCGGTGCCGCCGTGTGCCTTGAGCGCGACGCGATCAGCAGCAAGCTCGCCTCCGACCACGGCGAACATCCAAGCGCGGCCGGGCTCGCGAGCAACGGCGAGCTCCTGGAGGTCTTTGCATCCGAAGACGGCACCTGGACCCTCGTGCTCACCGACCCGACCGGCGTTAGCTGCGTCGTCGCCTCCGGCGAGGGCTGGTCGGCAGAAGGCAGCATCACCGACACCAGCGACAGCTGAGCCGGCGCTAGCCGGACGCGCTTCGCGGATTCGCCCGGGACACGCTGCGCGAGGCCGGAAGTGCGATCACCGCCGTGGTGCCCCGCCCTTCCTCACTCTCCAAGCTCAACGTGCCGCCGTGCATCTCGACGATCTTACGCGACAGCGACAACCCGAGCCCGATGCCCTCGTGGGCGATCATCGCGTCGTGGCGGACCTGGCCGAACGGTTCGAATACATGATCGATCTCGTTCTTGGATATCCCGATGCCGCGATCGACGACCGACAGACGCAGCCCGCCCTCTTTCGGCCGTTCGTCGCTGATCGTGATGGTCTGGCCGTCGGGCGAGAACTTGATCGCGTTGGAAAGCAGATTGACGAGAACCTGCCGCATCAGGCGTTCGTCGACCACGACGGGACCGCCGCCGGACACGTCGACCTCAAGCGTCTGGTGGCGCGCTTCCGCCAGGGGTCTGACCAGTGTCATCGCCGCCTGGACCAGTTTCTCGATTTCGACCGGCTCGTCCTCGAGCTCGAACACGCCTGACTCGACCTTCGACAGATCGAGGATGTCGCTGATGACGGCAAGCAAGTGCTGGGATGCCGACCGGATCCCGCCCGCGTACTCGACATACTTCTCGTTACCGAGCGGCCCGAACTGCTCGATCGCCATCAGATCCGAGAATCCGATGATCGAGTTTAGCGGCGATCGGAGTTCGTGGCTCATGTTGGCGAGAAACTGCGATTTCGCGCGATCGGACCGGCGGGCGGCGATCTCCGCCTGACGTACGGCCCGTTCGGCCGCGCGACGGTCGGTCACGTCCTCGAGGAAAATGAAGCAGCCGTCGACACTACCTTTGTCGTCCCACTGCGGCTCGATGACGCCCTCGACCTCCAGCAGGTAGCCGTTGTAACGTTTGAGATCCAGCGTGACCGGCACCTTGTCGCCTTCCAGGCCGCGTTCCAGCAGTCCATCAAGGTCGTGGCACCGCGCCTCGTCGTGAACGTCCTCGACGGAACGGCCGGGCAGCCTCGTGTGATCGATGTTGAACCATCGCCGGTAGGCGCCGTTCCCCATCACGTAGCGTCTGTCCTTGTCGATATAGGCAATAAGCGCCGGGATGCCGTTCATTACCTTCAACAGGGTCTCGTGCTGGCTCTCCGCCTGCTCCGCCAGCCTTTGCAGATCGCGCGCCTGGACGATCTCCTTGGTGACGTCCTTACCGATGCCCCGATATCCCTCGAAGTTTCCTTCGCCATCGAACACCGGCTGTCCGCTGATCGACAAGTACACCCGCTCTCCGTTCGGATGGTCCCGGTAATGGATGAAGTCGCGAAACGGTTCGTGTGCATCAAGTGTCCGCAACAGGTTCTCAAGCTCTTCCTCCGGCACGCCGGGTGCGCCCACTTCCTTCCGGGTCTTGCCGAGCAGGTCGCTCGGCGGCACGCCGGCGACCGCCTCATAGCGGTCGGACAAAAACGAAAACCGCAGATCCTTGTCGAACTCCCAGAAAAAATCCGAACTGACATTCGCGAAATCGGCGAACCGTTGCTGTTCCGCCGTCAACTGTCGGATCCCGCGACTGCGTTCGAGCTCTGCCGCGGCGCGGGTCGAAACGACCTGAAGAACCCGAAGCACAAGGTCCGGAGACGACATGGCTTCGGTATGAACGACCGCGATCAGACCGAGCGGCGACCCGTCGGCTGCCCAAAGCGGTATGCCGACGTAGCTTTCGGCGGACACATCTTTCAGTATCTGGCCGCGCGGATATCTTGCCTGCAAGTCGCGATCATGGACTATGGCCGATGCTCCGAAGATATCCAGACAGGGTGTCCCCACCAGCGAGTACGCGAACCCGTCAAGGATCGTGCCACGTTGGCATACTGCGAATACCTCGACCTCGGTGGGATCGTTATCCTTGATCACATGACACACGGCAAACTCGACATCGAGTGCGCGCGTGAGAAACATCAGCAGATCGTGGACGTAGGCGCCTTCCACTGGCGACGATACGTGGCCGATCACGAACTGCAGGGCGCGGTCGAAGATCGCCCGACCTTCGTCATCCAGAGCACCATGTTCGTGGTCGGTGTCGCTCGCCATGTCCATCCGCGCCGGAACACCGGCGGGGCGCCCTCCCTCTCAACACCAGTGGTCCGCCCTATTGCAGGACGGACAACACGTCGCCACGCCGGTCTCTCCCGCCGACGTGAACCTGGTGCCAGACAGCATAGAACAGGATTGTCCATGCCGCATAGTCGGCTCGCTTGTCACCGCCGTGGGCGACGGCCGCGAAGACTCGGCGAACCGCCGCGGGATCGAACAAGGAACTCACGGAATCCAAGGCACACAGCCTGTCAGCGAGCTCGTCGCTGCGCCGGCTGATCCAGTCGCCGACAGGCACCGTAAAGCCCATCTTGCGCTGAAACGGGGCGGCGGCGGGAAGGTTGCGCTCAAGCCAGCGGCGCAGCAGCCATTTGCCGGTCCGTCCCCGGACCTTCAGGCGATCCGCCAGCCGAAACGCGAAGTCGGCGATCACCGGATCAATGAAGGGAACCCGTCCCTCGACGCCGTGCGCCATCAGGCATCGGTCGAGCTTGGTCAGGAGATCATGCGGCAGCCAATCGTCAATGTCGACGGCCTGGCACACCTGCAGTCTGGTGCGGCCGGCGCCCGCGTGACGCCGTTCCGAATCGGCGATCCCCCGGCGCCAATTTTCCGGATTGTCGTTCTCCCGGTCAGTGAACACATCGAAACCACTCATGGTACCGGACGACCGCATCGGCCTGCCGCCGAAGAACTTCCAACGGGCCGCCCGCCGGTAACGGCCATAGCCCGCGAACATCTCGTCGCCACCCTCGCCCGACAGGATGACCTTGAGACCAGCGTCGCGCGCGGCGCGGGCGAGCTTGTACGTAGGCAGTGTCGCGTAGTCGCAGACTGGATCGTCAAGCGCGCCGGCGACAGCGGGCAACGAGGACCAAAAGTCCTCCTCGTCGAATAGGATGCTCTCGTGGTCGGCGCCGACGCTGACCGCGGCGCGCTGCGCCATGTCGCGCTCGTCGTGCACGTTGTCCCCGGCAAAGCCAACCGTGAACGCCTTGACCGGGCGCATGTTGAGCCGCGACATCATGGCGAGGATCGCCGACGAGTCGATCCCGCCGGAAAGAAACATGCCGTAGTCGACATCGGCGCGCTGGTGCAGCTCGATGCTTTCCTCGAGATAGTCGTCGAGCAGACGAACAGCGTCCGCCTCGCTGAGCCCACGCGTTCCCGGCGTCGGCAGCGGGTCGGAACCGCGACGCTCAGCGATCACGCCGTCACGCACGACCAACATTTCGCCGGGCAGCACACGATGGATACCGTCAAAAATTGTGGCGCGTCCGGTTGAGAACTGAAGCTGCAGCAGCTCAAGGCGGGCCGCGTCATTGAGTTCGGTCCCGACCAACCCGGCCTTGATCAGCGCCGTCGGCTCCGACGCAAAACACAGACCTGTTGCGGTCTCCGCGTAGTAGAGCGGCTTGATGCCGAACGGGTCGCGCGCGAGCACGACACGGTTGTTTTCAGGGTCGTCGATGGCGATCGCATACATGCCGCGCAGCTGCCGCGTGAAATCGAGCCCGTGGCGGAGATAGAGCCTGAGCGGGCTCTCGCAATCGGAGCCGGTCAGATAATGCGTGTCTGGCATGGCCCGGCGGATTTCGGGGTCATTGTATATCTCGCCGTTGGCGACCAGGGTCACGCCGCCTCGCTCGCCGGTCTCGTACAGCGGCTGGTCGCCGCCAGCGAGATCGATGATTGCAAGCCGCGTCTGGGCAAGTCCGACGGCACCGCGAACGTGGAACCCACGCCCGTCCGGTCCCCGGTGCGCCAGCGCGTCGGCCAGCGCCTCGAGCGCGGCGCGGTCGACGGGCTTACCGCCGGCGAGAGCGATCCCGGCAATCCCGCACATCAGGCTTGCCCCACGACCGTTTCGAAGAACTCGAGATAGCGGGCGACGACGGCGTCCTTCGAGAATCGCTGTTGCAGGGCCCGCCCGCCGGCCTCGCCGATGTCGCGGCGGACTGCGGCATCGGCGATCAGTCTGTTGATCTCGCGCGCCATGGTATCGGCATCGTCGATGTCGACCAGCACGCCGTTTTCACCGTCCTCGATCATCTCGCCCGGGCCGGCCGACCGCGTCGAGATCACCGGCACGTTCCGGGCCCAGGCCTCGAGCACCACATTGCCGAGCGGCTCGTGCCGCGACGGGCAGACCATGATGTCGGCGGCCGCCATCAACGAGGCGCCGTCGTCGCGCCAGCCGAGAAAACGGACGCGGTCGGCAACGCCGGCCGACTTCGCATGTGCCTTCAACGCCGCGTCCTCCGGTCCTTCACCGGCGAGCCAGAGGATCGCGTCCGGCACGTCGGCTAGGGCCGTCAGCAGGATATCGAACCCCTTCACGGTGTGCAGCCGGCCGAGTGCGAAGATCAGCGGCGCGCCGTCAGGCGTATCGAGCGCCTCTCGAGGCGCGGGCGCGACTGACGCTTCGTCCGCGAAGTTGGGCAGGTAGTGCGCCCGTTCGGGCGCCCAGCCCTGTTCCAGCAGGTAGCGGTGAATGCCGGGCGTGTTGCCGATCAGGTGATCGCAATGCCGGTAGTACTTGAGATCGTAGTAGCCGCCGAGACGGGCACACAGCACATAGTCGCCCCGAGGCGTCTTGGCCGTGGCCCGGTTCATCCAGGTCAGCACCACGTCGGGCTTGTAACGCTGCCCGAGTCCGGCGATCTCGGGCTTGGTGAAGATGTCGAAGAAGCCGCCGAAACGCGCCTCGTGGACGGTGACGCCGCCGGCCCGCAGCCGCGCCGCCCGCCCGGCGTCTCGCCGGATTACCGCAAGCTGCTCAATACCGGCTTCGTGCATCGCCACGACGTGGCGCTCGAAGAACGCCTCGGCGCCGCCGTGCGCCGCACCGGCCATTACCTGCATGAGCCTCAAGACGCGGCTCCGTCGTCGCTTTCCAGTGTCGCCTTGAGATAGGAGATCAGCGGATAGAGCCCGGCCATCAGGGCAATCAGCAACCCGTAGCCGCCTTCGCGGTAGCCCTTGCGCATGACATAGCACTTGAAGAACCGCGAGAACACGCGGCGCAGGTTGCTGGCCAGTGAACCCGGATCGCCGCCGGCACGCAGATCGCGGGCGCGGGCCGAGGTATAACTGTCGAGACGGCGGATCATGTCGGAGATATTGCGGTCGACGAAATGCGCCAACGGATGACTGAGACGCGGCCCTTTGTAGCCGACCCAGGTCAGGCTCGGATGCACCGCCTGGCGGCCCCACGTCTTGGCACCCTTGCGGAACAGCCGCGGTACCGAAGAAGTGCCGAACGAACCGCCCCAGCCATATCGCACCAGCCGTTCGCCAATGTAGTTGTCGACCGGCAGTTCGTGCCAGTCGAACCGCGAACGCTCGACGGTCTCGCGGATCTCTCGGCCGAGCTCCGGCGTGACGTGCTCGTCGCTATCGATCTCGACGATCCAGGTGCCCCTGCAGGCCTCGATGCCGGCGTTGCGGCGGTCGCCCTCGACCGGCCACGCGCCCTCGATGGTCCGGGCACCCAGCTTCTCGGCGATCGACTTGGTGGCGTCTGTGCAGCGGTCGAGCGCGACGACGATTTCGTCGGCGAACCCGAGCCGCTCGAGGCAGGTGGCGATGCGGTTTTCCTCGTTGTGCGCAACGACCAGCGCCGAGAGACGCACCTCGCTGCCGTTCTTGCCGGAATCGCTTATCTCGCGGGTCATGCGGCTGTTATACAGGGAGTGCGGGCGCGCGCAAGACGCACCACCCGGGGGCCGCGACGTGCAGTCGCCCTCTTGCGGCGTATCGAGCGATGGCCTACGTCATGAGGGCAGTTATTCCACCGGAGCACCGAGCATGACCGCACCCGCATGGACCCGTCTCGAAGACCGCGGCGTGATCGCCGTCCGTGGTGAGGATTCGCGGTCTTTCCTGCAGGGCATCGTGTCCAACGACATGAACAAGGTTTCGGCGACCCGTGCCGCGTGGGGCGCCTTCCTGACCCCGCAGGGCAAGTACCTGTTCGACTTCTTCATGGTGTTCGACGGCGACACGCTGCTGATCGAAACCGAGCGGGCGCGTCTTGCCGAATTCGTCAAGCGGCTGACGCTCTACAAGCTGCGCGGCAAGGTTGATCTCGCCGATGTCTCCAACGACTACGCCGTCTTTGCGGTGTTCGGCGACGGGACGCCGTCCGCGCTCGGACTCGATGACGAACGCGGCGCGGCCGCGGCACGCGACGGCGGCGTCGCCTTCGTCGACCCGCGGCTCGCGGATGCGGGCGCCCGGCTGATTTTGCCGGCGAGCGGGTCCGGCGAGACCTTCGCCAGTCTGCAGGCAGCCGACGCGGGTGCGTACGACCGCCTCCGGCTGCGCCTCGGCCTGCCCGACGGTTCGCGCGACCTGATCGTCGACAAGTCGACGCTGATGGAAAACGGCTTCGACGAGCTCGGCGGCATTGACTGGCACAAAGGCTGTTACATGGGCCAGGAGGTCACCGCGCGGACCAAGCACCGCGGCCTGGTCAAGAAACGCCTGATGCCGGTCGAGATCGAGGGCGACGCTCCCGACGCCGGCACACCGGTCACCATCGGCGACCGCGAGGTCGGCGAGCTGCGATCGTCGAACGGCGACATCGGTCTCGCCATCCTCCGGCTCGACGCTCTCGACGGCGACCCGGTCCTGAGCGCCGGCGGCGCCTCGCTGCATCCCCGGCGGCCCGACTGGGCCTCATTCTGACCGGCCCGGGAGGGGGAGCGGCGTGGCAGGCTTCTTCAAGAACCTCCTGGGACAGGCCTTCCCGCCGGCGAGCCCGCCAACGGACGATCCCGTGCCGCCGCCCTCGGGCAGCGCCGAGGAGACCGTGCGTAACGCTTTCGACATGCTGAATCCCGTCGCTGCCGCCTATCGGCGCCGACTCGGCCAATGCGGCCCGACGGCCAAGGGCGCGTTCTGGGCCAATCAGGCCAACGTCAGGCATCGCTTCGAGTTGCTGTGCCGGGTGTTCGACCCGGCCGACGTCGCCCGGGGCGGCGTCACGGTTCGCGATTTCGGCTGCGGCTACGGCGCGCTGTTCGACTATCTCGCCAATCACCCGATCCTGAATGACGGCCATTACGTCGGCTACGACATCACGCGGTCGATGCTGGACGCCTGCGAACAGCGCATCCGCGATCCCCGGGCCAGCTTCCGCTGCTCGGCCAGGCCGACCGCGCCGGCCGACTACACCCTGGTATCGGGGACCTTCAACCTGAAGCTTCAGGCCGACGAGCAGGCCTGGCACGACTACGTCGAAGCCAGCCTGACGATCCTCTGGGAAACGACCCGCAAGGCGATGGCCTTCAACATGCTCGACCGACGCCGGTTCGATCCCGACATGGAGGGGCTGTACTATGCCGATTGCGCCGAGATCGCCGCGTTCTGCCGCTCGGCGCTGTCACCCGACGTCGAGGTCATCGAGAACTACGAACTGCCCGACTTCACGATCCTGGTGCGCCGGCGGTCAGCGTCGGCGTAGCGCCGCCTGGGCCGCCGCCAGCCGTGCGACCGGCACGCGATAGGGCGAGCACGAGACGTAGTCGAGCCCGATCTCGTGACAGAAATCGACCGACGCCGGGTCGCCGCCATGTTCGCCACAGATCCCGAGCTTGATATCGGGGCGGGTCCGCCGTCCCCGCTCGACGCCGATCTTGATCAGTTCGCCGACGCCCTTGCGGTCGATCGTGACGAACGGATCCTCGGCGATCACGCCCTTGGCGTAATAGATGTCGAGGAACGATCCCGCGTCGTCGCGCGAGAAGCCGAAACAGGTTTGTGTCAGGTCGTTGGTGCCGAACGAGAAGAACTCGGCCGAGAGCGCGATGTCGTCAGCGCGCAGGCAGGCACGCGGCAGTTCGACCATGGTGCCGACAAGGTACTCGATCTCGGCGCCGGTCTCGGCCCGCACCTGGTCGGCAATGTCGTCGACCATGACTTTGAACACGTCGAACTCGTCGCGGTTGACGATCAACGGGATCATCACCTCGGGGATAGCCTTGCCGCCCCGGGCGGCGACCTCGGCGGCCGCCTCGAAGATCGCCCGGGCCTGCATCTCGTAGATCTCCGGGTACGTCATGCCGAGCCGGCAGCCGCGGTGGCCGAGCATCGGGTTGATCTCGTGCAGCTGGTGGGCGCGCTCGCGGACAGCCGCAACCGACACGCCGGCGGCCTTGGCGACGTCCTCGATCTCGGCGTCGCCGTGCGGGATGAACTCGTGCAGCGGCGGATCGAGCAGACGGATCGTCACCGGCAGGCCGGCCATGATCTCGAACAGTTCGACAAAGTCCTGGCGCTGGTAGGGCAGCAGTTTCTCGAGCGCGGCGCGGCGCTCATCCTCGTTCTTCGACAGGATCATCTGGCGCATGTGCACGATGCGCGAGGGGTCGAAGAACATGTGCTCGGTGCGGCTGAGGCCGATGCCCTCGGCGCCGAACTTGCGCGCCGTTCCGGCGTCGAGCGGCGTTTCCGCATTGGCGCGGATGCCGATCTCGCGGAACCCGTCGACCCATTCCATCAGCTCGGCAAAATCGCCCGACAGCTCGGGCTGAATGGTCGCGACCTGGCCCTTCATGACCTCGCCGTTGGTGCCGTCGAGGGTGATGACGTCGCCTTCCTCGAAGTCGCCGGCGATCGAGCGCATGGTCTTGTCCTTGACGCTGACCTGCAGGTCGCCGGCGCCCGAGACGCAGGGTTTGCCCATGCCGCGCGCGACCACGGCGGCGTGGCTGGTCATACCGCCGCGCGTCGTCAGCACGCCCTCGGACACGTGCATGCCGGAAATGTCCTCCGGGCTGGTCTCGGTGCGCACGAGAATCACCTTCTCGCCGTTGTGGGCCCAGAGTTCGGCGTCCTTGGCCGAGAACACGATGCGGCCGGTGGCCGCGCCCGGCGACGCGGGCAGGCCGCGGCCGATCAGTTCGCGCGGCGCGTCCGGGTCGAGCATCGGGTGGAGAAGCTGGCCGAGCTGCGCCGGGTCGAGGCGCATCACCGCCTCGTCCTTGCTGATCAGACCCTCACGCACGAAATCGAGGGCGATCTTCAGCGAGGCCTTGGCGGTACGCTTGCCGGACCGGGTCTGCAGCATCCAGAGCTTGTTCTGCTGGATGGTGAACTCCATGTCCTGCATGTCCTTGTAGTGCGCCTCGAGCCGGTCGCGAATGTCGCAGAGCTCGGTGAAGGTCTGCGGCATGACCTCTTCCATCGACGGGAGATCGGTGCCCTGCTCCGCCTTCTCGGCATTGGTCAGCGGCTGCGGCGTACGAATGCCCGCGACCACGTCTTCGCCCTGGGCATTGATCAGGAACTCGCCGTAGAATGCGTTCTCGCCGGTCGACGGGTTGCGCGAGAAACACACGCCGGTGGCGCAGTCTTCACCCATGTTGCCAAACACCATGGCCTGAACGTTGACGGCCGTGCCCCATTCCGCCGGAATGTCGTGCAGGCGGCGGTAGACGACGGCGCGGTCGTTCATCCAGCTCTTGAACACGGCCCCGATGGCGCCGTGCAGTTGTTCGGCCGGGTCCTGCGGGAACGGCCGGCCGAGGGTGTCCTCGACCTCGCGCTTGTAGTCGTCGATGATCGTCTTCCATTGCTCGGCCGAGAGCGCGGTATCGAGGTTGATCCCGAGGCGCAGCTTGTGATCCTCTAGAATGTCCTCGAATGCGTGGTGTTCGACGCCAAGCACGACATCGCCGTACATCTGGATGAAGCGCCGGTAGCTGTCGAAGGCGAAACGCTCGTCACCGCTCTCGGCGGCCAGCGCCTGCACGGTGTCGTCGTTGAGGCCGAGGTTGAGAACCGTGTCCATCATGCCCGGCATCGAGGCGCGCGCTCCGGAACGCACCGAGACCAGCAGCGGTTTTTCCTTGCCGCCGAAGGTATGGCCGAGCCCCGTTTCCATCGCCTTCATCGCGGCGTCGAGCTGTTCGTCGAGGCCCTCCGGATAGGCACCGTCGTTGTCGGTGTAGTGGATGCAGGCCTCGGTCGTGATGGTGAACCCCGGCGGCACCGGAATGCCGAGCGACGACATTTCGGCGAGGTTGGCACCCTTGCCCCCGAGCAGGTTTTTCATGTCGGCACGGCCTTCAGCCTTACCGTCCCCGAAGGTGTAGATCCACTTTTGCGACTCTTGGGTCATCTCGGTTGGGTTCCCCGTTTCTAACCTTCAATTTTCGAGAAATCGGCAATCGGGCCGAGCGCGCGCCGAACGTACGAAAGCATTCTGAGTCTGTTCTCCCGTTTGGCTGCATCGTCGGCATTGACGGTCACGCCGTCGAAGAACGCGTCGACCTTCGGTCGCACCGTGGCGAGACGGCCCATGGCACCAACGAAGTCCTCCGACGCCAAGTCTTGTGATATCTGCGATTCTGCTTCGACCAGAACATCGAACAGTTCTGTCTCGGGACCGTCATCGAGGAGGTCGGCTGTCACGTCGCCGTCGTAAGACGCGCCGTCCTTCTTTTCCTCAATCCTTAGGATGTTGACCGCCCGCCTGTAAGCCGCCAGCACGTTGGCCCCGTCGTCGGTGTCGAGGAAATCTTTCAACGCCTCGACCCGCGCCAACAGGCGCACGAGGTCGTCTTCGCCGCCGGTAGCATACACCGCATCGACCAGGTCGTGGCGCACGCCCTGCTCGCGCAGATGCACCTTCAGACGATCGGCGAAGAACGCGAGAAGTTCGCCAGATGTATCGTCGACCCCCAGGGCCTTGTCATAGAGTCTGGCGGCGCCGGCCAGGGTTTCGAGCAACGGCATGCGAATGCGGTTCTCGACGACGAGACGGATGACGCCCAGCGCCGCCCGGCGCAGTGCATAGGGGTCTTTCGATCCGGTCGGTTTCTCGTCGATCCCGAAGAAGCCGACCAGTGTATCGAGCTTGTCCGCGAGCGCGACGCAGACGCTAACCGATTTCGTCGGGCACGCGTCGTTGGGGCCGAGCGGCGAGTAGTGTTCGGCGATTGCATCGGCGACTTCTGGGCTCTCGCCGTCGTTGATCGCGTAGTAGCGGCCCATGACGCCCTGTAGCTCGGGGAACTCGCCGACCATGCCGGTCGACAGGTCGCACTTGGCGAGACGCGCCGCCGAGCGGACCTTGTCCTTGTCGGCATCCGGCACAAACGTGGCGAGACCGGTCGCCAGTGCCTGCAGCCGGTCGGCCTTGTCGTCGAGCGTGCCGAGCCGGGCGTGGAACACCCGGTCCTTGAGCGCCGGGGCGCGGCTGGCCAATGTATTCGCACGGTCCGTGTCCCAGAAGAACCGCGCGTCGGCGAGGCGCGCACGCAGCACGCGTTCATTGCCGGCGACCACGGTGTCGGGCGCGGCCGTGGTGTTGGAAACCACGACGAAGCGGCTGGCGAGGTTGCCGTCCTTGTCCTCGCAGACGAAGTACTTCTGGTTGGCCCTCATGGTGGTGACCAGCACCTCGGGCGGCAGATCCATGTAGTCGTCGTCGATGGCGCCCAGCAGCGCCACCGGCCATTCGACCAGACCCGCGACCTCGTCGAGCAGGCCCGGATCGTCGCGCAGGACCAGACCGGCCTCCGCCGCCAGCTTGTCCGCCGCGTCCCTGATCACCTGCTTGCGTTCGTCACGGTCGATCAGCACGAACGCCTTGCGCAGCTTGGCCTCGTAATCGGCGAAGTCCGTCACCGCGATGGCATCGGGCGCGAGAAAACGATGGCCATAGGTGACGAAGTGCTCACGGTCGGCCTCTTCCGCCGAGGCCGCCGTGCCGAACGCGTGCAGCAGCGTGACCTCGCCCGCGAACAGGAACGATGCGCGGTGCAGCGGGCGAACCCAGCGCAGTTGGCCGATCCCCCAGCGCATCGACTTGGGCCACGGGAACTGGCTGAGGATCTCGCCGAGCATGGCGCCGATCACCTCGCCCGCCGGTTCGCCCTTCTTTTCAACGTTGGCGAACAGGAACATGCCCTTCGGCGTTTCGCGTTCCTCGATGGCAGTGCCGTCGGGCAGCGACCCCTTGAAGCCCTCGATGGCCTTTTCCGGCGCGTCGGCGCGCGGTCCGCGGCGTTCCTCGGAAATGTCCGGTGTCGCGTCGGGGATGCCGTCGGCGACGAAGGTCAGGCGGCGCGGGGTCACGAAGGTGCGCGGGTTATCGAACGCGAGGCCCGCCGCCTTGAGGCCCTCGGTCACCAGCCGCTTGAGATCGTCGGCCGCGCGAACCTGCATGCGCGCCGGGATTTCCTCGGAGAGGATTTCGAGCAGCAACTCAGGCATGGAATACGCCTCCTGCCCTCTCCTTCGATACGCGCTGCGCGCTACTCAGGATGAGGGCCTGCACAAACCGTCTCATGCTGAGTAGAGGCGAAGCCTCATATCGAAGTATGAGGCGGATCATCTTTCCGACTCCTGGTGGATGGCGACCCACTGTTCGCAACAGGCCTTGGCCAGCGCGCGCACCCGGCCGATGTAGGCTTGGCGTTCGGTGACGCTGATGACGCCCCGCGCATCGAGCAGGTTGAACAGGTGGCTCGCCTTCAGGCACTGGTCGTAGGCCGGCAGCGGCAGGGTCTTCTCAAGCGCCAGCGCGCATTCGGCCTCGGCGTCCTCGAAGTGGCGGCGGAGGCGGTCGGTGTCAGCCACCTCGAAGTTGTAGGTCGAGTGCTGGACCTCGCTCTCGAGAAACACGTCGCCATAGTTCTTGCCGCCCTTGTCCTTCGGCACGCCATCCCAGTCGAGGTCGTAGACGTTATCGACGCCCTGGACATACATCACCAAGCGCTCCAGCCCGTAGGTCAGCTCCACCGGCACCGGCACGCAGTCGATGCCGCCGACCTGCTGGAAATAGGTGAACTGGCTGACCTCCATGCCGTCGCACCAGACTTCCCAGCCGAGACCCCAGGCGCCCAGGGTCGGGCTTTCCCAGTCGTCCTCGACGAAACGGATGTCGTGCTCCTCGGACGTGATGCCGATGGCGCGAAGGCTTTCCAGGTACAGCTGCTGGATGTTCGCCGGCGACGGCTTCATCAGGACCTGGAACTGGTAATAGTGCTGCAGGCGGTTCGGGTTCTCGCCGTAGCGTCCGTCGGTCGGGCGGCGCGACGGCTGCACGTAGGCCGCGTTCCAGACGTCGGGCCACAGCGCGCGGAGCGTGGTCGCCGGGTGGAAGGTGCCGGCGCCGACCTCGACGTCGTAGGGCTGCACGATCACGCAGCCCTGAACCGCCCAGAACTGTTGCAGGGTGAGGATCAACGACTGGAAACTGCGGTTCTCGGCAGACGACGTCGGCATGAGAATGACTTCAAGACGCGCCCGGTTCCGGGCCAAAATGTGCGGTGCAACATAGACGCGGCCCCGAGGCCGGTCAACACGGGCTCAAACCGGGTGAACCCCGGAAACTAGCCCGGATACGGACAGTCTTCGCGGCCGCAGGATCGCGCGCCCGACGCGGCCACGAAACTGCCGCAGGTCCGGCATTCGATCATCGTCTCGACGTCATCGTCGTCGCGGTCGGCCGGAGTCCGATTCGCACTCCCGACACCGGGACGGCGGCGTTGAGACACGGAATCGTCCTCGCGGTCCTGGACGCGCTTGATGAACTTGAAGCCGTACCAGATCGCTGCGATGGCGACGATGGTGAAGAGCAATTTGGAGATCGAGAATCCGAACATCGGGAATCCGCGCTGAATCAGGATGCCTACACTTCTAACGGCCCCGTTCTCCGCCGACAAGCGCCACCCGGGTCGGTATAGATCTAGGAATAAAGTCTTGCATTCCGGGCGCCGCCGTGATATTAGAACCGGCACCGTCGGAGGTCGCTTAGCGGGTCCGGGACGTTTAAGAAAGCGAAGCACCCCCGGGGGTATGAACATTCTCATCAATTTTAAACAGAATCGCGAAAAACCCTTTGTTTTCAATGATGATTGAATCACGCGTAATGATCGGGAAATCATCCGCGGATGATCCGGAGTCGGCCGGCGCATGACGATTACCTGCCTGAGTGACGTTCGCGCGCGGCTCGGCGAGAGCCCCGTCTGGTCGGCCGCCGAGAACGCGGTCTGGTGGATCGACATCTACGGCTGCAAGCTGCACCGCACTGCCGCCGAAGGTGGCGCGACCGAGACCTGGGACATGCCGGCACGGCCCGGCATGATCGCCGAACGCGCCTCAGGCGGCCTGATCGTCGCGCTGCCGGACGGCATCCACGGCTTCGATCCCGCGTCGGGCTCGCTTGAACAGCTCGTCGCCATCGAGGCCGACAAGCCGGAAAACAGGTTCAACGACGGCAAGTGCGACGCGGCCGGGCGGCTCTGGATCGGCAGCCTCAACGATGCCGATTCGAACCTCGGCACCGGTTGCTTCTACCGGATCGATCCGGATCTCACGGTGACCCTGATCGAGGATCAACTCGACGTGCCCAACGGCCTCGCCTGGAGCCCGGACGACCGAATCATGTACCGCACCGATTCCCACGCCGGCGTGGTCTCGGCCTGCGACTACGACGTGACGGCGGGCCGGCGTTCGAACGTCAGGCTGTTCTATCACTTCGACCGGGCGACGACGGGCAGCGTCGACGGCGCGGCGATGGACGCGGACGGCGGCTACTGGACGGTGCTGTTTCGGGGCGGCCGACTGATTCGTGTCGCCCCCGACGGCAGTGAAACGGTTTCGATCGCGCTGCCGGTTACCCAGCCGACCATGCCGTGTTTCGGCGGTCCCGGCATGTCGACGGCATTCATTACCACGGCCGGCGACAGGCTCAGCGACACCGGTGTCGAGAACCAGCCCTATGCCGGCGGTCTACTGAAGTTGGAGACCGGCGTGCGCGGTCATCCGGTGCATGCGTTTGGCGGTTGAGCGTCCCGACTCAGGCGACCGGCAGCGCCGCCGCGTGGCGCAGGACGGCCTCGGCCTCGGCGAGGAACCCGCCGTCGGCGTCATGCAGCACCAGCCCGTCAAGACGCCGCGACGGCCCTTCGGCGCCGAGACGGCCCTGGACGATAACGCGGCGCGCCGCGCGCGCCAGATCGCCGTCCTTCGACGCCGCGTCGGGCCACAGCGGAAAGATCGCCAGATCACCGAAACCGGCGCCGACCAGGGCGCCGGCGAGCTCCGCCGCCCGGTCCGCCCGGTGAATCATCGTGACGCAGCCGCCGCGCTTTATCATGCGGGCCGCGAACGCCGCCCAGTCCAGGAGCGTAGCGTCGCCCTCGACGGTCGCCGTCGCGGCAACGGGATCGGGCGACGGCGTCGCCTCGCCGACCTTCATGAACGGCGGGTTGGCCATGACGTGATCGAACGGCGGATCGCCGAGACCCGGGGGCGGATCGAGGATGTCGCCGGTGATTACGGAACAGCTGTCGGCGAGGCCGTTGTCCTCGGCATTGCAGCGCGCCAGATCGGCCAGCACGGCCTGAAGCTCGAGGCCGGTAATGGTAATCGCGTCGACCCGGCGGGCCAGCGCCAGGCCTGCGGTGCCGACGCCGCAGCCGGCATCGAGCACGCGTTCGCCGGCGGCCGCCGGAACGGCGGCGGCCAACAGGATAGGGTCGATCGCGATCCGGTAGCCGCGCTTCGGCTGCGTCATCCTCAGGCGTCCGCCGAGGACAAGGTCATTGGTGGTTTCCATGGGCCGGACGGTCGGCCGCTCAGGCCCCGGCGAGACCGGGACGCAGAGCCGGCTGTACGGCATCGTCCTCGGTTTCGTCGGCAAATGCCGGACAACCGGCCAGCACGTCACGGGCCACGGCCTCGTCATCGGCAAGCACCATGACCCGGCGCGGGATCGCGCCGATCGAGCCTTCCATGTTGCTGGTGTGGGCATCGAGCACGACATTGCCGACGCCGGCCGCGTCGAGATGTGCGGTCAGCCACGACAGGAGCACGGGATCGTTGGTACGGATCAGCTCGATCACCTTGCGTTCCCTCGTTCGCTGTTGTGCGTGTACGCGGCGGAATGCCTCCGTCTTCGCCCGCGCGGGCTTGACCCGCGCCGAACCTGCTCCATATGCTCGCTATCCCGGCACCCGGCGTCAACCCGGTGGCGGCAGGCCAGAGAACCGACGGAGGCGGACGCCGTGGGCGTAGTTGTCAATTTCGAGGAAGAACGGCAGAAACAGCCGTCCATCGACAGTCTGACGAAGCTTGTCGCCGACGATCTGGCCGCGGTTAACGAGGTCATCGTCCACCGCATGCAGAGCCCGGTGGCGCTGATCCCGCAACTGGCCGGACACCTCGTCGCCGCCGGCGGCAAGCGGCTGCGCCCGGTCCTCACCCTCGCCTCGGCACGGATGTGCGGCTACGCCGGCAAACGTCACATCGCGCTCGCCGCCTGTGTCGAGTTCATCCACACAGCGACCCTGCTGCACGACGACGTCGTCGACGACAGCGAACTGCGCCGGGGCGAGTCGTCGGCCAACGCCATCTGGGGAAACCAGGCCAGCGTGCTGGTCGGCGATTTTCTGTTCTCGCGCTCGTTCGAACTGATGGTCGAGGACGGCTCGCTCGACGTGCTGCGGATTCTCTCGAACGCTTCGTCGGTCATCGCCGAGGGCGAGGTCATGCAGCTGACCACCGCGAACGACACCGAGACCGGCGAATCCGCCTATCTCGAGGTGATCCAGGCCAAGACGGCGAAGCTGTTTGCCGCGGCCTGCGAGATCGGCGCCGTCGTCGCCGACCGGCCGAAGGTCGAGCAGGAAGCGCTGGTGACCTACGGCCTCAACCTCGGCATCGCCTTCCAACTGATCGACGACGTGCTCGACTACTCGGCCAAGCAGGCCGACCTCGGCAAGACCATCGGCGACGATTTCCGCGAGGGCAAGATCACCCTGCCGACGATCCTCGCTTTCCGCCGCGGCAGCGACGAGGAACGCACGTTCTGGCGGCGCGCGCTCGAGGATCTCGAACAGGGTGGCGGCGATCTCGACCATGCGCTCGAACTGATGAACCGTCACAACGCGCTCACCGACTCGGTCGAACGGGCTCGCCACTACGGCGCCATCGCCCGCGACGCGCTCGGCATCTTCCCCGACGGGGCGGAGAAAAGCGCGCTGATCGACCTGCTCGACTTCGCTATCGAGCGGCCCTACTGATGCGTCGGAAAACCTTGCACGCGAAGCCTTGCGGCGTCCCGGCCGGGACGCTATAACCCGGCGTCCACCGGTCGGAGTGTAGCTCAGCCTGGTAGAGCACTGTCTTCGGGAGGCAGGGGTCGGTGGTTCGAATCCACTCACTCCGACCAATTCTCCAGACGAAGAATCTTACAACAGCCTGACGCCCTGCCTCAGGTTCCGGTACGGAATCCGCGAAAGCATGCACGGGTTGGCGCCCGGCGTATCGACGACGATGACCTCCGCGGCGATCGGTTCGAAATCGGCGCGGAAGTGGACCGTGCTCTTGACGCCCAGGATTGCCTGTTCCGTCGGCTCGACGCCGACGTGGCGAAAGATCGCCTGATCGAGACACTGGCAGCGGTGCGAACCGACCACGACCCGCACATCGGCATCCGGCGTATCGACCCGCAACAGCGCGACGGGGCCGAGCTCGGCAACGGCACCCTTGTACATCTCGCCGGTGAACTCGAACCGCCCATCGCCGAGCGCCTCGACGACAAACCGTCCCTCGTAGGGCGGCTGGTCGGAAAAACCCGACTTGCCGCCGAGAACCGCGTCGATGGTGGCGCCGACACCGGCTGCGTGGGCGGCGGCGGCTACCTCCGGGTCATTGAGCAGACCGACCACGGCCTGCCCGGCACCGGCCTCGACCAACGCCGCCAGAAGTCCTGTAGTGTCCGACGGCGCGCCGGCACCCGGATTGTCCTGGGCGTCCGCCAGCACCACGGGCCGGCCCGCACGCTCGGCGGCCATCGCCCGCGCCACCGCGTCCGCCGCCGACAGCATGCCGACGTCGAACAGGGGTTCGGCGGCGTCGAAGGCCCTGAGAAACTGATCGGCGGCCGCCTCGACCGCGCCCGGTTCCGTGCCGTAGACGACCAGCGACGGTCCCGCGTCATGGATATCGGCGGGCGGAAAGCCCATCGCGATATCCACCGTCGTGACGCCGGCGTCGGCGATTTCCAACAGCCCGCCGTAGAGCGCCCGGCAAGGCTCGGCGCCGGTGTACTGGGCCTGCAGCGGCACCAGGAACTGGGCCTGTCTGAAGGCCTTAAACAGAGGGTCGCCGTTCATCAGATGACGCAGCAGCGGGAGCGCCCGGGCGCCGGTCGCGTCCATGTCGATGTGCGGGTAGGTGCGGAAGATCGTGAATGCCGAGGCATGGCGCACCATGGTCTCGGTCACGTTGGCATGCAGATCGAGGCTGACGACGATCGGCAGTTCGTCGCCGAGCACGGCCCGCAATCGGGCCAGCAGCTCGCCCTCGCCGTCCTCGTGCGACTGGGTCACCATGGCGCCGTGCAGATCGAGGTAGACGCCGTCGATACCTCCGGCGGACCGGATGCCGTCGATGATCATCGCCGAGATGCGATCGAAGGCATCGTCGGTCACGTAGGACGACGGCTCCGCCGAGCACCACGACACCGGCACGATGTCGATGTCGCCCGCCGCCTCGGCGGCGCTGACGAAACCGGCCATCGGCAGGTTGATTCCCCGCGTCCCGCTGAGCACATCCGCACCGCGCAGCAGCGGCGGCCAGGCATCGGCGATCTCGAAATCCGCGTAGACCGCTAGGGTGGCGCCGAACGTATTGGTTTCGTGCTGAAAGCCGGCGACGGCAACGCGTTTCATCGGCAAGCCGGGAATGGGAGGATTACTCGTCGAGCGGCAGCAGGAAGCGGACCACGGTCCCGCCGGTACTGGCCGGTGCGAACGTCAATTCGCCGCCGAGCCGCTCGGCGATCTCGGTTGCGATCTGGATGCCGCGGCCCCAGCCCTTGTCACCATGCTCGCTCTGGGTGGCGATCTTCTTGCCGTTGCGCACCTGAAGCATCAGGCTCGCCGGGATGCCCTTGCCGGTATCGCGAACCATCAGAATCATCATGTTGTCTTCGGCATCGACCTCGCCCTTCACGGTAATGGTGCCGCCCGGCGGGGTGAACTTGATAGCGTTACTGACAAGGTTGGTCATGACCTGTCCGACCAGCACCGGATCGGTCGGCACGGTCGGGAAGTCTTCGGGAAAATCTGAAACCACGTCGATCCCGCGCTTCTTCGCCATCTCGGTGAATGTCGAGAGCACTTCCTCACACAGGACGACGGCGTTGACCACGACCTTGTGAACTTTGTGGGCCCCAGCAATCGCGTCGTCGAGCACGTGCTCGCAGATTCGCAACAGCCGAACGGTCGATTGTTCGATGGTTTCGAGATAGTCGGCGAGCTTCGAAGGATCGCCCCCGCTTTCTAGCTCTTTCTGCGCCAGTTGCACGTAACCGATCATGGCATTCAGAGGGGTCCCGATCTCGTGAGCGAAATCACGCAGGTTTTCCCGGTAAGCTGAGTCCTCCGAGAAGGGATCATCTCGCAATGGATCATTCACGATGGCGTTCTCGGCCCTTGAATCAGTGCCGATACGTATAGCCGATCCACGTTCCGGGCGCAAAGTGTAATACTGTTAAGTTTCTCGCCTCAGAATCGCAATAATCTTGCAATCCCGCTTCGGGCGGGGCTTTCCGTCGTCGGGCTACCCCGCGAAGAACGGATCGAACGGGCATTTCGTCAAGTTTTCCACGCCGTTATCGGTCACCAGGACCTGATCCTCGAGCTTGATTCCGTCCGGCCCGCCGACCTCGCCCAGGTAGACCTCGACGCACAGCATCATGCCGGGCTCGAGCACGCCGTCGTAGCCGCGTTCCTCCCAGTCGACGGGATAGCGAATCCCCGGCCATTCGTCGCACAGGCCGACACCGTGCATCTTCGAGCCGTAGCGCTGCGGAATGAACTCCTCGGGAAGATGATGCCCCTCGAAGCACAACTGCTTGAACGTCATGCCGGGTTTGACGATATCGATGTTGGTCATGATGTGCTCAATGGCGATGGCATGCATTTCACGCTGACGATTGGTCGGCCGTCCGTCACCGATGAACCAGCTGCGTGATATGTCCGTGCACATCCCGTAGCAACCGATCAGATCGGTATCAAACGACAATATCTCGTTGTTTTTCAGGATACGGGGACCGCATTCCTGAAACCACGGATTGGTTCGCTGACCGGTCGAGAGAATCCGGGTCTCGATCCACTCCCCTCCACGTCGGATGTTGGACGCGTGCAACTCGGCCCAGATATCGTTCTCGGTCATGCCCGGTTCCGTCTTGGCGCGCATATCGGCAATCGAGGCCTCACAGGCATGAATGGCGCACCGCATGGCCTTGATCTCGTCCGGCCCCTTGACGGCGCGGGTTCGCTCCATCAATTCCTCACCGTCCATCACCTCGATCCCGATGCGATCGAGCGCCCGTAGTCCTTCGATCTGGATCTTGTCGACCGCCAGGCGGCGGTTGGAGCCGCAGCGCGCGCGAAGCAACTCATCGACCTGATGGGCGAACTTCTTGGCTTTTTCCTCGGTGCGCTGGCCGGTCGCGAAATAGAAGAACGACGCGCCGGCACGAACCTCGCGGACCAGCGGCGCGAACTCCGACATGTACGCGTAGCCGCCGTATTCCCACAACACCATGTAGCCGTCAGCGGTCACCAGGCAGGCGCGGAACGGATTGTGGGCATTCCACAGTTGCATGTGGGTGGTGTCGGTCGCGTAGCGGATCGACAGTGGGTCGAACAACAGAACACCCGCGTAGTCCCGTTCGGCCAGCCCCTTGACGATGCGCTCGAGGCGGTACTCACGCATTGCCGGAAGGTCGGGGACCTCGAGCCCGGCCGCCGCCCACTCGTCGAATGCGAGCTTCGTCGGCCCGATTTCAACCCGGTCCTCGTAATCAGGTGTGTTGTCCGGTTTCCTCGGCACGTCGGCCGGCGGGCGCCGGGCAGGATTGATCCTGGGGTCAGGGATCGAATGCGGATCGTTATCCATGACGAAATCCTCCCTTGTCCCCGCTATCAGGCTCTCAACCGCAAGCCTTCAGGGTCGAACGGCGGATCGGACAGCAGCGTCGCGCGGTGCGGTCGGCCAAGAATCGCGATATCGAACTGCTCGCCCGGTTTGGCGAAGTCCGTCTTGATGAAACCGAGCGCAACGGACTTGTCGACAGAGAACCCGTACGCGCCTGAACTGACGCGGCCGACCGGCGTGCCGTCGAGCGCGAAGATCGGCTCGCCACCGACGGCGTCGGCATTGTCCGTCTCGACGGTCAACACCATCAGCTTCTCGCGCGGCTTGTTGTCCTTGATCTTGATGTAAGCTTCCTTGTTGAGGAAATCGCCCTTGTCGAGCTTGATCAGGCGTTCGAGCCCAACTTCCTGCGGCCAGTACTCCGGCGAGTACTCGCGGCTCCACGAGCCGTACCCCTTCTCGACGCGGAGCGACAGCAGGGAACGACCACCCACCGGGCGGATACCGAGGTCCTTGCCGGTTTCCAGCAGCGCGTCGAACAGCGCGACCTGGTTCTCCTCGTCGTGGTAGAGCTCCCAGCCCAGATCACCCGTGAACGACACCCGGATGGCGATGCAGTCGACGCCGGCGACGGTGATCCGTTTCGACCGCATGAACTTCCAGTTATCGTTCGACATGTCCTCGTTGGTCATGCGTTGCAGCAACTCACGCGATTTCGGCCCGGCGACGTTGAAGCCGCAGTACTTGCCGGTCACCGAGCGGAACGTCGTGCCTTCGGGCAGCGGCACCATGTCGAAGAAGCGCTTGTGATAGCGCTCGCCGATACCGGTCCCGACCATGAAGTAATCGTCCTCGGCGAGCTTGGTAATCGTGAAGTCGCCGGCGACGCCGCCCCGGACACCGATCAACGGCGTCAGACAGGAGCGGCCGATCTCCGTCGGCACCTTGTTGGCGACCAGCTTATCGAGCCATTCCCAGGCTCCTGGTCCCTTGATCTCATACTTGCCGAAGTTCGACGTATCGGTGACGCCGACGCCGGCACGCAGCGCCTGGCATTCCTGACGAACCGCCTCGAACCAGTTCTGACGCGCGAAACCGTACTCGTCGACGGGTTCCATGCCTTCCGGCGCGTACCACAGCGGGTGCTCCCAGCCGTAGTTGAGACCGTGAACGCCGCCGAGCTGCTTCTGGCGTTCGTATACAGGACGCGTGCGCACCGGGCGCCCGGCCTCGCGTTCCTCGTAAGGGAAGTGGATCTTGAAACGGTGCGAGTAGCAGTCGAGCGCGCGGGCGCGGACGAAGCTCTTGGGCGTCCACTCGAGGCCGTAACGCGCGAGGTCCCAGGGGAACATGTCGTACTCGGGCTCACCCTCGACGATCCACTGGGCGAGCATCATGCCGAGACCGCCCGACTGGCTGAAGCCCGGGATGATGCCATTGCAGCAGTAGTAGTTCCGGAGTTCCGGCACCGGACCGTACAGCGCCGAGGCATCGGGCGACCAGATCATCGGGCCGTTGATGACCTTCTTGATACCGGCGTCGGCAAGCACGGGAACGCGCTCGCAAGCGCGCATGATGTTCTCCTCGATGCGCTCGAGATCGTCGGGCAAGAGGTCGTGACCGAAATCCCAGGGCGTGCCGTCCTCGGCCCAGAAACGACCGTCCTTCTCGTAGGCGCCGCACAGCAGTCCCATTCCTTCCTGGCGCATGTAGTACTCGCCATCACGGTCGGCGACCGACGGAAGCCGGCGGCCGGCCGAGACGATTTCGGGGATGTTCTCGGTAACGAAGTACTGGTGCTCCATGGTGATCAGGGGCAGCTCGAGCCCGGCCATGCGGCCGACCTCGCGGCCCCATAGGCCGGCGGCATTGACCACGACGTCGGCGTGAATCGTGCCCTTGTTGGTGACCACGTCCCAGGTGCCGTCGGCGCGCTGATTGGTTTCCTCGACCTTGGTGAAACGGTGAATCTCGGCACCGCGATCGCGCGCGCCTTTGGCATAGGCGTGGGTTACGCCGGACGGATCGACGTTGCCGGCATCTGGTTCGAACATGATGCAGCGGATGCCGTCGAAATTGACCAGCGGGTTGAGGTCCTGCGCTTCCTTGACCGAGAGCTCGTGAAAATCGACCTTGAAGTAACGCGCCTTGGCGGCTTGGATCCTGAGTTGGTGCTCGCGGTCCTCGGTCTGCGCCAGGTAGAGCGAACCCGGCTGATAGACGCCGCAGCCCTGCCCGGTCTCGACCTCGAGCTCCTTGTAGAGCTTCATCGTGTAGTACTGAATCTTAGAGATGTTGTTGTGGTCGTGCAGGCCGTGGATGCCCGCCGCCGCGTGCCACGTCGACCCGGATGTCAGTTCATCACGTTCCAGCAACACGACATCAGTCCAGCCGAGTTTCGTGAGGTGATAAAGAATGCTGCAGCCGACGAGGCCACCACCGATAACTACGGCTTGGGCGTGGGTCTTCATGGTCCGATACTCCGAAACCGCGCGGAGACAATCGCGCTGATCTGACTTCCAGCCGGCGTCCTCTTCCGACCAACAAGACATTATGCAGCGTAGCGCATAATTTTATGGCGTATCGCGAAGTCCAGTTGTCGTAACGCGACCTATGCGAAAGACGCTGACCGAGACTGCGGCTTCGGCGATTGATGGTGCGTGAGAATTGATTGTTCACGCGCAATCAATCGATAATGTGAATTGATCGAGTCGACCCCAGGATTTGGGCAAGGACCATGAAGAACCTGCCGAGCATGAAACAGTTGCAGTATCTGGCGGCGCTCGCCGAATACCGGCACTTCGGCCAGGCCGCCGAATCCTGTTTTGTCACCCAGTCGACATTGAGCGCCGGCATCCGGGACCTCGAGGATTTGTTGCAGGCCAAAGTCGCCGAACGCACCAACCGTTCGGTTATGCTGACGCCGCTCGGCGAACGGCTCGCGGCGATGGGCAAGACCGTCCTCCGACTGGCCGAAGACATGGTCGACGTTGCGCACCAGTCGTCCGAGTTCCTGACAGGTGCCTTGCGGCTCGGGGTTATCCCGACGATCGGTCCCTATCTGCTACCGCGCGTGCTCCCCGCAATTCACCGGCAGTATCCGAATCTCGAACTCTTCCTCCGAGAGGACTACACCGACCGGCTCCTCGAGCAACTCAAGGACGGAACGCTTGACGTGATCCTGATCGCGTTGCCCTACGACACCAACGGCATGGACAGTCTGACCTTGTTCTCGGACGGTTTCGTCCTCGCGTGCCCCGAATACCATTCACTCGCCGGCCGGAAATCCCTCGACATCGACGCCTTCGCCGACGAGCCCCTGCTCTTGCTCGAGGAAGGTCACTGCCTGCGCCGTCATGCGTTGGAGGCCTGCCGGCTCGAGGGGCGGGACAAGGCCGGGAACTTCGAGGCGACGTCGATGCCGACCCTGGTCCAGATGGTGGCCATGGGCATGGGCCTGACGCTGCTGCCGCAACTGGCCGTGGACGCCGGGATCGCCAACGGCCTCGACATCGCGCTGGTACCGCTGGGCGATACCGTCGGAACCCGCGACGTCGGCCTTGTCTGGAGAACCACGTCCGCCCGCGCGGACGAGTTCCGCGCCTTGGGGGATCTGCTCGCAGTAGCAAAAGCGAAGTCGTCCGGCACCTGACCGTCGGTCGAACGGCAACCGCCGAGCGTCAATCCCGCTCAGTGATCGGACGGCGTCTGGAACATGTGACCGAGACCGGTGTCGTAGTCGACGCCCTTGCGGGTCAGCGTTACCGTCACCGGATCGTCGGCGCGTGCCAGACCCTTGCGGCTCAGCGCCGTCCACACGGCCGGGTTTGTAAATCCACTGATATCGCGGGTCGAGACCACGAACGGTCCGACATGCACGTGATCGCCGTGCGCGCGCGGCAGGTTGAGGATCGTCACGTCGCCGCTCGCCTCGTCGGTGCGTGCCAGCGACGGGTCTCGGGCGATCACCTGGGCGAGCGCGAGGGTTCGGGCCTGGAGCTTGTTGAGCTTCAACGGATTAGTCTTCGGCGGCATTCGGCTACTTTGCTTTCCCGACGTCCATGATGAAAGAAAATTCCTCGGCCGTGCTCAGGCGCAAAAATCGCTCGGGGAACGGCCGAGGGTCCGGCGAAACATGTAGCTGAACGCACTCGAGGATGCGTATCCCATGTCGAACGCGACCGAACTGACCTTCTCACCCGCGGCCAGCCGCGAAATGGCGTGCAGCACGCGGGCGTGGCGCAGCCACTGCGACGGCGGCATCCCCGTTTCGGCAACGAACAATCGTTCGATGGTCTTGCGACTGGCAGGTGCATTGAGAAGCCAGGAGTCGACCGACTCGATGATTCCGGGATCGTCGAGCGCCGCCTCCGCGAGGGGACGGATTCGCGGGTCACTGGGCATGGTAAGCGAGAGTGGCACATCCTTCGCGGTCACCAGTTCATGGCGCAAGAGATCGTGGAGCGAGTCATTGTGAGCGCTCGCCCGGCCCGCTCCACTTCGCGGCAAAGTCGCAGCAATCAACGCACTCAGTAGTGGCGTCATTGCCATGATGCGACATTCCTTACCGATCGCCTCGGCTTCGTCGGGGCGAACATCGACGTAGTGCATTTCGGTGTATGAGCCATGCCGCATCCAGTGTTCGACCCTCGGCGGAATCCATAGAGCCATCGCAGGACTGAGCAGCAACACCCGATCGGGCGTACCGACATACATGGACCCCGACGCGGCATAGGCGAGTTGACCGACGTCGTGGGCATGCCAGTCGTATCGCTCTCCCGGCGTCGCCCGGATCAATTCGCCGAGGTATCGCGGCGCGTGCATGCTTCCGGGATCGGTGAGCGGATGTTGTTCGGGATTGGTCATGACATTTGACGATATCTAAACATAATACGTCTTTGTGTCGACTGAAAGACACACCGATCTGACATAGGGTTCATTAACTTCTCTGACAACATTTCCTCGAAACCCTGTTTAGTGTTCGCGGCCAGCATGAAACCGAACTCCCTCCTCGCCACCCTCACCGTCGGCCATTTCGCCAATGACTGGTCGGTCTGTTCGATCTGGCTCATCGCGCCTGCCATTGGCATCGCCATGGATCTCAGCCCGGCCAAGGTCGGGTTGCTCATCACGCTGGTCGAGGTTGGCGGCGCACTGGCCTACCTGCCGGCTGGCATGCTGACCGATCATGTCTCGGATCGCGGCAAGCTGTTGCTGGGCACGTTCTGGTGGGTCGGAATTGGTTACCTGCTGGCCGCCTTGGCACCCGGATTCTGGAGCCTAGCGCTGGTCCTCGCCATCGCCGGCATGGGCGACGCGGCTTGGCACCCGATCGCAACTGGATTGTTGGCTCGGGAACAGCCGGAGAAACGCGCACATGTACTCGGCGTTCACGCCATCGGCGGCTCACTGGCTGAGGTCCTGTCACCTCTGTTCGCCGGTTTCCTGCTGGCTTTCGTCGACTGGCAGGTTGCGCTGGCGCTCGCCGGCGTCCCGGCTTTGGCGATGGGCGTCTATTTCCTGTGGTATGCGAAGTTCGTTCCCGTCATCGAACGCAGACGGTTCGATCATCGTGAATTTCTGGGGCTGCTCAAGCTTTGGCGAACCCGAAACGGCGTCCAGATGGTGGTCATGGTTTGCCTGTACAACATGGCGTTGATGGGATTGCTCGCCATGATCCCGCTCTATCTGGCGGACCGCCACGGTATGGGACTGGGAGCCGCCGGTGTCGCGTTCTCCACAATGCTGATCGTGGGCGCCCTGACGCAGCCTTGGGTGGGTAAGATTTCTGACAGGGTCGGACGCCGACCGGTCGCCTATGCCGGCAACTTCACCGCCGCAGCAGCAGCTGCTGCAATTGCCTTCCACCTACCGCTCGTACCCGCTATCGCCGTCATGATCGTCGCCGTGGCGACACTCTCGGCGATCCGCGCCGCCATCCTTGCGGGCATGGTCGATCACGCCGGACGCAGCGAAGGAACGACACTGGGCTTGGCGTTCGTCCTCATGGACGGGGTCGGCGCACTGGGGGCGGTGTTCGCCGGGCTGGCTGCAAACCTGTCGTGGACGCATGCCTTTGGGCTGTCTGCCACCTTCGCGCTCGGGGCCGGAATCCTGGCGTTCGTCACGGTGTTTGCGCAACCGACGGCCACGGGCACGCCACCTGAACCGGCGGTGGCGGAATGAAGGTGCTGCTGCAACGCGCTGGACCTTCGTCGGTCACCGTGGACGGCGCGACAATCGGCGCGATCGAGCGCGGCCTGGTGGTGCTGGTCTGCGCCGAACCGGGCGACAGGAGCGAAGACGCCATTTTCATGGCGCGAAAGGTCGCGCTGATGCGAATCTTTCCCGACGACGACGGCAAGATGAACCGCTCGGTTCTCGACGAGGACGGCGCGGTCTTGGCAATCAGCCAATTCACGTTGGCCGCTGAGTGGCGCAAGGGCAATCGGCCCGGCTTTTCAAAGGCGGCGCACCCGGATATCGCCAAACCGCTATTCGACCGGTTCTGTGCGGCGCTCCGCGACGAAGGGCTGACCGTCGAGACGGGTTCGTTTGGTGCCGACATGAAAGTGTCCCTGCTCAATGACGGTCCCGTCACGATCTGGATGGACAGCCGCAACCCGATCTGAGTAGAACCCACCATGGCCATGACCGTTCACAAGAGCGTTTGCCCGCACGATTGCCCGAGCACTTGTGCGCTCGAAATTGAAAAGATCGACGCGTTCACGATCGGCCGGGTGCGAGGCGCCAAGGATAACACTTACACCGACGGCGTGATCTGCTCGAAGGTCGCTCGCTATGCCGAGCGTGCCCACCACCCGGACCGGCTGACCCAGCCGATGCGCCGGGTCGGCGACAAGGGCGGCCGCGACTTCGAACCCATTGGCTGGGACGACGCGCTCGATATCGTCGCCGAAGCGTTCGCCGGGGCGGAAACCCGATTTGGATCGGAGTCCGTCTGGCCGCATTTCTACGCCGGCACCATGGGCCTCGTGATGCGCGACGGGATCAACCGGTTGCGCCATGCCAAGCGGTACTCGGGTCAGCACAACACGATCTGCACGACCCTGGCGTGGGAGGGATTTGTCGCGGGAACAGGTCGCCTTGCCGGCCCGGATCCGCGCGAAATGGCTCTTGCGGATGTCGTCGTCATCTGGGGCACGAATCCGGTCAACACCCAGGTCAACGTCATGACCCACGCAGTCAAGGCGCGCAAGAACCGGGGCGCCCGGATTGTCGTCATCGACACCTACCGGAACGGCACCGCCGATCAGGCCGACATGTTCCTGCGGGTCAACCCGGGCACCGACGGGGCGCTCGCCTGCGCGGTCATGCATGTGCTGTTTCGCGACGGTCTCGCCGACAGAGAGTTCCTGGCTTTGCACACCGACGACGACGGCTCGCTCGAGCGACATCTGGCCCAGAGATCACCCGCCTGGGCATCGGCGATCACCGGCGTCCCCACTGCGGACATCGAGGCGTTCGCAGCGCTGATCGGCGGCACGCCGCGCACGTACCTCAGGCTCGGATACGGATTTTCCCGCTCACGCAACGGCGCCGTCAACATGCATGCCGCCAACTGCATCGCCTCGGTCGCCGGGCTCTGGCGGCATGAAGGCGGGGGCGCATTCCATAATAATCGGGACATCTTCGGCTGGGACAAAACGCTGATCGAGGGGCTCGACAAACGCGATCCCAACGTCCGTGTTCTCGATCAGTGCCGCATCGGCGCGATCCTGTGCGGCGAGAAGGCCGACCTGAAGGGCGGCCCGCCGGTCACGGCGATGCTGATCCAGAACACCAACCCGCTGATGGTCTCACCCGACCAGACGCGGGTGCGTGAAGGATTCAAGCGGGACGACCTGTTCGTCTGCGTGCATGAGCAATTTTTGACGGAGACGGCGCGTTACGCCGATATCGTGCTGCCCGCCACGATGTTCGTCGAGCACGACGACGTGTATCAGGGCGGCGGCCACCAACACATCCTGCTCGGCCCCAAGATCGTCGACGCGCCCGGCGATTGCCGCTCCAACCATGCGGTCATTTGCGCCCTCGCTGAACGCCTCGGCGCTGATCACCCGGGCTTCCGTATGACCGAACGGGAGTTGATCGATGCCACGCTCCGGGCGTCCGGCCGCGGCACCCTTGACGAACTCGAGGCAGCCGGATGGATCGACTGCCAGCCGCCGTTCGATGTCGCCCATTTCATCGACGGTTTCGGTCACGCGGACGGGCGCTTTCATTTCCGGGCCGATTGGCGGGCTGCGAAACCCGACGGGTTCGTCGACGACGCGCTGCTCGCCGACATGCCTTCGCTTCCGGATCACTGGGCTGTGACTGACAACGCGACGGCAGACCGACCGTTTCGACTCGTTACCGCGCCAGCGCGATCGTTCCTGAACTCAAGCTTCACCGAGACACCCACGTCAGTCAAAAGGGAGGGTCGCCCGACGGTGATGATTCACCCGGACGATGCTGCGTCGCTGAGTATTTCGAACGGCGACCGGGTGTGCATGGGTAATGAGCAGGGCGTCGTGACCCTGCATGCCGCCGTTTACGGTGACGTCAATCGCGGTGTCGTCATATCCGAGAGCATCTGGCCAAACGAGGCTTTCGAGGACGGACGCGGAATTAACACGCTGACGACCGCCGAGGCATCAGCCCCTGTCGGCGGCGGAGCATTTCACGACACGTCTGTCTGGATTCGGCCCGCCTGAATGGACCGACGTCAATAAACGTCGAGTCGCTCTGCTTCCCATGCCTCGGCGAGCGTCGCCGCTTGCTCGTAGATGCCGTCGCCCGCCATGGCCCGCAGATCGCCAACATTCTGTTCGGCCGCACCGTGTCCCTGTTCCGCGGCGAGGATCAGGTACATCATGCCGCGGACCACGTCCTTGTCGACACCGCGCCCCTTGGCGAGGCGAATGCCGATGTGATTCTGCGCCTTGGCGTACCCCTGATCGGCCGCCCGCTGAAACCATTCGGCAGACTTAGCCTCGTCTTTAGGCACGCCCTGACCGTCCCTGTACATCTTCCCCATGTTGTACTGGGCCCGATCGAACCCCATCTCCGCCGCCTGTTCGATGTATGTCGCCGCCAAGGTATCGTCCCGTTCCACGCCAAGTCCGTACTGGTACATCTTGCCGAGTGAGTACTGCGAACGAACCGACCCGGCGTCGGCGGCCGCCCTCAGCCACGTGACCGCCTCGGTGTAATCGCCCGACACGCCGGCTTCGGCGATCGCCTCGAGCGCCAGGTTGTGCATCGCATGCATGCTGCCGTTGTCCGCGGCCCGCCGCCACCACTCCGCCGCCGCCTTCGAATCCTCGGCCACGCCGCGTCCTTCGTCATACATCAGCCCGATGTTGAATTGGGCGCGCGCATCCCCGGTCTCGGCCAGCGGCAGCCAAATCTCAAGAGCCGCCGGAAAATCTCCTTCCTGGTACTCGCGCCAGCCTTCCTCGAACGTCGCCGCCGAAACGCTGACGGTCGCACCGATAAGAACCATTACGGCGAAAGCCGATCTCCGGCCGATCCGTTTCATTTTCAGTCCTGTGGTCGGGAACGCGATCATCGTGATGTTCCTTTCTTCAACCTCCCTCTAAGAAGATTGCGCAGCGAACTTGCTGATCTGAAGCCGCAGCGTTTGCAGCAGGCCCTCGATGCCCTGCGACTGTACGACCGAGGCAAACTCCGAGCGTTGTGCCGTGACCATACTGATGCCTTCAACAATCACGTCGAGAATGACCATGCGTTCACCGACGTTGCGCACGCGCCATCCGGCTACCAGCGGTGGTCCGCTCGGGCGGTCAATCTGGGTCATTACGACTGCATCCTTGGTGCCGACCGTTTCCGACCTGATGATACTGAACGTTTCGCCGGTATAACCGCCGAGGCGCTTGGCGTAAGTCGACAGGACGTACTCCGAAAATAGTTCCAGATACTCGCGTTTCTGGTCGTCCGTCGCCGTCTTCCAGGCGCGGCCCAGCACGTATCTGCCAATCTGATCGAGCGCGAAGTTCTCGCGTAGCAGTCGACGGACCTCTGCCTCTCGTTGATCCAGGGTTGCCGATTGAGACTGTAAGACCTTAATGGTCTCGCTACCCAGAACACCAACGAACGCGGCCGCGTCGTCGGGTTTGGTCTGCGCGCGGACGTCGAGCGGGATCGCGGCCAGCGACACCGCGGCCACTATCATCAGTACGATTAGAAACCGCTGGATCAATGTTCCCCTCTCCCGGCGGCTGCTACTCCGGGTGAGATTAGTCCGTTGGTAAATGTCCGGCAACAGACTGCGATAGGAGCCGGTCGGCGGTGCCTGTGGGCAATTTTAACGTATGAGCGGAACGCTTCCTGCTATCATCCGATCCGGGGAGGGCGATTCGAGATCCATGCGAAACACCATCATCGGGCTTTTCATTGGCGTCAGCTTCGGAATCGTCCTCGGCGCGTCGGTTATCGCGCCGCGCCTTACGGTTCAGCCCCAGAATCCGATCGACGGCGCAATCGCATCCGTCCAGTTGCCGGAAACACCGGTCAACCCGACGACCGAATCGGCTTTCTGGCGTGCTCCCGCCTTCCCGGACAACGGAACCGCGTCGGACGCATCACTTATCGCCCGTGCCTATGAGAACATTGGTACCGCGACGGGTGGCGCAGTGTGGATTGAACCGACGCGACGCGAATTGGCAGACGAAACCGGCGATCATGAATCGATTTACTCCGCAATCATCAATGGGGAGATTGACGCCGCAATCATCGATCCAGGCGAAGGTGTAGAACTCTCAACCGCATTCGACCTGTTCGGCTCGGCACCGTTCGGCCCTCGCCCCCGGGAACTCATGGCCTGGTTGTATGCCGGCGGAGGGAACGCTCTTCTGTCCGATATCCACGCCCAACACGGACTGTTCGCGATGCCGTGCGCCATTACGGCAACAGCTGCAGCCGGGTGGTTTCGAGAGTCTGTCGGCAGCGTGGACGACGTGCGCGGACTACGGATGCGGATTCAAGGTCTTGCGGCCGAAGCGGCGCGCAAGGTTGGAATAGAAGCGGTTGACCTGCGCGACGAGCAGTTGGTCGCGGCATTTCGTACCGGTCATCTGGATGCCGCCGAGGTCTCACTGCCGTCCGTCGATCGCAAGCTCTCATTGCATGAGGGAGCCACACACTATCTCTTCCCCGGCTGGCACGAGCCCGCCACGCTGATGGTATTGCTGACAAGAATCGGCGATTGGCAGTCTCTGACGGAAGCACGCAAACGGCAGATCGAAATGGCCTGCGGCGACAACGTTCGCCACGGAATCGCCGAGACGGAGGCCGCACAATTCGACGCCCTCAAGGACCTCGCTGGGCTAGGCGTCGAGGTCGGGCGGCTACCGGACGATGTCGTACACGCTTTCTCGGCCGCTTGGCTGACGGTTGCTGAGGAACAAGCGGAGCAGGACGAGACCTTCGCTGCCGTCTGGCAATCGCTGTCGGCATTTCGCGAGGATTATGCGATCTGGAACGAGATCAGTTCCTTTTGATTTCGATCCGCATTCCAACTTCTTCAGGTTGAATCCTGCCCGCCCCTCCAATAAGTTGTCCGTAGTTTATATTCAGAAAAAGGGATATGTTTAATGCCAGCCTCCCGACGTTTCCTTGTTTCCGCTTGCCTCGCCATCTTGCTGTTAACCGGCAACTCCATCGGTGCAGCCGAGGCAGCCGATCCGCCGAGTTCCTTCAGCAAGTGCAAGGCTTGCCACACGTACGAAGATGGCGGAGCCAATCGGGTCGGGCCGAACCTGTGGGGTGTGGCCGGCGGACCGGCCGGAGCCAAGGATGGTTTCCGTTATTCAAAGGCCATGAAAGAGGCCGCGGACGGCGGACTGGTATGGGATGACGCATCTCTCGACGCGTTCCTGGAAAAGCCTCGGTCCTTCATGAAGGGCACGAAAATGGGCTTCCCGGGCATGAAGGACGATGGTGACCGGGCCGAGATGATCGAGTTTCTCAAGTCGCTCAATTAAACTAGCGGAGACCCGCTTCCCGATAGTATCTCATCGCGCCGGAATGTACCGGCGCCGTGAGACCGGTTGACGTCATCTGGTCGGCCGACAGCATTCCGAACGCCGGATGCAAGCGGCGGAAGTCTTCGAGATTTTCGAACACAGCCTTCACCGCCTGGTAGACGATTTCATCGGACAACGTATCGCTAGCAACGACTGTCGCGCGCGGACCGAACGTCTCGACGTTGTCGTCGTTGCCTCGGTAGGTCCCCCCGGGAATAGTCGCCTTGGCATAGGCCGGATACTTGGCGACAAAACTGTCTACCCACCTACCAGTCATTGGCACGATGATCGTGTCACATGCCGTCGTTGCCTCCTTGATGGAACTGCTTGGAATTCCAGCAGTAAAGAACACTGCGTCGATATCGTTTTTGCACAGAGCACTCGACTGCTCAGTTGATTTCAACGACGTGGTTCGGGCGAAATCGTTCTCCGTCCATCCGACGTGATCGAGAATCAGTTCCGCCGTTTCGCGCTGGCCGGAACCCGGGTTGCCAATGTTGACTCGCTTACCCTTGAGATCGTCGAAAACCCTGATGCCGGAGTCACGCCGCGCGACCAGGTGAAGAGGCTCGGCATGAAGCGAGAACAAAGATCGCAGGTCGGGAAACGGACCGGTCCTCACAAACCCCAATCCGCCCTCATAAGCCGCGCCCTGTACATCCGACTGGACAATTCCGAGATGAAACGTGCCGTTGCGAACACCCTCGATGTTGTCGACAGATCCCCCGGTGCTCTCGGTCGAGCAACGTATACTGTGATTTTTCCTTCCTTTGTTCACGAACCGGCACACGGCGCTGCCGGCCGGAAAGTAAACGCCGGTTACGCCACCAGTGCCAATCAGTATCGGCTTGACATCGGCAAGAGTCGGCGACGAATGGCTGAACACGCTCACCGTGACCGCCACCGCCAGCAACAGCAGACGCAGCCATCTGAGCGGCAAGGCTTTCATATCCCCAACCTGCAAAATCTGATCGTCAAACACCCCCGCCCCGGCACCATGCACTTGATTTGTCCCATGGAGCGATCCGGCAGCAAGAACATCCTGCAGTTCCGGTCTTGGCCGGCATTTCTCTCTCCGTCCATGTTCATTATCGATCAGCGCCGTCATTCATTACTTTCTACTATAGAGTAGTTGTAGCCAGGCGGAGAAGTTTTCGAATCCAGAGGGCGCCAATTCTCTGGCAAGTGGCTTTTCTATCAGTAAGGTGTTCGCAGTTGAAACACACGGTGCATCAGCGCCACGCAACAGGACGAGACATGGACCTGAAGGATCACATTCGTGCCATCCCGGACTTCCCGAAGCCCGGAATCCTCTTCTACGACATTTCGACGATGCTAGCCCACCCTGATGCGTGGCAGGTCGCCATGGGACGTCTCGCGAAACTCATCAGCCGCCATCAGCCCGACGTCCTCGCCGGAATCGAATCCCGTGGTTTTCTGGTTGCTGCCCCATTGGCGCTCAAGCTGGGGCTCGGGTTCACCATGGTCCGCAAAGCCGGCAAACTGCCTGGCGAAACGATCAGGCATGAGTATGCTTTGGAGTACGGCTCCGACACCGTCGAAGTTCAGGCGGATGCCATTGAACCGGGACAACGGGTTGTCCTGCTCGACGATCTGCTTGCGACCGGCGGCACCCTTGGCGCCGCAAAGACTTTGATAGAGCAAGTCGGTGGCAATGTCGTCGGTGCCGCCTGCATCATCGAACTCACGTTTCTCAACGGACGCAGCAAGCTCGGCGGTATCCCGTTTGACGCGTTGCTGGTCTACGATTCCTGAGCGGCTTGGACGAAGCGCACGACTTTCTTCATAACAGTCGGCAGCGCTTCCTTGTCGAAGTCGCCCGGCAGGACGAGACGCCATTCATCGGGCAGACGCGCTCCAGGCCGTGCCGTTCCCTTCAGAACATCCAGCTCAAGATGAAAATGCGTGAAGGTGTGGCCGACGCAACCCTCGAGTTCCGCCCACTCGGCCTCGACCGCCATTTCCGCAACCGCCTCGGCCCCCGACCAACGCGTGTCCCGCCAAGCTGTCGAGGGGAACTCGATCATTCCGCCAAGCAAGCCGTCCTCGGGCCGCCGACGGACCGCAACGCGTCCCATCGCGTCAACGAGCCACAACACCGTCCCAAATCTTTTGAGTCGTTGGCGTTTTCCCGTCTTGACCGGATACCGGCCGACTGCGTTCTGCTGTAATGCTTTGCAGCAACCGATCCATGGACAATCACTGCACGCCGGGTTCTTTGGGGTGCAGATCGTGGCCCCGAGATCCATCATGGCCTGGGCGAAGTCGCCCGGACGATTCCGGGGCACGAGGGGTCGGACCGCCTCCGCCACCAGTCTCTTGTTTGACGGCATTTTGGCTTCGATGGCTCGCAGTCGCGATATCACCCGAATGATATTGCCATCGACCGGCGCCGACGGGCGAGAGAACGCGATCGAGGCTATCGCCGCCGACGTGTAATCGCCGATCCCGGGAAGCTCGAGAAGGGCATTCTCGGTGTCCGGAAAACGGCCTCCCCAGTTTTCGACAACCGCGACCGCGCAACGGTGAAGATTTCTTGCCCTGGCGTAGTATCCCAACCCTTGCCATTCGTGCAGCACGTCGTCGAGTTCGGCCGACGCGAGGTCTGTGACCGTCGGCCATCGGGAGAGGAACCGTTCAAACCGTTTCTCCACGGTCGCCACCGTAGTCTGCTGCAGCATGATCTCGGATAGCCAGACTCGATAGGGATCGGGTCGTTCGCCGTCGCGCATCCGCCACGGCAGTTCGCGGGCGTGGCGGTCGTACCAGGCGAGGAGCGAAATAGTCTCAGGCGGTAGCGGGTCTTGTCGGGTCATACGTTAGACCTTAGGTTGGCCAGATCGGACCGCAAGACTGGGCCGTCCTGAATGTCAGAGTGAAGGAACGATTCATGAGCAGCAAGACGTGGCGCGTCTATCTTTCGGGGGAAATTCACTCGGACTGGCGCGAACAGATTGCCGCCGGTATCTCAGCCGACGCGCTGCCCGTGGAATTGCTGACACCGGTAACGGTGCACGAGGATTCCGATGACTGCGGCGTCGCCGTTTTCGGGGCCGAACAGGACAAGTTCTGGCATGATCGCAAAGGCGCCCTGCTGAATGGCATCCGCACCAGCACGTTGCTCCGCGATGCGGACGTCGTCGTTGTCCGTTTCGGCGAAAAATACAAGCAATGGAATGCTGCGTTCGATGCCGGATTCGCCAGCGCATTGGGCAAACCGTTGATCATTCTGCATCCTCCAGAACACGATCACGCCCTTAAGGAGATCGACGCAGCGGCAGCGGCAGTGGCGCGCGAGCCCGACCAGGTCGTCGAAGCTCTTTCATACGTGATCAACGGCACCATGCCGGCAAGTTAAAGCCAAGGAATTGAGCAACAAAACGATCAAAGGTCGTCGCAGCGGGCGCGCAAAATCGATCGCCGAGCACCTGAAACCCGTGACCCGGCGGAGTTTCGGCCGACGCGGATTTGCCGACGGCGACATGATTGCAGCGTGGCCCAACGTGATCGGGCAAGAACTTAGCCGGCTCAGTGTTCCCGAACGTGTCGTCTATCCGGCCGGAAAACGCTCGGGCGGAACGCTTCACTTGCGCGTCGCGTCGGGATCGATCGCCGTGGAACTTCAGCACATGCTGCCGCTGCTGATCGAACGGATCAACGGATACTTCGGCTATCGTGCCGTCGATCACGTCCACCTTATCCAGGCACCGATCCCGGTCGCCAAGAAGTTGACCGCTCCGACGGCGGAACTCGGGGCCGAAGCTCGCAAGGAACTGACGAGGCTGCTCACCGATGTGGAAGACCAGGGCATTCGTGAGTCCCTTGAGGATCTGGGCACGTCGTTGCTGTCGCGCAAAGCGAGGGACAGCAGCACCTGAGCCCCATCCGGACGCTCTCAGAACGCAATCACAAGGTTGCCGTATTTGCGTCGAAGATAGTTCGATGCATCTCCACACTGTGGATAAAGGGCACTCGACTCGTCGAACGTGGCCACCGTATATTTCAACATCTAGTATGAAGGAGCAGACAGTTGCGTCTATATCTGCCACTAAGCAGGCGATCAGTTCTGGCCGGCTCAGCCGCCCTCGGGGCTTTTGCCCTTTCTGCCGGTCGAGGCGCGTTTGCGGCCGGCATCGACATTGAAACGGCCATGAGCCGCCGTTTTCTGGGTGACGAGAACGCACCGCTAAAAATGATTGAGTTCTTTTCTCTCGGATGTCCCCACTGCCGCACCTTCCATGAAGAATCTCTGCCCGTGATCAAGGAAGAGTTCATCGACACCGGAAAGGTCCAGATAGAGTTCCGGGACTACCCGCTTGGCATCAAGGCCACCGCAGCGGCGATGATCACACGCTGCGCACCGCCCGATCGCTACCACGGGCTCGTCACACTGATGTTCCGATCACAGGCAAAGTGGGCACAGGTCGAGAACTCGCTGCCGCCGCTGAAGACCGTGGCGAAATTTGGCGGGCTGTCGGGCGATGATGTTGAAGCGTGTCTCAACAACTCGGCGCTGCTGAGCGCCATTCGTACCCGTGCCGAGGCCGACCAGTCGGAGTACGGAGTCGAAAGCACGCCCACATTCATCATCGGCCCGGATCGGCGCAAGCTGGTCGGTGCCAATTCGCCTGATGTCTTTCGCGACGTGCTCAACGAGGAATTGGGCTAGACGCCGAACCCGAATCGGCAGGAAAATCGTTAATAGGCTGGCGGATCGGGGTTTCACAGCCAGAATGAAGGATCGGGGAGACCGACGGGGTTGATCCAGTTTAAGAAACTAAAGCTAACGGGCTTCAAGTCTTTCGTCGACTCGACGGAGATTCCGGTCGAGCTCGGTCTCACCGGTATTGTCGGCCCGAACGGCTGCGGCAAATCGAATCTCGTCGAAGCAATGCGCTGGGTCATGGGCGAGACCTCGGCAAAACAGATGCGCGGCTCCGAAATGGAGGACGTCATTTTCGGCGGGACGGCGAGCCGCCCGGCCCGCAACACCGCCGAGGTCTTGCTTCACCTCGACAACAGGACGCGTTCCGCCCCCGCCCAGTTCAACGATTTCGACGAGCTCGACGTCAGCCGAACGATCGAGCGCGACAAGGGTTCCACATACAGGGTCAATGGCAAGGAAGTTCGTGCGCGCGATGTCCAGTTGTTGTTCGCCGACGCCGCCACTGGCGCGCGTTCGACGGCACTGGTCAGCCAGGGCCGCATCGGCCAGATCATCTCGCAGAAGCCGGTCGACCGGCGCCATCTACTCGAGGAAGCCGCCGGGATAACGGGGCTGCACTCGCGCCGGCACGAAGCCGAGCTTCGCCTCCGAGGCGCCGAGACCAATCTCGAACGTCTCGACGACATCCTCGGCACCCTCGACGTGCAGCTTCAGGCGCTCAAGAAGCAGGCGCGTCAGGCGACCCGGTACCGCAATCTCAGCGACCATATCCGCAAGGCGGAAGCGACCATGTATCACGTGCGCTGGGTCGAAGCGGAGGCTGCTCTTCAGTCGTCCCGCGAGGCTTTGCAGGACATTGAGGACAAGGTCAACGAACTGACCCGCGCGGCAGCGTCGGCCAATCTCGCGGAGACGAAGGCTGCCGAGCAACTGCCGGAGCTCCGCAAGGGCGAGGCGGAAGCCGCCGCCGCCCTGCAGCGACTGATCATCGCCCGCGACGGGCTGCAGGAAGAAGAGGCCCGACTTTCGCGCGAGGCCCACGCCATCACCGAGCGCCTGGCGCAGATCGCCGCCGATCTCGAACGCGAGCAATCGCGCCAAACCGATGCCGCGGAGGCCATCGAACGGCTTGCCGGCGAACAGCAGCGGCTCGAAACCGAACGGGACGAGAGCGGCGATGCGTTGACCGAAGCAGCCGCTGCCGTCAAAGAGATCGATACGCAAGTCTCCAGCCTCGACCAACGCAATACGGCGCTGACGGAGGAACTAGCAGCGGAGGAGGCCCGGATTTCAGGGCTTCAGCGGACCGTTGCTGAACTCCGGGAACAGATCGAGCGCCTCGACCGGCGGCTTGCGGAAAGCGAGGACCACCGTCGTCAACTGCTGGCGCTATCCGGTGAAACCAGGGAACTCGACGAAGCGGAATGCGACGCCGCGAAAGCCGAACAGGAACTAGCCGCCGCACGTGAGGCCGTGGCCATAGCCGACGAATCCCGGGAAAAGGCCTCCGGCGATCTCGATGCCGCACGTGAACGCGACAACCAGGCGCGAGACGCGATGACCGGACTGACGGCCGAGGAGAAGGCGCTGGCCGATCTCCTTGAGACCGATGAGCCGGAAATGTTCTCGCCGCTCATCGATGCGGTCAGTGTCGACGCGGGATTCGAGGGAGCCCTCGGCGCCGCGCTCGGCGACGATCTTTCCGCACCGGCCGATGAGCCTGCGACCGTGCACTGGCGCACCCTCGACGCGATCGCCGCATCGGCCGCCTTGCCTGCGGGTGCGACGCCGTTGTCCGCCCACGTGAAGGCTCCGAAAGCCCTCGCCCGTCGACTGTCACAGATCGGAATCGTTCCGGACATCGACACTGGCAAACGGTTGCAGCCCGAACTTCGCGAAGGTCAGCGATTGGTGAGCCGCGACGGCTGGCTGTGGCGTTGGGACGGCTTCACGGTGTCGCCGGATGCCGCAACCGGTGCCGCCAAACGCCTCGAACAGCGCAATCGGCTGGATGAGGTACGGCGCGAGATATCCGGATTGCGCAAGAACGCCGAAGCCGCCTCGTCGGATGCCAAAATCGCGCGCGAAACGTTGGAGGCCGCCGAGAGATCGCTTCGGGAGGCAAGAAACGCAGTCGATTCCGCGGATCACCGCCTGAATGCGGCCCGTGAACGCCGATCCGCATGCAAGGAACAGGCAGCGGCGCGGTCGTCCCGGATTGCGGCGCTGGATGAGCAGATTGAAGGCCTAAGATCGGACCGGGGCGATGCTGCCCGGCGCCTGGAGGAGTCGGAGCAGGCCCTCGCCGAGGCGCCGGCAACCGAGGAACGACGAAACGAACTCGCAACGTTGCGCGTCGAACTTGAGGAGGCCCGTACGCGCCAAACCGATATTCGCAGCCGTCACGCAAGCCTGGCACGGGCGGCTGACGAACGCGAACGCCGGTTGACGTTGCTCGAAAGCGAGATCGAGAGCTGGCGAAACCGTTCCGGCGACGCCGCCGGTCAGATCGAGCAACTCGAAACCCGCCAGACGTCGCTGACCGAGGAGCGCAGTCGTCTCGCTGATCTTCCGGCAGAGATCGAACGCAAACGTTTTGATATCACCGAAAAGCTCGAGAACGCCGAACGCGTGCGCCGCGAAGCGGCCGACAAGCTTAGCGAAATGGAACAAACAGCCCGCACACTGAACCAGGCGGCTCGCGAAGCGGAAGCGGCTCTAGCTGATGCCCGCGAGGGCCGCGCACGCGCCGAGGGACTTGTCGATCAACATCGTCAGGCGCTCGGCAGCATTCGTGAACGCGTTGCCGACACCCTCTCGGCGGAACCCGGTCAACTGGCCCAGATTGCCGAGATCGCCGAGGATGCTCATCTGCCGGATATCGAAGCCACCGAACGTCGGGTCGAACGGTTGCACCGCGAACGCGATAACATGGGTCCCGTCAACCTTCGAGCCGATCAGGAGGCCGAGGAACTCGGCGAACAGATCGATACCCTGGGCAGCGAACGTGACGACCTGCTGAAGGCCATCGACAAGCTCCGCAAGGGAATTTCGGAACTCAACCGTGAGGGCCGCGAACGTCTTCTGCTCGCCTTCAACGAGGTCAACGAGCACTTCCAGGAACTCTTCGTCAAACTGTTCGGCGGCGGTTCGGCGCATCTGACCCTGACCGAGTCCGACGATCCGCTAGAGGCGGGGCTCGAGATCATGGCCAGCCCGCCCGGCAAGAAACTTCAGGTTCTGTCGCTGCTTTCCGGCGGTGAGCAGGCCCTGACGGCACTTTCCCTGCTTTTCGCCGTGTTTATGACGAATCCGGCACCGATCTGCGTGCTCGACGAGGTCGACGCACCTCTCGACGACGCGAACGTCGACCGCTTCTGTACCCTGCTCGAGTTGATTTCCCAGGATACCGGCACCCGGTTTGTGGTGATTACTCACCACCGGATGACCATGGCCCGGATGGATCGCCTGTTCGGCGTTACCATGACCGAGCGCGGCGTATCAAAGCTGGTCTCCGTCGACCTCAAGCAGGCCGAAGCCATGCGGGCCACGGCCTGAACGGCCGTCATCTGCAATGTCTGACAACCGCCGCGATGAGCAATTCGGTTCCTCCAGGGAAAAACCGTCTGAAAAACAGGAACATGGCGACCTCGATGCCTTGGGTAGACGACTTGATGAACGGCGGCGGCAGAACGCGCCAGAGTCCAAGTTGGCGAAGCGCCTTAAATCACCGCCGGGGAGCGCACTGGGTCTTGCTTTTCGGGTAGCCGTCGAGTTAGTTTCCGCCGTGGCCGTCGGCTTGGGTATTGGCTGGCTGCTGGACGTTTGGCTCGACACCCGGCCGTGGATGATGATCATCTTCATCGTTTTGGGTGGCGCTGCAGGCGTTCTCAACGTATATCGCATGGCCAGCGGATACGGTTATGCCGCCGGTTATGAAAAACCGGAGAATTTAGCGCCGTCCGATGATGGTGATACGGACGGATCGCAACGGTAAGCACGAGACGAGTTGAGAGTTCGAAGAGGGGTAAGGCGTTGGCCGGAGAAAATCAAAGCCCGTTGGCGCAGTTTGAGATCAAGACCTTGGTCCCGATTGAACTTGGTTCGGTCGACGTGTCGTTCACCAACTCTTCCCTGTTCATGGTGCTGACCGTTCTCACGGTCTCGGCCTTCCTCGTCATCGGCATGCGCAAGCACGCGCACGTGCCCGGCCGCTGGCAGTCCATGGCGGAACTCAGCTACATCTTCATCGCCAATCTGTTGAAGGACACGGTGGGTTCCGAGGGTCGCAAGTACTTCCCGTTTGTGTTCACCACGTTCATGTTCGTGCTGTTTGGTAATCTGTGGGGCATGGTTCCCTACAGCTTCACGTTCACCAGCCACATTGCCGTCACGTTCGCGATGGCGCTATTCGTCTTTGTCATGGTAACGATCATCGCCCTCGCCAAGCACAAGATGCACTTTTTCTCGTTCTTCATGCCGCCGGGCGTGCCGCTCTACATGGCGCCGCTGCTGATTCCTATCGAGATCATCTCGTACCTTTCCCGGCCGATCAGCCTAAGCGTGCGACTGTTCGCCAACATGCTGGCGGGGCACACCCTGCTCAAGGTGTTCGCCGGGTTCATCATCTCGCTCGGCGTTGCGGGCGTTCTGCCGCTCGCGTTCGTCGTTGCACTGACCGGACTGGAATTCGTGATCGCCTTCCTTCAGGCTTTCGTGTTCACCATTCTCACGTGCCTCTATCTCAACGATGCGCTGCATCTCCACTAATCCACCCATTAGTCGTTCACGAAAAGAGTAGAAAAGGACAACATCATGGAACTCGAAGCTGCCAAGCTGCTGGGCGCCGGTCTCGCCGTTATCGGTGTTATCGGTTCGGGTATCGGTATCGGCAACATCTTCGCCTCGTTCATTCAGGCTGTCGGCCGCAATCCGTCGGCGCAGGGTGCCGTCTTCCCGATGACCATGCTGGGCTTCGCGTTGGTGGAAGCCATCGCGCTGTTCGCGCTGGTTATCGCACTCGTCATTCTGTTCGGCTAATCGGCGCAGGCACCGGCGACGGGAACCGCGCGCAGCGGGCCCGGTGACCGGTGCCACTGCCGGCTGAGGAGTCGATATGCCTCAACTCGAGCAAATCGCGACGTTTCCGTCGCAGATCTTCTGGTTGATCGTCACCTTCACCGCGCTTTTCCTGGTGATGTGGCGGATAGCCGTACCGCGCATCGCGGATGTTCTGGAAGCCCGCCAGAAGCGGATCGACGACAATCTCGACAAGGCCGAAACCGCGAAGAAAGAGGCCGAAGCTGCAATCGAAGCCTATGAAGCTTCTCTTGCGGATGCGCGTGACAAGGCGCATGGCCTAATCAACGATACGGCGGCGCAGATTGCCGCCGACTCGGCCGAGAAGGATGCGGAACTCACCGAGCAGCTGCATGCCAGGATCGTTGAGAGCGAGAAAGCCATCGCGAATGCGCGTGAGAAGGCGTTGGCAAGTATTCGTGATACCGCCGTCGAAGTCGCGATTGCAGCGACCGAGAAGTTGATCGGCGATGCCCCTGACCGTGCGGCCGTCGAGAAGGCTGTCGACGGGGCGATGAAGTCGTAGAACCGGGGGTAATCGATGTTTCACGATCCGACATTCTGGGTAGCGATCGCCTTCCTGATCTTCTTTGCGGTACTGATCTACCTCAAGGTGCCCGGCATGATCGCCAAGCAGCTTGATAAGCGTGCCGAGCAGATCGAGAACGAAATTCGCGAGGCTGAGAAACTGCGCGAGGAAGCGCAGGACCTGCTGGCAACCTATCAGCGCAAGCAACGCGAGGCGGAAGCCGAGATCGAAAAGATCACCGCCGCGGCCAAGGAAGAAGCCGCCCGGATGCAAAAGCACGGTGCGGAACGGCTCGAACAGTCGCTGGCGCGCCGGGAAAAGATGGCCACTGACCGGATCGCGCAGGCTGAGGCTCAGGCCGTCGACGAAGTTCGACGGACCGCCGTCGACATGGCCATGAACGCGACCCGCGAGGTGGTTTCCAGTGAGGTTTCGGGCAAACGAGCCGACAAGCTGGTCGACGATTCGATCGGCGAGGTCGCCAAGAAACTACACTGACCTGTGATTTGCGAGTACTGAACGCACGAACGGGGCCACGTTGGCCCCGTTCTGCATTTGGAGACAGAAGAACGCATGCCGTCTGGTCCTGACACCAATGCCGCGCTCGTCCTGTTCTCTGGCGGTCAGGACTCGACTACCTGTCTGGCATGGGCGCTTGATCGATACAGCCGCGTCGAAACGGTGGGCTTCGATTACGGCCAAAGGCACGCAATCGAACTCGATTACCGCGCCCCGGTTCTCGACGCGGTTCGCGGGATCAAACCGGAGTGGGACCGTCGACTGGGCGAGGATCACGTTGTCGACCTCGGCGTTCTCGGCACCATCAGCGATACCGCGTTGACCAGCGACGCCGAGATCGTGATGCTGGAGAATGGCCTGCCGAGCACATTCGTGCCGGGGCGTAACCTCGTCTTTCTGACGTTTGCGGCAGCACTCGCGTATCGCCGCAGCATCGGCAATATCGTCGGTGGCATGTGTGAAACGGATTACTCAGGGTACCCGGACTGCCGCAATGAGACCATGAAGGCGCTGAATGCGACACTCAACATCGGCATGGACGCGCATTTCGAGATCCGGACCCCCCTCATGTGGCTCGACAAGGCGAAGACATGGGACCTCGCCGGAAGCCTCGGCGGCCAACGGCTGATCGACGTTATTCTGGAGCTAACCCACACCTGCTACCTCGGTGACCGCGGCAAACGTCACGACTGGGGCTTCGGCTGCGGCGAATGCCCCGCCTGTGAACTCAGAAAGAACGGTTGGAACGCCTATCGGGCCGCCGGTTGACGCCTATTCCGCAATTGCCGACGGCCTCGGACTCAAAGCAAAGGGTGACTAGGCGCGCCGAGTGCCACGTGTAACAGGCTCAATCCCAGCAGTAGGATCACCAATCCGCCGGCAAGCGCCACCAGGTCACCCGACCACTGCCATATGGCGCTCTCGCCAGGCATGCGCGCCGCCATCGAATTCGCATATCGTCGTGCCGAGTGAACCAACACGGCCAGACTCGTAACCGTCAACGCCGTACCGATCGACATCGCCATCACGGCGATGCTGCCCGCGGCGAGAATATCCAACGCGGCTGCGAACAACAGAACCAGGACCGCGCCGCTGCACGGGCGAATTCCAATCGATGCGATCAGGCCGACGGCCGCCAGCATGCCCCCACCTCGATCTTCGGATACTTCTATGGAACCGTGGTCATGGTGGTGGTCGTGACCGCACCCAGCGACTGCCCGTCCACGCCAGCGTCGAAATGCGCGCCGGCCGGCCGCCAATGTCAGATAGAGCCCGAGAAAGGCGACGAGAACATAACTGGCGGTTTCGAGATGATCGGCAAGTAGATTCGATTCCCGCGCGGTTAGATGCAACAACCAGAAGCCGCCGGCGACGATGGCGATGGCGGTTAGGCCCTGGGTAACCGCCGACAGCACCGAGATCGAGATAGCGCGCCTGAGGTGCTCTGGATGGGAGGACAGATAGGCGGCAATGATCATCTTTCCGTGCCCCGGTCCGACGGCATGAAAGACGCCGTACAGAAACGACAGTCCGACCAGGCTCCAGAATGCCGCACCTTCCAGGGTTTTCACATCTTGAACGGCTCGCGCGAGGTCGCGGTGAAGTCCCGACTGGACGGCTTGCGCAGATCCTACGATCTGGGGCCAGTTTAGGGCGATCGCGACAGCAGCGACAACGAAGGCGATACCGGCAACGGCCAACGGCCAGACCTGTCGGTGCGATTCGGTCCGAACCGGCATCAGTGGCACGTCATCTCGACCCACTCGGCGAAGACTTCGCCCAAGCCGTCGCCGCCGTTCTCGGTCCTGTCCAATGACGCGGCGAAAGCCAGTTCATCGAACGTCGGCGAAGGTTTATTGACACCCAACTCGCAGACAACGGCCCCCGGCGCCTGAAACCGAGGCGCGACTCCTTCGGCGTATAGGATCTCAATGTAGTAGGTGGGATCGTAGACGGCATACCTTACGACTGCGGTTGCCGGATCGAGCGGTTCGGCCAAAGCTGTCGTGAACTTGAGATAGATGCGGCCCTCGACGACCCCGGTCTCAAATATCTCAACGTCCACAATGTCTTTTCGCTGTCCGTCAGACTTAATCACAGTGAAATAGTCGTAATCGCGGAGAGATACCAGGTTTTGGCGCGCTACCTCACGAAGACTGTCGATTATTGCGTCGCGATCATCCGACCCGATATCCGCGAGTACGTAGCTTGAATAAAAATCGCCAAACAACCAGTACTGCTGAAGGGCAATCAGGTGCCCATCGTCATTGAGGATTGCCGTACTCTCGAGATCGATCCAGGCATGCGGATGCGCCAGGGCACGCGGCATGGCCGTCATCACGAAACACAATGTGACAGTAAGCAACAACGGAGAGAATCTGTTCAATCGCATTATTCAGCCTGTTAAGTCCGACGTTCTCTGCGCGCTCATCATAGGCGAAACGGCTTAACCGGAGACGAACACGGGTTTGAGATGTACATCGTCGAGCCATGACGCGAACGCAAGCAGCGGCTCGTCGACCGTGCGCGTCGCATGACGAACGCCCGAAGGATGATAAATCCGCTCGCCCGACGAACGCAGAACCCAAGGTTCGGCGCCCCGCTGCCACTCGGCTTTACCGCCGATGACACCGTAGACTTCCCGCTGTTTGTGTGCGTGCGGCGGATAATAGACGTTCGGTGCCTGCAGCGTCACCGCCGTCGTCAGATCCTCGGCGAACCAAGATGCAGACGGTCCTGCCAATCTGACAACGCCGTACCCCGCACGAAGGGTGTCGATCTCAGGGTCGCCGGCATAGGCCTCGTACATCGAGAACCAGTTCAACGTGGACCGATCTTCCCAGATCGCCCGACCGAGATCGCCGAGCGGGTTGTCCCCGCAAAGCTGCACCGCCTCCTCCAGCCAGGCTTCGACAACCGGCAGCGAATTTGGTTTGCCCGTCTCGGCACGCGGCCCGGACCAGTCGACCCGGTCCAGTATCCGACGGTAACCCGGCGAACATTCATCGTCGGACGCGACCGCCCACTCGCACAATGCCCGGAGCGCCTCGATACAGCGTTTCACGCGATCATCCCCGAATCATGACGATGTTGGAATCGATGTGCGACCACCAGGCCCATACCGTCAGCAGCGGCCTCGCGTTCGTCTGCATCGCATGACGCATACCGGGCTGATGTACGCAGATACTCCCCGGGATGACGGAAAACCACGGCTCCATTCCGATTTTCCAGTCGGCATCGCCGCCGACAATCCAGTAGGTTTCGCCAGCCTGGTGCGCATGCATCGGATAGTGCAGGTCCGGCCCCTGCAGCGACAACCCTATCAGCACGCCGTCGGCCTCCAGAGGATGTCCGGGACCGATGATTGTCGTGAACGCGAAGTTCTGCACCAACGCTGCCATGTCTGCGTGCTCGAGATACTCGCCCCACGGCGTGACCCATGCCAGCTCGTCACGCGCCGCCATGACGGCATTCGTCAGCGTTTGGGCATTACCGCCGAGAGCGCCATGACTGCTGCAGGCTTCCTCCAGCCGCTGTTCGACAACGGGGAACGTCCGCGGCTCGACCGCAATCGGCTTCTTGCGCCAGGGGATACTCTCCAGCAGGATATCCGCGCTGTCCTTCGCTTCGCCGCCGTGCATCGATGTCGATACCAATAGGTTCTCGATTGCCTCGATGATGTCACGCATCGCCGACCATCGCGAGCCAGGTGCCCTCATCGACCGTTTCAACCCCGAGTTCCTTGGCCTTGCGGGCCTTCGATCCGGCGCCTGGGCCGGCAACGACGAGATCCGTCTTCGCCGAGACCGAGCCCGATACCTTAGCGCCAAGAGATTCGGCCCGTGCCTTGGCTTCGCTTCGCGACATCGTCTCCAGGGTGCCCGTAAACACCACGATCTTGCCTGCGACGGGGGAACCCGACTTGTCCGGCTTGGCGACATCCGCAATCGACAGTTCCGCCGCAAGATCGTCGAGTGCCTCGCGGTTATGCTCCTCGGCAAAAAAGGTACCGAGCGCATTGGCCACGGCATCACCGATCGAATCCAGGCTGACCAGGTCCTGCCGCTCTTCGCTACCGATGACACCGACCTGCTCCATCGCCATGCGCCAGTTCTCGAAGCTTCCGTAGTTCCGTGCAAGCAGCTTGGCCGTGGTCTGACCGATATGGCGAATGCCGAGTGCATAGATAAGCTTGTCGAGCGGGATCGAGCGGCGATCCTCGATCGCGGCGAGTAGATTTTTCGCCGAGGTCTCGCCCCACCCCTCCAGACTGGCAAGCTCGTCCGCATGCTCATGCAGCCGGAAAATCGCCGCCGGAGTGGGAATCCATCCAAGCGCGTGAAACTGCTCGACGTTCTTCGCGCCGAATCCCTCGATATCGAGGGCGTCTCGGGATACGAAATGCTTCATTCGCTCAACCGCCTGGGCGTCGCAGATCAATCCACCGGTACAGCGCAATACGACCTCGCCCGTTTCGCGGGCGGCCTGCGACCCGCAGACCGGGCAGACCGGGTCGATCTCGTATATCCCCTTGCTGTTCTTTCGCGTGACCTCGATGACCTGTGGGATCACGTCACCGGCGCGCTGAACGCGGACCTCGTCACCGACGTTCAATCCGAGACGTTCTATCTCGTCGCCGTTGTGCAGCGTGGCCCTACTGACGAGCACGCCGCCAACGTTGACGGGCTCCAAGTGGGCGACGGGGGTCAGTGATCCCGTTCGTCCGACCTGTATGGCGATGTCGTTTACGATTGTAACCGCTTTCTCTGCGGCAAACTTGTGGGCGATCGCCCAACGCGGCGCGCGGCTCACGAAACCGAGGCGCCGCTGCCAATCTAGGCGATCCACCTTGTAAACCACGCCGTCGATATCGTAATCGAGACCCGCGCGGTCGGTTTCAAGCGCCTCATAGAACGCCATAATATCATCAATTCCCCTGCAAAGCCGGGTGCGCGGGTTGGTCGGGAACCCCCACTCCCCGAAACGCTGCAGAACGCCGGTATGCGTTTCGGCGACAGCTTCGCTAACCTCTCCCCAGGCATAAGCGAAGAATGCTAGCGGACGGGACCGGGTGACTTCGGCATCGAGTTGCCGAAGACTGCCGGCGGCGGCATTGCGCGGGTTGGCGAACAGTTTTCCGCCGGTCTCGGCCTGGCGGGCGTTGAGTGCGGAGAAGTCCGACTTTGTCATGAAGACCTCTCCGCGAATCTCAAGGACGGCAGGACAAAGCGAATCGTGAATCGATTTCGGTATCTGGCCCTCGGGCAACGTCTCTATGTTGCGCGTCACATTCTCACCGACCGCCCCGTCACCCCGCGTCGCCGCCTGAACCAGCTTGCCATGCTCATAGCGCAGCGCGACCGACAATCCATCGATCTTGGGTTCCGCAGAGACCGCAACCTCATTGTCGGCACTCAGACTCAGGAATCGCCGAATTCGGTCAATGAACTCATCGACATCCTCGCGCGTGAATGCGTTGCCGAGCGACAGCATCGGCATCGAATGGGTCACCTTGGAAAACTTGGAAGATGGCTTGGCGCCAACACGCCGGCTCGGACTATCTTCACGCACTAGGTCCGGGAACAGGGCTTCGATGTCGTCGTTTCGCCGACGCAGGGCATCGTACTCCGCATCGCTGATCAGCGGCGCATCGTCACCGTGATAAGCGTGGTCATGCTTGGCGATTTCTCTTGCGAGATACTCAAGCTCAGCGGCCGCGTCACCCTCGCTCAGGCTCTCAACGGGCCGTCCGTCCGTTTGGGTACTCACGCGGCCCCCCGCGCCGTCGTGCCGCGCCCCGCAAGAAGCTTGGCCGCCTGCGCTCTCGCCTCGTCGGTAACCTCGGCAGCCGAGAGCATGCGAGCGATTTCCTCGCGGCGGGCGTCGTCATCGAGCGGTTCGATCATCGTCCGCACCACATCTTCGCCGGCGAGCTTGGCGACACGCAGATGCCGGTCCGCCCGAGCCGCGACCTGCGGCGAATGCGTGACGACGAGAACCTGGGACGCCGATCCAAGGGTCGCGAGCCGCTCGCCGACCGCGTCCGCGGTGGCACCACCGATACCACTGTCTACCTCGTCGAAGACGAGGGTCGGCACGGGATCAGCCTCGGCCACGACGACTTTCAACGCGAGCATGAATCGCGCTAGTTCGCCTCCTGATAGGATCCTGCCGATCGGCCCGGGTTCGGCGCCCGCGTTCGCCGCGGCGGCGAACGTGACTCGGTCCTGTCCGTGTGCAGACCAGCTTTCCTCATCGAGCCGATCAATAGTGATCTCAAACCGCGCATCGGCGAGCTTGAGCTGCGGCAACTCTCCCATGACGGCGGCAGCTAGTCGCTCAGCGGAACTGGCGCGGCCGGCAGAGAGCTTACCGCACCCATCCACATACGCGCTGCACGCCGTGTCGGCCGCCGTTCTCAGTTCTTCGAGCAAAGCACCGCCATCCTCAATGGCCGCGAGATCGGACCTCATCTGTTCCTTCAGTTTGCTCAGTGCCGAAACTTCGACCCCGTGCTTACGCGCCAGAGCGCGCAGACCGAACAGCCGTTCCTCAACTTCCTCAAGCTCGCGCGGATCCAGTTCATCCTGGGAGCCCAGCCGATCGATTTCCGCCAGCGCCTCGTCTGTCTCGTTCGCCGCCCGATCAAGCGCACCGAGCAGATCGTCGAAACCGCTACCGACGGCGTCCTGAAGGCGCTGTATCTCGGCAGCGGCCTGCCGGAGAGCGTCAGCAACGTCCCGCGGTTCGTTGAGTGCCGCGCGGGCATCGGAAAGGGCGCCAGTGATCTTCTCCACATTCATCAGGAGAGCGCGACGCTCGGCGAGTTCAGTATCCTCGCCAGTCTTAGGGTCGAACGCATTGATCTCGTCGACTGCGTGGCGCAGGAACTCTTCCTCCTGCCTGGCTTTTGCCAGTCGCGCCTCCGCGTCGGTGACGGCAATAACTGCCTCCCGCCAAGACGACCACAAACGTCCCACTTCGGCGACTTGCCGACCCAGATTCCCGTATGAATCCACAAGTTCCCTGTGCTGAGACGGTTCGAGGAGTCTCTGGTTGTCGAACTGACCGTGAATCTCGCCGAGCCGGTCGCCCAACGCCCGGAGGACGGCAATTGTCACCGCTTCTCCGTTGACGAAAGCCCGCGATTTTCCGTCACGCGAAACCACCCTGCGCAGGATCAGTCCTTCCTCGCAAATCGGCGGCTCAAGACCGTGTTCGCTCAACACCGGTGCGACAAGCGTTTCGACGCCGTCGAAGGTCGCCGTCACTGCGGCCTGTTCCGCTCCTTTGCGGACCAACCGCTGTTCAGCCCGAGCCCCAAGGGCGAGGCCTAGTGCGTCGAGCAGGATCGATTTACCGGCGCCGGTTTCTCCGGTCAGCCCGGTCAGGCCGTCGCCGAACTCGATATCGAGCTTTTCAATCAGGACAACGTCGCGGATTGAAAGCGCGCTCAGCATGTCAGCGGAACTCCCGGCGGACCGTTACCAACATCACCAGAACTTGTACCAACTTTCCTCGGGCTCGCCGGCGGGCTCCTCGCCAGGCGTTGGCGCGCCCTGCACCAGGGCGTAGGCCTCGGCGTACCATTCGCTGCCCGGAAAGTTGTGCCCCAACACCGAAGCGGTCTTCCTGGCCTCGCCATCAAGGCCAAGCGCCGTGTATGCCTCGGTCAGGCGCAACAGGGCTTCCGGCACGTGCGTCGTCGTCTGGTACTCGTCAACCACCCGCTTGAAGCGGTTAATCGCCGCCAGGTACTGGCGTTGGAACAGATAGTAGCGGCCGATCTCCATCTCCTTGCCAGCCAGGCTATCGTACGTCAACTCGACCTTGATCTTGGCGTCTCGCGAGTACGTGCTTTCCGGGAAGCGGGTCAGCAGTTCATTAAGCGTCGACAACGCGTTCTCGGTCATTGCTTGGTCGCGATCGACTGTGGATATCTGTTCGTAGTAGCTCAATCCCTTGAGATAGTACGCGTACGGTACATCACGATGTGATGGATTGAGCTGTATGAACCGATCTAGCGCGATGATGGCGTCGTCGTAGTCGTTGTCGAGATAGTACGAATAGGCTGCCATGATCTGGGCCTTGGTGGCCCACTTCGAATACGGGTGCTGGCGTTCAACTTCATCGAAGGCCTTGGCGGCCTGCGTGTACGCTCCCTCGTCGAGCATCGCTTTGGCGGAGTTATAGAGCTCGTGCACCGGCCTCTCGACGTACGGGGTCTCATCGTCGGCAGCACAAGCGGCGAGCGTCAGGATCAGCGCGGCCATCACAAGGAATCGAGATGCCAGACACCGGACCTCGCCCGTCGACGGAATACGCAAAGTGAGAAGATTTTCGTCGGCCATTTCAGTACTTGGTAGAGCCCGGAGACGTCATCGTGCGCCGCCCGAGGCGGGCAGCCGCAGTATATCACGGTCACGCGCGGTGACGAGACATGAGATACGTCGAAAAGGCAGGAAATCAGCCGATCAGGCGGATGCGACGGCCTTGTCTCCGGCATCCGCGCCGGTCAGAACACCGTACGGCACGCAAGTCTCCGAATCGGCCGGCAGCATATCAAACGTCCAAGCATCCTTGTCCGCGAATAGTGCATGAAGCAGCTTGTTGTTCAGCGCGTGACCACAGCGGTAACCAACGAACGAGCCGATGATCTGACCGCCGGCAAGATACATGTCGCCAATCGCGTCAAGCGCCTTGTGACGCACGAACTCGTCATCAAAGCGAAGGCCGTCCTCATTGAGGATCTTATCACCCGAAACGACAATGGCATTTTCGAGCGAACCGCCCTTGGCCAAACCCGCGCTCCGCATCGCCTCGACCTCGTGGAGGAAGCCGAAGGTGCGTGCGCTCGCAATCTCCTTGCTGAATGCGCCGTTGACGACACGCAGCATGAGACGCTGGCGGTTGATCGCGGCACTTTCGAAATCGATCTCGATGTCGACCCCGAAACGCTCGGACGGAAGAAGCTCGACGCGGCTGCCGTCGTGCTCGATGGAAACCCGTTTCAACACCCGGATGACCCGGCGTGGTGCGTCCTGATCGACAACGCCGGCACATTCCACCAGGAATACAAACGGCTCGGCGCTGCCGTCCATGATCGGCACCTCGGCACCGTTGATTTCGATGATCGTGTTGTCAACACCGCAACCGGCGAGGGCAGCCATCAGGTGTTCAACGGTCGCCACGGTCACGCCTTGTTCGTTACCCAAAACACTGCAGAGACGCGTGTCGACGACACGATCCCACAACGCGGGAATCTCGGCGCCCTTTCCGGCCACGTCCGTGCGGCGGAATACGATGCCCGTATCCGGTTCGGCCGGAAGAAGCGTCATCGAAACTTTCGTACCCGCATGCAAGGCGACGCCTTGGCAATGAATGGCCGTCTTGAGCGTGCGCTGCATCATGGAATTACCATCGGACTGGACCCGCGGGCGCTGATTCGTGACATCCGACATGCGGTTAAATTCTCCCTGGGCCCGTGCCCCAACATGGACGGTTAAGCCCTTATTTCCTGTATGATGTCTAACAACCCGTCGAGTCGCGCACAATTCACTCTTTGTTACGTTTTGTTACGCTAGCGAACTGCATTTAACATACTGTTAAATAACATTAAAATGACGGAGCGCCCGACTTGGACGCTCCGTGCTGTAATGATCGACTATCCGGTACTCGGTCGCCACGAGGGCAGAATGTGGGGCCGAAATACACGAAACCTCGTTCGATGCAGTCAGTTTGCCTGACGACGCAGGAAGGCCGGAATATCCAACAGATCCTCCTCGGGCTTACTCTGCGGAATGCGATCGACCGGGTCTAGCGCGCCGATATGATGCTGCGGCCCGTCGGTGCCGGTGCTGGCAGTTGCCGGCGGCTCTCCACCGCCCGACAACGTCGGCTCATTGGCTCTGCTCGCGCTGGCCGTCTCACGCTGCGGCCAGTCGAGCGGCTGCGCAGCCGGCGCGGGCTTGGAGGGCGCGCCGACGACGTTGTTCAGAGGAGACGCCGGTGATGCGGATGTGTCACGAGATACGGACTTCTCCGTTTCTGTGGCTTGTGACTTCTCGGTGCCTTTGCGCATGATCCGGTCAAGCAGGTTGCCGGCCTTCCGTGTACCCGGAAGGCGCGTGACTTTGGTCGAGGCACCGCCCTTGCCGCCATTCACCATGTCAGACACGGCGAACGGATTGGACGGCGATGCAGGCTCCCTGCCATCGGCCGCCACCGGCTTCGGGGGAATGAAGGCGTCGGTCGCGCCCTTGGCTGGCATTGCGGCAGGCGCCTGCGTTGCAGATGTATCGGACGGTTCATCGGCGATTTCCGCCGTGGCATCGGTAGTCGCGGTGGTCTCGGCAGCGTCGTCTGCATTCTCCGCATCGGTCACATCCGATTCCGGCGTCTCGACCCCGGCAGACCCGACCGCGGCATCAGTAGTCAGGTCGGCCGGTTCTCCAAACATCTGCGGCTGATCGCCGTTTACCGCCGCAACAGTCGCAGTTTCTTCCACGACGGCTTCGTCATCAGAGGCCATGGCATAAGCCTCGGCGGCCGGCATCTCGGCAGCTGGTGCGCGGAACGGCACCAGCGGCTCAGTCGAGGCGTCCGCGGTTTTCGGCAGCGCGGCCGGCTTCGGTGCCGGCTTCTCGGCACGCAGCACCATCGGTGCCGGGCGGCGTTCGGCATTCGAATCGATTCCGGTTGCGACGACGGACACCCTGATCTTGCCCTGAAGGCTGTCATCCAGTGCCGAGCCAAAGATGATGTAAGCTTCCTCGTCGACCTCGGAGCGGATTCGGTTGGCGGCTTCGTCGACCTCGTAAAGCGTCAGGTCGTCACCACCGGTAATATTGATCAGCACGCCCTTGGCGCCCTTCATCGAGGAATCGTCGAGCAGCGGATTGGCGATCGCGGCCTGTGCGGCCTGGATCGCACGATCCTCACCCTCGGCTTCACCGGTACCCATCATCGCCTTGCCCATTTCACCCATGACGGAGCGAATATCGGCGAAGTCTAGATTGATCATGCCCGGCACAATCATCAGATCGGTCACACCTCGGACGCCGGAATAAAGCACCTGATCCGCCATACGAAAGGCTTCAGCGAACGTCGTCTTCTCGTTCGCGATCCGGAACAGGTTCTGGTTCGGAATCACGATCAGCGTGTCGACGTACTGTTCAAGTTCCTCGATCCCTTCGTCAGCAAGCCGCATGCGATGTACGCCCTCGAACTGGAACGGCTTGGTTACTACGCCGACGGTCAGAATGCCCTTCTCTCGGCATGCCCTAGCGATGATCGGCGCGGCGCCAGTACCGGTACCGCCGCCCATACCGGCGGCAACGAACGCCATGTTGGCACCGTCCAGGTGTTCCATGATTTCGGAGAGCGACTCCTCGGCGGCCTCCCGGCCAACGTCGGGCTTCGCACCTGCACCCAGCCCGCCGGTAACGTTAACACCGATCTGGACCTTTCGATCCGCCTTGGAGGCGCCGAGCGCCTGCGCGTCGGTGTTGGCAGCCAGGAACTCGACCCCTTCCAGTTGCGAAGCGATCATGTCGTTGACCGCATTTCCGCCGGCGCCGCCGACGCCAACGACAACGATGCGCGGTTTCATCTCGTGCACTCCTTCGCGTTCCGGTACTCGTAAATTGATACTCATTCTGCCCTCCGAATATCCCAAAATGGTTTTCATCTTATGAACGGCCGCCACCGTTCAATTGACGCTGACTAGAAATTTTCCTTTAGCCACTGGCCGATACGACCAATTCCACCTGCCCCGGCGTCCGGCCGACGGACGATCTCAGCTGCCAGCTCCGTTGGCCGCCTGGTGCCGTAGTGAATGAGACCGGCAACCGTCGAGAACGCTGGCCCGGAGACCGATTCGGCGAGCCCCTGCATCGGACGCGGGCGTCCGACCCGCACGTGCCGATCCAGAATGTCCGCCGCGACATCGGCGATACCGGGCAACTGCGCCGACCCGCCGGTCAGAACGACCCGCGGGCCCGACACGTGATCGAAGCCCGCCTCGGTCAGTCGGTCTCGAACCAACTCCATGATTTCCTGCACCCGTGGCCGGATGATACCGACCAGCATGGATCGTGGCACCTGGGATGCCTCGCTTGCTCCCTCTTCGCCGATCAGCGGCACCTCGATCACTGCCCGGTCGTCACTCGACGACGGGATGGCGCTGCCGAACAAGGTCTTGATCCGCTCCGCTTGAACAAGGGGGGTCGACAAGCCGCGCGCGATGTCATTGGTGATATGGGCGCCGCCGACCGGAATAACATTGGTGTGAATGAGTTCTCCGTCGAAGAATACGGCGACGCCTGTCGCGCCGCCGCCGATGTCGATCATGGTGACGCCCAGCTTCGTCTCGTCGCCCACCAGGCAGGACATCGCAGATGCCTGGGGTCCGACCACGACCTTCGACACATTGAGGTGGCAACGCTCGACGACCGTCTCGACGTTTCTGATGACGGCCGACGAGGCGCTGATAACATGCAGATTGACGGCCAGCCGATCACCGTACATGCCGATTGGATCCCGTACCCCCCGCGTGCCGTCGATGCTGTAACCAACGGGAACGACAGCCAGCCGCTCCCGCCCATCCTCTTCGGCAGGCAAGGCGTCTGGATCAAGCAATCGACGAAGATCCGCCTCGTCGATCCGGTGTCCGGCTGTCGCGACCTCGTAGGCGATAAGACGCGAGCGGATACTCGCGCTGGAAAGATTGACGATGACGTCACGAATGTTGTCGCCGGCGAGTTGCTCGGCCGTCTCAACAGTCGCCCGAATGGCCGTCTCCAGGGCGTCCATGTCGACGACGGCCCCGTTTCGTATGCCGGCCGATACCTGATGCCCGGTGCCGACGATCTGAGGGCCGAACTCGCCGTTTCTGGCGATCAGGCAGCAAATCTTCGTCGTTCCGATATCGAGCGCGGCGATCAACCCATTCTTGGGTCTACTGGTCCCGTTCCCGTTCTTCATGTCTAGTACGTGTCCCTCATGCTTCGCCGCAAGCCGGCAAACGCCCTAAGTTTCCTGACCATCCGCACCGACGGTGCGCAGATCATTGTCGCCCGATCCGGTCTTTCTCACGATCAGTCGGTCAGGCACCCGAAGATCGACAACATCGACATCGCGTTCGAGAACACGATGGTCGCGCTCATACTCCGCCAGCCTGAGCCAGGCCGTGGCCGCACCCTGCTCCGGCAGGCGCACGTCAATCTCGTCGTTCATCCGGAGATTCCAACGTCGCCCGCCTACACGAATGGCCGCCTTCACCTGCTTCATGAGTTCGGGCTGCGATCCAAGCATCTCAAGCAGGTTAGCGGCGTGCGCCGGTGCATCATCGCCGACGACAGTTAACAGGTTGGAAAAGCGAGTGAGATTTTCCCGCACGATGACCACGCCTTCGTAATCGATCAGCGCGAACTCCCCCTTGTTCTGCCACAATGCCAGCGGGCGGCGTTCCTCAACGCTGAGGAGGATCGTGTCCGGCAGCAACCGCTCGACCGAAGCCGAACGAACCCAAGGGAGGCTCTCGACACGGCGGCGGGCCAATTCGACGTCAAAACCAAGGATCGGCGCGCTTCGGCTGACGCCGAGCGCATCAAGCAATGCTTTGCTCTCCGTTTCCTCACGACCGACGACCAGAACTTCCTCAACCCGCAAGCCGGCTTTCGCGCTGGCCGAGACGATCTTCTCGGCGGCAATCTCCGTGTAATGATCGACGATGCCTGACCGCCAGGACCACCATCCGCCGGCGCCAATGGTGAATGCCACCGCGGCGAACGCGGCAACCTGGAAACTGGTGCGCCGCCAAACGGGCTGCGCCCGCTTCCGCGGTTTGCGTTTTCCGTCCTTTGCCGGGTTTCCGAATCCGATCATGCGTCGCACTCCGCGTTCTCCACCATCCAGGAGACCAGTTCCTCGAACGACATGCCGATTGCGGCTGCCTGCTCGGGAACAAGTGACGTCGGCGTCATGCCGGGCTGGGTATTGATCTCGAGCATGTAAACCGCCTCTCCGTCGAAACGCATGTCGGCACGCGATACGCCGCGGCATTCAAGAACCCGATGTGCACGCTCCGAGAGACGGATCGCCTCGTCGAAAACGGCTTTGGGCACGTCGGCGGGAACGACGTGGTGCGAACCGCCATTCGCATATTTTGCGTCGTAATCGTAAAAACCTCGTTTCGTTGTGATTTCGGTGACCGTCATTCCTTTGGCTTGATCGCCTTTACCCATGACAGCAACGGTAAGCTCGCGACCGGGAATAAACTTCTCGACCATGACCTGATTGCCCCAGGGCCATCCGGCCTCGTCATAGGGTACGTTGTTGTCACCTTCGCGAACGATGTGAACCCCGACGCTCGACCCCTCGTTGAGTGGTTTAACCACGTAGGGTCGCGGCATCGGATCTCCCGCCATCAGTATCTCTTGCGAGACGATCATGTCTTCCGCAACCGGTATGCCCTCGGATTGGAAGATCTGCTTCGCCTTGGGTTTGTTCATGGCGATTGCCGAGGCCATCAGCCCGGAATGGGTGTAGGGAATGTTGAGGATATCGAGCAGTCCCTGGACGCACCCGTCTTCTCCGAACCGCCCGTGCAACGCGTTGAAGATCGCGTCGGGACGGGGGAACAATCGTGTCAGCAATGCACCCATGTCGCGCTGCACGTCGACGGACGTCACGGAGTATCCGGCTCGACGCAAAGCATTGGTGCAAGCGGCACCCGTCACCAGTGAGACCTCTCGCTCCGCAGACCATCCACCCATCAGGACAGCGACATTCTTGGTCATGGCTCGATCTCCTCAATTCCGATCGCGGGTGTCCCAATTCGCCGGATCTCCCACTCCAGCAACACACCCGAGCAGGCGCGGACCCGGCGCCGGACCTCCTCGCCAAGCCCTTCGATATCGGCCGCGGTCGCTCCACCCGTGTTGATCAGGAAATTGCAGTGTTTCTCCGAAACCATCGCCGCACCACGCCGGAGCCCCCGGCATCCGGCGGCGTCGATCAATCGCCAGGCCTTGTCACCTTCAGGGTTTCGGAACGTCGACCCACCGGTACGCGTCCTCAGTGGTTGGCTCTCCTCGCGGTTTGCGCGGATATTCTCCATTCGTAGCCGGATGTCTCCGGGATCAGCTGTCTCGCCTGCAAGGCGCGCGGAAACCACGATCGCGTCCTCCGCCAGTGCGGTATGGCGGTAGCCGAAGCCGAGTTCCCCGCCCGCGAACCGCCGCTGCGTACCGTCACGTAGGATGACATCCGCGTCGACGAGCGCGTCGCTGAGCTCCCTGCCGTAGGCACCGGCATTCATGCGCACAGCGCCGCCTACGGTTCCCGGCACGCCACACAGGAACTCAAGACCGGCGATCCCCGCATCCCTGGCCCGCGCCGCAACAGTCACATCCTGCGCACCGGCACCGGCGTTGATGCATCCGTCGACGACGGCAACACCACTGAATGGCTTGCCGAGGCGAACGACGACCCCGTCAACGCCTCCGTCGCGCACGAGGAGGTTTGACCCGACGCCGATGACGGTAACCGGTACGTCGTCGGGGCAAGCCGACATAAACGATGCGAGATCATCGCGATCGGCCGGTTCAAACAACACCTCTGCCGGGCCGCCGATTCTGAACCAGGTGAACTTGGAAATCGCCGCATTGCACTCATAGGCACCCCGCACATTCGGCAGGCGGGCGAGGACATCGTTCGATGACAGACGAGAAGCCATCATCCCACCGCCTCCGACGTCTCATTGAGGAGATTCGCGATCTCCCCGGGCAATGCATTGGCCCACTGAGTGATATTCCCGGCGCCGAGACAAACCACCAAGTCTCCCGGCTTGGCCCGCTCGACGATCATCGCGGCGAGCTGCCCGGACTCGGGAAGCGCCTCGACCTGGCGATGGCCGCGTTCACGCATGCCGGCAACCAGCGAGTCGCGGTCTGCACCGGCTATCGGCTCCTCGCCAGCCGGATAGACATCAGCCACTAACACCTGGTCGGCGGCATCGAAGCACACGCAGAACTCTTCAAACAGGTCATGCAGGCGGGTGTAACGATGCGGCTGTACCACGGCGATGACCCGACCTCGGGTCGCGTCACGGGCGGCATCCAGAACCGCGCGTATCTCGACAGGATGATGACCGTAGTCGTCGATCACAGTAATACCGCCGGCGACTCCAGTCTGGGTAAAGCGTCGTTTTACCCCGCCGAACCTAGTCAACGCCTTGCGAATGACATCTTCGCCGATGCCGAGTTCATGCCCGATCGCGACGACGCTAAGAGCATTCTGCACATTGTGGCGACCATGCATCGGCAACAGCAAATCGCCGATCCCGACCTTTTCGCCGCCGCGCCGGTCGACGATCTCCACACGGAAACTCATGCCTTCGGTCGTGGCAGTGATATCAAGTGCCCGAACATCCGCCTGAGGACTGAATCCGTACGTCACGACTCGCCTGTCGGAAACGCGGGGAATAAGGGCCTGAACCTCGGGGTGGTCGGCGCACAGTACGGCAAATCCGTAGAATGGGATGTTCTCGACAAAGGTCACGAAGGCGTCCCGCACTGCATCGAACGAGCCGTAGTGGTCGAGGTGTTCCGGGTCTATATTGGTCACGACGGCGATCGTGGCAGGCAGCTTGACGAACGTGCCGTCGGACTCGTCGGCCTCGACGATCATCCAGTCGCCTTCGCCGACTTTCGCATTTGAGGCCCAGACGTTGATGATACCGCCGTTGATCACGGTCGGGTCATAGTTAGCGGCGTCGAAAAGTGCGGCAATCATCGATGTTGTCGTGGTCTTTCCATGCGTCCCGCCGACCGCAACGCTGGCTTTGAGGCGCATCAGTTCCGCGAGCATTTCTGCTCGCCGCACGACAGGAATCAGTCTGGCTCTTGCAGCCGCGACCTCCGGATTGTCGGGTTTGACCGCCGAGGAAATAACGACCACACCGGCCTCGCCGAGGTTCTCCGCCGCGTGACCAATTGCAACAATGATCCCCATGGCACGGAGTCGCTGCACGTTGGCGTTTTCGGCGATATCGCTACCCTGAACGGCATGGCCCAGATTGTGGAGAACCTCTGCGATACCGCTCATGCCGATGCCGCCAATTCCGATAAAATGAACGACGCCGAGATCGACCGGAATGGTTCTCATGCCGCCGTCCTCCGGTCCCCGCCGGTGTCGCCGTTGACGAGGTCTTCTACCATGTTGGCCAATCGAGCCGCGGCATCTGCACGGCCCGCGCGGCGCGCCGCGTTGGCGGCAGTCTCGATCAGTCTGGGTGTCGTTAGGAATGCCCTCAGCCTTTCGGCCAGTCGGTCCGCTGTAAAGATTGATTGATCCATCAGCCAACCCGCGCCTGCTTCCGCGACCGCGTGAGCGTTCGCCGACTGGTGATCATCAATGGCATACGGATAGGGCACGAGGATGGCCGGCCGGCCGGCGGCCAGCGCTTCGGCAACCGACGACGCGCCGGAACGGCAGATCATCAGATCGGCTTCTGCGATCCGGTCCGGCATATCGTCGAAGAACGAGGCAAGTTGGACGTCCGCCGCCAACCGCACATAAGTGGATCGCACCGCCTCTAGATCCTCCGACCGGCACTGCTGAACAATTCGAAGGCGTGACTGATCTGCGGCATCGAGCGCAGCGACAGCTGCGGGAACGACTTCGCTCAGGATGCTGGCGCCCTGGCTGCCGCCTGTCACCAGGATCGAAACGCGCCCATCCTCCGAGGAACGGCGGAGCATCGCCCCGAGTGCAGCGATTTCCGGACGGACCGGCATGCCAGTGTGAACTGTCTTGCCGATGACGCCTTCGGGCAGCTCGCGGGAGTTTTCAAACGAAAGGGCAATTCTGTCGACACTGCCGGCGAGCAATCTATTCGCCCGTCCCAGCACGGCGTTCTGCTCGTGGATCGCAGTCCGGGTCTTTAGAAGACTCGCGGCAATCATCGGCGGCACAGATGCGTATCCGCCGAACCCAATTACAGCATCGGGACGCAGCCGCTTCAGGATGCCGCGTGCCTGCAGCACACCGAAACCCAGTTCGGCCACACTGGCGGCACGGCGCATCAGGCTCTTGCCGGCAAGACCGCCCGCGCTCACATGGTGAACATCGATGTTGTCGAGTCCGCTGATGGCGCCACCTCGGCGATCCGTCACAAGCGCAAGCCGATAACCGCGTGCTTCCAACTCACGGGCAAGTGCCACGGCGGGGAAAACATGGCCCGCCGTACCGCCGGCCGCGAGGGCAATCAACCTGGTCGAGGGCATGGTCATAATGCCCGTCCCCCGGGTCGCTCGCGGGTCAGCGCCAGGATCATGCCGAGTGTGATACCGATCGCCAGTGTCGACGATCCACCATAGGAAATGAACGGCAAGGTCATGCCCTTCGGCGGAATCATGTTCAAGGTCGATGCCATATTGATCAGAGTCTGAAGTGCGAACTGAGTGGTCAGCCCCCCTGCGGCGAGCATGACGAAAAGGTCATCATCGCGGAACGCCTTGGCCAGCCCGCGAACGACGACCCCGGCGAACAGCGCGACCAGCAACAGGCAAGCAATGAGGCCGAACTCTTCGGCCGCGACGGCTAGAATGAAATCGGCGTGCGCATCTGGCAGGGCCTCCTTGATACGCCCCTCTCCCGGCCCCCGGCCAAAGAGCCCGCCATCCTGCAGGGCCTCGAGCGCTCGGCGGACCTGGTACCCTTCCTCAGCGGCCGGATCGAAGAATCGGTCGACGCGCGATTGGACATGACTGAACGAGAAGTAGGCTGCTACGCTACCGCCAAGGAATAACAGGACGAGCAGGGACACGAACAACAACGGCAGTCCCGCAAGGAAGAACTGGACTGCCCATACCGCGGCGACCACGACCGACATGCCGATATCCGGCTGAAGCGCGAGCATTGTCACGATCAGCACAAACAGCCCCGTCGCCATGAAGTGGCCCGGGAAACGCTCGTCGAGACAATGACGCGAGAAAAGCCATGCGGCGACGACCGCGAACGCCGGTTTGATGAACTCGGACGGCTGTACGGCAAATCCACCGAAGTGGATCCAGCGCGTGGCGCCCTTGATCTCGGCGCCAACAAGCAAGGTCAGCGCGATGGCGACCATGGCGCCGGCACCCAAGATCAACGCGAACCGGCGGACACCCTTTGGCGTCAGCAGCGAAACCCCGATCATCACAGCGAAGGCCAGCGGCAGGAAGACCATCTGACGGGTGGCGAAGTGATAGGTATCGAGCCCGATACGCTCGGCAACCGCCGGCGACGCCGCAAGCGTCAGCATGCCGCCGATCACGGCGAGCAACGCGACCGCGAACAGCATCCAGCGATCAACGGTCCACCACCAGCGTCCAACAAGGCTGGTGTCCGTGCGAGCGACGGCCGTCATGCCAGTCCTCCCGTGGTTCCGTTGACCTGTACGTTCTCACCGGCGAGTTCCCCGACGATCGCGCGGAACGCGTCTCCACGAGCCTCGAAGTTCTCGAACTGGTCGAAAGACGCACATGCCGGCGACAACAGAATCACCGGTGACTTGGCATTCTGACCTCTGGCAAGGGTTCGGGCCTGCCGCACCGCCGTGTCGAGCGTTCCCGACAACGTGTACGGCACCTTGTCCTGGAGGTACGCCGCGAGTTTGACCGCTGCCTCGCCGATCAGCAAAGCATGGCGAACGTGGCCGAGGCCGCGCTCAAGGACGTCGAACCCGCTCTCCTTGGCGCGGCCGCCGGCAATCCAATAGATATCGTCGTAACTAACAAGCGCCCGGACCGCGGCGTCGACATTCGTCGCCTTGGAGTCGTTGACGTATCGGATGTGATCCGGGCCGGCGATTTCTTCCTGGCGATGGGGCAACCCAGGATAGCACTTTATGGCCTCGACGATCGTGACGTCCCGCAGTCCGCGGGCCCGTGCGGCTGCATAAGCAGCAGCGGCATTCTGCCAGTTATGCTCACCAGGCAAGGTGCGAACGCGCCGTAGGTCGAGGATCTCCCTGTGGTGTCCATCCAGATCGTCGATCAGTTTGCCCGCATGGCCGTAAACGCCACCCGCTGTTTCCTGTGTCGCGGAGATGCCGATCACCCTACGGCCACCTTCGGCGCTAATCTCTTCGTAGATTGCCTTTCCCGTCTCGTCGTCGACACCGACGATCGCAACGTCTTCGTTCGTCTGGCCCGCGAATATCCTCTTTTTCGCCTCGACGTAACCGGCGAATGTTCCGTGTCGGTCTATATGGTCGGGCGAGATGTTCAGAAGAACGGCTGTGTTGAACCGAGCGGTCGTGGTGAGATCGAGTTGATACGACGACATTTCGAGAATGTATGTGCCGCCGTATCCTTGCGGTTCCAGATCCAGTGCAGGCTGTCCCAGGTTGCCACCAACGGCTGACTTCTGACCAGCGTACCGGAAGATATGCCCGAGCAATGCAGTGGTCGTCGACTTGCCGTTGGTTCCCGTGATCCCTACGTAGGTCGCCGCCTGATCGGTGCGGGCGAGCAGCTCAACTTCGCCGATGATCTCACATCCGGCACCGCGTGCGGCGGTGACGACCGGATGGGGTTCCGGATAATGCAGGGGAACTCCCGGAGACAAGACGAGGCTCGTCAGCTCACGCCAGTTGCATGTTGCTAGGTCCAACAACGGCACACCGGCGATAGTCGCCTGATCCCGTGGCGCCTTGCTGTCGTCCCAGGCCCAAACGGTCGCACCCCCCTGCATTAGCGCCCGCGCGGACGCCAGTCCGGCCCTGCCGAGACCGAGAACTGCAACGGGCAATCCGGAGAAGGGTGTGACGGGAATCAACCTCGGCGCTCCTATCGCAGCTTCAGGGTCGCGAGCCCGGCAAGAGCTAGGATCGACGCAATGATCCAGAAGCGGATGACGATGGTGCTTTCGGCCCATCCCTTCTGCTCAAAATGATGATGCAGCGGGGCCATGCGGAACACGCGGCGTCCGGTCAGCTTGAACGACAACACCTGCACCACGACGGAAATGGTCTCTAGCACGAACAGACCTCCAACGATGGCGAGGACCAGCTCGTGCTTGGTAACCACGCTGACGGCGCCTAGCGCGCCACCAAGGGCCAAAGAGCCCGTATCACCCATGAACACCTTGGCCGGCGGCGCGTTGTACCAGAGAAATCCCAGCCCGGCACCAACGATGGCACCGCAGAAAACAGCGAGCTCACCTGTACCCGGCACGTAATGGATCTGGAGGTAGTTTGAGAATACGGTGTTACCAACGAGGTACGCGATCAGCGCAAACACGCCGGCGGCGATCATCACAGGCACGATGGCGAGACCATCGAGACCATCGGTCAGGTTGACCGCATTCGATGATCCGACCATGACGAGAACCGCAAACGCGACAAATGCCCAGCCGAAATCGAGCAGCACATCTTTGAGGAACGGCACCGCGAGCGTGGTGCGTAACTCGACCGGCACGTGCGAAAGAATCCAGAAGGTCGCGACGCCCGCGATCGCAACCTGCAGTACGATCTTCAGACGCCCGGGTAGCCCCTTGCTGTTCTGTTGGCTGACCTTGAGGAAATCATCTAGGAAACCGATGAAGCCGAATGCGACGGTAACGCCCAGAACTGCCCACACGAACGGATTCGTAAGATCAGCCCAGAGCAGGGTCGCAACCACCATAGCGATCAGGATTAGTACCCCGCCCATGGTTGGCGTGCCCTTCTTGGTCAGCAGGTGCCCCTCGGGACCGTCGTCGCGGATCGGCTGACCAGCGGACTGGCGGTTCCTGAGCATGCGAATGATCACCGGTCCGAACAGAAAGCTCAGCAGCAATGCGGTGACGACCGCGCCACCGGTGCGGAACGTCAGATATCGGAAGACGTTCAAGGCGGAGAACTGCTCGGCAAGCGGGACCAGTAGGTTGAAAAGCATGAGACCTCTCCTACAATCCGCCGCCCGCGATGAGTCTCTCGACGACCCGGCTCACCAGACTGCCCTTGGATCCCTTGACCATGATCACGTCGCCCGGGCGAACTTCGCCGGCAACGATCCTCGCCAGTTCTTCGGGATCAAGTGAGTGAGCCCCGCGGATGTCGGTGGGCAGCATTCTCCAAAGTGACGCCATCAGGGCTCCCGTCGCGTAGACCCGGTCAAACCCGGCATCTGCGACAGTATCGACAAGCGCCTCGTGCGCCGCTTCTCCCACCTCACCGAGCTCCAGCATGTCGCCAAGAACGGCGATCCGTCGGCCGTCGGTGCCGGGACACGCCAGCGCTGCCGTCTGCATCGCGGCACGCATTGAGGCTGGGCTGGCGTTGTATGCCTCGTCGATCAGCAGGGCCGTCCCGCCTTCGACCGCTATATCCAACCTGCGGCCGCGGCCAGCCACCGGTTGGAGCGTATCCAGAGCCGATGCAGCAGCGTCGACGTCAACTCCCAAAAGGTTGACGGCGGCCAGAACGCCAAGGCTGTTGCTGGCGACGTGAGCGCCCGGAACGGCGACCCGGTAACTGAGCGGCGTGCCTTCTACGGATACGCTGAGCCTCGAGCCGTCGTCACCGAGATCGATCTCGAGCATTCGCATGTCTGCGTCGCGATGACGCCCGAACGAGACAATTCGTTCGATGCCCGCATCGCACGCCAGATCCCTGAGAAGGTCGTAGTGTTCGCTGTCGCGGGGCAGCACGGCGGCGCCGCCATCGACAACGCCGGCAAAGATCTCGGCCTTGGCCCGGGCGATATCGGCGACGGAGTTGAAAAACTCGATGTGTACGGCCTCGATGGCGGTGATCAACGCAACATCCGGCGCGGCGATACGCGACAAAGGTTCAATTTCCCCCGCATGGTTCATCCCAACCTCGAAAACCCCGAATGCCGCATCCGCCGGCATCCGGGCGAGACTGAGCGGTAGCCCCCAGTGATTGTTCAGATTGCCGACCGTTGATGAGACACGCCCTTCGGCGCCAGTTTGGGCAGCGAGGCAGTGACTCAGCATTTCTTTTGTACCGGTCTTGCCGACACTACCGGTGACCGCAACCACCGACGCGTTACTGCGCCTGCGGGCGGCGCGAGCCAGATCCTGCAACGCCACCAACGTATCGTCGACGGCAATCGTCGGCCCGGCCTGTGTTTCGTTCAGCCGACTACGGGCAACGAGACATCCCGTGGCGCCGGCGGCTCTGGCGGCAGCGGTGAAATCGTGGCCATCCATGACGGGCCCCACGATAGCAACGAACAGATCGCCCTTGGCGATCGTTCGTGAATCGATGGAGATTCCGGTCACTGACCATTCGGGGCCGCCAATGATGGCTCCGCCCGTGGCTTTGGCGATCTCGGCAGCGGTCCACAGCGGTAAGGTTATTGTGGAGATAGCGTTCATCCCCTCACCTCCGACAAGGCCGCCCGAACGACCGAGGCATCATCGAATGGAATGGTGCGATCGCCGACGATCTGACCCTGCTCGTGGCCCTTGCCGGCGACGACCAGAACGTCGCCGGGCCCAAGCGATTGAGCACCGGCCTGAATGGCCGTAGCACGGTCGCCGATCTCAACGGCATCCGGACAGCCCACCATGGTCTGTTTTCGAATATCCGCGGGGTCTTCTGTCCTTGGATTGTCGTCGGTCACGATGACCCGGTCGGCATGAGTAAAGGCCGCGCGCCCCATTAGCGGTCGTTTTCCGGAATCGCGATCTCCGCCACAGCCAAAAACCACTGCGAGCCGACCTTTAACATGGGGACGGATGGCGCACAGCACAGTCGAGAGCGCATCGGGTGTATGAGCGTAATCGACGTAGATCGCCGCGCCGTTCTCGAGCTCGGCGACCTTCTCCAGACGGCCACGAACACTGCGAAGCCCCGAAAGCGCTACCGACGCAGCCTCCGGGTCAGCGTCACAGCCGATGGCCAAGCCCAGAGAGATGAGAGCATTGGAAGCCTGGAAGGATCCAACAAGCGGCAAATCGATGCCGATACGTTGACCAAACAGCTCAACCACAAGTCGCTGCCCACCAGGACTAGGATGCTGCTCGAGCAGGTGAATTTCCTTGCCATCGAAACCCGTGGTTATCACCCGACATCCGCGCTCACGTGCCTGCTGACGAAGCTCATCGGAACGCGGATGATCTGCATTAAGAACCGCACATCCATCGTGTGGGAGCAGTTCGCTGAACAGCCGACGTTTCGCGTTGAAGTACCGGTTCTCATCACCATGATAATCGAGGTGGTCGCGGCTCAGGTTGGTGAAGGCTGCCGCGCGAATGGCGACACCGTCCAGTCGATACTGGTCAAGACCGTGAGACGAGGCCTCGATCGCCAGGTGCTCAACGCCACGGCCCTTGAGTTCCGCAAGCATCGCATGCAGTTCAGCAGGATCCGGAGTCGTCAGGCTACCGCCGAGATAGATATCCTCACCGGCATCGGAAACCTCTGTGCCGAGGGTCCCGGCACTCGCCGCCGGATATCCCAGTCGCGCCCAAATCTGGCGCAGGAACACCGCGACCGATGTCTTGCCGTTGGTGCCGGTGACGGCGGCAACCGTTTCGGGCTGGCGAGCGAAATACCGTGCCGCCATGGTCGCGTAGCGCTTTCTGGGATTGTTGTCGGTGATCAACGCGACCTTGCGCAGCAGATCGGTCACTTTGGTCCCCTCGGGCGCCAGAACAGCTGCGGCACCCCGCTCAACCGCATCGACGATGAAACGCCGTCCATCGTCGCGTGTGCCGGGCAGCGCGGCGAACAGATTGCCTCGCCGAACCCGCCTGGAGTCGGCCGTTACGCCCGTGATCTCAGTATCCAGTTGAGCCGGATCGATTGTCACGCCGCCACCCTCACCAGCCAGTAAATCATTGAGCTTCACCGTCCCGCCCCCATGTCTTCACGAATCGGGCGGCCTCCGCCACCAGCGGACGTTCGTCCTCCTGATCCTGCGTCGGCTGGATACCTAGCAGAGGCCCCATGGCTGCCACCACGTTCCCGACAACCGGGGCCGCGACCCAGCCACCTGTTGCATAGTTGAACGTCCGCTTGATGCCTTTCGGTTCGTCAACCATCGCGAACACTACGTATTGCGGAGCCTGGATCGGAAATGCCCCGACAAAGGACGCAATCCGTTTGTCGTCCCTGTATCCGGCGGCGCCTAGCTTATCCGCCGTCCCAGTTTTGCCACCGACCATATAACCGTCCGCATTCGCCTTGCGGCCCGTGCCGCGGGTAACGACCAGGCGCATCAGACCCCGCATGATCTCCGATGTGCGCGGTTTCAGAACCCGCTCGCCCAATAGCTGCGCATCCGAGGTCCGGCGGGCCAACAACGTCGGCTTACGAAGCACACCGCCATTCGCCAGCGCCGCAATTCCACCAACAAGTTGCAGCGGACTTACGGCAATTCCATGGCCAAAAGAGATCGTCATTGTGTTGATCTCACGCCACCGGCGCGGGTAGAGCGGCGCGCCAACCTCCGGAAGTTCAACGTCCGCCGGCGAAAGCATGCCGAATCGCCGGAGGTAGTCCTGCTGACCTTCGATGCCGACGTCGAGCGCCATCTTCGCCGAGCCGATGTTGGATGAATGAATGATGATCTCGGGGACCGTGAGCCAACGGTTCTCCGGGTGATAATCGGTGATGGTGAACCGAGCGACACGGATCGGCTTAGACGCATCATAGCCGCCCGTTATGTCAACGACCCCGGCATCGAGCGCCATGGCGGCCGTCAGCAGCTTGAAGGTCGATCCCATCTCGTAGACGCCCTTGGTCACCCGATTGAAGGCCGACTCGTCGCCCGCGGAGCCAGCGATGTTCGGATCGAAATCCGGGAGTGAGACCATGGCGAGAATCTCACCGGTCTCGATATCGGCGACCACGCCGGCCGCACCGATCGCACCGAACTCCTCGACGGCGCGAACTAGTTCGTCGCGCATGAGGGATTGAACGCGGATATCGATCGAGAGTTGCAGCGGCTCCGCCGACCCGGCCAACGCATCGTTGAACTGGCGTTCGACACCGGCAATTCCCTTGTCGTCGGTATCCGTGTATCCGACCACGTGCGCCAACAACGGACCGTGGGGATAGACCCGCGATTCCTCCCGGCGGAACGCCAGGCCGGGAATGCCGAGCCGGTTGACCTCATACTTCTCTTCGGGGGTTAACCCCCGCTTTAACCAGACGAACTGGCGTTCAAGTTGAAGTTTCTCCAACAGAACGCGCCGATCGAGCTCCGGCAGAACACTGATTAGCCTGTCGGCGGCCTCGGACGCATCGAGGATTTTCGAGGGGTCTGCGTAGAGTGAGGAGATCGGCAGGCTCGTGGCGACGACGAACCCGTTTCGGTCGACGATATCCGCCCGCGAAACGACCGGGCGACTGCCGGGCTTCACGATCTCGGTGCGCACCAGCGTAGAACCGTCCGTGATCATCAGATCGACCAACCGGGCCCCGACCGATCCGAACGCGAGCAGGATGACGGCGCCCGTCACCAGAAGTCGATTGCGGCCGATATCGAGCGCGCGCTTGCGGACGCCGTCCATCCGAATGCGCGTTGCGCCGCGAGGGGTCGCGGCGCTCCCGGTAGAACGTGTGGCTGCGTGATTCGCAGTGCTCACTCGGGTGGCCCTCCAGGGCTCATTTCACGAAGCGCGGCCTCGATCCGTGCCAAACCGTCGTCAGGGCTGGGAACCTTGGCCGCAACCCGCGGCGTTGCCGGTGTCGGCGATGGCGCCGCGGCGAGCGCGGTACCAGCGTTGTTTTCATCTTCGGGATCACCGATCAATTCGGGAACGGCTCGCAACGGCACGCGGTCCAGCGCCCTCAACCTGTCGACACTGATTTGGTCGAGGCCGAGTTGGTCGCGTGCCAGGGCGCGCAGCCGTGCCGGCTCATTCAGATGGCTCCATTCCGCGGTCAGAACGTGGATTGCCTGGCGTTCCCGTTCGATTGAACGACTAAGGCGCGAAAACTCTGCCTCGAGATCCTGGACCTCATACTTGATGGCGAAGACGAATACGGCGAGGAGAGCGCCGGTCGCCATGCTGATCAGTGTCGCGATCCTGAACATACTCAGTACTCCTCACGCCAAGCCGGTGCGGAAGTACGTTCGGCAACACGCAAGCGAGCGGAACGGGCGCGCGGATTGGCCGCCACCTCTTCGGCGCCGGGCTTAATGGCGCTTCGCCCGGGGAGGTTGAAACTGGGCTCGCGGCCCGGCCCTCTTGCCGGGGCATGCCGGGAAACACCGGCATTGGCGCCAGACCGCTCGCGCAGGAAGCGCTTAACTTCGCGATCCTCAAGTGAGTGAAACGACACAACGGCGAGCTTGCCGCCGGGCGCGAGAAGTCTCTCCGCGCCCCGGAGCCCCCGCCCCAGTTCGCCCAATTCATCATTCACGTAAATCCTAAGCGCCTGGAAGGTTCTCGTCGCCGGGTCAATCCCATCCTTGGCCCGCACCATGACACCGCGAACCGCCTCCGCGAGCTGCGTTGTTCGGGTGATCGGTTCGCGTTCGCGCAATTGGACGATCGCACGCGCGATCCGGCGAGATGCCCACTCCTCGCCATAACGAAAAATGACATCGGCAAGTTCCCGCTCGGCCATTTCGTTGATGACGTCGGCGGCAGACGGCCCCTCCTGCCCCATTCTCATGTCAAGTGGACCATCCGCCCGAAAGGAGAAGCCTCGGGCCGGATCATCGATCTGCATGGACGACACGCCGAGATCGAGCGCGATGCCCTCGAGGCCATTAACGTTAACCTCGGACAATAGTTCGAACATGTCGCCGAAGCGGCCATGGACGAAGGTCAGTCGGCCCGAGTACTCCCGCGCCAACGCATTCCCTCGCGCAATGGCATCGGGGTCGCGATCGATTGCCCAAACGGCGCACGCCGCGGTGTCTAGAATCGCACGCGTATATCCGCCCGCGCCGAACGTGGCATCCAGGTACGTCGCACCATCACGCGGACTAAGTGCCGCGACGACTTCGGCAGCCATGACAGGAACATGGGGAGACGCGATGTTCATGCTTCTCCCCCGGTGTTATCAGACAGTTTCAGCGTGGCGCCACGGGCCCGAGCACGCTCGTAGGCTTTTTCGTTCTGTATCTCGAACGCTTCTGGAGCCCAGATCTGAAAACGACTGCCGCGACCGACGAAAACGGCCTTATCCTTGATTCCCGTGTGTTCAAGAAAGGCTCTCGGCATCATGACTCGCCCCTCCGGATCGAACGGCAAGGCCTCTGCATTGTTCATTACGATGGTGGCGAGGTCGTCCTGATCCTCGGAGAACATATCGAGCGCATCGATGCTTTCGCTCAGACGCTTCATGAAACGTTCGTCACAGGCCTCGATCGCAGGGTGACGGAACAGGGGATAGGCGTAAAGACCGGCGAACTCCTGCTCTGCGAAGGCCGCACGGAACGGCTTGGGCACGGACACGCGCCCCTTCGCGTCGATCTTGTTGACATGCCGCCCGACCAGCAAAGCCACAGAACAGTCCCTTGTCGCCTGTCTCGCCCAATGCCCTCAGCATCCGCCGCGCCGGGCCAGTACGCGACGGCTCCATCCCAACGGTATCGAATGATGGGATACTATGGGATTACTTGGGATATCATGGGATTTAATGGGCGGTCAACGGATTTATGGTTTCGAAATGCTTGATTCGCCAGCGTTTCCGCGCTGCACGAAAATCTAACAACGTGCCGTTAACGGTCGATTGATTGCGTCAGATGGCCTGTAAGCCGGGTTCTGTACCTGCAAGCAGGTGATGGCCATTCATCTGGGACGCCCGTTACCGAACGCCTCGCGCGACCGACCCGAACAGCGACGCGGAAACCCGTCTGGTCAAAAGACCCGCCGTTCCTACTTGGTCTTGCTCCCGGTGGGGTTTGCCGTGCCGCCACTGTTACCAGTAGCGCGGTGCGCTCTTACCGCACCCTTTCACCCTTACCCGGCACTTGGCCAGGCGGTCTGCTCTCTGTTGCACTTTCCCTGGGGTCGCCCCCGCCGGCCGTTAACCGGCACCATGTTTCCGTGGAGCCCGGACTTTCCTCCCCTGCCGAACCCAAAGGACGGCAACGGCGACCATCCGGCCATCTGACGCACGCACGGTTTACCGCCAATTGGCTTTCCACGTCAATCGGCACGCCTCGCCTGGGCAGCGACTGCATCGATCAACGCCGCCGTCTCCGCATCGACCTCACCATCGATGGACTCGGGCCGGAAGCGCCGCTGAAAGGCTGTCAGAGTCGCTGTCATGTCTTCCGTCTCGTAGCCAATTTCGTTGAGCAGATGGACAACGTCCGCACCCGACGGGCCGGACAACAATTCTCCTGCCGCCGGCCAAAGGCCGATACCGACATCCGCCAGCCGTCGCCAGTCGAACAGTTCGCCAGGGTCCTGTTTGCGTCGCGGCGCAACGTCGGAGTGACCGACGACATTCCGAGCGGGAACTGCGTGGCGCACGACGATATCCTTTGCCAGCGCGGATAGTGCCGCCATCTGCGCATCCGGAAAGGGTTTCAGACCCCACTCATGGCCCGGGTTGACCAATTCAATGCCAATCGACCGGGCGTTCACGTTCGTGTGTCCGCGCCAGTAGGCAACGCCCGCATGCCAGGCGCGATTTTCTTCGTCGACCAGCGCGTGAACCGACCCGTCCTCGTCCACCAGATAGTGAGCACTGACCTTCGCGTCGGGATTGCACAACCGGACCAGTGCGTCATTGGCAGACGGCATACCCGTGTAGTGAAGCACCAGCATGTCGACCGACGCACCTTCGGGCCGAGCGTCGAAATTCGGGGACGACCACCGGTCGGCGGTCATTTGATCCCGCGTTGCTTGCGGATCTTGTCGTACGCCGCGTTGATTGCCGCGACCTGCTCGTTGGCCAGTTCGATCATTTCCTCAGGCAACCCCTCGGCGACAAGGCGGTCGGGGTGATGCTCGCGCATCAGGCGTCGATACTCGGACTTGAGATCCTCGTCAGAGATCGATTTGTCAACTCCGAGAACCTGATAGGGATCGACCGCATCCTTTCCCTGCAGGAAGGTTGCTTCCATACGCTCAAACGCGGTCGGCCCGAAGCCAAAGATTGCCGCGACGCGGGCGAGGAAATCCCGTTCGTTCGGATGATACTCGCCGTCGGCGTGCGCGATGTGCAGGAGCGCGCCGAGCAGTTCTTCGAGCATCGCCGGATCGCGGGAGAATATCCGGGCGATCTGGTCGGCATAGGGCTCGAATCCGGTCGAGTCCTCGCGCGCTTCGTTGAATAACTTTCCGACGCTTTCCATCTCCTCGGGCGGTATGTTGAATGCCCGCTTGAATGCGTCGATCTCGTCCCGGGTCACGCGACCATCGACCTTGGCCAGCTTCGCCGAGAGCGCAATAACCGCGACCGTGAAGGCCATCTGTCGCGACTGCTGGTCATACTCCTGGAAACCGGCGCCGGGACCGACACCGGCATAGCCTTCGGCGATCGGTTCGCCCGAGACCCTCATCTTGTCGACGGCATGCCCTGCAAGTGCGCCGAGCAACGCGCCGATCGGCCCGCCGAGCGCAAACCCAGCAACCCCGCCGATCATTTTCCCCCAGATGCTCATGTCTCGTCCTCGTCTGCGACCCCAAAGGTCAGGTGTCGTCCGGACCTATTCTGCCGATCCCGGGCAGTTTGACGGCCAGGTCGAGCGGATCAATGCCAAACGTCAGTCCGAGAATGTTGATCTCGAGCCCCTCTTCGGCAGCGACCATGACCCCAAGCAGACCGGCCAACGACACTTGATAGCCGGAACCGCTCGGCGCCTCGGCGACGATGCCCGTGGGCAGGTAATCCTTGCCGATCGCGGTCGGGGGCAAATCAACGTCAAGTTCCGCAACCTCGCGAGCGACGAACGCCGTGAAAGTGTTCGAGTTGGGTCCCGGCCAGACCGTGTAGCGATCGGCAAAGGGGTAGCGCGCAATCGCGTCCTCAATCTTGTCGATCACGATTTCGTACTGCGGCCCGCGCAAGTCGAGCAGCAGATCCGGGGTCCGACCGAACCAACGTCCATCCGGCGGTCGGCCCGAAGAGGTCACGACAGACATGCCTCGATAGGCGCGCCAACCGATGACCTCGTGAACCTGGTATCGTTCGGCGCCGGCGCGCTTCGTACTTATCCACGTGTGAACGCCGAAGTAGCCACGCCAACTCCACGCCCGGGCGGCATAGATCTGAATAACGGGATCAGAATAAGCCGCCGGATCCGGCGCAATGCCGACGGACTCCCGGCTCGCCGTCCGCCAGTCGTGTGCAAATGCGCCACCCGAGCGCTCCACCGTTACGACCGTTCCCGCCGCCAGAATGGCAACGGCAATCCCGGCTCTGATCAACCATTTCATTCAGCGCGTCTCCGCCCTCGCCACCCGTGGCTGTCCTGTTCAGATAATACCGAAATAGGGCCGAACAAGGGCAGAATTCGACGGACGCGGGACAGCAAGGTCCGTCGGAGCGTTCGATAAGATCATCGAGAGTATCCCATTCGTCACATGGGGGTCGTACGGGTTTGCGGACCGGTATTGCTGATGTAGAAAGCAGTCATGATATCCAAGTCGCAAACCATCCTGATCGTTGAGGACGATGATGTCCTCAGAGAGATCGTCAAGAAGGGCCTTGAGAACGCCACCCACAGTGTTCTGACGGCATCCTCCGGCACGGAAATGTTTGAGGTCCTGGCCCGAACCCCGGTCAATTTGATCCTTCTGGACCTTGGACTGCCGGACGGCGACGCCCTGCCGCACATCCTTAAGATTAGGGAACTGACGAACGCGCCGCTGGTGATCCTGACGGCGAGGGAACGGATCGACGATCGCCTCATGGCGCTCGGTCTCGGCGCTGACGATTATCTGACGAAACCCATCGACATTCGGGAGTTGGTTCTCAGGGTTAACAACATTCTGGTCCGCCGCGCGGATGGAGATTCGGCCCCGGGCTCCGCGCCCAACCTGGCTGCCGCCCGTGGGCGACGCAGTTCCGATTTCGAGCCGCGCCGTCGTGCCAGCGACAGCGCGCCGCGCAGAAGAGCTTCGGACAGTTCCCGGGATCGCAGGGCAAGCGATGGGCCACGCCGGTCTGGTCTTCTTGTCCTTCTCGGCATTCTGGGTGGCATCACCATCGCTGGTGCCGGCGCGTTCTGGCTGTCGATCAGTTCGCCAGAGCAGGTGGCGCAGATATCCGTTGAGAGCGCGGCACTTGAGGTCGGCGAGCGGTCCGACCAAAAGGACGGAAGCTCGGAGTCCGCCGACGCCAAGAGCAACGGGCCAGTCAGCACGAGTGACGGAGAACAGCAGGGCGAACTGGCATCCGATTCGTCAGTGTCCACAACGGTTGTGACAGGAGAACCGACCAGAACCGCCCTCGTAGTCGCCGAAACCGTCACCGTCACCAGTCAACCCACCAGCCAAGGCAGCGGCACGTCAGTCATGGTTACGGCGGTTCCGACGACGGGTCAAACCGACTCCACGACTGCCGCCATCGATGCGATGTCGAAAGCGGAAGTCCTGGGATATGCGTGGGCGCTCAACAGCCAGTGCGGCCCCGTCCCGCAAGTGGACTGGTGGAAGTACAGAACCCACGCGGACATCGCGGAGTACGTCATCCGCCGGCATGAAGGCGAATGGGAGCCGTTTATCGACGATCTTGTCCGACGGCTGGCGAAGATGTACGACATTGCCGAACGCAAGTCGGCCGCCGTAACTCCAGACGGCGACCGTATGGAGGGCGAGGACCTTGAACGCTACATCGAGCAGTCGGTCGCGCGTCTGCAGGTCGTCCGTTGCCTGTCCAAGGAAGCCGAACTCGCGTCAGCGAGCTGACCGGCGATCGCTTAGCGTTTGTCGAGTAGGAAGAGGTGTTCCGTGACATGCATGTCACGTGAGCCCAGATTTCGCGAGCCCCGAAACGTGTTGTAACGAACATCGGTTACGCGTGTCCGGCCGAACCGTTTGAGGTTCGCAAGAAAACTCTCCCTGCCGATGAAACCCTCGGAGTTATAAGACAGCAGCACGAAGCGAGCGGGACAGGCGTCGATAAGATCGAACAACGCGTCGCCGGCGTCCTGACGCCTGTTGTATCGCGACCGGTTCCAATCTGCCGGGATACCCGACACCTGGCTAATTCGGTCGGGGCGACGATAGTCGCAAAGCAGGTTCAGCATGAAGTAGTTCGAGCCATAGGGATGCTGATTATATGGTGGATCGACATAGGCGATGTCGACCCGGTCTGTGCTTCGGACCAGTTCATTCGCATCCATCCGTGTCACGGTTGCTGGGCAAACATGGTCCGACAGCACGGGAAGAGTAAGTTCGATATCCCTGAGAATCCGGCTTAACGCATGGCGGCCACGGCCGCCGAACTGACCGATGCCGTCCTCGTTCTTGTAGAACCCCTTGAATACGCCTGCCGTGTTCGTGTGAACCGATGCCTGCGCAACCAATGGTCCAAGAAAATAGGTCTGGATCGGCGCCGGCAGCATGGCGATCGCCTGACGGGCGGTATCGAGATAGATTGCATTGCGCCGGGTATAAAAAACCCGCTCCCCGGGAAAAATCCGGTCGTCTGAGCGGGGAGCGTACAACTCGGCGATGAAGCCGGGCGCCCAGTTCTCGCGAATCACATCCTGGAGTTCCCGCAGGTAGTTTTCGAGGTGGTGGCCAAGTACCGTCTCACGATTCGCGAGGTAGCAGGAGTTGGTAATCTCGCTGTACCGCTCAAGGTCATTGGCCAGGATAGAACGGCACCATTGTCTGGCGTATCGCGACACGATGCCGGAGCCGGAGAACAAATCCAGAAAAGAAATGCGCTCCTGACCGAGGGACGCTCGCGCCTGATCGAGCCCGGCCCCGATCGGGCGCAATAGCGCTCGCTTGTTACCAATGCAGGTAATCAGCTGTGTCGACAGATACGCCGGGTCGTCGCCCAGAACGTCTGTCGCCGTGCCCAGCGGATGCACCACATTCATGCCGGCATTCTCTGAATACTCCACCATGAACGCAGCCATGTGCAGAGACAACTGAGAAGGCCCTGCACGGCGTCAGCCGTACAGGGCCTGGAAATACGCTTCGGCACAATCAGGCTTCTTTCATCGCCTGTTCGCCAATGTTGTCGACACCGCGCTGCTCGACCACCTTGGTCAACCAATCGGGGTCCATCTCCGGCACGGACGAAAGCAGCAGTTCCGTGTAAGCATGATGTGGCGGAGTGAACATTTCCGTCTTGGGCCCCTGCTCCACGACCTTACCCTGCTTCATGACGACGACCTCGTCGGCAATCGACCGCACCGTGGCGAGATCGTGGGTAATGAACATGTAAGCGAGATCGAGCTCCTTCTGCAGACGATCGAGGAGCTTGAGAATTCCCTCGGCGACCAGCTGATCTAGGGCGCTGGTAACCTCGTCGCAAATGATGAACGTCGGCTCCGCCGCAAGCGCGCGGGCGATGCCGATACGTTGCTTCTGCCCTCCCGACAGTTCGGGCGGATATCGGTAGTAGAACTTCGCGGGGTCGAGTTCGATCATATCGAGAAGCTCGTCGACTCGCGTCTTGAGCTCGCCGCCGTGCAAGTCGGCATAGAACTGAAGCGGCCGGCCGATGATCTCGCAAATCCGGACCTTCGGATTCAAGGCCGTGTCGGCCATCTGATAAATCATCTGCGCCTGGCGTAACTGATCCTTCGTCCGATCGCGATAGTCAGGCGGCAGAACCTCTCCCTTGAACTCAATGGTCCCCTTGCTCGGCGGCAACAATCCGGTAATGCAGCGCGCCGTGGTTGACTTGCCCGAACCGGATTCGCCCACGACCGCGACAGTCATGCCCGCATAGATATCGAAGGACACGTCGTCGAGGATCTTCTCGGAACCGGTGTACGACGCATCGACGTTCTTGACCGAAACCACCGGCACCGCATCGCCACCGGGTCGCGACTTCTGTTCGCGCTGGAACGACCGCACCGCCCAAAGCGACTTGGTGTACTCCTCCTTCGGGTTTTCGAGCATCTCCTTGGTCGGTGCCTGTTCGACCTCGTTACCCTTGAGCAGCACCTTGATGGTATCCGCCATTTGGGCAACGACCGCGAGATCGTGCGTGATGTAGATCGCGGCGGTGTTGAACTCATCGACGATATCGCGAATCGCCAGAAGCACCTCGATCTGGGTCGTCACGTCGAGCGCAGTTGTCGGCTCGTCGAAGATGATCAGATCGGGCCGGCACGACATGGCCATCGCCGTCATTGCCCGTTGTAGCTGGCCACCCGATACCTGGTGAGGATACCGGAAACCAATTTCCCTTGGGTTCGGCAGGCGGAGCCGCTCGTAGAGCTCCATCGCATCTTCCTGGCTCTCCATGCGCTTCTTGATGCGATAGTGCACCGGCGTCTCGGTGTGCTGATCGATCAGCTTGTGCGCCGGGTTAAACGACGCAGCCGCGGACTGCGCGACGTAGGCAATCCGCGAACCACGCAAAGCCACTCGATCGGCTTCCGACGTCGTCGTGAGCTCCATGCCGTCGAACTCGACCGAGCCGCCGGAAATCCGGCAGCCGTCACGGGCAAAACCCATCGCCGCGAGGCCGATAGTCGACTTGCCCGCACCGGACTCACCGATCAGCCCCATGACCTCACCACGGTGGAGCGTCAAATCGACGCCGTGAACGATCTCGTTCCACTTTTCGTCGGCGTAGCCTTCGATCCGCAGATCCTTGATCTCGAGCAGAACGTCCTTCTTTTGATGCTTCATGATGTCTACTCCTTAGGTCTTGAGGCCGGACGACCGGTACAACATCCAGTCGACGACGAAGTTCACGGCAACAGTCAGCAGGGCAATCGCTGCCGCCGGGATCAACGGCGTGATCTCACCGAACGAGATCAAAGTCGCATTCTCGCGCACCATCGATCCCCAGTCCGCTGTTGGCGGCTGAATACCGAGGCCGAGGAACGAGAGGCCGGACAGCAGAAGGAAGACGAAGCAAAACTCCAGACCGTACTCGGCGATCAACGGCGCCATCGAGTTGGGCAGGATTTCCTTGCGAATCAGGTACCACGTCCCCTCACCGCGAAGCTTGGCCGCCTCAATGTAATCCATGACGACGATGTTGCCCGCGACCGCCCGGACGAGCCGGAAAACGCGGGGCGAATAGACGATCGCAACGATGATCACCAGCACGGTCACGTTGGTGCCGAAGATCGAGAGGAACAGCAGCGAGAAGATCAACGACGGGATCGACATGATCACGTCTGCGATGCGGCCCATGAGCTGATCGAACCATCCGCCCTTGATCGCCGCCATCAAACCTGCGATCGCGCCGATGATAAACGCGAGGGTCACCGCGAGGAGCGCAATTCCGACTGTGTTACGGGCACCGTAGATAATACGGCTGAACAGATCGCGGCCTAGCTGGTCGGCGCCCAGAAGCATCTGTTCGTCCGGTGGAGCGAATGTCTGCGAGATGACGTCAGCCTCGCCGAACGGCGCGATGATCGGCGCAAAAACGCCGGCGATGGTGTATGTCATGACAACGAAACACCCGAACGATGCTGTCAGCGGCATGGCACGGATGGCCTTGGCCGCCTCATCCTTGGAGATCGCGCCAATGATGAAAACGACTGCCGCGACCAGGACCAACATTAACCCCGTGACTTCCCAGACGCGCGTCTCAGACACGACCGCGAGAACAATCCCGCCGACGAATATGATCGCAAGCAATCCTTGCATGACACCCGACAGATCCCGAAGTCCCCGGCCCATACCGCTCATTGAGACGTCGATGAGGAACTCCCGGAATGCGTAAGCTGTTCCGGCAGAAAGCGCGATCACACCCGCAGCGACCGTAATTGTCCACAGCCAAGGCTCACCACCAACGATGCCGAAGATGAACGACGCCAGCGTCAGCGAGAACAGCAGAACGAAGACATTTCGCTTGCCGAGGTACGCCGACAGGCATGAAGCACCGATCAGCAGAGCATAGTATCCAATAACGAAGTAGTTCATGTCCGGTCCCTCACTTCTTATAACGCAGGCGCGGATTCGTCAGAATCGCGAGGATGTCCGCAGTGAGGTTCAAGAGAATGAACGTCGCGGCAAAGATCAGGCAGCAGGCCTGAACAACGGAGAAGTCGCGCTTGGTCACGCTGTCCACCAGCAACTGGCCGATCCCAGGATAGACGAACACGAACTCGACAAGCACGACGCCAGTGATCAGGTACGCGAGGTTGAGCGCGATGACGTTGATGATCGGCGCCCACGCGTTCGGCAATGCGTGCTTCACGATGACCTTCCAGGCCGGCATGCCCTTGAGACGCGCCATCTCGATGAATGGTGACGACAGCAGCGCGATGATCGAAGCCCGCGTCATGCGCATCATGTGGGCGACGACGACCAGGACCATGGTCAGGGCGGGAAGGAACGTCCGTTCAAGCAGTTCGGGAAACGTCATATTTGCATCGAGCTTGGCAATCGCCGGAAACGCGCCCGTCTTGACCGACAGGTACAGGATGAGGATGTAACCGAGAAAGAACTCCGGCGAAGAAATGAACGTCAGTGTGACGACGTTGGCGACACGGTCGAAGATGCTGTTGCGCAGCAAGGCGACAACGATGCCAAGAACAATTGCCACGGGCACGGCGATGACGGCCGCGTAACTCGCTAGGAACAAGGTTTGCAAAAATCTCGGCACTATGGTCTCGGTCACCGGCTTTCCGGATATCAACGACGAGCCGAAATCTCCTTGCACCGCGCCCCACAACCAACTGCCGTACCGTACGTAGACCGGTTGATCGAGGCCCATCTGCTTGCGAAGCGCCGCCAGATTCTCTGGTGTCGCACCCTGGCCGAGCACGGCCTGCGCCGGATCACCCGGCAGCAACTCAACGGCGAAGAAAATGATCAATGATATTACGAACAGGGTCAACAACCCCAACCCCAGTCTCTTGACCAGGATTTCCCCTACGTCGCCCATGTCAGCCCCTCTTTTGTTATCTGTTGAGCGTTGGAAACGTGCAGTTTCAGTGTAGCAGCATGGCGTCTGATCTGGCGAATCGATTGCACGAATGCGTCAGCCGGTGGCCCGGAATCGCCTACGCAATACTCCTACGGCACGGCATACGCCGATGAGCCGGACAGCGTTGCGCCGCCGGCCCACCGGTCATATTTGTCAGCCAATCAGGCTCAGGCGAACCACCAGCGGTGGCACGCGCGTGCGCCATCCGACTCCCAACTCGAGGCAATCTGCCCGCTATGCTGGACGTTCTTGCGGCGAGCGCCAACAAAGTTCGCAAAGAACGGGATGATCGTTCCGCCGTCATCGCGGGAAAGTTGGCACATCTCGCGGTACATTTCCGCGCGCTTGGCGTCATCGAGTTCGCTTTTGGCCATGGTTAGCAGTTCGTTGAACCGCGGATTTTTCCAGTGCGTCTCATTCCACGCCGCATCGGCCGCGTACGCGATAGAGAACATCTGGTCAGGGGTACCACGCGCACCCCATTTTACGAACACGAACGGCTTCTTGAGCCAGACGTCACCCCAGTAACCGTCCGCCGGTTCGCGAACCGGCGTGATATCGATACCAGCACCCTTGGCCTGTTCACGATAGAGCGTGACCATATCTACGGCACCCGGATAAACGCTGTCCGAAGCTGACAGTTCGCAGCTGAGGCTCGAAAGACCAGCCTTCTTGAGGTAGGACTTCGCCTTGTCGAGGTCATAGTCGTTCTGCTCAAGACCTTCCGGATAGTACGGCATATTCGCTGAAACATGGAAGTCATTGCCCATGGTGCCCGTACCGAAAGCGATCTTGTCGATCATTTCCTGGCGATCGATCGAGTGTTTCAGGGCAAGACGTACATTAACGTCGTCGAACGGTGCCGTGTCGCAGAACATCGACAGGTTGATCGACGAACCGCTGGGTACGTTGTCGATTTCAACGTTCGGATCGCGTCCGAGAAGCGTGAGGGTCTTGAGGTCAACCGAGGTGATCGCGTCAACATCGCCGGTGACGATCGCGGTCTGTCTCGCATTCGGGTCGTTCAAAATCGCGTACTCAACGGCGTCGAAGTAAGCGCCTTCGCGGTGCCAACCATCGTGGCGCTCAAGAGCACCACCGATACCGAATTCGAACTCCTTGACCCGATAGGGGCCGGAACCCATGCCCGATTGCCAGTCAATCGTACCGTCGGCATCAGCCGGGCAAATGCACATGTGATAATCGGTCAGGTACCATGGCAAGTCGGCAACGCCCTCACTCAAGGTGATCTTGACGGTGTGGTCGCCATCAGCCTTGACGTCCGCGATACTCGAAAACAGTGATTTAACCGCTGACGTCGAGTCGTCACCACGGTGGTGATTGATCGACGCGACAACATCATTGGCCGTAACTTTTTTGCCGTTGTGCCAAGTGGCTTCCTTGTTCAGCTCAAAGGTCCAGTTCTTCGCGTCCGGTGTTGCTTCCCACGTGTCCGCCAAGTCTGGTCCGAGGCCGTTCTCGTTCGTCACCTCGGTCAGGTAGCTGCGGTGTGTGTGCGCCAACTGGATCTGCTGCACCGAATAGAAAGTTCCGGGGTCAAAGGTGTCACTGGTGTTGCCGTCGTGAACGCCAAACCGAAAGGTGCCACCCTTCTTCGGCGCAGCTTGGGCGACTTTAGTGGTCCACATGCTGCCCGCAGCCGTGGTCGCGATGCCGGCAGCACCCGCGTAGCTGATGAACTCACGACGGGACAGACGACCGCGCCTTGCTTCGGCCGCCATGCGCTCGACCAAATCTTGCTGATACTTCTCTGACAATGTTGCCTCCTGTTGACCGTTCTAGTTTTTGGCGACGCCGTTGACAGACGCCGCATTCGTCACGCGGGGGACCTCCGTTCGGTCATTTCGGTTCCCCCGCAGCAGGATCATGAACCTATGGACCCTGCTAGCTCCCGGGCCCACCATTTCATTTTGAGCCTCAGTGTCAAGGGGAACACCGGAATTTGAACGGCCGAGTTTTTTTCAACGACAGCACGAATTTATTGGCGCGGGCGCAGGGATTTGCGCCCGCATTCACAGGGGAAATCAGCGTAGTCGTCTGAAGTCAGGGAGTTTTTTCGAACAATGACCGGTGCTTCGGCCGAGCCGTGTTTGGCTACCGACGCGGCGTTACATCACCGCGGACGCGGAAAGGAAAAGACTCGAGACAATCAGCGCATAGACGCCGACGACAGCCTGCCAGCTGCCGCGTGTTGCGTTGTAGTGACGGATCAGATCGTCTTTGTTCATCTCGATGTCCTCCTTGCGAAGGTAGGCGACCCTTATGACCGCCTTTGTTGCAATACATACGTAACAAACCGAATGTATGTGGTCCAATGCCTCCTCAGAATAGGAGCCATGCGCCCAACGCAGAGCTCAAAACGTTATCTTTCAAGGGTTTGTGGGCTTCGCCGTTTGGCTTTCCGTGCTCGACGAGCTGACCGGCGAAGATTTCGTTTGGCCGCCGCCCGTTCATCGTTGAGTATCGAGTGGTCAAACCACCACGAGAGGCATCCTAAATGGCCCCCGAGAGAGCCGACCGGTTGTCAACAGCGAGCTTTCGAGACGTGGTTCTTGATGCCGGACGGAACTGGCGGGCAAAGATCGGTTTCGTCCTTATACCGAATGAACAGACCATCGAAGCGGACATGATCCGTCATGCGCCAGAGGGTGTTGGGGTCTACTTCTCGCGCGCGACAATGCCCGAGGACATCTCGACCAAGAGCCTTGCGCAACTCGCCGATAGTCTCGCCGCAGCAGCCGGTCGAATTCTACCCGACGATGGGCTCGACGTGGTCTGCTTCGCGTGCACATCCGGCACCGTGGCGGTCGGCGAGGATCGTTCCTTGGCCGAACTGCGGGCCGGCGCCCCGAGTGCCCGGCCGGCGACGCTGATGGGTTCCGTCCGCCAGGCGTTGAACACGGTCGGCGCACACCGCCTCGCGGTCGCAACGCCTTACACAGACGAGTTGAACGCCAACGTCGAACGCTACCTGACCGCGGCCGGATTCGAGATCGCCGCGTTTGAAGGGCTTAATCTCTCCTACGATCGCGACATGATCCGCGTGTCGCCATCCTACCTCGTCGATTTTGCGCTTTCCGTGGATCGGCCGGACGCGGATGCCATCCTGATCAGTTGCGGCGCCCTGCGGACCATCGACGTCGTCGAGGAGATCGAACGTGCAGCCGGTAAGCCGGTCATCTGCAGCAACCAGGCCATGCTGTGGCATTGCCTCCGCCTCGCAGGGGTCGACGATAGGATACAGGATCTCGGCCGCCTGTTCCGCAAACACTAGGCATTCACCGTTTTCTATGCCATTGGGTGCGGATGAAACCGCATCATAAAGGCCTGCTCCTGACGGGGTCCGGCGTCCTGCTCGTCAGCCCCGATGCCCTGTTCATCCGCCTGATCGACGTGCCGCCGCTGGATCTTCTGTTCTGGCGCGGCTTGATGCTCTCGCTCGCGATGTGCTCACTGATCGTCATCCGCGAACGCCGCGACATGCGCGCCTTTCTCGCGCGGTTCTCATGGGTCGTCGTTGTCGCGGCCGCAATCAGCGTCGCCATGTACTTCTTCTTCATCAATGCCATAACCCACACCAGCGCCGCCAATGCTCTCGCCATCCTCGCGGCGACACCGCTGTTCGCCGCCATCATCGGGCGCGTGTTCTATGCCGAGTCCCTCTCGTGGTTTACATGGGCCGCAGCCGTCGCCGTATTTGTCATGATCGCCTTCATCGTCCGCGATTCTCTCGCCAGCGGCGGCGGCATTGGCGTGTTTTCGGCACTAGGCGCCGCGCTGTCGTTGGCGTCTTTCTTCACGCTATTCCGGCTGCACCCGGACATCAGCCGTCTCCAGGTCTTCGCGATCTCCGGCGCCATCGCAGCGCTGGTCTGCTATGTGATGGCGACGCCGTTCGATTTCGATCAGCGCCAGATCACCCTGACACTGATCCTCACCATCGTCTTCCTGCCGGCGGCGACGTTTCTGATGACACTCGGTCCTCGCTATCTGCCCGCCGCCGAGGCCAGCCTGCTGATCCTGCTTGAGAGCGTGTTCGGACCGCTGTGGGTGTTCCTCGTAATCGGCGAGATTCCGAGCAACACGACGCTGGCATGCGGCGGTGCGATCCTCGTCTGCGTCGCCTGGCACTCGGTCATGGTCAATCGGCGGGAACGTCGTCTCGCGGCACAGGCCGCCGGCTAGGCGGGCGGCGGACCCGCAGCCTCGAAGATCGTGCGAAGCAATGCGTTGACCTCGTCCTGGGCGTGGCGCGCGACCGAGACATGCCCCAATCCCGGCAGTTCGTAGAAATGACCGTTCGGTGCCAGATCAGCGACGACCTTGACCATCGACGGCGGCGTCTGGACGTCCTCCGAGAATGAGATCGCGTGAACCGGCACCGGGCAGGTCTTCAGCCCTTCCCGGCAGTCAAACGCGAGGCAGGCTTCCCACTGGTCGATCAGGTCCTGCGGTTTGCGCCCTGCGAAGCGCGCCCTATATGCCGCCTTGACCGGCTCCCAAATCGCCGGGTCTCCAAGCACCTTCGCCGGCAACGCATAGGCCGCGTAATGCGGTGCCAGGAAGTATGCCGGCAACTCAACGCCGTCCTTGCGGATATCGATCTCGGCCTGCATCCAGTCGCGGGTAAATCCGTCGATGTAGGCGGCGGTTCCCATCGGTACAGCCAGTCGCACGAGATGCGGATAGTCGATGGCGACCTGCTGCGTGATCAGCCCGCCCATGGACAACCCCGAGAGAATCACCGGCGGCTTGCAAAGCTGTTCGATCATTTCCGCACAATCGCGGGCAAAGTCGGCGATGCTCCATGGCGCCGGGTCGGACTCAGTCTCGCCGACGCCGCGGGGATCGTACGACGTCGAGCGAAAACGGTCGGCGAAATGAGTCATCTGGACTCGCCAGGCCTCGGCCGGCGAGTCCCCGCCGGGCACCCAGACGATATCCGGCCCCTTGCCCACCTGGGCGACCCGCATGATCGCACCGGACGTCTTCACCGATTGTATGCGAACCGACTCGGTGAAACTTCCGAATGCCGACATGTCGCCCTCTCAGATCGCGGAAACCTCGACGCCCGGTCCGAAACCATGATCATCGCGGTAGACCTTGCCGTCCTTCATTACGAAGCAGACATCGCGAAGTGCTGAGATGTCTTTGAGCGGATCAGCCGAACAGGCAATGATGTCGGCGATCCGGCCATCCGCGAGTATGCCGAGCTGATCGCCGCGATCGAGAACCTCTGCGGCATTTACAGTCGCCGCCCGAATGGCTTCGAGCGGCGAGAACCCCGCATCGTTCACCATCACCTCGAGTTCCTGCATGTTGTCACCGGCATGGTTGCCGGGTGTCCCGACGTCGGTTCCCATCGCGACCCTGACACCGACAGCCATCGCATCCTGCATCGCCGCGATCCGGGTCTTCTCGACGCGAGCATATTCGGCGCGGACGTGGTCGGGTACCCGTGCAGCGAAGCTCTCATCGCGGAACATGGCGCTGATGGTGCACAGCGTCGGCACAAGGACCGTGCCGCATTCCTTCATAACCTCGAAAGCCGGCTTGGTACCGAGTGCCGCGTGCTCGATCGTCCGGCATCCGGCACGCGAGGCGTTGATGATGGCCGCGTCGCAGTGGGCATGCGCGGCAACGTGTTTGAAGTTGTCGCTCGCGATCTCGACGGCGGCCTGCAGCTCGTCCGGTCGGAACTGGATGGCATCGGCGCTTTCGTACTCGGACGAGGTGATGGCACCCGACGCCATAACCTTGATCAGGTCTGCGCCGTGCGCCAGCTGCTTGCGCGCGGCGTGCCGTACGGCATCGGGTCCGTCCGCTTCTTCATACATGCCCCGGAAGTAAGGCGTCGTTGCGGTCGTCTGGGTCAGGATCCTGCCGGCACAAAACAATCGCGGTCCAATGATCCAGCCCGAGTTTATCGCATTTCGCACCGCAATCTCGTGATAGTCCCAACCGCCTACCTCGCGGGCCGATGTTATGCCACACAACAACATTCGTTTTGCTGCCCGGGCCGCCCAGACGGCGATGGTCCCCGGCAATGCGTCGCGCCAGGGGTTGTTGGGATTGGCGGTCTCCGTATTGACGCAGATGTGAACGTGACAATCGATAAACCCTGGGAGCAGGTAGGCGCCGTTCATGTCCGCGACGTCGCCACCGTCAACCGCGAGGCCCCTGCCGATTTCCTTGATGTGACCGTCCTCGATCACGACGTCACCGGGGGCGAACGTCCCGGTCGTGACATCGAAAACCTGTCCGTTTCTCAGTAGCAAATGCGCTCTCCTAACTGACTATTCGGCCGGCTGCGCCTCCAGCCCGGTCCGGCCATAAACGGTCATGTTAACCTCAGGATCGCCGACGATACCGGGCTCCGTCTCGTACACGAAGACCGCCATCAACCGCTTGCGCGTTCCATGCACCGGCGACACCCTGTGCAGCGAATTGCAGCCCCGAAAGATCGTCAGTTCCCCAGCCTCACGCGATACGGTCTTAACCCGGTGTCGCTCGCCGCGGAGTACCTCCTGCATATAGGGGATATCTTCGTCGTTCTCGCCCTTCCGGGTGTTGGGCGCGAGTTCGAACAGACCGCCATCGTCCGCAGCCTGCAACATCAATGTCATGGTGAAGGCATTGGTCGAATCGTAGTGCCAAGCGGATTGATCACCCTCGCTGTAACAGATGACGTTGACCGGCTGCAGGGGGTCTTCGCTCGGGAACAGGCGTTCCTCGCCCACGATCTCGGCAATCATCTCCTGGAAAGGCGGCCAGAAGTAGAGGCGTTTCAGGGCAGATGTCGCCGGAAACAGATCGGCGGCGATCATCCTGTAGCGTGCAGGGTTCATTATGTTACGAGGATGATCCGGCGGCAGGCTGCTCGTTCCCTTTCGCTGGAGATAGCAGTTCCGCTCGGACGCGGCCGCATTCGCGCAATCAATCAAGGACTCGGCCTCCGCCGCCGCCGACACGACCGCGTCGGGCAGGAAGAACCCCGGTAAAGAGCAGAACTGGTCCCGGTCGAGTTGTGTCCGGCAACGGTCAACGATATCGGCAACGGCCTCCCGGCCTTTGTCCAACGGATAGCGCTTGAAGTCGATCGGCGGCAGCGTCGTCATGGTTTTAGACCTCAGTCAATCAATGGGTGATGGCAGGTTACAATTCGTCCGTCGCCGAGCGCTGTTTCCTCTGGACGTTCGGTGCGGCATCGATCGGTCGCATACTTGCACCGGGTATGAAACTCACAGCCGGATGGCCGGTTGGTCAAACTGGGCACCTCGCCTTCAATGGACAGCAGCGTCCGCCTCTTGTCGGGATCGGGCTGCGGCACACCGCGCACCAGTGCCTCAGTGTAGGGATGCGCCGGATGCTCGAAGATCTTTTCGCAATCGCCACGCTCAACCAATCGGCCGAGATACATGATCGCCAGCTTGTCGCTGATATGTCGAACGACAGGCAGATTGTGGCTGATGATCAGGTAGCCCAGGCCATGCTGGTTTTGGAGTTCGTTCATCAGGTTCAGAATTTCGCCCTGAACCGAGACGTCGAGGCCGGCCGTCGGTTCGTCCGCGACGATCAGTTTGGGGTTGAGCGCCAAGACCCTTGCAACGCCGACACGACGGGCCTGGCCGCCCGAAAGCTCGTGCGGATAGCGCGACAGAAAATTATTCGGCAACCGGACCATGTCGCACAGACGGTCAGCCTCCTCGTCCAAGTTGGCGTCGATGCCGTGAATCTCAAAAGGCTCGATGATCAGCGACCTGACGGTCTGCCTCGGGCTGAGCGATCCCACTGGATCCTGGAACATCATTGCCATGTCGCGCCGAAGCGGCATGAACTGACTGGGTGTCAGGCCGAGTACATCCTCACCCTCGAACAACGCTCTCCCGGAGTAGGCGTTGACGAGCCCCAGAATGGCGCGCCCCAATGTCGTCTTGCCCGATCCGCTCTCGCCGACCAGACCCAGCGTCTCGCCCTTGCGCAGCGACAACGACGCATTCAACACCGCATCGACAAAGGGCTGCTCTATGCCCTTCACCATGGCCTTGAGCAATCCCATGGTGCGGAATCGGACGCACAGATTTTCGACGTGGAGCAGCGGCGGCCCTTCGGCAGGCGCAGCCGGCGAACGCTCCGATACGCGCGGTGTCGGCTTTCCGGCGCCGATCATATCGTCGGTATTCCATTCGACCGAATCGCTCAGCATGTGACAACGGGAGATATGGCCGGTCTCGTTGACGGCATGAACATCCGGCCGTTCCGCGCGGCAAACGTCCATCACATTACGACACCGTGAAGCAAAAACGCAGCCGTCCGGCTTGACGTGCAGGTCCGGAATATCGCCGGGAATGACCGGCAGATACCGCGATGTCTCGGTCTCGCGTGCCGGATCGCAGTCGAGCAACGCTCGGGTGTAAGGGTGCGAGGCATTGTAGAAAATGTCTCGCACGTCCCCGTATTCCACGACCTCGCCCGCATACATGACGACGACGTGATCGCACAACTCGGCGATCAGACCCAGGTTGTGCGACACCAGGATGATCGTCGCTTCGAACTCCGCCTGGAGTTCTCGCATCAGATGGATGATCTGCGCTTCCATGGTCACGTCTAGCGCCGTCGTCGGTTCGTCCGCGATCAGCAATAACGGATCCATCAACAACGCCATGGCAATGCCGGCGCGTTGACGCATACCGCCGCTGAACTGGTGCGGATACTGGACGATCCGGCTTTCCGGATCGGGAATGCCGACGCGTCTCATCATGTCGATCGCCCGTTTCCGCTTCTCGCGATCCGACATGTTGCGACGCCGATAGAGGATGTCGCCCATCTGTTGATCGTACGACAGCACCGGCGATTGCGACGTCATCGGATCCTGGAAGACGATCGAGATATCCTCTCCGCGCACCGACCGCATGCGCGAGTCGTTGGCCGTCAGGAGATCTTCCCCGTTGAACATCGCAGTACCACCCTCGACGATCCCGTTGCCGGCCAGCAACTGGGTGATCGTCCAGATAACGGTGCTCTTGCCCGAGCCGCTCTCGCCGACGATTCCGACACTCTTGCCCTTGGGCACCTCGAAGCCGACGTCGCGCAACACGTGAACCCGGCCGCGCGGCGTCTTGAAATCGACGTTCAATCCCCGGATGTCGAGCAGCGGCTCCGTCATCTATCGCCCCTTTCTCAGCCGCGGGTCGAACACGTCGCGCAGCGCCTCGCCGAGGAACGTGAACCCGAGTGTGGTCAGCACCAGCGGAATACCGCCCGCTATGACCGGCCACGGCGTCTGGCGAATAATTAGATATCCTTCGTTCAGGACGGTGCCCCAACTCGCCGTCGGCGGTTGCACGCCAAGACCGAGGAAGCTCAGTCCGGCCTCGACGGTCACCACAACCGGAACGTCCATGGCGGCCAGGATCAAGAGCGGGCCAATCACGTTCGGCATGATGTGACGCGCTAGAATCCGTGGCATGCTGGCACCCAAAGAGCGTTCGGCTAGGATGAACTCGGTGTTCTTGAGCGCGAGGGTACTGGTTCGGGCAAGGCGGGCGTAGCCCGGAATCGTGGTGACGATGACAATGGCAAGGACAAGCTTGAGGCTCGGGCCGAGCAGGGCGACGGCGGCGAGCGCCAGCACGATCGTCGGAAACGACCGGATGGAGTCGAACAGGAGCAGCAGGATATTGTCGAGCCATTGCGGGCCGTAGCCCGCGAGCATGCCGAGGATAAGGCCGATGACGAGCGACACCGACACACCGATCGCGGCGACTTCGAGCGCGACACGGCCGCCATAAAGCACCCGCGAGTACGTATCCCGGCCAAGCTGATCGGTCCCCGCCCAGTGCTCCGCCGTCGGGCCCGACAACCGGTTGGGAATATCCATGACGAATGGATCGTGGGTCGCGAAGAACGGGGCGAAGATCGCGCTGGCGAAGAACATGATCACCAGGATCAGGCCAAACACGCCCATCGGGTTCCGTAGAAACAGAATCAGCTTCTCCCGCCTTACGCTATAACGCTGCGGGCTATCGCTGACCGAGGCGGCGTCGTCTGCGCCGCTGCTAGAGAGTATCTCTGACACGGGGATCCAACCATGAAACAACGAGATCAGCGATCAGGGTCACGCACACGTACATCGCGATGGTGACGAGTACGGCGCCCTGAACGACCGGGAAATTGCGGGCCAGCACCATGTCGTAGATCACCTTGCCGACGCCCGGGCGACTGAAGATGATCTCAGCGAATACGGTACCAGAGAGAAGGCCGCCGAACCCGACGCCGATCAGGGTGATCGTCGGCAGTATGGCAACCTTAAGCGCGTAGCGGAATACGATGGTACGCGGACGGAGTCCGAACGCCTTGGCGGAGCGGATATAGTTCTCGCCCATCACCTCGAGCATCGTCGCGCGAACCATGCGGGCCAAATAACCGACCCAGCCCAAACCGACGGCGAACGCCGGCATTATGAGGTGATGCAATTGATCGACGATATCTCCTTCGTCGCCGGCGCCGAGGACCGGCATCCAGCGCAGCGCTATCGAAAACACCAGGATTGCCCAAATCGACACCAGGAACGAAGGAACCGCGATCGTCCCGACCGAGAGAATGCCGGTGATACGATCGATGATCGAGTTTGGCCGAACGGCCGCGTAACATCCCAGCGGAATTCCAAGAGCCGCTGACCACAACAACGCTGCGGCCGCGAGCGTAAGGGTGTACGGCAACTGGTCAGCCATGGTTTGCGCAACCGGACGGTTCGAGAAGACGTCGCTGCCGAGGTCCCCCTGCAGCACATTGCCGACGAAAATTCCGAATTGGTAGTAGAGCGGCTTGTCGAGGTGCATCTTGGCGGCGTATGCGGCCTGCACTTCGGGCGTTGCGCGCGGTCCCAGGGCGATGCTCGCCGGGTCGCCCGGAATCGAATGCAACATGACGAACAGCGCAGCCACCGCCAACAAAATGATGGCGACGGACAGCGCCAGACGCTTAACCAGGTACAACCACATGACGCCCCCGGACGCTTCGAAAGGCGACCACCGGGACCTTGTCGGTCCCGGCGGCGTTGACGGCTTTACGCCGGTTCGAAGTAGTTCAGGATCATTTCACCGGACGGTGCGAACGTCGCGTGGATGTCCGCGCGATGGATGAATACCTCGGGCTCGTGAGTCAACCAGACGTAACCGCCCGTGTTCTCCATGATCTCCTGCATCCGAATGGCGATCCTTGCACGCTCGTCCGAATCGGTCTCGGCAACGAGCTTCGCGAACAGATCCTCGAACTCGTCCGACGACCAGCGTTCCCAGTTCCAGATGCCGACCTGATCCCGCACGAACCATTGGAACGGCTCGTAGGGATCGGGCCCCGAACCGTAACGCATGATCCATAGTTCGAGATCCTTCCAGGTGTCGCCTTTGCTCTCCTGCCCCATCTCCCAGAATGGCCCGGAATCGAGTGGAATGATTTCCACATTGATGCCGATCGCCGCCAGATTGGCCTGGATGATTTGGGCCGCGAGGATTCGTTCCTGCGCATTCAGCGTCCGTAGTGTGAGATTCAGCCCGGTGGCACCCGCTTCCTCGACGAGTTGCTTAGCCTTCGCCGGGTCGTAGGAATAGCTGGACTGGGTCCGGCGCCCGACGAGACCCGGGCACACGACGCCGAACGACGGTTCGGCTGTTCCCGAATAGGCGCCCTGAATGATGGAGGCCTGGTCGACCGCATGCTGAATGGCGCTTCGGAGCTTCGGATCCTTCAGTTTAGGATGCTCGGTATTGATGCCCATCCACATGTATTGCAACGCACCGGCAACGGTGAGCTTGGAGTTCGGCGGGGTTTCCTCGAGGTAGCGCGCATAGGAATTGGAGGTAATCTTCGCGCAGTGAACCTCGCCCGCTTCGTAGGCCAGAGCCGCGGCTTCGTCCTCGGAGACAAAGATGCAGTCGACGTTGGCGTAGGCCGGCTTCGGACCCGTCCATTCGGGATTGGGGCGAAGCCGCAGGATCTGCGCCTGCTTGAACTCTGAAATGATCCACGGGCCGCAGGTCGCCGGATGTTCCACGGTATACTTGCCGCCGGCCGCTTCTAACGCCTTCTTGCACTGAATGACGCCGGTGCCCGAAGCGAGTGTCGCTGACATGAACGGCGCGAACGGCTGATTGAGCACGATGGTGCCGGTGTACTTGTCCTTTACCTCGACACTGTCGAAGGCAACGAAATCCCCCTTCCACTCGCTGTCGGTCATGCGCTTGTATGAGTACGCGACGTCCTCTGCCGAGACTTCGCCATGTCCACCGCTCCACTTCAGGCCAGACTTGAGCGTGAAGTCGATGTGCTGCGCGTCACGAACCACGATGCTTTCGACGAACGGCGAGGGCTTCCACCCGCCGCCCTCGGCGTAGTGAACCAGCGAAGGCATGATCGCCCAGTTTACGTCGTTGGCCGGGTGACCGCCGACGTAGTATCCCGGATCGAAACTCTCGATTTCGCGATCGAATCGAACGATCAGCGTGTCGCCCTCGGCAGAGTACGAAATACCGGGAAAGGTTCCGACCATGCCGGCCGCGCCGGCAAAGGCAACGGTCTGCAGGAATTGTCGACGTGATTGGGACAACTTATCCATGATAAACTCCCTGTGTTTTCTATTTATAGATCAAGACATTTTTTATGCGTCTTCTTGCTATTGACTTCGCCACTAGTTGATATCGAAGTCAATAGACATCGAGTACCGACCGTCCCCGACGCCGCGCCCATGCGGCGCCCGGTCAGACAAGATCCCGGGGAATCTCCCGATCCCAAACCTGTTCGTGCACAACTTCATCCCCCTGCCGAGCCTCCATCTCTCCGACGATACGGAAATGGGTCTTGCTGGAAGTGATCACTGTGCGCGTTTTCGAAGTGACTTGCCAGGCACCGCGCTCATACAACTCCGTCCAAACGAGTTCGACACGCGCACTGTTGGGGTCGTTAGGATCGACGGAGAACGTCTCGTCGTGGGTCGATCCCATCATCCATCCGTCATGTTCATTGTAGATCGCACAACCCTCGTCAAACCACTGGTGCTGGGTAACGATGCCGGTGTTCATATCGCGCGTAAACGTCCAGTCGTACGCCGACGGTCGCACAACCGTCTTGTCGAGCGGCTTGGCGTTCTCGGGCTCTTCGAACGGTCGGAGCCCGGCGTCTCCCGCATGCGGAGTGCGGCGCGGCAGTTCCAACGTGCTCTCGCCTGTGACAATACTGAGAGTCGTCTTCTCGGGCGACGGCCAGGCGATCGGCCAGTAGTTGGTCGATACCGCGACCCTGATCCGGTTTCCGGCCTCGAACCGATGACCGATGTCGTTGAGTTGCACCCGAACCCGGTATCGCTGTCCTGGGACCAGCGGCTCCGGATGTTCGTGGCTATCCCGATGGGTCAGATTGAGCAGGCCGTAGGTTACCCGGGTCACCGCGCCATCGGGCAAGATCTCCGAAAGGCACACGGCGGTCATGGCGACCGGCGTATCGCTCGACAGCTCGAGCGTCACAACTGGCGCACCAAGAATGTCGAAGTCTTCGTCGAGGGGGGCGGTATCGAACACCAGCGAACCCCCGGCTTCCTCGCGCTGATCACTGGCCATGTCCGCGGAAACGCCACTAGGACACCACTGTCCGCCCATCATCCCAAGCGTCGCCGGAGAGCAGATCGTCTGGACAGTAGACGCTCCCACTGTCTCGCCAAGTTCATGTTCGTTGAGATGGTAAATCACCGGAGAGACGTGAGGCGATGGCCACGACGGATCGGCCACCCAGCGGCCGGGACGCTCGTCGTACCAGGTCCGTGGCGGCACCGGATCCTCAATCCAACACCTCAGCTTCGGTTCATCCATGATACCGGTGTCCTGGCCCTTCAGCCAGTAATCCCACCAGCGCAGGCATTCCTGCAGAAAGCCGATCGCGGGGCCGGGTCCGGCAAAGTGCGGGTACTTGTGCCCCCATGGCCCGACAAGACCCTTGCAGGGCGCGCTTAGTCCCTCGAGCAGTCGGAAGACCGCGTTCGAATAACCGTCCGCCCAACCGCCGACGGCGTAGACCGCGGCTTCGATATCGTCGTAGTTCTCGCAAACGGAGCCGTGCTTGTAGAAATCGTCGCGGCGCTGGTGCTCATACCAGTCCTGCAGCCAGAACCCGCTGCCCTTCAGCCGCGCAAGCCAGACGTCGTACCAGTTGTTACCAACGACATCGGGATCAGGCGGCGAGGTATTGATCGAGAACATCGCCGCGTTCCACGCCGCGTTTTCATTGAGCATGCAGCCGCCCATGTAGTGGATGTCGTCCGCGTATCGGTCGTCTGTCGAGCAGATCGAGACGATTGCCTTTAGTGCCGGCGGTCGCCTCGCGGCGACCTGCAAACCGTTGAAGCCACCCCAGGAGATACCGATCATTCCGACGGTTCCCGAGCACCACGGTTGGGCGGTGATCCAGTCGATGATTTCGAGCGCGTCGTCCTGTTCCTGCATGAGGTACTCGCCCAGCAGGACACCCTCGGAATCCCCGGAGCCACGCATGTCGACACGGATTGACGCGTACCCGTTCCCGGCGAAGTACGGGTGCGTCAGCGCGTCGCGGTCCGCCGTTCCGTCGTGTCGCCGGTACGGCAGATACTCCAGAATGGCGGGTACCGGGTTGTTCTCGGCGTCCTTGGGAAGCCAGATCCGGGCTGCCAGTCGAACACCGTCCGACAAGGTGATGAAAACTGGATCGCGCACCTCGGTTTCGTGCGGAAAATTATCGACGATCCTCATCGAGTGAACTCCCTGTATCGATGTGTGCCGGGTCGATTTGACGACCTACTAGGAAGAATCGTGCATCAATCTTCCGCTTCCGTGTTTATAATTTCTCCGCAGTAATTTAGAAATTCGGCCATCTCGAAAATACATTCCCATCACGCATGGAAGCAGAGCGGTTCATGTCTCGACCCATAAAGGCGACATTCGTCCTCTTGCCGGACTTCTCGAACACGAGCCTGGCCATCGTCACTTCGGCCATGTCGACAGCGAACCGGGAGTTTCGGAAGGACTCTTACGAGTACCAGTATGTGTCGCTCGACGGGCGACGGGTCGAAGGCAGCAACGGCCGCCTGTTCGATGTCGATTGCGCGCTCACGTCGGGCGGCACGTTCAGGTCTCCCGGCTATGTCTTCGTTCTTGGCGGAGTCGGAAAGGCGATCTATGACCATCGCGAACTGCTGTCGTGGCTGCGAAATCGCCACCGCCACGGTGCTCACATCGTCGGAATCAGTTGCGGCGTTCACGGCCTCGCCCTCTCTGGTCTGCTCGACAACCGCGATGCCAGCTACTACTGGCAAGGCATTCCCGAGATACAGGAGCAGTACCCGAAAGTCCGCTTCAAGCGCGCGGTGTTCGTGTCCGATTTGTCGGCGCGGATCTCGACGTGCGCCGGGGGCACGACCACCGTGGACCTGATCACCCACCTCGCGGTCATCGACTACGGATTGGATTTGGCGAATATGATCCTGATCGAACTCCAGCAAGGCGTGCCGCGTGCCGGTTCGGACGTCCTTAACGGCGTCGTCCTCGGTGGCAGGACATCACGCAAGACGGTGATCTCCGAGGCCTACCGGATGATTGAGGAGCAGTCCGATCGGGCCATCTCGACCGCCGAGCTTGCGGATGAGCTCGGCCTCTCGGAGCGACAGATGCGAAGGCTGTTTCTGCGTGAGATCGGCCTGCGTCCGAGCCAGTTCATCATGGCGACGAAACTCTCGCAGGCGCGCAAGCGGATTCAGTTCTCTACAGACCCGATATCGTCGATCGCCTACGACTCGGGATTCTCCTCCCCGTCGTACTTCTCTCAGTGTTACCGTCGAATCTACGGCACGACACCGTCGAGCGACCGGAACGGCGCCGGTCAACGCGAGAGGGCACTCTAGATTCGAAGGCTTTAGACGCCGTCCCGCGGCACGCGCTCGCGCCACGATCTGCTGAATACCGACTTACCGTCCTCACGCGCATCGATATCGGTGTCGATCAGCCATTCTGTAGCCGTTGCCCGCAATCGGGTCCGCGTCTCGATGGCGATATCCCAGCCATCCCGCCTTCGCTCGGAATGCCAATGCCATTCCGCCTCGGCCGACAGCGGATCGTCCTCGTCAATGAAGTATGCACAGGTCATACCGTCCGAGACCTCGAGATCGATGTCGACGATATAGTATTTGCCTCCGTCCTCGACGAGACGCTGAATCCAGCGGCCCGTCTTCAGGTCGCGTTCGATCGTTCGCGAGGAACGCGGAGGTTCAATGATGCGCGTCGCGGCCATCGGCGCCATGTCGTTGGGTCCGAAGTCGATGCCACGAGCGTCCGCATCCAGACCCGGACGAAGCGGCAGATCGATCGCGCTGCTGCCGGTTTCCAGCGACAGTTCGACCGGCGCGGCAGATGGCCACACCATCGGCCAGTATGCCGTCGATATCGCGACCCGGAGCCGGTGTCCGGCCGCGACACGATGCGAGAAGTCGTTCAGCTGGATCGAGACATCGGCCCATTCGCCCGGCATCATCGGGCGAAGGTTCTCGTGATCCTCCCGATGGGTCAGGTTGAGGAGACCGTAGGTAATACGACGGCTGGTGCCGTCCGGGGCCACGTCGAGAAGCCGCACGCAAAGGAATCCCTCGGGCCGATCAACCGCGATTCGGAGTTTCGCAATCGGTGCACCCAGAAAATCGAGCGCCTTCTCAAGCGGCTCGCCGTCGAAACACAGCGAACGGCCGTCATCCTCTCGTTGATCGATAGCCAGGTCGGGGCTGGTGCCGCCAAGTCCGTAGGGACACCAACTGCCCGCCGCGGAGCCCAGCGACTGTGGCGAAACATGGGTAACGGAAACGGTTTCGCCAGACGCCGAGGAAAGACCGGCCGCGTTCATCGCCAGGGTCATCGTCTCGGTCCGGCCGGATGGCCACGATTCTTCCTGGACCCAGCGGCCGGGAACGAAGTCAAGGCATGCGTCGGGCGCGACGAAATCCTGCATCCACACCGTGTACATGGGTTCATCCATGATCCCGGTGTCTTGCCCTTTCAGCCACTGATCCCAGAACCTTAGCGCGTGGCCAAGGAATCCGATCGCGGGAGCCGGGATGCCCTGATCAGGGTACTTGTGACCCCAGGGCCCAACGAGTCCTTTGCGCGGGCAGTTCAGATTGGCCAGCACACGCGGCACCGCGTTCGAGTATCCGTCTTCCCACCCGCCGACGGCATAGACCGCGCACTCGACGTCGGAATAGTTCTCGCACACCGAGCCGTGCCGCCAGTAGTCGTCGCGGCGTTGATGCTGCATCCAGATATGCGATGCCGGTGGCTGCCAGTTCTCAAGCCTGTTCAGCCACGCGTCCCTCCATCCTTCTCCGGTGATCTCCGGGTCTGGCGGTTTTGACATGAAGTGATAGAAGCCGGCCCCCCAGAAGAATCCGTCGCTGAGGAGGCATCCGCCCATCCAGTGTACGTCGTCGGCGTAGCGGTCGTCGGTGAAGCAGTGCGGCATGATGGCCTTGAGCGCCGGCGGGCGGCGCGCGGCAATTTGCAGCGCGTTGAATCCGCCCCAGGATATTCCGGTCATCCCGACGTTCCCGCTGCACCACGGCTGGTCGGCGATCCAGGCGATCGCCGCGACACCATCGTCTTGTTCCGATTTCGGATACTCGTCCGTGATCAGGCCCTCAGAATCGCCGGTTCCACGGATGTCCAACCGGATGCAGGCATACCCGTGCCCCGCCCAGTAACGATGACGACAATCGTCTCGGACCCGGGTCCCGTCGCGCTTGCGGTAGGGAATGTACTCCAGGATCGCCGGCACGGGATTGTCTTCCGCGTCGACCGGCATCCAGATTCTGGCCGACAAACGGACACCGTCCGGCATCGGAATCCAGACATGCTCGATTTCACGGATCTCGTGGGGAAATTCTTCGACGAACGCCATTGACTTGTCCTCTCTGCTGGCCCGATGCCGGTCCAGCGTTATCTGAGTGCCATTCGGGGCTGACTGACAACTTCTTGAAACACCGAGGGCACCTCTCAGTAGCAGGTGTAACCGCCGTCCACCTGCAGCACTTGTCCAGTCACGAAGGATGCCGCGTCGGACGCAAGAAAAACCACGGGCTCCGCCAGTTCACGGGGCTCGCCGCGACGGCCGAGCGGCGTGCGTTCGAAGACATAGCGGTCCAGTTCCTCGTTGTCCGCGTGACGGCCCTCAGCACCGCGCATATGGTGCGACATGTAACCCGGCCCAACCGCATTGACGCGTATCCCCTGCGGTCCCCATTCGAGCGCCAGCTGGCGACACAGGTGATCAACGCCGCTTTTCGACGCGCCGTAGGCCGTCAAACCGCGGAAGGCTCGAATGCTGCCGTTCGACGAGGTGAAGACGATGGCACCCCCGCGATTTCGGCGAATCATCTCGCGCCCTGCAGCCCGCGCAATGTTAAACGCTCCAGTCAGATTGATTTCGATCATATCCATCCAGAGTTGATCGGTCATGTCCTCGGGCCGGGCGACACCACCGATGCCGTGATTGATCGCCGCGATATCCAGCTGCCCGTACACGTCGATCACGCGCTGGACGAGGGCCGCGCACGATGCGGGATCGCGTACGTCACAGTTCTGCGAGATCGCCTCGCCGCCCGCCGAGTTGATTTCGTCGGCAACCGCCTCGATCTCCGCGCCCGTTCTCGCCGCAACCACGACCTTGGCACCGGCGCGCGACAGCGCAGACGCGATCGCTGCGCCGAGTCCACGTCCGGCGCCGGTAACGATCGCAACCCGCCCGCTGAGGTCGAAGGAATTGTCTGACATTGGATGTTCCCCACAAGACTTCGTGATAGTCGCGCTATCCTATGCCCCCTTTGGCGGGGGCGCCATTGTCAACATTCAGCATGTTTGGGGTGCGAAACCCGCCGCAAGTAACCTATTCTGCACGCTATTGAATCCGCCGTTTCGAAGTCCTTGAGGTCCGCGTGTACACCCTGATCGTCTTCTTATCGTCTGCGGGCGCCTTGACCCTCGAAATTGTCGCGGGACGCTTGATCGCACCTTATGTCGGCATGTCGCTCTATACCTGGACGGCGGTCATCGCAGTCGTGCTGACCGGGCTATCGGCCGGTCACTGGGTGGGTGGCACGCTCGCCCATCGTGCTCGCGATATCGATCGAGCGAAACTTTACATGGCTGTTTCGCTCGTGGCGGCCAGCATTACGACGCTTCTGTCGCTACCGCTCCTCAGGATGATCGCCAGTCCACTGCTCGGGGCTGGAACGGGACCGGTGAGCGCGGTGCTGCTGTTGAGCAGCGTGCTGTTCTTCGGCCCGAGCATGTGCATCGGCGTAATTTCTCCGCTAGCGACCAAACTGGCGCTCGATGAGGATCCCGCCAGCAGCGGGAAGATCCTGGGCCGCATGTTCGCGGCCGGGGCTCTGGGCAGTATCCTCGGCACCCTTGCCAGCGGTTATGTCTTCATATCGTGGATCGGTTCAACCGGCACCGTAATCGCCGCCGTTACATCCGGGTCGGAATGCCCGAGACACGAAACCGCAGCCCCGCCGGACGCATCGATATAGGCCTTTCCGGCAGAGTCGATGATCCGGATGCCGTCTCCTTTTGCTGCAACGGGCATGGCATGCCCGGGCGAACGATAAAACACGCTGTTCGGCATCATCCCCCTCCCCCAGGGTGAAACCTGTTCCCAGCCTTCCGTCGTCGAGGACTGCCGTCAAGACGGACGGGAGGCAGGCACTATTTTAACTCTTAGGCCGGAAACCTTAGCCTCTCCCCGGGGCTGCATCAACGTCACCGGCGCTAAAGCTCTGGCATGCCACATAAATTCGCCCCGGCGATTCTGCGATGATGACACCAAACCAATCGTTTCGATTGTTTAAGAGTGGCTTGTAATGGAAGTTTGATTGCTTCCAGATAAATGGGCGGCGGACGTTGTATCGTGGCGGGCACGACCGTCTGGGAGTTCGATCGGAGATCACTTGGAAATGGTGGGCTGTATAGGACTCGAACCTATGACCCGCTGATTAAGAGTCAGCTGCTCTACCAACTGAGCTAACAGCCCGCACCACGAGGACGGCGCGGTATAGCAAACGCCTCCGACTTTGTCGACACGTGGATTGCCGGTTATTGGCCGGCCAGTCGGGATCCGGTTTAGCGTCCCGGTCCCGAGTCTTCTCCGACCCAACGCCTGGGAATTACCACGTCGCGGTGAATGTGAACATTCATCAGCAGACCGAAACCGATCATCAGGGTTAGCATCGCCGTGCCACCATACGAAATCAGCGGCAACGGCACACCAACGACCGGAATCAGCCCCGTCACCATGGCGATGTTGATGAACACATAGAGGAAGAAAGTTGCCGTGATCCCGGCGCCGACCAGCCGGCCGAAATGGTGACGGCAGCCTGCCGAGAACACCATGGCGTATATCAGGATGACGATGTACAGCACCAGAAGCACCAGCGCGCCGACGAGCCCAAGCTCCTCGGCCAGCATGGTAAAAATAAAGTCGGTCTGCATTTCCGGCAGGAAACTGAGATGGCTTTGGGTTCCCTGAAGGAAGCCCTTGCCGAAGACGCCGCCTGAGCCGAGCGCGATCTTAGACTGGATGATGTGATATCCGGTGCCGAGCGGATCGTTCTCGGGATTGAGGAACGTCAACACCCGGTTCTTCTGGTACTCGTGCAGGAACTGCCAGCCGACCGGCAGGGCGGCGATGCCGAGCGCAAGAACGACGCCGAACTTCCACATACGCACGCCCGCCGCGAAGAAAATCGCACCCGATCCCAGGATCAGCATCCCGGTCGTGCCAAGATCCGGCTGGCGCAGCACCAGTCCAGCCGGGGCTAAAACCATGACTAGCGGAACGATCAGATACTGCGGTCGGTACACATCCTCGATGCTCGTGGCGTGAAAATATCGCGCCAGAGCGAGGACAAGAACGATCTTCATAACCTCCGAGGGCTGCACGGTAACGATCCCGAGATCGATCCAGCGCTGTGCGCCCATACCGACCGTGCCCATCACCTCAACGGCGGCCAGCAGCGCCAAACCGACGACATACAGCGCGTAGGCGTGACGCAGCCAGAACCGGATGTCGACTACGGCGATCCCCAGCATCAACGCCATGCCGCCAGCGAAACGAACCATCTGACGCGACGCCCACGGGTCCCAGTTACCGCCGGCGGCCGAATACAACATGCCAAACCCGATGCCGGCCGTCATCGTCAGCACAATCACGAACGGCCAGTTGACCCGGAGAAGCTTGCGGAAGACCGACTCGCGTCCACCGGCGGACGCAGCGACGCTATACGTGCTCATCGTCGCCTCGCCGCGGTCCGCTGTTGTCGGCGCTCAATGCCCCCTGACCGACACGCCGCAGGGTCTCGGTCATGACGTCGCGGGCGATGGGCGCCGCGGCGCGCGAGCCGCTTCCGCCGTGCTCGACGACGACCGAAATCGCGTAGCGCGGCTTGTCGACCGGCGCAAATGCGACGAACAGTGCGTGATCGCGCTGCTCCCACGGCAGGTCTTCGTTCTTGAGAACGCCGGTGTCCCGTTCCGCCTTGGATATCCGGCGCACCTGCACGGTGCCGGTCTTACCCGCCATTTCGACGTCCGGCATTTCCAGCTTGGAGCGATGCGCCGTGCCATACGGACTGTTGACCACATCACTCATCGCCTGGCGAATCAGGGCGAGATTCTTCGGATCGATGTCGAGCGACTCCGCCTCGAGATTGGGCGCCGGTCCGGCGGCACCGTCGGCGCCGATCACCGCCCGGGTCAGGCGCGGTTGTATAGCCTTGCCGCCGTTGGCGATCCGGGCCGCCATGATCGCGAGCTGCAGCGGGGTTGTCAGGATATAGCCTTGCCCGATGCCGAGGATAACCGTTTCGCCCTTCTGCCAGGGCGCGCCGATCGCTCCGCGTTTCCACGCGTCACTCGGCACCAGCCCGGCACTCTCGCCCGGTAGATCGATCCCCAGTTTATCACCGAGGCCCAACCTGCGGGCCATGGCGCCGATCCGCTCGATTCCGACACGCTTGGCGACCTCGTAGAAGTAGACGTCGCACGACTGCATGATCGCCGAGCGGCAATTCATGGTGCCGTGGCCGTGTTTCTTCCAGCAGTGGAACTTTGCGTTGCCGAGGGTCATCGAGCCGGAGCAGAAGAACTCCGTGTCCGGCGTGACGATGCCGCGCTCCAATGCCGCGAGTGCGACCACCATCTTGAATGTCGAGCCTGGCGCGTACTGGCCTTGGATGACCTTGTTGATCAACGGCGTCCGCGGGTTGTTTACGAGCGCCCGCCATTCCGGCCCGGTCAGGCCGTGGTTGAACCGGTTCGGATCGAAACTCGGGCTCGAAACCAGGCTCAAGACTTCTCCGTTATGAACGTCCAGCACCGTCACCGACGCGCTCTCACCGGCCAGCCGATTGGCTGTATACCGCTGCAACTCGCGGTCGATGGTCAACTGGACAGCACTTCCCGACTCACCTTCCTGACGGCTCAGTTCACGGATCACCCGGCCGTAGGCGTTGACCTCAACCTGGCTGTTGCCACCCGTGCCGCGCAGGGCAAGGTCATGAACTTTCTCGAGACCGGCCTTGCCGATGCGGAAACCGGGAAGTTCGAGCAAAGGGTCGCCCGTCGCCTCACCCTCCGCTACCGGTGCGACGTAACCGAGAACGTGGGCGAAGTCCTCGCCGAACGGGTAATTTCGGCTCTGACCGACGTCGATCAGGACGCCCGGCAAGTCGGGGGTGTTGACCTCAATTTGCGCGACCTGCTCCCACGCAAGGTTTTCGCGCACGGTCACCGGAACGAAGCTCTTGTTGCGCTGCATATCGCGAATGACCCGGGCGCGGTCATTGTCCGAGATCGGCATGATCGTCGACAGGATGTCGAGCGTGTTTTCAACTGATGGCGTATTCTCCGACACCATGAGAACACGGTAGTTCTGCGCGTTGTCCGCGATCACCAGGCCATTGCGATCAATGATCCGGCCGCGCGGCGGTGGCAGCAGCCGGAAGTTGATACGGTTCTCGTCGGCCAGAGTCTTGTAGCGGTCGGATTCCACAACCTGGAGGTAGTACAGTCGTGCGCCGAGCGCCGAGAGCAGCACGAACTTGCCGCCCGCCAACATCGCCATGCGGCGGCTGAAAAGCTTGTGGCGGTCGGAATCGCGATGCATCCGAGACTACTCGTTGCTCAAGAAGACTTGCTGATAGCGCAGGAAGAGCCAGGCAATCAGCGGGAAAAAACCGAAGTTAAGCACGAACTGGAACAACGCCGCGTTGGGTTCAACCAGCGTCGAGGACAGAATCGAAACCAGTAGCCAGGACTCGAAGGTCGCGACCAGCGACACGATGGCGAAGCCTAACCAGACAACAAGGAACGATTTGCCAGCAAGAAAACGTTGCTGCCAGACGACGATACCATAGACGGTCAGATAGACCACCGCGTTGACGCCGAGTGGCGCGCCGGACAGCACATCGTGCAGCAGGCCGATTGCGAACACCACAGACGGCGGCAGCAGTGCCGGTCGGTAAACCGCCCAGTGGTATACCGCGATCAGGGGCAGCACCGGCATGATCCGGGCGATGCCCGGAATGTGAAGCGGCACCATGTTCATCAGCACGAGGACAATCGCAAACAATGCCGGCATCGAGTACCGGGTAACGAGGTCAATCCGCTGTCCCAGTGACCGGCGCATCATACCCTCACGGCGACGTGCCGCTGACGGGCGCTGGTTGCGGCGACTCGCCCGCCGTTTCCGGCATCGGTGCCGTTACCGGGCGTTCCTCGATCTGCTCGCGCCGAAGGATACCTGCCAATCCGTAGTCGACGACACGGACGACTTCCAGTGTCGCACGGTCGACGAACGGCTGAACCGTAATTCCGGCGTCGGTGACCGACGCAACAACGCCGACCGGCAAGCCGACCGGAAACGCGCCGCCGTGGCCCGACGTAATGACCAGATCGCCCGGCGAAAGGTCGGCGCTTGGCGGCAGTCGAATCAGCCGCGGCCGGTCCGAGTTATCGCCGGCGAGAATCCCTCGGATCCGGCCGGGTTCGACAGCTACCGGTATTCGGGAACTGAGATCGGTCAGCAGCAGGATACGCGCGGAGCGGCTGCCGACGCCGGCGATCCGTCCAACCAGACCCTCACCGGTGACGACGGCCTGTCCCTTGGCAACGCCGGCGCGCTCGCCGGCGTTGACCAGCAACGAGTGGGCAAACGCGCCGCCGGTGTCGGCGATGACCCGCGCCGTCACGTATCCGACGGAACCGGGGTCGTAGAAGTTCAGCAATCCCTTGAGTGCGGTATTCTCGGCCTCGAGCTTACGGGCGACGGCCTGCCACTGGATCAGGCGGGCGTTCTGTTCGCGCAACCGCTCGTTCTCCGCGTGCAGACCCCAAAGGGCTTCGACCTTGCGAGCAAAGTTGGAAACGCTGTCGACCGGTCGGGATACGGTCGTCAGGATCGGGGCGACCGCATCGGTCAGCATGGTGCGCGCGCGTTCAACGACGACAGTGTCGTACTTGCCGAAGATCATCAGGGCAAACGCCGCGATGACCAGTCCAACGTAGGCGAACCTCTGAGCCGCCGATTTGACGGGCTGGGCAATGCGGTGCGCAACGCGTTGACGATCGTTCATTCCAAGCGGTTCCCACAAACCATCAGCGGCATCGGCGACCGTGTCGAACAGGCCACGCCGCTGAACGCGCTATATGTCTGAAACCCATTGGTTTTCAAGCATAAACACGCGCTGACCCGTTTTCAATGCACCCCCATGCCCAAATTGGGCCCGAAGTGCCGATTTGCGGCCCTCCCTGAGAAACCGGGGCGTGCGAATCGTTCGGAAAAAGCCTAGGGAAACCGCCTTAATGTAGCGTTAGCGCTGGCGTTTGTCCCATTCGGGGTTCTGCCAAACGTCGGCCTCGATCGGCGGCAACGGCGGAACGCCGCGAATGGCGTCGCTGAGTTTCTCCGCGATCATGATGGTCGGTGCATTGGTGTTGCCGTTGGTCACGACCGGCATCACGGACGCGTCAACAATCCGACAGCCGCCAAGGCCGATAACTCGGCCTTCCTTATCGACGACGGCATTGCGGTCATCTGCTCGGCCCATGCGCGCCGTCCCCGAAAGGTGCCACTGGGTGGCGACCGCTCCCGCGAGCGCACGGTCGAGATCGTCATCGTCTCGAACGTCTTCACCCGGAAAGATTTCCTTGCCGCGCAGGCCATCATACGCCGGCTGGGCAATCAATTCCCGGGTCAGTCGAATGCCGGTACGCATGATCCGTCGATCCTCGGGATCGGTTAGGTAATTGACGGTTATCCGAGGCGGCGATGCCGGATCACCGTCACGCAGATGAACGGTGCCGCGGCTTCGCGCCCGCATCAATCCGACGTGTATCTGGAAGGCATGGCATGGTACCGGCTCCCAGGTATCGTCCTGCATGGCGAGCGGCATCGTCGTCAACTGGATGTCCGGGTAATCGATACCGGCTCCCGACCGGATGCACGCGACGGCCTCGAAATGGTTGCTCGCGCAGACGCCGCCACGTGTCAAAAGCCATTGCAGCCCGGCCCGGAGACGTCCGAAGGGCCGGGTCACCGGCCACAGGCTGATGGGCTGGCGACACGCGTACTTCAGCACGAAGTCCGGATGCTCGTTGAGGTTGGCGCCGACCCCCGGCCGGTCAAGCAGGGGCGCGATCCCGACCTCGCGCAGGTGCTCGGCGGGACCGATTCCCGATTGCATCAGAAGCTGCGGCGTCGCCACCGCGCCGGCACTGACGACGACTTCACGATTGACGCGAGCCGTAAACGGCCCACCGTCCGCGGCAATGCCCTCGACACCCGTGACACGGCCGTCGTCGACCGTGAGCCTATCGACCCGCACGCCGGTCATGATCGTCAGGTTCGGGCGCCCCCGCGCCGGATCGAGATAGGCTCGGGCCGTGCTCCAACGTTCTCCGCGCCACGTCGATCGATCAAGGCGGCCAAAACCCTCCTGCCGATAGCCGCAGATGTCCTCTGTGATCGGGTATCCGGCTTGCTCTCCGGCCTTGAGGAACGCCTCGGTCAATGGGTGATCAGCCGCCGGCTGCTTGATTCGCATTGGCCCGCCGCCACCGCGAAAGGTATCAGCGCCACCGTCATACGTCTCAAGACGTTTGAAGTATGGCAGGACGTCCGCGTATCCCCATCCGTCGCAGCCAAGCTGACGCCAGCCGTCGAAGTCGCGCGCGTGTCCGCGGATGAACACCATGCCGTTGATTGATGATGAACCGCCCAGCCCCTTGCCGCGATCGTGCTGTAGGGAACGTCCGCCGAGTCCGGGTTCAGGTTCCCCCTGGTAAGCCCAATTGTAACGCGTTCCTTTGAGATTGGCGGCCATCGCCGAGGGTATGCGCAGACTGAGGGCACCGTCCCTCGGGCCGGCTTCGAGCAACAGCACCCGGACGGACGGGTTCTCGCTCAGGCGGCTGGCGACGACCGCGCCGGCCGAGCCGGCGCCGACCACCACGTAGTCGTTTTCGACCATGCGTTATTCCGCCGCGCGCACCGTCGTCAGCGGATCGCCGTTGAGCGCCCGGTGGATCAGCACGTGGAAATGATGCAACAGATGCTCGCTGTTGGCGCTGCGTTCGGCGTCGATCATGTAGCGGCCCTGGTCGAAACCGAACGAGTGCACACCTTTCTGAAGGGCGAGATTGAGATCGATATCTTCGGGACCCAGTTCGTTGTTGAACCAGTCGACAACCGCCTTGCTGAGAGCGCTCTGTGGCCGGCCCTTGGGACAGTAGTGTCCAAACCGCAACAATGTCTTCTCGGGCCCCAGCGGGATCTGGTTGAAGGTACCGATCACGTCCGCATACGGAAACGCGTATAAGGTTGTCACCGGCCACAGTTGAATGTTGTAGAACCAGTTGGTCTGGTACTTTTCGCCCGCGACCGGGTGGCCGAATGCCGTCTCGACCGGAATTGGCGGTCCCTTGAAGTCCCACCACAGGCCACGGTCGATCATTTCGTACTTCTCGAAGTCGATCAGTGACGCGAGATCACGGTGCACCGGGCCGCTGAGCTGAAAGTGATAACCCTCGATGGCATTGTCGATGATCGTCTTCCAGTTCGCATCGACGATGTAGTCCGTTTCGTTGACCAGTTCGACGTCGTCGAGATCAGGAAAGAACGGCCGCATCGTCTCCTCGGCGCCGCGCATCTGGTCCGCGAACGAACGGGCTTTCGGGTCCATGTTGATGTAGACGAAGCTCGCGTAGACCTCGGCGCTGACGTGCTTGAGGCCGTAATCGGACTTGTCGAAGCCCTTCAGGTTCTGGGTTCGCGGCGCATTGAGCAGACAACCGTCATGGCCGTATCCCCACCCGTGGTAGGGGCAGACGATGAGTTTCTTGACCGACCCGCGCCGCGCCTCGATCAGTCGCGTTCCACGGTGCTGGCAGACATTGTGATACGCGTGAATCTGGCCGTCCTCGCCACGCATGACGATAACGCTCTGGTCGAGAAGATCGAATTTCACGAAGTCACCCTTGTTGGTGATTTCGGAAACGTGGCAGACGCAGTGCCATGACGGAAAGAAGATGGTCTCCGCCTCGCGATCGAAAATCTCGCGATCGAAATAGTACTTCGACGGTAGCGTGAGGGCAGTTTCAGGATCAGCCGGATCCCAATCTGTGCGTTTCGAGCCGATCATCGTTTACTCCTTGGCCGAATAGGTATTCGTGGCGTGCGGTGCTTCTGGCGTACCGTCGAGTGACCACGCGACCGGCGCCCAGGTCACTTGACGGCGGTCGCGGCTCGGGGTTTCCCCGAACTGGGCGCGGTAGGCCCTGGAGAAGTGCTCTGTCGACGAGAAACCCGCGCTAACGGCGATTTCAGTCACGCTCAGGTCCGTCTGCTGCAGCAGGGCGTGGGCGTGATTGAGCCTGAGCACCAGGTAGTAACGTTTGGGCGTGACACCGAAGGTATCGATGAAGTTCCGTTCGAGTTGACGCAAAGAGACATCGAGCGCCGCGGCGATCTCTGGGCAAGTCAGGGGCGTTTCAATGTTGTCCTGCATCATCGACACGGCCTCGTGCACCCGGCGTGTGACGACCGATCTCCCGGTCGGGGTTTCCGGCCCCTGAAACTCGGCGTTCTCGTCGAGCGGCTGGACCAGAAGATGACGCAATATCTCGCGCACGACGGTATCGCCGTGATCCGCTCCGATCAGGGCGGCCATGAGATGCAGATTGGCAAGCGCGCCCGCGGACGTGACGCGATGGCGATCAATCTCAAAGCTTCGGTTCGAGACGCTGACCCGAGGGAACATCTCCCGAAATCCACCCGCGTTATCCCAATGTACAGCGGCATGATAACCGTCGAGCAGACCGGCGCGGGCAAGGGCCTCGCTGCCGGTCTCGATACCGCCCAACATGCCGCCGTGGCGTGCACGCCGGCGCAGCAGATTGAGCAGCGTCGGATTAGACGTCACCGACTTGCCGTTGAAGCTGGCGACAACAAACAGTGGATCCTGCTCCGGCACGTTCTCGGCCATGCCGTCGACTGCCTGCATTACGCCCGAGCTCGACCTTACGGGTTGGCCGTCGATCGATACCAGAGACCAGGCGTAGACATTCCGCCCCAGCAACCAGTTGGCCAAGAACAGCGGCTCGCTCATCAGCGAAACGCCGAGCGTCGAATGATCTTCCAGCAACAGAAACCGAAAGTGCGTCATGGCGGCCATGCTCTACAATCCCAGGGATCACACATGATAATAAACGACAATAATATGACGTATATTAGCCTTTCCACTCACTCTATCGGTCGAAACGGAGAAAGTCGCCGGCTTCCTGTTCGTGCCAGGTCTTGGTCGTCCGGTAGTACTGTTGTGCGGCGTCAGTAAACGGCTGGTAAGCCCAGGGCTCCTGCCGACCGGTCAACAACGCCCGGGCAACCAGTTCGTGACGATCCTGGGCAGCAACGATCTCTCGGCGCAACGCCTCGAAATCGTAAAGTTCGTTGAGACGATTGCGCAGCAGCGCCAGATCGTCCGCCGATGCCGGGTCAGTGGACAGGTCGTTCGCCTCTTCCGGATCCGCCGCGACGTCGAACAGAAGCTCGTCGGCGTCATTGCATCGGACGTACTTCTTGGAACCCTTGCGCAGCACGGCCGCCGGCTGGGTCAGCCCCTCGAAAAACAGCTCGCTGACGGCCTCGTCGGGCCATGTCGCATCGTCGCCGTCGACAAGACGCATCAGATCGAGACCGTCGGTCGGCGTGACGATCGCACCGGTATCGCCGTCGGTGGCGAGTGAAACCACGGTCGAGAGCACGTCGACATGCGAAACCGCCCGCGCGGAACGGCGTCCGACGGTGGCGCCAGGAACGGTTATCATCATCGGTATCCGGGCCGACCGCTCGAACGGCGACATCTTGTACCACTGGCCCCGTTCGCCGAGCATCTCGCCGTGATCGGCCGTCAGCAGAACGACGGTGTTGCCGAGTTCCCGCATCGCCCGGAGCGTCTCGAGGACTTCGCCGATGAGATCGTCGACCAGCGAGATGTTGCCATAGTAACCGTGACGGGCGCAGCGAACGTCGGTCTCCGTGATCTCGTACTCGCCGCGGTCGTAATGACGATACAGCCAGGCGCTGTACGCATCGCGGTCCTCCGGTGCGACAAAGGCCGTCGCTGGCATGTCGATGTCGTCGTGGCGGTAGCGATCCCAGTAGCGGTGCGGCGTAACGTACGGGTCGTGCGGATGGGTGAATGACAGGTGCATGAAGAACGGCCTGTCATCATTTCCGCGTCGCCAATCATAAAGCCATTGCTGCGCAGTGAAGGCAGTCGCGAAGTCGTGATCTTGCTGGGTCGAACGTTCGGCGATTCCGGCGGTCTTCACGTTCTCCAGCGTATGATACCATGGCAGAATATCTTCGCCGTGCCGATCCCAATGCGAGTACCAGATCATTTCGGCAGGGCAGATGTCGGTCGTCGTCCGGTCCTCGAAGCCGTGCAGTTGGTCCGGCCCGATGAAATGGCACTTACCCGACAGCACGGTCCTGTAACCGAGCCGTCGCATGTAATGGCCCATTGTCGGTGTGCTGGACGGGAAATCGCCGGCGCTGTCATACGAGCCGACTTGTGACGGTCGCCGTCCCGTGAACAGACCGGCGCGGCCCGGCACACAAAGCGGCGACGAGGTGTAGGCCGCGTCGAAAACGGTGCCGTGTTCGGCGATGGAATCGATGTTCGGCGTGCGTGTTACCTTGTGACCGTATGAAGGGAGAAAATGAGGTGCCAGTTGATCAAGGACGATCAGCAGGATGTTGGGGCCGCGGCTGGGCATTCTCTTTGGGCCTCCGTAGGGGGAATACGCGACATGATGGTCCCGTTTCGAAACCGGAATTGATAAATTCCGCCACTTCCAAGGTGATAATATTCAAGCAGTGGAGTCGAATTTCATCAACTGTGCAGCGGGGGAATGGAGGGCTGGGTCCGGAAACCCATGAACGATAAGAAAGATCCGACGGCCACCATCGGCGTGTCCTACCGCCAATGTGATATGCACAACGCAGCATCGGCCGACACCCGGCTTTGCCTCGACGTGTGGAACCGGTTACGCGGCGAGCGTCTGGCACCCGCGTGGACCGAGTTCGACTGGACGGCGATCCCTTCCGCCATCATCCCCCACATGGGCGTTGTCGACGTACGGACCGACCCGTTGGACTTCATCTACCGGTTCTGGGGGTCGGCTCATGTTTCGGCGCACAATCAAGAGCTGACCGGCAAATCGGTTCACGAAATGCGGCCCGCGGAGGAGGGGCGATCGGTCTTCGCACAATACCGCGAAACCATGATTGCCCGCGAACCGCGGCTCTATATCAATACTATCCATGCCACCGGTAGCAACACGATCCTGACCGAGACGTCGCTGCGTCTTCCGTTCTCGGCTGACGGTGAGAATATTCACCAGATTATGGCGTTCTCAGATATTCGCGAATCCCACACAGGTGTCCGCCAACTGTTCGAGGAACTGGCCCGCAAGAACGCGCCGCCCGAATCGTGAGATCAGACCTGACGGCGTTCCAGCCGGTCGCGGAAGTCCATGGCTTTCGCCATCGCCCATGCACCGACGAGGCGGAGCCAGTGCAACGGGATCGGCCGAACCGGGGATACCGGCATCGGCAACTGGTCATCACCCGTCCCCGTCAGCCAGTCGGCGATCACCCGGCCCATCGCCGACGTCATGGCGACGCCCCTGCCGTTCCAGCCCATCGCCGCGTGGAGGCCCGGCGCGGGCTGCATCAGGCGCGGGAAGTAATCCGGCGTCATGGCGACCCGACCGTTCCAAAAATGGATCAACGGTTCGTCGGCAAGTTGCGGGTAGAGCTGCCTGATCCGGGACCGGGCGAGACCGAATGCATCATCGACCAGCTGGCCGCCGATATAGCCGCGCGCACCCATCAGGAAATGGCCGTGCGCATCGAAACGGCAGTATCCCAGGAGCCGTCGGGTATCGGAAACGCAGTATCCATCGGGCAGGACGGACCGGCGAAGATTGTCTGAGATCGGTCTGGTCGCGACCTGATAGGAAAAAAACGGCACCACCGTCCGTGTGACATCAGGTACCAGGTCGGCGAGGTCGGAGTATCCGTTCGTGCACAGCACCACCCTGTCGGCGCTTACCGATCCACTCGCGGTCCGCGCGACCCACCGCCCGGCAATGCGTTCCAGATTCTCGACCGGTGAGCGGCCATGAACGCGGGCGCCGAGTCCCAGCGCCGCCCGCGTCAAGCCCCGGGCATAACTCAACGGTTGAAGCTGGCCGCCGCGCCGGTCGAGGAACGCCCCCATATACCACTCACTACCGGTCGCGCGGGCGGTCTCCGCCGCATCGAGGTAAGCGACGTCACCCCCTTGCGCCGCACGGCGTTCCGCCTTGGCCGCCATTCTTCGCGCGGCATCCGCCGAATGGGCACACTGCAGCCAACCGTCGCGCCGGGCGTCGCAATCGATCCCGTAACGCTCGATCAGGCCGAACACCGTATCCGCCGTCCGGTCGGCGAACGCATGGAGCCGTTCGACACGCTTGGCACCGAAGCGCTCCTCCAGTCCCGTCAGCCCGTCCTTGAGGCCGTTGATGACCTGTCCGCCGTTGCGGCCCGAAGCGCCGAAGCCCGGCTCCATGGCCTCGAGCAAAGCAACGTCGACCCCCAGCTCCGACAGGTGCAAGGCCGTAGACAACCCGGTGAATCCGCCGCCGACGACCAGAACATCGCAACGCGCATCGCCGACCAGCGGCGGACAGTCGGGCGCTAGCGCCGCAGTGGCCAGCCACAGCGACTGGTCGAGACCGCGTTGGTCGTTCTCTGGAAGGCTGAAAGACATGCCGGGACGCTAGACCCGACCGCTATGCCCAGCAATCCCATTTCTGCGATATTGCCATCCCGAAGGTGCGCTCATAACGTTTCCGGGTCATCGCCATCGCAGGAGGGGTTCATGTCGGCTTCATGGGAAGAAATCGAACAGCGGCGCACGCAGATGCGTCACTGGTACTGGTACGGCATCCCGACCTTCTTCAAGTGTCCCTGGAACGAGGACCCGAAAGCCTGTGACATCGGTCTCGTCGGAATACCGCACTCGGCCGGCAACGGTTCGACCGAGCGCGACCAGCACCTCGGCCCCCGCTCGGTGCGGCACGTGTCCGGCCGGCTCCGGCGCGCGCACCAAGCGTTCCGCCTGACCCCATGGGAGGCGTGCACCATCCATGATCTGGGCGACGTGCCACTGCCCGAAGCCAACAACAACGAGGCTTCGGTTCAACACATTCAGGACTACTTCGAACACCTCGACGCAGCTGGCACGCGGCCCGTCTCGTTCGGCGGCGATCACGCGGTCACCGGCCCGATCCTCAAGGCGCTGGGCGGTGAAGGCTCGAAACTCAGCGGCGGACGCAAGCTGTCGCTCGTCCATTTCGACGCGCACCGCGACGACTACGACCACATGCCGCACTGGCTTGGCGCCGTGCGCTCGGCCGCGCACTGGGGCGCCTATACGGTCGAGGAAGGCCACGTCGACCCAAGCCACTCGATCCAGCTCGGCATTCGCGGCAATCCGATGAAACCACGCAACGATCCGGCCGAGAGCGACCACGGCTACCGCGTGGTGCCGACCGACGAGATCATCCAGATCGGCATTCCGGAAACCATCCGCATCATGCGCGAACGGATCGGCGACAACCCGGTCTACATCACCTTCGATCTCGACGCGCTCGATCCCGCCGACGCGCCGGGTGTCGCCAACCTTGAGGCCGGCTATAGGGGCCTGCGTGCCTACGAGGCGATTGAGATCCTGCAGGGGCTCAGGGGTGCGAACATCGCCGGTGCCGACGTGGTCTGTCCGATGCCCACGGTCGATAACCCGAACCAGATCACCGCGCTCACCGGCACGGTGCTGATGTTCGAGATGCTGTCGCTGATCGCCGACAGGATTTCGGGGAACACACCGTAAGGTGGCTACTCAGTACATCGACGTGAGCACGTCGCGCAGCCGCTTCATTTCCTCGAGCGCGCGGCCGGTGCCGAGCACAACGCAGCTCAGCGGGTCGTCGGCGATCGAGACCGGCAAGCCGGTCGAGTGCCTGAGCACGTAGTCGAGATTGCCGAGAAGCGCGCCGCCGCCGGTCAGCACGATACCCTTGTCGACGATATCGGCGGCGAGTTCAGGCTCGGTATGTTCGAGCGCGACCTTGACCGCCTCGATGATGGCGCCGACCGGCTCGGCCAGGCTCTCGGCGATCTGGCGTTCGGAGATGACGAGTTCCTTGGGCACGCCGTTCATCAGGTCGCGGCCCTTGATCTCCATGGTCCGGCCGTCGTCGTCACCCGGCGGGCAGGCGGAACCGATCTCTTCCTTGATGCGCGCCGCCGAGCTTTCGCCGACCAGCAGGTTATGGTTGCGGCGGATGTAGCCGATGATGGCTTCGTCCATCTTGTCGCCGCCGACGCGCACGCTGCGCGCATAGACGATACCGCCGAGCGACAGCACCGCGACCTCTGTCGTGCCGCCGCCGATGTCGACGACCATGGAACCGGTCGGTTCGGTCACCGGCAAGCCGGCGCCGATCGCGGCGGCCATTGGCTCCTCGATCAGGAACACGCGTCGCGCACCGGCGCTCTCGGCGCTCTCCTGGATCGCGCGACGTTCGACCGCGGTCGATCCGGAGGGCACGCAGACGACGACCATCGGGCTGGCGAACGTGCCGCGGTTGTGCACCTTGCGGATGAAGTACTTGATCATCTCCTCGGCGACTTCGAAGTCGGCGATGACGCCATCGCGAAGCGGCCGGATGGCGCGGATGTTTCCGGGGGTGCGGCCGAGCATCTGCTTGGCTTCCTCGCCGACAGCGAGGACCTGCTTCTTGCCCTTGCCTTCGGCGATGGCGACGACCGAGGGTTCGTTGAGGACGATGCCCTTGCCCTTCACGTAGACAAGCGTGTTCGCCGTGCCAAGGTCGATGGCCATGTCGGCGGAGAGAAATCCGAAAAGTCTGGAAAACATGAGGCCTCGCGGTCCGCGGGATTCGTGCCGGGTTGGGTCAGTGCCGCGCGCCACCCGGCAGGGCAACGCGCGGCACAACGTTCTTATACTCGACAGAAGTTAATGATATCCAGCGCGAATACTGTGACCGTCGTCTCACCCCGGGGCACGATTTCCTAGGCGGAAATCGCTTCCGGCGCCGACTTTCCGCGCTTGTCGAGCAGCTTGTTCAGGGCGTGCACGTAAGCCTTCACGCTGGCCACCATGGTATCGGTGTCGGCCGCCTGACCGTTAACCGTGCGACCGTCTTCCTCGAGCCGGACCGTCACCTCGGCCTGGGCGTCCGTACCCTGGGTCACCGCGCTGACCTGGTAGAGCTGCAGCCGGGCACCGTGCGGGAACAACTCCTTGATACCGTTGAAAGCCGCGTCCACAGGGCCGTCGCCGGTCGCCTCGACCGACTGCACGTCGCCGTCGATGTCCAGTTCCACGGTCGCTCTCGGCGGACGATGGACCGTCCCGCACAGCAGTTCCAGCGACACCAGGCGGATCTTGTCGTTGGCGCGTCCGACCTCGTCGTCGACCAATGCGACGATGTCCTCGTCGAACACGTCCTTCTTGAGATCCGCCAGGGCCTTGAAGCGGCGGAATGCATCCTCGATCGCGTTATCGCCCAAGTCGTAACCCAGGTCGCGTAGCTTTTCCTTGAACGCGTGGCGGCCGGAATGCTTGCCGAGCACGAGGTTCGACTTGTTCAGACCGACCGATTCGGGGGTCATGATCTCGTAGGTGCCGGCGTGCTTCAGCATGCCGTCCTGATGAATGCCGGATTCGTGGGCGAACGCGTTGGCGCCGACGATCGCCTTGTTGGGCTGAACGGTGAAGCCGGTGATGGTCGAGACCAGACGCGAGGCACGGGTGATCTCCTCGGTCCTGATGCGCGTCTGCATCGGCATCACGTCGGCGCGGGTGCGGAGCGCCATGACGCATTCCTCCATCGCCGCGTTGCCGGCGCGCTCGCCGAGGCCGTTGACCGTGCATTCGATCTGGCGCGCGCCCGCGCGCACCGCCGCCAGGCTGTTGGCGACCGCCAGGCCCAGGTCGTTGTGGCAGTGCACCGAAATGATCGCCTGATCGATGTTCGGCACATTGTTGCGGATAGCCGTAATCAGGTCGGCGAACTCTTCCGGCACCGCGTAGCCGACGGTGTCGGGAATGTTGATGGTCCCGGCGCCCGACTTGATGGCCGCCTCGATGCAGCGGAACAGGAAGTCACGCTCCGAACGCGAGCCGTCCTCGCACGACCACTCGACGTTGTCGGTGAACCGGCGTGCGTAGGTAACGCTCTCGATGACCTTCTCGTAGACCTTGTCCGGCTCCATCTGCAGCTTGTACTTCATGTGCAATGGGCTGGTCGCGATGAAGGTGTGGATGCGTCCCGACGCCGCCGGCTTGATCGCCTCGGCGCAGCGGTCGATGTCCGCCTTGGTGGCGCGGGCCAGACCGGCGACGGTCGATCCCTTGACCACCTTGGCGATCTCGTGGACGGCCTCGAAATCGCCTTCGGACGCGATCGGGAAACCGGCCTCGATGATGTCGACGCCCATGGCCTCGAGGACTTCCGCGATGCGGAGCTTCTCCTCCAGGTTCATCGACGCGCCCGGCGATTGCTCGCCGTCGCGCAAGGTGGTGTCGAAGATGACGACGCGGTCGCCGGCGTTGATATCGCTGCTTGTTGGTTGGGTGCTCATGGCACGGTTCCTTCTAGATCTCTTAGGTCAATGCGCGGGTGGTTTACGCTTGTCCCCTGAACGTGGTCCGTGCCGACACGGCGGCAGCGGATTTCGGCGCTCAGGGGTTCCTAAGTCGAAGGGCCCCGGCCTGCGCGAGCAGGGCGAGCGGCAGAAGGAGCGCGAGCAGCGCCGCAGCCAGCTGCGTGCTGTTCGTCAGTTCGGCGATGACCGAAGCGGTCGTCATGCGCAAATCGTCTCCAATGCCTGGCGGTCCCAGCCGCAAGAGGTTCTTTTTTAGAGTGATTACAATCGGCGTGCAACGGTTAATGCGAGTTCGTTCGGTTCAGAGCCGACTTGCGCCACGAAATGATAACAATCAGCATTCACGGAATGCGACTGAGATTTGCAATGTTGGCCGCAACTCAAAGAAGCCTCGGCACATTTTTTTTGCTCTTTACGATTGCCTGTTCAACCGATTCGGCAGCGTGCGACTTGACAAACAAAGACCATCCGGAAGTCAGAAAAGATTACCTTCTAAAGGTCCTCGAATTGATGCATTCCCCCATGTTCGACCACTACTGGGAACGGACGCCGTGTTATGACGCCGAAGTGAAATACTATGCGGGGTACGACGCAGCAAGGGAACAACTAGCCCAAGACATACTGAATTCAGGAAAGACGCGTGATGCAGCAGCTGCGGAAGGTGTCAGGAGGGCATTTGAGAAAGCACGGCTCGGCGATCTCGACAAAATGATCGACGAGTTGAATGCGGCATGGACACTCGATCCCGACAATGGCGACGTCTATCACGGTTTCGCAATCTATTCGCTTATGACCAACAAGTTCGCTGATCGGGTGGATGGATACTTTCAATCAGCATTTGCAAAGGGGAATGCCCAGCCAACCGCATACTCAGACTACGGACGGCACTTGTTGGAGGCCGATCGAATCGATGAGTCCGTGCAACATCTCGAGGAAACGATAGAGAGGTTTCCCGATTTGGCGCCAGCCATGGCATTGTTGGCAGCGGGTTATCGTTTAATGGGAAATCTGGAACTGTCGTGTGTCTGGGTTGAGCGGGCGAAGGCCAACGGACACTTTGTCAAAAAAGGCTACAGATCAGAGTTTTGTCCGGCGCAATGACCGGATAAAAGCCACCGCCTTCATTCTGAAGCTGTCGTTCTTCATGTACCGGAGTTAAGGCGGCCATGCTAACGTTCGGGCATGACCGCAAACACCGACCATCAGGAATACGACGACGACATGACGGCGCTGCTCGCCGCCGTCTGGGGCGAGGGTTTCATGTCGCCGGGCGGGCCCGAGGAGGTCGAGCGCATAGTCGCCGGCCTCGATCTTTCCGGTGCGCACGTGCTCGACATCGGCTGCGGTATCGGCGGCGCCGACATTCACCTGGCGACGCTGGGCCCGGCGCGGGTCGTCGGCATCGATATAGAGGACGACCTGATCGCCAAGTCCCGGGCGCTGGCCGCGAAACGGAACCTCGACGGAATCTGTGAGTTCGTTGCCGTCGAACCGGGTCCGCTGCCGTTCTCTGACGGCACGTTTGACGTCGTATTCTCCAAGGATTCGATCATCCACGTGCCGGACAAGGCGGCGCTCGCGCGCGACGTATTCCGCATCCTCAAACCCGGCGGCTGGTTCGCCGCCAGCGACTGGCTCGGCGGCTTCAAGGGTGATCCGTCGCCGGAGATGCAGGCCTACGTCGAGGCCGAGGGGCTGGATTTCGAACTGGCCGACGCGGAGACTTATGAAGCCGCGCTGCGCGTTTCCGGATTTACCGATATCGTCGTCGATGACCGCAATGCCTGGTACCGCGAGGAAGCGCGGCGCGAGCGCGATGCCCTGGCCGGCGCGCTCTACGACGATCTCGCGTCCGCCGTCGGGCGGAAGTTTCTCGAGCACGAGATCGACGTCTGGAACAAGATGATCGTCGCGCTCGACCAGGGCCAGCTCAGGCCGACGCACCTGCGTGGGCGCCGGCCTGATTGATTTGAGCCGGGACGCGCGCCGAGCCTCGCCGAGCCATTCCCTCGGCACGCCACGTCCTAGTTGTTGGTCCCCAGCAGGTTGTTGATGCTCGAGCCGATCCCCTCGGTCGCGCCCTCGATGGCTTTCGTGGCCTCACCCGCAGCCCCTTCGGCGGCTTTCGTGGCCTCGTCGGCCGCCGCCTTGGCTGCATCGCTGGCGTTCTCCATCAGGCCCTCGATATCGAGCTTCGACACGGCGCTCGACATGTTGCTGGTCAGCGACGAGATCACCTTGTCGGCGATCTCGGCCGCACTCGCGCCACCCGAGTCCTTGCCGATGTCCTCAAGGTGAATGTCCGGAAGGCTGGTGCCAACCTGTTGGCCACCGGTAAGAAAATCCGCCGCTACCCGGACGTCGCCGCCACGAATATAGAGGTCCTCGATAACCAGCTTTGGCCCCTCGCCGCCGCCGGACGAACCACCGCTGCCGCCGGCGAACGCGTCCACGTTCTTCTGGATCGCATCGATATTCGAACTCCCGCGGGCGAGCTCGTAAATCAGCTTCGGCCCGTCGACGATGACCTCCTTGATCACGACCGGGTCGGACGTCACCGTATCCGGATCGATCTTGATCGAAATGCCGCCGAGATCGAACGCGTAATCGTTGTCGAACCCGGCAGGGTTCCCGACCCGGAGCCCCCTGAGCGCGCCTGAACCGTCGGTCAGCGAAAGCTCCACGTCGGCAAGCGTGACGCTCGCGCCGGTCGCCTTGGTGCCGACCTCTTCCACCGCCTTCTTGATGATGCTGTCGAGGTTGCCGGCGAGAAACGCCACCGCCCCGATCACGATGACCACCACCACGCCGGCGCCAATCAAAATCTTCTTCATCGCGCGATCCTCCGAACTCGTTAAGGGTTCTCCCTAAGCGCTAAGTCGAAGGTCGCACGCTGGATGCCGAAGTGCAATCTGATGGCGGCGTTGTCATCAACCAAAAACGAAACCCCGCCGCATCGGCCGATGGGCGGGGTTCGAAATTTGAGTGCTGGCGCGGCCATACCTCGCCGGGCCATTCCCATGGCCGCGCAGAACCGAACGGAGTTCTAGTTCTTCTCTTTATCCACCAGCTTGTTGGCGCCGATCCATGGCATCATGCCGCGCAGGCGTTCGCCGACCTCCTCGATGTCGTGCTCGGCCCAGTTGCGCCGCGTCGCCTTGAACGACGGCTGGCCGGCCTTGCACTCGAGCATCCAGTCGCGGACGAAGCGGCCCGACTGGATATCGGCGAGCACGCGCTTCATCTCGGCCTTGGTTTCGTCGGTGACGATCCGGGGGCCGGTGGCGTAATCGCCGTACTCGGCGGTGTTGGAGATCGAGTAGCGCATGTTGGCCATGCCACCCTCATACATCAGGTCGACGATCAGCTTGACCTCATGGAGGCACTCGAAATAGGCCATTTCCTTGGCGTAGCCGGCCTCGACCAGGGTCTCGTAACCGGCGGCGATGAGATGCGTCAGGCCACCGCACAGCACGCTCTGCTCGCCGAACAAGTCGGTCTCGCATTCCTCGCGGAAGGTTGTCTCGATGATGCCCGAGCGGCCGCCGCCGATGGCGCTGGCGTAGGCCAGGCCGACGTCGTGAGCGTTGCCCGAGGCGTCCTGGTGAATGGCGATCAGGCACGGCACACCGCCGCCGCGGACGTACTCGGAACGCACCGTGTGGCCCGGGCCCTTCGGCGCGATCATGAACACGTCGATGTCGGCGCGCGGCTCGATCAGGCGGAAGTGGATGTTGAGGCCGTGCGCGAAGCACAGCGCCGCGCCCGGCTTCAGGTTGTCGTGCAGGTCGGCATTGTACAGGTCGGCCTGGCCCTCGTCCGGCGTCAGCATCATGACCACGTCGGCCCACGCGGCGGCTTCCGCCGGGGTCATAACCTTGAGGCCCTCGCCCTCGGCTTTCTTGCGGCTCGACGAGCCCTCGCGGAGCGCGACGCAAACCTCGCTCACGCCGGAGTCGCGCAGGTTCAGCGCATGGGCGTGGCCCTGGCTGCCGTAGCCGACAATGGCAACCTTCTTCGACTTGATCAGGTTCACATCGGCGTCACGATCATAATATACGCGCATAGTCATAAATCCTCTGGGTCAGTGCTTTCTTGTGTTCGTGTGAAATTCGATGAGCGGGTTTTAGAGGGCGTTCGCGCCGCGTGCAATGGCGACGACGCCGGTGCGCGAGACATCGGCCAGCCCAAGCGGCCGCATCAGGTCGACGAAGGCGTCGATCTTGCCGGAATTACCGACGATCTCGAAGACGAATGAATCGTTGGTGCTGTCGACAGCGCGGGCGCGGAAGATGTCGGCGATGCGCAGACTCTCGACCCGGTTCTCGCCGGAGCTGACGACCTTGACCAGGGCCAGTTCGCGCTCGACGTGGGGGCCCTCGATGGTCAGATCGGCGACCTTGTGCACCGGCACCAGCCGCGTCAGCTGGGCCTTGATCTGTTCGATGATCATCTCGGTGCCCGAGGTGACGACCGTGATCCTGGACAGATGCTTGTCGAGATCGACCTCGGCGACGGTCAGGCTCTCGATGTTGTAGCCGCGGCCCGAGAACAGGCCGATGACGCGGGCCAGCACACCCGGTTCGTTGTCAACGAGCACGCTGATGGTGTGACGCAGGATCGGGTCTTTGGGCTTGTTCACGCTAAGGCTCCTGAAGGAAGTAGATGAACCGGCATGTCGGGCTCAAACGAGCATCTTGCCTTCTTCGTCGATGACGTCGTCGGTTTGGTCCTCGGGGCCAAGGATCATTTCGTTGTGCGCCTTGCCCGACGGGATCATTGGGAAGCAGTTCTCCGCCTGGTCAACGCAGATATCCGCGATCACTGCCTTGTCGACGCTGAGCATCTCCTTGATGACGCCGTCCAGGTCGTCCTTCTTCTCGGCGCGCAGGCCGACGGCGCCGAAGCTCTCGGCGAGCTTCACGAAGTCGGGCAGCGAATCCATGTAGCTCTCGGAATAGCGGCCGCCGTGCAGCAGTTCCTGCCACTGGCGCACCATGCCCATGTACTGGTTGTTGAGGATGAAGACCTTCACCGGCAGACGGTACTGGGCGATGGTCGACATCTCCTGGATGTTCATCAACGTCGACGCCTCGCCGGCGATGTCGACGACCAGCGCGCCCGGGTGCGCGACCTGCACGCCCATTGCCGCCGGCAGGCCATAGCCCATGGTGCCGAGCCCGCCCGACGTCATCCAGTGGTTGGGCTTTTCGAAGTGGAAGAACTGCGCCGCCCACATCTGGTGCTGTCCGACCTCGGTGGTGATGTAGACCTCCTTGTGCTTGCGGGTCATCTCGTAGAGCCGCTGGATGGCGTACTGCGGTTTGATGATCTTGCTGTCGGAGTTGTCGAAACGCAGGCAGTCGCGCGCGCGCCAGGTGTCGATCTGCCGCCACCACGCCTTCAGTGCGCGGGCGTCGGGCGTTACCTTGTCGGCCCTGTACTTCTTGATGATGTCGGCGAGCACACTGCCGACGTCGCCGACAACCGCGAGGTCAACCGGCACGTTCTTGTTGATGCTCGACGGATCGATGTCGATGTGGATGCGCTTGGAGCCCGGCGAGAACGCCTCAAGCCGGCCGGTGATGCGGTCGTCGAAGCGCGAGCCGACGGCGATGATCAGATCGGCGTCGTGCATCGCCATGTTGGCTTCGTATGTGCCGTGCATGCCGAGCATGCCGAGGAAGTGATCGTCCGACGCCGGCAACGCGCCCAGCCCCATCAGGGTCAGGGTGCAGGGGAAGCCGGTCATGCGGGTGAACTCTGTCAACAGCTTCGAGGCCTTGGGGCCCGAGTTGATGACGCCACCGCCGGCATAGATGATCGGCTTCTTGGCCGCCGCGATCATCTTCACTGCCTCCGCGATCTTCGGGCTCTCGGCCTTGGTCTGCGGATTGTAGTGCTTGGGCCGCACGTTGTCGGGCGGCAGATACGGACCCAGCGCCATGGCGACGTCCTTGGGCAGGTCGATCAGCACCGGGCCGGGCCGGCCGCTGCGCGCGACGTAGAACGCCTCGTGCACCGTCCTCGCGAGGTCGTTGACATCCTTGACCAGGTAATTGTGCTTGGTGCAGGGCCGCGTGATACCGGTGGTATCGCATTCCTGGAATGCGTCGTTGCCGATCAGGTGAGTCGCCACCTGTCCCGAAATGCAGACCAGCGGGATCGAATCCATCATCGCGTCGGTCAGGCCGGTCACCGCGTTGGTTGCACCCGGACCCGAGGTGACGATAACGACACCGACCTTGCCGGTCGATCGCGCATAGCCCTCGGCGCCATGCACCGCGCCACCTTCCTGACGGACCAGAATGTGGCGGATCGAGTTGACATTGAACAACGCGTCATAGAGCGGCAGCACGGCACCGCCCGGATAACCGAAAACCGTATCCACACCCTGATCGACCAGCGCCTGAAGAACGATCTCGGAACCGTTCATTTGCTTTGCCGTCGGAGCCGCAGCCTTCTTGGGCCGGGCTTTGGTCGTCGATTTCGTAGCCATGTCGTTCCTCATCCCCGCGCCTGCGGGACTGCTTCTCCGGCGCCAATCCGCGCCAAACAAAAACCACGGCCAGCGCCTGTCCCGGGCCGGCCGTTTTGATAACCGATATCGTTGAAGGGCACGTCCTGCCCGACGAAGGGCGCAAACTAGTAGGTCACATCGAACCGGTCAACCCGTTTCGACGAATAAATGAAAAGATTTTTTCGTTCAAACTTTTCGAATATTGCTCATTCAACAAAAAATCTTTCTGAATCTGATTCCTGAACCATGTCAGCTGGCGCTTGGCGTAGTTCCGGCTCGCCTGCTGCGCTGCCCCGACGGCGGATTGTAGGTTCAGCTCGCCGGCGAGGTAACTTCCGAGCTCCCGGATGCCGACCGCCTTCATCGCCGGCAGGTCCCGATCCAGCCCGAGCGCCAGGAATTCGCGCACCTCGTCGACGGCGCCCGCGTCGATCATGGCATCGAAACGCCGGTCGATGGCCTCATAGAGCACTTCCCGATCGGGCTCGATCACCAGGGTGACGAACCGGATGCCGTCGACCACAGATGCGTTCCCCGCCGCGAGCCAAGCGCTCAGCGGTCTGCCGGTCGCCTCGAACACCTCCATGGCCCGCACCAGGCGCTGACGGTCGCCATCGCCAAGCCGGGCAGCGGATTGCGGATCCACCGCCATCAACCTCTCGCGGAACGCCGGTCCGCCAAGATCCCGATACGCCGCCGAGACCTGCGCCCGCACGTCGTCGGGGATCGGCGGCACGTCGGCAATCCCCTCGATCAGCATCTTGAGATACATACCCGTCCCGCCGGTCACGACAGGCAGACGCCCCTGGGCGAGCGTTTCCTCGATCACCGGGGCGGCGAGCCCCAGCCAGTCGCCGACCGAACACTTCGTCGATGCCGGCAGGCAACCGTACAGCCGGTGCGGAACACAGGCCTCGTCCGCCTCCGACGGACGCGCGGTGACGATGTGAAGCTCGTTATAGACCTGCATGCTGTCGGCATTGATGACGACGCCGTCGAACTCCTCGGCCACGGCCATGGCCAAACCGGACTTGCCGCTCGCGGTCGGCCCCGCGACGATCAGCGCAGTGCGTTCGTGTGTTGCAGTCATCATCGGCGGAGAGTACCAACCAGCATGTCGAATAATCTGACCCTCGTCGCCCCGCAGGGCGACCTGACCGACGCCATTGTCTCCGAGACCCGCGCGGCCCTCAATGCCTCAGGCGCCGAAACCGGTGAGACTTTATGGCTGTCGCCCGCCCGGGCGGCCGACATCTCGTTCTCCGGCATGGCTGAAGCCGACGCCGAGGGCCTCGCCGCCGGGGTCATCGGCGGTCGCGCCGTCGACGCCTGCGCACTGCCAGCGGCCGGTCGCCGGAAGAAACTGCTGATCGCCGACATGGATTCGACGATCCTCGCCAATGAAACCCTCGACGAGATTGCGGCGGAGGCCGGAATCGGCGAAAAGGTCGCCGACATCACGGCGCGCAGCATGCGCGGCGAGTTGAACTTCGAGGAAAGCCTGCGCGCCCGGGTCGCGCTGCTCGCTGGCAGGGATGCGGGAATCATCGACGCAGTACTCGACCGTATCGAATTGAACCCGGGTGCCCGTGCATTCGTCGCCACCATGCGAAACAACAACGCCGTCACGGCGCTGGTCTCCGGCGGCTTCACCATGTTCACGGACCGGGTCCAGGACTGGCTCGGGTTTCACGTCGCCAAGGCCAATGACTTCGAGATCGAGGACGGCCGCCTGACCGGGCGTCTCGACGGTCCCATCGTCGGTCGCGAAACCAAGCTGCAATGGCTGGAGGATCTGGGACGAAAGCACGACATCGGTCAAGCCGATGCCCTGACGATCGGCGACGGCGCCAACGATCTCGCCATGGTGACGTCCGCCGGTTTAGGAATTGCCTACCACGGCAAACCGATCCTGCGTGAACATGCCCGCGCACGGATCGATCACACGGACCTCCGTACGGCGCTCTACTTCCAGGGCTACCGCGACGACGAAATCAGCGAACATTGGGCCTGAATCGGTTACGGGCGGAGCCGTGAGGCTCCGCCCGCCCGGGTAGACCTCCCTGGGAAACGAGAGTGCCTATCCCAAATCGCGCCCTTACTCGGGCTGCTGGCTGATGGACACCGTGACGAACCGGGGCCCGGCCTGGCTTTCAACCAGCATCAAAACGACCTTGCGCCCCGCTTCGCGGGCAGCATCGATCTTCTGTTGTATGTCCGTCGGTGTCGAAACCTCAGAGCGACTGACTTCGACGATCAGGTCGCCCGGCATGATGCCTTTTTCAGCGGCCGGACCCCCCTCATCGACTGCAGTAACAATGACGCCTTTCGCGTTCTCGTCAAGTTCGAACAAGGACTTAATCTCGTCATTCAGCGGCGACGCGGTCAGTCCGATGTCGCTCAGTTCGACTTCGCCAGACTGGCCGTTACCGCCGACATCCGCCGACGCCAGCTGTTCTTCGTCGGGCAGTTCGCCGAGTGTGACAGTGGCTTTGGCGCGTTCTCCGTCTCGCCAGACGCTGACGGTAACTTCCTTGCCGACCGCCGTTTCGGCGACGACACGCGGCAGCTCGCGCATCTCGTCGATCGGCTTGCCGTCGAACTCGAGGATCACGTCGCCGACCTTGAGATCGCTGTCCGCCGCCGGCCCGTCGGCAACGATATTGGCGATCAGCGCGCCACGGGCGTCTTCAAGGCCGAGGGTCTCGGCGATATCTTCGGAAACCTGCTGGATGTGAACGCCGAGCCAGCCGCGGCGCACTTCACCGTGGTCGATGAGCTGGTCGATCACCGGCTTGGCGGTGCTGGTCGGAATCGCGAAGCCAATGCCCACGCTGCCGCCCGACGGCGAGAAGATCGCCGTGTTGATGCCGATGACCTCGCCGTCGATATTAAACATCGGACCGCCGGAATTGCCCCGGTTGATTGACGCGTCGGTCTGGATGTAGTCGTCGTAAGGGCCGGAGTTGATGTCGCGTCCCCGGGCCGAAATGATGCCGGCGGTAACGGTGCCGCCCAGTCCGAACGGGTTGCCGATGGCAACGATCCAATCGCCGACCCGCGACGCATCGGAATCACCGAATTTGACGTATGGCAGATCCTTGTCGGGGTCGACCTTGAGCACCGCAATGTCGGTCCGTGAGTCGCGGCCGACAAGTACGGCCTTGAGACGAGTGTCGTCGTGCAAAATGACGGTGATTTCGTCGGCGTCCTGAATAACGTGGTTGTTGGTCACCACGTAGCCGTCCTTCGAGATCAAGAAACCGGAACCGAGAGACGTCGCGTTGCGTTCGCGCTGCTGCGGCTGCTGGCGATTGAAGAATTCCTCGAAAAAGTCCTCAAACGGCGAGCCCGGCGGCAGTTGCGGGAAAGCCGGTCCTTCACGGCCGTGAACCACTGTCGTCGTCGAGATGTTCACCACCTTGGGCAGCAGGTCTTCCGCGAGATCGGCGAATGACTCGGGCGTAGACCGCGCATACGCGCTGGTCGCGCTCAACAGCAAGGCAGCGATGACCAGCCACGTCACATGGACCGGGGCCAGCAGGCGGCCGGGGACCGAGTTTGCACGGGTTCTGATAGCGTTCATCGCGTATCGTCTCCTGATTTCTAAAGCTTGAACCTGAACTTCGGGGGAACTGGCCAGCAACGGCCCAGCCCCATCGAGGCTCTGCGTATGACGCCAGAATTTGACGAAATCATGGTTGGCGCCGGGCAACATTGTGATTATTGAACCGAAAGACACCAGGAAACCGCACCGCCGTCACCCCCGCACCATCCAGACAATGACGACGCCTGTCACCGCCGCCAGCACGCCGCCGGCACGCAGTGTGCTCGGCGGCATGGCGAGGACTTGCAGTAGCATCTTCTTCATCCGGTCCGGAAACAACGCGTAGACAGCCCCCTCCAGCGCCACGGCAAGGCCGATGGCCACGATCAGGTCCGTGAATCCGACCGACACTGGGTCCTATTCCGCCGTCTTGGGCGGCGCCTGGTTGAAGAAGCGGAAGAACTCGGAATCGGGCTTCAACACCAGCGTGGTGCCGCCGCCGAGCGATTTCTCATAGGCCTCCATGGTCCGGTAGAACTCGAAGAAATCGGGATCCTGGCCAAACGCATCGGACAGCACCTTGTTGCGCTGGCCCTCGCCCTGACCCTTGAGAATCTCGGCCTGACGCTGGGCCTCGGCGAGAATGACCGTGCGGTCCTTGTCGGCCTCGGCCTCGATCTTGAGCTTGAGCTCCTCACCCTCGGCGCGCAGTTGCGCCGCCTGGGCGATACGATCGGAACGCATTCGGTTGTACACCGCCTGGGATGTCGCCTCCGGCAGGTCGGTACGGCCGATGCGAACGTCGATGACCTCAATCCCGAACTCGGGCGCCTGCGATTTCATCTGGTTGGTGATCCGGTTCATGACTTGGGCGCGGACACCGGTCAGCATGTCCGGCAACAGGACCTGCCCGACTTCGCTTCGAATCGCAGAGTTCAACCGGCCGCCGAAAATCTGGCGGAAGTTGGCGTCCGTCTGGGCGCGTTTGCGGAACTCGAGCGGGTCGACGATCTTGTAACGCAGAAACGAATCCACGTTGATGCGTTTCTGGTCCTTGAGGATGACCTCCTGGGCCGGCGGGTCGAGATCGAGGATGCGGCGGTCGTAATATTCCACGTTCTGGATGAACGGAATCTTCACGTTCAAGCCGGGTTCCTGAATCACCCGCTGCGGATTCCCGAACTGCAGGACCATCGCCTGCGTCGTCTGATGCACCGTGAAAAGCGAGCTGAAAACAACGAACCCGGTTACGGCGACGATCACACCCAAGATAGCTAGCTTGCGGTTCATTGGTTGCCTCCCGTGCCCGATTTTCTCAACTCGTTCAACGGCAGATAAGGCACCACGCCCGGCCCGCCATCGTCGGTGTCGATGATGATCTTCTCCGATTCGCTCATGATCTGCTGCATGCGCTCGAGGAACAATCGCCGCGTCGTGACGTCCTTGGCGTTCACGTACGTCTGGTAGACTGACAGGAACCGCTCGGCCTCACCTTCGGCTTCCTTGATGATCCGCTCCTTGTACGCGGTGGCATCCTGGATGATCCGTTGTGCCTGACCCTTGGCCCGCGGAACGATGTCGTTGCGATAGGCAATAGCCTCGTTCTGCGAACGCTCCTGGTCCTGTCGTGCGCGCTGCACGTCGTTGAAGGCATCGATGACCTCGGCCGGCGGATCGACCTTGTCCTGCTTGACCTGGGCGATGGCGACACCGGCACCGTAGAAGTCGAGAATTTGCTGCAGCAGTTCGCGGGTGCGTTCTTCGACCTGCAGACGCTGCACGGTGAGCGCCTCCTCAAGAGGCGTCTGGCCAACGATCTCGCGTATCGCGCTCTCGGCCGCCAGCTTGATCGTGGTCTCCGGATCGCGAATGTTGAACAAGTAGTCGGCTGCGTTCTTGATGCGCCACTGCACGATGAAATCGATGTCGATGATGTTCTGGTCGGCCGTCAGCATCAGGCTTTCCTGCTTCACATCGCGAACCGAGCGTCCGCTGTCGCTGCCGCGGAAACCGATTTCGGTCGTGTTGGTGTTCTCGACGTTGACGATGGCGACTTCGCCGATGGGCGCCGGGAACCAGAAATTGAGACCCGAAGATGTCGATTTGACGTACTCGCCGAACAGCAGCTCGATGCCTTGCTCGCCCGGCTGCACCCGATAGAGGCCGCTGCCAAGCCAGATCAGAACGCCGACGATAACAATGAGAAGGAGACCGCGCGCACCGCCGCCACCCGTGGGCAGGAACCCTTTGAATTTCTCCTGCGAGCGGCGAAGCATCTCTTCAATATCCGGCGGTTGTCCGCCGCCACCGCCGCCACCCGGCCGCGGATTGCCCCATGGTCCCTGGCCGCCGTTTCCGCTGCCCCAGGGTCCGCCTCCTTGTGATTTCCAAGGCATAGATTTTCCCGTCCAATCGCAATTATTGGAGGTCCCGCCTGCCGGCACCTCTTGCAAACCTTGATCTGCCACCCCATTCGTTCTACAGGCTCTTGCTCCAGCCGGAGCGAGACGACAACGAGCGGCGCGCCAGACACGCGCCCGAAATATCGGCACACAGCGCGGAGTTTGCAAGTATGGCGGACATATCGGAGCAAAACATTCTCAACGTTCTTGGCGGCGTCAGCGACCCCGAGAGCGGAAAGGACGTGGTCAGCCTCGGCATGGTGAAGGGTGTTCAGATCAAGGACGGACACGTCGCCTTCGCGCTCGAAGTCGATCCCGCCAGGGGCGAAGCCATGGAACCGGTCCGCAAGGCCGCCGAGCAGGCGGTCCATGCCATGCCCGGCGTACTGACCGCGACGGTCGTGCTGACCGCCGAACGACCGTCCGGGCAGGGCAACGGCGGCGCCCATCCGCAACAAGGCCATGGACACGCACACGGGCACGACCACGGGCACGACCACGGGCACGGTCACTCGAACGCCGGGATACCCGGCGCCAGCGACGGCCGCGACCTGCTACCCGGCGTTTCGGCACTGATCGCCGTGGCTTCGGGCAAGGGCGGTGTCGGCAAGTCGACCACCGCGGTCAACCTCGCCATGGGGCTGCGCCGCCAGGGCCTCAAGGTCGGCATCCTGGACGCCGATATCTATGGCCCCTCGCTGCCACGCATGATGGGCATCACCGGCAAACCCGCGTCGCCCGACGGCAAGCGCATCGATCCCATGGAAAACCACGGCGTCAAGGTCATGTCGATGGGCTTCCTGGTCGAGGAAGACACCCCGATGATCTGGCGCGGCCCGATGGTCCAGTCGGCACTGGAGCAGATGATGCGCGACGTCAACTGGGGTAACCTCGACGTGCTGATCATCGACATGCCGCCGGGTACGGGCGATGCCCAGCTCACCATGGCACAGCGTGTACCGCTGACCGGCGCGGTCATCGTCTCGACGCCGCAGGACATCGCCCTGCTCGATGCGCGCAAAGGACTGAACATGTTCCGCAAAGTCAACGTGCCGGTGTTCGGCATCGTTGAAAACATGAGCTATTTCGCCTGTCCGAAGTGCGGCGAACGCACCGAGATCTTTGGCCATGGCGGCGCCAGGAAGACCGCCGAGTCCATGGGTACCGATTTTCTTGGTGAGATTCCGCTGCACATCGACATTCGCACCAACGCGGATGCCGGCACGCCGATCGTCATTTCCAAACCCGACAGCGAACACGCCAAGGCCTATTGCGACGCCGCCGCCGCACTCTGGGAACGCGCCGAGGTCGAACTCAACCGGGCCAGGGGTGCGTCTCCCAGGATCGTCATGGAGTGAGCCTAAGGCCCGGCGCCACCCGCCGCTTTCTTGATACGGCCTTCCTTTGCGAGCAGGGATTCCCGGCGCGCAATGTATAGTGTCGCGGCGACGATGACCGCCGCGCCGGCAACGGTGTAGGCATCGGGCACTTCCTGGAAAAAGATAAAGGCGCCGATGGCGACGAACACCAGCCGGGTGTACTGGATCGGCACCAGGATCGAGGGCTCGCCGTTGGCGTAGGCCTGAATATCCGAGTATCCGCGCACCATGCCGAACAGGGACACGCCGATCAGCAGGGCCCAGGCGAACAGGTCCGGCGTCACCCAGGCGTAGGCAGTGAACGGCGCGGTCGCGATCAGCGCCATGGTCATGGCGTAAACCATCATGATCTCCGGCGGATCCGATTTCGACAGGTGTTTACCGATCAGCAGGACGAGGCTGAAGCACAGTGAACTGCCGAGCGGAATCAGCAGCAGCGGGTCGAACCCGGCCGTCGCCGGCCGGAGCACGATGATAACGCCGATGAATCCCGTCGCCATGGCGAGCGTGCGACGCCAGCCGGGTGTCTCGCCAAAGATCGGGATCGAGAATACGGTCACCCAGAGCGGCGCCGTGAAGAACAGCACGGTCGCCGTCGCCATCGGCAAATGGGTCAGCGAGTAGTACCCGAAATAGAGTGCGGCGATCGTCAGCCCCCCGCGCGCCGCGTGCCATCGCCAGCGCTCATTCCAGACCGGGCCGGATTTTCGCCACATCACGGCTGCGCCAAATACCACGAGACCGATGGCGCAGCGCACGGTGACGATCTCGACCACGGGAACCAGGCCGCCCAGCCCGCGCACGCACAGCGACATGCCCGTCGCACCGAGCACGGATGAAGAAATCCACAGCAGGCCCTTCTGGTTTCCGCTCAGCGCCACGGTTTGAAATCCGCCTCGAATATCCAGGTTCTGACGAGTAAAAGGCGGCGATCAGGCGATCGCCGCCTTTCGCATACTGCTGCGGCGAAGGTTCAGCCGCCGAACATCTTCCTCAGGTTGTCGAAACCCGTCTGGTAGATGTTCTCGACCACCTTCATGGCCTCGTTGTCGGTGCCGACCGCCTCGAAATCGCTCGACCACTCGACGCTGGATCCGCCCTTGCCGTCGTCCTTGACCTTGAGGCGGGCCGTGTAGTTGGTCACCGGTAAAGGGCTGTCCTTGATCGAGTACGAATACTCGCGCTCGTGCTCATTGATCTTCTCGAGGCGTTCGACGATCTTGCCCCCGCCCGCGAGCGACAGGATACGCTCCTGGCCTTCTTCCTTCAGCTCGCTTTTTTCGACGGCCGGGTGCCAGTCGGGCAAGGCATTAAATCCGCCGATCAGCTTCCAGACGTCGTCTGCGGACGCTTGCAAGTCCGTGGTCATGCTGACTTTGGGCATTGGTTCTCTCCCGTGTGATCCTTGGCGCGTTCAGTCTGTCGCGCCGATACGTTCAAGTATAACGAAACTCAATCCGGGATCACCTTCTTGTTCGGGGTCGCGGTCATCGCGCGACACTTCGCGCCACTGTGACGCCGGCATTTCGGGAAATGTCGTGTCGCCGTCGACGGTCATGTGGACCTCGGTCAGGATGATGTGGGTCGCACGCGCCATCGCCGCGGCGTAGATCTGCCCGCCGCCGATAACCATGATACGCTCGCCGCCCGGCGCCCCGGCGGCAAGGGCCAGGGCGTCCTCCAGTCCGGGCGATACCACGATGCCGTCGCGCGCATAGCCCGGGTCCCGCGTCACGACGATGTTCTCGCGGCCCGGCAGCGGGCGGCCGATGGATTCGAATGTCTTCCTGCCCATAATCACGGGATGGCCCATCGTCACCTGCCTGAAAAACTTCAGGTCCGAGGGCAGGTGCCACGGCAGGCCGCCGTCGCGGCCGATGACACGATTGTCGGACATGGCGACAACGAGGCAGATATCAGGACCGGCATCTGTCATCGCGGATCAGACGGCGACCGGCGCGGCGATATGGGGATGCGCCTCGTAGCCGACGAGTTCGAAATCCTCGTAGCGGAAGGCGAACAAATCGTCGACGTCGGGGTTGAGGCGCATGGTCGGCAGGGCCAGCGGCTCGCGGCCGCGCTGGATGTCGGCCTGCTCGAAATGGTTCATGTAGAGGTGCGCGTCGCCGAAGGTGTGCACGAAGTCGCCCGGCTCGAGGCCCGTGACCTGCGCGATCATCATCGTCAGCAGCGCGTAGGACGCGATGTTGAACGGCACGCCGAGAAACACGTCGGCGCTGCGCTGGTAGAGCTGGCACGACAACCGACCGCCGGCAACATAGAACTGGAACAGGCAATGACACGGCGGCAGCGCCATACTGTCGACGTCGGCGACATTCCATGCCGACACAATCAGCCGGCGCGAGTTGGGATTGTTGCGGATACCCTTCAGCAGGGCCGCGATCTGATCGATCTCGCCACCGTCGGACGTCGGCCAAGAGCGCCATTGATGGCCATAGACCGGCCCGAGATCGCCGTTCTCGTCCGCCCATTCGTCCCAGATGCGGACGCCGTTTTCCTTCAAGTACCCGATGTTGGTATCGCCGGCGAGAAACCAAAGCAGTTCGTGGATGATCGACTTCACGTGCAGTTTCTTGGTCGTCACCAGCGGGAAACCGTCGGCCAGATCGAAGCGCATCTGGTAGCCGAAGACGCTCTGCGTGCCGGTTCCGGTGCGATCGCCCTTCAGCGTGCCCACTTCGCGGATATGGTCGAGGAGATCAAGGTACTGGCGCATGCTCGTCTGGTCGTTCGTGCCTCGGGCGACGGTGCCGTTTTCGGCGCCGGAATCGCGCCATTGTATCGCATTCACCGCCGATCAACACGGCATAACAATGACGCGTCGGGCTTTCATTCGGGGCGTAGTATTTCTATATTAACAATGCCGGTTCACCGGCTATGGCGATAAACGCCGCTCGGAATAAGCATAGCGGACCCGGGGGCAGTACCCGGCGCCTCCACCAATTCGAAAGCCGCGGTTGCGACCGCGGCTTCCACGGGGGCGAAACAGGATCGACGCGTGTAGTAAAGGACCGGTTTTCGCTCGGCATGGTACCACCGTTACCGGGCCATCATTACAAATGCCAACGACAATGAGGCATTTGCGGTTGCCGCCTAACGGCTAAGTAACCACGGGGTTCGGGAGGCACCTGGCAACAGAAGCCTCCCACTTCGCCGCCTTGTTCCGATGTAAAGGCGTCGAAGGACCGGGAATAACATCGGGCAGAGAGGGTACACAGGCATGGACGCCGACGACGACGATCCGATCCGTTATGACTTCTGGATCGAGGAAGCGCTGCGCTCCGTGATCATGCGCGCTCTCACCTACGCTGCCGAGTTCGGCCTGACCGACGACCATCACTTCTACGTATCGTTTCGCACCGATACCGACGACGTGGTGATGCCCGACTATCTGCGGGCCCAGCATCCAGGCGAAATGACCATTGTCCTCCAGCACCAGTTCGAGGATCTCGCCGTCGGCGAGGACGGCTTCTCCGTTACGCTGCGCTTCAATGGCAAGCCCGAACGGTTGTACGTCCCGATGTCCGAAGTTACCGGGTTCACCGACCCGTCGGTCAACTTCGGACTTCAGCTGACGACCGACGCCTTCGATCTCGAGGAACTCGAGGCGAACGGCGAGATCGCCGACGAGAGCGACCGCCTGGCGGCGACCGCGATACGTCACGACGACGCGCAGTCGGACGACGGGAACGGCGAGACCGATGACGACGGCGACGAGGTCAAGACGGGCGAAGTCATCGCCCTCGACGCCTTCCGCAAGAAGTAATCCCCCGATCGCCAGGCCAGTCAGCCCGGACCAGACATTCCAGGATAGGCACGATGAGCACTCCCGAGTATCACCCGATGTTCCAGTTGGGCGATGACGGTACCGAGTACCGAAAGCTTACTGAAGACTTCGTCGAGATTGCCGAGTTCGAAGGCAACGAGATCCTCAAGGTCGACCCGCAGGCGCTGACGCTGCTGACCAAGGAGGCGATGCGTGACATTGCCCACCTGCTCCGCCCGGGTCACCTGAAGCAGTTGGCATCGATCTTCGACGATCCGGAAGCTTCCGACGCCGACCGCTTCGTCGCCCTCGACCTGCTGAAAAACGCCAACATCGCGGCAGGCGGCGTTTTGCCGATGTGCCAGGACACCGGCACCGCGATCGTCATGGGCAAGAAGGGCCAGCAAGTGTGGACCGGCGCCGATGACGAAGCGGCGATTTCCGAGGGCGTGCGCCTGACATACGACGAGGCCAACCTGCGGTTCAGCCAGATGGCGCCGCTCGACATGTACGAGGAGGTCAACTCCGGTGACAACCTGCCGGCGCAAATCGATCTTTATGCCGACAAGGGCGACGCTTACAAGTTCCTGTTCGTCGCCAAGGGCGGCGGCTCGGCCAACAAGACGTTCTTCTTCCAGCAGACCAAGGCCGTGCTCAACCCGAAGGACCTGATCGCCTTCCTCGACGAAAAGATGCGCTCGCTCGGCACGGCGGCGTGCCCGCCCTACCACCTCGCGGTCGTTATCGGCGGAACCTCGGCGGAAGCCAACCTGAAGACGGTCAAGCTGGCGAGCTGCCGCTATCTCGATACCCTGCCGACGACCGGCGACAAGACCGGCCGCGCCTTCCGCGACGTGGAGTTCGAGAAGGAGGTCCACAAGATCAGCCAGCAGCTCGGCATCGGTGCCCAGTTCGGCGGCAAATACTTCTGCCACGACGTTCGCGTCATCCGCCTGCCGCGCCACGGCGCATCGCTGCCGATCGGTATCGGCGTTTCGTGTTCCGCCGACCGCCAGTGTCTGGGCAAGATCACCCGCGACGGCGTGTTCCTCGAGAAGCTTGAAACCAACCCTGCCAAGTATCTGCCGGACCTCGACTTTTCGGAGCTCGGCGGCGATGTGGTCGAGATCGATCTCAACAAGCCGATCGCCGAGAACCTGGCCGAGCTCTCGAAGTATCCGATCAAGCAACGAGTCAGCCTCTCGGGCCCGATGATCGTGGCGCGCGACATAGCGCACGCCAAGCTCAAGGAACGGCTCGACGCCGGCGAGCCGCTGCCCGACTACTTCAAGGGCCACGCGGTCTATTACGCGGGACCGGCAAAGACGCCGGATGGCATGGCGACCGGCTCTTTCGGGCCGACCACGGCCGGTCGCATGGATGCCTACGTCGACCAGTTCCAGGCCGCCGGCGGTTCGATGATCATGCTCGCCAAGGGCAACCGTTCGAAGGCCGTGACCAAGGCCTGCCAGGCGCACGGCGGGTTCTATCTCGGCTCGGTCGGGGGTCCCGGGGCGCGCCTCGCCCAGGACTGCATCCGGAAGGTCGAGGTCGTCGAGTATCCGGAACTCGGCATGGAAGCGATCTGGAAGATCGAAGTCGAGAACTTCCCCGCGTTCATCGTCGTCGATGATAAGGGCAACGACTTCTTCCAGGAGTTCGTCCCGAACTAGCGTACTATCCGGTACTGCCTCGCCTGCAGGCGAGGCAACAGTGCACAGCGAACAACTTTCCACGTTGTTCAATTGTGAACATTAAGCAGTCTCGTATCGGCATATGATCGCACTCAGTAACGGATAGAACCGGAGATTCTAGTTTTCTTGGATCGTTTCCGAGCGAATCCGGATCCTAGCGAATGCCTGTTTCGTGGCACCCACAATACCATTCTGGACAGGTTAGACGCGCCGCCGGCATTTCTTGCGGGGCGAACATGACGACGTCTCAAGAGGAGACAAACGATGAACCTTACGAAGTTACATACAATGCGTTTCCGCTCGTTCACATGGATCGCGGTGTTCGCACTTCTGGCTGTGGGCGCCTGCGGTTCGAGCACGTCCGATCGTGCCCTCTCGGGTGCCGGTATCGGTGCGGGCGTCGGCGCCGTCGGCGGCCTTCTGGTCGGAGCGCCGGTCGAAGGAGCGGTGATCGGCGGTGCAATCGGCGCGGGCACCGGTGCGTTAACCGACGAAGACCAGATCGATCTCGGAGACCCGGCTTGGAAATAGCCGCTCTCCCGACGCCGGCCCGTTTTGTCGGCGAACATCCCACGAACGCCGGCGAGCGGGTCGCAGCCCGCCCGCCGGACACAACACCGGCATGCACATAGATGGATAGAGTGTCAGTCATGTATCAGCGCAACAAAACTAAGAACCTCATGGTCGTTTTCACGTTACTTGCCGCACTTACGGCCTGCGATGCGATTTCCGGCCGCGAAACCGCCGGCGAGTACGTTGACGATTCGGCGATTACCGCCCAGGTGAAGACATCGATCATCGACGAACTCGGCTTGAAGCAGATCAACGTCGAGACCATGCAGAACGTGGTGCAGTTGAGCGGTTTCGTCGACTCTTCCACGATCAAGTACCGGGCCGGCGAGATCGCCGCCGGCGTCTCCGGCGTCACCGAGGTCAGCAACGACCTCGTCGTTCGCTGACGGCGCGACGGGAGGAAACGAAGATGACAATGAACCGGCTCATCGGCGGCGTGGTTTTCGCGGTCGGGCTGCTACTCCTCTGGTTTGCGTACAACGCCACGCAAGCGCCGATGGAGGAGCTATCCAACACGGTCACCGGCCGCTACGGAAACGAGACAATGTGGTACTTCGCCATCGGCATCGCCGCCGTCGCCGGGGGCGGACTACTTGCGGCCTTCGGCATACGGAAATGACGCCATGCGAATCTATCCGACAGAACCGGAGATGAAATCATGAGTCTCGGCACAATTCTGATCATCATCCTGCTGCTCATGTTGCTCGGCGCTCTGCCGAGATGGGCGCACAGCCGGACTTGGGGATATTACCCGAGCGGCGGATTGGGACTCGTTCTGGCCATAGTCCTGTTGCTCTTGCTGATGGGGCGAATCTAGGCGCCGGGTATGCTACACGGCCGTTGGCGCCGCCGACGAAAGCGGACCCGCGTGCGATTACATCCTTACGCTGAGGGCTACGTGGCGGGACCGGCGAATCCGAAAAGATGCCCCGGGTTCGCAGGGCGCCGAACCGTGCTCCGCTGGGGCGCGGCAGCCGCCGTGTTTCCGGTGCTCGGCGCGTTCTCCGTTGCCAGCGCCGGCACCCCGTCGGATCTGCGATTTCGCGCCATGCACCGGGGAGCGCCGGTCGGGGAACATCGCGTGGGTTTCCGCTCCGATGGCGACCGCCTGGTCGTCACCACGCACATCGACATCACCGTCAAGATCCTGTTCTTCACCGCGTTCCGCTTCGCGCACGATGCCGTGGAGGTGTGGCAACGCGATCGGCTGGTGTCAGTGGAGAGCACTACGAACGACAATGACACGCGCCTCGAGGTGACCGGATCCGCCGCCGGCGACGGCTTTCGTATCATCGGCCTCGACGGGCCCTTCCTCGCAGCTCCACTGTTGTTGACGACGAACACGCTCTGGAACAGACGGCTATTGCATGAGACCAGTATGATCGACGTCCAGTACGGCGGCGAGGTCGGACTCGTCGTGAAACCGCTAGGCGTGGAACAGGTAGCGACCCCCCGCGGACCGGTTGCCGCACACCGCTACCACATCATCACGCCAAACTACGCCGGAAGCGTGTTCTTCGACATCGACGGGCGTTGGGTCAAGGGTCTAATGGAGAGACAAGGAGAGGTCCTGGAGTATGCGCTCGCATCCTAGTGCAAGCATCCGGTGCCGATGGGTCGTCGCCTGTCGCTCGATCCTGCTGGTCGCTGGGCTCGCCGCCTGCGCGCCCATTGCGCCGGGCACGGACGTGGTGATCGGAACAGGGAGCCCGAGCGGCGCATACTATCCGCTGGGCGGCTCGATCTGCCGACTGTTCAATCTCGAGAGTGCGCGTGACGGCCGGCGTTGCGCCGCCGTGCCGTCGGACGGCCCCATCGCCAATCTCGAAATGCTGCGGGACGGCCGAATCGATGCAGCCATCGTGCAGTCCGACGTTCTGGTCGATGCCGTGGCGGGCGTCGGTGCCTTTGCAACGAACGGTCGGAACCCCGACTTGCGGGTGTTGTTCGCCGGTCACTCCGACGCCTTCACGATCGTTGCCCGCCGTGAACTGGAAGTTCGCGGCGCTGCCGAACTGCGCGGCAAACGGATCAACATGGGCAGCCCCGGCTCCGGCGAGCGGGTCGGCATGGAGCGCATCATGGCGGCGCTCGGAACGACCCGGGCCGATTTCTCGGAGGTGCATGAACTTTCTCGTGCGGAGCAGCACCGTGCCCTGTGTGCCAACGAACTCGACGCCATTGTTTACTCGGTCGCGCATCCGAACGGCCTGATTCAGGACGTTGTCAACAGCTGCCGAGGCGGGCTGGTGGACCTCAGCGGCCCGGCGGTCGACGACATGCTGCGACGTCATCCGGAGTACGAGCGTGCGTTGATTCCCGGTGGCACATATCCGAGCAATCCGCGTAACGTTAGAACCATCGGCGTTCGCGCGGTTATCGTCGTGACGACGCGGATGGCCGACAACCTGGCCTACGCGATCACGAAGGGCGTGTTCGAGAGCTTTGGGGATCTTCGCCGCCTACACCCCGCCTTCGCCATGTTGTCGATCGACGACATGGTCAGAACCGGCGGGCAGGTCCCGCTTCATCCGGGCGCTATCCGATACTTTCGCCAGCGCGGATGGTCACAATGAACACCTTTCGGGGGGCACGAAACCCGACGGCCGCCCACCGCCAGGGAACCCGTTTGGCGGGTATGCGGCGAGCCGATCGGGTGGGATACGTGTGCCCGGGAAGCACGTATGCTATGATCGGCGAAAGCAAGACACCGTTGCGGCCTGGGCTGGTGCGCGTACCGTCAATCCGATTAACGGAAGACCGATCGCCGGCAACTCGCGTTTGTTCTACTCGTAGGAGATTGGAGTCCCCATGGCATCCAAACACCCCAAGACGTCCCAGCCGGCACAGAATTTCGATGCCCGCGCGTTCCTGAAGTCCGTCGGCACGGGACGGCGGACCCTTAACTACAAGGCCGATGAAATCATATTCCGGCAGGGCGATTCCGCAGACACGGTTTATTATATCGAGAAGGGGAGCGCGCAGATCACCGTGATCTCTGACCAGGGCAAGGAGGGCATCATCGCGATGCTCGGCGCCGGCGAGTTCCTCGGCGAGGGATGTCTCACCGGCCAGTCGTCCTACTTGTCATCGGCCAACGCAATGACGCCGACCGTCGCCGTCGCCGTCGAAAAATCGGCGATGATCCGGGTTCTCCGCGAGCAGCCTGCGTTGGCGGAAATGTTCATGACGTTCCTGCTCTCGCGCAACGTCCAGATCGAAGCCGATCTGGTCGACCAGTTGTTCAACTCGAGCGAGAAGCGCCTTGCCCGGGTGCTCCTGCTCCTCGCCAATTTCGGCAAGGACGGGACGATGGAGGTGATCCCAAAAGTCAGCCAGGAAGCCTTGGCGGCACGAGTGGGTACGACGCGATCCCGGGTCAACTACTTCATGAACAAGTTTCGCAAGCTCGGCCTGATCGAGTACAACGGCGATCTGAAAGTGCACTCGGCGCTGCTCAATATCATCGTTCACGACTAAGGTAATGACGCCGACAGGTACGAGGCGTGCTCCCGGCTCGGCGTCTGCACGATGTCCAAAGAAAGACGGCGCCGGTTGCACCGGCGCCGTCTGTAGTTGAGGCAAGGGAGGGTGCTTATTGAACCGTGACCACGACGCGGCGATTCTGCCACTGCCGCACGTCATCGGCGGTCTGCACGGCGGATCGATCTTCGCCGAACGACTCCGAACCGACCCTCGGCTTGATACCGGTGGCTTCGAGAGCGTTGGCGACGGTGGCCGCACGACGCTCGGCGAGCCTGCGGTTATACACCCCGTCGCCTGATCGATCCGTGTAGCCATTCACCATCACGCTCGTCGCATTCGTCGACTTGATGCGATCGACGATATCCCTGTTCATTTTCAGGGCCGCGACGTCGAGCGTATCGCTGTCGTGGGCGAAATAGATCGTGTAGGTGGACTTAATCGGCGTTTCAGCCTTCGGCACCGCAGCCGCCTGGGTGGCCGGGACCGCCGGAGCGGCCGCGAAGGTCGCATCGGAGGCCTGTTCGAGCGCAGCCGTGAAGCGTTTGCGACAGAGCGCGATTTCATCGTACTGGAAGTTCTCTTCCTGCTGCTCGGCCCAGCAATCGAACTGGGTCTGGGCACGCGACATCGGAACCGGCGCCTTGGTCCGGCCACCGGCGTCGAGCACCCGCATCAATTCGGCACGGGCGGCCGAGAGCTCATCGACGTGGGTGGCGGGAATTTTCCGCTCGTTCATTCCCGTCGGCAGCACGGTGGCGCCGGCCGCGGCCTGGCGCGCCTTCGCATTGTAGTAGCCCACGGAATTCCAATGCTCCTTGTCGAACTCCTGCTGGGCAAGCGTCGAGTAGTCCTGGTGAAGGGCGCGGTCGAACGTGTTACCTTGTTCGGTCGCGTTCCGTGCGCCAGCCATATCGTAATCGCCGGCACACGCACCAAGCAGCGCGACGGCCGCGACGGCCGAAAGATATCTGAATTTTTTCATTTTACATTTCCTCTCTGGAAAGTCGTCGATTGAAACTCGCCCGAATTTGTCGGGGCGTACCAAGTTTTATTAGTATTCTTGGGAGATATAGTAAGTAGCCCTTATTCAATCTTTCGGATGTTCAAAACAGTACATGCTTCAGTTATTCGTTGCGGCATTAGTTCGGTGCGGGGAAAGGGCATTGAGCAAAATGCGATTGCCGACAATGGACTGCCGTTCCGGATAGCGACTAGACTGCATCGGTCACCCAGCGACGGAGAAAACCGCCATGTTCGGACTTTTCGGCAAGAGCGAAGAAAAGATCAAGGAACTGATCGAGAACAAGCAGTACGACGAACTGCCGACCGAAGTCATCGACGAGATCGCCGGCGACATCATCGTCACCACGGAGCATTCGATGGCCGACTACACGGTCACGGCGCGTCACGGCGTGATCACGGCAGAGTGCGTGTTCGGCATGAACCTGTTCCGCGACTTCTTTGCCGGTATCACCGACATTCTCGGCGGCCGCTCGTCATCGGCGCAGAAGGTGCTGCGCGACCTGCGCCACACCTGCCTCACCGAACTCCGGCGCGAGGCCCTGATCAAGGGCGCCAACGCCGTGGTCGCGGTCGACCTCGATTACTCCGAGATTTCTGGCGACGGCAAGAGCATGCTGTTCATGGTCGCCAGCGGCACCGCTGTAACCGTCGAATAACCGGCGCGGCACAGCTTCAATCCAGCTACCGTTCATCTCCGGGCGTCGGCCGTTTGCCTCCACAAGATTTCGCACACTGTTCAGCGGATTCATGAGGGGTACCGGATGGAAACAAGAGGCCACTGCCTTTGCGGCAGCACCAAATGGGCGTATCGCGGAAAGCCAACCTGGGCCTGTTACTGCCATTGCGACGACTGCCGTCGCAATTGCGGCGCCCCGATCGTTGGCTGGTTTGGCATCCCCTCCGCCAACTTCACATGGACGGGAGACACCCCCAGGACATTCGAGAGTTCGAAGGGTGTCCGGCGCCACTTCTGCGCGGCGTGTGGCTCCCCGATGGGTTTCGAGGCCGACCACTATCCGGGAGGGAATGCACCTCTATGCGGCGTCGCTTGAGGACCCGACGGATTTCGAACCCACATTCCACGTGAACTATGCAAGCAAGCTCCCGTGGCTGAGGATCGACGACGATCTGCCAAAGTACGATGGCAAACTTCTCGGATCACCGGAGAATCCGAAGGGCTACGTCTAGCCTCGTATCGGCGGGTATCTGTCCTCGCATGAAACTCGCCCTGAATCATTCGGGCTGCCGGACCTACGCGGTCTCTGCCGCCGCCATCTGCTGTTCCTGGGCGATGCGTTTCTGGTGGCGGTGCATGATAATGGCGGCCGCAGCAACGCCGACGGCGACCACGAGAATAATGATCGTAGCCAGTGCGTTGATGTCGGGTCTAAGACCGAGGCGAATACGCGCATAGATCAGGATCGGCAGCGTGTTCGCGCCGGGGCCGGTGACGAAGCTGGCGATCACCAGGTCGTCGAGCGACAGGGTGAAGGCGAGGAGCCATCCCGAAATCATGCCCGGCGCGAGGCGCGGCAGGGTGATGTCTTTCAGCACCCGGAACGGCTTGGCGCCGAGGTCGAGCGCGGCCTCCTCGAGGTCCTCGCCCATACCGGTCAACCGCGACTGAATAATCACCGCAACATACGCCATCGAGAACGTGATGTGCGCGATGGTGATCGTCGTGAAGCCCCGGTCGGCCGGCCAGCCGATCAAATCCTTCATGGTGATGAACAGCAGCAGCAGCGAGAGGCCGGTGATGACTTCGGGCATGACCAACGGCGCGACCAGCATGCCGCCGAACAGAGTGCGGCCGCGGAACTGCCCGAAACGGACCATGGCCAAGCCGGCGAGCGTACCGAGCAGGACAGCGAACGTTGCGTTCACGACACCGATCTGCAGGCTGAGGATGACGGCGTTCCAGACTTCCTCGCTCTGGAACAGATGAATGTACCAGCGCAGCGACCAGCCGCCCCAAACGGGCACGATCTTCGAGTAGTTGAACGAGTATATCACCAGCAGGATCATCGGGATGTAGAGGAACGCCATCCCGAGCCAGAGCATGATTGTGAGGAACCGCGAACGACTGCCGTACATGGTCAGGCCCCTCCCGTCGACTTGCCCTGGTAGTACTGATAGATCGTCATCGGCAGCACGAGCAGGATCAATAGAACGATGGCAACGGCCGAGGCGACCGGCCAGTCGAAGTTGCGGTGGAACTCGTCGTAGAGCAGCCGCCCGATCATCAGGACGTTGCCGCCGCCGAGCAGATCGGGGATGACGTACTCGCCCGTCGCCGGAATGAACACCAGCAGGCCGCCGGCAATGATGCCGGGCGTGGTCAGCGGCAGGGTAATGGTGAAGAACGTGTTGGTCGGCTTCGATCCGAGGTCCGCCGCAGCTTCGTTCAGCGACCCGTCCAGTTTCTCCATGTTGGCATAGAGCGGCAGGATCATGAACGGCATGTAGGTGTAGACGATACCGACATAGACCGCGAATTCGGTGTAGAGCATGCGGATCGGCTCATCAATCAGTCCCAGCGAAATCAACAGGTTATTGATTGTGCCCTGGTCAGCGAGCAACCCCATCCACGCATAGACACGAAGCAGGAACGATGTCCAGAACGGCAGGATGATCGCGAACAGCAGCAAGTTCTTGGCGACCGGGCCGGAACGAACGATGCCGTAGGCGATCGGGTATCCGATCAGCAGGCAGAGAAACGTGGAGATCGTCGAGATCTTCAGCGAGTTCAAGTACGTCGACATGTAGAGATCGTCTTCGAAGATGTACGCGAAATTGTCGAAGACGAGGCGGATCGTCATGATGCCGCTGTCGGTCCACTCGATCATCCTGCTGAACGGCGGGCTTGCAATCAGCAGTTCCGCAAGACTGATCTTGGCGACGATGAAGAACGGTGCGAGGAAAAAGATCAGCAGCCACGCATAGGGAAGCACGACGACGATCGTGCGCCAACTCGATTGAGCCCAGTCCGCGAGCTTGCCAAGCATTGCCTTGTCGAAGATCGCAGCCCTTTCTTCCATGGCCGTGTTTTCGCTCATTTCTTTAACAGGATGGCACTGGAGGCTTCCCAATGCAGGTAGACCTGCTCGTCCCACGTGATCCGGTGGGTCTTGTCCTTCGGTCTGACCTGGTTGGGCGCGGTGACGTCGAATATCCTGCCGTTATCCAGTTTCACCTTGTAAATCGAGGTGTCGCCCAGATAACCGATCTCGTCGACCATGCCGCGCGCCTGGTTCGGGCCCGGTTTCGCCGGCGGCTCCTTGCTCAGGTAAATTTTCTCGGGGCGAATCGCGACCCAGACGCGGCTGTCCTTGGTCGTCGAATAACCGTGGTCCATGTAAATCTCGCCAATGTCGGTCTTGACGGCGACGTGATCCGCGCCCTCGTCCGTGACCCGGCCCTCGAGCAGGTTCGTCGAACCGATGAAATCGGCGACGAAGCGGGTCTCGGGGAACTCGTAAATCTCGGTCGGCGTGCCGATCTGAATGAACTCACCGGCATCCATCACCGCAATACGGGTCGAGAGTGTCATCGCCTCTTCCTGGTCATGGGTCACGACGACGAAAGTGATGCCCGTCTTGTACTGGATGTTCATCAGCTCGAACTGGGTCTGCTCGCGCAGCCTCTTGTCGAGCGCACCGAGCGGTTCGTCGAGCAGCAAGAGCTTCGGCTGCTTGACCAGTGACCGCGCCAGGGCCACGCGCTGGCGTTGCCCTCCGGACAACTGATGGGGTTTGCGTTTCTTGAAGTCCTGAAGTTCGACGAGGCGGAGAATGTCCTCGACCCGATCGGCGATTTCACCCTTGGGCAGCTTTTCCTGCTTCAGCCCGTAGGCGACGTTGTTCTCGACCGTCATGTGCGGAAACAAAGCGTAGCTTTGAAACATCATGTTTGTCGGGCGGTCGTACGGCTGGACATTCGACATGTCGACGCCATCGATATAGACCGATCCCGACGTCGGCTTTTCGAAGCCCGACAGCATCCTGAGGAGCGTACTCTTGCCGCAGCCGGAACCGCCCAGCAGGCAGAAGAGTTCACCCTTGTAGATGTCGAGATCGACGTTGTTGACGGCGATGAAATCGCCGAACTTCTTGGTCAGACTTCGAACCTTGATGAAAGGTTCCGCATCGCTATCGCGCCACTGCGTTTCGTCGGCGCCATGATCCGTGTTCATGATCGCTCTTCCCCAACCGGAAGGACGACGACGGCACCCGTAACGGTGCCGCCGTCTATACTGGGAACCGGATCAGTTTCCGGCCTTGAAGTCCGTCCATACGCGGGTTTGCAGTCGCTCGATCTTCGGCGGCAACACGTCCACCGTATACATCAGCGCGACCTGATCCGGCGTCGGGAACGCGGCCGGGCTGGAGGTCACCGCTTCGTCGATCAGGCCCTGATCCTTCGCCGCCTTGTTGGCCGTCGCGTACCAGGTAAAGTTGCTGTCGGCCGCGGCGATCTCCGGACGTGCGAAGAAGTCGATGAACAGGTGGGCGTCGTCGACGTTCTCGGCGTCGGCCGGAATCATCCATCCGTCGACCCAGAGCTGCGCGGCGTTCTCACCCGGCGGCAGGAAGAAGTCGAGCACAACGCCAGTGCCAGCCTCCTCGGCGCCGGACATGGCAAGCAAGCCGTCCGGTCCCCAAGTCACGGCCACACAGAACTCCTTCTGCGGCATGCGCTGATAGGCGTAGTTGTCGAACGTCTTGATATGCGGCCTGATCTTGGCGAATAGCTCGCCGACCTTGTGATAGTCGTCGGGGTTGGTCGAATTCGGGTCAAAACCGAGGTACGAGAGCGCCATCGGCACAACGTCGCCCGGCGAATCGAGGAGCGATACGCCGCAAGGCGCAATCTTGGCGATTTCGTCCGGATCGAAGATCAGATCCAGCGAGCCGATCGGCGCGTCCGGGTTGGTCTCGAGTACGAGCTCCTTGTTGTAGGTGACGCCGTGCGAACCCCACATGTAAGGCATGATGTACTGGTTGCCCGGATCCCAGAGCTCGGAGAGCTGCTTCATGATCTCGGGATCGTAGTTGCCCATGTTGGAGAGCTTGGACTTGTCGAGCGGCTGGAGAATGTTACCGGCCTTGATCAGCCGCGCTGCCGAACTCGACGAGTGGGTGACAAGATCGTAACCGCTGTTACCCGCCAGAAGCTTGGAGTCCATGGCCTCGACCGAGTCATAGTAGTCGTAGATGACGTCGATGCCGTACTCTTCCTCGAACTTGGTGATGCTCTCTTCGTCGAGATACTCAGCCCAGTTGGTGACTTTCAGAACGCGTTCCTGAGCAATTGCCTGCCCGCCGGCGAGAACGGCAAGGCCGGCCGCCAGTCCCAGAAGATACTTTTTCCCTGCAAACATTGTTGACCTCCGAGTTAGATGAAATTGGGAGTTTTTATTGTCTCCAAAAGCACGCAATCGCGGTTTCCGGAGAGGATTGCATTAACGCTAAGACATGCCCGGCGTTTCGCCAAGCGTGTCATGCGGAAAAGAATGAAATGCGACGGAAGCGGTTTGCCATACCCCATATAGGACAGGCCCGTCATGTCGTCGCGCTACCGGGCTTCGGCATATTACCGGGGTGCGCTTTGCGGCTGAAAATGTTAACTGCAGCGGTCGGAAACAGACGTTGAACGGGGGATATCTGACATGAAGGTGGTTGTTGTCGGCGCCGGCCACGCGGCGGGACAGTTGGTTGCGGCGTTAAGAATGCAGCAGTTCGAGGGCGATATCCGGCTGATTGGCGAGGAGCCCTACCCCCCATATCAACGGCCACCGCTGTCCAAGCAGTACCTTTCGGGCGAGATCGACCTGGAGTCGGTCTACTTTAAACCCGCCGACTTCTACGATCAGGCAAAGGCCGAGTTGAGCCTCAGTCTTCGCGTCGAAGCAATCGATCGCTCGGGCAAGACGGTCACCCTATCGGACGGTTCCGGTGTTGACTACGACAAGCTCGTCCTGGCGACGGGAACCCGGGTCCGCAAGCTCACGCTGCCGGGCGCCGATCTCGAGGGCGTCCACTACCTGCGCTCCATCGAGGATACGGATGCCATCAGCCGCGACCTTCGGCCGGGTGCCCGCATCGTCGTCTGCGGCGGCGGCTACATCGGCCTCGAGGTCGCTGCGGCCGCGGTCAAGAAGGGGGCCGCGGTCACCGTTCTTGAAATGGCAGACCGCGTCATGAACCGCGTTGTCGCGCCGGTCGTCTCGGCATTCTATGAAGACCTCCACAAGGCCAACGGCGTCGACATCCGCACCGACGTCAAGGTCTCGGGATTCGAAGGTTCCGGCCGGGTCGAGAAGGTCGTCACCGAGGGCGGCGAAGATTTCGCGGCCGACCTCGTCGTCGTCGGCGTCGGCGTCATCCCGAACACGGAGTTGGCGGAAGAGGCCGGTCTGGCGTGCGACAATGGAATCGTCGTCAACGAATTCGCGCAAACCGAAGATCCGGACATCCTCGCGTGCGGCGACTGCACCAACCATCCGAGCGCGATCTACGGCATCAACGTCCGTCTCGAGTCCGTTCAGAATGCCGTGGACCAGGCCAATGCCGTCGCCAAGACCATCTGCGGCGTCCCGACACCCTACATCGCGGTGCCGTGGTTCTGGTCGGACCAATATGACGTGAAACTGCAGATCGTCGGCTTGTCCCAAGGTTACGATCAGGCCGTCGTCCGGGGCGACCCGGCGGGCGGCTCGTTCAGCGTGTTCTATCTCAAGAAAGGCCGATTGATCGCCGTCGACGCCATCAACAGCCCGCGGGAGTACATGATGGGCCGAAAACTGATTTCCGAGGGCGCAGAACCCGATCCGGAAAAAATCGTCAACACGGATATTTCGGTCAAGGAGTTGGTCTGATATAGAAGCGGCCCTGTTCCAACCGAAATACGTCATCTTGAGAGCAAAGCATGGCCAAGATCACCTACATTGCCCACGATGGGACAAAGAACGAAATCGATGTTCCCACGGGCCAAACCGTGAAGGACGGCGCGGTGAACAATCTGATTCCGGGCATCCTCGCCGAATGCGGCGGCGCTTGCGCCTGCGCGACGTGTCACGTCTACGTCGACGAGGCCTGGTGGGACAAGACCGGCAAGCCGGGGGCGGTCGAGGCCGACATGCTCGACTTCGCCAACGAGGTCAAGGAAACCAGCCGGCTGAGCTGCCAGATCGAGGTTTCCGACGCACTCGACGGGCTGGTCGTTCATATTCCCGAAGACCAATGACTTTCGGGCATGGCTCCGAATTGCCGGCCATGCGTAAAACATGACACGTCATACGTTCACCTGCATCGACGGGCATACTTGCGGTAATCCGGTTCGCATGGTGGTCCAGGGCGGCCCGGTTCTCGCCGGATCGTCGATGCTCGAACGACGGCGTCATTTTCTGGACGATTTCGACTGGATCCGAACGGCACTGATGTACGAACCGCGTGGCCACGAGGTCATGTCGGGGTCCATCCTGTACCCGCCGACACGGGATGATTGCGACATCGGAGTATTGTTCATCGAGGTCTCCGGCTGCCTGCCGATGTGCGGACACGGCACCATCGGTACCGTCACCATGATCCTCGAACGTGGCCTCGTCGAACCGAAGATATCGGGCGTTCTCCGTCTCGATACCCCGGCCGGCGTGGTCGAGGCTTCTTACGTGATGGGTGATGACGGTGTCGACGAGGTCCGAATTCGCAATGTCCCGGCATTCTTGTATGGCGAGGATTATGCCGTCGAGGTCGCTGGCCTCGGCACCATCACCTGCGATGTCGCCTACGGCGGTAACTTCTACGCAATCATCGAGCCACAGTCCGGTTACCGTGACATGGCCGATCTCAGCCCGCTCGACATCCAGCGGCTCAGTCCGCTGGTGCGCAACGCGATGAACGAGGCATTCACCTTCGTTCACCCCGAGTACCCGGAGATCAATCAACTCACGCACGTCATGTGGACGGGTGCGCCGAGATCGGCGGCAGCGCACGCGCGGAACGCGGTCTTTTACGGAGATAAGGCGATCGACCGTTCGCCATGCGGCACGGGAACATCGGCGCGAATGGCGCAGTTGGCGGCGCGAAGCGAGCTACGGCTCGGCGACAACTTCATCCACGAAAGCATCATTGGAACGCTGTTTCACGGACGGGTCGAGGACGTAACCGAAATCGGAGTAGGCAATCAACGCCGCTCGGCCATCGTCCCCTCGATCGCCGGCTGGGCCCGGATTACCGGAGACAACGTCATCTATGTCGACGACAGGGACCCGCTGGCGCACGGATTTCTCGTTACCTGAACACGCCACGCCCAGGGATTCCGCAGGGCGTACGCTCAGCCGTCGTCGAAGGTTATGTTGCGAACTGACGCCGCGTTGTCGGCACCGGTATCGTCGCTATCAGCGCTGATCAGCACATGGGTAACGCCCGTCGGTTCGGCGTCGAAGGCTCGTGCATAATCGGCAATCACATCGCGTGATTCCATGATCCATTCGCCGATGGGGTCGTCGGCAGTCCGCGTCACGATGATCGCCGATGTGGCCTCCTGATAGGGATTCCGCATCAAGCTCTCGGGCGTCTCTCCACCGGCCCAGACATAGGAAATACCGCGACCGGGCGCGTCGGCGCCCTGGCTGAGTTCAACAAACGGACGCAGAAGCGTTTCCGCGAGCGTGGCACTGTCCGGGTCGTATTTGAAACCGACATAAACCGCGATGGCTCGGTCGTCTCCGCCCTTCCTGGAGAGATCGGTGTCGACAGGCCATGCCTCGATGCGCCATTCCCAGTTCAACCAGCGCTCGCGGCCCAGATCGACAGTCACGGGCCGGCCGATCATGGACACGCTGGATTGCGTCTCAACGGCGATGCAGGCATCTCCGCACGCCCGGTAACGGTTCGGCATCTTTCCGTCAAAAGTGATTTCCTTCCACCCGCCTTCGACGAGTGCGGCCGGGAGGCCCTGGCCGGATGACGAAGCCACGGAAGCGGACAGTCCGACGACGATGGCGCCGACGACCGTCGTCAGACCCGATCCAACCCTCGTGTGACGTGGTTTCATCCTTCTGCGGGACTCGCGTCGTCCGCGGAGATGGCCTTCGAATCGCCCTCAATTTCGTCAGCGCCACCGGCCGCGTTGGCTTCGTTGTCTTCCGCGCGACGCCCCTTGTTGGTGTTCGGGGTCGGTTTGCTGCGCCGGCGATCAGGGCCGAAGAACGTCTGCGTCTTGACGAACTGGCGCGGCCTCTCGATCACCCGGCAGATGCGCTCATAGATCATTTCGGCCGAGATCGGTTTGACCAGATACTCGGTGATCCCGGCATCGCGCGCTTCGAAAATTCGTCGAACTTCTGAATGTCCGGTCAGCATGATTATTGGCACATAAGGATTCGGAGAATCGACGCCAGTGCGAACGAGCCGCGTGAACTCGACTCCATCGACCTCGTCCATCTGCCAATCGCAAATGACGATGTCGGGGTGGATGGCCCTCATGAGCTTAAATGCTTCCGCACCATTGGGCGCGGTTTGAACACGCCGGATCTTGAATGTCCTGAGTACGTTCTGCAGCAGCAGCTGCATGTACTTGTTGTCCTCCACCAAGAGAACGTGGAGGTTACTCAGGTCATAGGCGGCTTGATCACTGGGGGCGGCGTGAGCCTCTGACATCGGACGGTCCGGCCTCCTCAACCGTTGTGTCTCGATCCATGGTTTGGCAGACGGGACAAAGCCGCCGGCCACTGTACCTGCAAGAATCACCTATAGCATACTTCAGCGTTAACATTGGATTAGGTGCGTGTCAGCAGATGGAACCGTGCAACGAGCATGACCGAGGTGGTGAACAGGCCTAGCGCAAGCCCCCACCACAGGCCGATGGCGCCAAGGTCTAGCCGGAAAGCCAGCAAGGCGCCGCCGCCGATCCCCAGCACCCAGTAACCGACGGCTGCCAGCAGTACGGGCACCACCGTGTCGCGGATGCCTCGCAGCGAGTAAGACGCTATGACCTGCATGCCGTCGAACACTTGGAACAGCCCGGCAATCAGGAACAGATCGTGGGCCAGTGCTGCGACCTCGGCGAATCCCGGGTCGCCGGGGTCAAGGAATACCGAGACGACAGCCTCCGGAAACCCGACAGGAACCACGATCAACATCGAAATCAGCACGCACCCCATCGTAATCGCCAGCAATCCGGACTGGCGGGCGGCCGCTCGGCTTCCTCTGCCGAGCCCGTAGGCGACCCGAATCATGCCTGCCTCGGCAACGCCATGTGCAATGACAAAGGGAATTCCGACCCATCCAATGATGACGCTGTAGGTCGCGAGCTCAACGGCACCGATGTATCCCGACATCAGGGAGACGGCGGCAAACAATCCCGCCTCGATCGCGACGATGGCGCAAACCGGAATGCCGAGTCGGACGATCTCACGACAGACCTTCGGATCGATCCGCAATCGTCCGCGAAACACGCCGTATCCGCGCATCGACGGAGTCAGCCAGATCGCCGCGACCAAGGCAATCAGCATGAACCATGACGCAATTGCAATCGCCCATCCGGCGCCGACATATCCCATCGACGGAAAGCCGAAGCGTCCTTCGACCAGGGCAACCGCCAGGAAGTAATTGAGGCCGACCGCCGCAACCGTGATCCACGTCACGTAACTTCCCCTGTACAGCGTCGCCGCGAAAATTCGCAGCACCGAAAACCAAAGGACAGGAAGCACCATCCAGGCGACGGTCTGGAGGAACGGAATGGCGAGTTCGATGATAGCCGGATCCTGCCCGGTCCAGACCATGACGGCATCCAGGTAGAGCACCAGGATCATTGCCGGAATACCGACAGCGGTCGCGACCAGGAGCCCCTGACGCAATGCATGGCCAACCTCGTCGGCTCGGGCCCCGCCTTCTGCATGCGCCATCAACACGCCGACGACCGTCAATCCACCCATGAGGACGACCAGCACTTCGTGCGCCAGATCGCTGGCAAGGCCGACTGCGGCCAGTTCGAGGTAACCGACGTGACCGACGACGATCTTCGTCACCATGAACATGATGAACTCGGCGAGCGCCGCCGCAGCCAACGGGGCTGCGATCCGGACAACCGTGTGGGCCTCCGTCCGTCGGGACGGCATCTCGGCGGTCGGTGAGGTCATGGCAGTTATCCGGATTCGGTCACGCGGCAATACCCCGGCCGCACTGAAACAGCCTGCCGAACCCGGGCACGGCGTCGTTGAGGCCGGCGAGACGCAACATGTGCCATGTCAGCACCTGATTGCTGCTCAGAACCGGCTTTGACAGGCGCTCCTCGGCCCGACCGATCACGCCGGCAGCCCGCAGGTTCGTACACGACGCGAACACGGCGTCAGATTCCGGTTCGCTTCCCGCCGCCTCCAAGGCGCGGAGTATGCTCTCCGGTGAGATTCGGGCGACGACCCTTTCCTCGCGGACACCGAAGGAAACGATCTTAGGGACCCCAACGCCAAACTCCTCCAGGCCGTCCCGTAGCGCCCTCGAAAGCTCATGCACGTAGGGGCTGACGACCGACAGCCGCCGAATACCTAGCGCCTGGCAGGCGGCTTTCAACGCCGTAAACGGGTTGGTTGCGGGAACCCCGGGATGACTCTCCGTCAGCAGCGATGATACGCGGTCCTCGCCGATGACCAGCGAAGCAGACGTGCAGCCGTAACCGAGCACATCGAACGAAACCGCTTCGGGAAACTGACCGGCCGCGGCCGGCAGCGCCGCCTCCATGGTACGGAGGGTTTCCTCGGTGACGTCGGGCTCGCTCGAGATTCGATTGACATACGTCCGTACGCCGTCCGAGGGAACCATTTCCCGAAGATCATGCTCGATGGTCTCATCCGTCTGCAGAACAACGACACCGATTGCGGCACGGGTCGCCTGTCCGTCGTCGGTATCGAAGGTTCTGGTTTCCAGTCCCGCGTTCATGCTCACCTACCCGATGACCGGCATCTCGTTCGGCGCCCGGCGCGTCAGCAACTCGGGGCCGTGTTCACGGATCACAATATCTTCCTCGTGTACCATAACCCGGCCCGGCGCAAACGTCATGCCGGGCTCGAGCGTCAGGATCATGCGATCCTCGAGGACGGTCTCGTCGGAGCCCATGTTCGACGGCCACTCGGTCAGTTGCATGCCGAGACCGTGCCCCATCCGCCCGACATCGTTACCGAGCGCGCCACCGGCCGTCAGCACATCCTGCATGGCCCGCCAGACGTCACAGGCGCGTGCGCCGGGTCGCGCCACCTGCAATCCCGCCTCCGTCGCCCGCCACACGACATCGTGCGCCCGACGGGCTTCGTCATCGATCCGGCCGATCGCGTAGTTGCGATCGAAATCGCAAAAGTAGCCGTCAAACATGCAACCGGTATCGAGGATCAAAACGTCACCGTCTTGCAGCACGCGGCCGCTCGGCGGCGATATGATGTCACTGTAACCGCCGGGCCCTGCGCCACCGACGAGATAACTGACATCGTCTACGCCGGCCTCGAGGCAGGCGATCTTGAACGTCCGGAAAACGTCCGAATCCGCCATGCCGGAATGCAGCAACTCGGGTAGCCGCTCAAACACCCCCGACACCGCCTGACAGGCGAACCGGACCTTGTCGATTTCTGCCTCGGACTTGACCATTCTCAAGGTCCGGACAATCTCACCGGCGTCGACGAAGTCGTGGCCGTCGAGTGTCCGGCCCAATTTCTTGAAGTCGTTGAGCGGCATTCGAAGGCTAGTCTCGGGCCCCATGGGGAGGCCGACCGGACCGGGGGCCAAGATTTCGCGAATGGTGTCGCTGAGGAGTGAAATGCCCTCGTCATCCGGTGTCGGCGCCGGCCAGGTACGGATGTCGCGCACCCATGTCCGCGACATGGCCTCGGCACCGATCGCCGGAATGACCGCAACGGGATCGCCGGCAGCCGGCACGATCAGAAACCAGGGCCGGGTCGGTGACTGCCAGAACTGCGTGAGAAAACCCGAGAAGTACCGAACCTCCGGTTCGGTCAGCAGCAGAAGACCGGCCAGACCGCGAGACGCCATCAGTCGCTGCGCCCGCGCCGTGCGTTCGCGGAACTCGTCCACCGCGAAGCCTCGCGGCGGCGCTCCGGCGGCGGTCATCCTGGTGCCGGCGCGCCGACGATCTTCTCGTAGATCTCCGGATCGGTCGCCCCTTCACAGCCGATCAACAGGATGCGGCTCCGATTGTCGATGCCGAGCTTCATCCGCCAGTCGCCCTGCTTCGCCGCGGCGATCAAGGCCACGAGTCCGGCGACTGCCGACTCCCCGGCAACAAGCTTGCCGCCCCCCGCCTTTCCGGACGCGAGCAGGCGCATGGACTCCTCGACGCCGTGTTCGCCGATCGACAACACGTCCGACGCACCGCGGGAAAGCACTTCCCATGCAATCAGCGAAATCTCGCCGCACGACAGGCCCGCCATGATGGTTTCCTCCTCGATCGACACGTTCGAGGGCGCGTTTCGCTTGGCGCTTTCGAGAACGCAGGCCGCCCGGGCGGGCTCGACAATGATGAAGCGCGGACGCCGCTCACCCAGCAACTGCCAGAACGACGCGAGCAACGACGCAGCGACACCGCCGACGCCCGCCTGGATGAACACATGGGTCGGCGGTCGTTCGCGGATGACCTTGTATATCTCGCGTGCGAACACGCCGTAACCTGCCATGACGTGTCTCGGGACGTCCATGTAGCCTTCGAACGACGTGTCCGAAACGATTTTCCATCCGTTCGCCGCGGCGTCCCCGACGCACTGCCTCAGCGACTCGTCGTAATCACCGTCGACGCGGATCACTTCCGCGCCGAAAGCTTCCATGGCCGCTTTCCGGCCTTCGCTGACCTCGGCATGGATGTAGATCCGGCAGGCGGCACCGGCCATCTGCGCGCCCCAGGCGACCGAGCGCCCGTGGTTCCCGTCGGTTGCCGTCGTCACGGTCACCCCGGCCGCATCTGCCGCGCAGGTGCCGTTCCGGATATCCGCCAGTGACGGTTGGCTGCCGGTTTTTGCGGCAATCTCCTCGGCGACCACCCGCAGGACCGCATAGGCCCCGCCCAGCGCCTTGAAGCTTCCTAGTCCGAAACGACGGCCTTCGTCCTTGTAGAGGATCTCGTCGACGCGCAGTTCGCGGGAGAGGTTGCTCAGCCCCCGCAGCGGTGTCGGCGCGTAGCCCGGCCACGTCGTGATCTCCGCCCATGCATCGTCCATGTCGGCGGCCGACAGGACCGCCTCACAGGCCGCCGGATAGGTGCCGCTCTCGGGCTCAAACCGCGCGTGCTCCCGGATGATCCCGTCGATATCGAACTCGTCCAACATGGTGACCTACCCAATCAGATATTCGCCACACGGGCCACACAAAACCCGTCGGCGTCTATTCTTCCGTATCGCAACTGCGCGCCTGTTCACAGACGCGCTTGCCGGTTTCGAACACGGTCCGCCAGAGGCTGTCCGCCGCGCACCCGCCCAACATGACGCTCACCGATACGATCAGGAAGACGGACGAGAGTCGTCGAACGGCGGTCATGCGATTGCCCCGAGAATGGTTGAAACCACTCCTAGGCTGTTCGTCGCACCGGTTCAAGCCGACATCATCAGCCGCGCCAGCATATCGGTCTCTGAACCGACGCCCGCGCCACGGACACCGTCCGCCGCACCAAGACGCGCCTCATCCGGCTTGTTCTGGCTCAGTTTCCACGTTCCGGCGGTTTTGGTGATTTCCATCTCGACCTTGGCAATGGCTCGCGCCAGCGCCGCGTACTTCTCCTCGCTGACCTTGTCGAGCCGCCAGGGCGTCTTGCCCTGCAGGCGTGATTCGAACTGCGCCGACAATCTTTCGAGATGCGGGCGCAATTCGTCTTCGGCCGTCAGTCGCAACCGTCCCCAAAGATGCACGGCAACGTAGTTCCAGGTCGGCACCTGATCTTCGATCCCATACCAGTCCGGCGAGACGTAACCGTCGGGCCCGCTGACGATCATCATCGCCTCGACGCCGTGGTCACCGGCATCCCGCAATACCGCATGCACCGGATTCGAGCGAACGATGTGTGCCTCCAGGGCCGATCCGTCGCCGCCGATGACGAACGGAATGTGGGAAGCCAACGGACCGTCCGGTCCCGACATGGCCAGAACGCCGAACGAACGTGCGCGCGCAAACGCGAGAATCTCGTCGTCTGCGGCCTGGCGGAAAGCGCGATTGGGGTGCATGAGAACCATACTCCGAATGGCTGAATCAAACTTGCTTGGAGGACTTCTGCCCCCGTGATAACCCCAAACCGGCATCAGGATGAAGTGCCGGTTGGAATACCTGTTCGGAGCCAGTTCGACGGCCATGACGACAACGACCGAAATCCGGAAAGCGCCGCCGATCGCCGTCCTCAGCATCATCGTGTCGATGGGCTTGCTGGGCGTCGGCAACGGTCATTTGTTTGCCTACGTTCCCGTCAGGCTGGCCGCCGAAGGCCAGCCGCCATGGGTTGCCGGCGCGGTCGTCACGGCGCTGGCAATCGGCGCCTTTGTCGGCTGCATGATCGCCGGCTTCGTCGTCCGCCGGGTCGGTCACGCGAGGGCGTTTGCCGCCTGTTCCGCGGGCGTCATCCTGTCCGTCCTGATGATCGCGCCGGCCGTCGATCCCTATCTCTGGATCGCATCGCGGTTCCTGTATGGCGTCGCGACATCAGGCCTGTTCATCGTTTCTCAGAGCTGGCTCAACGACGCATCGCCGAACAACTGGCGGGGCAAGGTCATCGGCGCCTTCTACATGCTGTATGTCGTCGCGATCGGTTTCGGCGGATATCTCATCCGGTTCATCGAACTCGACGGTGCGCAGGCACCGTTGCTGGCGATCTTCTTCGTCGCGCTCGGCATCCTGCCGGTGTGCCTGACGCGACTTCCCAGCCCGCCGCCGCCGGCGAGCATCTCGATCGCGGTCCGTTCGGTCTGGCGAATCTCGCCTGTTGGCCTCGTCGGCATGCTGTCGGTCGGCGGCCTGACCATGCTGGTACAGGGCTTCACGCCGATCTACGTGTCGCAGGCGGGCTACGCCAAGGACGACGTCGGCCTGCTCGTGCTGCTTATGCAGTTCGGCATGATCGCCATTCAGTATCCGCTCGGGGCCCTCTCTGACCGCGTTGACCGCCGGCTGGTCCTGATCGGCGCATCGATGCTCATCGTGGTTTTCGCGTGGTACGCCGGGACGCTCGATCTCGGTTCGTTCGCCGTCGTCGCCGTGGTGTTCGCGATATGGGCGGGCGCCACGGAGACAATCTATTCCGTCGCCAACGCCCATGCCAACGACCGGGCGGATCCCGAGTACTTCGTATCGCTGTCGAGCACGATGCTGATCGCCTGGTCGCTGTCCGGCATCGTCTTTCCGGGCCTGGCGACCGCACTGACCCCTTATCTCGGGCCAACCGCCTTCATCGATGTCGCCATCGTCCTCTCCGTCGCGTACGGTGGGTTCGTGATCTTTCGGATAACCCGGCGATCGTCTGTGCCCGACGCCGATACCGGCGTACACCAGCCGATCAGCGCGCAGGCCCCCTACTCAGCCGAACTCAGCCCGCAACTCGGCGACGATACGAGATACGACCGTGACTGACAGCAATGGCAACGGCAATCGCCTCGACGCGCCCCACTTTCACAGAAATCGGGACCCGATTCTCGAAACCATGACCCCAATGCTGGTTGGCCGGTCGGGACACGCCCTCGAGATCGGCTGCGGGACCGGGCAGCATGTCGCCGCCTTCGCCGCCGCCTTTCCCGGGATCACCTGGTGGCCGAGCGACATCGACGCGGCGAACCGGGCGAGCGCGGACGCCTGGCGCGCGCTCGATAACCAGTGCCCGGCCCTGGCACTGGACGCCACGTCATCGGACTGGAAACTCGACGGCGAGAGCCGGCCGCCGGACGGCCTGACCTTGATTTACTCGTTCAACGTGATCCATATTTCGCCCTGGCAAGTCGCCGAGGGCATCGCCGCCGGTGCCGGGCGTCACCTCGCCGACGACGGCATCTGGGTGCTGTACGGGCCCTACAAGCGCGGCGGGCGGCACACCGCACCCAGCAACGAGGCGTTTGACCAGAGCCTGAGAGCCCGCGATCCGTCATGGGGCGTACGCAACCTCGAGGACGTCCAGAATCTCGCCGCGGCGAACGGTCTGCTGTTGACGGACGTAAAGGAATTACCGGCCAACAACCTGATCGTGGTCTTCCGGCGCTAGGACGACGCGGTGTTCAGGCTCTCGTGCGGAACGACCGGGACGGCGGGATCGACCTCGTAGTAGTCGCCGGCCGATTCGGGATACAGCTGCGAAACCAGCTTGAGGCCGGTCGGCTGGTCGAGAGTACCGGCCATGATCGATATCGTCGGGGCATCATGGCGCCGATAGAACAGGTTGCCGCCGCACTGACAGCAGAAACCGCGTTCGGCCTGCGGTGAGGACTGAAACCAACGCAGCCCGTCGTCCATAGTCAGGCGGAAGTTCTCTCGCGATACCGCCGTGGCGGCGACGAAATGGCCCGACGTCTTGCGGCACTGGTTGCAGTGGCAGGCCACGACACCCCGAAACGGCGCGTCGATTTCATAGGTCACGGCGCCGCACAGGCAACCGCCGGTCAATGTCCGTTCCGTGTCCGTCATCGCATGTTCCCGGATTGTGGTTGGTTCACTCGCCCGGCTTCAACGGCCAGCCGGGCCGCGGTATGGAGAACACGCCGTCCACGACTGCGTAGTCCAGGTACCCGAGTCTGGCCACGGGTCGCACCTTCGTTATGTCGACCATGCCATCGACCATCACGTCGTCGGAGATATGGATGCCGACCACGACGCCGATCACCATCATGTTCACGGCCTCGTCGGTCGATTTCTCCAGCTGAACGATTTGCGACAGCTTGCACTCGAGATGGATCGGGCTGGCCTTCACACGCGGCGGCGCGACGAGTTCCGAGGGTTCCTTCTCGATTCCCACCGCCTCGAACTCGTCGACGTTCCGCGGCGCCGGTGTCGACGTATCGCTCATCGCGTGGCGCAGGTCCCAGGTCGCCATGTTGACGACGAACTCTCCGGTCTCGCGGATGTTCTTCACGGCATCCTTGGGACCGCCCTCCGCGTGCTGGTTGCTGCCCGCGAACATGACCTGCGGTGGATCATAGGCGATCGCGTTGAAGAACGAATAGGGCGACAGGTTGACGACGCCGTCGCTGCTGATCGTGGAAATCCAGCCGATCGGACGCGGCACGACCAACGCGGCAAACGGATTGTGCGGCAGTCCATGCGGTTGATCCGTGCGGTAAAACATGGCGCATCCTGGCAAGGGTTGAGGCGTCGTTCCGAACGACCGTTTCAAGGCGCCTAATAGGCCCGATGCCCGGCACCATTTCAAGACTGCCGCCGCTGCCGCGGGGACGGCACCGATAGCGAACAACACAAAGCCGGAGATATTGCCGGCGACGCCCCCGATAAGGGTGCCAAGGGAAGATCGGGAGCGTCGCCGGGTCTGACCGAGCAAGGCCGGTCAATTTCTATTTGCGAATGCTTCTCATTATCAATACGAACCGGAGGATTTGTCAATGGGAATCGAGGGGCTGCGGCGATGCCCGAATTGCGCAACGAAGACGGCGCAAAGAACCTGACAAACCGGACGCCCGACGCTTTGATCGTCCGGTGAGTCGCATCGACAACAGAGCGATTTGTTCTCGTTGCGGACTGAAGATATCTTCGAACTGTAGTCTGGCGAAAGTTGCGCGCGTCTGCGGAGAACGGCATGGGCAAGAAGAACAAGAACCACGAGTGTTTCCGCGTAGTTCGGTCGTCCTCGGGACTCGGACTCAAAGCCTTGCGACGCTTCAAGAAATCCGAGGAAATCATCGAGTATACGGGCCCCCGCATCTCCAATGAGGAGGCGGATGAAAGGCCCAACCGGTACCTGTTCCGGCTGAACGACAAGTACACCATCGACGGCTCGCCGCGTTCGAACCTGGCGCGCTACATCAACCATTCATGCGCGCCGAACGCGCAGGCGGTTCTCAGCAACGATGAACGGCACATCACCATCGAGGCAATCAAGCGGATCGAGGAAGGCGACGAGATCACCTACGACTATGGACGGGAATACTTCGACGAGTACATCGCCCCGCTCGGTTGCAAATGCGTGAAATGCCAGGCATCGCCTGAAGAGTGACGCGCGAAAGAGATCGAAACCCAACGCGCAGCGCGCCGAATCGCCTCGACATCGCTTCGCATGGTTCGCCATGCAGGGCACCGAACCGGGCCCAGGCCCGAATTTCCTTTAACGTTTTCGCACAACGAGATTGCCGAACAGGAACAGGAAACCACGCCAAGTTTGCGCCAGCGCAACACCGGCGGGAGCGTGCGCCTGCTATAGGGTCCGGCAGACTGCCGAAGGACCGGACGCACCATGGAATGTGACGAACTCAGAGCCTTGCTCGTTGGCGACGTGCCTGATCGCTGGCCAGACACAGCGGACGACCTTCATCGCAGAGAGATGACCTGCCCGGCCAGGATGATGGCGCCGTTCATGACCGTCCACGGGGCCTGTCAGGCGCATGGCGTCGATGAGGGCGATCGGCCTGATGATCTCCTGCGTTCAACCAGGAAGCCGGAGCGGGGTGTACGGGATGATGCAGATGCCGATTGAAGATTGGCAGGGACCGCGACTGCTCGCCGAGGGCTTCCGTCCGTTCTTCCTCGCCGCCGGCGCAAGCGCGGTGGCAGGCGTCGCCCTATGGGTGCTTTCGCTGGCCGGGGTCATCGAACTCGATACCTTTCTGGCCCCTGTCGCCTGGCATGCGCATGAAATGATCTTCGGCATGGCCGCCGCGGCGGTTGCCGGATTCCTGCTTACCGCCGTGCCGAACTGGACAGGCCGGCTACCCGTGCGCGGCTGGCCGCTTGCCGGTCTCGTCGCGATCTGGCTGGCGGGGCGGATCGCCATGGTCTTGAACGTCCCTGGAATGGGCGTGGTTGCAGCGGTCGTGGATCTGCTTTTTCTCCTCAGTCTTGCCGGTGTCGCCTTTCGCGAAATCGCGGCGGGTCGGAACTGGCGCAATCTCCCCGTCATTGCCGCACTGGTTATGCTGCTGGCGGCCAACGGCGTGACCCATGCCGAGGCTCTCGGATACCTGAACGACGACGGAACCGGGTTGCGCCTGGGAGTCGCCGTGCTGATCGTACTGATCACCCTGATCGGCGGGCGGATCATTCCGAGCTTCACCGGCAACTGGCTGGCGAAACAGGTCAACGAGGCCCGGCCCCGGGCCTTCGGTCCGTATGATCGTGTATGTCTGATCGTCACATCGATTGCCCTGGCGGGATGGAGCGTCGCGCCCGACAGCTCCGCTATCTCGGTCACCCTGATCACCGCCGGCGTTCTCAACGGCGGGCGGCTGGCAAGCTGGCGCGGTCATCGAACCCTTGGCGAACCACTCGTATGGAGCCTTCATCTTGGATTCTTCTGGGTGCCGATCGGATTGATCATGCTTGGCACATCGACGTTCATGTCGGCGGTGCCGACGAGTGCCGGTGTGCATGCGCTGACCGCCGGCGCCATCGGCGGCATGATCACGGCCGTGATGACCCGCGCCACGCTGGGCCATACGGGGCGCGAACTACACGCGGATGCTGTCACGGCAGCGATCTACGGGCTGGTGTTCGTCGCGACCGTCTTTCGCGTCGGCGCCGGTATCGCGCCCGGCATGTTCATCGAAATGCTGGTTGCTTCCGCCGCCGCGTGGTGCGGTGCGTTCCTGATCTTCTGCGTCCGTTTCGGACCCCATCTTGCCGGCCGCTGAACCTATCGCATCGTCTGCAAGCGCCCGGCCACCGAGCGGCTTGGCGGTGGGGGTGGGATTCGAACCCACGGAACCGGTAAAGGTTCAACGGTTTTCAAGACCGCCGCTTTCGACCACTCAGCCACCCCACCAACGGCTCGGTTTTCGAGGCCGGCGCATTCAACCGCTCGACCGCCCATCCCGAACGGCACCGATTTAGACCATTGGCCCCGGCTTGAAAAGGCGGCTCTGCCGCTTGACACGCCGCGCCGTTTGACCCCGCAATGATCCCGATAATCGCTGTGGACATCATCCTCATGGAACGTTGCGTCGATCTCGAGCGGTTTCCGATCAATGCGCCCGGCACGCCTGAATACCGGCGGCTCATCGATGATTGCCAAACTGGGCTGGGTCGCAACGGTGCCGCCGTGCTCGAGGGGTTTCTGCGTGCGGAAACCCTGGCGCCGGCGGTTCAAGAGATTGAACCGGCGCTCGCCGACGCGTTCTACAAGACGAAGACGCACAACGCCTACCTGCTGGCCGACGACGTCGAGCTGGAAGACAATCATCCCCGAAACCGCAAGCAGACGACCAATTCCGCGACGCTCGGCTATGACCGCATTCCGGCGGACTCGACGATCAACCGCCTGTATCTGTGGCCGGCGTTCCAGTCGTTTCTGGCCGACGTGCTCGGCCTCGAGGCGCTATTTCCCTATGCGGATCCCCTGACTCCGCTCAATGTCCTGATCTACGGCGAGGGCGCCATGCTGGGCTGGCATTTCGATCTGCCGCCGTTTGTCGTCACGCTCATGCTTCAGCAGTCCGAAAAAGGCGGCGTCTACGAGTACGCCCCCTTCATCCGCTCGGACGACGACGAGAACTATGCCGCCGTCGCGGACGTCCTCGACGGCCGATCGGACGCGGTTCGCGAACTGCGTCAGCCGCCGGGCGCCCTGGTCATCTTCCGCGGCAACCGCACGCTGCACCGGGTAACCGCGGTCGTCGGACAAAGTCCCCGGCTCGCTGCAGCCTTCAGCTACGCGACGGAGCCCGGCACAGAGTCTCCGGAGCACAACCGGATGACGTTCTACGGCCGCGTCTCCTAGTCTTCCGGCAACATGTCGCGCAGCTTGAACTTCTGGATCTTGCCGGTCGACGTCTTCGGAATGTCGCCGAAAACCACGTAACGCGGACACTTGAACTTCGCCAATCTCTCGCGGCAGAACGCGATGATCTCGTCAGCCGTCACCTCCACGCCAGGCTTGAGTTCGACGAAGGCGCAGGGCGTCTCGCCCCACTTCTCGTCCGGTTTGGCGACCACCGCGGCGGTGATCACCGCCGGGTGCTTGTAGAGCACGCCCTCGACCTCGATCGAGGAGATGTTCTCGCCACCCGAGATGATGACGTCCTTGGAGCGGTCCTTGAGCTGGATGTAGCCGTCCGGATGCCACACCCCGAGGTCGCCGGTGTGAAACCAGCCGCCGGCGAACGCCGCATCGGTGGCGTCCGGGTTCTTGAGGTAGCCCTTCATGATCAGATTGCCGCGCATGAAAACCTCGCCCATGGTCTCGCCGTCCCGGGGCACCGGCTCCAGCGTGCCGGCATCGGCGACCATCAGATCCTCGAGCATATGGTACGGAACACCCTGACGCGATTTGGTCTCAGCTCGAACCTCGTCGGCGAGCAGGCTCCAGCCGTCCTGCGGCGCGCAGACCACGGCCGGGCCGTAGCATTCCGTCAGGCCATAGACATGGGTGACGTCGAATCCTTCGCGTTCCATCTTCAACAGGACGGCAGCGGGCGGCGGCGCACCCGCGGTCATGACCTTGACGGGATGATCGAAGTTGCGGCGCTGCTCCGCCGTCGCGTTGATCAACATGCCGAGCACGATCGGCGCGCCGCAGAAATGATTGACCTTGTGTTCGGCGATCGCCCTGAAGATGTTGCCGGCGTCGACCCGGCGCAGGCAGACGCTGGTCCCGGCGACCATCGCGACGGTCCACGGGAAGCCCCAGCCGTTGCAGTGGAACATCGGCAGGGTCCAGAGATAGACCGGATGCGACGGGATGTTCCAGGCAAGCGCGTTGCCCGTCGAAATCAGGTAGGCGCCGCGGTGCGAATAGACGACGCCCTTCGGGTTGCCCGTGGTGCCGGACGTGTAGTTGAGGCAACACGCCTGCCACTCGTCGGCCGGATACGACCATTCGTAACCGGGGTCGCCGGCGGCGATGAAGTCCTCGTACTCGACTGTGCCCAGGTGATCGTTGTCGCCGGTGTACTCGGGGTCGTCGATGTCGACGACAAAGATGTCACGGCCGAGGTCGGCGACGGCGTCCTTCATCACGTCGTTGAGTTCCCGATCGGTGATCAGCACCTTGGCCTCACCGTGGTTCAGGATGAACGTCAACGCGGCCGCGTCGAGCCGGGTGTTGAGCGCATTCAGGACACCGCCGACCATGAGAACGGCAAAGTGCGCCTCGAACAGCGCCGGCACGTTCGGCGCCATCACCGCGACGGTGTCGCCCAGCCCGATTCCCTGTTTCTGCAGCGCCGAGGCAAAGCGGCGGCAGCGCTCGTAGGTTTCCGCCCAGGTGATCCGCCGGTCCCCGTGAATCTGCGCGATGCGGTCGGGATAGACCTGGGCCGAACGTCGCAGATAAGTCAACGGCGTCAGCGGCAGGTAGTTGGCGTCGTTGCGGTCGAGATGCTGTTCGTAGATATTCCTGGTCACGGCGGCGTCCTCCCCGGGAGATTGTCCCTGGGGGATTATGCCGCGATTGGCCGCCAGACGAAACCGACAGGCGAGAAAGCCGTCATCCGCCGGCCGATCCCGGCGCCGGCCGCTTGAACGTCGGCCGGTGATCGGGGGTATAGGCCCAGGGCCGCGCGGCCTCGAAGGCGGCGGCGGCGCGGAAGACCTTCTGGTCCTCGTAGGTTCGGCCAACGATCTGGATACCCGTTGGCACGCCGTTCCTGACGTGACCCGACGGCACCGACATCACCGGGCAACGGCTCAGCATGTTGAACGGATAGGTCATGCACCACGCGAGCGCATCCGGTATGACCTTCCCCTTCGACTTGAAGTCGCCGTAGTCGAGCGGGTCGTTCGCCCGGATTGCCGGCTTCGCCAGCGTCGGACAGACGAACACGTGATAATTCCGCATCATCGGGCCGAACGTTTCGTACATCTCGCCGGCGACGCGAAGCGAATCGACGAAATCCTCGGCCTTCGACTTGATGCCGGCCTCGATGAAGGCGGCGGCGTAGTCGGTCAGGTCCTTGCGGTTCTTGCGATAGACCTCGGCCATGCTGGCGCCGAACAGGTGCGACAGGTAGTTCCAGGCGGCCGCCGCGCTCTCCTCGGTCCAGCCGAGGTCGACCTCCTCGACGATACAGCCGAGGCTCTCGAACGTCTTGAGCGCCGCCAGGGTATTGTCGCGGACGTCCTTGTCGACCTTGAAGTAGCCGAGATCGAGCGAATAGGCGATCTTCCAGCCCTCGATCGACCGCGCCTTGCCCTTGACCTCGACCTTCGGCTTGAGCGAGGCGATATCGTGCGGGTCCGGCCCGGCGATGACGTTCTCCATCAGCGCCACGTCCTCGACCGAGCGGCCGAGCGGACCTTCGTGACAGTAGAAATCGAGATTGAAGATCTTCATCTCCGGCACTCGGCCGTACGGCGGCTTGAAGCCGACGACGCCGCTGCACGACGCCGGAATGCGGATGGATCCGGCAATGTCCGATCCGGTCGCCAGCAGCGACGTGCCGGACGCCAGGGACGCGGCCGATCCGCCGGACGATCCGCCGGGGGTATAGTACGGGTTCCACGGGTTGCGGGTTACGCCGTGTAACCGGGAATGGGTGACGGCGGCGCAGGAAAACTCCGGGGTCGTTGTCCGGGCATGACAGATCGCACCGGCCTTCAGCAGGCGCTTGGCAAACGTCGCCGTCTCGGTGGCAATGGTGTCCTTGTAGACCAGCGACCCCGACGTCGCGCGGCATCCCTCGACCGGTACTTCGTCCTTGATCGCCAGCGGCAGGCCCTCGAGCGGGCGCAGCCGCTTGGTCTTCTTGGCGTAGCGCTTCTCGGCCTTGGCCGCCTGCTTCAGCGCGTCCTCGTAGAACGTGTCGGTGAACGCGTTGACGGTCGGCTCGACCGCCTCGGCACGGGCGATGACGGCCTTCATTACGTCGACCGGGGAAAGCTGGCCGGAGCGGAACAGGCGGATCGCTTCGGTCGCACTTAGATAGCACAGATCCTCATCATTCATGACTGTCGCTCCCTGACATTACTCAGTTGTCGTTAACGCCCTACGCGAACAAGGCGGCCAATGCGTCGTGGTCGATGGCGTGCACGGTTCGCCCGTCCCGGCCGGTCATCGTCTCCGCCGCCACCATGGCGTTGATGATGGCTTCTTCCGTCGCCTCGACCGCGGCGCGGAAAACCGCATCCATGGCATCGTCGGACAGGTAGTCTGCGCTCGCCCGTGAGATCCCGGCGGCGACATCGTTGGCCGTCGAAAACGCCAGCAGAATGTCGCCCGAACTGTTCGAACCGATGGTACCGGTGCGCCCGATCCCGAACCCGAGCCGCTGCGCCACGCGTTCGAGCTCGTGCGGCATCAGGGGTGCATCGGTCGCGGCGACGGCGATGATCGACCCGTCGTCTGGCTTCGATATGCGGTTGTCCTGCAGATGACGGCCGACCGGCACGCCGCGGATCATGAGGTCGTCGCGGCGGCCGAAATTGGCCTGCACCAGAACCCCCAGCGTGTAGCGTCCACCCGCGCCCTCGAAGACCCGCGACGCGGTGCCTGTGCCGCCCTTGAACTCGTAGCAGATCATGCCCGTGCCGCCGCCGACGTTGCCTTCCTCGACCGTGCCCGCGGATGCCGCGTCGCAGGCATCCATGACCTCGTTGTGATGAATGTGCAGGCCGTTGATATCGTTGAGGTAACCGTCCCAGGTCTCGGCCACCACGGGCAGGCTCCACTCGTGGCCGTCGGCGTCGAAATTCGGGTGTTCGATCAGCCAGCGGGTCACGCCGTGATGGGCCATGCCGATACCGTTGGTGTTGGTGATGGCGACCGGTCCGGTGAAGTAGCCCGCCTCGTCGATCCAGTGCACGCCGGTCATTTCGCCGTTGCCGTTCAGGGTGTGACGGCCGGCCCACACGGGCTCGAACGCGCGGACCCGGCCGCGCGGATGAATCACGGTGACGCCCGTCCGCACGGGACCCTTGCCCTGGTCGAGCGGCCCCTCGCCCGATACCAGTGTCGTCATCCCGACCTCGACGCCGGCGACATCGGTGATGGCGTTGAGCGCACCAGGCTGTCCATCGAACGGGATGCCGAGATCCCTCGCTCTGACTTTCGACATGAAATGGTCTCCCGGTCGGCTGACTCGCGTGCCGCTACCTTATCCGCCCATGGTACCTTGGCGAAAGCGCTGAAACATGCGCAATTCGGTGATCGCTCATTGTATCGTTCGGCATTTTACGCAAAGGTACCGGCATCCGCCGCGCCGGCAAAAACGCCGGCCTGAACAGGACTTCGATGCCGGATCCCAACCTCCAGTTCGAAAAGCCCGTCGTGATCGTGACCGACGACGAGCCACTGCTCAGGACATTTCTCTCGGCCCTGCTCGAGGAGATGGCGACGGTGGTCGAGGCGGAAAGCGGCGAACAGGTCATCGATATGATCGACGAGACCGCGCCGGAACTCATCCTGCTGGATGTCGAGATGCCTGGCATGTCGGGTTACGAAACCTGCGAGAAGCTCAAGTCGAACCCGAAAACCGCGGGCATCCCGATTATCTTCATCACCGGGCGGGAGGACGTTCACGACGAGGAACACGGCCTGGTGATCGGCGGCGTCGACTACATCAAGAAACCGCTCAGTCCGGGCCTGGTTCGCGCGCGCATCAACAATCAGCTGCAATTGATCCGCTATCAGCGGGAACTGGAGAGGCTGGCAACGACCGACCAGCTGACAGAGCTCTGGAACCGCCGCCACCTGCTCGAGATCGCCGGCAACGAGCTCGGCCGCTACCGGCGCTACGGCCACACGTTCAGCGTTGCGCTGTTCGACATCGATCACTTCAAGAGACTGAACGATACCTACGGCCACGCCGCCGGCGATTACGCACTCCGCGAATGCGCTCGGTTGATGTCGGATGCGGTGCGCAGCCAGGACACCCTGGCGCGGATCGGCGGCGAGGAGTTCTGCGTTCTGCTGCCCGACACCGACGTCGACGGCGCGCGCCAGATGGCCGAAAAGATGCGCCAGCGCGTGGAGGACATCGAGATCGCCTACGACGACGCGATGATATCGTTCACCATCAGCATCGGCGTCACCGAGGTGCACGCCGATGACGAAACATTCGAGGCCATGCTGGCCCGCGCTGACGAGGCGCTCTACAACGCCAAGGCGGGCGGCCGCAACCGCGTCGAACTGACCCCATAGATTTCCCCGGCGTGGCCTCTGGTCAGCCCCCTTCACCTGCTCTAGTAACGCAACAGGTTACCGGGTTCAGCGCGGGGGCGCATCGAACATGCATCTGACCGATGAACAGCGGCGCTGGGCGGACGGCGATGCCGGCCCGTCCCTGCAATGGGCGATGGCGTTCAACGTCGCCCTCGGCCGCTTCTTCGGCGCCGAGCGCATGGTGCCCGTCACCTCGGCCCACTTCGCGCCGGATACCCGGATGGGCGGCGACGCGGAAACCGATCTGCTCCGGAAGCTGGTCGGCGAGGGCGCGCGGGTCTGCGTGCCGTCCTATCTCGATCCCTGCGCCGTCGACTTCGGCCGTGCCGCGGAACTGGTCGCCGACTACGGCCTGACGGACGAGTTCGTCGCCGCCGACCGCGAAACCCAGAAACTTTGCCGGGATCTCGGGTTCGTGCCGACGTACACCTGCGTCAATTACCAGACGGTCACGCCGCCCGCGTTCGGCGAACACGTCGCCTGGGGCGATACCGGCACGGCGATCTCGGCCAATTCGATCTTCGGCGCGCGCACCAATTTCGAAGGCGGACCGTCCGCGCTGGCCTCCGCGCTGTTGGGATTCACCCCGGCCTACGGCATGCATCTCGACGCCAGCCGGCGCGGCAACCTGGTCATCGAGATCGCTTGCGACCCGCGCGAGATCGCCGACTGGGGCGCCGTTGCCGCGTGGTCGGGCAGGATCGCCACAGGCTACGACACGGTCCCGGTGTTCTGCGGCGATTTCGAACGGCCAACCTTCGCCATGCTCAAGCAGCTCGGCGTCGCGTTGGCGAGCTACGGCGGCCACGCCATGTTCCACGTCGTCGGCGTGACGCCCGAAGCGCCGAGCCTTGAGGCCGCCTGCGGCGGCGCGGCGCCGGCCGAACGGCACACCATGACGAAAGCCGACCTCGAGACGGTGTTCGCCGCCGGGTCGTTTGCCTCCGGTACGGTGGATCTCGTCGTCTTTGCCGCGCCGCAGCTCGCCATCGACGAGGTCTTCGACATCGTCGGGCGCCTCGGCGAGCGCAGGATCAACGCGCATACCAAGCTGATCATGGCAGTCGATCCGCAGGTCAAGCTGCAGGCCGACAACGCGGGCATCACCGAGAAACTGACGCGGGCCGGCGGCGAGTTCTCGACCGGCACGTGCTTCTACATGGAGGCCCCGCTGATGCGCGAAGCCACCGGCTGGAAGACCGTGGTGTCGAACTCGGCGAAACTCGTGAACACGCTGGCGCCGTCGGGCTATTCGTGCGCGCTCAGGCGCATCGACGACTGCATCGAGGCCGCCGTCACCGGGAGACTGCCGTCATGACCCGCGGTCCTGCACTGACCATCGCGGGCGGCCGGGGCGCCGGACGTCCGGTGCGCGGCCCGGCGCTGGTCTCGGCGCAGGGCTTCGGCGTGCGCTACGACCTCGACCCGGAACGCGGCGTGATCTCGAACCCGGACCACGACCTCTACGGCGAGGCCGTCGCCGGGCACGTGCTGTTCTTTACCATGCCGAAGGGCGGCGTCGCCGCGTCGTGGGCGCTCGCCGGACTGGCGCGCCGGGGCATCGCGCCCTTGGGCATCGTCTTCCGCCGGGCCAGCCCGATCTTCGTGCAGGGTGCGATCTTCGCCGACCTGCCGATCATGCACGAGCTCGATCCCGACCCGGGCACGGTGATTCGCTCCGGCGACGAGGTCGCGCTCTTCCCGGAAGATGGCCGCATCGAGGTGTTTCGCTAGGGGCCGCCACGACCCCCGGCTCCGGGGAACGGACGCTGGTCTTGGCGAGCGTGCTGTCCGTACTCTTCGGCGGCTTGCGATCCTTGATGGTTCCGCGACCCCCTCGTTCGATTGCCGCCAACGCATCGTCATCCACGTTTCTTGGGCCTATCGACCCCGATCCAATGATGCCGCCCTGGCGGTAACCAGGAACGAGCGGGCCAATGCCGTGCGGAAGGGTCCCAATCCGTTGATGGGTATCGGTCGCCATCTTTCAGTGGATCCCGATGCGGGACCCACAGCGCCAATGACTTCTTGACTTGGCTTCATATCGAGCGCCGTATGGGCTTTAACGCTCTTCAGTCGCCTCTGCATGGGCCGCTTACCTGTTGCGGCAGCGTTTCACCCCTTCCGGTTTTCTTGGCGTTACCGGAGGGATAACGCGATGCAAACAACGATCCGCACCAAATGTGTCCTCACCCGAGGAACACCTTGCGGATTTGATGATCGGAAAATCGTTGAGAAAAGAAGCGTCTCTCCAGCAGTCGCTCGGCTTCTTGCCGTGCGCCTCTCCACGCTCATCTGTCACGCTCACGGGTCCATTCTCGGATAGACCGAACCAGCCACAGGAAAGTGGCGACCTGAGTGATCTCGTCCACAACCTCAGAGTATCGATCAATCAGGATCGCAAACACCGGTCCGACCTGCGCGCGACGCGCCGCGGGTTCAAGTGATGCCTGCGATCCCGCAATCCAGCATGCGGATCTGCGTGCTGGCCATGATCCTGATCCTCTGCGCGTCGGTATCTTCGTTTGGACAAAGCAGCACCCCGGCCCCGGCGAATGCAACCGGGAACAGTTTCGGCTCCGGCTGGAATTGCGATGACGGATTCGTCAGGGACGACGCCGAATGCAAAGCGATCGTCGTTCCCGCAAACGCGGTTCCCACCAACTACGGTGTGGGCTCAGGTTGGCGTTGCCGTCACGGTTTCGAGCAGACGGGCGACAGCTGTGTGCCGGTCCTTGTGCCGGCGAATGCGTACCTTTCGGCGTCCGGCGACCAATGGGATTGCGAGCGGGGATACCGCGAATCCGGCGACGCCTGCGTGGAGATTCTTGTCCCGGAGAATGGGTATCTGGATGGCAAGACGTACGGATCGGGGTGGGCCTGTAATTACGGTTACGTTGCAGACGGCACTGATTGCAGGCCGGTTCAGTTACCGGACGGCGCCCGGTTGACGGGAGACTTGCATGACGACGGCTGGCAATGCCTGCGCGGCTACATCCGGACAGCGTCGGGCTGTGACGCCATCGAGGTGCCCCAGAACGCCTTTCTCACCGGCGATGACTACGGTAGGGGCTGGAGTTGCCGACGCGGCTTCAGCGTGGACGGGGCGTCATGCCGGCCGATCGACCTGCCGGCGAATGCCCATCTCGACTATTCCGGCAATCAATGGGAATGCGACAGGCCGTTCAAGAGAGTAAGCGGCGGCTGTGCGGCACCATGATGATATCTCGGCCGAGAATCGTTGAGCCGCTGCTGTTGTCGACGATAGAGATCACGACCTACCGGGATCAGTTGATCAAGACCAACGCGACAGGCTTCTTCTATGAGGCCAACGGCGAGCTGTTCCTGATCACCAGCCGTCACGTCCTTTTCGACGACGCCACAGACCACCGTCCGGACCAGATATCGATCTCCGTTCATACCGACCACAATAATCTGGTGTCGACCGAGAGAGTCTCGATCTCGCTCTATAGCGGGGGAATGAGCGCGTGGCGCGAGTTGTCGGACCAAGGTGGTGTTGTGGATGTGGCGGCTATCAGGATCGACAAGCTCGCGCTGCCGCCAAGTTATTATCTTCACGCGTTCAGCAGCCGGCACATCCCGGCAAACTGGAATACCATCATGCCGGGCTCGGCGGCATCGACGGTTGGGTTTCCGCTCGGCTTCCACGACACGCTTCACAGGCTGCCGGTCGTGCGCCAGAGCTCCATCGCATCGGCCATAGGCCTTCGTTTCCAGGGCGGCGGGTTTTTCCTGACCGACGCGCGAACCCACCGTGGATCAAGCGGCTCGCCCGTCGTGATGTTCGACGGCGACGGCAACCGGGGCACCCGTGACATTCCGTGGCTCCTGCTGGGCGTTCATTCGTCAAGGTTCGATGTCGGAAGCCGGGACGTTCAACTCGATGAGGCGCTCGGCCTGAACTGCTGCTGGTATGCCGACGTTATCGTCGGGCTGACAAACTGATAGCAGGCCCCGATACATCCGGAATATCGGCGGGAGTGATCAAGCACCGCACGAAACACCGACTGCCCCTTGTTGATCGAGTATCCGCAAAGGCCGATCCCGATTCGCCGACCTGCCGATCATGCACGAACTCGATCCCGACCCGGGTTCGGTGATCCGCTCCGGCGACGAGGTCGCGCTCTTCCCGGAAGATGGCCGCATCGAGGTGTTTCGTTAGGAGCCGCCGCAACCCCGGCTTCGGGAACGGACGCTGGTCTGACAGGCAATCATTGCCGGCAGATCAGCCATCGCGGACGCACGCACGGCCAATGGCGTACCGTGATTACTTGCCGGGACCGTCCTTTTCGGCGGCGGCCAGTCTCATGGCTTTCAACTTTTCTGTCTTCTCCCGCGCTTTCTCGCCCCTCTGCTCCTTCTCCTTGATCAGTTTGGTGTCCGCGTTCTTTCCCGGTTTGCGATCCTTGAAGCCACTCCGATCGCCGCGCTCAATGGCCGCGAACATCTTTTCGTCGGCGGTGTTCGGTCGTGTAGATCCTGATCCCATAACATCATCTTCCCTGTTGACGGTGTTGCCCCAGCCTGGACTCTCAACTCACCATACTCGCAAACCGAACTTTGGAAACTTCGAACTGACCTGTCGTCAAAGGGGCAAGGATGCTGCTCAGGCTCTCTCTGATCGTTCGTTGCAATACTTCGTCGGCGGCGGAGCCGCATGCCATCCCTTCACATCGCCGTCCTCCTTGGTCGCCATGCCCGAAGATTATATCGCGCATCCGTTGATGATACCCCTTGCTTAATTCCCGAATACTTCTATGGTGCCCCCACGTTTAGAAGTCGTTGTTGCGATCATGCTTTCCCGCCCCGGCGGTCGACCAAGTTTTCTTCCCCGACATCTTAGGCGTTATTCCAGGTCCGTTGCATAGGGCGACGGGCCGCAATGTATGTCGTGAAAGGAAATAATCATGACCACAGGCACAGTAAAATGGTTCAACCCGACCAAGGGTTTCGGCTTCATCGAACAGGAAGACGGTTCGAAAGATGCCTTCGTTCACATCAGCGCACTTGAGCGCGCCGGGCTTTCCAGCCTGAACGAAGGACAGCGCGTCAAGTTCGACCTGGTCGCAGGCCGGGACGGAAAGATGGCCGCTGAGAACCTCAGCATCGCCGACTGATGTGGGACAGGGCGGTCATTGACCGCCCTCTTCTACGGAGCGGGTCCCGCCTGCTCCAAGAAACTATCAACCAACGAATAAGAAAATGAACAAAGAAACAAACTTCCTGACCCGATACGGGCTCAGGCACTACGTCACGAGCGCGAAAAATTTGGATGCGCCCGTGTTTTCCATTGATTCCTCGGAAAGCGCGAAAATGATCCGCCACGCGCGAAACATCATCCACGAGATGTATGACGGTCCTGTCACGATCCTGACCGTCTAATCCGGCGTCGTTCCGCGCCTGGCCAATGCCGGAGGAAGCGGACATCCGGCTCCGGCATCCGCTTCCCTTGCCAATTCGTTCAGAATGAAACGCGGGGCCCGTCTGCCCGCATCAGGCAGCTTGGCGAGGGTCCGGTCACACGAAGTCCGGGCCGTGCACCCAGGCGACCAGCGCCAGCCGGTTGCCGGTTATCACCGGCGCCACGCGGTGGAGCGTATGCGCGGCGAACGCCACCATGGTGCCTTGGTCACTTGGCGCCTGGAGGGGATGGCCGTCGGCGTTCAGCTCGAGCTCCCCGCCGACGTAATCCTCCGGATCGGTCAGCTGAACGGACAGGGTTATCTTGCGCCGTCCGGCAAGGGTGCCGCGGCCGCGGTCGATGTGCCAGTTGTAGAAGTGGCCCGGGCCGTAACAGGCAAGCTGCAGCTGCTCCTCGAGACCGTCGAGCGCAAACCGAAAAACATCCCGGTTGGCGTCCGCCGCGAGGCGGGCCATGCGCCTCGTCACCCATTCGAACTCTCCGCCTTCCGGCAACCACACGAGCGCCGATTGGCGTACCTCCGTATCGAACCGCCCGGCGACCAGCCCGCCCTCTCGGGCACCCAGAGCCGCGAACGCGGTACGCAGCCGTTCGCATTCGTCCGGCGAGAAGGCGTTTTCGATGACGACCCAGTGACGGGGCGACTTGCCGCCCTCCGGACCGGGAGGAACCCGCGAAGCCGATGTTGCAGGAGACATTGAAGATGGCCGGATCAGCGCGCAACAGTCATGCGCACACGTCCTATACGCCTATTCGCGAGGCATGAGTAGATTGAAAACGCAGGCTCGAGCGAACCGAAGTCCCGTGACAGGACGATAAACCCGGGCGTTGAGATCTTACTCTACGCGGAAATCCGCCGCATCGAGGTGTTTCGGTAGGTTCTTTGGATGTCTGCTTCAGCGATCCAAGCAGACCACGGTCTTGTAGCGAATGATTGCCGGCAGATGACCCGAAGGCGACAACTGTTAGTTATTTTCTGCCTTCTCGATCTTAGGCTCACTGTTAGCCATCGAGCTTCTCCAAGTCCTTACAAGCTGACTGAAGGCCCATCTCACACGCCTTTGTGAACCACCTGCGGGCTTTATCTATGTTTGCCGGCACACCCGCTCCGTCTTGGTACAGGCGCCCCAGGCTCCCACAACCTTTCGCGCTGCCGAGTTCACAAGCGCGGGCAAAAAACTCGTGAGCCTGCTCGAAATCCTGCGCGACACCGACGGCGGCAGCGTAAAAATTTCCGACCGCGTAACAACCCGACGCATCTCCGGCGAGGCACGCACGAAGAAAATACTTTCGAGCCGTCACTTTGTTCTCAACCGCGCCACTCCCCTTTTGGTACATGATCCCCAAATTGAAACAGCTGATGGTTTCGCCACCGGCACATGCTTTCGAGAAAAGATCGACAGCCCGTTTCTCGTCCTTGTCGACACCAAGGCCCTGGACGTAATTGTTGCCGAGTGCACCGCAACTCTGGAAATATCCGTTGTCGCAGGCCTTCGTGAAGTATCGATTCGCTATCGAGTCATCCTGACCAACGGCCAAACCATCGGAGTACATCACCCCGACGTTGTGACAACCGAGCGCGTCCCCTTTGTCACAGGCCAAACTGAAGTGTTCGAAAGCGCGCGGGTAGTCGACGGCGCCGATCCTCCCGGTGTACAAAAGCTCGCCCTGCAGGCGACAGGCCTCCCTGATCCCCAACTGGCAAGACCGGCTGAACAGATCGTTTGAAACGGTTTCGTCTGAGACAGACACCCGGTTTTCGGCAAACATCTGATGCAGAAAATCGCATCCCTGTTCGTGTCCGCCTTCACATGCTTTTGCGAAATACTCGACGGCACGCTGGTTATCCGGCGCAACTTTGTAGCCCTGCAGGAACGCTTGCCCCAGAAAGAAGCAGCTATCGACGGCGCCAACGTTGCAGGCGAGCTCAATATAGTGAATTCCCTTATCGACATCGGGCGGGACATCGCCGCCTCGCCCCAACAAGAGCGCCGCGCCATACTGCGCGCAAGCTTCAGACTCGCCGCCCTCGCACGCCAAGGAGTAAAGCTCGACCGCGCGATTTTCGTCTTTCTCAACGCCAATGCCTTTGAAATAAGAAATCCCCAAGAGCCTGCATGCGACCATGAGGCCCAGGTCACACGACCTGCGAGTCAGCTCGAACGACTTACGGGAATCGAAAGGCAAACCTCGCTCTTCAAGGAGATAGGCTGCTGCCAGCAGAAGGCAGTCCTCCGGCACACCGTCATCGCAATTTTTCTGCAGTACTCGCGGCGGAACCTGGTTACCTTTCTGTTGATCCGAAGATTCCGGGGCCCAGAACTTGTAACAAAGTTTGGAATCGTCGAACTCGCATTCCGTTTGCAGGTTTCGCGAGAACCAATCGCCGTCGGGCGATGCATACCCAGCTCCCATTACGCTGCCCGGGGTGCCGAAAAATACGAGAAGCGAGACGGCCAGCATGGAAACTGTCGCAACCAAGGCGCGGCGCGTCGGCAAACGATCCATTTGCATACTTGGATTCGGATTTAACAGCTTAGTGAACATCTCGACCGGGCTGGAACAGTTATGAATGTCAGCGCCCAGTATCGTCGCGATCTAGGCAGTGTAAATATGTTCACTCTTATCTCGTATCTGGTGTGGTGCTGACGGTCGTCTCTAACGCTAAGCTATAAACAGTAACATGTTCTTGGCGTCCGCTTCTGGCTAATGGCGGACGAAACGAGCACCCGGCCAAGGCGTCCACTTCTGAACCGGATCTGTCCACAGTGAACCTCGCCGCCGGCCCATTCCAATCAGGCCAACGGGCGGACCCCGGTCACACGAAGTCCGGGCCGTGGACCGAGGCGACCAGCGCCAGCCGGTTGCCGGATACCATCGGCGCGACGCGGTGGAGCATATGCGCCGCGAACGCCACCATCGCCCGATGGCCAGCTATTGTCGGCGGACGTTTCGATGGGGGCGTTTCGTATTGCTAAGCCGCTGGATGTTTTCGGAGGATAAGTGTCACTCTGTTGAAACGGGATGACAGCATGTATCCAATGACCAAGCTCTTGCAATCGATTGCGATTGTCGTCGCGGTTTCCCTGATCGGGAGTAGTCCAAGCATGGCCGATGCCGCGACAACGGGCTCAGGAAAGCGGGTTCCCGCAGAGTGGGAACCCCAAGAAGCGATCTGGCTACAGTGGCCGGGCCGGTGGGAGAGATCTCACGAGGAGGCTTTCGCCAAGTTCTCGAACGTGATCGTCGGTTACGAGACCCTCCACATTCTGTATCACTCCAAGAATGTCCTGGAGAATGCAAGAGCCGCTCTGACCGATGCGGGCAGCGATCCCGACCATCCCCGGATCGTCTGGCACCACGTCGCGAACGATAATGCCTGGATGCGCGACAACGGCCCTGTCTACGTGGTCGAAGACGGCGAGCTGCGTATTCAGAACTGGGAGTTCGATGCCTGGGGCGGCGCATTCGGCCCGGATGTATCTTTTTCGTATGACAATCGGGTCCCGGATGAAGTCGGGGCATTCCTGGGAATGCCGGTTGACCAGGTGGACATCGTACACGAGCGCGGGAACCTGGAGTTCAACGGCGTGGATACGGTCATGCTCAACTGGAGTACGATCGGTGATCCGCGTCGCAACCCGGGTTACACCCGCGAACAGGCGGAAAGAGACCTTAAAAGCCGGTTCGGCGTTTCCCGTGTCGTCTTTATCGAGGGCGTTCCGGCAGGGGATCTGACGAACGGTCACATTGACGGCATTGCACGCTTCATCGACCCGACAACGGTCGTAGTTGCGCAATGTACCGGAGGTTCGCAATGCAGGCCGGACGATGGCGCCACGGGCACGGTTCTGGAAGCCGCGGCGCAGACGATCGCCGATGCCGGTTTGAAGGTCATCCGCGACCCGATCGAGGGCTCTGTACGCTACAAAGGTCAGGTTTTCGATACCAACTACATGAACTGGCTCGTCGGAAACGGGTTCGTCATCACCGTCGGTTTTGGCGACGCCGAAACGGATGCGAACGCGAAGAAGCGCCTGGAAAGCTACTTCCCGGGCCGGGACGTCTACGTGATCGAAATGCTTGATTCGTGGTCGGCGGGTGGCGGTGTTCACTGCCATACAAATGACCAGCCGCTCCTGCTCCGGGAGTAGACCTCCGATCTCGCCGCGACCACACGACCGTGGCGAACCGTATCAGCCCGATGGTTTCGCGCCTGGACGTGCCCTGATCAGAACCTGGCACTCTCGCAGGCGCTGACGATGGGGCAGACGGCATTCACCGGCACGGACAAACTTGACATTACAGGATTTTCGTCCTATATTGGAGTTGGTTTTTTTGCGATGGTGAATAGGACTGTCGGCGGATCGGGTTGCACCGCGCGAAGGCGACCGGGATGGCTACGCGTGCCTTCATCCGGGGACCGCCACCCCACCCTGAGATGATGAGAAAAGCGAAGCACCCGGGGGGTCTTAAACATTCTTCATCAATTTTCATCCGCTCGGCGGGGAACGGGGGCGTCGGATTTGGACGCGAAAATGACCTGAAATAGCCCAAGATGACCCTGACGCGGAGGCCGTTATCGCGCGAAATCAACGGGTTAAGGGCGCAGGGTCAAAACAAAATGACCAAAATAACCGTGCCGCACGGCGTCCCGGTGGTTCAGGCCGCGTCGGTCGGTGTCCACTGCCGCGCGACGGTCGCCAGGTAGTTCCACAGGTACTGCGCGTAGGTCCAGCGCACCTGCAGCCGGTAGGACGGCGCGTCCGTCATGCAGTGCAGCAGGATCGACGCCTTGACGAACACCGTTTGGGCGCACTGCCCGGGCTTGAACACGTCCGCATGGACATCGAACGGCGTGCCACGCATCAGCACGTCGCGCGCATGCCGGCCGGCAAGATCGATCACCACGTAGTAGTCCGAGACGTCGGTGACCGCCGCGTGCACGCCCGAGAGCTTGTCGCGCAGCGTTCCGACCAGGGCGCCCTCGCCGTTCGGCGGCGTGTGCACCAGCCATTCGTCGGGACCCAGCCAATAGATCACGTTGTGGCCCGGTCCGGCGCGGTGCTCGGTGGCCTCGGCGTCGGGTAGGCCCGTGCCGGGGCGCTCGGAAACCGTGTTCGGCGCGGTCGGCAACCGAACGCCGACGGCTTCGGCGACGCCCTTGGCGAACACCGGATCGTCCGAGTCGCCGCGGATGTTGATCTTGCCGACGAGCGGCACCTCGGTCAGCGAGATGCCGCCGACCGGAGAGATCAGCCCGGAAAGCGGGCTGACCGGCTTCGGATTGTTGACGTCGAACCCGGAATCAGCCACGGACCCGCTCCCCTTCCTTGTCGAAGAACACAGTATCGGTGATCGTGACCCGTTGATGGTCGCCGTCGATCAGCGGCACGGCGAACGACTGGCCGATCTTGTCGCGGCCGCCCTTGACGAGCGCGAGCGCGATCGAGCGGCCGACGTTCGGGCTCATGTAGCTCGACGTGATGTGGCCGATCATCTCCATCGGCGGCCTCGACTTCAGTTCCTTCACCAGGTGCGCGCCCTCAGGCAGCACGAAGTGCGGATCGTCGCTCAGCACGCCGACCAGCTGCTTGCGTCCCTCGCGCGCGGTGTCCGGCCGCGTGAACGAACGCCGGCCGAGGAAGTCGCCCTTCTTCTTGGAGACGATCCAGTCCATGCCAACGTCCATCGGCGTGCAGGTGCCGTCGGTGTCCTGACCGACGATGATGAAACCCTTCTCGGCGCGCAGCACGTGCATGGTTTCGGTGCCGTAGGGACAGATGCCGTGTTTCTCGCCGTGCGCCATCAGGGCTTCCCAGAGATGCAGACCCCAGCGCTGGGGCACGTTGATCTCGTAGGCGATTTCACCGGTGAAGCTGATGCGGAAAACCCGGGCCGGAACGCCGGCAACCTTGCCTTCGCGCATCGACATGAACGGAAAGGATTCCGGATCGAGGTCGATGTCGGTGAGCTCGGCCAGCAGGTCGCGCGCCTTCGGCCCCGAGATCGAGGCAACGGCCCACTGTTCGGTGACAGAGGTGCAATAGACCTTCATCTCCGGCCATTCGGTCTGCAGCCATTCCTCGAGCCAGGCCATGACCCGGCCGGCGCCGCCGGTGGTCGTCGTCATGTGGAAATGATTCTCCGCCAAACGCGTGGTCACGCCGTCGTCGAAGATCATGCCGTGTTCGTTGAGCATCAGCCCATAGCGGCAGTTGCCGACGCCCAGTTTCTGCCAGGCGTTGGTGTAGATCATCTCGAGGAAGGACGCGGCGTCCGGTCCCTGGATGTCGATCTTGCCGAGCGTCGAGGCGTCAACCATGCCGACGGTCTCGCGAGCCGCCAGGCACTCGCGCTGAACGGCGGCATGCATGTCCTCGCCCGGTTTCGGGAAGTACCACGGCCGCTTCCAGTCGCCGACGTCCTCGAACACCGCGCCGTTGGCGACATGCCACTCGTGCATCGCCGAGCCGCGTTCCTGCTCGAACAGCGGCCCGTGGTTGAGGCCGGTGGCGGCGCCGAAGGTGACCGGCGTGTAGTTGGGCCGGAACGTTGTCGTGCCGACGTCGGGGATGTCGACGCCCTGCGCAGCCGCCATGATGCCGATGGCGTTGACGTTCGACGTCTTGCCCTGGTCGGTGCCCATGCCGGTCGTCGTGTAGCGCTTGGTGTGCTCGACGGAGACGTAGCCCTCGCGGCTGGCGAGGCGCAGATCATCGGCGGTCGAGTCGTTCTGGAACTCGTGAAACTTCTTGCCGTGGCCGTGGGACGGCACTTCCCAGAGCGCCATGATCGGCTCCTCGGGCTGGCTGTCCGCCGCCGGGACCGGGGCGGCGCTGGCGTTGGCGAAGCCCGCGGCGCGCGCCGCATCGGCACCGGCCTCGGCGCCTTCCGACAAACAGCCCGCGAGGTCCATGGTGCCGTTGCAGGCACCGGCCGAACGGCTCGGGTTGATTTTCGGCGCGGGACCCGGAACGAACATGGTCTTTGCCGCGTCCCACGTCAGCTTGCCGCGCGACTGGCTGAACAGGTGCACGGTCGGGTTCCAGCCGCCCGACATGGCGATGCAGTCGCAGTTGATGGCGAAGTGCGCGCCGGTGACGTCGCTGCCGTCCGCGTTGAGCTCCATGACCTCGGCGCCGCGAACGCGCTGGCCGCCCTTGACGTTGGTGATCACCGAGTTGGCGTAGACCTTGACTCCGGCGGCCTCGGCCTCGCGCACCAGCTCGCCCGATGGCGCCTTGCGGGAGTCGCAGACATAGACCCGGACGCCGGACTTCTTGGCGTCGATCGCGGTGCGGTAGGCGCTGTCGTTGTTGGTGAACACCAGGATCTCGCGGCCCGGCAACACGCCGTAGCGGTTGATGTAGGTCCGCACCGCGCCGGCCAGCATGATGCCCGGCCGGTCGTTGTTGGCGAACACCAGCGGCCGCTCGATGGCACCGGCGGCAAGCACCACCTGTCTGGCGCGGATCTTGAGAAACCGTTCGCGCGGTTCGTCGCCGCCGCGGCCCGGACCGAGGTGGTTGGTGACACGCTGCAGAGCGGTCAGCCAGTTCTGGTCGTAGTATCCGGCGACCGTGGTACGCGGCAGCAAGGTCACGTTGGCCATGCCCGAGAGATGCCGGACGGTCTCGGCGACCCAGTCGCCCGCCGGCTTGCCGTCGACGCTGACGGTATCGGCAAGTAACGCGCCGCCGAACTCGGACTGCTCGTCGGCCACGATGACCCGGGCGCCGGACTTCGCGGCCGAAAGTGCCGCCATCAGGCCCGCCGCGCCGCCACCGGCGACCAGCACGTCGCAGTGCAGGTGCACGTTCTCGTACCAGTCGGGATCGTGTTCGACCGGGCTCTCGCCCATGCCGGCGGCCTTGCGGATCTGGCGCTCGTAGAACATCCAGAGCTTGGGCGGCCACATGAAGGTCTTGTAGTAGAAACCTGCCGGCAGCAAACGCGCGAACCACGTGTTGATCGCGTTGATGTCGAAGCCGACCGACGGCCAGCAATTCTGGCTCTTGGCCTTGAGGCCGTCATAAAGCTCGATGACCGGCGCGCGGGTGTTGGGCTCGGTGTAGGCGCCCTCCTCCAGCTGCACGACGGCATTGGGCTCCTCGCAGCCGGCGGTCATGATGCCGCGCGGCCGGTGGTACTTGAAGCTGCGCCCGGTCAGGTGAACGCCGTTGGCGAGCAGCGCCGAGGCCAGGGTGTCGCCGTAGTAGCCCTGGTAGTCCTTACCGTCGTAGCGGAACGACAACGGTTGCGAGCGGTTGATGCGGCCACCGTCGGCGAGACGATAAGGCTGACTGGACGACCGGCTCATTGCCCGCCCTCCCCGTCAACGGACGGTTTCGGCTCGCCCGGTTTGTAGAACCCCAGGAACTCGTCGGTCACGGTATGGCGCACGGCGTTGAACCAGCGGCGGCAGCCGTGGCTGTGGACCCAACGCTCGTAGTGCACGCCCTTCGGGTTGGTTCGGAAGAAGACGTAGTCGCCCCACTGCTCATCGGTCAGGCTGTCGGGGTCCTTTGGACGCGCGATGTGGGCTTCGCCACCGTGGCTGAACTCGGTCATGTCGCGTTCGCCGCACCAGGGACACTTGATCAGGAACATGCTGTATATCCTCTCCGGCTCAGTGCGCGACGGCGGCGGCCGCCGCCTCGTCGATCAATGCGCCCGAGTAGTGGCGGTCGATGGCGAACGGTGCCGCGATGGGGTGCATTTCGCCCTTGGCGAGCGAGGCCGCGAATACGTGGCCCGAGCCCGGGGTCGCCTTGAAGCCGCCGGTGCCCCAGCCGACGTTGAAGTAGAGGTTCTCGACCGGCGTCTTGGAAATGATCGGCGAACGATCGAGGGTGACGTCGGTAATGCCCCCCCAGGTGCGCATCATGCGCACGCGGCGGAAGATCGGGTAGAGCTCGCAGATCGGCCCGACGACGTGCTCGACCTGGTCGAAGCAGCCGCGCTGGGAATACGACACGAACGGGTCGCCCGACCCGCCGATGACCAACTCGCCCTTGTCGGACTGGCTGATGTAGGCGTGAATGGTGTTGTCCATGACGACGCAGTCGATGATCGGCTTCATCGGCTCCGAGACGAAGGCCTGCAGCGGCGTCGATTCGATCGGCAGGCGGAACCCGGCCATGCCGGCGAGAACGCCTGAATGACCGGCGGCGACGACGCCGACCTTCTTGGCGCCGATGGCGCCCCGAGTCGTCTCGACACCCCTGACGACGCCGTTCTCGATCCGAAACCCGGTGACCTCGCAATTCTGGATGATGTCGACGCCGCGCTCGTCCGCGGCCCGGGCGTAGCCCCAGGCGACGGCGTCGTGACGCGCCGTACCGCCGCGGCGCTGCAGCAGCGCGCCCCTGATTTCATAGCGACTGTTGAGATTGATGAACGGCACCATCTGCTGGACCTGACCCGGGGTCAGGAACTCGGAATCGATGCCGTTGAGGTGGATCGCATTGCCGCGCCGGCCGATCTCCTGCATGTCGTGCACGGTATGCGCGATGTGCAGCAGGCCGCGTGGGCTGAACATGACGTTGTAGTTCAGTTCCTGGCTGAGGCTCTCCCACAGCTTGACCGAGTGATCGTAGAGCGCCGCCGACTCGTCCCATAGGTAGTTCGAACGGACAATGGTCGTATTGCGGCCCGTGTTGCCGCCACCAAGCCAGCCCTTCTCGATCACCGCGACGTTGGTGATGCCGTGTTCCTTGGCGAGGTAATAAGCCGTCGCAAGCCCGTGACCGCCGCCGCCGACGATGACCACATCGTATTCCGGCTTGGGATCCGGGCTGCGCCAGTGACGCGGCCAGTCCTGATGGTAGTTCAGCGCGTTACGCGCCAAAGAGAAGACGGAAAACTTGACCATGTTCTGTCCCTGTTCCGCTGCGCCCGAGCCAGACGCAAACCGATCCCCGACGCGACGAGCGCGCACTCTAACAAAGCGCGGGCCCGGTGATCATCCGAAATCGACATCCGGTATCTGATCCTCGACGTGAGGTCGAACCCCGGAAAATTCAACGCCGTGCACCAAATTTTGCCATGTGACCGGGTGCAGGTTAACCTTGCTCTCGCCGATCAGGACAACACGTCATAGCCAGACCTGATCACGAGGGAAGAACGAATATGCCCCAAAAGGGCACGACGCAATTCATGCCGGCGGTCTCCTTGTCGGACGTCATTGATTATGTCCGGCGTTCGATCCGCAATCCGTGGGAAACCGGAATCGTGCCGGGACTGGTGGCTGCCGGGTTCCTGCTCGGCTTGTCGATCGCGGGTTACAAGATTTACGAACACCGGGTCACAGGCGGGGTCGGTTTCGTCGAGGCAACGGAACTCGCCGGTCTCGACGACGTTCAGGTCGAGGAGAAGAAACGCCAGTTCTTTGATGCTCTGCGACCGATCATCGAAGCAGAGAACGGCCGGATAGCGGAGTTGCGCAAGCGCCTGATCGCCGCACGTGACAGCGGCCAGGATCCGAGCTGGGTATTTGGCGTCGCCGAAGACTATGACGTCACATGGACCGGGCACGAGTGGCGAGTGCTGCTGCGCCGGGTGGACACGATCCCGATGACGCTAGCCATGGCCCAGGCAGCCAACGAATCCAGCTGGGGGCAGTCACGCTTCGCCCAGGAAGGCAACAACCTCTTCGGTCAGTGGTGCTTTACCGAAGGCTGCGGAATCGTACCCGAGGACCGCCCCGCGGGGGATAACCACGAGGTCCGCGCATTCGGTTCGATCAACGAATCGGTACGCTCGTACCTGCACAACATCAACACCCACCGCGCCTATCGCGAGCTCCGCCAAGCACGCGCCAGGGCCCGTGCCGAGGGCCGAGCTGCCAGCGGCCTCGAACTCGCCGGCTATCTCGACAGCTATTCGGAACGCGGCGCCAAGTACATCGAGGAAATCCGCGCGACCGTGAGGGTCAACCGCGACCTCATGCTCGACGCCGCGAACCAATAACCTGCCGCCGTTTAACCTGCCTTGACGATGTTGTGCTCCGGTCCGAACGGGAACCCGGTGATATTCTCGGCCCCGGTCTCGGTAATGATCAGGATGTCATGCTCGCGGTAGCCGCCGGCACCGGGCAAGCCCTCGGGCAGCATGATCATCGGTTCCATCGACACCACCATGCCGGGCTGCAGCTCGGTCTCGACGTCTTCGCGAAGTTCAACCCCGGCCTCGCGGCCGTAGTAGTGACACAGCACACCGAACGAGTGGCCGTAGCCGAACGAGCGGTACTTCAGCAAATCCCACTCGCGGTACATTTCGTTGAGTTCGGCGGCGATATCGCAACACCGGGCACCCGGTTTGATGAGGTCGAGACCACGCCGGTGGACCTGGCAGTTCTTGTCCCAGAGATCGAGGTGCGCGTCCGACGCGTGTTCGCAGAACAGGGTCCGCTCCAGAGCCGTGTAGTAGCCGAAGATCATCGGGAAGGTGTTTAGGCTAAGGATGTCACCCGCCTCGATCAGCCGATTGGTGACCGGATTATGGGCCCCGTCGGTGTTGATGCCCGACTGAAACCAGGTCCAGGTATCCATCAGTTCGACGTACGGATGATTGGAGGCAATCTCTCGAATCATGGCGTTGGTCGCGGCGATCGCAACCTCGTGCTCCGGAACGCCTGCGGCGACGGCGGCAACACAGGCCGCGCCGCCGATATCGGCGGTCAGCGCACCCTCGCGGATCAACGACTGTTCCTCCGCCGACTTGATCGTGCGCATCCACATGCTCGGCTTACCGGCATCGACGAGCTCGACACCGGGAAGAGCGTCCTCGATCTGCTGGCGAAGCTCAATCGAGACGTGGTCGAACTCGATGCCGAGGCGCTTTACGCCCTTTGTCAGCGTGCCCACCGCATGGAAGTAGTTGTCACGCCGCCAGTCCGTGTAGGTGATGTTGTCGCCGAACGTTCGCCGCCACGGCTGTCCGCCGTCGATCCCGGCCGACACCGTCGTCGCCTTGTCATGATCGATTACCAGCCCGTACTTGCGGCCGAAGTAACAATACAGGAATCCGGCGTAGTAGTTGATGCAGTGATAGGACGTGAACAGGCACGCATCGACGCTATTCTCGGACATCCAATTGCGGATGTCGGTCTGACGCCGCATCATCTCGGCGTCCGAAAAGGGCGAGTAGGACTTCTCGCCGTTGTGCCAGGTCATCAGGCGTTCCATGCCGTTGGCCATGTCGTTGGACATCGCTTGCTCCTCCAGTTTGAGTGTGCGGTTCGACGCCATCGACACGCGGTATTGTGATGGAACCCGGAAGACGGACCGCAGAACTGCAAGTCTTTCGCGACGATCAGGCGGGCGTACAGCCTCCGTCGCTCGCCACCACCGGGCGATCGGTCATAGCGCGAATCGGACACGTCGGACAATAGGAGAAAACCCCCGCACCAAACGGCATGATTCTAACCCCCGCAGGCGGACCTTCGTGCTACGACTTGGGCAGTCAGCGGCCGGCAACATAGGACCAGCCCCGAATGTCTGATACCGTCTCTAACGCAGTAAAATGGCGTTCCATTGCGCTGCTCTCCGCGTGCGAAGTCGCCGTCATGGCGCTTTGGTTCTCGGCCTCTGCCGTCGTGCCATCCCTGACGTTGGAGTACGACCTCAGCGCTACCGAGCGCTCCCTGTACACCAGCTCGGTGCAGGCAGGATTCGTCATCGGCACGCTGGCAAGCGCTGTCCTCAGTCTGGCCGACCGGCTCGAACCCCGGCGGTTTTTCATGATGTCGGCCCTCATCGCGGCAGCGGCCAACGCGGCGATTCTGTTGATCGAACCCGATAACGCGACGGTCTACGCCTTACGTTTCATCACCGGCCTATGCATGGCCGGAGTCTATCCGGTCGGCATGAAAATGGCGGCATCGTGGATGCGGACCAGGAAACGTGGCGGCAACGACCTCGGCTTTCTCGTCGCCCTGCTGGTCGGTGCGCTGACACTCGGATCTGCCGCACCGCACCTGTTCAATGCGTTGGGCGGAATCGACTGGCGGTTCACGATCGCGACGTCTTCTCTCGTGGCCGCCGCCGCCGCGGGCCTGATCCTGCTGTTCAGGTCGGGTCCCAATGTACGCCCCGCGCCAAAATTCAACCCCGCGCAGTTCACTCGCGCGTTTCGCGACCCGGCGTTACGGCTCGCCAACTTCGGCTACCTCGGACACATGTGGGAACTCTACGCTATGTGGGCCTGGATCGGCGTCTTTCTCGACGCCAGCTTCCGTATCAATGCGGGCGGGCTCGGCGGCGATCCGGCCGTGCTGGCGCGCCTCGCGACATTCGGCGTCATGGGACTCGGCGGCGTTCTCGGCTGCATTGCCGGGGGTTTGATGGCGGACCGGTTTGGCCGCACGGCGCTCACCATGGGCGCCATGACCGCGAGCGGTCTGTCGGCCATTCTGGTCGGTCTGCTATTCGGCGCATCACCCTATCTGTTGATTGTCGTCTGCCTTGTCTGGGGCATCACGATCATTGCCGACTCGGCCCAGTTCTCCGCCAGCATCACCGAGCTTTCGGACCCCGAGTACATCGGCACCATGCTCACGGTCCAGACCTGCGCCGGCTTCCTGCTGACGCTGATCACCATTCACCTCATGCCGCTGCTCGTCGAGACAGGAGGTTGGCCGGTCGCTTTCGCCGTACTCGCTGCCGGACCGCTGTTCGGAGTCGTCGCCATGGGCCTGCTCCGAGCCCGACCGGAATCGGTCAAACTGGCCGGCGGAAGGCGTTGATGACGATGAGAGAACTCGGATCGATGAAACCGTTGCTCGCAGGCACCACCCTTGCCGTAGCGTGGGCGCTGGCCGGATGTCAGGCGACAACCACCGAAAAGACCCACACCTCCGGTTTCGAGGCTACCGGTCAGGTCTACGCCGTACATCGCGTCCGGGGTTGGAGCGACCTCGATGTCTGCAAACTCGCTGTCCGCGACATCTACACCGATCAGCCGTACTGGGAACCGTACGCTCACTTTCAAAGCGGCGTGCATGTGGCGCGGGAACGCAATCTGAACCCTGAGACATGCCGCGACCTCTGGCTCGCGCTGCACGACCCCGCCGAACTCGAGACTGAGGAAATCGAAGAACGACTGGCCGTGGTCGAACGCCTCGTAAAACAGCAACTGATTTCCGTCACGGAGGCCGAGCGCATTCGCAAGCGCATTCTCGACGACCTCTGACCTTGCAGGAAGTGCTGCTCGCCCGGTCAGACCGCATGTGAAGATATCGTTACGGTCGCTGAAGGGTGATGCGGTCGACATCCGGAGCAATTATGGTCGGGCAACAGCATTCTTACGGAGGGTGATCATGTCGGTTCGGGTCGGCATCAACGGCTTCGGCCGCATGGGGCGTCTGGCGCTTCGCGCGGCAGTCGACCGCAAGGACCTCCGCGAAGCGATCGAAATCGTTCATGTCAACGAGATCAAGGGCGGTGTCGCGTGCGCTGCACACCTTCTTGAATACGACACCGTGCACGGCCGCTGGGACCGGGGCATTTCGGCCGATCATGGTCATCTGACGGTCAACGATTCCGACATTCGGTTCACCGAGTTTGCCGCACCGGGCGAAATTCCGTGGGAAGACAGCGGCGTCGACCTCGTCATCGAGGCGACCGGCAAGTTCAAGACGTCCGAGTCCATCCGACCGCACTTCGCTCGCGGCGCGAAGAAAGCCGTCGCCGCCTGCCCGGTGAAGGACGACGGCGCGTTAAACATCGTTATGGGCGTCAACGACGGGCTCTACGATCCGGATAAGCATGACATTCTCACCGCCGCTTCCTGCACGACCAACTGTCTCGCGCCGGTGGTCAAGGTCATTCACGAGAACTTGCGAATCGTGCATGGCTCGATCACCACGATCCACGACGTCACCAACACCCAGGTCATGGTCGACGCGCCGCACAAGGACCTGCGCCGCGCGCGTTCAGGCCTCAACGCACTGATCCCGACATCGACCGGGTCGGCGACGGCAATCACGCTGATCTACCCCGAGCTCAAGGGCAAGTTGAACGGCCTTGCCGTCCGGGTACCGCTGTTGAATGCCTCGCTGACCGATTGCGTGTTCGAGGTCGCTCGCGACACCGCGGCCGAGGAAGTCAACGCGCTGCTGCGTCGCGCCGCGAACGAAGCGCCGCTCGCTGGCATCCTGAGGTTCGAGGACAAACCGCTGGTCTCGACCGATTTCGTCAACGACCCCGCTTCCAGTATCGTCGACGGCCCGTCGACCATGGTCATCGACGGCCGTCAGGTCAAAATCTACGCGTGGTACGACAACGAATGGGGCTACGTGAACCGGATGATGGAACTCGCCGCCAAGGTGGCCACCAGCCTCTGATCGGGTCTTGGAGAACACCATGATTGCCGACCGCCACAGCTATGCTGCCGTGACGCTCGCCTACTGGGCGTTCACGCTGACTGACGGCGCGTTGCGCATGCTGGTTCTGCTTCACTTCCACAGCCTCGGCTATACGCCGCTCGACATCGCCATCCTGTTTCTCCTTTACGAGGCCATGGGCATCGTCACCAATCTCCTCGGCGGCTGGATCGGCGCGCGTTTCGGTCTCCGGGTCACGCTGTTCGCCGGCCTCGCCATCCAGATCGGCGCGTTGATGATGCTATCGGCAACTGATCCGGCCTGGGCGCTCGGCATCTCGGTTGCCTACGTGATGGCGGCCCAGGCGCTTTCGGGCATCGCCAAGGATCTCACCAAGATGAGCTCGAAAAGCGCCGTCAAGCTGGTGATCCGGGAAAACGAGGGCCAGGGCCTGTTGTTCAAGTGGATTGCGATCCTCACCGGTTCAAAGAATGCGCTCAAGGGTGTCGGTTTCCTCTGCGGTGGCGTGCTGTTGCAGGTCCTCGGCTTCGAGGGATCTCTGTGGTCGATGGCGGGTTTGCTGACCGTCGTGCTGGTCGCCTCGACCCGGCTCATCGGCGCCGATCTCGGCAAGGCCGCCGCCAAGATCGCGTCCCGAGATCTATTCTCCAAGAGCCGGGCCATCAACGTGTTGTCGTTCGCGCGGGTGTTCCTGTTCGCCAGCCGTGACGTCTGGTTCGTCGTCGGCGTGCCGGTGTTTCTGGCAGAGATACTTGGCTGGTCGTTCTCGGGCATCGGCGGCTTCATGGCGGCATGGGTCATCGGCTACGGCATCGTCCAGGCGTCGGCGCCGAAGATGCTGGCCAGCACCCGCGACGCCGCGTCGGCGAGTCGCGCCGCCTGGGTCTGGGGATTCGTCCTCGCCGCACTTACCGCCGCGCTCGCCTTCGCGATGTCGTGGTCGGGCGAACACAGTGCGATGATTCTGGTCGGCGGGTTGTTCGTGTTCGGTGTCGTCTTCGCCATCAACTCGGCGGTGCATTCCTACCTGATTGTCGCGTTCTCCGACGATGACAAGGTCACGCTCAACGTCGGGTTCTATTACATGGCGAATGCCATCGGCCGCTTTGCCGGCACCCTGTTGTCCGGCATCGTTTACCAGTTCGCAGGACTGGCAGCGTGCCTGTGGACGTCGGCCGTGATGGTCCTGATCGCCGCTGTCTCGGCGATGGCTATGGGCCCCGGCCGTGCGGCGACCGTCCCCCGAACAGAATGATTTGAGCGACGATGCCCGATTGACTAGGTTGTCGGCACCCGGCGCGGACCGCGCCTCAATCCGGCAATCGCATGGCCCTTCTGTTCATCACCTCCAACCGCATCGGTGACGCCGTCCTGTCGACGGGGCTGCTGACCAAGCTGATGGAAACCTACCCGGATGACGGCGTCTTCGTCGCCGCCGGCGCGCCGTCGCTACCGTTGTTCGAGGCCGTGCCGCAACTCCTCGGCAGCCACGCCATCGTCAAGAAACCGCGCAGTGGCCACTGGTTCGACCTGTGGAAGACCGTCGCGGGCCGACGCTGGCGCGCGGTGCTCGATGTCCGCCGCTCGGCATTGCCGTGGACCGTTCGCGCCCAACACCGCTATACCGTGCCGAAGGCGCGCGACGAGGAACACCGGGTCGAGAGTCTCAGCCGCGCGCTCGGCTCGACGCCGCTCGCGCCCACGCTCTGGATCGGCGACAGCCACCGCAAAACGGCGCACGGCGTCATTGATCCGTCCGGGGCCTACATCGTCGTCGCGCCCGGCGCCAACTGGATCGGCAAGACCTGGCCGGCCGAGCGCTTCGCCGAGATCGTCCTGCGGCTGATTGGGCCGGGCGGACTGGCTGAAGGCATGAACGCGCTTGTTGTCGGCGCCGAGAGCGAACGTGAGATGACGATGCCGCTGTTCGACAGGCTGCCGGCCGATCGGATCGTGGACGGTATCGGTATCGGCCTGATGCCGTCGGCCGCGGCCATTGAAGGAGCCCGGCTGTTCGTGGGCAACGATTCCGGCCTGATGCATCTGGCGGCCGCCACCGGAACGCCGACCGCCGGCCTGTTCGGCCCGAGCGACGACCGGCACTATGCCCCGTGGGGCGATAACGGTCTCGTCATCCGCACGCCGGAAAGCCTCGCCGACATCGTCGGACGCCCGGGCTACGATCACCGCAACCCGGGCTGTCTGATGGAGAGCCTCACGGTCGATACCGTGGAACAGGCGCTGCGCCGGCGCTGGCCGTCGTTGGCCCGTTAGCTCGACATTACGCCGCCGCCGACACGCCCCGAGATGCCTTGTCGATGGCCTGCCCGATATCGGCGATAATGTCGTCGATGTGCTCGAGACCGATCGACAGCCGCACGTAACCCTCGGTCACGCCGGTCCGGCGCTGTTCGTCCGCATCGAGCTGACGGTGGGTCGTGCTTGCCGGGTGAATGGCCAGTGACCGCGCATCGCCAATATTGGCGACGTGATAGAGCATCTCCAGGCCGTCAATAAAACGTTGTCCGGCCTCACGCCCGCCTTCGAGTTCGAACCCGACCAGTCCGCCGAAACCGCCGGAGAGGTATGTTTCCGCCCGGCGGTTCGCTTCTCCGCTCATCCGGCTGGGGTGAATGACGCGGGTCACGAGCGGATGCGAGAACAGATAGTCTGCGACAGCCTGGGTATTGCGACAGTGCTCGCGCATGCGCAACGGCAGGGTTTCGAGCCCTTGAATGAACATGAAAGCGTTGAACGGACTGACCGCACTGCCCAGGTCGCGCTGCAGTGTGCACCGCGCCTTCATGATGTAGGCCAACGGCCCGAGCGGCTTGACCGCTTCAACCCACACCGCTCCGTGATAGCTCGGGTCGGGCAGGTTCAGCATGGGGAACCGGTCCGCGTGCTTCTCCCAGTCGAAGGTTCCACCATCGATGATGAGGCCGCCGACCGAGGTTCCATGGCCGCCGATGTACTTGGTCGTCGAGTAGACGACGATGTGCGCGCCGTGATCGAGAGGCCGACAGATCATCGGCGCCGCGGTGTTGTCGACGATCAGCGGCACGCCGAGCTCATCGCCGATGGCCGCGACTTCGGCGATCGGAAACACCTCTAGCTTCGGATTCGGCAAAGTCTCTGCATAGTAAGCCCGGGTCCGGTCGTCGGTCGCTTTGCGGAAGCTCTCCGGGTCGGCCGGATCGACGAAGCGAACCTCGATCCCAAAATCCTTGAACGTGTTCGCGAACAGGTTCCAGGTTCCGCCGTATAGATCGGTCGAGGCGACGAGATTGTCGCCGGCATGCGCAATGTTCTGCAGCGCGATCGCCGTCGCCGCCTGACCGGAAGCAACCGCGAGCGCTGCCACACCGCCCTCGAACGCCGCCATGCGTTCCTCGAGGACGGCCTGGGTCGGGTTCATCACCCGGGTATAGATGTTGCCGATCTCCTCGAGGTCGAAGAGTTTCGACGCATGTTCGGTGCTGGCGAAGTGATAGGACGTGGTCTGGTAGATCGGCACGGCCACAGCCGTGGTCGTTTCGTCGCTACGGTAACCCGCGTGAAGCACGATGGTTTCGGGATTGCTATAGGTCATGGTGATGGATCCGTTCGCTTGTGGTTGGAGGTCGGTTGGATGAAGCTGGTTTTCGTGTGAGCGGCTTACGCGGCGGCGATCTCTCGCGACGGCGGAGGCATCAGATAGGCGCCGGGCTGGCTGGCGATCATCTCGGCAACTGCTTCCGCGTGGGTCGACGTTGCCGACATGTGCCCGGCGTTGAGCAGCCAGTCCTGACGGGCCCCCGGCAGATACGATCGTAGCCGCTCGGCGACGCGGCGCACAGGCGCGACGGTACGGTCGCCGGTTACCAGGTGCACGGGCAACTGATAGTCGGCGTAATCGTCGAGGACAGCCTTGTCCTGGGCCAGGGCGCAGACGTTGCAGGCGATAGAGAAGACCCGGTCGCACATGCGCCGCCGGACCTCCAGGCTGATCTGGGCCCAGGTACCGGGACCGCCAAAGTACTCGACAAAGCGCTCGACACCGCGCGCGGTATTGCCGGTCATCGCCAGACTGGCCATGTCGATGGCCAACTGCGCGACCGTCAGGAAGATGTTGTGATCGCTTTCGAGGCCTTTCCGAAGAAGATGAAAGCTGACCGGCTCGATCGCGGTCACACCGGCGTATCGTTGCGGCGCATCGAGTCCGGCGCGCAATGCGACGGCCGCGCCATAACCGTGACCCGCGAGGTGTGCACGACGGCCGAGCGCATCGACGAGATCGTGGACCCCGTCGGCTTCCATGCTCAGGCGAGGCGTATCGCCGGACTTCCAGGCGCTGCTGCCGCCGTAGCCTCGCAGGTTCGGAATGACGATTCGGAACTGATGCTCGAGGCGGCCGGCTATCGCGCGCCACTGGTGTCCAGAACAGCCTGCAGCGTGCAGCAGGATCAGTGTCTCGCGATTCCCGTCGCCGAAAATCTCGAACGACAGCTGGCCACCGCGAACATCGATGCTAGGCATGACCGCCGACAGTCTGTCTGATCCGATCGTACCCGATGTCGCGCAGCAGGCGCGGATCGAGCTGCTGGAGTTGGCGCTCGGCTGAACGACGAATGCGGCGTTCCTCGCGTTGCTCCAGGGTGTCCTTGAGCGTCAGGCTCAGTCGGCAGAACGCTCTCAAGACGATGCTCGCGAAATCGTTCTCAATAACATGGGTGTTCAATCTTCTTGTCCTTTCGAAGGTCCTGGATACTTTTGCCTGCCGCGTTGATCGCGGTCTGCGGCGTTACCTAGCCCTCTCCCCCGATGGCTTTCTGCCAAATCGACGGTGCGCACCATGACGAGTTGAGGTTTCCGCCGATTGTCAGGAATCGCTTCTCCGTGTTTCATTTCTGTAACAAGACCGGCCAAGGCACCCCGGTTTATGGACACGGGAAGCGGAAACACCTATTCAACCTACGTGGATATCCCCATGCCGGATGACGGCGGGTTTCGGTGCGAGCCATGAGAGTCGAAGACAACCTAGCGGGAGATGACTCCGTTCTTCTCGGCTTTGCCGTCGACCACTCGCCGGCGATCTTCTACGTCGCCGACTACGATGGTCAGCGCGCCGTCCGCTTCATCAGTCCGAACGTTGAGCGCATTCTGGGCTACGCGCCGTCCCGGTTTATCGGCCCGGAGCGCTTCGGCCGAAAATGCATCCACCCGGACGACCTCGATGGCTATCAACGAGGTATCGATCAACTGGGAAGCCGCGGCCGGGTGACGCACATATACCGGTTCCGCCACCGCGAAGGCCACTTCCTGTGGTTCCGCGACGATCTTCGATATGTCGGGTCCGAGGACGGCGATGCGCGGTTCGTCGGCTGCATGATCGACATTACGGCCGAGAAGGAGGTCGAAGGCCGGCTCATGGAGTCGGAACGCCTCAACGATGCAATCATTGCCTCGTCGCAGGACGGCCTCATCACAATCAACGAGGACGGTCGTATCCTCGAATTCAATCCGTCGGCCGAGCGGATGTTCGGATACAAGCGTTCAGACGTCATCGGCCAGAAACTTAGCGTCGTCTGTATTCCGGAGGAGAAACGCGATGCCCACGAACAGGGCCTCAAGCGCATGCTCGAAACCGGGTTCTTCAAGAGCAGGTACGGGCGGATTGAGTCTGAGGCGATAAAGGCCAACGGCGCGCGGTTCCCCGTCGAGATCACGATTTCTGCAGCCAATGTGGGCGGCAGGGTGATTGTTGCCGGCACGATCCGTGACATCTCGGAGCGGCGAGCAGCCGAGGCCGAACGGCAACGCTTGACCAAACTGCTCAACGAGGCCATCGAAAGCCTGCCGCACGGTTTCTCGATCGTCGACGCGGATCACAACATGGCGTTGTGCAATTCCGCTTTCGCGCGGCCCTACAAGGTCGACAAGGACCAGATCATCGGCATGCCGCGTCAGGACGCCATCAAGCATTTCCTCAAGAACGCCAAGACGTTCGACGGCGTCCCGCTCGGTGAACAAGAGGCGAAGGAGGACGTCAAGTTCATCGCCGACCGCATGCTGACCTCCGACGTCGACCCCATCGAGATCGAGATGAAGGACGGCGAGTGGTGGTTGGTCACCGGCAACAAGATATCGGATGGCGGATATGTGACGGTACGAACCGACATCACGGAACAGAAGGAGGCCCAGCGAGCCATCGCCGAGAGCGAGAACCGCATCCGTCAGGTCCTAGAGTCTTGCCCTGCACCGATCGGCATGACCTACATGGACACCGGCCAGGTGATTTACGAAAGTCCGGCGGCGAAGGCCATGCTCGGCCGCGGTCGTGGCGATAAATCGGAGAGCGCCATCGACTACTACGTTGATCCCAACGACCGCGATATCTACATCAACACGCTCCGCAAGCACGGTCGCGTCGACAACATGGAGATGCTCTACCGACGACTCGACGGCAGCAGCTTTTGGGCGCTGGTCTCGGCGCAGAAAATTTCCTACGGCGGCGAAGATGTCGTGGTGTATAGCGCCATCGACATGACCGAGCGCCACGGCATCGAAGCCGAACTCAACCGGCAGCGCGACGCCTTGTTCCAATCAGAGAAACTCAGCGCGCTCGGCGAACTGCTGGCTGGCGTCGCCCACGAACTCAACAATCCGCTGTCGGTGCTGGTCGGCCAGGCCCTGCTGCTGAAGGAGACCACTGTCGACGAGAACATCGCCGCGCGCGCCGAGAAGATCAGCAACGCGGCAGATCGATGCGCGCGGATCGTCAAGACCTTCCTCGCCATGGCTCGGCAGCAGCCGATCAACCGGCGAGCGCATGACGTCAACGAGTTGATCGAGTCGGCGATCGAACTGACTGCCTACCAGATCAGGGGTAACGGCATCGAACTGTCGACCCGGTTCGACCGCTCGTTGCCGTCACTGTGGATCGACGGCGACCAGATCACCCAAGTCATCACCAACCTGATCATCAACGCTGTGCAGGCGATTGGCGAATCCGAGTCCGACGACCGACGTCTGCGGGTAACGTCGAACTTCCGAAAACGCGCAAATGAAGTCGTCATCAAGGTGATCGATAACGGCCCCGGGGTGCCGGAGCACATCGCGTCGCGCATCTTCGAGCCGTTCTACACGACCAAGGAGGTCGGCGTCGGCACCGGCATGGGTCTGGCTTTCTGCCACCGGGTCATGGAGTTCCACGGCGGCCGCATCAAGATCGAGAACGGTGACAAGGGCGGCGCAGCGTTCGTCATCCGGCTGCCGATCATGGTCCCGCAGGAGACCAACCTCAGTCTCGACAAGACCAGGAATCGCACCCCCGGCAGCCTCCGGGTCCTGGTCATCGACGACGAGCCGGACGTGGTCAACGTCATCAGCGAGATCCTGAACGCCGACGGCCACAGTGTGACGTCGGCAATCAACGGGGCGCAGGCGCTCACGTTCCTGGGCAACCAGGAGTTCGACGTGGTGTTGAGCGACCTGCGAATGCCGGAACTGGACGGACCGAACCTGTTCAAGGTTCTGCAGGAACGTCACCCGGCGATGTGCGAACGCATCGCCTTCGTGACCGGCGACACCATGAGCCCAAAAGTTTCGCGGTTCATGGCCACGTCCGGGCGACCCTACATCGAAAAACCCATCACGCCGGCCGAAGTTCGCGAACTCGTTGCAACAATCTTGAGACAGACCGCTTGAGCTTTGCCATGATAAAGTATCTTCCAACGGAATGAACTGACGAACCGCCCGCGCTCATGCGGATGGCGAAGAGGGGGCATCGCATGGCCAACGCCATCGGTCATATCGTCATTGTTGACGATGAGCCGGATATCCGAGAAACGCTGAACGACTACCTGACGCTGAAGGGTTACCGCGTCAGTACCGCGAACGGTGGTCCGGCACTCCGTGATCTGGCGGCAAGAACCAGCTTCGACCTGGTGCTGCTGGATATCAACATGCCGGGCGAGGACGGCCTGTCGTTGGCGCGTTTCCTGCGCGAGAAGCACGATTCCGCGATCATCTTCCTGACCGCAGCCGGTGAAACCGTCGACCGCATCGTCGGCCTGGAGATGGGTGCCGACGACTATCTGTCGAAACCCTTTGACCTGCGCGAGCTTCACGCCCGCATCAAGGCCGTGATGCGGAGACTCGACAGTTCGCGACAAATGGCGTCACAGACGCCGACCATGAATCAGGTCCGGTTTGGCGACTGCGTGTTCGATATCGACCAGCACAAGCTGTTCAGCGCCGACAAGGCCGAGATACCGATCACGGCGATGGAGTACGATCTGCTCAAGGTGTTCGCGCAGAACCCGGGCAAAGTCCTCAGCCGCGACCGTATTCTGGATCTGGCGCATAATCGCGACTGGGACCCCTATGACCGCAGCATCGACATCCGGATCGCCCGGCTACGCCGCAAGATCGAGCCCGATCCCGGCAAGCCGACGTTGATCACCACCGTGCGCGGCGCGGGTTACATGTTCAATCCGGTGGAGGACTAGCTCTTTTCGACGTCAGAACTCGACATCGTCGGCACCGCGGCGGCGCCGTCCTCGACCGTTCCGATCAGAGTGTAGCCCCCCGATGCGTTCCCGTTGCTGTCGTGATACACGTCGCCCTGATCGTCGACGATGATATTGGCATTCGGATTGGTCGCGTTCGTGCCGTTGTAGGTCGTCGCCGATAGCTGTTCGAAAACGATGTCCTGATCGCCCAGCAAACCGTGATCGATGATCAGCTTGTCGGTTCCGGGGGTGAAATCGAGAACCGTCGTGTTTCCGGTCTGGTTGTCGAAGTAGAAACTGTCCGATCCCGTTCCGCCGGTAATCGTGTCAGTGCCGCTTTCTCCGTAAAGCAGATCATTGCCGGCACCGCCGTCGATGATGTCGTCACCCGGACCACCCTGAATCAGGTCGTTTCCGTCGCCGCCGGTCAGCGTATCGTTCCCAGCCATACCAAAGATCTCGTCGTCGCCGCCCAGGCTGTCGATCACGTCGGCCAGGATGCTTCCGATGTAAGCGTCGTTGCCCGCGGTTCCGGTCTCGTTCAGGGCCGACGATCCGCCGATGAAGAAGACCTTCGACAGGACACCGGTATCGGTCGTGCCGTCGCCGTCCGTCGAATGCCAGGCAGCGATGAAGCCACCATCCGGTACCGTGGCCAGTGCCGAGTCCGTCTCGTCGCCTGTTGCCAGCGTGTTGATCTGGAATTCGGACCCGTTCGTCGTGCCGTCCGAGTTGTAGCGTTGCGCGAAGATGCCGTCGCCGGTGCCATCAAGACCGCTGTCCGCCGTCCAGGTGACGAGCCAACCGCCGTCTTCAAGGCCCGTTACCTCGGGTATGTCCTGAGAGTTCGACGTCGTCGTATTGACGACGAACTCCGAGCCCTGTGCGGTTCCGGTTGAATCGTAACGCTGGCCGTAGATATCGAAATCGCCGCTGGCATCCGATGCCCAGACGACGACAAACCCGCCGTCATCCAGGGCAGCGACTGACATCTCGTCCTGCACGTTGGTGGTCGTCGTGTTGACCTGGAACTCGGCGGTCACGACGTTGCCTTGATCGTCGTAGATTTCCGCGTAGACATCGTCGTTCGTGGTATCGCCACTCGACCAGGTCACGACGAAGCCGCCATCCTTCAACGCTGCAACCTTCGGCGCGGACGCACTCGACGATGCGGTCACGCCGGTGTTGACCTGCAGTTCCGAGCCGCCCTGTCCATCGGGCGAGAAGATGCGGATGAAAGTGTCGAAGGTCGTGTTGCCGCCTGTCCAAGCAACCACGTAACCGCCGGTATTGAGCCCGGCAACGGACGCGTGGCTCTGGGAATTGGTCGCCGTCACGTTAACGATGGTCTCGGTGCCTAGCGGATCGCCGACACTGGTGAAACGCTGCATGTAAACGTCATTGGTGCCCCCGTGATCCGACTCCCAGACAACGACGAAGTCGCCGTTATCCAGGTAACTGACCGCGTTGGCATTCACCGACACGCTCTGGTTCCCGGTTGCGGTCGTATTGACAACGAACTCGGTGCCGAGCTTCGCGCCCGAACTATCGAACCGCTGGGCCAGGATATCGCCCGTGTTGCCGTCGAGGAACACCACGACATGCTGGCCGAAGTGATCGGCGGCGATCGAAGCCAGCGACTGGGTACCGGTCGTGTTGACCGTGTTGACGTTGGTCTCCGTGCCGGCCTGGGTCGTCATCGTCTGGATCGTCACGTTGATCGAGGCCTGGGTCGTGTTGCCGTTGGAATCGGTCACCGAGTAAACGAACGTGTCCGTTCCGCTGGCGCCGACATTCGGCTGGTAGTCGTAGACCGTCTCACCGGCAAAGCTGGCCTGACTCGATTGACCGTCGGCCCCGGCGAATGAAGCGACGGCTGCATGGCTGGCCTGTGACGCCTGGCTGGCGACGCTGGCAACGGAGGCGGCCGATGCCGTCGAACCGACCGAAGCCACCGAGGCTCGGGACGCGGCCGACGAAACGGCTGCCTGGCTGGCGACCGAAGCGTAACTGGCATAGGACGCCTGGCTCGGCACAAAGAACTGCAGGCCAGCTTCGGCCTGACTGCCCTGCGACGCACGACTGGCGATACTGGCTTGCGAGGCAATGCTGGCCTGGGCCGCGCGGCTGGCGATGCTGGCGACGGCAGCGCGGGTCGTGACCGTCGCAACCGAACCGACCGACGCCACAGATGCCATCGAGGCGACGGCTGCCTGCGACGCACTGCCTGCGCGCGAAGCAACCGCAGCGCGGCTAGCGACCGACGCCTGAGAGCCGACGTCGAGAACGGTCAGCGAACCGCTGGTCGGCTGTGTCGAGATCGAGACGCTCAATTGCGGCGGCGTGTCCTCGGCATCGGAAATGCGGAACGCGGTACCCCAACTGACGGCTTCCAGCGTGAACAATTCCGCTGACGACGCGACCGGTGCCGAGCCGATCACGGTGGACGCCGGCGGTTCCTCTGGTGCCGGCTCGGGGGACGGGTCCGGCTCGGTCACGTCGACCGGTTCGGTTGCCGGCGGTGGCGGCGGGGGCGGAAGAACCGACAGTTCGCCGTCGTCAGCCTCGCCGTCTTCGTCACCGAAACCATCATCGCCGCCGTCGTCTCCGTCGGTGCCGGCGGAGAAATCCCCTTGTGTTGCACCCGCCTGTCCGACCGTAGCAGTGGTCGCCGTGCCGAACGAGCCGCCGGACACCGGCGGCGAAAATACTGGTGAGCTTTGTACAGTCGACGTCATGTCGTTGATGACGCCGGTCTCCTCAACCGATTCCGTTTCGACGGCCAGTTCTTCACCGGCCGTCTCGACGACATCGGTGCCGGCAGCCATCGCGGCCTGCGTGGCCTCGTCGAGGGTCGCACCGTTGGCCAGCGCCTCGTTGAAGGCGGCCTCGGCGGCGGCGGCGGCCTCCTCGTTCCCACCGAACGGATCGGCCTCGGAAAGCGCATCCGCGAATGCGCTCGCATCCTCATCGCCGGTTGCCTGATCGTCGGCGACCAACCCGTCCTCGGCAGCCTGCTCCGCCTCAAGCGCGGCAAGTTCCTCCGGCGTCAGTTCCTCTTCGGCGACCTCTTCTTCGGGTGGCGCCTCGTCGGTCGCCTCGGCGTCGTCGTCGCCCGCCTGGCCCTCGGCCGCCTGTTGTTCGTCGGCCGGCGCCTGGTCCTGTCCCTGGTTGCCGCCTTCCTGGTTCTGACCACGCGGCGGTGGCGGCGGACCCGCCATCGGTGGACGGAAAGCAGCCGGCAGGGCATCAATGGCGCCGCCGTAAGCACCCGCCAGTTCTTCGGGCGGCATGATCCGCGGTTCGGGCGGCGCGGTGAAGAAACTCGTCGGCTCGACGGTCTGGCCCGCCTGGTTGATGACCTGAACGCCGCCCGCGTTCTGCAGGACCGCTTCACCCACTGTGCCGTCAGGGTCATCGACCAGCGTGATCGACGATTGTTCGCCCTCGGGACGGACGCGCGCCGCCAGGCTGGTGCCGCGGATGCCGATGACGACCGACGGGGTCTGAATGCTCAGCGAGTCAGGGTCTGTCTTGGCGATGGCGCCGCTGACGAACGAGAAGACGCCCTCAGAGACGGTCATCAGCATGGAGCCGTCCGGACCCTCGGGGTTGTAGACCATCTCGTCGATGACGAGATCGCTGTCCGGTCCCAGCGCCATCACCGACTCGTCCTCGAAGATCACGGCGACGTCGCCGTCGTCGCCGGTCTGCAACCGGTCGCCGGCGAGGATCGGCGCGCCGGTCGCGAGTTCCTCGGTTGAGCCATCGGGATGCACGACGGTGACGGCGCCGTTGACCGTTTCGGCAACGCCGATCTGCAGCGGCGCGTCTGTGGCCTGGGCGAGTTCGGTCGCACCAGTCACGCTGATCACGTTGAGTTCCGGTGGCTGCGAGCCGCGGTCGTCAGGCATGGTCGTGTTCTCCGAACCTGGCCCTTACCGTCAAAAACGCAAAGTCGCGGCGCGGCTATGTCTCCTGAAGCAGGATCCAGACGCCTTCTGCCGCCCTTTTCCTAGAGAAATACGCCGCCGCTTATTATCATTTCATTAACGCTAATCTATCACGACTTGTCCGTCGGGCAAATCGACCGGCGCGGCGGCCGCAGCGAGGACGAGCGGCAAAGACGGGAACTGGGCATGGCCTCGGATCAAAGCGTGCGCGATAACGACGACAGGTCATGGTTCAGGACCGCGTTCCGTGCCATTCGCGCGGCGCTCGGCGAGCTGATGGTCGCGTCGCTGGCCATCAATGTCCTGACATTCGCCGTTCCCGTGTTCATCTTGCAGGTCTACGACCGGGTCATTGCCCAGGCCGGGCTGACAACGCTGCAGGGGCTTGTCATCGGCATGGCCGGCGTTGTCGTCTTCGATTTCATCATGCGTCAGGCGCGCGGCGCACTGTTGCGTGAGTCCGCCGCCAAGCTCGATTCCAGCATCGGTCAGTCCCTGTTCGACAAGATCATGAGCCTGCCGCTTCGCCATCTCGAGGTGCGCCCGACCGCCTACTGGCAGGCCTTGTTCCGCGACGTCGACCATATCCGCAGTTTCATGTCCGGCGCCGCCGTCGTGGCGATCGCCGACGTGCCTTTCGCAATTCTCGGCATCGTTCTGATTTCATTGGTCGCACCGCCGGTCACCGCTGTCCTCTATGTCGCGATCCCGGTCTTCATTCTGCTGGCGTGGCGCGCAGGCGCCGTAAGCACGCGTCACGAAAACACCGAGCGCAAGGCGACCAGCCGCCGTGATGCCCTGCTCGGCGATTTGATCGGTGCCCGCACCACGGTCAAGGCCGTGGGCGGCAGCACTTACCTGCGCCGCCAGTGGGAACGCCGCCAGGCGGATACCATCGCAGAGAACATGGAGCGCGGCGCGTCCGGCGAGCGCTATCACCACATCGGCCACTCCATGCAGCAGGTCACGCTGGTCGCTATCGCCTCAATCGGCGCCATCGGCATCCTCGATCAGACCCTCACCATCGGCGCGCTGGTCGCCGCCAACATGATCGCCAACCGCGTCATCCAGCCGCTCAACCTGATGGTCGCGCAGTTCCGCGCCTTTTCGCAGTTCCGCCAGTCTCTCGCCCGTCTCGATCAGGTCTTTAATCTACCCAGCACCAACCAGGAACGTTCGGTCAATCTGCAGCGCCCAAAGGGCCGGATCGCGCTGGAGAAGGTCATTTTCCGCTACGCCCGCGACGACCAGCAGAATGCCATCGAGGGCGTATCAGCCGGGTTCGGCCCAAACGGTCTGCACGCGGTCGTCGGCCCAAACGGCAGCGGCAAGAGCACACTCCTGAAGCTGATGCGGGGCCTCTACGGACCGCTGAGCGGCCGGGTATTGCTCGACGAGGGCGACCTGGCGCAGTTCTCCGATGCCGAATGCCATGGCTGGATCGGCTACGTACCCCAGTCGACCAGGCTGATTTCCGGACCGATCAAGGCCAACCTGGTAATGGGCGGCGACGACCCGAGCGACGAGGAACTGGTGCGCGCCACAACGCTTGCCGGGGCACATGCCGATATCCTCGCGTTGCCCGGCGGTTATGCGACGCCGGCCGGCGAAAACGGCGACAACCTGCCGGGCGGTCTGCGCCAGCGGCTCGCCATCGCCCGTGCCCTGGTCGGCGACCCGCCGGCCCTGCTGATGGACGAGCCGACCAACGATCTCGACCCGGAGGCGACCACCGCCCTGATCACCATGTTGAAATCGTTGTCGAAGGATCACACGGTGGTCGTCGCAACCCATAGCCTCGACCTGCTGGAAGCCTGCGACAACATCCTCGTGCTCGAGAAAGGCCGCGTGAAGGGCGGGGGACCGGCCTTTGAGGTACTCAATCACCTGCAATCGGTCGGCGTCCTCAGCCAGCGCAATCCCTCGGGAGACGACTCATGAGCGCGATCGACGCGGTGATCGGCGAACGTCGCCGCTCGTTATGGCTCTATCCGTCGCGGCTCGTCATCCTGCTGATGGCGACCCTTGCCGTGTGGGCCTGGCTCACCCCCCTCGACGAAGTCGCCGTTGCCGAAGGCGCGGTCGCGCCTGAAGGCAAGATCAAGGTCGTGCAGCATCTCGAGGGTGGCATCATTCGTGAACTGATGGTCGCCGAGGGCGACGCCGTCACCGCTGGCTCGCCGCTGCTCAGGCTGGAGCTCGACGCGGAACGATCGAATCCCGAGGAACTGCGCGCCGAACTCGACGGCCTGCTGCTCGCCCGCGCGCCGTGGGCGGCCGAAATCGATGGCGCGACGCCGGCGTTCGACCCTGGAGCGGCCCAGCGCCGACCCGACGACGCGGCCCGAGCACAGCAGACCTTCGAAGCCCGCCAGGCCGAGATCAGAAGCGCGCTCGACGTCGCCAAAAAGCGAATCCGCCAGCGCGGACTCGCCATCGAAACCCTAGTGACGCGCCAGCGCGCCAAGCAGAATGATCTCGTTCTGGCGCAGGAGAACCTCGCCATCGCCTCGCAGGCGGCGAGTTCCGGGCTGGCGACCCGGACCGAGGAACTGGAACTCCAGCGCGAGGTCGAACGGCTGATCGGCGATATCGACACCCTGACCGCGGAAATCAGACAAGCCCGGGCCGACCGCGACGAGGCCAGCGCGCGCCTCACCGAAACACGCAGCCGCTACGCGGCGGAGGCGACCGAACGCCTCGGCGAGATCGACCGCCAGATCGGACAGATTCGCGAGATCCTCGCCAGTGCGCAGCAACAGACCCTGCGGACCACGATCCGCGCGCCGATCGACGGCATCGTCAAGAAGATGCGCTACCACACGATCGGCGGCGTGGTGCGGCCCGGGGAAGCGATCATGGAGATCGTGCCGGCACGCGATGATCTCGTCATCGAGGCGCGGCTGCATCCCCGCGACCGGGGCTACGTCGCCGTCGGCCAGCCAGCGACCATCAAGATCACGACCTACGACTTCACCCGTTACGGCACGCTCAACGGCCGGCTGACCCTGATCGGCGCTGACGCCGACGAAACCGACGAAGGCGACCCCTACTTCCGCATCGTCGTCGAAGCCGACCGGCCCTACCTCGGCACCGCGAACAATCCGCTCCGGATCAGCTCCGGTATGGAGGCCCAGGTCGATATCCACACCGGCACCCGGACGGTACTGGAGTACTTCCTGCGCCCGCTTCTGCGCCTGCGCCACGATGCATTCCGCGAACGCTGAAGCCCGTTATCTCGAATCCTAACGGAATCAGCCGCTTAGCGTTAATCCGGCATTAACTATACTGCGCAAAATTGCTATATCTATGGGGACTCCGATTCGCGTGCACGACATACGGTAGGAATCCGCCAAACAACGAAGGGGGCCGTGGTTGCCAATTCCGCCTAGAACGCGACGATCCGCCCTCCCGGCGAGGCGCGGATTTATTAGGATTCCAGCCGCTTGCGCGCTGGCCGTCGCATTGTTCATACCTACCGCCACCCAAGCCCGCCCGCTCGAGCAGGAGTTGCGAGCCCTGCTCGCAGACTATCCGGCGATCGGTGCCAGCCGCGCCGAGATCGACGCTCGCGGCGAGGACACTCGGGCCGTCGCCGCCGCCGCGCTGCCGCTGGTAACGACAACGGCCGAGACCGGCGCTGAACGCACCGACCAGCCGTCCAACGAACAATGGCGCAAGCAGGTTGGAGTCACCGCTACCTACAACCTATGGGACGGCGATGCGACGCACCATCAGCTGCTCGCCAGTCGCGGCAGCGAGGAACTTGGCAAGAGCGATCTCGCCGGCCTGCGTAACCGGGTCCTGATGGATGGTATCGCCGCGTATCTCAATGTGGTGCAGCAGGAAAAGCTCTACCGGCTGGCCGACCGGCATGTCTCGATCATCACCGACATCACCGACTACATCACTCGCGAACGCGAGAGCGGTCGCATGACTCTGGCGGATTCACTGCAGAGCCGCGCCCGCCTGCAGCAGGCGCTCGAGGCCCGGATATCCTTCAACGGCGGACGGCGTCAGGCGATGTCGCGTTACCGCAAACTGTTCCGCCACACACCCGAGGTCGATTCGATGCAGGACCCGGTCGCTCCGTTCGCCGCGATGCCTGCCTCCGTCGAAGATGCCGTGCAGACGGCGATCGACCGCAACCCGCTGGCAGAGAGAGCGCGCCATGCGATCGACGTCGCCAACGCCCAGCGCCTGGCCGCTGGCGCCGGCCGGATGCCGCGCCTCGATCTCGAAGGAACGACCGATCTCAAGCACGACTACGACGGCTCGGACGGTAGCGAAGCCGAAGGTTCGGTGGTGATGAAGCTGAGTTGGGACCTCTTCGACGGCGACCGCACCAACGCGTCGCAGATGGCCGCCGCCCACCGCCAGTCGGCCGCGCTCGCCAACCTACGCCAGCTCGAGCTCGACATCGAGGAACGGGTCCGCCAGATCTGGCATCGCGCCAAGACCGGCGAGGAACGCCTGGAGGCCCTGGTCGCCGCAGAGAACATCGCGCTCGAAGCCTACAATGCCCGCTACACACTGATGACCTCGGGTTCGGAAACCATTATCAACGTGCTCGACACCGCGCTGGAAGTCCTCAATGTTCGAACCGCCCTGGTGACGGCGGACTACCAGCATCGTCTGTCGACCTACCGCCTGCTCAGCGCGACCGGACAGCTGACCGCGGATTCGATGTCGCACATTCTCGCGGTTGAACCGCTGCGCATCGACGCCATCGACAGTCTGCCGGCCGACCTCACCAACGTCGACGTCGCCATGATACAGCCAATGCAAGCAGCCCAAACGGCGCAGCCGCTGGCACCGGCCACCCCCGAGCCGACGGCGTTGCCGGACGACATCATGGACCTGATGCCCAGCGTTCCAGCGCAATCCGTCACACCGTCGCAACTGCAGCCTTCCGACATGGCGGCCGCGCCCGGAACGTCGGCCCCGCCCACGCCGGTCGACATGAGCAACGCCTACTACGTGGTGCTGAGTGCCAACCGGGTCGCCGCCAATGCCGAACGCGACGCGCGACGGCTCGATCTGCCGGGCATCGCGGTCGAGACCTTCCAGGTCGGCGGCAAGCCGATGCACATGGTCGTCGTCGGTCCGTTGCCGGAACCGGAGGCCCGCGTCGTGCAGGGCGAGGCGCTCGGTGCCGGCGTGCTCGACGCCTGGCTCAAGAAACTTTAGCGACGTCCACATTTTCTCGTTTGCGCCACCGCGGAAGCCGGTTCAAAGTTTCCGCGACAGTTCAATGCTGTACAGGAGGGCGAGATGAAAGCTGCCGTCTGCCATGCGTTCGGCGAGCCGCTGGTGATCGAGGACATCGAGATCGCCGAGCCGAACCAGGGTGAGATCAAGGTCAGGATGACTGCCGTCGCCATCTGCCACTCTGACATCCACTACGCGGAAGGCGCATGGGGCGGACCGCTGCCGGCCGTTTACGGCCACGAGGCGGCGGGCATCGTCGATGCCGTCGGACCCGGCGTCACCGACCTGGCACCGGGCGACACGGTGGTGGTCACGCTGATCCGCGCCTGCGGTCACTGTTATCACTGCTCCAAGGGCAACCGGACGATCTGCGAGCACGAGTTTCCGCTCGATGTCGAGGGACCGTTGAGCTACGCCGACGGCAATCCGATCAAGCAGAGCATGCGTACCGGCGCATTCGCCGAGTACATCACGGTCGACCGGAGCCAGGCGGCAAAGATCCCCGCCGACGTGCCGCCGACCTCGGCATCGCTGCTGGGATGCGGCGTGATTACGGGATTGGGCGCGGTCACTAACACGGCCAGGGTCCCGGCCCGCGCGACGGTCGTCGTCATCGGGACCGGCGGCGTCGGTCTGAACAGCGTGCAGGGCGCGGCGCTGTCCGGTGCGCGTACGGTGATCGCCATGGACATCGCCGAGAGCAAGCGCAAGACCGCGCTCGAGTTCGGCGCGACCCACGCGATCGACCCCAGCGCCAACGACGCGCGCGAGCAGATTCTGGCGGCGACCGACGGCCGCGGCGCGGATTTCGTTTTCGTCACCGTCGGCGCGCCCAAGGCGTTCGATCAGTCGGTATCGCTGCTGGCGCCGGGCGGTGCCGTCGTCTATGTCGGCATGCCGCCGGTCGGTGTCACCACCGCGATCGAGCCGTTGTCGGTCGCCGACTACCAGTACAGGGTGCTCGGCAGTTCGATGGGCTCGACCCACGTTCAGCACGACATTCCGGCACTGGTGCAACTTTACAAGCAGGGCCGGCTGAAGCTCGACGAACTCGTCTCCAACACCTATCCGCTTGAGCAGATCAACGAGGCCATCGCCGAGGTCAACCGCGGCGAGGTGCTGCGCAACGTCATCGTGTTCGACTGAACGGACCCGCGAAACCATGAAGATCAGGGAGTTCAAAACCTTCGTCGTCGGCAACCCGCCGCCTCGCCTCGGCGGCCGGTACTTCCTGTTCGTCAAGCTCATCACCGATGACGGCATCGAGGGGATCGGTGAATGCTACGTCGCGACCTTCGGGCCGAAGACCGTCGAGACGATGATCGCCGACGTCTGCGAGCGCCACGTGATCGGCGCCGACCCGCACCATGTCGAGAAACTGTGGCGCCGGGTCTACGGCTCGGGCTATTCGCTGCGGCCGGATATCTCGCTGGTCGGGGTCCTCAGCGGCATCGAGATGGCCTGCTGGGACATCGTCGGTAAGGCCGCCGGCAAGCCGGTCTACGAACTGCTCGGCGGCATGGTGCACGACCGGCTCCGAACCTACACCTATCTCTATCCGGAATCGGGCGACGTGTACCCGGACCCGGACAAGCCGAACGTCTACAACGATCCCGACATGGCCGCGGACGTCGCGCTGAAACGGGTCGAGGAAGGGTTCACCGCGGTGAAGTTCGACCCGGCCGGCCCCTACACTGTCTACGACGGGCATCAGCCGACCATGGATGATCTCGACCTCTCGGAGCGTTTCTGCAAACGCATCCGCGAGGCTGTCGGCAACCGGGCGGACATGCTGTTCGGTACCCACGGCCAGTTCACCGCGTCGGGCGCGATCCGCCTCGCGCGGCGTCTAGAAGCCTACGACCCGTTGTGGTTCGAGGAACCCATGCCGCCCGACAACCCGGCCGAGATGGCGCGGGTCGCAGCACAAACGACGATTCCCATCGCCACCGGCGAACGCCTGGCGACCAAGTGGGAGTTCGCCCGCGTCATGGAGGCGCAGGCGGCATCGATCCTGCAGATGAACCTCGGCCGTGTCGGGGGCCTGCTGGAAGCGAAGAAGATCGCCGGGATAGCGGAAACCTTCCACTGCGTCATCGCGCCGCATCTTTACTGCGGCCCGATCGTTGGCGCGGCGAACATCCAGCTCTCGACCTGCTCGCCAAACTTCCTGATTCTCGAGAGCATCGAGCAGTGGGGCGGTTTCCACTCGGAACTACTGATGAAGCCGATCGCCTGGCAGGACGGCTATGTCATCCCGCCGGCGGAACCCGGCCTCGGTGTCGAACTGAACGAGGACGTCGCGCTTGCCCATCCGTACGAAGGCGACGAACTTCACCTGACCATGGCCCCCGATCCCCGGCTGCCGTAGCGCGATTTCACCCTCCACGACTTGACATTCCGGGCCATGGCGGCGGGAATGCCGGCATGAACAGCAATGGCAACGAACCAACGATTCTGGGCTGGGAAGAGTGGATTTCCCTACCCGATCTCGGGCTTCCGGCGGTTGTCGCCAAGGTCGACACCGGCGCCAAGACAGCGGCCCTGCACGCGACCTCGATCGAGCCGTTCGGCTCTGAATCGAAACCCTACGTCCGCTTCAAGGTCCACCCGGTTCCCGACCACCCAGAGATCGAAATCGATTGTTCGGCCAAGGTCGTCGACCGGCGCGAGATCACCAGTTCCAACGGCGAGACCGAGCTCCGCTTCGTCATCGAGACCCCGGTCCGGATCGGCAACGCGACCTGGCCGATTGAGATCTCGCTGACCAACCGCGACAGCATGCAATACAAGATGCTGCTCGGCCGGCGCGCCATCGGCGACAGCATGATCGTCGATCCGAACCGCCGGAACCTGCAGCCGAAGCTCTCGTTCGATGCCTACGACAAGGTCAAGAAGTCGCGCGGCGTGAAGCGGCCGCTCAGGATCTGCCTGCTGACAAGGGAACCCAACAACTACACGTCCCGGCGCATCGTCCAGGCCGCCGAGGAACGCGGTCACGCCTGCGAGGTCATCCACACCACGCGGTGCTACATGAACATCAACGCCATGGCGCCGGAGGTTCATTACGATGACCGTGTACTGCCTCAGTACGACGCGGTGATCCCGCGTATCGGTGCCTCGATCACCGCCTACGGCATGGCTGTCGTCCGCCAGTTCGATCTCATGGGCTCTTTCTGTATCAACAAGGCAATGGCCATCGGCGCTTCGCGAGACAAGCTCTACGCCCACCAGATCCTCGCCCAGCACCGCATCGACATGCCGGTAACCGCCTTCGCCCACTCGCCGCACGACACCAAGTCCCTGATCGAGATCGTCGGTGGCGCGCCGCTTATCGTGAAACTGATGGAGGGTACCCAGGGCAAGGGGGTCGTTCTCGGCGAAACCAAGAAGGCGGCCGAGAGCGTCATCGGCGCGTTCCGCGGTCTCAAGGCGGATTTCCTCGTGCAGGAGTTCATCAAGGAGGCCGGCGGCATCGATATGCGCTGCCTGGTCATCGGCGGCAAGGTGGTCGCTGCCATGGAACGGCGCGCCGCCGAGGGCGAGTTCCGCGCCAACGTCCATCAGGGCGGCGATGTGTTCCCGACCAAGATATCCAAGCAGGAACGCGCCATCGCCGTGAAGGCGGCGAAGGTCATGGGCCTCGGCATCGCCGGTGTCGATATCCTGCGTTCCGCGACCGGACCCAAGGTGCTCGAGATCAACTCGTCACCCGGTTTCCAGGGAATCGAACGCGCCACCGGTCAGGATATCGCCGGACGCATGATCGAGTATGTCGAGGGCCGCGTGCGCGCTCGGACCAAGCCCAAGCCGGGCCGCAAGCCGACCAAGAAGGACATCCGGGAAGCCTTCGAGACCGTCAGCGAGGATTGAGTGCGGTTCAGTTTTTAGGAAATAATTCTTGACACGCCGATCCGTCCGTGGCACGGTGTCATCGTAGTCGTCATCGGTGCGTTCGATGCGCCCGGACTCGCCGGACAAATGCTTATCCGGCGCCGCGGATCATCCGAAATAGGCCGGAAGCCGAAAACGCCTTAAGAATCAGATGGTTGAGAATTGCGGCAAATGGACCGCGGATTTGCCGCAAATAGGCGGCGGATAGGCCGGAAATAGGCGGCGATTAGGCCGGGATCAGCCGGTGGATTGCGGGAAGTAAGCCTGCAGCGGTTTGACGTCAAGCGCACCCTCCCGCAGCCCCTCGATCGCCGCGACGGCGGCGACGGCGGACGTCAGGTTGGTGTAGTGCGCGACGTTGCGGGTCAGCGCAGAACGGCGGATCGAGAAGCTGTCGGCGATCGCCTGGGCGCCCTCGGTCGTGTTGATGACCATCTGCACGTCACCGTTGATGATTGCATCGACGCAATGCGGCCGGCCCTCGAGAACCTTGTTGACGCGCGCCACTTCAAGACCCTGCTCGGCGAGAAATTTCTGCGTGCCGCCGGTCGCCATCAACTTGAAACCGGCACCGACCAGGCGCTGCGCAAGACCGGCCATGGCTTCCTTGTCCCGGTCCCTGACAGAGATAAACACCGTGCCGCTTTCGGGCAGCGCCATTCCTGCACCGAGCTGCGACTTGGCGAACGCGAGACGGAAGTCGGCGTCGAGGCCCATGACCTCACCGGTCGATTTCATTTCCGGCCCGAGGATAATATCGACACCGGGGAAACGTTTGAACGGGAAAACGGCCTCCTTGACCGCGGTGTGACCACGCATCGCGTCTGTCGGCAGATCGAAGTCCTTGAGCTTGTCGCCGGCCATCACGCGCGCCGCGATCTTGGCGACCGGCACGCCGGTGGCTTTGGCGACGAACGGCACCGTGCGGCTGGCCCGCGGATTGACCTCGAGAATGAATATCTCGTCGCCCTTGATGGCGAACTGCACGTTCATCAGGCCGACGACGTTAAGCCCTTTGGCCAGTATCTCGGTCTGGCGCTTAAGTTCAGCAATAACCGCCTTCCCCAGGGTGTGCGGCGGCAGCGAACACGCCGAGTCGCCGGAGTGAATGCCGGCTTCCTCAATGTGTTCCATGATGCCGGCGACGTAGACCGCATCGCCGTCGCAGACCGCGTCGACGTCGACCTCGATGGCGTCCTGGAGGTAGGAATCCAACAGCACCGGGCTGTCGCCCGAAACCTTGACCGCGTCCTTGATGTAGCGTTCCAGCGCCGGGGTGTCGTGGACGATCTCCATGGCGCGGCCACCGAGAACGTAGGACGGCCGCACAACGAGCGGAAACCCGATCTGCTCGGCGACCTTGAGGGCCTCGGCGTCGGAGCGCGCGATGCCGTTGGCCGGCTGCGTCAGGCCGAGCTTGCGGAGCAGCGCCTGGAACCGCTCGCGGTCCTCGGCGAGATCGATGGCATCGGGCGAAGTGCCGAGGATCGGAATACCCTCGTCCTCGAGCGCCTGGCTGAGCTTGAGCGGCGTTTGGCCGCCGAACTGGACGATCACGCCCATGACGTTGCCGCTGGCCTGCTCGCCCCGGATCAGTTCGACGACGTCCTCGGCGGTCAGCGGCTCGAAGTACAGCCGGTCCGAAGTATCGTAATCGGTCGACACCGTTTCAGGGTTGCAGTTGACCATGATGGTCTCGAAACCGGCATCTGAAAGAGCGTAGGCGGCATGGACGCAGCAGTAGTCGAACTCGATACCCTGACCAATCCGGTTCGGTCCGCCGCCGAGGATAACCACCTTGTTGCGATCTGTCGGCCGGGCCTCGTTCTCGGCGGGCTCCATGCCGGTGCCCTCGTAGCACGAGTACATGTAGGCGGTTTCCGAGGCGAACTCGCCGGCGCAGGTATCGACCCGCTTGTAGACCGGGATCACGCCGGCGTCGCGGCGGCTCTTGGCGATATGCCGTTCGCGGCACTGGGTCAGCGCGCCAAGGCGCGCGTCGGAAAAGCCCATCTTCTTAAGCCGGAGCCAGCCCGGCCCGTCGCCGGCTTCGGGCAGGCCCTCGGCCTTGATGCGCTCTTCCTCGGCGACGATGCCCTGGATCTGTTCGAGGAACCACTTGTCGTAGTGGCTGGTCGCCTGAATGTCCTCGAGCGAGATGCCGTGGCGGAAAGCCTGGGCGATGACCAGGATACGATCGTGGCGCGGCTGGCTGAGTGCGGCGCGTATCACGTCGCGGTCCGGCTTGCCATCCTCGCCGACGGCACCTTCGATCTCGACCTCGTCAAAGCCGCTGAGGCCGATTTCCATCGAGCGCAGGCCCTTCTGCACGGATTCCTGGAACGAGCGGCCGATCGACATGGCCTCGCCGACCGATTTCATGGCGGTGGTCAGCAGCGGATCGGTGCCCGGGAACTTCTCGAAGGTGAAGCGCGGGATCTTGGTGACCACGTAATCAATGGTCGGTTCGAACGACGCCGGGGTGACACCGGTGATGTCGTTGGCCAGTTCGTCGAGGGTGTAGCCGACGGCGAGCTTGGCCGCGACCTTGGCGATCGGGAAGCCGGTCGCCTTCGAGGCCAGCGCCGACGAACGTGACACCCGTGGATTCATCTCGATGACGATCAGGCGCCCGGTCTCCGGGTTGACAGCGAACTGCACGTTGGAACCGCCAGTTTCGACGCCGATCTCGCGCAGCACCGCAAGCGAGGCGTTGCGCATGATCTGGTATTCCTTGTCGGTCAGCGTCAGCGCCGGGGCGACGGTGATCGAATCGCCGGTGTGCACGCCCATCGGGTCGACGTTCTCGATGGAACAGATGATGATGCAGTTGTCCGCCTTGTCGCGGACGACCTCCATCTCGTATTCCTTCCAGCCGAGCACCGATTCCTCGACCAGCACCGAGGTCACCGGCGAGGCATCGAGACCGTTGCGTACGATGTTCTCATATTCCTCGGCGTTGTAGGCGACGCCGCCACCGATACCGCCGAGCGTGAACGACGGCCGGATGATCAGCGGCAGGCCGATATCCTTCAGGGCATCGGCGGCCTCTTCCATGTTGTGGACCAGTGCCGATTGCGGGCACTCGAGGCCGATCTTGCGCATAGCGTCGCGAAACTTCTCGCGGTCCTCGGCCTTGTCGATGACGTCGGCGCGGGCGCCGATCATCTCGACGCCGTACTTTTCCAGCGTGCCGTCCTGCCAGAGCGCGATACCGGTGTTGAGGCCGGTCTGGCCGCCCATTGTCGGCAGCAGCGCGTCGGGGCGTTCCTTCTCGATGATCTTGGCGACGACCTCAGGCGTGATCGGCTCGACGTAGGTGGCGTCGGCCATCGACGGGTCGGTCATAATCGTCGCCGGGTTCGAATTCACCAGGATGACCCGGTAGCCCTCCTCGCGCAGCGCCTTGCACGCCTGCGCGCCGGAGTAATCGAACTCGCACGCCTGGCCGATGACGATCGGCCCGGCGCCGATGATCATGATGGATTTGATGTCAGTCCGTGCCGGCATTCTTACTTCTTCTCCATCAAATCCACGAACCGCCCAAACAGGTAGTGGCTGTCGTGCGGACCGGGCGAGGCCTCCGGGTGGTACTGGACGGAAAACGCCGGCCTGCCTTCGGCGCGGATGCCCTCAAGGGTGCCGTCGAACAGCGAGGTGTGGGTCTCGACGACGCCGGCGGGCAGGCTGTCGCGGTCGACGCAGAAGCCGTGGTTTTGGCTGGTGATCTCGACCTTGCCGGTCACCAGGTCCTTGACCGGCTGATTGGCGCCGCGGTGGCCCATGTGCATCTTGTAGGTTTTGGCGCCGAGCGCGAGGGCGAACAGCTGATGGCCGAGGCAGATGCCGAACAACGGCTTGCCGCTCGCGAGCACGCCTTGGATCATCGGTACCGCGTACTCGCCGGTCGCCGCCGGATCGCCCGGGCCGTTCGAGAGGAACACGCCGTCGGGGTCGTGGCCGAGGATTTCCTCTGCGGTCGCGGTCGCCGGCACCACGGTGACCCGGCAGCCGGCGCTGGCGAGGCAGCGCAGGATGTTGTGCTTGGCGCCGAAATCGACGGCGACGACGTGGTGCTTCGGCGCGGTCTGATTGCCGTGACCGTCGGCCAGCGTCCATTCTGTCTCGTCCCACGAATAGGTCTGGGTGCAGCTCACTTCCTTGGCGAGATCCATGCCCTCGAGGCCGGGCCATTCGGCGGCCTGCGTGCGAAGCGCGGCGATATCGATGGTCTCGCCCTTGCCGGGTGCCGCCTGGATGACGCCGTGCGGCGCGCCTGAATCGCGGATCACCCGGGTCAGGCGCCGGGTATCGACCCCGGTCACCGCGGGCAGGTCCATGGACTTCAGCCAGTCGTCGAGCGAGCGCGCGGCGCGCCAGTTGGAGTCGTCGGTGATATCGGCGCGCAGCACCAGGCCGCGGGCCGCCGGGGTAATCGTCTCGATGTCTTCAGGGTTGGCGCCGACGTTGCCGATGTGCGGAAAGGTGAAGGTGATGATCTGGCCCGCGTAGCTCGGGTCGGTGAGGATTTCCTGGTAGCCAGTGATGGAGGTGTTGAAGCAGACCTCGGCGACGGCCGTCTTCTCGGCGCCCGCAGCGCGGCCCCAGAACACCGTCCCGTCGGCCAGCACCAGCGCCGCGTCGGCGCCCGGCGGCCGCCGGAAACTGCCTGAATCGTCCCCCGAATCCACGGACGCTGGCATTTCAGCCTCGGCGTCGGCGGATGAGGGCGCGTCTGTCATCTTGTCCGGATCTCCCGAATGCGCCGGTGGTCGAGGGGTCCGGCGCGTCGGAGTGACCTTTTAAGCAAACTGATCACGATGGTCAAGCATCGTCGCAGATAAAATATTATTCAATTTCAATGCATTACAAGAGCACGACTTGATTGCGTTCCCAATCGAGCTAGGTTAGGGTCCGTGCTTTCCGAAGTTACCCAAGGAGTTGCAGATGCTGCGTGAGCAGATCAACGATGCCCTGAAGGTTGCCATGCGCGCCAAGGACGATGTCGGGCTTCGCACCGTGCGACTTATCATTGCGGCCCTCAAGGACCGCGACATCGCCGCGCGCGGCAACGGAAACTGTGAAGGAATCAGCGACGATGAGCTCCTCGGCATGCTCCAGTCGATGGTCAAGCAGCGAAAGGAGTCGATGCAGCTCTACGTCGATGGCGGCCGCCAGGAACTGGCCGACCAGGAAGCCGCCGAGATCAAGGTCATCGAACGCTTTCTGCCGCAGCAGCTCGGCGAGGACGAGATGGCCGAGGCCGTCTCGAACGCCATCAAATCGACGGGCGCCGGCGGCATCAAGGACATGGGTAAGGTCATGGGCGCGCTCAAGAGCGACTATGCCGGCCGCATGGACTTCTCGAAGGCCAGTCAGATCGTCAAGGAACGCCTGGCGACCTGACGCCTAACCGCGCCAGCCTGAAATTCCGGTCGACTGGAACGTGGCCCGCCGCATCTCGCGGCGGTAGCCGGCGTAATCGTTGATGGCGTAGTGCTGGGTCGAATAGTTGTCCCAGACCGCGATGGTGCCGGGCGACCAGCGCAGGCGGCACGCGTACTCCGGCAGGGTCGCCATTTCGAACAACTTGGCGAGAATCGGCCGGCTCTCCTCCTCGCTGAGGCCGTCGATCCGGAGCGTGTAGGTCGGATTGACATAGAGCGACTTCTCGCCGGTTCGTGGATGGGTCAGGACCGCCGGGTGGAAGCGTTCCTTGTCGGCTTCCGGGTCGCCGCGCCTGGTCGAACCCTTCATCGCCTGTTCCTCGACCGGCGGCGCCCACTTGACACCGTAGGGCTTGCCGACGTGGATCGCATCGCGGCCGTCGAGTAACAGTTTCAGCGGTTCCGGCAGCGCTGCCCAGGCGGCCCGCTGGTTGGCCCACAGGGTGTCGCCGCCGAAGGGCGGCACCTCGATGGCACAAAGCACCGAACCATTGGGCGGCTCCTCGATGAAGCTGAGATCGGTGTGCCAGCCGCCGCCGAAAACGCCTGTCCGCTCGTTGGCTTCCTTGATGACGTAGGTCATCTCGGGGTGTTCGGCCGGGCCCGGCCCGTACGGGTTGACGCACGGCGTGCCGAACACCTCGGTCAGCCGGTAATGCTGACCGACATCGAGAAACTGGTCGCGGAACACGACCAGCAGGTAGCGGTCGAGCGCGTCGCGCAGCGCCGCGGCGAGATCGTCGGAAATCGGCTGGGTCAGGTCAACGCCGGTAATCTCGGCGCCGATGCCGCCGGTAATGGGGTGTTCCTCGATCATCGGCGCAGTCTGCGCCGAATGCGACTTTCCCGGCAAGGCCTGTGGATGAACCGGGAATTCCGGGTACAAAAGCCGTCACTGACCGCGAGCCGCGCTCTTTCGAATGTTGTATAAATAGATGATTCCGCCGAGGTCATTGGCGGCGATGGGGTATCATGGCCTTTTCACCCGCCTTTCTGGATGAACTCCGCGTGCGTTCGAGCCTGTCGGACGTGATCGGCAAGCGCGTGCAACTCAAGAAGGCCGGCGGGCGCGGCGAATGGTCCGGTCTCTGCCCGTTCCACAATGAAAAGACGCCGTCGTTCACGGTCAGCGACGACAAGGGCTTCTACCACTGCTTCGGTTGCGGTGAGCACGGCAGCGTGTTCGACTTCGTCATGAAGACCGAAGGCCTGTCGTTCCCGGAAGCGGTCGAGCGACTGGCCCACGACGCTGGCCTCGAGGTGCCACGCGACACACCCGAGGAACGCCGCCGCCAGGAAAAGCGCAAGACCCTGGTCGACGTGACCGAAGCCGCCGCGCAGTACTTCCAGCGCATGCTACGGATGCCCGAGGGCAAGGCGGCGCTGGACTATCTGCACGGCCGCGGCGTCGATGACGAGACGATCCGCACTTTTCGGCTCGGCTTCGCGCCCGATGCCAGGGGCGCGCTCAAGGCCGCGCTGACCAAGGACGGTTTCACCGATGAGATGATGGTCGAGGCCGGCTTGCTGATCGTGCCGCCGGAGGAGCGCCAGGACCGCACGCCGTACGACCGCTTCCGGGGCCGGGTGATGTTTCCGATTGCCGACAAGCGCGGCAACGCCATCGCCTTCGGTGGCCGTGCGATGGGTGACGCCGAGCCCAAGTATCTGAACTCGCCTGAAACGCCGATCTTCCACAAGGGCCGGGTTCTCTACGCGCTCGACCATGCGCTGGCGCCGGCCCGCAAGTCGGGAAGGCTGATCGTCTGCGAAGGCTACATGGACGTCATCGCGTTGCATCGCGCCGGCATCGCCGAAGCGGTCGCGCCGCTCGGCACCGCGTTGACCGAGGAGCACCTGACCGAGTTGTGGCGCGTGGTGCCGGAGCCGCTGCTGTGTTTCGACGGCGACAACGCCGGGCAACGCGCCGCGGGCCGCGCCGCCGAACGCGCCCTGCCCGCACTCAAGGCCGGGATTGGCCTCCGGTTTGCAGAACTACCGAAAGGTCACGATCCGGATACGCTGATCCGCGACCGCGGCACCAACGCCATGGAACACGTCATCGCCGCCGCCCAGCCGCTGTCCGAGATCATTTGGCGCATGGAACTGGGCGAGCGGGCGCCGACGACGCCAGAGGGCCGCGCGGCGCTTCAAAGCCGGCTGTCCAATCATACCCGGCGGATCGAGGACCCCTCGGTTCGCGGCCAGTTCACTCAGACCTTCAAGGACCGGATATGGCAGCTCGGCCGGACCGGCGGCAGGAAGGGCCAACAAAGGGACAAGGCGGACCCGGCGTCCTTAACCCTCAGCGGGCCGCAGACCGGACACGGCGATCCCGTTCGCCGGCGCCTCGAAATCCTGCTCGCGTGCCTGATCAATCACCCCGAAATCTATGACACGGTGGGCGAGAAATTGGGCGCCCTGGACTTTTCGAAGGCCGGACCGGACCTTGACAACCTGCGGCAACAGGCCTTAAAGACGCTGGCCCGGGAAACCGGGCTTGAAACCGGGGCATTGGCGGACCATTTGACACACTTGGGACTGGGCGCGGCGTTGACGTCGTTGACCGCTGGAAGTGTCTTGCTGGATGCATATTTTGCCCGTTCCGAGGCACCGCTCGACGAAGCGCTGTCCGGCTGGAACGAGACGTATGCGCTGTTACGCGCCGGTGACCTGATGGACGAAATACGCGAGGCGGAACAAGTGCTTGCGGAAGAGTTCTCTGATGAGGCCTGGCAGCGCGTTAAAGCGTTGAAGCAGCAACAGCATCAGAACAACCAGGACGGCATCTGACCCCGAGACGGGGGGTCGTCCAGACGAGGAACTGACGTACCGGTCCGCCGGTCGCCGACGTTATAAAGAGATTTTGGGGGCTAAAGACTTGGCCAAAGCAGCAGCATCCGCAGCGCAGAAGCAGCCGGCACAGGAAGACGGCGGGGATAGTCCGCTCCTCGACTCGATGGGCTCGGCCGTCAAGAAGATGGTCGCGCAGGGCAAGGAGCGCGGCTACGTCACTTATGACGAGTTGAATGCTGCCCTTCCGCCCGACGAAGTCTCGTCCGAGCAGATCGAAGACACCATGGCGATGCTCTCCGAAATGGGCATCAACGTGGTCGACGGCGACGACGACAAGGACGACGACAAGGAAGCCAAGACCGAGGACGAGACCGAACAGACGTCCGCCAGTGGCAACGTCGACGAGAGCGACATCGGCCGCACCGACGATCCGGTCCGCATGTACCTGCGGGAAATGGGCTCGGTCGAACTGCTCTCGCGAGAGGGCGAAATCGCCATCGCCAAGCGCATCGAGGCCGGCCGGGAAATGATGATTGGCGGCCTGATGGAAAGCCCGCTGACGATCCGCGCGCTGATCCAGTGGCACGACGCGCTGATCGACGGCCGCATGCTGTTGCGTGACATCATCGATCTTGAGGCGACCCACGGCGCGGGCCCCGGCCAGGCCGGCGCGGAAGGCGACGACGACGAGGAAGCCCCGGAAAGCGCTAACGACGACACGCCGGCTCCCGCCGAGGCCAAGGCGCCCGAGAAGGATGCCAAGGAAAGCAAGAAGCCGAAGAAGGACGCCAAGGGCGAGGACGACGAAGAGTCCACGGAATCGACCGACAGCGACGACGATGAGGACGATGAGGACGCCGAGAACAATCTCTCGCTCGCCGCGCTCGAAGCCAAACTGACGCCGAGCGTCGTCGAGACCTTCGAACAGATCACCAAGACCTACAAGAAGCTGCATCGCGCCCAGGACAAGCGCCTCGACGCGCTGCAGTCCGGCGAAGAGATCAAGCCGGCGGCGGAGAAGCGATACGAAAAGATGCGCCAGGAGCTGATCGAGATGATGGAGGACGTTCACCTGAACAACCTCCGCATCGAACAGCTCGTCGAGCAGCTCTACGGCCTCAACCGCCAGCTCCTCAGCCTCGAGGGCAAGCTCCTGCGCCACGCGGTCTCGAGCCGCGTGAAGAGAGAGGATTTCCTGGAGAACTACTACGGCCACGAGCTTGACCCCGGCTGGCTCAAGCGGGTCGGCAAGAACTCCAAGGCCTGGGAGAAGTTCGCGACCAAGCACAAGAAGGACATCGAGGCGATCCGCGAATCGATCGGCGAGATCTCTCAGGACGCGGGTTTGCCGGTGTCCGAGTTCCGCCGCGTCGTCTCGGTGGTGCAGAAGGGCGAACGTGAGGCCGCCAAGGCGAAGAAGGAAATGATCGAGGCCAACCTGCGGCTCGTCATCTCAATCGCCAAGAAGTACACCAACCGCGGGCTGCAGTTCCTCGACCTGATCCAGGAAGGCAACATTGGCCTGATGAAGGCGGTCGACAAGTTCGAGTACCGCCGCGGCTACAAGTTCTCGACCTACGCAACGTGGTGGATTCGCCAGGCTATCACCCGCTCGATCGCGGACCAGGCGCGCACCATTCGTATCCCGGTGCACATGATCGAGACCATCAACAAGCTGGTCCGCACAAGCCGTCAGATGCTGCACGAGATCGGCCGCGAGCCGACTCCCGAGGAACTCGCCGACAAGCTTTCCATGCCGCTCGAGAAAGTCCGCAAGGTCCTCAAGATCGCCAAGGAGCCGATCAGCCTCGAAACCCCGATCGGCGATGAGGAGGACAGCCATCTTGGCGATTTCATCGAGGACAAGAACGCGGTTTTGCCGCTCGACGCTGCAATTCAGGCCAACCTGCGCGAGACCACGACCCGCGTGCTCGCCAGTCTGACGCCGCGCGAGGAACGCGTACTGCGCATGCGGTTCGGCATTGGCATGAACACCGATCACACGCTTGAGGAAGTCGGCCAGCAGTTCTCCGTCACGCGTGAGCGAATACGCCAGATCGAGGCGAAGGCGCTCCGCAAGCTGAAGCACCCGAGCCGGTCGCGCAAGTTGAGGAGCTTCCTCGACTACTGAGCCGATCGGAACGCGGAATTCGGAAGGGCCGGAGCGGATTTTCCCTCCGGCCTTTCGTTTGCATGGTGGGCCTGTAGCTCAACTGGTTAGAGCGGACCGCTCATAACGGTTTGGTTGCGGGTTCGAGTCCTGCCAGGCCCACCACGCAGATGACGTTGGAACGCCGCGTCGAAGCTGCTTTACTAAAGATTAACCACGTTCACGCCATGTTCACGGGCGGGCCAAGGCGACGATGTTCGTCGCGGCGAACTGTGGCCGTTTCGGAGAACCGATCCGATGATCCTGGAAGGACGTAAGAAGCTGAAGACGCTGGACAAGTCCGGATTCCGGGCCTTGTTTGACGTTGATCGCAAGAGGCGCCTGTTCCTCTACGGAGCCGGCACCGGCGCCAGCAGCTATTCGCGGATCACCTTGGCGGCGGTCCGTGATCTCGGTCTCGAGGCTGAAGCCTTCCTCGATGACGATCAGACCAAGCGCGGCACGGAAATCGATGGCGTTCGCGTGGACGTCCCTGACGCACTGACCACGTTCGATCCCGACGAGGTCGTCGTCGTCATCTCATCCAACTACATCGACAGCATGGTCGACACCCTGAGCCGCCTGAACCGGGTCAGGCACGTGTTCAGCTGCGACAAGATCCTGTCTTGGGCGTCGAAGGCCGCATACCGCGGCATTATGGACTATCGCGAGGTTCTCCGGCGGATTCAGACACACGAGGAGAAGCTGCTCGGCAAGTTCGAGACGGCGCAGCCGACGCTGAACATTCTCGACGTACAGATTACCGAACGCTGCAGCATGAAGTGCGTCGATTGCTCAAATCTGATGCAGTACTACGAGGCGCCGGTCGACGTTGAAACAGAGATCCTGCTCGACGCGTTTTCGAAACTGGCCTCCTGCGTCGGTTCGATCGAGGAGGTCCGTGTACTCGGCGGTGAACCGTTCATGAAACGCGACATCGACGTTATCCTCGACGCGATTACGTCGCAGGACTGCGTCCGCCGCGTCGCAGTGTTGACCAACGCCACCATCGTGCCGCGCGAGAACGTCCTGAACAGCCTTCGCAATCCGAAGATTTTTGTCGACATCACGGATTATGACGAGCTGTCCCGGAACCACGACAAGCTGGTGCAGGTCTTTGAAGATACCGGCATAGACTACATCGACCACAAGCCCCAGGACTGGACGGATTCCGCGCGCATCGTCAAAAATGACCTGAGCGACGACGAACTGGCCACGTCGTTCTCGCGGTGCTGCGTCAATGACGTCCTGACCCTGCTCCACGGCCGTCTTTACCATTGCCCGTTCTCGGCGAACGCCTACAACCTCAAGGCCATTCCGCCGGACGACGGCGATGTGCTTGAGATCGGCCATTGCGCGACGACGGAGGAACTGACGGACGCGCTCAAGGCGTTCTACTTCGGCAAACCGTTCCTGGAAGCCTGCCGGTACTGCCTGGGCCGGGATTTCACACAGGACAGGGTCGTGCCCGGTATCCAGACCAAGTCGCCCGTCCCATTGCCGAAGTACTGAGGCACGATGGGACGGCCCGCCATCAGCTTCGTCATGCCGTCACTCAACGGCCAGAACCGGCTGCCCGAAATCATCGGCGATCTGGCCGCGTCCGGCGTGCAGGACGGCGAGATCATCATCGTCGACGACGGTTCGGCGGAGCCGCCGACGTCGCTCGCGCTAGGCAGCCCGGACATGCCCGTCCAGGTAATCGTCAACGGCACAAACATCGGACCGGGCGCATCGCGCAACAAGGCGATCGCGGCCTCCGAGGCCGATTACGTCTGCTTCGTCGACGACGACGACATGGTGGAGGCAGGCGCTTTCAGTGGGTTCGACCCGGATGCGCTTGACGGGGCCGACATCGTCCTGATGCGATTTCTCGATGAGAACAACGGCGTGATGTCGAACGACGTCCTGGTCGACGGACTTATCGGCGAGCCCGCCGGACACGCGCTCTTGTCGTCCTACCGGCAATCGCTGCTTCGCCACGAGATCACTCCGCTGCAGTGTCAAGCCTATCTGTTCCGCCGGGCCATGCTGCTGGAGAATGACGTCCGGTTCCCACCGACCTGGCTGGCGGAGGACCAGGTGTTCCTGACGAAGGCCCTCCTTGCCGCCGAAACGGCGGCCGTATGGCCGACGCCTTACTACCGTTACCAGACGCGCCCAGCCTCGCTCAAGACTTCGGCGAGCGCCGAGAGATGTCACGATTTCTGCCGGGCATTGGATGATCTGTTGCGGTTCCTAGCGGCCCGCGACGTCGCGGACGAGATGCTGCGCACAATCGCGCGGCAAAGCGCCGAACGGTTGGTTCGTCTGTTCTGCATCCGGTTCGTCGCGCTCGACGCCGCCGACCAGTCGGATCTTGTTAGAGTGCTCACCGAGCGAACCGGCGCCGATGCGTCTCTACCGCCTTGGATTGAGATGCCGGCGGACATGCTCGGCGTCGTCGAAGAACTCAATGCAACCGGCGTGACGGCCAGGTCGTTGACACAGACGGCCGGCCGCCTGCTGTTCAGCGGGATTCCGGCGACCTCGGGCAACAACTTCATTTACTGCTGCGGACCCATGGGGCGCGCGGTGCGGGCCCATCTAGCCCGCCACGGCATGACCGTCAGCGGCTTCCTCGACGACAACGCGGCATTCAAGGGCCAGCAGTTCGAGGGTTGCCCGGTGTTCGACCTCGATGACGCGCAGCGAAACGGCGCGCTGGAGGGGGCCTCGGTCATTATCGCCAACCCGCAGCCGAACATCGCCGACAAGATCGGCGCCAAGCTATCCAGTTTCAGGGACCGCCACGCGGTGGCGTTCGACATCGTTGTGCCGTGACGGACGTCGCGCGACAACCGAGATACCAAGGAGTATCGGGCTTTTCTGGCATCAGAGATAACGATTGGTAAACAAAAACGGACTACACAGGAGGCTATCCGCCGATCATCGACGGTGGCTGAGACAAGAAGCGAGATGAAGAAGATTCTGGTCACCGGAGGCTGCGGCTACAAAGGGCACGTGCTTGTCCCGAAACTGCTGGCGCGCGGCTACGCGGTCGACGTCATCGACACTATGTGGTTCGGTAACTTTCTCGAAGAACATCCCAACCTGACAACGCATAAACTGTCCGTGCTGAAACCCGCCACGGTACCGATGTCAGGTGTCGACATCGTGATCCACCTGTCCTCCATCGCCAACGACCCATGCGGCGACCTTAACCCGGCCCTGACGTGGGAAACGAGCGCCCTCGCGACGATGCAAATCGCCGACAAGGCGGCCCGAAACGGCGTGACGCAGTTCATATACGCCTCGTCCGGCAGCGTCTACGGCGTGAAGGACGAGGACCAGGTGACCGAGGATCTCGAACTCGATCCGATCTCCGAATACAACAAGACGAAGATGGTCTCGGAACGCGTCCTGCTGTCCTACGCCGACAACATGACGGTGCAGATCATCCGACCGGCGACGGTCTGCGGGCTGTCGCCGCGCATGCGGCTCGATGTTTCCGTCAACCTGCTGACCATGGCCGCCCTGGAGAAAGGCAAAATCACTGTCTTCGGCGGCGATCAGGTGCGGCCCAATGTCCATATCGAGGACATCACGGACGCCTACATCCATTTTATCGATCACCCGGAATTCACGGGGACCTACAACGTCGGTTTCGAGAATCTGTCGATCATGGAGATCGCCGAGATGGTCAGCGAAATGACGGAAGCGCCGGTCGAGGTCACGGAATCGAGCGATCCGCGATCCTACCGGGTCAACTCGGACAAGATTCTGGCGACGGGTTTCGCACCGAAGAAGACGGTGCGCGACGCGATCTCGGAAATCATCGCCGCCTACCAATCGGGGAAACTCAGGAACGAGCCCCACTTTCACAACCTGACCTGGATGCAGCGGAACAACCTTGCATTGTGACGAAGCAACGGTTGCCGGCGCGGCGCATCGGGCACGAGGAGACGAGCGATCAGAACAGCATTGATTATCGGCGGCGGATTTGCCGGGTGCGCAGCCGCCCATCAACTCGCGCTTCTCGGCAGTTGGGACGTCACACTCGTCGAGGCGGCGCCGTTTCTCGGCGCGGGCGTGCGGACGAGCTGGTACGGCGGTCACCCGCACACCTTCGGCCCGCGGCACTTCCTGACCCAGAACGAGGAGGTCTACTCGTTCCTCAACAAGTACCTGCCACTTCGCGACGTCGGCGATCACATCTTCCTGACCTACGTGGAGAGCGACCAGCAGTTCTACAACTTCCCGATCCACAGGGACGACGTGCCACGCATGCCCGAGCACGAGACGATCGCGAAGGAAATCGCCAGCATCGACCTCGAAGGCGTCGCCAACGCGCAGAACCTCGAGGAATACTGGATCGCGTCCGTCGGTCGCACGCTCTACGACAAGTTCATCGACCGGTATTCGAAGAAGATGTGGATGCTCGACGACAACCGGCTGATCGACGATTTCGGCTGGTCGCCGAAGGGCGTCGCCCTCAAGGAAGGGCCGCGCGCGGCGTGGGACATCGCCATGTCGTGCTATCCGTATGCGGCCAACGGATACGACGATTACTTCGACCTGTCGACCGCCGAGGCGACCGTGCTACTCGGTACTCGGGTCGAGAACTACGACATTCCGAACCGTACAGTTTCCATCAACGGCGAGCGGCGCACCTTCGACATCGTCATCAACACCATTTCCCCAGATCTGCTGTTCGAGTGTTGCCACGGTGAATTGCCGTACGTCGGCAGGGATTTTTACCCCATCCTACTGCCATGCGAGAACGCTTTTCCCGATCACACATACTTCGTCTACTACGCGGGCGACGAGAGCTTCACGCGCATCGTCGAGTACAAGAAGTTCACTCGCCACGAGTCGGAATGGACCCTGCTCGGCCTTGAGATACCGTCAACCAACGGCCGGCACTACCCGTTGCCGTTCAAGTCCGAGTACGAGCGTGCCGACAAATACTTCGCCGAGATGCCGGAGAACGTCTTTTCTATCGGGCGCGCCGGGTCGTACCGCTACCGGGTCGACATCGACGACTGTATCGAACAGGCGATGGATATCGCCAAGATCCTCTAACCGCACATCGATAGCCGGGAACCTGTATTGAGCGAACACAAGATCAAGACCCTGGACGAACTCTCGGCCCTTGCCGGCGACTGCCGGCAGAACGGCAAGCGTGTCGTGCTGTGCCACGGCATGTTCGATCTCGTACATCTCGGGCATATCCGGCACTTCAAGGAGGCCCGCGATCAGGGCGATGTGCTGTTCGTCACTACTACGGCCGACCGGTTCGCCAATAAGGGACCCGGCCGGCCCGTGTTTCCCGAGCAGTTGCGGCTTGAGAATCTAGCCGCCCTCGAGGTCGTCGATTACGTGGCGATCTGCCCGCATCCGACAGGTGTCGAGGCCATCGAGGCAATCCATCCCGCTATTTATGCGAAGGGGCCGGATTACAAGGCCGAGGGTGAGGATTTGACGGGCGCTATCGTCAAGGAGCGCGACGCCGTCGAGAGCCACGGCGGACGGATACACTTCACTGACGATCTGACATTCAGCTCGAGTAGTCTGCTGAACGAACACCTCGGCGCGCTTTCCCCGAAAACCCGCGAGTTTCTCGCCACCTTCCGTGAACGCACCTCGACGGAGAAGATCATCGCCGACGTCGAACGGGCCGAGGATCTTCGTGTGCTGGTCCTCGGCGACGCGATCATCGACCGCTACACGTACGCCGAACCGCTCGGGCAGAGCGGCAAAGGCTCGCACTTTGTCGTCCGTCGGCTCGAGAGCGAGGAACACGCCGGCGGCGCAGTCGCCGTCGCCAACCATATCGCCTCGTTCGTCAAGGACGTCACACTGGTCTCCGGCATCGGCGAGGACGACGGCACCGGCAGCAACTTCGAGAAGTTCCTGACTGACAGCCTGAGACCCAACGTCGAGCCGATGTTCTACCGGTTTCACAACGCGGAAACCGTCGTCAAGGAACGCTTCGTCGACCGGGAACTCAGCAAGTACTTCGAGGTCTACTACTTCTCCAACCAGTACCTGTCGGCCGACGAGGAGGACGAGCAGGTCTGTCTCTGGCTCGCCGAGAATCTTCCCGGCTACGATCTCGTGGTCGTCCCCGATTACGGCAATGGCCTGATCACCGAGGCGATGATCGATGTCCTGACCGTCAAGGCCAACAAGTTGGCGGTCAATACACAGATCAACAGTGGAAACCGCGGCTATCACGTGGTCACCCGCTACAACCGGGCCGACTTCATATCCCTCAACGAACCCGAACTGCGGCTGGCCACCCACAACCGGCGCGACAGCATCGAGATGCTCGCCCGTCAGATCGCCAACGATCTCAATGCCGCGGCCATATCGGTCACCTCGGGCCCGCGCGGATTGTTGACCTTCGACTGCGCGGACAACGACTTCATCCAAATTCCCGCTCTGTCGTCGAGCGTCGTCGACCGCGTCGGTGCGGGCGACGCGTACCTCGCCCTGGCTTCGATCTGCCACGCCGCCGGTACGCCGCTCGAGATCGCCTCGTTCGTCGGCGCCGCCGCCGCTGCCCTCGACGTCCAGATCATCGGCAACCAGCGAACCATCGATAAGGTTGAACTGTTCAAGTACATCACGGCATTGATGAAATGAGCCAACCGGATACCGCCCGCACCACGGCTAATACACCTTCCGCCGACGACCTCGCGCGCAAGGCCAACACGTTGCGCATGAACGTGCTCGAGATGGTGATCAGGGCGGGCGGTGGTCACATCGGCGGTTCGTTCTCGGTTATCGACGTGCTGACAGCGCTCTATCTGCGCATCATGCGCCATGATCCGGCCAGTCCGGACTGGGACGCACGCGACCGGCTAGTGTTCAGCAAGGGCCACAGTTGCCTCGCGCTTTATAACGTGCTCGCCGAATGCGGCTACTTCCCCAAGGAGTCCCTCGACCGATACTGTGTTGACGACGGGCTTTTCGCCGGGCACCCGGAGCGTGACCTGGTTCCCGGCGCAGAGGCGACCACGGGGTCGCTTGGTCATGGGCTGCCACTCGCCGTCGGCATGGCTATTGCCCGAAACCTGGACCAAGCAGGTCACCGCGTTTTCTGCGTGCTGGGCGACGGCGAATGCAACGAAGGCAGTGTCTGGGAGGCCTTCATGGCAGGACCGCAATTCGGTCTCGACTGCCTGACGGCCATCGTCGATTCGAACAAGCTCGAGTCGCTGGGGACGGTCAGCGAGATTCTCAGTATCGAACCACTGGGCCAACGGTTAGCGAACTTTGGCTGGGCTGTCCGCGAGATCGACGGGCACGACATGACGGAAATCGTCGACACACTGGAGTCGCTGCCGTTCGAGCCCGGCAAGCCTAGCGCCATCGTTGCACACACGACCAAGGGCAAAGGCGTTTCGTTCATGGAGAACGTCACCATGTGGCACTATCGCGGTCCGAACCCGGACGAGGCCGCGGCCGCTCGCCGTGAACTGAAGGCGCTGATCGAGGGATGAGGGACGCGTTCATTGCCGAGCTGCACGAGATCGCCGCCAAGGATCCCGCCGTCCTGCTGCTCAGCGGCGACATCGGCTTCAAGGTCTTCGACCGTTTTCGCGACACCTACCCCGGCCGCTACATGAACATGGGCGTCGCCGAGGCCAACATGGTCGGCGTATCGGCCGGCCTCGCGCTCAGCGGCAAGCGTCCGGTCGCCTACACCATCGTTCCGTTCCTGACCATGCGGGCCTTCGAACAAATCCGCGTCGACGTCGCCATGCAGCACCAGCCGGTGATGATCGTCGGCGTCGGCGGCGGGCTCGCCTACGATATCCTCGGCCCGACACATCATTCGATTGAGGACGTCTCGCTGATGCGTTCGCTGCCGGGCATGACGGTGCTGACGCCAGCGGATCCCAATCAAGTACGGGCAGCAACGCGGGCCGCCTACGATCTCGCTGGGCCGGTTTACATCCGTCTCGGCAAGAACGGCGAGCCCGATCTCGGCACCGGCGATCACCCTTTCGAAATTGGCCGGCCGACCTTGATGCGCGGCGGCGACGATGCCGTGATCATCGCCAGCGGCGCGATCCTGTCGGTCGCCATCGACGCTGCGGCGAAGCTTGGCGACGACAGGATTTCGTGCTCCGTCGTCAATCTGCACTCTGTCAAGCCGATCGATGCCGGGACGTTGCTCGATTGGATCGGTGACAAGCGGGCCATCGTGACGCTTGAAGAACACAGCATTATCGGCGGAACCGGCAGCGCTGTCGCCGAGATCGTCGCCGAGGCCGGTCTCGGCGTGCCGCTGAAGCGGCTCGGGATACGCGACCGTTTCACCTTCGAGGTCGGCAGCCGGGAGTGGCTTCTCAACCGGCACGGGCTCGACGCGCAGTCGGTTGCCGACGCCGTCAAGTCGCTGATCGCATGACGACGACACCCGACTTAAGGTTGTTTCAACCTGACCGAACGATGATGGTCGCCTACGACAACAATTGACCGGCACTACGGTGACACCGATGAGCAAGATTACCGAATCGGCTAAGGATGACGCGCACCCCCGCGAGCTTCGCAAGCTCCCGGAACCGGTGCCTATGCCCGATGCCGAGGCGTACCACCGTGAACGGGAACTCTGCCTCGCCGCCGACCCACTCAAGAAGAAAAATTACGAACGCTACATGGCGTCCCGCCGCCGCTCGAGCCAGCTCGACTACCTGCCGATAAAGCTCGATATCGAGAACGTCAGCCGCTGCAACTTCCGCTGCACCATGTGTCAGGTCAGCGAGTGGCACAAAGGTCAGCGCGCCCGCGACATGACCCTCGACGAGTTCAAGTCGATCATCGACGAACAGCGCGGCCTCGTGGAGATTAAGCTCCAAGGCATGGGTGAGCCGCTGATGCAGCGCGACCCGTTCTTCGAGATGATCCGGTACGCGCGCGAGAAACACATCTGGGTCCGCACGGTCACGAACGCGTCCCTGCTGCATCTCAAGGACAACTACAAGAAGCTCGTCGATGCAGACGTCAACGAATTGCAGATATCCGTCGACGGCGCCGACAAGGCGACGTTCGAGGAGATTCGCCGCGGATCGGTCTTCGAAAGAGTGGTCGAGAACTGCAAGCTCCTCAACGCCTACAGCCGAGAGGTCGACCGCATGCGAACCAAGATGTGGACCGTTGTTCAGCGGGCAAACCGTCACCAGATGACGGATCTCGTGAACCTGGCCAACGACATGGGGTTCGTTTCCATGGTGTTTGCGCTCAACCTGACCAACTGGGGCAGCGACATGTGGAGTGAGCGAAACGACGAGGTGACCGTCGAGGATTCGATGGATACAGACTTCGCGTGGCAGCTCGTCAAGCAGGGCGAGAAACTCGGCGTCCGCGTGGCGTTCTGGAACATCACCTCGAAGTATCGGACGGACGACCCGGACACGCTTTGTCCTTGGCCGTTCGAACGGGCCTACGTCGGCTCAGACCTCCGTGTGGTGCCGTGCTGCATGATCGCCAACCCCGACGCCTGCGAAATCCCAGACGACGGGGATGGCGAGTTTAGCTTCACGCGAATCTGGAACAATGACGCATATGCCGATTTCCGCCGCGCCCACCTGGAAGGTGATATTCCTGACGTCTGCCTGCAGTGTTACGAGAGCCGCAAGGCTTAGCGGGCGGGAGCACAGCGATGGCCGAAATCGACCTGATGAGCCGCTATCCCAAGTCCGTCCGGGCGGATATCACCGCCGAGCGCGTACAGGTCTCGGAGGAAGACCGGCGGATCGCGCGCCAGTTCGGCTGGGAATACTTCGACGGCCCGCGCCGTCTGGGCATGGGCGGCTATCACTACAACCCGAAGTTCTTCACGCCGGTGGTCGAGGACATGATCGCCCACTACGGGTTGACGGACGAAAGCTCCATCCTCGATGTCGGCTGCGCCAAGGGGTTCATGCTGCACGATTTTCGCCAGGCATTGCCGGGCTGCACCATTGCCGGCATCGACATCTCGACCTACTGCCTCGAGAACGCGATGGAGACGGTGGCCGGCGACCTGCAATGCGCGAGTTGCGACGACCTGCCGTTCGAGGACGACAGCTTCGACCTGGTGATCTCGATCGCGACGATCCACAACCTGGACGTCGAAGGCGTGAAGCGGTCGCTTCGCGAGATCATGCGGGTCAGCCGCAAGCACGCCTTCATCAAGGTCAACGGTTACCGCACGACCGAAGAACGCGATGCGCTCGAGGCATGGAACCTGGTCGCCAGGACGATCCTGCCGGTCGAGGAATGGGAAGCGATCTTCGACGAGGTCGGCTACACCGCCGACTACTACTGGTTCACGCCCTGAGCGATCATCCCGAAGACAGCAGGCGCGAGAGTTCGTCGGTCCGGCGGAAGAAGCGCTCACGATCCGGATACGCTGCGCCGAATGCCGCTTGATAAAGTGCCGCGGCCGCGGAGAACGCGTCCGGGTTGACGTTCTTGATCCGGTGCGCGTGGCGCAGGAACAAGAGCTCTAGGTATCGAGCGAGCGGAACATCTTTCTTCAGCGCCGCCGCGAAGGCGTCACGCCGTCCGCCGCCGGCGATTTCATGCTCGACGATCCTGCAGGCGAGATCACCGGCGCGATTCCGGAATGCGAAGACGGCCAGCTTCACGAACCGTGGCAGATCGACCTCGTCGTTTCCGCTCGCAACCGCCTCCGGCTTGCGGACGAAGAATGCCTCGCACCCGACGACGACGCCGAAGCGGTCGCCGGGCTGCATGCTGCTCATCGGATAACCGCGCCCGTCGTAGTCCAGGTTGACCAGCATGAAGGGATGCTCGTTGAGCAGGAACTCAAGAATCTGCGGGGCCGGCACGTGCCCGAAGACATCGCTGAACACCAGCTCGATGTTCAGCGCCAACGTATCGCCGAGAACGGTCTCGGCACCTTTCAGAGCCGCCAGCTCGTGTCCTTCGATGTCGAGCTTGATGAAGTCGGGGGAGACGTCGATTGCGGCAAAGTACCGGTCGAGCGTCGTGCACTCAATCTCGAGTTTCTCCTGCACGGCGCCCTCATCCGGCCGGATGTCCCTGAGCCACAAGGATTCGGCGTTCGGCGTCCGCGTGGTCGACATGCCCCGGTGACCGAGAACGTTGAGCTCGATCGTGCCCGGCGTGTCGGAGAGGGCAACGCCGTTGACGACGTAGTCGCCGTCGCCGGCGTACTTCTCGGCAAGATAGGCAGATTCCCCCGGATCCGGCTCGAAGGCGTGAACGCGCTTCGGGGCGGGATAGTCTGCCATCGTCGGGTGCAGCCCGTAGCGTGCTCCCCCGTCGACGAAGACGGTCTTCCACAAATCCATCGAGCCCACTCGACTGTTCCCCCTGTTGCGAAACCGCCTGCCGCGCCGGAAACACTACATCAATTATTAAAGTTCTTGGTATTGAAGTGACAAGCACACTCAGGGTTTCTGGCCGGGCCGAGCACTGACGGACCGGGCCGCGGGGACGACATGACCAGGGATTCCAAAAGCGAGATTCGCGTCCGCGCCGCCGTCAACGAGACGATCGCCGCGTACAACCGGCATGAACTCGATTCCGCCCGCGAACAGACAATCAGGATCTGGAACGAACATTATGGCGGCAGCCCGCTACTGCCGAGCGACTTCGACGTCGTGACCACCTTGTGGGGGATGATGCAGCGCCTCGCGCCGGACTGTCCCGAAGCGGCCGCCGCCCAGGAGGCGATCAAGGGCCTCAAGCGGCAGCTCAGGAAGGACCAGCCGCTTAACGCGGTCTACGACCTCGGCCGCTGGCCGCCGCAGTTCGACCTCTTCACCTTTCTCGTCCAGGCCAAGACGCTTGCCGTCGCGCAGGACAGGCCGCTCAACGTCGTCTTTCAACCCGCCGAGGACGGCGGATACGTTAAAATGGGCAAGTACTCGCACGACGAGGCGAACTACAGGATGTACCACATCTGCCTGCCGGCGACGATCCTCTACGGCGCCTCGCCGATGGTCCTGCCCGATCGGAATGCGCCGCTGCCGGAAGGTGACTACCTGCCGACGATGGGTGCCACGCATGACGGCGTGATCCGTGTTCACCGGGAAACCGGAAGGCTGGAAAAGCTGCGCGCCTCGAAACGCGGCCTCGAACTCGTCGGCGAGTTCACCGAACGATTCGACCGCCCGATCGTGACGATCACGCTGCGCAACACCTTCCGTTACGAGAACCGGAATAGCGACCTGACCATCTGGCGGGAGGTCGCCGACAAGCTGATGCCGGATTTCCAGACGGTGTTCGTTCCCGATACGGCAGACGCCTTCAAGGATCTTGATTTCGGACATGCCGTCTTCAACATTGGCGCTGTCGATCTCGATTCCCGGCTGGCGCTCTACGAACGGGCGGCCCTGAACATCTTTAATCACAACGGCCCGGCCGTGCTGTGCCAGTACGGCGTTTCCGCCTTCCTGAATTTCGGGTTGAGGGACGAGAAGTACATGACGGCCGCTGAATGGGCGTCGATCGGAATGCCGATCGACACGCAGCCGCCGTACCTCCTCGACAATCAGAAACTGGTCTGGGACCCGCCGACCCCGGAACGCGTGATCGACGAGGTCCGCGAGATGATGGAACGAATCTGAAGCCGGCCTACCGGCCGATGTATTGCGCCAGAATGTTCGCCAGACTCTGGTGAACATCTTCGACGACCTCGTACTCGCCGGCATCGACGTGGATGCTCACATCCGCGTCCTGAGCGAGACGGCCACCCGAGAACCCGGTGAAGCCGACAACCTTGATATCGTTCTCCTTCGCCCATTCTACGGCCATGACGATGTTGGCGGAATTGCCGGATGAACTGATCGCCCACAGGACGTCGCCGGGCCGGGCCAGGGACTGAAGCTGGTAGGCGAATATCTCCGCGTACGACGTATCGTTGGCGACGGCGGTGATCGCCGGCATCGCCGTGCAAAGGGAGACGACCCGCGGTTTTAGCCCAGTTCTCGACCGGATCCCCTTCAGGTGGTCGCAATGCAGGTGATTGGCGATGGCGGCGGAACCGCCGTTGCCGCAGACGAACACCGTCGCACCGGTTTCATAGGCGCTGGCGATCAGGCGCTGAGCGCGCCCGAACGCAACCATGTCGACCGAACCGAATGCCGCGTCCCAGCGCTGGCGATACGCATCCGTGAACGCTTCTAGCGCCCGCTGCTCGGTTTCGGGCAAATTGTCGATCGGACCGTTGCTCATGGGTTCGATTATCCAGAAACTGACACTTCGGCTCCAACCGCGTTCGAGAACCCGCAAGGCCACCGTGCCGACCTGTTCGAGGCGACCACAAGGCCATGTGAAAGTCAAAAACTGTTTCCATGACCCGACGCCCGATGCCCGGCAGTCGGCGTGCGCCGGCGTGACATTCGCTATCGACGGGCATGGGGATTTGATCAAGAGTGTGATCGTTGACCGGCGCAGGAGTCCCAGGAAATGGCTAGAACGTTCGTTTCGCACCTCGAATGCTCCCTGACGGGAGAACGTTACAAGGCCGGCAAGATCCACGGACTCTCGAATGCGGGCCGCCCTCTCCTCGTGCGTTACGACCTGAAAAAGATGAAAGCCGCCGTCCGTAAGAAGGACATCGAGCATTCGACGGAACCGGGATTCTGGCGCTACGCGGCGATGTTGCCGGTGATAAAGAAGAAGCACCGGATATCGCTGGGCGAGGTCGTCACGCCGATGGTCACGCTCACGCAGTCGACAGGCTGGCTCGGCTCGGCGCCCGGCCGGGTCATCGTGAAGGATGAAGGCCGCCTGCCGACCGGATCCTTCAAGGCCCGCGGACTGTGCCTCGCGGTGTCGATGGCCAAGCAGTTTGGCCTCGAACATCTGGCGATCCCGACCAACGGCAATGCAGGCGCGGCAATGGCGGCGTATGCACGCCGCGCAGGCATGCGTGCAACCGTGTTCTGCCCGTCGGACACGCCGGACATCAACGTCCGCGAGATCCAGCAACAGGGCGCCGAGACCTACCTGGTCAACGGCTTGATTAACGATTGCGGCAAGATCGTCGGTGACGGCAAGGAACAGGTTGGCTGGTTCGACGTTTCGACCCTAAAGGAGCCCTACCGGATCGAGGGCAAGAAGACGATGGGCCTCGAATTGGCCGAGCAGATGGGATGGAAGCTGCCCGACGTGATTATGTATCCGACCGGCGGTGGCACGGGTCTGATCGGCATGTGGAAGGCGTTTCACGAGCTGAAGACGCTGGGCTGGATCAAGGGCAAGCTGCCGCGCATGGTCGCCGTCCAGGCCGAAGGCTGTGCGCCGATCGTCGAGGCCTGGTCCGCGGGCGAGGAACATGCGCCGCTGTGGAAGAACGCGAAGACCGTTGCGGCAGGAATCCGGGTTCCCGTCGCGATCGGCGATTTCCTGATCATCCGCGCCGTGCGCGAGTCCGGCGGTTTCGGCATCGCCGTTTCGGACAAGGAGATACTGACGGCCCGCGACGTGATCGCTCAGGAAGACGGCTTTCTGCTGTGTCCCGAAGGGGCGGCAACGGCTGCGGCCTATCGCCAAGCCCTCGCCGACGGCCGGATCGCAAACAAGGAAACCGTTGTCCTGTTCAACTGCGCGACGGGTCTCAAATATCCCATGGCGCCGTCACGCAACTCCGTCGATCGGAAGAAACGCATCGACTACGCCCGTTTCTCCTGATCTTTCAGGTTCTTACCAGGAATCCGGAAAACTTCGAGTAGGTGTTTCTAGTATCCAATAAGGGATATCTCTAGGTCGTTGCCTCGCGCAATTCGCACCTGCATAATTTTTCGGTCTCGAAGTCACCGCCGTCCGGTTCAATGCGTGCCTCACGCATGGCCGAGGAGGCGCAACTCAACAATTCCACAGGGAGTCCGTCGAAAATGAGCATCAATTCGAAGTTCAAGGCAGTCCTGAAGGCTTCGGCCTTCGCGGCAGCCGGTCTTGTCATGCTCGGGGCGACGAATGCGCGCGCCGATATCGTCATTTCCAACTGGGACGGCTACATGCCGGCCGACATGATGGAACAGTTCACGGCGGCCACGGGCATCAAGGCCGAACTCGCCCTGCATGCCACGAACGAAGAAATCATGGGCAAGGTCACCGCGAGCGGCGGCAAGGGCTACGACGTCGTGTTCGTCTCCTCGCCTTTCGCCGAGGCGCTCAACAAGCTCGGCTTGGCTGCGGAGATGGATCACAGCAAGATCCCGAACGTCGCCAACCTCTATCCGGAGGCTGCGGAGCTGGTCTACGATCCGGAGAATACTTTCTCGATGCCCTATGCCTGGGGCACAACGGGGCTTTGCTACCGCCCGGACATGGTCTCCGGCACGCCGAACAGCTGGAACGATCTCCTGAAGCCGTCCGATGACCTCAAGGGCAAGATCACCATGCTCAGCACGGATCGCTGGCTGATGGCCGCGGGCGCCCTGGCGCTCGGCAGCTCCATCAATACCAAGGATCAGAAAGAAATCGACGCAATCAAGAACCTGCTGATTGACGCCAAGAAGAACCTGCTCGCTTACGACGACGCGACCTTCTACGCCAAACTGGTCTCGGGCGAAGCGTCGCTGGTCCACGCCTGGGACGGCTGGTGCAACTACGGCATCGCCGAGAACGCCGACATCAAGTACGTCATCCCGAAGGAAGGCACCGATCTCTGGGTCGACACGATGGTCGTTATGGAGAATTCCGAAAACAAGGACGAGGCCTTTGCCTTCATCAATTACGTTCTGAGCCAGGACATCGGCGTCTGGGTCGCTTCCAACATCCTCTACAAGACGCCGAACAAGGCCGCCATGGAAGCGCTCGATCCGGGTCTGATCGAGGCCTTCCCGAACATGGGTCTGGCCCCGTCTGACATGTTGAAGAATCAGATGCTGCGCGACTTGGGCAAGGCGCAGAAGGCATACTCGAAAGCGGTCACCGAGATCCTCGCCTCTCAGTAAACCGAACCGAAACCGGGGGCGGGCGGCGGCAAGTCGCCCGCCTTTCCCGTTTTAGGCACCTCGATATCGCATCTGGTCGAACGACAATCGGAATCTGAATGTCTGCGCGGACGAACACCTGGATCTACGTGTCCCCCGGCCTCGGATGGCTGGCCCTTTTCATGGTCGTGCCGTGCGGCATCATCTTCGTCTACAGTTTCTTCGAACGGGGCGTTTACGGCGGCATCGACTATATCTTCACGTTCGAAAACTTCGAACGCGCCGCCGATACCATCTATCTCAACATTCTGCTGACCTCGGCCCGGATCGCCGGGCTGGCGACGTTCGTCGCCATCCTGCTCGCCTATCCCGCCGCCTACGCGATCAGCCTCGTCCCGCAGAGCCGACAACCGGTCTACCTGTTTCTGATCATGCTGCCGTTCTGGAGCAACTACCTGATCCGCACCTACGCGTGGATCGTGATGCTCAATCGCGAGGGCCTGATCAACAACGCGCTCGAGGGTGTCGGCCTGATTTCCGAGCCGCTGCCCCTGCTCTACAACGAGTTCTCGATCGTGACCGGGCTGGTCTACAACTACCTGCCTTTCGTCGTGCTCGCCATCTACGCTTCTATCAGCCGGCTGAACCCGGAAATTCGCGAAGCTTCCGAGGATCTCGGAGCATCTTCACTGCTTACGTTCGTTCGCGTCACGCTACCGCTGACCTTGCCCGGGGTCGCCGCCGGCGCGGTGTTCGTGTTCGTGCTCTCGATTGGCAACTTCATCACGCCCGACCTTCTCGGTGGCGGGCGTCTGCAGATGGTCGGCAACCTGATTTACGATCAGTTCCTCAGCGCACGGGACTGGCCGTTCGGCTCGGCGCTGTCGCTGATCCTGATCGGCGTCATGATGATGCTGCTCTTCGCCCAGGCACTAGCCGTCAATCGGGCCGCAGGCGAAAGCAAAGCGACATGAGCGCGCCCGTCACCCCGGCCTTCAGGTTCCTGAAGGGCCATCTCTATCTGGTTTACGTATTTCTCTACGTGCCGATCCTGGTGCTGATGGGTCTGTCCTTCAACGACGCCGGCCTGCCGACGGCATGGGGCGGTTTCTCAACACGATGGTACGGCGAACTGATCGGAAACGCCGCCGTGCTGAAAGCGGCGCGAAACACGCTCATCGTCGCCATTGTTTCGACCCTGCTGGCGACCATAATCGGGACGCTGTTGGCGATCGGCGTCGAGCGTCGGCAGAAATCGTCGAGCGCGCTGGAGGCGCTGCTTTTTGCGCCGATGATTATTCCCGACATCGTCCTGGCGATCGCGCTGCTGTCGTTCTTCACCTTGCTCAACTTCACGCTGGGTCTGCATTCGATCATTCTCAGCCACGTCGTGTTCAATATCGCCTTCGTGTGCGCCGTCGTCAGAACTCGGTTGAAGAACTTCGATTTCTCGATCGTCGAGGCGAGCGCCGATCTCGGCGCGAGCGAGTTCACGACGTTCCGGCGTGTCATGCTGCCGGCGATCTTCCCTGGCGTGCTGGCCGGCGGTTTGCTGGCGTTTACCCTATCGGTCGACGAGTTCATCATCGCCTATTTCACTGCCGGTGCAGGCAGCAGCTCGACGACGCTACCCATGCAGATCTATTCAATGATCCGTTTCGGCGTGACGCCGGAGATCAACGCCATGGCGACCATCGTCATGATGGTGAGCTTCACCCTCGTCTTTATCTCACAACGCATCGACCGCGGAAACATGGCGCCATGAACCAGCCCGCCTCCAGCGTCATTCACCTCGAAAGACTGACGAAAAGATTCGGCCCCGTCACTGCCGTCGACCGGGTTTCGCTCGACTTCGCGGAAAACGAGTTCTTCGCGCTGCTCGGCCCGTCCGGCTGTGGCAAGACCACGCTGTTGCGGATGATCGCCGGCTTCGAGACGCCCGACGAAGGCCGCGTCCTGCTGGACGGCAAGGACATCACCACGCTTCGCCCCAACCGGCGGCCGGTCAACCTGATGTTTCAGTCCTATGCCCTGTTCCCCCACATGACTGTGCGCGGCAACGTCGCCTACGGCCTCGAGATGGAGAAACTGCCCAGGGATGAAGTGCGCCGGCGCACCGAGGAGGTTCTCGAGACCACGCAACTCGGTGAGTTCGCAGACCGCAAGCCGACGCAGCTGTCCGGCGGCCAGAAGCAACGGGTCGCCTTGGCGCGCGCCCTGGTCAAGCGACCGCGTGTCCTGCTGCTCGACGAACCATTGGGCGCGCTCGACAAGAAACTGCGCGAACGCATGCAGCTCGAACTGAAACGGCTGCAGAACGAGGTGGGCATTACTTTTGTGGTCGTTACCCACGACCAGGAAGAGGCGCTGGTCATGGCCGACCGCATCGCCCTGATGAAGGACGGCGTCGTCGTCCAGTGCGCCGACCCGCAGACGCTGTACGAGCACCCCGATTCGCGCTTCGTCGCCGAGTTCATCGGTGTCACAAACTTCTTTGAAGGCGTGACGGTCTCCGACGGTGTCCGCGTTGACGGTCTTGGCGTCCTGGAAGGTACTCCCCCCACCGGCACGGAGAGCGGGGCCATGGCGACGATTGCCGTGCGGCCGGAGCGCATCGGCGTCAGTCGCGACGAGCCCGGAAACGTCACCAACCGGGTTCGGGGGGCGATTGAACAGATCGCGTACCACGGTCAGGACATCAGCCTGCACGTCCGGCTCGAGAACGGCAGCATCGTGATTGTGCGGGTGACGCCCGGCGACGCTTCCGCGGCAGGCATCGCAGTGGATGAAACGGTGTGGTGCGCCTGGGCGCCCCGGCATTCGAGGATTTTGGTCAAGTGATGCGCCAGGGCGTGTCACGCAATAGGATAACGACGAGTAACAGTACGACAGGAGGAAACAATGGCTGACAGCAAGACGATCGCATTCTTTCCGGAAGCGGCCTTCGGACCCGCGCTCAACTCCGTGGGCATCGCCCAGGCCTGCAAGGCCATGGGGCATAATCCGGTATTCATCTCGGATCCCGGTTTTACCGGCGTGTTCGAGGGCTACGGCTTCAAGGAATATCACGTCAGCATGTCGGAGCCGATGCCGCCCGAAGAGATGGCCAAGTTCTGGTCCGACTTCATCAACGGACACATCCCGAACTTCTCGAAAGAGCCGTACGATCAGATCGACAACTACGTCAAGGAATGCTGGGAAGCGATCGTCGACACATCGAAGTGGGCGCAGAAGGAATTGCCGGGCATCCTCGACGAGATCAAACCGGACCTGATCTGCATCGATAACGTCATCCTGTTTCCGGCGACCAAGCAGTACGGTGTGCCCTGGGTCCGCATCATCTCATGCTCAGAGAACGAGATTGCCGATCCGGATATCCCGCCGCATCTCTCCGGCTGCGGTGAGAACGATACCGCCTGCCACAAGGCCTACACCGACAAGTTCAACGAAGTCATCGGCCCGATCCATGCTGATTTCAACGAGTTCCTCAAGGAATGCGGTGAGGAACCCTACAAACTCGGCGAGTTCTTCGAAGCTTCGCCCTACCTCAACCTGCTGCTCTATCCGGAGCCTGTGAAGTTCAAGCGCCGCAACCCGCTCGATCCGAAGCAGTTCCAGTACCTCGAGGGCTGCGTCCGCAAGGACGAACCCTACACCGTGCCGGACATGGGCGAGTACAACGACAAGCCGCTGATCTACATCAGCTTTGGCAGCCTCGGGTCCGGCGACACGGATCTCCTGAAACGCCTGATTGACGTCGCCGGATCGATGGACGTCCGCGCCCTGGTCAACGTCGGCGACTACATGGACTCCTACGACAAGGACGCGTTGCCGAGAAACGTTCACATTGAAAGCTGGTATCCACAGCCGTCGGTGATCCCGCAGTGCGACATGGTCATCCACCACGGCGGCAACAACAGCTTCACCGAATGCCTTTACTTCGGAAAGCCGGCGATCATCATGCCCTACGTCTGGGACGGGCACGACAACGCGACCCGCGTCGAGGAAACCGGTCACGGCTTCAAGATGCACCGTTCGAACTGGCAACCGGACGAGCTCAAGGCGAAGATCACGACCTGCCTGACGGACGAAACGATGAAGGCCAAAATGGCGTCGACGTCGGCGCACATGCAGAGCACCAACGGAACCGAGAAGGCCGCCAAGCTGCTCGACGCGTTGCTGAAGGAACACGGCTGATGGCGCACGAAACCGTCAAGTCGTCGGCGCCGCACGTGGCGCCGGCGACGACCGTTGGCGAGTTGACCGACTGGGGTGACCAGCCCGACATGGTTGAGGGGCAGTCACACTCCAGCGGGATCCTCCTGTGGAAGAGCGCCGATGGAACGTCGGAGTCGGGCGTCTGGCAATGTACGCCCGGGACATGGCGGCTTTCGCTGCCGGGCGACGAGTTGTGTCATTTCGTTGCCGGCAGCGCGACCTATACCGGTGACGACGGTGAAATCATCGAGGTCGGTCCAGGGACGGTAGTGCATTTCCGGAAGGGCTGGACCGGCCAATGCCAGGTCCACGAAACCATACGCAACGTCTACATGCTGCGCTGAGGCCGATCATGACGACACCTGTTTTGAGGAACCCTACTGCCGTCACCGAGGTCGTTGACTGGGGACCGGTCCCGACGATGATCGAGGGACAGTCGCACACGTCCGGCGTACTGCTGCACAAAGGACCCAACGGCGAGGCCGAGACCGGCATCTGGATCTGCACGCCGGGTTACTGGAACTGTCACGTGGTCGCCGACGAGTTCTGCCACTTCCTCGACGGCCGGTGTACCTACACTCATGAATCGGGCGAGATCATCGAGATTGTTCCCGACACCGCGGCGTTCTTCCCCAAGGATTGGCGCGGCACATGCCGGGTCCACGAAACGGTCCGCAAGGTCTACATGATTCGCTGATCGCGAAATCGCGAGGAACATGAAATGACGCCATTCGATCCGAACTTGGGCATGATCTTCGTCGATCATGAGTACCGGCACGCCACATCCACCGGCCGGCAGGATGTCGTTAATCCGGCCACGCTTGAGGTCGAGGGCCGAATCGCCCTGTGCGGAACCGATGAAGTCGAGGCCGTCATCGCCCGCGCACGCGACGCCCAACGCGACTGGGCGAAAACCAACGAGAAGACTCGCGCCGCCCTGCTCCATCAGCTCGCCGACTCGATCGCCAATGCGGATTTTCACGACGTCGCACGGCTGATGGTCCTGGAACAGGGCAAGCCTTATCCGGAAGCGACGGGTGAGCTTGCCAATTGCGCGCCGATCTTCCGCTACTACGCCGAACTCGCCCGCGATCAGGCCGGGGTCCTGCCGGGCACGACGCAAGAGGGCTCATTCCAGTTTGCGAAATTCTTTCCCTACGGCGTAACGGGGCACGTGCTGCCGTTCAATTTCCCCATCATCATCATGTGCTGGACCGTGGCGGCGTCGCTTGCGGCCGGCAATGCCTGCGTCGTCAAGCCGGCAGAAGCGACGTCGCTCTGCACGCTCAAGTTCATGGATCACTTCCGCTGCCTGCCGGCGGGGCTGGTCAACTGCATTACCGGTGGCGGAGACACCGGGGCCGCCCTTGTAACCTCGCGCGGCATCGACGCGGTCGCGTTCACCGGCAGCGTCGCCACCGGCCGGAAGATCGCCGTCGCCTGCGCCGAGCAGATGAAGCCTGCCGTCATTGAGGCCGGAGGCAGCGATCCGATGATCATCTCGGAACATGCACCACTCGACGTGGCGGTGCCGGGCAGCGTGATGTCGGCGTTTCATCTCAGCGGCCAAATCTGCGTGTCGTCGGAACGTTTCTTCGTGCACGAGGCCGTCCATGACGCGTTTGTTGAACGGTTCGCCGACATGGCCCGCAATCTCCGCATCGGCAACGGACTGGAAATCAGCGAAATTGGCCCATTGGTCAGTGAGGCGGCGCGCGACAAGGTCATCCGGCTGGTCGACGATGCGGCCGCTAAGGGCGCGAGCATCGAATGCGGCGGACGCATCCCGCCAGAACGCAACACCGGATGGTTCTATGAACCGACCATCCTGACCGGGGTCACCGACGACATGGCGGTCATGCACGAGGAGGCGTTCGGTCCGCTGGCGTCGATCTGCAAGGTGGCGAGCTTTGAGGAGGCCGTCGAGCGCGCCAACGACTCGGAGTTTGGTCTCGGCGCCTCGCTATTCACCAGTCGCATGGACGAGGCCATGTACGCCTATGAGAACCTCCAGGCCGGTATGGTCTGGATCAACAACCCCCTCATCGACAACGATGCCATTCCTTTCGGCGGCTGGAAGATGTCGGGGATCGGGCGCGAGATGGGGCGCCAGGGACTGGACGCCTTCCGGCAGTCGAAGATGGGCGTGATCGATGCCAAGCCGTCCATCCAGGAATGGTGGTATCCCTATCCGGATGACTGGTTCTACAGCGGCGACGGGCGAAAATTCTCCTGACGGACCAGAATTTTCCAAATAGTAATTGGCATGCCACAGGAGGTGTCCTGTGCCATGATCGCAGTTGGTAACGACATTGCGATACCCGAGACACGGCATGACCAGTACCGTCCCATTCGAAACGGCACAAATCTCCGGCGAACATGCCTGGGATCCCGGGCTCGAGTCGACGATCCCCGGTGAACTCATGCCGCAGGTCACGCTGTTCCGCCCGGAGAACGCCTTCATCAGTTACGCCGAGGCCCGGGAACTCGCCGAGTTCTGTGGCCTGACGCCGGCCGATGTGGCGTTCTTCAGACCGGAACGACTCATCGTCCACGAATTGCTGATCCGCGTGACGGCCGACCTTTACGTCCCCGACGGGCCGAACTACGAGGATCTCGGCATTAGCCTCCGCGGCATGGTCGACAAGATCTACCGGGATTACGTTCTGCCCCGACTGGACGAAATTCTGCCGGCCTATGAGGACGTAAAAACTCGCGCGCGGGATTTCGTCGAGACGGAACTCGACCGCTTCTATGCGCCGGCCGCCAGCGACTCTGAGAAATCGAACGGATCCTCCTTTCTCGGGCGCCTGTTCGGCGGAAGGAAGAATACAGCCGATAACAGTGCGGCGACGGTCAGCGAACTCGACCTGATCAACGACTGGACCGCACGCAGAAAAGCCAGCGACAATCCGTGCGAGATCGCCTCATTATCGGCGCTGCTAAAGGTGGTTGGCTCGATCTACGGCAGCCGGGGCCGTCTCGTCGGCGACCGGCAACTGGTCAGCGATCTCTCCGTGCGCATGATTTGCAACGACGTCGGCAGCGAAGCGCTCGGCGGCGCGGTCGACCCCATCGTCAGGGAAGCCGCCGACACGGAGGGCTATGTTCTTCTTCCGCCCCAGGAAAAGCCGGTGATTATGAACGTCAAGGGATCGTCGGCGGCGGGCAAAAGCACCATCCGCCACGATCAGATGCGCCTGGCCAAGAAACTGAACGTTCCGTGGGAGAACTTTGCGGTTATCAGTCCAGATTACTGGCGGAAGTATCTTCTAGACTACGGATCGCTCGGCGAACATGCCAAGTACGCGGCCATGCTGACCGGACAGGAGCTTGAGATCGTCGACGTCAAGCTCGACCGCTACATGGCCAACAAGGCGGCCCGCCATCAGATTTCCCACCTGCTGATCGACCGTTTCCGCTTCGACAGTTTCCTGCTCGAGCACGAACGCGCCGCCGACAGCAAACTGCTCACGCGATTCGGCGAGCTGGTGTTCATGTTCTTCGTCATCACGGCGCCGGAAGCTACGGTCGAGCGCGCCTATCGCCGTGGCATCAAGACCGGACGGTACAAGGCGGTCGACGATCTGCTGTACCACAACGTCGAGGCCTATACCGGCATGCCTGACCTCTTCTTTTCCTGGGCCTCGGCCGAGGGAAAACGCATTCATTATGAGTTTCTCGACAACAATGTTGCCGAGCAAGAACGCCCGCGAACAGTCGCGTTCGGCTGGAACGGCGACATGGTCATCCTGGACGTGAATGTGATGCTCGAAATTGATCGCTACCGAAAAGTGAACGTGAAGGCCACGCGCGAGGACGAAGTATTCAACGACAAAACGCTGGATCCGAACAAGAACACGGGTTTCCTGAAACGGTGCGCCCGCCACCTCAAGACCGTCACCTTTGCCGACTACCACAGCGGGCGCGTCTACGGTCGTCTCGAGGCCGGCAAATGGGTCTGGCGCGACGACGACTACATGCGAAGCCTGCCCGGTGCGGAGAGATGGCAGAGCGGTCTGGCTGCACTCGGATGGAACGACGCGGAGGATACTGGGCCGCCACCGGCCGGTCTCCTGGACCCGGCGCAGGAAAAGGCGTTCACCCTGGGGCTGTGGGCACCGTCAATCTCCGCAGCGGAAAAGCCAGACGCTTAGGCGGCGGGTTCCGCCGCCGCGAACTCCGGCCACATGTCACGAATGTGATCGTGCAGACGCATCGTGTGCTCGCGGACCAGCCGCGCGGCGAGGTCTGCGTCGCGGCTTTCCAGCGCTTCGATAATCTTTGTATGGTCGACGACTGACCGGGTCGTGCGATCGCTCTCTCCCATGGCACGACGCCTGACGGCGTGCATATGCAGGAATAGATCGTCGGCCATGTCGCCAATCAGTTTGCAACCCGAGAGTTCGAGGATGCGCTGGTGGAACTTGATGTTCTGTTCAGAGTACTCCTCGATGTCCGCCCGGGCGTCGTTAACGCTATAGCGAGCGGCCAGGTCATGGAGGTCTGCCAGTTCATGGTCCGTCGCATTCTGAGTAACCAGACGAGCAGCCATGCTTTCCAGCGCGGCCCAGACGATGACCATCTCGAGGACCTCGTCGAGCGACTTGCGCCGGACAAAGACGCCTTTGCGCGGCTGGATCTGAACAAATCCGTCACGTTCGAGGCGGACGAGGGCCTCCCTGACCGGCGTCCGGGAAATACCGAGTTGTTCTGCCAGTCGGCGCTCGTCGAGCCTGAGATCGGTGTCAGGATCGTAAATGTTCAGCTTGAGGATCGCTTCCAACAAAACGCCGTGGATATGGTCCTTCAGCGTAAAATTTGTGCTCACCGGGTTTAGGTGCAAACCGCTGGCCATCGACTTCTCCCGACCTGTTCACGCTCATGTGTTCGAATCTTGGTATCTTATCCAATTTTGGGACTTTGGACTCCCCAAAATTGGCATACCGAACACACTATCACGAATACCAAAGCCCCCAATCGCCGACTGCCGCCAAACCGCCCAAAACTGGCGCAACGGCGTCGATTCTCGCTGGAATTGAAACTTTGTTCGTTCGGCATCAGGTGACCAGGCGCGCGGCGAGCGACCGCAAGAGCCCGGTCGCGTGACGGCGGGAAAAGTATCCAGGTCGCGAACCCAGGGACCTGTTTGGATACACCGCCAACAACGACCGGGCTCTATTGGTAGGCGGTCCTTATGCTTCGACTTTCTTCCGGCGCTTCATCGCCTTGCTAACCAGTGGGTAGACCATGAGGCCAACACCAATGGCGATGCAAATCAGGGAGATTGGCCGTTCGATGAAGACCATTGGATCACCCTGGGAGCCAAGCAGGGTTTGACGAAGGGACCGCTCGGCCAACGGGCCGAGGACGATGGCCAACACCGCCGGCGCGACCGGATAGTTGAGCTTGCGCATCAAGTACCCGACAACACCAAACAACAGCATTAACCAGACATCGTGCATCGTCTGAGTCGGCGCGTAGCCGCCGACGATGCATAGAACGAAGATCACCGGCGCCAGTATCGTGAATGGCAGCGTCAGCACTTTCACAAAGACTGGAATGAATGCCAGGTTGATGATCACGGTGAAGAAGTTGGCCACGTACAGCGAGCCGATCAATCCCCAGACGAAATCCGGGTGCTCGCTAAACAACAACGGTCCGGGACGAAGCCCCCAGATAATCATGCCACCCAGTAGGATCGCCGTTGTCGGCGAACCCGGAATGCCGAGCGTGATCATCGGCAACATTGAGCCGGTTGAAGCCGCGTTGTTCGCCGCCTCCGGAGCTGCCACACCGGCAACGTTACCCTTGCCGAAAGTCTCCGGCTCCTTGGAGAACGTCTTCGCCAGGCCGTACGACATTAGGGACGCCGGGGTCGCGCCCGCCGCCGGCAGCGTCCCGACGAAATAACCCAGAACCGATCCGAACGTCGTCGACTTGAGGTAGGTTTTGACCATCTTGACGTTCTCGATGAATTGCCCCCAGCTCGTCTTGACCTTGTGGACGACGACCTCGCCCTTGGTGGTTTCGAGCGTCCAGAGCATCTCGCCGATACCGTAGATGCCGATGGCAAGCACCAGGAAGTTGATGCCATGCAGGAATCCGTCGATGTCGAAGAAGATCAGGCGCGGCTTGCCAGAGATGATGTCGAGACCGATCGTCGCGAGGACGAGCCCAATCAGGATCGAAAAAATTGTCTTCGGGATATCGTCTCCACCTAGGCCGATGAACGTCGCGAACGCAAGGAACATCAAGGCAAATTCTTCGGCCGGTCCGAATTTCAACGCGAACTCGGCCAGCGGGGGCGCGAACAGCGTGAAGAGAATGACGGAGATCGTGCCGCCGATGAACGACGCAATGGCAGCCGCAGTCAACGCCTGGTCGGCTTTGCCGGCGGCGGCGAGCGGTCTCCCGTCGAACACTGTCGCGACCGCTGTTGACGCCCCGGGAATGCCCAGCGTGATCGAGCTGATCGCACCCCCGTACATGGCGCCGTAGTAGACCGCAGCAAGGAAGATAATGGCGGCGTTGGGCGGCACGAGAAACGTGATCGGCAGCAGAATGGCCACACCGTTGACCGATCCCAGTCCGGGCATCGCGCCGACGAAAAGCCCGATGATACAGCCGATGACGATCATCATCAGGTTGAGCGGCTGGAAGGCTTCCAGCAAACCACCGCCGAGTGAAATCAGAATTGTTTCCATGATAATGTTCCTGGTCGGCGCGGTCGGACCGCGCGACGTCCTTTAGTACATCAGGTCGTAGATCGGATAGAACAGCGGCTCCGAAAGCGCCTTCGGCAGCGGGATCGTGAGCGCCCACTCGAACAGGCAAAAGATGAACACCGGCACGCCGATTGTCAGGGCAAGGCTCAGGGGCCAACCGTGACGCCCGACGAATCTGACGTAAAACAGCATGAACAGCAGCAGGCCGATGTAAATGCCGACGAGCTCCGTCAAGATCAGGAGTCCCAGAATGGCGCCAGCCGAAATACCGACGACGTACATGGCTTCCCGTGGCAGGTAAGGTTCGGTCGAAACCGACTCCGCAGTCTGCTTCAGGTACCACCGGACCAGCGTCCAGACTGAGGTCCCAAGCAAGCCGACCGACAGCCAGAACGGCCAGAATCCTGAACCGGGACCCTTCTCCCGCACCCACCCGATGGGCAATTCTGCGCTCTTCCACATGAGGCCAAGCGACATAAGGATCGTCGCGATGGCCATCAGGAACTCAGCTTTTCGGACAGTCATTTGACGCGCCCCACTCCAGTAAAATCCAAACTCGTCGTTTCGTTTGCCGCTCCGAACCTCACATCCGGCCAGGCAATGACATCCCTTCCCACGCCGATGGCGCAGTCTTAAGATCGTCTACTCCGACAGATTCCAGGTAAGTCCCCGTCAGAGGCATGCGTACTCAGGAGGGAATGGTGGGAGCGCGCGCAGCAGGCGCGCTCCCGATCATTCCGGACGTCTTATTCGCCCGTAATCGCGGCGGCACCAACCTTTTCGATCAAGGCTTTGTGACGCTTGAGCTGCTCGGCGTGGAACGCAGCGAGATCATCGCCGGCAACCCACTCATCGCAGGTCAGACCGTCTTCTTTGCAGAAAGTCTGCCACTCTTCGGAGTCGAAGAGAGTCTTGAAGAGATCCGTGTACCAGGCCGCTGCTTCAGCCGACATGTCGGGCGGGCCGTTAATGGACCGCTGCATGAAGTAGACGATGTCGTGGCCAAGCTCACGCGCCGTCGGAATGTCCGGATAGGCAGCCATGCGTTCTGGCGTGAACTGCACCAGCGGCTTGGTGTTGCCCGCGCGATAGAACTCGTTCTGCTCAGCCGGGTTGTTGACCGTCGAATCGATGTGCTTGCCGACGAGGTTCTTGGCCACGGTGCCACCGCCCGGGAACGGGATGTAGGTGACTTCATAACCAAACTCGGCTTCCATCATCGCCGTCAGGATGGAGTCTTCCTGACCCGAGCCGGTACCGCCGACTTTCCAGCCCTTGCCTGCCGCCTTGACCTTCGAGACATAGCTATCGAGATCATTGATGCCGCTGTCCTGATGGACCCACAGCAGGAAGGTGTCGAGAGCCATGCGGCCGATCGGCGTGAACTTGGAGACGTCAACGCCCAGATCAGTTTGGATGATTGGCGTGGTGTAGAAGCTGTTCAGGGTCACGAGAAGGGTGTGATCATCGCCCGCCTTGCCCTGCAGGTAGCGCAGCGCTTCGGCGCCCGAACCGCCAGGCTTGTTAATCGGAATGAACGGCCGCGGCGAGAGATCTTTCTTCTCGATCAGGCCCTGAAGCAGGCGCGCAATCTGGTCAGCACCACCGCCCGTACCGGCCATGATGATGAACTCAACCGGCTTGCGGGGCTCCCACGCTTTTGCAGACGTGATGGTGCCCATCACGGACGCAAGGCCGAACACGGCAACGCCGAGGCCCAACGCCAGTCTTTTAAGCTTTCCCATATTTTTTCTCCCTTGGTTGGGCGCACCAGCACGATAGCCGGTGGCCTCTACAAATCCTGTCCCGTTTGTGGGCTTCTTACTCTTGTGGCATCTGGCATGCCAGATACATCAATATATCAAGCATCGTCAACGATGGAAACGAATTCTGCTCTATTCCACCACCTCAGTCCAGTGCTGCCAAAAAGCTTGTGTTTTCATAACATTAATGCGCCATCAACAGCGGGAAATCCGCATGATGGAGGACGTACTCAGTGGCGCCGCCGAGAACGAAATCTCCGCGCGACCCCGAACCATATGCACCCATGACAAACATCTGCGCGCCGGACCCTTCGACGGTGTCGATAAGGGCCTTGCCCAGATTGTCTTCATTCGCAGAGAAGGTCTTGATGTCGGCGTCCAGACCGTAACTCGCAAAATAATCGCGCAACGCATCCGGGCCGAGAACCGGCTTCTGCTCCGCCTCGCCCGACACGATCGTCAGCTTCTTGGCGTTGTCCAGCAACCGCATCGACCGCTTCACTGCGCGCGCAGATTCGACGCTACCGTTCCATCCGATTGCGACGTGGTCGAGCACGCTCGCAACTTCGCGGTCCGGCGCGACGGCGGTCAACGCACCGACGGCGAACAAAGAACTCTGGAACGTGTTCATGCCCAGGTTTGAGTTGCGGTCAGGCCGCGCAACGACAACGAGGTCGGCAAGCCGGCCGTGAATGCCGACGATCGCGGCCTGCTTGCCTTCCTCTTCCTGCCACGTCGCGGTCACCGTGCCGGGGGAAAAATCAGCAGGGGGCGTCGTGACCTCCTCGACGTCGTGGGTACTGCAATACTCTCTGAACAGTTCGTGCAGGCGTCCTTCCTCAGCTTCCGCAACGCTGCGGGCCGTCGATAGGATGGACTCCTTGATCGATTTCGGCACCGGCACGCCAAAAGGCAGAAGATCTTCCGGTCGGGCGTGGACGTGAATGACCTGCAGATGGCCGCCGTTGGGACGCACGATCGCCCCGCCGAGAGTCAGTACGTTTTTGCCTTGGCCGTCGCCACGGACGGGAACGAGCACCCTGCGAAACATCTTAGAAACCTCCCCAAATAATGCGGCCCTTAGAACAGTCCATCGATCAATCCGTCATCGTTGATGCGGATCGTTTCGGCTGCCGGCACGCGCGGCAGGCCAGGCATCGTCATGATCTCGCCGCAGATCGCGACAACGAAGCCAGCACCCGCAGAAAGTCGAACCTCACGAATGGGGATCGAGAAACCGGTCGGCGCGCCGCGCCAGTTCGGATCAGTCGTGAACGAGTACTGGGTCTTTGCCATGCAGATCGGCAGGTGCTTGTAACCGGCTTCTTCCCAAGCCTCGAGCTGGCTGCGGATCGACTTGTCGATGACGACGTTGTCGGCCCGGTAGATTTCCTTGGCAATGATTTCGATCTTGTCCGCGAGCCCCATGTCGTCGGGGTAGAGCGGCTTGTAAGCCGCGCTGCCACCCTCGACCAACTCGACAACTTTCTTCGCGGTCTCGGTGATGCCCTTGCCGCCGTCTGCCCAGTGGGTGTTGACGATCGCCTCGGCACCGAAGTCGGCACAGTAGGCCTTGATCGCCTCAACCTCGGCGTCGGTATCAGTGACGAAGTGGTTGATACCGACCACGGCCGGAACGCCGAACTTCTTGAGGTTCTCGAGATGACGTCCGAGGTTCGAGCAACCGGCAGTCACCGCGGCTACGTTTTCCTGGCCGAGATCGTCCTTCTTAACTCCGCCGTTCATCTTCATGGCGCGAACGGTCGCAACCAAAACAACGGCTTTCGGGGTCAGACCCGCCTTGCGGCACTTGATGTCGAAGAACTTCTCGGCGCCGAGATCGGCACCGAAACCAGCTTCGGTCACGACATAGTCTGCGAGCTTGAGCGCCGTCTTGGTAGCGACTACCGAGTTGCAACCGTGCGCAATGTTGGCGAACGGTCCGCCATGGACAAAAGCGGGGTTGTTCTCGAGTGTCTGCACGAGGTTTGGCTGCATAGCGTCCTTCAGTAGAACGGCCATCGCGCCTTCCGCCTTGATGTCGCGGCAGAACACCGGGCTGCGGTCGCGGCGGTAGGCCACGATCATGTCGCCGAGACGCTTCTCAAGATCCTTCAGACCGCTGGCCAGGCAAAGGATGGCCATGACTTCGGACGCCACTGTGATATCGAAACCGGCCTCACGCGGGAAACCGTTGGCGACCCCGCCGAGCGACGCGGTGATCTGACGGAGCGCCCGGTCGTTCATGTCGAGGACCCGGCGCCACGCAACGCGGCGAACGTCGATGTCGAGCGAGTTGCCCCAGTAAATGTGGTTGTCGAGCATGGCCGACAGCAGGTTGTGGGCACTGGTGATGGCGTGGAAGTCGCCGGTGAAATGGAGGTTCATATCCTCCATCGGCACGACCTGAGCGTAACCGCCGCCAGCGGCGCCACCCTTCATGCCGAAGTTCGGGCCGAGCGAGGCCTCGCGAATGCAGATCGCCGTCTTCTTGCCGATCATGTTGAGACCGTCGCCGAGACCGACCGTGGTCGTCGTCTTGCCTTCGCCGGCCGGCGTCGGGTTGATCGCCGTGACCAGGATCAGGTTGCCGTCGGGGCGGTCCGACAGCGACGAAATGAAGTCCGCGGAAACCTTGGCCTTGTCGTGGCCAAAAGGAAGCAGATGTTCGGGATCGATGCCGAGCTTCGCTCCGATTTCCTGGATGGGTTGCTTGTTCGCCTTGCGGGCAATTTCGATATCGGACATCTGCAGTTCCTCTCCCTGTTCAGCCTGGTCGTTTCTTGTCACCGGGCCGAGCGTTGTTCTCGTGTTTCCAGTCTACTCGCCGAGCGTGGCGCCGGGTTCGAGACCGACCTCCGCCGCCCACTCATTCGCCGGGACCTTGCCACCGCCGGCCGGACGCACGCGCTTGAGTTGAATGCGGCCGCCAATACACTGCACGGTCACGCCGTCATCGGACACGTCCATAATGCGGCTGCTGATACCATCGCCGGCAACCCGGTCGCAGTCAAAGACGCCGAGTTCTTCACCGTTGAACGTCGTCCATGCACCCGGCGCCGGATTGGTGCCGCGGATTAGATCATAGACCTGGCCGACCGGCTTGTTCCAATCGATGCGCGAGTGTTTTGTCGTGCAGCGGCGTTCGTAGGTCGCCTCGGACTCGTTCTGCTCGATGCGCGGCGGATTGCCGTTCCGGTAGAGGTCGCAGACCTCAAGGACCGAGTCCACGGCTGACGGATAGATCTTCTTGAAATAGAGATCGATCACCGTGTCGTCGGCTTCAATCGGGCACTCCCACTGCAGGAGTACATCGCCCTCGTCCAGACCGTCGGTCGGATAGAACCACGAATAGCCCGACTTCTTGCTGCCCATGATGATCGGCCAGTTTACCGCGGACGGCCCCCGATGCAGTGGCAGCAGCGACGGATGGAAGCAGATCGATCCGTGCGTCGGCGTATCGCGCGCCGCCTCCGGCACGAACACGTTGACGAACGCCATGACCATCAGGTCGGCCTTGAGCGCCGCCAGTTCATCGAGCGTTTCCTGCTCCTTGAAGTGCGCCGGCTGGTAGACCGGCAGGCCCTGCTCAAGCGCGTACTCCTTGATCGGATCGACGGGTTTGCCTTCCCGGTCCGGCTCGCAGTAGACCGCGACAACCTCGTCCCTTCCGGCTTCCAACAACTTGGCCAGGACGTCCTTGCCGAACGCCTGCTGGCCCATGACGATGAGACGCATCAAATCCCTCCCTACTCAGCCGCTTCCTGTGAAACCTCGCCGACCGCACCGGATTCGATGACGTTCTGCAGTTCCTCGCCGTCGTAGCCGAGAACCTCCTTGAGGATCTCAACCGTATGTTCACCGAGCAGTGGCGAACGCGTCACATCGACCGGGCTATCCGACAACTTGATCGGGCACCCGACCGAGAGATACTTGCCGCGTTCGGGATGATCGACCTCGACGATCGTACCCGTCTCGCGCAGGCCCTCGTCCTCGGCGATTTCCTTCATGCTGAGGATCGGGCCGACCGGAATGTCGAGCGGATTGCAGATGTCCATGACCTCGAACTTGGTCTTGGTCATCGTCCACTGCTCGATTCGGTCGAAGACCTCATTGAGTTTGTCGAGACGTTCGGGCGGAGTGGCATAGCCTTCCTTGGTTTTCCACTCCGGCTCGCCGATGACGTCGCAGATCTTCTCCCAGACGGCGGCCTGAGTGATGAAGTAGGTATAGGCATTGGGATCCGACTCCCAGCCCTTGCACTTCAGGATGCGGCCGGGCTGACCGCCGCCCGAGTCGTTGCCGGCACGCGGCGTCGCCTCACCGAACGGCACGCCTTCGCCGTACTGCGAGTACTCCTTGAGCGGGCCGCGTTCGAGACGCTGTTGATCGCGGAGCTTCACACGGCAAAGGTTGAGAACGCCGTCCTGCATCGCAGCCAGAACCTTCTGGCCCTTGCCAGTCTTCTCGCGCTGGAACAACGCGGTCACGATACCGAGCGCAAGGTGCAGCCCGGTACCAGAGTCGCCGATCTGCGCGCCGGTCACCATCGGGATGCCGTCGCGGAAACCCGTAGTGGACGCCGAACCGCCGGCGCACTGGGCGACGTTCTCATAGACCTTGCAGTCCTCATACTTGCCGGGGCCGAACCCCTTGACCGAGGCCATAATGATACGCGGGTTGATTTCCTGGATGCGTTCCCAGCCGAAGCCCATGCGATCCAACGCACCCGGCGCGAAGTTCTCGACCAGCACGTCGCATTCCTCAATCAGGCGGGTGAGGACCTGCTTGCCTGTCTCGTTCTTCGAATTCAGTTCGATCGACCGCTTGTTGTGATTGAGCATGGTGAAATAGAGACTGTCGGCATCCGGCACGTCGACCAGCTGCTTGCGCGTCGCGTCGCCCACGCCGGGGCGTTCGACCTTGATCACGTCCGCGCCGAACCAGGCCAGGAGCTGGGTGCAGGTGGGACCGGACTGGACGTGGGTGAAGTCCAGGATCTTGACCCCTTCAAGAGCTTTCATGGGAGGCTCCTTTACTCGATTGTTGACTGACGTTGTTCCGGGTCACTTCTTGGAAACGACGCTCTGCGGGTTGAGGTTACCGATGCGGCCGCTTTCCGTGCCCGCCGCCGGGTCGATAATCGCGTTGATCAGGCTCGGCTTGCCCGAGGCCATCGCCTCCCGCACTGCCTGGCGGAGCTCGTCGGGCGAACGCACAACATAGCCCTGCCCGCCGAACGCTTCCATCATCTGGTCATAGCGGGCCTCGGGCACGAAAACGGTGGTCGCCGGATCGTCGCCGGCCGTGTTCTGGTCGGTACCGCGGTAAATGCCCGAGTTGTTGAAGATCACGATGGTGACCGGCAGGTTGTAGCGGCAAACTGTCTCGACCTCCATGCCGCTGAAGCCGAAGGCGCTGTCGCCCTCAATGCAGAGCACGGGGTTGCCGGTCTCGACGGCGGCGGCAACCGCCTGGCCCATGCCGATGCCCATGACGCCCCAGGTGCCGACGTCGAGACGCTTGCGCGGCTTGTACATGTCGATCACGCCACGGGCGAAGTCGAGGGTGTTGGCGCCCTCGTTGACGAGAATCGCGTCGGGATTTTCGGCGATCGCCTGCTTCAGCACGCCCAGCGCGCCGTGGAAGTCCATCGGGTTGTTGTTATTCTGAAGCTTCGGCGCCATCTTCTGGACGTTGGTCTCGACCTTCGCGCGAATGGCATCGGTCCACTCGGCCGGCGGCGATTTCCAGTCCTTGCCCATGCCGTCCAGCAGCGCCTTAACGCAGGAACCGATATCGCCGACCAACGGCGCGGCGATTTCCACGTTGCTGTCCATTTCACGGGGCTCGATGTCGATCTGGATGAACTTCTTCGGCGCCTCGCCCCAGGCCTTACCTTTGCCATGCGAAAGCAGCCAGTTGAGGCGTGCACCGATCAACATGACCGTATCCGACTCCTTGAGCACCAGCGAACGCGCAGCGCCCGCCGACTGCGGATGGGTGTCCGGCAGCAGCCCCTTGGCCATGCTCATGGGGAGGTAGGGAACTCCGCTTTTCTCCACGAGCGCGCGGATGTCCTCGTCGGCCTGCGCGTAGGCAGCGCCCTTGCCGAGGATGATCAGTGGGCGCTTCGCGCCCTTGAGCACGTCAAGCGCGCGCTTGACGGCGTCCGCCGACGGGATCTGAGCCGGTGCGGCGTCGATCACCTTGACCAGGGATCTCTCGCCGGCGGCGGCATCCATGGTCTGACCGAGCAGCGCGGCGGGAATGTCGAGGTAAACGCCGCCGGGACGGCCCGAAACGGCGGCGCGGATGGCGCGGGCGATACCGATGCCAATGTCCTCGGCGTGCAGGATGCGGTACGCGGCCTTGCACAGCGGCTTGGCGATCGCGAGCTGATCCATTTCCTCATAGTCGCCCTGCTGCAGGTCGACGATTTCACGTTCGGACGAACCGCTGATAAGGATCATCGGATAGCAGTTGGTGGTGGCATGCGCCAACGCGGTCAGGCCGTTGAGAAAACCCGGCGCCGAGACGGTCATGCAGACGCCGGGCTTCTTGGTCAGAAAGCCCGCGATCGCCGCCGCGTAGCCGGCGTGCTGCTCGTGACGAAACGACAGAACGCGCATGCCCGCAGCCTGCATGAAACGGCCGAGGTCGGTGATGGGAATGCCCGGGACATTATAGATGTTGTTGATATCGTTCAGCTTGAGCGCATCGATGATGAGATGGAAACCATCGGTCAACGCACCTTCCGGCTGGTCAATCTGTTCAATCTTTTTTGCTGCTGTCGACATCCCAGTCTCTCCTCTGGCGTTCCATTACTGCCGCTATGCCGGCGTTGACGGTTACTCGGCGACTTCGCCGATTCTCGGTCGTTCGAATCTCGACCAATTCATTCTGACGTGATCATGCAGGCGCATGGTGTGTTCGCGCACCAGCCGCTCCGCCAGATCGCCGTCGCGGCTCCTCAAGGCGTCGACGATCTCCAGATGGTCCGGCACGGAGAGGCTTGCACGGTTTCCCTCGGTCATGGCCCGGCGGCGCACCGCGTGCATGTGCAGAAACAAGCCGTCGGCCGTTTCCATGATCAGCTTGCACTGCGACAAGTTTATGATGCGCTGGTGAAAACGGATATTCGCCTCCGAATACTCGTCGCATGCGTTCGGCGACCTGCCGTTCATCACGGCAAGGTTCTTCAGGGCGACGAGTTCATCGTCGGATGCCAGCTCGGTCGAAAGCCGCGCGGCCATGCTTTCGAGAGCGGCCCAGACCACGATCATGTCGAGAACCTCTTCCAGCGTCTTGCGCCGGACGAATACACCTTTGCGCGGCAGGATTTCGACGAAGCCGTCTTGCTCAAGCCGGGCCAGGGCCTCGCGGACCGGGGTGCGGGAGATGCCCAGCTGCTCCGCCATCTTGCGTTCGTCTAAGCGGGTATCGGTGTTCTCATCGTAGATATTCATGCTCATGATGGCGTCGCGCAACACCGCGTGGATGTGATCCTTCAATGTGAAGTTCACGGCAACGGGTTCGAGCTCTAGCGAGGTCGCCATCAAATCGTTCTCCAAGTCGATGCATGCCGCACCGGCCCGCCTCTCCCATTGTCGGACAGCGTTTTACCGTCACGTATTCTTGTTTTCATTATCTGGCATACCACATAATTAATACCGGTCAAGGTGATTTTATCCCCAGCACGAAGAGCACTGCGGCGGCGGCGGTCTAAGAGATTGTTATTGCGCTCTTGTTTACGGCTTGCCCGTCATCGATTAAGGGCCGCGCCAAATGGGCCGCGTCGCGAAGACCGGTAAAACGCTCAGATCGCGCTGCCAGCAACACCCAGCGGGGGAATCCGGTCATGCCACGGCATCGCCTGCTCCAGTAGCGCGCCCAGCCCGATCAGCACTTCGTCGCGCTGCGGTCTGGCGCCAAGTTGCACACCGATCGGCAAGCCCGACGAATGCATGGCGAGCGGCAACGAGATCGCCGGCGCCCCCATGACATTGTACATGAAGCAGAACTGGACCGGCTTGTCGGCATAGACGATGTACTCGGCAACATCCATGTCGGGGACACTGAGTCCATACAGCCCGTGAGCCGGGGCCGGCACTGCCGCCGTCGGGCTCAGCAGCACGTCATACGTTTCAAAGAACGCACCGAGCTCGCGCCGCGCCCCGTTCATCCAGGCAATCGCGTCGGTGAAGCGGCCTGGATCGATCGATCTCGCCAATTCGTATATCTTGAGCACGATCGGCTCGACCGTGTCCTGTCCAACCTTCCGCCCGGTCGCCTCGGCATAGCCGTCGAGCCGCTTGTCGAAACCGAAGAACCAGAAATCGATCATCATCAACGACGCCTCGACGTGATCGAACGGCGGGTCCGCCACCTCGACCAAATAGCCGTAACCCGAGAGGAAATCGGCCACCGCCTGGGTCGCGGCGATGACCTCGGCGTCCACTGGCGCATCCGGGATCAACGGCGCGGTCGTCAGCCCGATCTTCAGCGACTTGTCGGGCGGCTGCAGAAAGTCGGCAAATGGCCGCCCCGGCCGACGGACCTCGAACGGGTCGCCGGGCTGCGGCACGGCGAGGCAATCCATCATCGCGGCGGTATCGCGCATCGATTTGGACTGCACGAAGTTCATCGCCATTCCGAAACCGGCCTCGTCGATCAGCGGTCCGGCCGAGACCATGCCGCGTGACGGCTTGAGGCCGACACAGCCGCTCCACGCGGCGGGAATCCGGATGGAACCGGCAATATCCGAACCATGTGCCAGCGGCACCATACCCGCGGCGACGGCCGCCGCGCCGCCACCGGTCGACCCGCCGGCGCTTCGACCGAGCCGCCACGGCGTTGACGTGTTGCCGTACAGCAGGTTCTCGGCCGACCCGGCGATGGAGAACTCAGGCGTGTTGGAGCGGCCGATGACATTCAGCCCGGCAGCGCGCAGGAGCTTGATGAAGTTCGTATCGACCTTCGCCAACATGCCCTCGCAGAGGCGCGAGCCGAACTCGATCTTGCGGCCGGCTTCGTGCCCGCCGACGTCCTTGATCAGGAATGGAACACCGCGAAACGGGCCGCCGCCGAGCTGCGTTTCGTCGAGATCCGCAATACGGTCGCCATAAAGTTCGACGACAGCCTTCAACTTGTCGTCTGTCGCGGAAATCGCCCCGACGGCGGTTATCGCAAGCTCGCGCGGCGATACTTCCCCTTTGGCAACGAGTTCCGCCAGGCCGAGGCCGTCAAAACCCGCATACTCGGACAGGTCCATTTTTCCCTCAAGAGACGGTGTGAATCGGGCGTTTTCGCCCCATAACCCACCATTGGGAAACACAACAATCATGAATGTCAATGGCCCCAGTGTCACATATCCACCTTGCGTCATCTGCCCTAGTGTTCTCACAATGAATGTGCACTGCACTCCGGCGCGCGGTTGGGGACACGCGCCCGCGTAGGTATTGGCAGGCACGGATAAAAGACGGAATCAGGGAGCGGGGATTTGAGCAGTCTCGGATCGGGCGATCGGTATTCGATCGAGGTGCAGCGCGTCACGAAGATTTTCGGCAGCGGAGCGTCGGAAGTCCGGGCCGTAGACGACGTCTCGATCAATATTCGCGAGAACGAGTTTCTGACCCTCCTAGGCCCGTCCGGCTGTGGCAAGACGACGCTGCTGCGGATGATCGCCGGTTTCGACCACCCGACGGCGGGGCAGATCCTGCTCGACGGCGAGGACATCTCGCAACTGCCGCCCTACCAGCGTCCGGTCAATACCGTGTTCCAGAGCTACGCACTGTTTCCGCACATGACCGTTGCGCAGAACATCGGGTTCGGCCTCGAGATGCAGGACAAGCCAAAGGACGAGGTCCGCGACACCGTCGAGCGCATGCTTAGCCTGGTGCGCATGAACGAGCTCCGAGACCGGCGAACCGATCAGATTTCAGGTGGTCAGCAGCAGCGCGTTGCACTGGCCCGCGCCCTTGCGCCGCACCCCAAGGTCCTGCTGCTTGACGAGCCGCTGTCGGCGCTCGACTACAAGCTCCGCAAGGACATGCAGATCGAACTCAAGCGTCTGCAGAACGAAACCGGCATCACCTTCGTGTTCGTCACCCACGACCAGGAAGAAGCACTGACCATGTCGGACCGCGTCGCCGTGATGAGCCAGGGCAAGATTCTCCAACTTGGTTCGCCGCGCGACATCTACGACCACCCGGCGGAACGTTTCGTCGCCGATTTCATCGGCGATACAAACTTCCTGTCCGCGAACGTTATCTCCAGCGAGGGCCGCAAGGTCACACTGAAGCTCGATGCCGGCAAGAAAGTGACGGCCGATCTGCCTGAGGGGATCGACGTGCCGGCCGTCGGCCAGAACGTCACGGCGGTGGTGCGACCGGAACACGCTAATCTCGCGCCAGCCGGATCTGGCCAGTTGTCGGGTACGCTCGCCAACGTCGTCTACGTCGGCACCGACACCCACTACTACGTGAAGCTTCGAGACGACAGCATGTTCGTCGCGCGCATTCAGAACTCGCGCGACAGCGACCTGGGCGTCGCCACGGGTCAGGACGTCGACGTCACAATTGAGAATAACTCCGTACAGGTTCTTCGGGACTGATCATGAACACGGAAAACGACAAGGGGATTAGTCTAGTCGAGCAAGCCCGCCGGGCCGATGTGCGCAATCGGTGGCTCCTGAACACACCCGCACTGATCATCCTGCTGTGCGCGGCCTCCGGCCCTCTCCTTGTCGTTCTGATATACTCCTTCCTGACGCCGGGCGACTACGGCGGCATCGTCTGGAGCTTCTCGATCGACGGCTGGATCAGCGTCTTCCTGCAGCGTGATATCTTCGACGGCACCCTGGGGATCGCCGATGCCCACGTGTCAATCCTGTGGCGGTCCGTCCGCCTCTCGATCATGACCACGGTGATCTGTTTCCTGCTGGGATTTCCGACCGCCTACTTCATCGCCACCCGGCCGGCCTCGACCCGCAACGTTTGGCTATTCCTGATCACTATTCCGTTCTGGATCAACCTGCTGATCCGCACGTTCGCAATCATGGAACTGATCCGCAACCAGGGCGTCATCAACACGATCCTGATGGCAACGGGCATCATCAACGAACCCATCCAGATCCTGTTCACCGACTTCGCCATTCTGGTCGGCATGGCCTATGTCTACCTTCCGCTCATGGTGCTGCCGATCTACGCGTCCATGGAGAAGTTCGATTTCCGCCTCGTCGAGGCTGCCTACGATCTCTACGCGACAAGATTCCAGGTCCTGAAGCGGCTCATTTTCCCGCTGACCAAGCCGGGCGTGATCGCCGGCTCCATCCTGGTATTCATTCCGTCGCTCGGCGCCTACGTAACACCTAGAATCCTCGGCGGCGGCAAGAACATGATGCTAGGCAACCTGATCGGACTGCAGTTCGGCCAGGGCCGCAACTGGCCGCTCGGCTCCGCTCTCGCGCTGACGCTGCTTGTCATCGTGATGGTGGCACTACTGTTCTACGTCAGGAGCGCAACCAAGTCCGACGTGAGGCAGCATTGAGATGAGCGGCTTTTCTCTCCCGTTCGGCCGCAACCGCGGCTTCTCCGTCAAGGCTCAGACGGGCTTCACCGAGATCGCGGCGATCTGTTTCATCGTACTCTACGCACCGCTGTTGCCGCTGGTGATCTATTCATTCAATGCCGGTGTTTCGCTCGCCATCTGGGAGGGCTTGTCACTACGTTGGTATTACTCGGCCTGGGAGAATGAGCTTGTGCAGGAGGCAACGATCCGGTCGGTGTACCTGGCCTGCTCCGCAGCCGTAATCTCGACGACAGTGGCCACCATGGCGGCGCTCGGCACGACACGCACGGGCACCTACCGCGGGCTAACGCTGGTCTACGCCATGATCAACCAGCCCCTGATGGTACCCGAGATCGTCACCGCTGTGGCTCTGCTCATCGTATTCGCGTCGATCAAGGCTGCGACCGAGTACCACGGCATGGCCTACCTGATCATCGCCCACACGGCGTTCTGTATTCCGTTCGCGTACCTGCCAATCCGGGCCCGACTCGAGGGCATGGATACGACACTCGAAACCGCCGCTGCCGATCTCTACGGCACACCGTGGCGGGTTTTCCGACGCGTGACGCTACCCTTGATGTGGCCGGGGATCCTTGCCGGGTTCATGCTGGCGTTCGTGATTTCGCTGGACGATGTGGTCATCACCGAACTCGTCAAGTCCGCCGGCCAGGACACGCTACCAACCTACATGCTCGGGCAGTTGCGGCGCGTCATCACGCCCGAGGTCAACGCCATATCGACTGTGCTGCTGGGCGTCTCCGTAGTCATGGTCACGATTTTCTTTTTCCTCAACAAGGAAAGGCGATAAATTTCCACCTACTAGGCATGGGGCCAATAACAAGACCGAAACTGAAGAAAAGGGAGTTTGCACGATGAAGTGGAAGACAGCAGTCGCAACTGCAGCATTGAGCGTTGGCATGATGATTGCCGGCGCCCCGGCCAAGGCGGCCGGCGAGTTGAATTTCTTCAACTGGGGCAACTACACGAACCCGGAATTGATCGAGAAATTCGAAAAGGAAACCGGCATCAAGGTGACCATCACCGGTTATGACGATAACGACAGCGCGCTCGCCAAGATCAAGGCCGGCGGGCACGGCTTCGACATGGTGGTGCCGTCGTCGAGCTACGTACCGATCTGGATCCGCGAAGGCCTGCTGCTTGAGGCACGCCCCGACCAGATGCCGAACTTTAAGAACGTCGCCGACGTCTGGAAGAACCCCGATTGGGATCCGGGCCGCCGGTACACCGTTCCTTGGCAGTGGGGCAGCGTCGGTGTCATGGTCGACACCGCCGTCTATGGCGGCGACATCAACACCTCGTCGATCATCTTCGACCCGCCGGCAGAACTCGTCGGCAAGATCAACGTCGCACCGGAAATGGGCGACGTCATGGGTACCGCGCTGCGTTACGTCGGCAGCGAGCCCTGCACCAGCGACAAGGAAGCCCTCAAGAAGGCGCGCGATGTCCTTATTGCAGCCAAGCCGAAGTGGTTGTCGATGGAATACGGTGTGATCGAGAAGATCGCCGCCGGCGACCTCGCGGCCTCGCTCTACTGGAACGGTGCCGCTTTCCGCGCCCGCCTGCAGAACCCGGACGTGCAGTACGGTTATCCGCGTGAGGGTTACTCGCTCTGGATGGACAGCGTCGCGATCCTCAAGGACGCCAAGAACGTCGAGGAAGCCAAGACCTTCCTGAACTTCATCATGGAACCGGAGAACGCCGCGCTGATCTCGGCCTTCGCCCGTTATGCAAACGGCATCAAGGGGTCGGAAGCATTCATGCCGGAAGACATGGCGACCGCGCCGGAAGTCGTAATTCCGGAAGAGTTCGTCGATGCCGGCTTCTTCGCGCCGACGTGCCCGCCGGAAGTGCAGGAAATCTACACGGCGATCTGGACCGAACTGCAGAAGTAATCCTGCCGTTCACCAATACGAAACGGGCCGGCAACCGCCGGCCCGTTTTCTTTTGTGCGCCTGGATCAGGCGCCCTCGAACCCCTCAAGGACATTGACCGTGTTGATGCCGACGTCCTCGATGGCGTAACCGCCTTCCATGACGATCAGGGTCGGCAGCCCGAGGGCCGCGATGTCCGCGCCCATGGTCTTGTAGTCGTCATTCTTAAGTTTGAAGAAGCTGATCGGGTCTTCCTCAAACGTATCGACACCGAGCGACACCACCAGTGCATCGGGGCCGAAATCACGGATCTTCGAGATCGCGTCCGTCAGCGACTCGCGCCAGACGGCAAAGGGACTGCCTTCGGCCATCGGGTAATTGACGTTGAAACCCTCGCCGGCACCGGCGCCGGTCTCTTCCGCGTAACCAACGAAGTAGGGAAACGCATCCTCGGGCTGTCCGTGGAGCGAACAGAACAGCACGTCGCCCCGATCATAGAAGATATCCTGCGTGCCATTGCCGTGGTGAAAGTCGACATCGAGGATGGCGACCCGCGACGCTCCCCCGGCGACAAACATCTGCGCCGCGACGGCGGCATTGTTGATGAAACAGTAGCCGCCGTACTGATCCTTGCTGGCGTGGTGGCCGGGCGGGCGGCACAGCGCGAACGCGGCCCGCTCGCCGCCGGCGACCAGCTTCTGCGCCGACTGAACGGTTGCGGCGGAGGCAAGCGCCGCCTGCCACGTCCCGGCGGTGATCGCCGTCTCGGACGCTAAGCAGTAGTAGCCGACCTTGCCATCGATATTGCGCGGCGGCCGGACGTTGGCCTGACGCCGGACTGGCATCGAGGCAGCGATGATCTCGCCGCCGAAGCCTGCCGCCTTCCACTCGTCCCAGGCATGCTCCAGGAACGCGAGATAGCTTACGTCGTGAACGGCGCCAATCGCCGCGACATCGACCTCGCCGGGTGCCTCGGGCGCGGGCATGCCGACTTCGCTTAGGCGGCGGAGGATGTACTCGATCCGCGACGGCCGTTCGAACGGCGTGACCAATTCGCCGCCATAGAGTTCGCCCTGTGGAAAATGCAGCCGGTGTTTCTCGCTGTAGACCGTTCTCATGCTCATGTCCTCCGTCAGATGATACTCATTCCTTCGGGTCGATCGGCGTGCATGGGAGACCGAGCAGGTCCTGTATCACGCCGGCCGCCGACAACAGGGCTGCTTCACCCCGCGGTCTGCCGACGAGTTGAAGTCCGACCGGCAGGCCCGCCTTCGTGAACCCGCACGGGATGGAAATCGCCGGCAGTCCTGTCAAGGTGATCGCGTAGACGATCGCCAGCCAGTCGATGTAGGTATCGAAGCGGGTGCCCGCGCACTCCTCGAGATAGCGCCACTCGACCGGGAATGCCGGCACGATGGTCGCCGGTGTCGCCAGGATATCGACATCGCCCATGAAGGTCATGGCCCGGGTCACGAGTTCGCCGCGACGCTTGATCGCCGTCGCGATGTCGTCTGCACTGAGGTTCAGCCCCTGTTCGATGTTCCAGACGACTTCGGGTTTCAGCAGACCCCGCTGATGGCGGTAAGCATCGCCCAGTCCGACGGCAAAATCGTGCGCGCGAAGGACCTGAAACACATCGTGCGCTTCGCTCATGTCCGGGTGCGCGTCGATCACCTCGGCGCCGGCGGTCTCGAACGCCCGGACCGCACGCCCGGTGATTGCCGCGACTTCCGGGTCGACGGGCGTGATGCCGAGATCGGCACTGTAGGCGACACGCTTCGGCGGCCGTCGTTCGGCGGCAGCCGCGCGGAAGGAATCTGGCGGCGCCTCCAAGCTTAGTGGTTCGCGCGGCTCCAGACCGCACATTGCGTCCAGACATAGCGCCACGTCGTCGACATCGCGCGCCATCGGTCCTTCGACGGCCAGGTTGGCGAAGGAATCGGATCCGGAGCCGCACGGCACTCGCCCGGGCGACGGCCGGAGGCCGACCACGCCGCAGAAACTGGCCGGATTACGCAACGATCCCCCCATGTCGGAGCCGTGCGCCAGCCACGCCAAGCCGGACGCCAGCGCGGCTGCGGCGCCACCTGACGACCCGGCGGCGCTCATGCCGAGATTCCAGGGATTTCGCGTTGCCGGGAAGACCTCGTTGAAGGTCTGCGCCCCGGCGCCGAACTCCGGCGTGTTGGATTTGGCGTAGACGATGCCGCCCGACGCCTCGATGCGCTCAACGATATGCGCCGAGAAATCGGGAACGAAGTCCTTGAAGATCGGCGATCCGAAGGTGGTCCGCACGCCGCTCACTTCGGAAAGGTCCTTGACCGGCACCGGAAGACCGCAGAGCAGGTCGCCTTCCGTCGCTGGCGTGCCCTTGCGCCTTGCGGCGGCGGCGCGGGCCCGGTCGAAACAGAGTGTCGGAAGCGCGTGCACCTTGTCGTCGACCGCGGCAATCCGTGCTTCGAGGGCATCCAGCAGATCATCCGGGGTCAACTCGCCGGACCGGAGCCCGTCGACCACATCGCACGCCGACCGGTTGATGAGCTCCATGGCGTCAGTCCAGCAGCTTGCGGATCAGCGTTTTCTGCTTGTCGGCCCAGGGCATTGCCATCTCGAGCTGCGCGGCGACCGCCATGACCAATTCGTCGTCGCCGAACGATGCCGCGAGATGGACGCCGACCGGCAGGTCGTTCTTGCTCCAGTGCAGCGGCAGCGAGACGGAGGGCTGTCCGCTGGCGTTGAACGCCGCCGTATAGGGGGAATAGGCGAAAACCCCGCCCGGGCCCGTTCGGTAATCCAGAAAATCCTCGTTGACCGGCTTGAAACGTCCGACCTCAGCCGGCGGTTCGCCGAGAGTCGGCGTGACAAGAATGTCGATGGTATCGAGACGACGCGCCATCTGTCGCCCGAAGGCGTGAACGGTTTCGATCGCCGCGAGGTAGTCCGAACCCGACTTGCCTTCGGCAAAGCGGACGGCGCCACGCGTCACGCCGTCGATCTTATCGAGGTCGGCCGGTTCCTTGATCTTGGCATTGACGCTGAGCGCCGTACCGCAGGCCACGATAGTCGTCCACGCCCGCATCATGGGCTCGATCTCGACCGTTGCATCGAACAGCTCGACATGATGGCCGAGACCTTCAAGAGCCTTGGCAGTTCGTTCCACCGCCTCGGCACATTCAGGATGCACGTCGTCGCCGGAGAGTGTGTGGGTCGAAACTGCGATCCGCAGGTTCTTTGGATCGAGTGTCATCGCCTCGGCATAAGTGCCCGTCATCGGCGGCGCCCAGTAAGGCGCGCCGAGATCCGGTCCGGCGACCGCGTCGAGTAGTGTTGCCGTATCGCGAAGGCTACGGGTTAGGAACCCGTCGATTGCCATGCCGCCCCAGCCCTCGCCGGCGGCCGGACCGTCCGGCAGGCGCGCCCGGGTCGGCTTGTAACCGACAAGGCCGCAGCTCGATGCCGGAATGCGGACCGATCCGCCACCGTCCGAGCCGTGCGCCGCGGGCACGATACCGGCGGCGACCGCAGCGCCAGCGCCGCCCGACGAACCGCCGGACGTGTGGTTGGTGTTCCAAGGGTTGCGCGTCGGACCACCGTTGGCACCGGCTTCGGTCACGGGTCCGATTCCAAGTTCCGGGGATGCCGTGCGCCCGAACGTCACGACACCGGTCTTCCGGAGACGCGTGTAGATTTCGGAATCGTAGGAGTAGACGGTACCTTTGAAGAGATTCGATCCGGCGGTGGTCGGAAAGTCGATCGCCTCGGCACCGAGATCCTTCAGCAGGAACGGTACGCCGGTGAACGGTCCCTCGGGCAGGCCGTCAGAAACCAGCCGCCGCCCGGTATCGAAGGATTCGACCGTGATCGCGTTGAGCGACGGGTTTAGTGCCTGCGCCCGGGTGATCGCAGCTTCCAGCAGCTCCGCCGCCGATATTTTTCCGGATGCGACCGCAGCCGCCGTTGCCGTCGCGTCCATCAGAGCCATGTCGTTGGTCACCAGAAGTCTCCCGTCCCTGTTCCGATTGCCGGCATGGTCGCCGCCGGCGCATTACGAACTACATTACAGCGAGTTTCCGGAAACTCGACCGTCCAATCGATGACAACCGTCGCTCCTCCAGACGCTCGGAGCGCGCTCGCGACTTGACGGCGGGACGGTCTGCGGGTCTATGACAGAGTGGGAAATCCGGACGACGGAGTCGAGATGAGCAGTTCAAGGGAAAGCTATACCGAACGGGCGGGGTTGCAAGTCGCCGAGAATCTGGCGGCGTTCGTGGAGAATGAGGCGCTTCCGGGAACCGGCATCGACGCCGATGCGTTCTGGCAGGGAATGTCGGACATCGTTCGTGAGCTGACGCCGAAGAACCGGTCGCTGCTCGAAACCCGTGACAGGCTTCAGGAACAGATCAGCGCCTGGCACCTGAAACACCGCGACAAGCCACATGACCACGAGGCCTACAAATCGTTCCTCGGCGAGATCGGTTATCTGCTGCCCGAAGGCGACGCCTTCCAGATCGAGTCCGACCGTATTGATCCGGAGATCGCTACGGTACCAGGCCCGCAACTGGTGGTACCGGTCACCAATGCGCGCTATGCGCTGAATGCCGCGAACGCCCGCTGGGGCAGCCTGTACGACGGCCTCTACGGCACGGACGCCATGGGCACGCCGCCCGCGTCGGCGGAGTATGACCGCGGGCGCGGTGCGCGGGTCGTCGCGCGGGCCCGGGTCTTCCTCGATCAGGCGTTCCCGCTCGAGGGCACAAGCCACGCTGATGCCCGGCGCTATCATGTCCATGACGGTCAGTTACTGGTCGACGACCTGCCGCTGATGGAGCCCGAGAAATTTGTCGGCTACCGCGGCCACCGTCGGGCGCCGGACTCGGTCCTGTTGCGCAACAACGGCCTGCACGTCGATCTCGTATTCGACCGGACCCATCCGATCGGCAGCCGCGACCAGGCGGGTCTCGCGGACGTGCGTCTCGAAAGCGCCATTACTGTGATCATGGACTGCGAGGACTCGGTCGCCTGCGTCGATGCCGAGGACAAGGTCGCGGCCTACCGCAACTGGCTCGGCCTCATGCAGGGGAACCTCGTGGATACCTTCGAGAAAGCCGGCAAGCAGCTTACCCGCCAGCTCAACCCGGATCTCGAGTACACCGCTCCGGGCGGCGGCGCGACCTCGGTAAAGGGCCGCGCGCTGATGCTGGTCCGCAACGTCGGCCTGCTGATGCGCAATCCGTCGATCCTCGACGCCGACGGTAACGAGGTTTTCGAGGGCCTGATGGATGCGCTGGTCACCGTGCTCATCGCGATGCACGACCTGAATAAGACTGACGGCGTGCGCAACTCGGTCGCCGGTTCCGTCTACGTCGTGAAACCGAAGCTGCATGGCCCCGGCGAGGTCGCCTTTACCAACGAGACATTCAGTCACGTCGAGAAAGTCCTGGGGCTCACGCCCTGTACGGTGAAGCTCGGCATCATGGACGAGGAACGCCGCACCAGCGTCAACCTGAAGGAATGCATTCGCGCCGCCAAACACCGGGTCGCGTTCATCAATACAGGCTTCCTCGACCGGACCGGCGACGAGATCCACACCTCGATGGAGGCCGGCCCCTTCAGCCGCAAGGAGTTCATCAAGCGCAAGGGCTGGATCACGGCCTATGAGAACCGGAACGTCGACATTGGGCTCGAGTGCGGACTGTCGGGCAAAGCACAGATCGGCAAGGGCATGTGGGCGATGCCGGACAAGATGGCGGCCATGCTCGAGACCAAGATCGAACATCCCAAGGCTGGCGCCAACACGGCCTGGGTGCCGAGCCCGACGGCGGCAACGCTGCACGCCCTTCACTATCACCAGGTCGACGTGTTCAAGGTCCAGGAAACGCTTGCCAAGGGCGGCCGGCGGGCCCACGTCGATGGAGTTCTCGATATTCCCATTGCGAGCTACCGAAAGTGGACGAAGCAGCAGATCCGCCGCGAGGTTGAGAACAACGCACAGGGTATTCTTGGCTACGTCGTGCGCTGGATCGACCAGGGGGTCGGCTGTTCGAAGGTTCCCGATATCAACGACGTCGGCTTGATGGAGGACCGCGCGACCTGCCGGATTTCCGCGCAGCACATCGCCAACTGGCTGCACCACGGCATCGTCAGCGCGGAGGAGGCGGACGACGTTTTCCGTAAGATGGCCGAAGTCGTCGACCGTCAGAACGCCGGCGACCCGAATTACCGGCCGATGGCGCCGGCGTTCGACGGCGAGGCGTTCAACGCGGCACGCGATCTCGTGTTCAAGGGCATCGAACAGCCGTCGGGCTACACCGAACCGCTGCTTCATGCTTACCGACTTCAGGTCAAGGCGCGCCGGAACGTCTAAGCGCTGTAGCTCAAGAATTCAGCCGCTACATTGCTGCAGACTTCAACGTTCTGGTCGCGGGGTATGTCTCCTCGAGGCACCTACGATCCACGTTTCGGAATGATGACTCGGCACAACACGGATGTCCTTCCGCAGGTGTCAGTATTCAGATCAGTTCGCTGTCTCAGCGCTGGATTCTGCGAGAATCGCCGGCAGCAACCAGTTGCCGAACCCGCAATCTCCGCTGTCGGTTTGACGGCTACAGCCGCCACAAAATCAGAACCGTTGACGGTAAAGTCCTCGGCGTTCGTAGACGTCGGCCGCTTCCTCGACAAATCTGGCGAGCTTCTCCGCGCCGTACGTATCTCGCAAGTTCATGGCCGCCTGCATCAGCACATCCCTGGAAGCGGCACGGCCGGGTCGGAGAAGCTCGTAAACTCGGACGACTTCCTCCTGCGGCACCCGTGTCATTTCCGCTGCGCGTTCGAAGTTCGCCGCCAGCATCGTGCGGCCGACAGATCGGGCGATGCTCGCCTGGTCGAGAAGTGCCTGCGGCGTGATCCGAAGGTCCTCCATGGTCACATCGCCGTCGACGACCATTTCGATAGTCAGATCATTGATCGATCGTCCACGCGCACCAACAACCCGATCCGGTTGGGTCTCTGCGATGGGATAGTCCATTGCGCCGGGTGATTTGTCGCTCACGATGAACCTCCGAGAAACTGCACGTCGATTTCCTCGGGCGGGGCATTGTTCTCGGTCATCGCTGTTTCAATCGCATAGATCAAGGCAACCCTGGCATGGTATCGCGCACCCAGGGCCTCCCCGTGCGTCTTGACCACGACCGGCTCCGGCATCTCACCTCGTGCGTAGGCGGCTGCATTCCGCCCCATCGCCTTATAGTGATCGAGACTCGTGATCGGTGCATTCGAGAACAGCTCGAGATTGTTGTGCGGCAACCGGTCGCGTTGATGGATCACCGCAGTTCCCTTCGACTGGATGCCGATGCCGACACCAGAGCCCGAGAGGCGTGCTGCGCTCAGGCCCAGGAACGATGTATCCGCAGTATGCAGAAGCCGAACGGTCCGCATTGTGCAACCTTCTTCCTCGATACCGCCCCGGAGTGCGCAGAGTACGGCGCTCAATGCATGACCTGCCGTGGTCTGGTAAAACTTGGTACCGAACCCCGGGCTAATGCCGACGACAATCTCCGTCGGGTCGGTGCCGGCCTTGGCGGCACCCATCGTCCGATACTCGATGCGTTTCGACTCTGCGCCCTGACTTGCCGCTTCGAAACGCAGCACTTCGTCACGGGTCAGTTCATCCCTTATCGCGGCCAGTTCCTTCCGCCTTGCCTCGCTTACGCGGTATCCGGTCCCGGGACCGCTGTATTCGTTCGGATCGTTGATCGCGCTGATGACCTTTCCGTCGCGGACGACCGCCGACGTCTGCAGATAGTCGCCTGACAACCTTAGCTTCACCAAGAACAGCAGGTTCTCGGCTTCCTCGACAAAACCGCCTCGATGCAGCGAGCGAATGACATCAAGCACGGTGATACCGCGCGCCCGGATCTTCTCACTGATCTCCGAGGCGTCGCCGGCGTCGAAGCTATCGGTATCCTCCGATCCAGACGCGACCGCGACGGATCGCTTCATCTCGTCCGAAACCTCCGCCAGATCAAGATCCGACAAGACATGCGACAAGGCGCCGATGGCCTGATGCCGGAGTGCCAGGGACAGCGTGTCCTCGACCGTCGTCAATCCACCATCCGCCTCGAAGTCGCGCTGCAGCACGAGGAACTCCTCCAGTTCCTCTCCGTTGAAAGAAGACGGATTGAACGAGTTGTCGTACTTCAGAATGCTACCGAAACCCGAGCATATCAGATCGGAACCGCCGATCAGGTACGGCACGATCTTGGCGCCAACGCGCATGTCCGATTCCGAATGCCGGGCATCGTTGCCCGACGCGCATTCCAGATCGAGCCAGACCGCAACCAGATTTTCGGCAAGGATCTCGCGCACGCCACCTGGAATGGAGGCCGCCAACGGAGCGCCGTCGATGCCGCCATTCTGCGTACCCTGCGAGCCCATTCCCCGCTGAAGGCAAAGACACCGCGCTTCGAGATATAACAGTGACTTTGATTCATGGAACCCCATGAGCAGTTCCGCCGCAGCGCCCGACGTGCAACGCATCTTGACACCGCGTGATGCATACGCGGCTGCCAGCCAGGCCTTCGACCACGGTGTATCGTCGCCGTCGATGAACGCACTCTCCGTTCCGTACACCGAAACGGTCTCTGCATAAGACGTGAACCCCGCCATGCCGATCTCGAGTTCCTCTGCTTCTTCACTGGAGCACTGGAACAGCGTACCGGGCCGACCGACTGCGGATCCGACGCAGCACGCCAGCGCATTGGACCAAGAGTTCCGCGCAACACGCATCGTCGTCTCAATCTCGTCGAAACCGAGTGCGACGGCGAACGCGGCGTCGGCCGCCATCTGCAGCGGATCATCCTTTGCGTTGGTGACGTGCGCCTGATTACCAGGCGTCTGGCGCGCCCGCATCTTCGAGTATGCAAAGCCGAGTTCCATGGCATTGAGCTGTGCGACGACCTCAGCGAGCTTCGCCGGTGTCAGACCGCGCGACAGGCGCGTCAGCTCGGTCCGTGGCACATTCATGTCGACAAGCATGCGCGCCAATTCTTCAGAGGGGATCTCCATGGCCTCCGGCGCGATGTCCACATCGATGTGGTGCATGGCGATAAAGGCGTCGATCATGTCGAAATCGGCGGCATCGACGCCATCCATCGACTCGATTTTCCCGTCGACGATACTAATTCCCGGCTTCGGATCGGCGACGCCATGAAATGCGGAGAACCCGCTCTCCGGATCCTCGGCTGCGAACAGGTCCTTGCGAAGCGGGCGATCGTCCCAATCGTCGGTCCGCCGCCAGCGGTTAGCGCCAAGGTCTGCTTGATTACTCATACCAACCTCGCTGTCGCCCCTGCCGGTACGGCTTCGTGTCTACCGTCAGGCGGCGCCCGCATCCAGAAAATCGTAAACATCATCCAGCTGAACGACATGGCAGTAGATCATGTTGATGGACTTGAGCTCGTTCAGGTGCAGTTCTTCTGTCGCCGCCGCGCAGCAGTCCTCGACCACAACGACATTGAAACTCTCGTCGGCAAGACTCCGGACGGAGGAACTGATGCACTGGTCCGTGAATATCCCGGTTACGATAACGTTCCGAATGCCCATGTTGTGCAGGATCATGCGCAGATTCGTACCGGTCAGCGCACTGTCGGTCGTCTTGGTGACAACAATCTCATCGTCCACAGGCGTCAACTCGGGAACGACCTGGCTGTCCTCGCGATCCTTCGGCAGCAGCAGATAATTGAACCCGGGCTTCTTTTGACTCAGCGAGCGATCACGGCCGTCTGTCTTCAGGCAAGCGATCCTTGCAAAAATCACCTCGACACCGCGTTCTCGGCAATCCGACACCAACTTCGCCGTATTCGGGATGACGGTGCCATTCATACGTTCGCGAAACGGGATCCAGCGTTCGGCGTCGACCGGATCCTTCTGGACTTCCATGTACGTATTCTGAATGTCGATCACCAACAAAGCCGTCTCGCCGGCATCAAGGACGATGTCGTCCGGTTCCTCCGCAGTCTCGTAATAGAATGACCTGTATGCGTTCTTCCAATCGCTCAAGTTTTCCTCCCGACAACCGACTTAAGGCTTTGTGCGATGGCATCTTGCGCGGTCACAAGGTCCTCTTTGTCGCCAGCCATAAATATTCGCCCCGATGCGCCCATCATCTGTATGTCGACGATCGTTGCATTGGGCGCGGCCCGTTCCGCTTCGTTGGCGGCGACAGCCGCAAACAGCGCCGGCGCCAACTCGTAGAGCAGGAGCGACTGTCCCGGCAGGATCATCGAGGCGTTGCGCATCCGATTGATAATGATCGCGTGCTGGTCAGCAACGTCATCGATGATGTCCGCGTACAACATCGACGGGGCTAGTTGATCTGACGCCTTCGCGCCAATTCCCTGAAGGATGGCGTTGCCCGCGTCATTAAGATCAACCATGTCGTCGGCGTGCAGTTCAAGCAGGCCGAACTGGCGCTCCGTGAACAGAATGCCTGGTTCCATGTCGGGCGCCGCCTTCAGTGCGAGATCGACGATTCGGTGAATCGATAACGCGGGTGCCACCTCGATAATCAGGCTGTTCTGCCCCTGGATCGGCGGGTAACCGCGCGCGCGCACAGGCGTCGACATGTATGCCGCGAACTGAGGTTGCAAATCCTCGATGGGAAGGTAAACGCGAAGTTCGGTCATGTTGATGCCATTAGCCCTTAGGCGGCACTCCCCGGGGAGCGCCGGCTTCGATCTACCGTTGTCGGCTGGATTACTTGGCGGTCGTCGTGAAATGCTTGCCAAGATCCTGGTGTGGGCGCGGGATCACGTGAACCGACACGACCTCGCCGACGCTACCGGCGGTTTCTGCGCCAGCTTCCGTCGCCGCTTTGACCGCACCGACATCGCCGGTGATGACCACCGCGACGAGTCCGTCGCCGACTTCCTCGCGCTTCACGATGGCCACGTTTGCAGCTTTCACCATCGCATCAGCGGCAGCCAGCGCCGCAACGAAACCCTTGGTCTCAATCATTCCCAATGCCTGATTAGCCATTTGTCTTCTCCTTTCCAATTCGGCCCAAGTGGCCGTTTTTCAATTGATTTCTATATGCCTTAGTCGTCGATCGAGCCGATTATCAGAGCGTCGACCGGGGCCTTGACGCCCTCAAAATAGGCCGCAGCAACGGAACCCTGGGTCACCAGGACCTGTTCACCGTCCGCGCATCCCAGCGGATCGAACGCGATGATCCGGCTGCCTCCCTCGACCTCGACTTCGAGCAACCCGCCCTGAGGTAAGGTGCCGAGCCGCTTCGTCGACCAGACACGGCCAACTATCCGTCCCTTGATCATGATTCCATCCTTTCTATCGTAATTCCGCGCTGGCGGAGCCGGTCCTTCGCCAACGGCGTCAACCGTACGGCCTTGCCGATCCGCAGTCGTTCGGTACCTCTTGGCAGTCTGTCGACCTGGCGCTCGGAGACGACGCCCGCGTCAATCTGGGTGTGGCTGCCGACACCGGTCGCAGGTCCGTCGACCGCGCCGGAGCTATTTGAAGCGGAAGTGCCGGAAAGGCGAAAAACCAGTTCACCCTTCTCGATTGCGCGGCGTTTGCCCTCATTGCGTGCCATCTCGAGTACACGCCGAACGAAATTATTCAGTTCCGCGTCGTTTCCGATGCTGACCAGTTCTTCATGAACGGATCGCTGACCGCTCGCGGTCTTCGATGCCGCACTCCCGCGGATCTTCGACAGTTCCTCGGCCAGAACTTCACGGATAATCTGCGCTATCGCGGGATCGTTCATGATCTTCAGCCCTCCGATGCGCCAAGATTGTACAAGGCCGACTCGGCTGCCTCCCTCGCATTAGGAATGTCGGCTTCACTGCCGGCGAGATAAACGCGCCCGTTGGCACCGATCATGCGATAGTCGATGATCTTGACGTTCGCAGCCTTTTCCGCCTCGTTTGCGGCGATCACCGCATAAGACGCTGGCTGCATCTCGAGCGTGTAGAGCGCCTCACCCGCAATGATCATGGAACCCAGTTTGTTGCGGTTGATAAGAAATGCATGCTGGTGATCAATGTTGGTGATCACTTTCGAGCCGAGAATTTTGGGCGCTGTGGCGTCGCCAGACTGCGCGCCCAATTCGTCCAAGACAGCACTGGCAGAAGCCTTCACGGCCGCCGTGTCGCGCGAGTGAAACTCGAGATAGCCGAACTGGCGTTCGACGACGAGAATCCCGGCGCGGACATCGGTGTGCTTGACGGCGATGTCGGTCAGGGCCTCGATGTCGAGGCCGGGAGCTACCTCAATGATCTGCGCGGCCATATTCGCACGCGGAAGCGAACCGCGCATCCATGTGCTCATGTAGCTCAGTGTCTGAGGCTGTAACTGATCGATGAAGATGAAGGAGCGTAGCTCGGCCATTGGTTAGTCCTTCAACGCGGCACGCAGCTCTTCGGCGATGATCGCTCGAATCTGGGCCCGGAGTTCGTCAGGAGAGGTGTTCGTCGCCGAAGCGGCGGTAGACGTGAGCGGGGCTCGCGATTCCCCCGGCACCCCATCAGAGGGCGCCTTAGGCAGTGGACCGAGATGTCGCAGATTACCCAGGTCGTCCGATGTGAAGACGGGCGCATCGTCTTCATGCCACGAGATCCGGGTCCAGTTGACGAGATGCCCCGGTCCGACGTTCTCGCCAACGGACGAACGGCCGAAAAAGCCCGTGCCGATGGTGAATGTCGGTGCCAGCCCGGTACCGAACCCGGCCGCCCCCTGGCTGCACGGCGCGTTGACTACAACCCGATAGACCTCTACCGCGGCCGCATAGTCCATGATCATCTGCCTGTTGCTGGAATGGATGGCGGCGGAGTGACCGGCACCGGCGAAACGCAGAAGGCCACGCGCCTGCATCAAAGCCTGTTCGGGGTTGCGTGCGACATAGTGGCCGAGTACGGGGCATAGTTTTTCGCGCGAGAGATCCTCACCGACACCGATCATGTCGATCTTCGCAACGAGAATCCGAGTTTTGGAAGGCACCTTGAAACCGGCCTGCTCGGCGATCCATGCCGCATTTCGGCCCAGCGCCTCGACGTTGAAACCGCGCTCGTGAAACAGGTACTTGCGCAGCTTATCGGTCTCCTCAGGTTTACAGATGTGCGAGCCCGCACTCGCAAGCGCACGCTCCAGCGGCCCGGCAATCTCGGACAGGGAAATCAGGACTGACTCGTTCGTGCACAACACCGAATTGTCGAACGATTTACTCTCAACTATCCGCGCGGCTGCGGTCTTCAGATCCGCCGTTGCGTCAACAAAGACCGGCGCGTTGCCCGGGCCGACACCGATCGCCGGGTTGGACGACGAATAGGCGGCACGAACCATCGGCGTACCGCCGGTTGCCAAGATGACGTCAGTCTTGTCGGACTTCATGAACTGGTCGACGAGCGGCAGACTGATCTCCTCAAGCACCTGGACGATACCCTCGGGGGCACCGGCGTCGACCGCGGCGCGCGCGAGAGTTTTCGCCGCATCGATACAGCATTCGCGGGCGGCGGGGTGTGGACTGATGACGATCGCGTTGCGGGTCATCAGGGCCGAAAGCACCTTGAAGTTGACAGTTGCGATGGGGTTGGTCGATGGGACCAGGGCATAAATGACGCCAGCCGGTTTCGGAATCTCGACAACTCCGGTTCGCTCGACGTACCGGGGGTCGACGAAGTTGTGATCGCGGTAGTAGTCGACGAGCGGCACGCTTGTCAGCTCGTTCTTGATCGCCTTGTGCTCAGCAACCCCAAATCCGGTTTCCTTGACTGCCCATTCCGCATACTCCCGCGCCTTTGTCCGCGCCATGGCGGCAACCGCGTCCGCTATGGCCTGGGTCTGGGCACGATCATAGCGTTGAAAGACCTGAGCAGCCCATCGCGCACGATCGAGGATCGTCTCCGCTTTCGCTCGCAGCGCGGTCGGGGTCTTGCTGATGTCCACGAGTTGGGCGATTTGCGGATCCATCACGACACCTTGCGCGCTCGATTACCCATGACGTCCTCACGGGCGCGCCCGATCGCAGTTTCGACCCGGCGAAGAAGTTCCTCTGAGAGAGCCTGCGTCATGAGGATGCCGGGCTTGAACTGAAGAACGCTTGGATCGAGCGTTGAGAAGATTGCCCATACACCGTTCTCATACAGGCGCCGCATGACCGGTTTGGCGCCTTCTGGATCGTTGAATTCTAGACCCATGATCACGCCGTGCTGACGGATACCGATGAAGAAGTCGGGGTACAAGGCCTGAATCCGGTCGAGACCGTCGCGGATGAAGTCCGCGATATAGCGAACCATTGATCGGACCTCGGGGCGCTGCGTGATCTCCAGAACCTTGAGGGCGACAATGCAGCCGAGTTCGGCGCCACCGGCCGTAGACATGTGGGCGAAACCGTCTTGTTTCAGCCAGGCGCCGGCCCGCTCACTGGTCACACAACAGGAGATCGGATACATCCCGCCGGTAACGCCCTTGCCGATCACCATGATGTCAGGCGTCACTCCATACCGCGTGATGCCCCACATTTCGCCGGTTCGCATGAGACCGGTTTGCACCTCGTCGGCAATGTAGAGAGCATCGTAGCGTTCGCAGAGAGACTTGATGGCCGGAAGATACCCTTCATGCGGCATCGGAAAGCCGTAGGTCGCCGGGATCGTCTCCATGATCACGGCGGCGACGTCACGGCCCTTGAGCGCGTCTTCCATGGCATTGAGATCGTTGAACGGAACCTGAACGAACTCGCCGAGAAGGTCTTCGGACAGGAAGGTTTTCGAAAATCGCTCGTCACCGGCCTTGACCGACAGCCCGGAGTGACCGTGATAGGCCTTGATGATCGATACGATCTTACGCTTCTGAGTAGCGTTACGTGCGGACTTAATGGCCAGCTCGACAGCTTCCGCACCGCCGGCACCGTAGATGGTGTACTTGAGACCTTCCGGCGTGCATTCGGCGAGCGCCTCGGCGAGCGCTGTTCGGGCCAGGGCTGGAAAATGATGATTGCCCATGTCGAACCGCTGAGCACCCGCGTTCAGCACCTCGATGAGCTCAGCGTTGCGGTGTCCGAGGTTATACGTGCCGCCGTTCAGATGAACGTCGATCAGGCGTCGCCCGTCCATGTCGTACAAGCAGTATCCTTCGCGCTTGTCGATGACCAGGTCGACACCAACATCCTGCCAGAATCCGGTCTTGTGGGGATTCCAGAACTCTTTCGATCGCTCAAGAAACTCTAGCTTTTCCTGACTCACCGTTCACGCCTCGCATTGTTCAATCTGGAAGCTAAGCGTCCTCGCGGGACCTTGCTTGACACTAGCGTGCGGCCAGTTGACAGCGGCGTCAGGATACTTGCGAGAGGTAACGTTCGCCGAGCTCGGCGGACACACGAGCAAAGTTCGGCGCCAGTGCTTGTGCCTCCGGCACATTGATATGAGACCCGATCCACGCAAGCAGAGCCATACGCCGGAGCATCACAAAACTGTCGATTTCCCGCTCTTCCTCGTCGCTCATGGCGCGGTGTTTGCGGTAACCGCGAACCCAGGCGTCTCGCATCGCCGGTATCTGCGGATCGTCCTCGATGAAACTGATTCCGGCCGCGAAATCATACAGAAACCAGCCAAATCCACAGTCGTCAAAGTCGATCAGGCGGGTTGTGCCGTCGTCGATCAGGAGGTTAGCGAGCCGCATGTCCGCGTGAATCAATCCGTAATGCTCTGGCCCTTTCCCGAACGCGTCCAACCGGGACCGGACGGTCGCCTCGACGCGCTCAAGTGTTTCCCGAACTGCACCGTCGACGTTCGGGCCGTCACGCCAGTCGCCCCACGTGGCCTCACTGCCGTAGATCGCTTCCGTATCCCACGTCAGCCGCTCGAATGGCTGGGGCCTGGGCCACGAGATCGATTGGTTATGGGTCCGCGCGGCGATCTCTCCCAATTCCTCGAACGGACCAACCAGATCCTGGGACTCGTCCGGTTGCTCGCCTGCCACGAACTCGAACATCACCATGAAGCGTTCGTTGGGCAGGCCAGGAATTCCGCTTTTCTGAACCTCGCGCCCGTCACGCCCGGCAAGCACATTGGGCGTGACAACGGTTCCGGCGCTGTTGAGTGCATCCATCCACAACAATTCGCATTCGATCGCGCGCTCGGTGTGATAGTTCTCGCGATGGACCCGCAACACGGACCGGTATCCACCGTCACCTTCGACCAGGTATGTCGCGTTCTCCGAAATGTTGATCAGACGAGCCTTGGAGCCAGCCGGCAGGTCCCAGAGGCCCAACGACTGATTGGCAAGTTGAAGGAGCCGCGACAGTAAATCATCGTGCGCCAAGTCGGCCTGAGCCATGGCTATCTCCCGCAATTCTATACAATCTGGCCCAGGAAACCTCGTGGCCCGGGCCGCCAGTGGTCAAATCTCTTCGATGGCCTCGAGCGATTCAGGAATTGTTTGCCCACCGTCGATGACGATTTGCTGGCCGGTAATGTAGGCCGCTTCGTCGGATGCAAAGAACAATGCCGCATTGCCAATGTCCTCGACCGCGCCAAGGCGTTTCAGCGGTATCGACGCCGCCATCGTGTCGAGATACTCCTGCCCGAGGTCCTGGAGACCCTCAGTGTAGATATTGCCCGGCATCACAGCATTAATGGTCGTATTGTAGCGGGACAGTTCCATACATGCCGTCTTGAGGAAACCGAGCTGGCCGGATTTGGATGCTCCGTAATGCGCCCAACCCGGGAAACCAGTAATGGGACCCGTAATCGAGGACGTCAGAATGACCCGACCCTTGCCGGCCTTCTCAAACTGCGGGATGCAGGCCTTCACGCAGAGAAACGAGCTCCGCAGATTCGTAGCCATGACCTGGTCCCACTCGGCGGGGTCCATGTCGATCATCTTGGTCTGCGGAAACGCGCCGGCATTGGCGCAGAGAATATCAACACCGCCGAACCGATCGACGGTCGCGGCCACCATTGCCTGAACGGACTCCCAATCCGACACATCGCAGGTCACGTAGGCGGTATTGCCGCCTTCCGCATTCATGGTATCGGAAGCCGCCTTCGCCGCATCTTCCCCGCGCGACGCGATCATGACCTTGGCGCCCTGTTTCGCGAATACACTCGCGATTCCGCGGCCGATCCCCTTCGATCCGCCAGTCACGATAACGCTACGGTCCCTGATAGATGTGAGCATTGTTTGCCTCCCTTTCCGTGTCGATAATCTCAGGCGCGTCGCGCCCGCGCCTCGCGAATGTGCGAGTATAATCTGGGTACCAGAATCGCCGTCAGCAAGACAATGACCGACGCGGCCACAGACAGGATGCCGAGCGTCGGAACAAGCGGCGAGTAACCGGACACCATCTTTGCGTAAAGCCACTCAGGCAACGTTGAATCCGCACCTGTCGTGAACAGGGACAGCGGGAAATTGCCCCAACTCAGAAGGAATGCGAACAGTCCCGCAGAGATGACACCTGGCATCAGCAGCGGCATCGTTACCTCCTTCATGATCAAGAAAGTCGATGCGCCCATGTCTCGGGCAGCTTCTTCGAGCGACGGATCGAACGAGTAGGCGCGTATGGCGATAATCAGAGTTGCAATCGGCGATATCCAGACGAGATGCGCAACGATTGCGGTTTTCCATGTCGGAATAATGCCGAGTGCGTTGAACCACATGAGCAGTGCGAGCCCGAGCACCGTCTGAGGAAAGAATATCGGCAGCAGGACAAGTTTCTGGAACAGGCCACGGTAACGCCATTGATACCGGGCGAACGCCAGTGCCCCGAAAAACCCGACGACCATCGAGACGATCGTAACGATCGTGGCAATCGACAGCGAGGTTACCAAGAGATCAGCGACGGTAGAGCTCTCAAGAGCCTTGCCGTACCACCGCGTGGCGTAATCCTTGATCGGGAACGTCAGGTATCGCGCCTTTGAGATCGACGCGAAACCGATAGAGACGAGAGGAAGATACAGAATGACAATGGCCAGGATACCATAGGCGACCAGAACAATCCGGGTACTCTTGCTCGGCTCCATTAGCGCCTCCTACCCATGATCGTATCGAGATCAACCTTCGAAACGCCGTAAACCGCGAGCGATCCGATGATGACGATCAGCACCATCGAAAGCGCCGAACCGAGTGGCCAATTCTGGCCGTAGGTGAACGCCGTTTCGACCTCATCGGCCATGACGATCACGGCCTGGCCGCCAAGCAGCTTGGACTCCGCCAGTGCGCCCGCTGCAAGGACGAAACTAAGCAGCGACCCGACGACGATACCGGGCGCCGCCAGCGGCAGATCGATCTCCCACAAAATCCGCCAACGCGACGCGCCGAGATCCGCGGCAGCCTGCCTGGCGTCGTCGGGCACCATGGCAATGCCCTGTGCGAGCGGAAACAGCATGAACGGGAAATAGGCGTAGACGAGCCCGAACACGATGACCGGTACGTTGTAGAGCACGCCATCCATCTCGATGCCGAACCAGGCCCTGAGATGCCCGTCGATCAGGCCACCTTTCATCAGCGTGAGGATCCAGCCAAACAGCCGGATGTTCTCCGATACGAACAGACTGATGACCACGGCGACCGTCAGAACGAGAGTGAATCGACCGAACACTTTCGACATGGCGAACGAGAGCGGCCAGCACACCAGAAAAAGGATGACTGTCGAGGCGAACGCCATGGAAAGTGACCATGCAAGCGACGTCCAGTATCCCTGAGTCACAATGGTCTTGTAGGCGGAAAAATCCGGCACGTGCGCGAGCGTGAACACCTTGTGCGGCATCACGGAGAACGCTGCGACGACAAGCAAAGGCGCCAAGAAACTGAGCGCAAGAACAACCAGCATCGGAAGCGCGCAAAGTGTCCCCAGTTTGTTGTCGAGGCGTTCCATTACTCACCCCGTATCAGATGAGTGTGATCGATGTCCCAGCCGAGTATCACCTCGTCGCTAATGCTACCCTTGTAACGGTCTTCGCGCAGTTTCTCGACGGTCAGATGCGAGCCGTCCGAGGCTTCGATCAGGTACTGAATCCGCGAACCCAGCGCGTATTCCGCCCGAAGAATGCCCTTGACCACGAAATCGTTCGTTTCCGTCGAGCTGAGGAAACGAACGAATTCGGGGCGTACCATGAGCGTCCCCTGTTCCCCAACCTCAAGACGGAATCCGGGATCATCGCCAGCGCCGTTGACATGAACCTCGACTCCGCGGCTCCGGATGCCACCCTGCGCGGTTCCCTCGATCTCGAACAGGTTGACCTCGCCCATGAACTCGGCGACGAACCGACTGATCGGCCTGGCGTAGATGCCTTCGGCGTCGGTTACCTGTTCCATTCGTCCGGCACGCATGATGGCGATCCGGTCGGACATCACCATGGCCTCTTCAAGGCTATGCGTGATGTAGACGAACGTTTTCTCCGTCCTCGCGTGAAGATCCTTGAGTTCCTTCTCCAGGGTCTTGCGAAGACGGTAATCCAGCGCTGAGAGAGGCTCATCAAAGAACAGGATTTCGGGGTCGAACGCGAGCGCCCGGGCAAGTGCCACCCGTTGTTTTTCGCCGCCGGAACACTGATTGATGCGTTTATCGTAGTAGTGGTCGGGCAATCGAAGAAGTTCGAGGAGTTCCAGCGCCCGACGCTTCCGGTCGTCCTTGGATACCCCCCGGATCTTCAACGGGAACTCAATATTCTCACCGACCGAACGGTGCGGGAACAATGCGAGCGACTGGAACACCATGCAGGTCGGCCTGGCGTTTGCGGGGACTTGATCAATCCGCTCGTTCCGAAGCCAGATCTCTCCTTCCGTCGGGTTGTCCATGCCAACCAGCAGTCGGATCAGCGTCGTCTTTCCACTGCCCGACGGGCCCACGATTGTCAGGAACTCGCCATCCTGAATGTCGAGATCGATTCCATGCAGCGCGGTGAAGTTGCCGAAGCTCTTGACGATGTTCTTGAGGCGGAGGACTGGCTTTGAATTCATGATCGTTTACTTGTCCACAGAGAAAATGCCCGGCGTGGATTCGAAGTGGATCCACGCCGGACAGTCACCTGTTACAGGGAGGCTTAACCGCGTTTGGCGGCGTTGTAGATCTCGATCAGCTTGTCGTAAGAGGCGACGACCTGATAATCGAGCGACCGCGACATTTCCTCGCTCAGTGAATCCCACTGGATCGCATCCAGTTCGTCACTGTCGAACGTCGACATGACCGCGTCGTCGCCCATCTGGCTGACGGGATTGTACGTTCCCTCCGCGAACGCGACGGCCTTGGAAATGTCCGGACGTTGAACGAACTCAAGGAAGTCCTCCGCCAGCGTTGACGGGTTCGGATTGTTGACGGCCGAGGTAAGTTCGATCCACACGACACCACCCTTGCCGTCGACCGGGCCGGACCGCGGTGTAATGCCGCGGACATTGGTCGCGCCGTCGTAGCGGGCCGGCGAAGCCGTGTAGGTGCCGCCCGTGAAATAGGCGTCGATCTCCCCGTTGATCAGCGCAAGATTCATCGCAACCAGGTCGTCGGTCAGCAGTTTGGCGCCACCGAAGATCTGGTCGGCGATCCCGCGGAACGTCTCCAGATCGTCACCCTCCACGGGCTTAAAAGGATCAAGACCACCGGTGAGACACATGTGCATGACGTTCCAGTTGTCGTACGTCAGCACGCCGTAGCGGTTCTTCATCGCCGGATCGAGGAACAGGCTCCAGCCTTGGTCTTCCGCCATGTCCCGGCTGATCTTGTTGGTATTCACGACAAAGCTGAACGGTCCATAGCGTTGCGGCATGCCGATCAGGTCGCCGTTGTCGGCAAACGACAGCGGATAAGGCTCGGCAAACTCCGGCAGCATCTTCTCGAAGTACGGCATGAAGCGGTCTTTGTTGAGCGGCTTGATGAGCCCTTCCGGATACAACTGATCTCGGGCCCACGGCTGGTTGAGATTGATGAGGTCCCAAACGTTCACCTCGCCGGCACGCAGCTTGTTGATCATGTCCGGATCGGACGTGCCGCTCTCGGCCTTGACGGAGGCACCGGGGTGCATATCGCGGAACGGACCCAAGACCTCGTCCGAGTTGTAGCCTTCCCAGCACAAGATGTTCATCTCGTTGTTTCGTGCCGCCCGGGCGGGACCGCCGGCACCCAGCACGGCCAAGCCGGCAGCGCCGGCAAGGCCGGCCGAAAATTCACGTCGTGTCAGTTTCATGAAACGTCCCTCCAGTTTTTTATAGTACGCGTAGCTCCTGTTATCGCACGTAACGTTAACGCCATAATGGCACCGTGCTTGACATCGATTGGCAAGAATTTAACAGCGCAGCCTTCGTCGCCATTTGATTCGCCAGACGATTCGGCGTTTAATTGTCCGCTAAAGTTGCTGCGCTTGGTTTAGTGAAACACGGATAGAGATGGTTTCTGCGTTGCAAGATCAGGAAATTGCACCGCCGTCCAAAGTACTGGCGTCCGCGGCGTCCGGCGTCATTGATTACATAGAGAAACATAACGGCGACCCGGACAGTATTCTGGGAAACGCCTCGATAACGCCGGAAGATCTCGATAGCCCGTTTAACGAATTGTTGCTGTCGGATTTCTGCACGTTGTTCGAGGAAGCCGCGCGTCAAACCAAGAACGACAAGTTCGGCCTGTATTTCGGCGAACACTTTGAACCTCGTCGGCTCGGTGCCATCGGTTATTCGGCGATCAGTTCGCCGACCTTGGCGGCTGCGCTTCGCAATGTCGAATTGTATTTCCCCGCGCAGCAGGGGCAATCGAGCTTCGGCATGATCCGCGAAGACAGCGAGGTGTTCTGGTTGAGCTACCGGATTTTCGATGAGCGGATTCAGAACCGCCGTCAGGACGCCGAGCTCTCGCTGGGCATGTTCCTGAACATTTTCCGGGAAGCTCTCGGCCCCAACTGGGCGCCTCTCGAAGTCCGTTTCGAGCACGACGCGCCGGATGGTACCTACTGTCACGAGAAGGTTTTCGGCGCACCCGTCCGCTTTGGCCGGCGCACCAACGCGCTAGCCTTCAGGCGGCGCGACCTCGACGCTCGCATGCCGAACCAGGACCCGTACCTCTTTTCCATCATCGAGCCGTTCCTGAAGTCCCGTTGCGAGATTCATCGTAATCCGGAGGATTTCGCGACGACCGTGCGCAACCAGATCAAGCTTCAGCTCGGCGACATACCGCCGACCATTGCCGAGATCGCACGTATATTCGGTGTGTCAGATCAGTCGCTCCAACGTCAGTTGAAGGAGCACGGTGTCACGTTCCAGGAACTCGTGAATGCCGCGCGCAAGGAACTGGCGCTGCACTATCTCGAGGATCACAGCGTCCCGCTTACAGAGATCGCGCACTGTCTCGGATATTCGGAGCTTTCCGCGTTCTCCCGTGCTTTCCGGGGTTGGACCGGGATGAGTCCGCAACGCTACCGCAGGACCGTCTAGTCGGGCACCGCGACCAACTCAGTCGAGGTCCCGAGCGCTCTAATCAGGCGGAACCGCATCCGGACGTTCACGGCCGCCGGCAGGACGCTACTCTCGCTCCCTTCCGCCAAAACAAGAGCCCCCACGAAGGGATGGTATGTCTTTTGGTTTCTGGGGCAGTATTTTGCTCGGGACTTCGTCCGTCCCTGCCCCTTCGCCGGCCTGAAGCCGGCTTGGTGTGAACCTTTACAAGACAGTCTGTTAGACTGTCTTCTGAGGGTCAGATCCACAGCCTCCAGAACCACTCAAGGCCCCC
>JAVJST010000009.1:0-63625 GCA_040219295.1 Rhodospirillales bacterium
GGTGCCGGTGACCGTGATCGTGCCCGTCGCCGTCGCAGTGCCGCCCTGGCCGTCGTCGACCTGATAGGTGAACGTCACTTCGGCGGTCTCGCCGACGCCCAGCTCCTGGAACTGTTCGCCCGGGTCGAAGCTGTACGAACCATCTTCATTAATGGTCAGGCCGCTGACCACCGTGCCGTCGGTCGTGACCGCATCCCCGACCTGCGCGAACGTCAAGTCGGCCAGGTCGTTGTCGATGTCGGTCGCCTGCAGCTGACCGGAAACCGCACCGCCGTCCTCGACCGCGCCAAACGACGTGTCGTAGGCGACCGGGCCGTCGTTGGTACCGGTGACCGTGATGGTGCCAGTCGCCTCGGTGACGCCGCCGTCACCGTCGTCAACCTGGTAAGTGAACGTGATGGTCTGCGTTTCACCGGCGCCGAGTTCCTGGAACTGCGCGCCCGGGTCGTACTCGTACGAACCGTCAGGGTTGATCGTCAGACCCTGGACTTCGTCACCGACCAGCGAGAAGGTCAGACTGTCGCTGTCGACGTCCGTCGCCTGCAGCTGGCCGGAAACCGCACCGCCGTCCTCGACCGCACCGAACGAAATGTCGGAGGCAACCGGCCCGTCATTCGAACCGGTCACGGTGACGATGGCCGTCGACACGCTGGTGCCGCCCTGGCCGTCATCGACCTGGTAGAGGAACGTGAATGTGGCTTCCTCGCCGGCGCCGAGACTGTCGAACTCGGCACCCGGATCATAACTGTACGAACCGTCCGGATTGATCGTCAGGCCCGCGATGGGATCACCGATCTGCGAGAACGTCAGGGTGTCTCCGTCGATATCAGTCGCGTCAAGTTGACCAGTCGCTGCCGGGCCGTCCTCGACAACATCGATGACCTCGGGACGAGCCACGGGACCATCGTTCGAGCCTTCGACGACGACCGTCACGGTCGCCGTATCTGTGCCGCCCTGCCCGTCGGAAACGGTGTAGGTAATCTCGACAGTCTGGCTCTCACCGACGGCGAGGCTGTCGTATGAGTCATCAGGCGTAAAGGTAATGGAACCGTCAGGGTTGAGCGCCACTGAACCGCCGGCGCCGCCTTCGATCACCGCATTGGTGACCGTTAGCGAATCGCCGTCGACATCGGTATCGTTATCAAGAACGTTGATGGTGACGCTGGCGTCTTCGCCGACTGTCGCCGAGTCGTCGGCCGCCTCAGGCGCATCGTTGACCGCCGCGACGTCGAGGCTGACCGTCCCGGTTGCCGTCGCACCCGACGGATCGGTGATCGTGTATTCGAACGACGTATCGCCGTTCCAATTCTCATCCGGCGTAAAGGTGAACGTATCGGTGTCGGCATCGTACGTAAGGGTACCATTGGCCGGTTGCGTGAACGACGCGACGCCGAGCGTATCGCCGTCGATGTCGATATCGTTCGACAGCAGGTCGGCCGCCGAGAACACGATAACACCGTCTTCCGAACCGGAGAACGCGTCGTCGATTGCAACCGGGACGTCGTTCGTCGGGTCAACCGTCAGGGTGACGGTGCCGGAAGAGAAACCGCCCTTACCGTCCGAGATGGTGTACGAGAAACTGTCGTTGCCCTGGAATCCTTCGTTCGGCGTGTAGGTAAAACTGCCGTCGTCGTTGATTGTCAGCGTGCCGTTCTGCGGCGCGAAGATGTTGGTGATCGACAGCGTGTCGCCGTCGATATCGGTGTCATTGGCCAGCAGATCCGACGCGTTGAAGGTCAGGCTGGTGTCTTCCGTGTAGGTCAGTTCGTCGGCGACCGCGACCGGGCCGTCATTAGTACCGTTGACCGTCACCGTGACGGTCGCGGTATCGGTGCCGCCCTTGCCGTCGGAAATCGAGTAGGTGATCTCGAACGAAGTGCTCTCGCCCGCAGCCAGCGAGTCGAACCCGTCGCCCGGCGTGAACGTGAGCGTACCGTCCGGGTTAATCTCCAGCTGACCATCGATACCATCCGGCAGGGTCGCGTTGGTAACCGTCAGCGCGTCCCCGTCCGCATCAGTATCGTTGGCGAGAACGTTGATGGTGAGCGACGAGTCCTCGCTGGTCGTCGCGGTATCGTCGACCGCATCCGGATCGACGTTGTCGGCCTCGGTAACGTCGACGCTGAACCAGTCGAGCGACGTGCCACCGTCGGTCGATGTCGCCAGAACCGTCAGATTGAGCGAGCCGGTGAAGTCCGCCGGCGGTGTCATGGTCAGGTCCTGCAGCTGTTCGGCCGTCAGGGTCCACGTTCCGTCGCCGTTATCGGTACCGGCCGAGAGCGACGCGCCGTTCGGCACGCCGGCAATGACCACGTTGGCGACGCTCTCAACAGCGCCCGGATCCATGTTCGCCGCGATGTTGAGGGAAATCGCCGTGTCTTCGACACCGGTGACGTTTCCGACCGACAAGCTAGGATCATCGGCGACCGCCGAGATGTTGAAGTTGACCGAGGCCGTCGAGGTCGCGCCCTCGGGATCCGACACCGTGTATTCGAACGACGTCGTGCCATTCCAGTCGCGGTTGGGGGTAAACGTGTACGTTCCGTCGCCGTTGTCGGTGATCGTACCATTGTCCGGCTGGGTGAATCCGGTGATTGTCAGCACGTCGCCGTCGGCATCGCTGTCGTTCGCCAGCAGGTCTGACGCCGAGAACACGATGACGCCGTCCTCGGAACCGCTGAACGTGTCGCTAATCGCGACCGGTTCCTGGTTGGTCAGATCAACCGTCAGGTTGACCGTCGCCGTCGAGAAACCCCCGTTGCCGTCGGAGATCGTGTAGGTGAAGGAATCCGCGCCTTCGTAACCCTCGTTCGCCGTGTAAGTGAACGTACCGTCGCCGTTGGCGACGATCGTGCCGTTGGCGGGCTGCGTAAACCCGGTGATGGTCAGCGTGTCGCCATCGACGTCCGTGTCGTTGCTCAGCAGGTCGCTGGCGCTGAACGTAGCAGACGATTCCTTGTAAGTGCCGAGCGAGTCGTCGGTTGCCACCGGCGCATCATTGACACCGTCGAGATCGAGATTGACCGTCGCGGTCGACTGCGCACCCGAAGGATCCTCGACGGTGTATTCGAACGACGTGTTGCCGTTGAAATTCTCATCCGGCGTGAATGTGAATGTGCCATCACCGTTGTCGACCACGGTGCCGCCGTTGGGCTGTGTAAAGCCGACGATGGAGAGGGTGTCACCGTCAATGTCCGTGTCGTTGCCCAGCAACTGGGCCGACGTGAAGGTGATCGGCTGGCCTTCGGAGCCGGACAGGAAGTCGGTGTTCGCGACCGGGCCATCATTGGTACCGGTAACCGTAATCGTGCCGGTCTGCTGTGTAACGCCGCCCTGGCCGTCGCTCACCTGATAGGTGAAGGTGACGTCAGTGGTTTCGCCGACCGCCAGATCCTGGAACTGATCGCCCGGATCGAAACTGTACGAGCCGTCGGCATTGATGGTCAGCCCCTGGACCGCGTCGCCAACCAGCGAGAAGACGAGACTGCCGCCATCGACATCGGTCGCGTCGAGCTGACCGGAAACCACGGAGCCGTCCTCGGTCGCCGAAATCGCCTCGGGCTGCGCCACCGGACCGTCGTTGGTGCCCGTGACAACGACGGTGACCGTGCTTTCGGCGGTCTCGTCGCCGTCTGAGACGGTATAGGTGATCGTGACGTTCTGGGTATCACCCGGCGCCAAGGCGTCGAAGCTCGCACCCGGCGTAAATGAAATCGTGCCGTCCGGATTGACGACGACCGTGCCGTCGACGCCGTCCTGAAGCGACGCGGAGACCACGCTCAGCGTGTCGCCGTCGACGTCTGTATCATTGGCAAGCACGTCGATGGTGACGGAGCTGTCTTCATCGGTAACCGCGTTGTCGGAGGTCAGAACCGGGCCGTCGTTGGAACCCGTGACGGTAACCGTGACGGTCGCCGTATCGGTGCCGCCAAAGCCGTCAGAAATTGTGTAGGTGATCACGACGTCCTGGGACTCACCGTCATCGAGCGCATCGAAGCTCGGCCCCGGCGTGAAGCCAATCGTGCCATCCGGGTTGATCACCACGACACCGTCGGCGTCGCCGGTAATCGCCGCGCTGATCACGGTAAGGCTATCGCCATCCGCGTCCGTATCGTTCGCGAGGACATTAAGATTGATTGCGGTATCTTCGTCGGTCTCCGCAACGTCATTGACTGCATTCGGGTCGGTGTTGACCGTAACCGGTTCGTCGGCACCGACGACCGTAACTGTTGCGATCGCGGTCGATGTGCCGCCCTGACCATCGGAAATGGTGTAAGAAATCTGGACGTCCTGGGTCTGGCCGTTCTCAAGCGCATCGAACCCGTCGCCAGGCGTAAAGGTGATAGTGCCGTCCGGATTGATCGTGACCGTGCCGTCAACGTCGCCAAGTACCTCGGCGCTGGTGACCGTCAAGGTATCGCCGTCAACATCAGTGTCGTTGGCAAGCACATCGATGTTGACCGCCGTGTCCTCACCGGTGATGGCGAGGTCAGACCTTGCCAATGGACCGTCATTGGTCCCTTCGACCGTAACGGCGACGACGCCGATATCGGTGCCGCCCCGACCATCGGAAACGGTGTATTCGATATCGATTTCCTGGGTGTCGCCAACACCGAGGGAATCGAACGCCGGACCCGGCGTAAACGTGATGGTGCCGTCAGCATTGATCGTGACCGTGCCGTCAACGCCATCGGGCAGTTTGACGTCGATGACCGTCAGGGTATCGCCATCCGGGTCGAAGTCGTTCTCGACGACATTCATCGTGACGCCGAAGTCCTCGTCCGCGGTCGCAGTATCGTCGACGGCTGTCGGCGCCCGGTTCTCGGGCTCGGGCTCGGGTTCCGGCTCGGGCTCAGGTTCCGGCTCGGGATCGGGTTCCGGCTCGGGTGCCGGCTCAGGCGCCGGCTCGGTTGTGTCCGTGGCGGCCGCGGCGGTCGCGGCCTGCTGAGTGCCCTCGGCACCACCGCCCTCGCCTTCCTGGGTCGCCGTGACGTCCTGCTGCACGACTTCTTCCTCGCCGCCGTCGTCGCCGGTCTCACGCTCGAGAACTTCACCGTCCTCGCGGCGGTCACCATCGGCACCGCCGCCCTCGGTTCCGCCCTGGCTGTTGGCCTGCGTACCGGGGCCGGCCTGGTTTCCAGGCGTGCCGAAATCGACCTCTTGGTCGCCATCGGCATCGCGGGCCACGTCGAACTCCAGGCCCTCGCGCTCGAGCTGATCGGTCTCGTTACCCTCGGCACCGACATCCGACGCCGCGATGTCCGGACGCCGGCTGATCGGCGCCCCCGCCGGCGCCAGGTCGTCCATCATCTGCTGGTTGGTCGGCGCGCTTCCGGTGTGCGTGGTGGTCCGGGTGATGTCTTCGGGCTCTTGCTCGTTCTCGAAGTCGGCCTGAACCTGCGTTTCGGTCTCGCTCGCCCCACCGGTATCGTTGAGTACTGTGAGATCGTCGAGTTCCTGTTGCGCGTCCTCGTCGTCCTCGTCTTCTTCGTCGACGTTCGGATTTTGAGTTTCTTCAGCCATCATCACACCATACGGGTTGCGGCGCGGGTTGCGCCGAATCTATCGATACCCCTAGGTACGTCAGTCGGCGTCCGGAAGTCATCGATTTCAGCCATTCTGGCGATTTAAGGTCATGACCGTGCGCTTGGCGAAGTCCGCCCGGCTGCCGTTGACCCCGACTTTTCAGGTAGTGCATGGTGATAACAAACCGGGAGGCGGCATGCGCGTCGAACAACCTTACCAGGTCTGGCCCGGCTTCTTCCCGGCCTCGTTCTGCGACGACGTCATCGCACTGGGCGAAGCATTGAAGTTGACGCCCGGGACCGTTACACACGACCCCCATGGCAAAGCGCGGGCGTCCGAAGTGGCCTGGATCGGTGACACCGAGGAACACGCCTGGATTTACGGGCCTGTCGCCGACCTGATCGCGGTCACCAACCGCAAGTTCTGGGGCTGGCGCATGGCCGGTCGAGAAACGATCCAGTACACCCGATACGGCGAGAACCAGTTCTACGGCTGGCACATGGATGCCCGCAAGAAGCCCTATGCCGAGGGCGAGCGGTGGGGCGGTCTAGTTCGCAAGATCAGCGTCAGCATCAACTTGAGCCATCCCGACGATTATCAAGGCGGCGCATTCGAGATCGAACAGACGACACCGACGCCCGACCGCCCGGAACGGCGCATTACAGCGCTTGCCGACCTTTGGCCACAGGGGTCGGCGGTCGTTTTCCCAGCCCACCTTCACCATCGGGTCCTGCCCGTAACGCGCGGCATGCGGCGATCGCTCGTCGGCTGGTTTCTCGGCCCGCCGTTCGAGTAGGGGTGGGATACCAGATTAACTCTCGCGTTTCCCCGCAGGTTCGTCCTACAGTGTTACAGGAAGGACGGGAGAGAAATGACCAGAGGGGCCCCAAACTCCCTTCAAACGCTGGGATCACGCGATGCGCTCGCCATCGACGCGGTGTTGCTTGCCAACGAAGCGTTCTATGCGGCCTTTGCCAAGGGTGATTGCGGCGCCATGGAAGACGTCTGGTCGTCGACGGCCGACATCACCTGCATTCATCCCGGCTGGCCCGCGCTCAACGGACGCCACGCGGTCATGGATAGTTGGCGCTCGATCCTACAGAGCCATTCGCCGTTCATCGCCGTCGCCGACGCTGAGGCACGGATCATCGGCGATGTCGCCTACGTCATCTGCAACGAGCACCTTGAGCCCGGCACCCTGATCGCGACCAACATGTTCGCGTACGAGAACGACACCTGGAAGATGATCCACCACCAGGCTGGCATCACGCCGGTGTCGGCCGGTGACCGGCCATCGACCGGGTCCGCGACGCTCCAGTAAGATTTCCTGATCCGGTGCGCGGCGACGTACGTAAACAGGTTGCCGTTCAAACTGGAGTCTCTCCCCGTTGCTGACGATCTTCCTTTTTCGCGACGACCTGCGCCTCGAAGACAATCCGGGTTTCACCAAGGCTGCCCGGAGCGGTCCGGTGCTTCCCCTGTACGTTCTCGATGACGCGGCCATGACGGACGACCTCGACGACCCGCACCGTCTCGGCGGCGCGGCGCGGTGGTGGCTGCATCATTCACTGGCGTCGCTCGACGGCGCGCTCAGGGAACGCGGGTCCCGCCTGACGGTCATGCGGGGCGATCCGTTCGTGATCGTCACCGATCTCGTGCGATCGACGAACGCCGCGGCCGTTCACCTGTCGCGCGGTTATTCCCCCTGGGACGTCGAACTGGAACGGCGTCTCAACGAAACGCTGGCGGCCGACGGCAAGATCCTGCGAAGGTTCGGCGGCCGTTTGCTGTTCGAACCTGAGTCCGTGTCGACAAAGAGCGGCGACCCGTTCAAGGTCTTCACGCCGTTCTGGCGTGCCTGTCAGACGCTCGACGATCCGTCCGGACACACGGCGCCGCCCGATGACGTTGCGGCCCCTGACAGCTCTCCCGACGGTGTCGCAATCGACACTCTCGGATTGCTGCCGCATGATCCTGACTGGAGCACCGGCATCGCCGCCGCCTGGCAGCCGGGTGAGGCCGGTGCCCGCATCCGCCTCGAAAACTTCCTGGACGACGCCGCCGATGATTACGGCAAGGGCCGCGACGTTCCGTCCATCGCCGGAACCTCGCGGCTGTCGCCGCATCTGCGGTGGGGCGAGATCAGTCCACGCACGATCTGGCAGGCGGTCCGGCAACGCACCCCGCAACCGCGCGGCGCGGAGGCCTACCTGCGCGAACTCGGATGGCGCGACTTCTGTCATCACCTGCTCTTCCATTTCCCGACCATGCCGGTATCGCCGATGCGCGAGCCCTTCGATGCCATCGACTGGTGCAACGACGCGCAGGACATTCGCCGATGGCAACGGGGGCGGACCGGTTATCCGATCGTCGACGCCGGGATGCGCGAACTCTGGCGCACCGGCTGGATGCACAACCGGGTGCGCATGGCCGCGGCGTCGTTTCTCGTCAAACACCTGCTGACCGACTGGCGTATCGGCGCCGCCTGGTTCATGGACACGCTCGTCGATGCCGACCCGGCCAACAACAGTGCGGGCTGGCAGTGGGTCACCGGATGCGGCACCGACGCGGCACCCTACTTCCGGGTCTTTAATCCGACGCTCCAGGGCGAAAAGTTCGATGCCGACGGCGCCTATGTCCGCCACTGGCTGCCGACCCTCGGCGACGTGGAAACGAAGTACATCCACAAGCCCTGGGAGGCCCCGGCGGACGCACAACCGGACTACCCGCCACCGATCGTCGATCACAAGACGGCGCGCCAACGCGCCCTCGACAGGTTCGGTGTCGTCAAGTCGGCTAGCTGACACCGGGCGTCGCCTATAGCTGGCCGGGAACGAAGGCAGCGTGATAGGGTGCGCCCCGATCAATCAGGTTCGTCCAGCAACGACACGGACTCAAATCAGCATGATATTTTCCAGATTCTTCGCCGTCTTGACCGCCGCGCTGCTTCTGGCCGCGAGTCCGGCAGTGGCAGCGGACGACGAGACCTTTACCAAGGATGAGATCCTCAGCAAGACGCGCGGTTTCTTCGGCGACACCACCGAAGGCCTAGCGGAAGCCGTGGAAAAGGCCTTCGCCGACAACGGGCGGCCCAACGCCTACATCATCGGCGAGGAAGCCAGCGGCGCGATCGGTGTCGGCCTGCGCTACGGTGAAGGTATCCTGACCCTGAAGTCGGGCGAGAAATCCGAGATCTACTGGCAGGGTCCATCGATCGGGTTCGACTTCGGCGGCAACGCGTCCAAGGTGTTCACGCTGATCTACAATCTTCAGTCGGTCGACCATATCTTCCAGCGCATCCCCGGCGTCGACGGCTCGGCCTACTTCGTCGCCGGCGTCGGCATGAACTATCAGCAGTCCGCCAACCTGATCCTCGCGCCAATCCGCACCGGCATCGGCCTGCGCGGCGGCGTCAACATCGGTTATCTGCACTATAGCCGGGAGCACTCCTGGATACCGTTCTGAACGCCATCAGGTCCGGCGTCAGAAATGATATGACACGCTGACCATACCGAAGCGGTCGGCCCGGCGCTGGCCTTTGAACTCGCGCGTCCGGTAAACGTGCGCAGCGGCGACGCGGACATCCCTGATGACCACGGCAGCACCGACCTGGACGTCGCCGGTGATCGGTTCCTTGTCGACACCATGACTGTCGGTGAAGGTGTTTCCATCGAGAAAAATGTTCTGTCCGACCAGGCTGGCCTGTGTTCCGGCAAACAGGTACCAGGCGAAATCGGTTTCTGGCGACACGGCCCCCGGCCCGGAGAATGCAGGCCGGATTTGCGGCGGGCCGAAGTCCGTCTCTAGACCTTGGCCGACACGCACCGTAAGACCGCTATTCAACAACGTGAACACGTTGCCGAGGCTGCCGCCTAGGTGGGGAATGGCATCGAGCTCCAGCCCGCCCGGCGTCCGCCACGCGTCCGGCCGCCACTTGCGCTCGAAGAACAGCGCGACGGCGGGTTCGTTGCGAAGCTGATTGTCCCAGCCGTTCGACCGCGAGACATCGATCAGATCGTGAAAACCGTTCTGCGTTTCGTCGGCATATGACTGCGGCCCGACGATGCCGAGATTTAGCTCGACGGAATCGAGCGTCTTGTAGCTGGCGCCGCCGGCGGTCGTCCAATCGGCTTCGGCGTAAAGCGACATAGACGCATAAGTCCAGCCGGCGTATGGCCGGTCCGTAACGATCAGCTCCGCCGCGTCTGTGTCTTCCGGCGTGAAGATGCTCTGGCCCAGGGCGAAACCGATGCGGCCGCCGGAGACGTCAGCCAGCGGATAGAGGAAGTCGAGCGTTTCGCGAACGATTTCCGGCCCGCCGGTCTCCACGTCCGAAACCCAGGCAATCCGTGTGCCGTGCGTATAGTGACGATCGGTCCGCGCGATGCGGTCGTTCTCCGCCGTAATGGTCCAGGTCCCGGACGGCAGCCCGGTTTCGGCCTTCTCGTGCTCCTCGCCGGCCGTCACCGGCGAGCCGGCCAGGGCCGCAGCGATCACGGCCGCAACCGCGAAGCCCCGGAACACCGCCGCCGGGAGGCTCCTGGATTTGTCGCTCCGGTTGCACGTCTGCAAGATCCCGATCTCCGTTCGTTTTCGACCGACGGGTTAGAGGCGCCGAATCGGGCAAGAATATGTCAGGCCGCGCCGTCCTTGACGCTTTCCATCGCCACGAAGGTCGAGGTATGCGACACGTGCGGCAAACAGGCAATCGTTTCGCCCAATGTCTTCCGATACTCGACTATATCGGCTGAACGCACCTTGAGAAGATAGTCAAAACCGCCTGCGATCATGTGACACTGCTCGACCGACGGAACGTCGCGCACTGCGGCGTTGAACGCCTGCAGTGCCTTCTCCGTGGTGTCTGACAGGTGCACCTGCACGAACGCGACGTGTCCCTGGCCGAGTTTGCCGTGATCGACCAACGCGGTGTAGCCGCGCAGGTAACCGTCCCGCTCCAGGCGCTTGATGCGGTTCTGACACGGCGTCTTGGAAACACCGACGCGCGCGGCCAGTTCGGTGACGGTAACCCGGGCGTTGCGGCGCAATTCGGCGACGATCCGCCGGTCAATTTTATCCAATTCCCCAATCATTGCCCGTTGATGAGCGAAATTGCCTAATAATGCAACAAAATATGGGAATAATAGCTAAATCATCTCGGAGATCGGGCAAACTTCCCTTTCAAGCTCTGGCATACTGAATTCCTTGAAGGGAGAATCCGGTGATGACACAAGCTAACGATCTTCGCGCCGCCATCCGCACGGCCTATCTCCGGGACGAGGGTGAATCCGTTCGCGGCCTCATCGAGCTGGCAGGCCTCTCCGACGAGGAACGCCGGTCGATCTCTGCCGCGGCCGCCGGTCTCGTGCGCACGATCCGCAGCGACAGCCGTCCCGGCCTGATGGAACAGTTCCTCGGAGAATACGGGCTCTCAACCACGGAGGGGGTCGCCCTGATGTGTCTCGCCGAGGCGCTGCTGCGGGTTCCCGATGCGGAAACCATCGACGCCCTGATTCAGGACAAGATCGCGCCGGCCGACTGGGGACGACATCTCGGGCACTCCAGTTCCTCGCTGGTCAACGCCTCGACGTGGGCGCTGATGCTGACTGGACAGGTTCTCAAGGAAGACATCCATCCGGGTATCGTCGCCACCCTTCACGATGTCGTCCGCCGTCTCGGCGAACCGGTGGTACGTACCGCCGTCTCTCATGCCATGCGCGAAATGGGTCAGCAGTTCGTTCTCGGTCAGACCATCAACGCGGCGATGGAACGCGGCCGGGTGATGGAACAACGGGGATACACCTATTCCTACGACATGCTCGGCGAGGCCGCGCGCACCGAACGCGATGCCAAGCGCTATCACCTCGCCTACGCCGATGCCATCGGTGAGATCGCCAAGGCCTGTACGCATGATGACATTCGCAAGAACCCGGGAATCTCGGTGAAACTGTCCGCGCTCCACTGCCGCTACGAGTACGCCCAACGCGACCGCGCGGTGCCGGGTATCGCTGCCCGTCTGTCGTCGCTGCTAGCGCTGGCGGCCAGTGCCAACATGGGTCTCAACATCGACGCCGAGGAGGCTGATCGTCTGGATCTCTCGCTGGACGTCATAGAGGAAGCACTCTCAGACCCGGCCCTCGACGGTTGGGACGGCTTCGGTGTCGTCGTCCAGGCCTACAGCAAGCGTGCGCCGCATGTGCTCGACTGGTTGTATGACCTGAGCGCCCGGCTCGGCCGGCGCATCATGGTGCGTTTGGTGAAGGGCGCGTACTGGGACGCCGAAATCAAGCGTGCCCAGGTACTCGGCCTCGAGGGATTCCCGGTATTTACCCGAAAAGTGAACACCGACGTCTCCTATCTCGCCTGCTCCCGCAAGCTGTTCGGCATGACCGATCGCATCTATCCCCAGTTCGCCACGCACAACGCACACACGGTATCGGCGGTACTCGCCATGGGTGACGACCCCGCAAGTTTCGAGTTTCAGCGCCTTCATGGCATGGGAGAGTCGCTCCATGACGCGGTCCTGGCGAAACATGGGACCCGTTGCCGCATCTACGCACCGGTCGGGGCCCACGAGGACCTTCTCGCCTATCTTGTCCGTCGACTGCTGGAGAACGGCGCGAACAGTTCGTTCGTCAACCAGATCGTCGACCTCAGCGTCAGCGCCGACGACATCGCCCGCGATCCAATCGATGAGGTCGAGGCGTTGGGCCAGTCCATTGCCCATGCCAGGATCATCCCGCCGCCCGCACTGTTCGCGCCGCAGCGGCGGAACGCCCGCGGCTGGGACCTGACCGATCCGGCGGCCGTCGCCGCGCTCGACGAGGCGCGCGGCGCATTCCGCACCCACAAGTGGCGGGCCACACCAATGATGGCCGGACCAGCATCCGGGAACGGCCCGGAACGAATCGTGCGCAATCCGATGATCCCGGATGACGAGGTCGGCACCGTCACCGACGCCACGCCGGCCGACGTCGATGCCGCTTACGGCGCTGCGAAGGACGCCTTTGCCCGCTGGTCGGCACGGCCTGCGGTCGAACGCGCGGAGATTCTCAGGGCCGTCGCCGACGCCTACGAGGCGAATGCGCCCGAGCTGATGGCGCTGGCGACCCGCGAGGCGGGCAAGACGCTGCTCGACGGGGTGGCTGAGGTCCGCGAGGCGGTTGATTTCCTGCGATACTACGCGGCCGAGGCCGAGCGCTTGGAGGCCGAAGGCGATGCCGAACCACGCGGTATCTTTGCCTGCATCTCGCCGTGGAACTTCCCGCTCGCCATCTTTACAGGCCCGATCGCGGCGGCACTGGCAACCGGCAACGTGGCGATCGCAAAACCCGCGGAGCAGACCTGCCTGATCGCCGCACGTGCAGTCGAACTGATGCTGGCCGCCGGCGTTCCCGCCGGCGCGGTGCAGCTGTTGCCGGGCGACGGACCGGGCGTCGGCGCGCCGCTGGTTTCAGATCCGCGCCTCGCGGGGGTTTGCTTCACGGGCTCGACCGATACGGCCCAGGCGATCAACCGGGCGATGGCGCGCTCGGCCGACCCGTCTGCCGTGCTGATCGCCGAAACCGGCGGGCTCAACGCCATGATCCTCGATTCCACCGCACTCGCCGAACAGGGCGTCCGCGACGTGGTGATATCCGCCTTCCAGAGCGCCGGACAGCGCTGCTCGGCGACACGCATCCTTTATGTCCAGAAGGACGTCGAAGAACGCACGCTCAACATGCTGCGGGGCGCCATGGCGGCGCTGAGAATCGGCGATCCGTGGGAGTTGTCGTCCGATCTCGGGCCGGTGATCGACGCCGAGGCGCATGAATCCCTCACAACCTACATCGCCGAGCAGGCGGCACGCGGCAACCTGATCGACAGCCTGCCCGTGCCGGACGCCCTGAAGGACGGTTTCGTCGTCCCGCCGACCCTGATCCGCACGCACGGCATCGAGGGCATGGAGCGTGAGATGTTCGGGCCCGTGCTGCACGTCGCGACGTACGAAGCAAAGGACCTGCCAAAGGTCATAGGCGCGATCAACGCGCGAAACTACGGCCTCACGCTCGGCATCCACACGCGGGTCGACCAGCGGGTCCAGGACATCGTCGAGGCCGCCCGGGTCGGCAACATCTACGTCAACCGCAACCAGATTGGTGCCGTCGTCAACTCTCAGCCGTTCGGCGGCGAGGGCCTGTCCGGTACCGGCCCCAAGGCCGGCGGGCCGCTCTACGTCCGGCGTTTCGTCAAGCCCGGCCCCGGCCTTGGAGTGAGGCTTGGAGAGACCGACCTGCCCGGCCCAACCGGCGAAAGCAATCGCTACCGGATCAAGCCGCGCGGTCGGATTGCCTGTGCCGGTACGCTCGACCAACCGGACGGCGGTGACGAACTGGCGCGACAGATCGCCGCAGCAAAGTCCTTCGGCAACGACGCTGTCGACGTCAGTGGCAGAACCGCCGAGGAGATCGCCGGCATGGATCACCTCGACGGCGTGATGGCGGCCGGAGGCGAGGACGATCTCCGCGCACTGCGCGGGGCGCTTGCCGCGCGATCGGGTCCAATCGTGCTGTTGATCACCGATCCGGCCGATGCCTGCGCTCTGGTCTCCGAGCGTACGCTGTGCATCGACACCACGGCGGCAGGCGGCAATGCGTCGCTGCTCGCCGATGCCGCCGCTTAGACCGGGTTAACCAGCCTTTAGGTGCGGTCTGCGCATGGTGTGTCGTCGCTGCACAACCGGAAGCGCCGCATGTCCTCCGTTTCGAAAGAGTTTGACGAGCAAGCCAGAGCCGGCCTCAACGAGCTGATCCAGGTATTCAACGCGGCGGCGCCGGGCGGTGATTGGGAGCGGATTCAACCCGCTCTCGACGATTGGTTTGCCCTCTACCTCAATGCCGACAATGCCGCAGACGAAGTCATCCGCGTCGTCCGTCAGCTCGAGTGGTCGACGCACTGCATCAAGGTTCGCGCACTGTACGCCGGCGTGATCAAGATGATCGATGTCGGATCGGTCGGCGGTCTTGGCCCGCCGTGGCAAGAACATACGGAAACCATCGGTTTCACGTTGAACTTCGAACCGAACGGCGACAAGGCCAGAACAGAAACCTCGTTGACCTACGACACGGCACTCTGGGAACACGACGAGATGCGCGACTTTTTCGTCTACGAGGGCTTTAACCAGCAAGGCTCGTCGCTGTTCGAGTTCAACGAGGACTACATCCGTGAGAACTTCGACACACTCTCGATGGAAGGCGATCCCCGGCTCGCCGAAACGATCTTCGAGCGCTCCAGGCTGGTCGAGGTGCGCCGCATTCCCTGTCGCGCGCTCGACAACATCCTGCGAGACGAAACCCCCGATGTTTCCTTCAACTTCATGAAGATCGACGCCCAGGGCGCCGAGTACAACATCCTCCATGGCGCGGTGGACGGAGGTGCCGCCGTTCTTCGGAATGTGATTGAATAGTAACTTCATCGACGAAGGATACGGCCTGCGCAAACGTTGATCCAGATCAAGGCTAGGGCGCCGGAGATCAGCGATCATACTGGTAAAGCGAAATCGGCCGCTGTCCGGTTCGTCATCGTGACAGGAAGGCCGACAACCACGGGAGATCAGATCATGAAACGCCTACTTGTTCCGCTGACAGGCGGCGACGCCGACCGGCGGGCCCTCGACGCCGCGATACGGATCGTGCCGGACGCGCACATCGATGCGAAACTGTTTCGGCCTGATCCGAAGACCGTACCGGCCATGATCGGCGACGGTTACGCCGGCGATGTCATCGAGATGATGATCAATGCGGCCGAGGAACGCGGTCAGGAAATGCTGGCAAACGCGAAGGCCGTCTTCCAGCAGTGGCAGGAGGACACCGGCACCAAGACCGCCACGTTCGCCGAAATCGTCGGATCGCTGGAGGACACGCCAATCGGTCCAGTCAGGCTTGCCGACCTCGTCGTATTTAGCCGTTCCGGCACGGTCGACATCAACCAGGAAATGCTGCTTTCGACGATCCTGTTCGACGGTGGCCGACCGGTCACGTTGTTTCCGGCCGCGGATATGGACGCGGACATTAAGCACGCCGCCATCGCTTGGGACGGCTCGAAGCAGGCTGCACGTGCCGTTGCCATGGCCATGCCGGTGCTGGCCGCCATGGATGAGATTTCCGTGGTGACCATTCACGAGCACAGCAAGGATCATGTCGATCCCAACGAACTGGCGCGAACGTTGCGGGCCAACAAGATGACGGCCGAAGCGGTCGGGGTCGATCTCGGCGGCGCCCCAAAACCGACGATGCTCCGCGACGAACTCGTCCGCACCGGAGCCGGGATCGTCGTCATGGGCGCCTACGGCCACAGCCGCCTGCGCGAGATGATATTCGGAGGCGTCACTCGCGATGTGCTCGAGAACTTCGCTTTGCCCGTCATCCTCGCGCACTGAGCCGACGGCGGCTAACTGCCGCGCCTCGTGAATACGCCGACGATTTCGATGTGCGCCGCATGTCGGAACTGGTCGACGGGCGTGACATGCTCCAGCCGATAACCGCCCCCGATCAGGATCGCGGCGTCGCGCGCAAATGTTGCCGGATCGCACGAAACATTGACCACAACGGGCACAGTGGCGGCGGCCAGCTCGCGGGCCTGCGCCTCGGCGCCGGCGCGCGGGGGATCGAACACAACGCATCCGATGTCGCCTAGATCGTCCGCGTTCAATGGATCCTCGAACAGGTCGCGACGGCGGACGTCGACGGGTTTGAGGCCCGGCGTCGCGTTTACGGCATGCTCGAGCGCGCCGAGCGCCTCCCCGTCGCTGTCGACCGCGAGGACCGACTGGCGCCGGGCGAGCCTGAGCGCAAAAGGGCCGACGCCGCAAAACAGGTCGGCGACAGCACAGCCGCCAGGCACGTGGTCGAGAACAAGGCCGGCCAGCGCCGCCTCGCCTGCATGGGTCGCCTGCAGGAACCCGCGCGGCGGCGGCGACAGGGGCGCGCCGCCCGTGTCAAGGACCGGCCGGCGGCGTTCGGCCAGCGTCTCGCCGGCGAACGTCAGGCGGGCGAGATCGAACTCGGCGGCGACCGCGGCAAGACCTTCGCGGATGCCAAGGTCGATGTCGTCGGCGCCGGCAACGTCCACATCGAGGCCACTGTCGGTTGCCGTTATCCTGAGATCGAGCGCGGCGCGCGGACCGCCGGCACATGCGGCGATAGCCCGGCCGATGTCGAACGCCGGCGCCAGCGCCCCGGTCAGGACCGGACAGGCCGCGATGTCGACGACCGAGCGGCCGCGCCTGGCATGAAAACCGGCCACGACGGACCCGTCGCCGGCGCGCGCGGTGTGCACCGTCACCCGCCGTCGGCCGGCGCCGTGGGCGTCGATCAAGGGTCCGATCTCGGTCTCGATCCGCTGGTTGCGAAGCGCGGTGACGACGATATCGCGCTTCCATTCGGCGTAGGCGTCCGGCGCCATGTGCTGCGTCGCGCAACCGCCGCACGATCCGAATACGGGACAGTCCGGTGCGATGCGGTCCGACGACGGTTCGATCACCGAGAGCAGTCGCCCCCGTGCGCCCGAGACCTCGGCGTCGACGACTTCACCCGGCAGCGTGTAGGGCACGTAGACCGGGTCGCCGCCGGCTTCCGGTGCGGCGACACCGTCGCCCCGGTGGCCGAGGCGTTCGACACGCAGGCGAACCCGTCCCGCAGCCGGCCGTTTGTCGCCGCGCGGTCGGCGGCCGGATCGCTTGCTTTGCCGCGCTTTCGTCATCACAGGCCGCGCAGATGGGCCGGCCGCAGCATCGAGGCCTGGGTCTGCGCGTCGGCAACGATGGCGAGCAGTCTGTCGCGGTCATGTGGCAGATTGCCGGCCAACGGCAAGCAATTCGACGCGTGGTTGGAACGGAAAATGACCGGCGTCGGCGGATCGAGCCGCTCGAGCAGCATGGCTTGCTCGCGCAGGATGCCGGCATCGTCCTGCAGTTCAAAATTGTCGGGCTGGGCGGCCAGGAACTCGTCGCGGATCATCGGATCGAGGGTCAGCTGCAGGGTCGAGAGATAGGTCGGGGGATGTGCGTTCACCAGATCCGCCGTGTCGGCGATGTGGCGCTCCCAGCCTGCCTTGCCGCCGAGCCCGAGGATGACGGTCGCCGAGACCTTGAGGCCGGCGGCCCGGGCGTTATCGAGGGCCATGCCGTGGGTTCGTTGCGACGCCCCCTTGACGACGCGGCGCAAAACCTGTGTCGAACCCGACTCGATGCCAAGATAGACCAGCGAGAGCTTCCTCTCGCGCAAACCGGCGAGTTCCCCGACGTTCTTGTCGACCAGGTTCTTCGGCGTCGCGTAGGCCGAGACCCGCGCGAGGTTCGGCAAGGCGCCGTGCAGGTAATCGAGGATCGAGTGCAAGGCCTCGGTCGACAGGGTCATGGCGTCACCGTCGGCGAGGAACACCCGGTGCGCCCCGGGGCGCATCGCGGCGGCCGCGTCGATGTCGGCATAGACGTCGTCGAGCGGCCGCGCCCTGTACGACTTCGTCTTGTACATCGAACAGAACGTGCAGTAGTTCGCCGAACAGCCGAGCGTCACCTGGATGATCAGGTTGTCGCCTTCGCTGGGCGGCCGGTAGAGCGGCATGTCGTAGTGCAGCATTCGGGCTTCCATCTAATCCGTTTGGTCACCGTATTTCGCAGAAAGATCGTTCGAACCGGCCCTGCCGGATGAAAAATGATGACAAATGATGAGAATGTTCATCACCCCCCGGGCGGCTCTCTTTTCTAAACATTATCCGTCTCCGCTCCAGCCTGCCCGGTGGCGCCCATGTCGGGTTCAATTCCGGTAGAATTGCGGGCTTTCTGCCGCTATCGCCAACTGATTGAAATAAGGCTCATTTTCCGTTTCCCGCCGATTCCGGCCTATCCGCCGGGCCGGATGGGCTGTTTCCTCCTTGCGGCGAAACAAGCACGCCCCCAACAACGCCGTCCCCCCCCCCTGAATGCGGGAATGACAGCTTGAACCGGAGATCCGTTCCCGTGACAAAAAGGCATTGCGCTTTATAGGATATTTTTCCTTTAATGTCAAGAATATCTCGCTCGGCGGACATGGTTTCGTCTTGCCCGATCATGTCGAAACAGGTTCCACTAAGGTCGTACGTGCCGGCCGGCGGCCACCCCGGCCCCCAATGACCGGGCGATCCATGCGGTCGCGCTTTGCACGAGGGTCAGTTAACCAGGATGTAAATGCCCCTATTTTCAGGACATCTTCCATCGTTTCGTCGGCCGGCGGCGCCCGATCGCGGCCTCCACGCGCTCAACAGGCACCGCTTGTTTCGCATCCGGCATCTCCTGGCGCTTCTTGCATTCTCAACGCTGGTTTTCCCCGCTACCCCCGTCAGCGGACAAGGCAGCGAAGGGGTGTCGCACGACCCGGATAACGAGACGATCGTCGTGGGACGCGTGTCCGGCAACCCGCAACGGCACTTCGAGGCGGTGAAGGCACTCGCCGACTACCTTGCCGAAAACCTCGACGGGGACTCACCCGTGACCGGTGAAGCCCTGATCGCGGCGGATCTGGACTCGATGTCGACCCATCTCCAAAACGGCACCGTCGACATGATCTCCGAGACACCGTTCGGAGCGCTTGCCCTGGTCGAGTCTGCCGGCGCCGAGATTGTGCTTCGCGAATGGAAAGGCGGCGTTCCGAGCTATCGCAGCGTTGTTTTCGTGCGCGCCGAAAGCCAGCTGGAGAGCATAGAAGATCTCCCCGGACACATCATCGCGTTCGAAGATGCCGGGTCAACGAGCGCGTTTCTGGTGCCCTACGCGGTTCTCCGGGACCGGGGCCTCAACCTGACGCAGCTGGTATCCCCGCGCGAAACGCCGCCGTCCGACACTATCGGATATGCATTCGCGGAAAAGGAACTCAACATCGCGCACTGGGTGGTCTCGGGTGTCACGGATGCCGGTTCATTCAGCGATTCGGATTGGGAAGAGCTCGCGGAGACGTCGCCGGAGATGCGTGAGAACCTCAAGATCATTCACACGACCGAACCAATCATCAGATCCCTGGTCGTCGTGCCGGGAGACATGCCGGAGGCGCGGAAACGAGACCTCAAACGGGTCCTTCTGGGGATGGCAACGAGCGCTGCGGGGAAAGCCGTCCTCGAACGTTACTACAAGGTCAGGAAATTCGACGAGATAACCGGCGAGGCGGCAAGTGACCTGGAGTGGATTAGACGGCTTTATGAGCGCGCATACCACGAAGTGAACTAGATGAACCTTCGACTCCGCGCCAAGTTCTCGCTGTTTTTCATTGCCCTGATCCTGACCCTCGTCGTGTTCCTGTCTGGGGCGGTACTGATACAGGTCAATCGCTCTTCGATGGAAGTCCGCGACGCACACCAGAGCGCTGTGCGATCGATCGTGTTCAACCAGATCGAGAGTCACGGCATCAAACTGACCACGACGTTGGCGGACGCCCTCGTCAACCATGTTTACCTTTACGACATGGACTCGATCCGTGACCTCGCCCAATCGGGCCGGCGACAGCACGGCGTGAGCTATCTCTACGTTCATGACATGATGGGACGGATCATTCATGACGGGACGCTTACGATCGAAGCGCACGCGACACGTCTCGATGATATCCACATGGCGAAACTGAGCCCCGACCGGGCTGTGGAAACCTGGATCACTGGCAACACGGAGCCCGGCGCACTGACTGGCGGCAAGGCAATGGCCGAGAACGGGCCACCGGTATTTCACGTATCGGCGCCGATCGTCATCGGCAACGATGTCATCGGCGGGGTTCGAATGGGTTTCAGTTTCGATGCCTTCGCCGGCGAGATCGCCGACGCGCAGGCGGAGCTGTCGAATATCAGCGATTCCGGCGTCAACGAGCTGCTGGTCACCCTCGCGGGTGTAACCGTCCTGCTTGTCGCCATAGGCCTCGGCCTGGCGGACCAGCTTGCCCGTTGGTTGACCCGGCCTATCGAGATTATCGCCGCCGCTTCCAGGCGAATCGGTCGGGGCGAGTACGGTGTCGAAACCGGTATCGAGCGCACCGACGAAATCGGCGACCTTGCGTCGAACATCGAACAGATGGCGCGGAGCCTGGAGGCCTCCGAGGCATCGCTCATGGCCCAACACAAAGAAATTCAGAAGCGCCAGATGGAGCTCATGCACTTGCGAAAGCTCGAATCCCTCGGCGGCCTGACGGCGGGTATCGCGCACAACCTGAACAACTTCATGCAACCCATCGGGTTGCTCAGCGAAGTGCTGATGCAGAAGTTTCCACCAGGATCCCGTGAGCAAGAAATGGCGAAGCGGATCATCGAGTCCAACCGCAGGGCCAGCGAACTGCTTCGCAACCTGATGACCTACGCGCGCCAAGACGTGGCCGCCAAGAACCCGGAGTCGATCGCGACGGTGGTCGATGACACCCTGGAAATCGTCGCGCCGACGCTGCCCTCGACCGTCGTTCTGAATCGCGACATCGAGCCCGAAACAGGCACGGTCCTGATCGACAAGGGTCAAATTCAGACCGTCGTAATGAATCTCGTCTCGAACGCCCTCGATTCGCTCGAGGGAAAACCCGGCGAAATCTCGGTTTCACTTTCGCGCCAGGAGCGCGACGGTTCCCTGCCGGCGGACCGACCGGCCGTTGCCTGCATCTCGGTCGCCGACACGGGGTCGGGAATGGATGACGAAACCCTGGACAAGATGTTCGATCCGTTCTTCACAACCAAGGAAACCGGAAAGGGAACCGGGTTGGGCCTGTCGACCGCGTTCGGCATCGTCAACGATCACGGCGGTGCTTTCAGTTGCGAAAGCCGGCCAGGAAAAGGGACGCGCATCGAATTCGTGCTGCCGCTCGTTGCCGCGGATCGATGAATCGTGATAATTTCGCGCCAGTGAAGTTTCTAGCGAGGATCGAAAGCGATGGCGAAAATTCTCGTTGTGGACGATGTCGAAAACGTTCGGTACTCGCTTCGTCTCGTCCTGGAGAACGCCGGCCACGAGGTTTTCGAGGCCGAGAACGGCATTTATGCGGAGAATCTTCTGCGCGACCACGCGTTTGATCTGGTGATTACGGACATCATCATGCCGGACAAGGAAGGCATGGAGTTGATCATGGATATCAACGAAATGTATCCGGCGACCAAGGTCATCGCGATTACCGGAGGCGGCAGGACCAACAGCCCCGTCGCCCTAAGAGGCTCGGAAGAGATCATGGGTATCGAAGCCTCGGGTCCGAGCCAGATCTACCTCGAGGCGGCGGGCATGCTGGGTGCGCACGATACGCTGATCAAGCCATTCGATACCGCGCGGCTGATGGCCAGCGTCGACCAGTGCCTCGCGTTGGACCAGAACGCGTGAGACGCCGGCCGCGGACGCGATGCTCCCGCCCGACCATCAAAAAAGCCCCCGAATGGGGGCTGTTTGATGGTAGCGGAGGAGTGCTTTGGCGAAGCACCTACGATCAAGAAGTCAGTCTAGAAAGGGGGCAGGACGCGAGCGCCCTACCCTATTCAGCTAAATGTCAACGCGCTCGGCTATCTCGATTGCATCATCAACTTCTATACCGAGATACTTCACCGTGCTTTCGATCTTCGTGTGGCCAAGCAGTAGCTGGACCGCACGCAGATTTCCCGTTTTTCGGTAGATCAGTGACGCCTTGGTGCGCCGAAGCGAGTGGGTTCCATACTGGAGCGGATCTAGCCCGATGCTGCTAAGCCAAGTCGAAACACATCGCGCATATTGTCGCGTTGTGATTGGGTGATCCGGACTTCCGCGACCAGGAAAGAGGTACACGCTTCGACATACATTGATCCCCGGCAAGTAGTCGTCCAACGCTGCTCGCGTCTGGTCCGTAATCTCAAACGTTACTGGTCTGCCCGTCTTTCGTTGTCGAACCGTGGCCCTATTTACCGCTCGACTGTGGGGTGCGATGTCATCAACCTTCAAACGTACGAGGTCGCAGCCGCGTAACTTGCTATCAATTGCGAGATTGAACATCGCAAGGTCACGCCGACGTCCATCCATTTGCAGTCGCGTCCGAATGGCCCAAACGTGTTTGGGCTTCAATGGCGGTTTCTGGCCAATGATCTTGCCCTTGTTCCATGGAACATGAGGTGGTTTGGCATTGATGAAAAACATGGTCTTCCTCCTGTTTGGTTGGAAAAACCATGAAGTCTAGATAACTGCTGAGAAGGCTTGTCAGGTTCACGCCAGATAGTGGAACAACCGAATATGATGAGGATGTGGCTGCTTCTGACCCAAGACGGACAAGACAGACTGGTCGAGAGCTGGGGTCGAATGCAGTGGTTCAGCGGCAAGGGAAGAGATATTAACAGTTGTCGACCGACCACTAGTTTCCAGATCACCCTGCAAAGTGGAAACCGGTTCGCTGGCCGCTGATCTTTACTTGCTTATCAGATTCGTGACGCCGTCCCAGTCGGCTGGAGGAGACGCGGCAATCATCTGGTCGCATCTCTCCCTGGCGAATGCGGCCGGTTCAAAGCCTTTCTGCGCCAGCGATTCGAACGCCTGCCGCGCTTCGTCGAACCGACGATCGCGATAGGCCTCAAGCGCCGCGCCATAAGTTTCGCGCCATCGCAACATCCGTTCATCGACCTCACCGGGGACTCCGAGCGGCGTATACACACGGACGGGCTCGGCGCGGCCGACGACGCGAACACGATCGACCTCCATCCATTCGAAAATGTCGCCGGCCGCTACCCTGGTGGTTTCACCGACGAGGATCGTGGTGCCGAATTGCTTGTTCGCACCCTCGAGCCTAGCCGAGAGATTTACGGCGTCACCCATGACGGTATAGCTGTGTCGACGTTCCGAACCGACGTTGCCGACCGTCATTTCACCCGAATTGACACCGATCCGCGTTAAAACGGGCAGGTTTCCCGGAATTTCGAAAGCGCCGCGGGAATCAGCCTGACTGAGCGACTGCTCCATCCTGAATGCGGCGCGGACGGCGCGTGTCGCATGATCCTCATGGCGAATCGGAGCACCAAACACCGCCAGAATGGCGTCGCCCTCGAATCTCTCGATAATCCCGCCTTCCTGTTCAATGGCCGCACCCGCAATCTGGAAGTACGTGTTGAGAAACCGGACCAACTCATTGGGCGGCATCCTCTCCGAAATGCCTGAAAATTTGGCGATATCGGAGAAAAAACAGGTTAGTTCCAGGCTTTCACCGCCAAGCCGGGGAACGTCGCCAGACTCGAGCATGGTGTCGATCACCTTGGGATCCAGATAGCGCTTGAATGTCTCGTGAAGCTGGCGCCGGGCGCGGTCGCCAATCAGCACCCGATACGCGACGACGACGCCATAGACGGTAAGCGCTGCGACGATCGGCATCACCAGCGGCGTCTGGTAGCTACCCCGGAACAGGACGACCGCGACGATACCGATCACCACGATCTCGAGGCCGACGACCATCGCGGCGCGGTGCGGGCGCCACCTCATTGTTGCAAACGCTGAAACGGCGATTGCCAAGAACATCATCAGGACCCTCACGCCGCGGCCCGCGCGTTCGATCATCGAACCCGACAGCAGATTGATGACGGCGTTCGCATGAACGTAAACACCCGGTGTCGCGTTGCGAACGACCGTGGGTGTCATCTGCGCCGCATCGGAGCACGGCGTCGGACGCGCCGCCATGTCGGCATGACGGGCGAACCGCTCCGACGTGAGGTTGCGGTCTTCGACGTCAAGGACCGCACCGAACAGAACGGCACGCCCGTTGAAAGCATCGTGCAGGTAATCGGTCCGCCCCTCTTTCGCGCACCGGTAGATATCGTGGAACGAATAAGTTGGTATGGCGCCCGGCGTGGTATCGAATCTGACGAGTGCGTTTCGACCGTCGACCGTCGGGACCCGCGAATCTCCAAAGACGACGTTCCCGTCGGTATCCATTTCCAGTTCGGCGCCAACATGGCGCAGCGCCACTTCAAACGCCATCCCGGTTAGTCGTCGCGGCGCAACATCCTCCGCGCCCTGGAACAACAATGGCACGCCACGCACGACGCCGTCCGGTTCGACATAAACGTTGAGATGGCGGAGATTCGACGCGCCTCCGGCCACGTGCGCGAAACTTGCATGCGGAGAAATGGGTTCCTCACCCAGACGCGTCTCACCGAGGATGATCCGGCCCTCCTTTCGCCCCCGCTGAAAAAGGCTTTTCAACAACGGCTTGTCCCGCTCGCGATCCGCGACGTAGGCAGCAGCCGACGTTGGCAGAACGATATCCCAGGCGAACACCGTCGCCCCCGCCTCGAGTACGGCCTCCTGAACGAGCGCGATCTCGGGCGTCCACATGACCTTCGGCAAATGATTGAATGCCGGTGCGCGATGTGTGGCCTCCGTAACGGCGATCACCGCGACCGGCGATGCATCGCCCCCAGTGACGCCCGACGTATCGGTGACGCTCAGATAGTGCAACAGATCCGTGTCGAGACCATCGAACCGGTCGAATACCGGCAAACTAAACAGGATCGTCGAAACGGTCGCCAACATGCCGACGGCGAGTGCAGACCGTTTGCGATCGGAGGCCGAAACCCATGTCATGGAAACGTCAATACACGATCAGCCGACTGATCGCGGAGGGCGATCCGGCTTGCGCCAGCGTCGACACCTTGACAAGCAATCGTTTCGATGGACTTGAAAACTCGTACAGCCCGCCGATAGCGAGCACGATGTCTCGATCGCGCAAATCTACAACCGCCGCATCGAGGCTGACAATTCGGTCGGGAACCGACTGGTCGAGACGTCGGATGACGATGCGATCAACCGGCGATTCCGACTTGATCAGGGGGCTGGTATCGTAAATGACCCGGTCAGGCGCCGGCAATTCCCCGTCGGGGGGCTTGCGAAAGACGACCGTCGCGGTTTCCTGGGATTGGGATGTATCGAGCACAACAGCCACCCCATCGCAATCGACATATTCGACCTCAATGTCGCCATTCGACACTTGGCTCTGGTGTTCGCCGATGATTACCTGTCCCCCGGTGATCGTCTCGTTCCGGCAAGAGACAAAATAGGCGAGCCGAACTGACTCGTCTTCGGCGAGTTCCAGTTCGGTGCCAACGTCCAGATAGTCGAGAAACCGGATATCGTCGCGATCTTCGTGAACCGACTCGACCAGTGCCGCGGGCTCGGCCGCCGCTGCGTTGGTCGCCGTGGCAGCGATAAGGACAAGTCCCAACAGTGTCCAAACCAGCGTCTGACATCCGGATAATGAAATAGCGCGAGATCGGCGGCATGTTGATTTTTCAACCATCTCGGGACTATCGCGCAATTAGATTTCTGACGTGATAGACAACTTTACAGCTCCCCGCCGAATGCCTGACGTTCAATCGAACGAAGAGGTCTGCACCCTGCACAAGCACGGTATCTTCGCTGTTGTATATCGCGGAACCTGACATATCGACCGATATAATCCCGTCCTCTACGCTGTAACTGACCGTTCCGTCAGCCTCAGGATGGTGCCAATTTCCACGCGCCGAGTCTTGCTTAGCCACTACCTTATCGAAAGAAATACCGACACATCGAGATTCCTCCTTAACGACATCGATTTTGTACTTTCCGGGTCTGAACTTGATGTCGGACACCGCTCTTGCGGCATTGACCGATGCGACCTGCGTTTCGGTTGTCTGCCCGCCGACGGAAAACGTTGTTTGTTGGCCGTTGTTGATCGCGTCGACACGCAGTCTGGCGACCGTTGCAAACGTACCCTCGGGATACTGCTCCAGATAGGCGTTGAACAGGGCGGGGTCGTTCTCCGTAACGATCGATGTCCAAAACGCTACTTCCGGCGAAACGGCCACCGCGGACCCGGACGACGCGTCGCCGGAGAAGTAGAAATTCCCGGTCAGCGACGAACTTTCCCACGGCACTTGCTGACCCCCCGTCAGATCCATGACATCGACACGAACCCGCTTGAAAACCTCTTCCACTGGGATGCCTGGCCGGTTCATCGCCCGCACCATGGCTCGGGTAAACGGACTGTTCGCGCCCTCTCCGTCGGCGGCAACCTGGCCGGGTGAGGTCGAATAGGCGAGGATCGTGCCACTTGGCGCATCCATTCGGGCGAGACCGCGGCCAGCCGTGGACCGGAAGCCACGCTGATACGGGTTGTTTCTGCAAGCGTCGAGAATGACGATGTTCAACGACGTATCGGATTGCGCGACCATGCTCAGCATATCGTCCGCCGCAATTGCCTCGATCGCAACGTCGCGTTCCGTGTCGATGCGTGCATCGACCGGTACGAGATAGTTCCGGCCGTCGACCTGCAGACCGTGCCCAGCGTAGTAAATCAGACTGACGACATCGTCGCCCGCCTCGGCCATCGCATCGCCGAAGTCCAAAATAGCTCGCCGCATGTTGCGTTGGTCGAGGTCAAGGTGCTTGTAGACCTTGAACCCCAGTCCCTCGAGATTCGACGCCATCAGATTGGCATCATTGACCGGATTTGCGAGAGGCTGATCCGGATATGTACTGTTGCCAATGACCAGCGCATACCTGTTTGGCGAAGCTTCGGCCTGATTTGCGAGTCCGAGTACCAGCAAGATCGACAATATACTCGCGACGAGGGGGACCCGAATGGTGAACCTACGGCTGCGCGTTTGTGTCGTCATGATCTTGAGCCTCCTTGTACGACACGGCACAAGAATGCGCCGGTGTGCGTAGACTAATTAAGCGCGACACGATCAGAACCGCTGTCACCAATCAGGCTGAATGGCGCCCAGAAGATAGGATGTGCAAACGAAAACGCCGGTGTCCCCCCGACGGAGAATACACCGTTCTCAATCTGTGCCAGTTTTGCTCCCCGCAGAGCATCTGCCCGGGAAACACCTGGGCTTGCGGAAATTGTCGTGAACAGTTTCCCCATTTGATCCGTCGTCGCCGCCGAATGCACCGGCCAGTTCGAGACGAGCAAGGCGCGGGCCCCGGCATAGAAGAATGCCCGCCCGAGGCCCGAAACAGCCTCGGAGCCGCGCCCGTCCGCAGCCGCTGTATTGCAAGCCGAAAGCACCGCGAAATCGGCGTCCAGCTTCAGCGCCAGAATTTCTTCCATTGTCAACAGTCCGTCCTCCTTCTGTTCGCGCGTAACCTGCGGGGCGGAGAGTGCGAGTGCGGGCTGATCGAGACCGTCAAGGTCGCCAGCGACAAGGCCGTGGGTGGCGAAGGATACGACATTGTAGACCGACAAGTTCATGCGTTTGACCTGCGATTCGCTGGCGCGCTTGCCAAGGAAGATGTCCCGTTCAGGATCGGCGCCCATCGCCGAGGCGACGGCGAGTATCTCGTCACGCGTGTCGGCCAGTCGGGGGAGATCGTCGAGCCCCGCACCGTCGGCTTGTCGCGTCAACGGTGCATTTCGAAGCTGGAAACCCCGAACCGACAGATCCGCCACGGCCGTGCCATCCTCGGCGGCGGCATGCGCCGGCGAGAAATAGGGATCGCCGAATCCCACGAACGGTCGCCGCTCCTTCTGGCTGGATGGTCCCCGGTCAAATACCAGGAGCGTAGCCGCCGACGGAAGGTTGCTAACGGCGTGCGATTTGATGAGCCATGCGACCTGCCGATACTCGTCGAACAGGAGCTCGCTCGGACTCGGTTCTTGCGGAGGCTCTGTGGGAAGCAGTCCGAAGGGCAATGTGGCCATCGGCCCGTTCGTCGAGATGATCAGTTCCGACGACGGTCGCCAAACGGACTCGAGAGGTTCGAGGATACGCTGATAGAGTTGGTATGCGACCCGCGTGTCGAAAGGCGGGACTTCGCCAAGTGTCGAAATCGGACCCGGATCGACGCTTCGGCGTACCCGACGAACCAGTGCCCGCAACTCGTCCGATCCGATACCAGTCTCCACGAAACCGGCGCCTGCCCTCGACGAAACCGCCCATGCGAACGTGGCATCGTCCGTGGTCAGAATCGAGACCATGACACGATCTGGTCCAAGCCTTGTGCGCAGTTCGCTAAAGGTTGGAGGGCTGGGCCGGCGCAAACTGTCGTAGTCGGGATACTCGAGCCCAATGCGCTCCGAGACGAGCCGCTCGGCCTCTTTGATCTGCGCCGCCCGCTCCCGTAGCGCGTCGGCATCCGCGGTCGACGCAAATCCTGTGGCGTTCGCTTTGGAAAGCGCTGAGTACAAGCCTTCCAGTTGCTGGGAGAGGTCCTGTTGCTGGCGGATCAGATCGCCAAGTTCAGATCCTTGAAACCCTTGCCTCGCGCCGGATGCGGCGATGGTGTCCGACAAGACCCCGCCCTTGATGATTTCGGCGAGCCGAAACAGATTCTCGACGTCGCGCTCCGGTATCGATCCGGCGTTCGAAATTCGAACAAATGATTGAATTACAACCTCAAGCCGCATGCGAGACAAAGACGAGGTCCAGTCCGCATCACCTCCTGCCGCAATTAGCCCGGTTAACGCCTCGCGAAGATCGGACAGCGCGCGGACCCCATCGCCGTCGACGCGCCAGCGCGTGGCGGCGAGGAATGCGCGCGCTTCGTACGCCCCGAATGAATCTGTGCTGCGAACAGCCTCGATCCACTCGGCATATGTTGTTGCCGCCGAAAGGGCCGCGAACCACTCTTCGGCCTTATAGAAGACCAGGCTCCGAACCGGGTCGGAAACAACCGCATACGAAAGACTGGACGCGGAATCGTTGGCAATGCCGTCCAAACCGACATAGTTCCGGGCGGCGGCCTTCCATTTGCGTTGTCCGGCGCGCGCGGCGGCAAGTTGCAACGAGTTCCGCACGACGAGAGAGGACGACGGGTCCGCTCCCATCGTGGAGAGCGAGTCGGCGTTGATGGATGCCAGTTTTTCCGCGTCCGCAAACCTGTCTTCTTGTAGCAGCACCTCAATCAGGCGTGACATTGCCACGGCCGCACGTGCATCAAGCATGCCACGGGTCTCGATCGCGAGCCGGATTGCTCGACGCGCTTCCAATTCCGCTGCGTTCGGAAGCCTTTGTTTCAGCAGTATCGGCACCAATTCACTACGCACCAGAATTTCCGTAGCCTTAAGCTGATCCAGCGAGAATCCCTCGATCTCAGACTTAACATCGGCCTGGCGAAGTAACGACCGGCGGAGCAACGACTCCGCGCGATCAAGATCTCCGTCCTGCTCGGCAGACTTCGCCAACGCCGCCAAATATAGGCTGTTGGATATCGCCACCCCGCTCAACGTGTCGTCGCCCAGAGAGACATTCTCACGTTGGGCCAAGCTTATCAGACCGTCGAGTTCACTGATGTACTCTCCGGCCTGTTCCAGGGCGTTATTGGCATTGGCGACGTCGCCTACCTCGCTAAAGGAACTCCCGAGCATCGACTCGAAGGCGGCCAGTCTGCCGACCCGATGCCCGCGCACGAACGGGTTGCGGCTAGGATCCATCTCACGGAGTTGCAGTGTCGCAGTGCGAAGGCGTTCGACACCGGCGGCGAAACTTCCGACTCGGATCATTGCCGAGCCGAGGCTCGCTCGGTGCGATGCGATATGAAACGGCGTGTAACTCGGCTCGGCTTCACCGGCTTCGATAGCGCGCTCGAAATCGTTGATCGTCTGCTGCGAACGTCCCAGACGCTCCGCGTGATCGGCCCGGCGGTTGTAAAACGAAGCAAGCGCGCGACCGGACAAGGACGGCGACGGCTCGGCATCGGCGACAGCGCGAACCTTGTCGAGCCTTCGTTGCGCCTCCACCCGTGCACGGTCGATTTCCGCCAGGATGTCCTCGATCCCGCGCGGAGGAAGCTCCATCCTTGGGCCATCAAACTCGGCGCTCAGTCGCCGAGCCTGATCCAAGCTCATGTTATTCGTTGTTTGGCACGATGCGACGAAAGCCAGCGTCAGAACGAACGTCGCTCGCGAAGGAAGCCGGAGAAAACTCCGGCAACTCATAAGATCAGCAGCTTTGAGCCAGTTGTTCACCCGCCATGTTCCCAACGTCCCGGTAACTGCCCCGACCGACCCGCATTTCACCCTTGCTCGCGAGGTTCATGATTTCCCGTGTGATGATATCCACCATGCCGTTCATATCGGCCTCGCAAAAGTCGTTTAGAGTTTCTTGATCGGCGAGGATCGTATCAATAACTAGCTGAACGTCGTGTTCCTCGGCCTCGGACGCTGATAAAGGTACCGCCGACAACCAAAGAGCCGATGTGAACACCAACGCAAACACACTAAAAAAGCGCATAGCAACCTCCAACGGCGGCAAGTACGTATTTCTGAGTATACGGCAGAATCGTCAGAAACTGAAGGCGCCATCCGACTAACGCGGCATCAACATTTCGCTTTCCCGGTTTGATCTGTTAGCCTCTTTACGTGGGGGTAAGGCCTTTTGCGCGGGGCTTGCGGATTTTGAGGGAAGAAACGCGTGTTTGACGTTGTTATTGTCGGCTCGGGTCCGGGGGGGCTCAGTGCCGCGTGTCATGCCGCGACCCGGCAAGTGTCCCATTTGCTACTTGAAAAGACGAACCATCTCTCAGACACAATTTACAAGTTTCAGAAGGGAAAGCCGGTCATGTCGACACCGACCGACCTTCCCGTACGCGCCGACATTCCGTTCGGTGATGGAAAGCGCGAACAGGTTCTTGCGCATTGGGCGACCGCCGCTGAAACGTGTGGCGTCAACATCCAATTCAATGCTCAGGTGACCGGGATCACCGGCCAGAAAGGCGCGTTCCGCATCGATATCGTCGGCGGCGCCCCGATTGAGGCCGAACATGTCGTCCTTGCCTGCGGCCTGCAGGGGAATCTCAACAAGTTGCGTTGCGATGGCGCGGACCTGCCGTTGGTCCAGTATCAGCTCGACGATCCCGACGAATACGAACACGAACACATCGTCGTTATCGGCGGTGGCGACGCGGCCATTGAAAACGCCGTCGCGCTCGCGGGTCACAACACCGTCTACATCCTGAACCGGAGCGACGAGTTCGCGCGCGCCAAACCGCCCAACGAAGCTGCGATCAAGAGTCTCATCGATCGCGGCGTAATCCGACCGTTATTCAACGCTGATACCGCGGCGATCGAACCGGACGCCATCATCGTCGAAATGCCGTCCGGCACTCAACGCGTGCCGTGCGACCGGATCATCGCCCGCATTGGCGCCGCGCCGCCGCGTCAGTTCGTCGAGAATTGCGGCGTGACGTTTCCCAACGACGACCGCATGGCATTGCCCGAAGTCAGCGGTCACTACGAGTCGAATGTCCCAGGACTCTACATCATCGGCGCGCTCGGCGGTTACCCGCTCATCAAGCAGGCGGTGAACCAGGGTTACGAGGTCATCGAATACATGGCCGGCAACACGTCGCTGGCGCCGGCGGATCAGGACAAGCTCAACGAAAAGCTGTCACCGATCCCGGATTGGTCAGTCGACGACTTTCTGGCCAATTTGCGCGAGCGGATCCCAATCTTCAACGAAATGAACCCGCTGATGCTGCGCGAATCCCTCCTCGAGGGAACCGTGCACCGAATGTCGAAAGGCGACATCGTATTCGAGCGGAACGACTATACGAACAGTGTCTTCGTCATTTTCGAGGGGGCCGTCCGGGTCCATGTTTCGGAGAATCCCGAGGAGTATCCGGTCCTTGAACAGGGCGCATTCTTCGGTGAATTGGGCCTGATTTCGGGGCGCCGTCGCGGAGCCACCGTCTCTGCCGCGTCGGATGCCATCCTCGTCGAGATGCCGCGTCGGACAATGCTGAAACTTCGCGCAGCCGTCCCGGCACTAAAGGACACCATGAACCGCGAAGCGGTTGTTCGACAGCTTCAGGCGCACCTGTTGCCCAACATCGACCAGAACGTCGTACGCGAACTTGCGCAGGAAGCCCAGGTCAAGAAGTACGCGAAGGGAGAATTGCTGTTTGCCGAGGGTGACGACGGCGACTGCATGCATCTGATCATGCGGGGCTCGGTCGCCATCCAGAAGGACACCGGCGGACGCGAGGTGACCTTGTCGTATTTGCCGCCCGGCAACTACGTTGGCGAGATGGCGCTGATTTCCGGCGAGCCTCGGGGGGCCTCCGCCCGGGCTGTGGTCGAATGCAAGACGATCTGCCTGTTCAAGGACAGCTTCGAGAAGATCGTCGATCAACATCCGGAAATCCGACGTGATTTGGAGTGGCTCTACGAAAAGCGTTCCGAGGAAACCGTGCGCGCCAGCAGTCAACAAGGACAGCACGACTCCGTCGTCGAGTTCCTGATGGACCAGGGTCTCGGTGAAGGCACCGACATCCTGCTGATCGACGAGACCCTCTGTGTCGGGTGCGACAATTGCACGTCGGCATGCGCGAGCACACACGGCGGCGTTTGCCATCTCGACCGCAATGCCGGCCCGAGTTATGCGAATATCCATGTGCCGACGTCCTGCCGCCACTGCGAGCATCCCCATTGCATGACGGAGTGTCCGCCTGACGCCATTCGGCGGGCCGAGTCCGGCGAAGTCTACATCCAGGATTCCTGTATCGGATGCGGGAATTGTCAGCGGAACTGTCCCTACGGCGTGATCCAGATGGCTCAACCCGGAAGCAACGACCGGGGATTCCTGATGTCGCTACTTTTCGGGGAGCGCCCTCACGTCACCAGCGATGACGATCGAAAACGGGCTGTCAAATGCGATATGTGCATCAACCTTCCCGGCGGACCGGCCTGTGTGCGCTCTTGCCCGACGGGCGCCGCGCACCGGGTATCGCCGGAGGATTTCATGGCGATCGCCACGAAACGGGGGAGACTGGCCTGAGATGTCCGACTCCGACGTGCACGAGAGCTTCCTGACAGTTTCGGGATATCGCTATCTCAAGATCGCGAGCGTGATCCTCATCGCGGCGACAGCCGCCTATGTCCTCGCACCGGACCCGGGGGAGCCGCACGGCGGAACCTGGCAGGGTTATGGTCTCGGCGGCGTGGCCGGCGCCATTCTCTTGTTCCTTTCCTGGTTCGGCATCCGACGTCGGCGCTACGCAACGAGCGTCGTTCCCCTTCGCACCTGGATGTCGGCGCACGTTTATCTCGGCCTGGCCTTGATACCGATCGCGCTTCTGCACAGCGACGGCGATCTCGCGTTCAATTTCCACGGCCTGTTCTTTTTCATCGTGCTCGGCGCGGTGGTCACGGGTTTGGTTGGCCTGTTGTTCTACGTCCGCAATCCGCCGCTGATTGCATCCAATCGGGGCGGCATGCAGCTCGACACCATGATTTCGGAGATTTCCGGCATTGATCAGGACTTACGGGCCCTTGCCAGTAAACTGCCCAACGAAGTGAACCAGCACCTCCGCACGGCGGAGGCCGAAACCGCCATCAGCACGCGGCGAGGCGGCGCCGTCAATACCCAGTCGACCGCGGCGGCGCGCGCCAAATCGGCGATCGAGACGCTTGATTTGCCGGGCTATTCGCCGCACCTCCTTAGCGCGACGCGAAAAGCCGTTTCCCTGCTGGTACGCAAGGACGTTCTCGTCCAACGGGCGCGACGCGAGGTCCGGCTGAGAACCCAGCTAAGGGTCTGGCTGTTCCTGCACGTGCCCTTCGCGGTCGCGGCCGTGGCCGGCCTGGCAGTCCACGTGTTCTCCGTCTTCTTCTACTGGTGATCCGGGAACCGTCGGTCGATGAGCTTCGTGTTTCGATACAAGATGCAACGAACCCGCGGCGAGGGATATGTCGAACGCGACGAACCGATCGACGAAACCGTCGTTACTGTCGGCCGCGGCACCGATTGCCAGCTTTACCTCAACGATCCCCGCGTTCTGCTCGAACACGTCGTCCTTGAGCGGCGCGACGGTCGCGTCTACGCGCGTCCGGCCGACGCGGAGGAAATCCGCGTCGACAGTCAATCGGTCGCCGGCGTCGAACTGAAGGCGGGCTCGATCCTCGAAATCGGGCCGTACGAGCTCAGGTATCTCGGTGAGAACGACGATGGAGTGCCGCTGATCGAGGTTGAACTGGTGACCCCGTTAAGCGACGCGGAGGCGGAGCTTCGCGAGCGTACCCGCGTCGGCATCGACCGGATCGGATTGTCCGTGCGGGGTTGGGCCTGGGCCGCGGTTCTGGTTGTGCTTGTACTCGGCGGCGTTCTCCCTCTTAGCGCCTATTTTACGGGCACCGAGAGCCGGGAAACTGCATCGACGAGCGGCATGGCCGCGACCCCGAAGGCCGACAGGTTCTGGTCGCCGGGCCCGCTGTCCCGGGGACATGCCGCGTTCAACGACAGTTGTTCCCATTGCCATGTCGAAGCGTTTGAACGGGTCAAGAACACGGCCTGCCTCTCATGCCATCAGACGTTGACGGCGCACGCGGACCCTGCGGTTGCCCCGGCTCTCGCCCTCGACGCACAGCCCTGCACCGCCTGCCACACGGAACACGTCGGCGGCGATTTTCCGCTCAAGGCGCAAATGGCGCGAACGCAGTGCACGGATTGTCATGAGAACCTCAAGCCCGTCGCGGCGCAGACGACGACGACATCGGTCGCCAGCTTCGCCGCCCACCCGGAGTTTCGTGCAACCGGACCGTTCCAGGGCCAGCCTGGCCGGCTAGCCCGGCTTCCGAGGCTCGACGAACCGGGTGGACGCGTCGACGGGTCGGGTTTGAAGTTTCCCCACAAGAAGCATCTCGACCCGAAAGGCGTGAGGCAGCCGGATGGATCGAAACGGGTCATGACCTGCAGTTCCTGTCACACACAGGATGGCGTGACGGGCACCATCCGAACGTCTTCCTTCGAGCAACAGTGCCAATCCTGTCACGTACTGGCGTTCTCGCCGGAAGCACCCCACAAAACCCTGCCGCACGGTGACACGGCCGCAGCCAAAACCATGATCGAAGATCATTTCCACGCCATCGCGTTGCGCGGATACGACACGGGCCTGTTCGAGAACATGTCCGAGTCGCGTCGTCTCCCCGGCGAACCACTGAGTGCCGAGGAACGCGAGACAGCGATCACCTGGGCCGAGAATCGGGCTTCGCAAACGCTGGCCGGGCCGCTCGGCAAGGGGCTTTGCGCGAGCTGCCACGTCCTCGAAGATGGCGCATCGCCCGATGACTGGTCTGTCGCCGCGATCAATCCGCCGAGGATCTGGTTCCCGCATGCGCGTTTCAACCACGATCCGCACGTCATCACCGAATGCACGACATGTCATGCCGCACCGGCGAGCGAAACCGGACAGGATCTGCTGCTGCCATCGGTCGCCACTTGCCGTACATGTCACACCGACGAACCGGCACCGGGCAAGGTCGTTTCGGCATGCCGCGACTGTCACGATTTCCACGGCTTCAGCATGACCGGCCGCCAAGCGGCCGCCGAGTGACGGATTTATCCGGGCGCCGTTGCGTTTCTCAGAACTTGAGACGTAATTCCATCCGGGCGCCCGTCAGATCGTCGTCGTTTTCCCGGAACCCGACCATGGCGTCCGTTCGCAGGATCAATTGGTTGGTGAGCGGAATCTGGTAGCGGACACCCAAGGCCGTCTGGCGTCCGACGATAGTGTCGGAGTTTTCACCGAACGGCTGAACGTTGGCAGCCTCGACAACGAGCTGCTGATCGAGGTTGAACAGGTAGGAAACACCGACCGCGCCGCCCCAGGCATCCTGCGCCGTATCGTCGAGCTTCGGAAAACCCGTCAAACCGTCGGTTTCGAAGTTGATACCCGTGTTCTTCAGCAACCCGTCACCGCCCCGAGCCAGCGGTTGCGGGCGATCGACGCCGACGAAGAAGTTGGCATAAGGCACGAGCGTGGACGGAAGGCTGGTGATCAGCGAGTTCTCCATCAGGATCGCGAACCCGTCCGCGGTCTGCACCTGACCGGCCGCGGGAGACTGCCCCGCGCTGACAAACCCGCGCACGCTGTTCGACAACCACCCGCCGTAGCGGCGCGTCCAGGCAAGGGTCAGGTTGTGGTAGTCGAAATCATCGGTCGCGGTGCTGCGGCGATCGTCGACGTATCCCCATCCGGCTTCGAGGTATCCGCCCCGCGTGTCCATGAATGTCGCGATGCCGAATACGTTCCCGGCATGGTCGGCGAGCGCCCCGTCATCGTCTTTCAGCGCGTTCGTCGAAACCTTGTCGAAACCGGCGAACGCGGTCACGTCGAAGTTCGAAATATCAAGCGCAGGCGAATTGCGGGCCGGAATTGCGGCGGCAACGCCGAGGATCGCGTCATCCATCCAGTTGCCGTTCTGAAAAAACATGGGCATCAGGCCGAACGAAAACGGCAAGTCATAGTTCGCGTATTCGTCCGTCAGGCCCGATTGAATGGCGCCGACATCGCCTTCGAAAAACAATGTTTCCAGATTGCCGTCGATAATCAGCTCCGATCCGTTCCGATCTCCTCCAGAAAACTCGGTCCTCGTGAACTTTCCGCCCTGATCCAGAGGACGGAAAAAGGCGTGGATACGCTCCGTCGCGGTGAGCTTGAGGTCGACGTCAAGATTGATGCGCGTCGCTACCTGGCCGACCTCTGCCGCACCGTTGTCGTTGATGGCGACCGCCGTTCGGAGATCCCCGTAGGCAATGAGTTGCGGACGAACCAGGTTTTTGCGCCCAACGATGTCGTGTCCGGCGCCGAATGGGCCTTCCTTGTATTGCGGATATCCGAGCTCGAGCACCGGCCGGGGTGTGTCCACCGCGTATTTTCCGCCGTAAATGGCGGTCTCGGATTCCGGGCTGTAGGGCTCATCCGGATACACGGGATCACCGCGGAATCCGTCGGGATCGTAAACGGCGGGCTTGGCGGCGGGATCCATTGACGGCGGCGCCTGATGTCCCTTGTGCTGTGGGCCGCTGTCGCGTTCCTCGAGAACCGTTCCGGCCGGTTCCGCGCGCTTGGGCACCTGCGAGACCGCGGCGATCGGAAGGGCGATCGCGATGATCGCGAGTATCCAGGGTATGACGAACAGGGATTTCATCAATTCAGATCGAACTCCACCGCATACGGATGGATGTCGATCATCCACTCGTTGATGCGTTGCTCCATTTCGCGGGTGGAGCCGACGAACTTCATGAAATAGATCGGTTCGGCCCGGCTGCGAAGCCGCACCTGCAGCCGATAGGTGCCTTTCTTCGTCAACAGCTCGCCTGGGACGGAATAGTGCGCGTCACGGTAACCGAGCGGCGGAAGAGACCGTCCTTCCATGCGGACCAGCGGCGGATGATTGAGTACCGTCGTCGGCACCGTGGCAGGCCGCAGGAAGGGGATCTGGTCGACGTCAAACTGGACCGGCAGATACATCTCGCGGTCCGTGCCCTTGACATTCGTCGTCAGGAACTTGGTCTGTAGATTGAACAACTGATCGTCATGTTCGATCTTGCCCGCAGCGACATCGAGGGAATGCAGGTCCGCCATGTCGCCATAACTGTCGACGTAGCCGCTCTCCCAGATATTGACGCCGTCGGGATCGAGCAGCGCGACGTTCAGCCAGATCTCCGGTTGCGCGCCAAGCGAACCCGACGGGAGGTTGTGACCACGGTCGACGTTGGTGACCCGGAACCGGAAATCCAGATCCTCTCCCGCTTTCGGCTCGACGCCGTCAAAATACGGCCCGTCGATCCGGCTACCGTTCTCCATCACCGCAAGGCGGTCACGCCGCTTGTCGTCCAGCAACTTCTCGTTCTGGACAATCACCATCCGGGCGCGCCGGCGCGATTCCCTGTCCCGCCAGGCTTCCGGGAACTCCGGCGCTTCGATTTGGCCGACGGCGAGACGGTCTTCCCATTCGGGCATCCCCCAGCCCGCCCTGTAGTCGAATGTCAACCATTCCTCGATTGACCAATGAAGACTGCGCGGATTGAACGGGAACAGGCCCGGATGCGCGATCGGATATCCGGGCCCGTAGAATGCGTGGTTGGAATGACGCGCGTCGACATCACCGACGACCCGCCCATTCACGATGGCGATGGGCCAGGTTGTGTACCCCTTCGCTTCTCCTGGAACGCTGCCCATGTGGCATTCCTGACATGTCACGCCCTCCCGGAACGCCGGACTGTCGCGATACTGTTCCCAAACGACCTCGAGCTTGATGCCGAGATTGACGGCCACCTGGTGGCAGGAAACGCAGAACTCGGATTTTCCGATCTGGTCAAACTCGATTGTGCCGGTATGGATCGGCGTACCGTCCTCATCCTCCGCAGTTGCAACCTTGTATTCGTCGGGATTCTCCAGCACCTCGCCGAGATTCTCGGCGCGCCCCGCGTTGAACACCGGCGCGAAGATGGACCCGGGCTCGATATGACGTTCGCCGTTGACCTTGCCAAACTCGGCACCGACCCGGTGACAGGTAACGCAGGTGACCCCTTCACGCGCGACCTTGGAGCGTTCCCAAAGCGGAACTTCCCGCAGTTCTCCGCGCTGCGTGCCGACCTGCTGATGGCAACGCACGCAGAACGAACCGATGGTACCTGACGCCAGAGTGGATATCGCCTGCTCGAACTTGTGGAACATCGGCGAAATCGAAGCATAGGCGTGGTTCGACGATGCCCACTCCGTGAAGATTTTCTGGTGACAGCGTCCGCATTCGACAGCGGAGGGATAGGCATCTTCCATGAACAGGAACGCATGCGCGTCCTCGTCGCTGAGCCCGACGCTTCGGCGATACAATTCCGGAACGTCCGATCCGTCGGCAGCCGGCGCGAACTCCATGGCGGGGTCGTCTTCGGGAAGTTCGCTGGCGACCACCGCACCCGGCATCGCCAACGCGAGCAACATCGCGCCGAACAGGATACGGCTCCATCGAGATGTCATTCCCAGTGTTAACCTGTCGATCACGTCGATTTTCTGCCCAGTACGAAATCTGTTTAGTTCGTCACACCTTTGAGCGATGCCATCGCCTTCGCGAAGGTTTCCGGTCGGTACGTGTTCTCGTTCTCCGTCGCGGCGTATAGTCGCTCTATACCGTTCTTAATCTCGCTTATGTCCTCGGTCCCGCTTCCCGACGCCCGCTCCATCTCTGCCAGAAAAGCCGCCGCGGCCATTGTCGCCTGTTCGGCTTCGAGGTAATCGACATATCGTCCATCGGTGCCGGACCTGACCAACGCCTGAAAGAGCCGGCTCACCACACGTGGCGTGAAGTCCGTCTGATCGACGCGGGCGCGAAGTTTCAGAATCGCGTTACGTAACCGATCGACGGCGTCGTTCACGGCGCTCATGCCTTCAATCGAGGCGCGGTGCATGTCCCGTGTAGCGTCCTCGACGACCTGCGCCGTCCCCGCGTCGACGACGCGGGCGAGAATCGCCACCATGATCAGGCTGGCATCGTTCAACCGCGGTACGCCGGGACCGGTTGCGTGCACACCGGTATTGCGTTCGACGGCTTTCATCGGATGGTGACACGCGTGGCAGTCGAAAAACGCGAACTCCGGGAAAATGCCGGTACTGCTGCGTGACGGATCCATCAGATCGGTGAGCATGACCTCTGCATTTTCAAGTTGGCCTACCGCCCATTTGTGCGCGCCATTCGTAACGGTCTTGCGAACCCTGTAGTCGTCGTCCACACGATAGTGGGCGGGTTGGTTGACCAGGAAAGTGTCGAGTTCGAACCGCAGGCGCGGATGTCCGGCGCCGAGAATGCGGTGACTCATCCGCCGTTCACCCATCCCTGAGTGGCACCCGAGACAAAGTTCCGCAACGGCATCCGGATCGTCGGTGGGATACATGCCGTTGACGATATTGTCGGCATGCGATCCCGTGCCCGCGACGTGAAGGCCGAGCCAGTTCTCGGCACCGCCGTGGCAGGTCTCGCAACCAACGCCGTCCTCGATCCTGAAGAACTTGGCGCGCTGAGCCTCCGGGACGTTGTCTGCGTGACATTGAAGACAGGTGGGCGACGTATGCGCGTCCTTGAGCCCGAGGTTGGCCGCGATCAATTTGGACTTGTCGGAAAGAAGCGTTTCGTAGGCCTTGGCGTGGGCGTCATGTTGCTGCCATGTGACGAACTCGTTCTGCAGAACCGACGAGTTCTGCCATGGCTGAACCGCGCCGTGGCACGTCGAACTCGCGCACGTCTGGACGCCCAGATGGAACGGTTTAGTCGATGTCTCCTGGGCCTTTGCGGTTGCCAGGCCTATCAAGCCAGCCGCCAGAAGGAACAGGAACCCCGCACCGCGCCGGCGAACAACACCACGCGACAACCCCCGAGACGCCATGGTCTCTGCCTCCTCCCCTGTTTACGTGCTTTTGCTGCTTTGCGCAGGCTTCCGAACAGCATCCCACTATCTAGAGTCAAATTTCAAGGCTCCGAAACCCGAGGATTACGATGGCAGCCATACATTGAATTGATCGATTGGATGGGGGTGCAAGCGTCAGTTGATAATGGGATGCCGAGCTGCGACCTAAAAATAAGCACAGACAAGCATCATACCCCGAGTGGGGGTATTGCCTCTGACGTGACCCCCTGAAATCTCCGCGTTTTGAAGTTAGTCTGTTCTCTGATTGAGGAGACAGACGATGAAGAGATCCCGTTTCAGTGAAGAGCAGATTATCGGTATCCTGAAGGAGCATCAGGCTGGTATGTCCGCGGCTGATTTGTGCCGGAAGCACGGCATCAGCGATGCGACGTTCTACAAGTGGCGCTCGAAGTATGGCGGCATGGAGGTATCCGATGCCAAGAAGCTGCGGGCGCTTGAAGCCGAGAACGCGAAACTGAAGAAGCTGCTGGCGGAGTCGATGATGGACGTCTCGACGCTGAAAGAGATGCTCGGAAAAAACTTCTGAAGCCCGGTTCGAGGAGAAAAGCCGTGGACTGGGCGATGATGGAAAAAGGCTATTCGCAACGACGCGCCTGCGGACTGGCGCGGATCGATCCGCGTGTATATCATTACAAATCGCGCCGTTCCGACGACGAGGAGCTGCGCCGGCGGTTACGCGAACTGGCGTCGGAGAGGCGGCGCTTCGGCTATCGGCGTCTGCACACCCTGCTGAAGCGCGAGTGCATCGACGTGAACCGAAAGAAGGTCTACCGGCTCTACCGTGAGGAGGGGCTGACGGTGCGCAAGCGTGGCGGCCGCAAGCGGGCACTCGGGACAAGGGCGCCGATGGCGATCCCGCAGGAGCCGAACCAGAGATGGTCGCTCGACTTCGTCTCGGACAGCCTGACGGACGGACGCCGGTTCCGGGTTCTCTGTGTCATCGACGACTTCAGCCGGGAATGTCTAGCGACCGTCGTCGACAACTCGATCTCCGGCATCCGTGTTGCCAGGGAACTGGACATCATTGCCGAGAGACGCGGCTATCCCTGTATGGTCGTCTCGGACAACGGCACCGAGCTGACCTCGAAGGCCATTCTCAAGTGGAGCCATGAGCGTCAGATCGAATGGCATTACATCGCGCCCGGCAAGCCGATGCAGAACGGTCTGGTCGAATCGTTCAACGGCAGGCTCCGCGACGAGTGCCTGAACGAACACCTGTTTGACACCCTGCGCCACGCCCGCCGCATGATAGCGGCGTGGCGCAGCGACTATAATTATCAAAGACCGCATTCGAGCCTGGACGGGCTCACACCGAGGGAATATGCAACCCGGTCACGAGAGGACCAAAACCTGAACAGAACTAACTTCTGAATGAGGATAAACAGGGGGTCACGTCAACATCAACGAATCAACGTTCGTGATACACAGACAAACCTAAGCTACTTCGTTGCAACCTACTTTGAAAATACGTTGATAAACAAATGTTCCTATTGATATAGGCTATAAGCTATTGTTTTTTAATGAAAAATGGTAGCGGAGGAGTGCTTTAGCGAAGCACCTACGATCAAGAAGTCAGTCTAGAAAAAGGGCAGGACGCAAGCGCCCTGCCCTATTCAGTTAGATATCAACGCGTTCGGCTATCTCGATCGCATCATCGACCTCTATGCCCAGATACTTCACCGTGCTTTCGATCTTCGTGTGGCCAAGCAATAGCTGGACAGCACGCAGGTTTCCCGTTTTCCGGTAGATCAGTGACGCCTTGGTGCGTCGAAGCGAGTGGGTTCCAAAGTGAAGCGGATCTAGCCCGATGCCGCTGAGCCATGTCGAAACACATCGCGCATATTGTCGCGTTGTGATTGGGTGATCCGGGCTCCCGCGACCAGGAAAAAGGTATACGCTTCGACATACATCAAGCCCAGGCAAGTAGTCGTCCAACGCTGCTCGCGTCTGGTCCGTAATCTCGAACGTAACTGGCCACCCGTCTTGCGTTGTCGAACTGTGGCCCTATTTACCGCTCGACTGTGGGGTGCGATGTCATCAACCTTCAAACGTACGAGGTCACAGCCGCGTAACTTGCTATCAATTGCGAGATTGAACATCGCAAGGTCACGCCGACGTCCATCCATTTGCAGTCGTGTCCGGATGGCCCATACGTGCTTCGGCTTAAGCGGTGGTTTCTGGCCAATGATCTTGCCCTTGTTCCATGGAACATGAGGTGGTTTGGCATTGATGAAAAACATGGTCTTTCTCCTGTTTGGTTGGAAAAACCATGAAGTCTAGATAACTGCTGAGAAGGCTTGTCAGGTTCACGCCAGATAGTGGAACAACCGAATATGATGAGGTTGTGGCTGCTTCTGACCCTTAGCGGTCAAAGCCGTGCCAGTTGATGCGAGTGGAATCGTCGACCTGCCGCGTCATAATGATGAGGATCGCTCTCAATCGCCCCGTCGTTCAAGGCATCTTGAGAATGCCTGTGCGACTGGATTGGGATCCTTTCGTCGATATACGGCGTGGAAGGTGTCGTCGAACGCAAAGGTGTCCGGCGACAACACTCGCATCTGTCCACTGCTGACCCAGCGCTCCGCAAAGTGGTCGGGCAGGAAGCCAATATACTGACCGGACAGGATGAGTAGTGCGGTGCCTTCCATGTACGCGGTGTTCGCCGTTGCCCTGAACTTGATACCGAACAGTTCCTCCTCACTCATGTAGGAGCGGGCGGCGAACGGATACTCGGTCAACATCGCCCTGGTAATCGAGGAATCCGGAGTTTCATAAAGCGGGTGACGAGCGCCGCAGTACAACATCTGCCGCTCCGTCAAGATCGCGACGCTGCGGAACGACTTCGGGTATCTCTGTGTCGGCGTCAACACGACATGGTAGCGGCCACTCAACATGCCTTGGGAAAGGGCTTGCGGCGCGACGATATCCAGGTCGACGGACACCTTGGGCGCCAAGCTCGCGAAATCCTCGAGAACACCGGCCAGATCGAATTTCGGGTTCGTGTACATTGCGTCGACGGTGCCGAAGTTCAAATTGCCGGTCAGTTCCCCCTTGGCCGCCCCAAGAACACTGCGAAAGTTCTCGATGGCGCCAAAAAGGTCGAGCATCGCTGAGTGCACGCTCTTGCCCTGTTCCGTCAGTACGAATCCGCCACGGCCGCGTTCGCACAAACGCATCCCGAGACGGTCTTCCAGATGAATCATGTGATTGCTGATCGTCGCCTGCGAAAGACCTAGGTGCTCCTGCGCGGCCGAGAATCCGTTGTACTGAACGACGCACTGGAATACGCGCAGAAGCCGCAGATCGACGTCGCTCAGATTGGGCCCGGCAGTGGACATACATTTAGAATAATCAATGTGAATATTTCGACAATGATATTTTTAAATAGTTGTAAGTTCGCCACGATGACCTCGACATCTCAGATCGGACAAAGAGGAGGGTGCGTTGTCGGATCATGGCTACGAGTCGGGGCGGCTCAATCTACCGTTCGTCGGTCATTGCACATTCGCAAAAAGCCCCGCGTGCGTCGATTGGGACAATATCGACGCCGACGTCGCCGTGCTTGGCATCCCGTTCGACATGGGCACCCAATACCGCGCCGGTGCGCGTTTCGGTCCGCGGGCCATTCGCGAGGCATCCACCCTGTTCTCGTTCGGGCATAACGGAGCGTATGACTTCGAAGACGACGTTGTCTATCTACCCAAGAATACGGTCCGGATAATCGACATCGGCGATGCCGATATCATCCATACGGACACCATCAAGAGCCACGAAAACGCTGAGTTTGCCGTTCGCAAGATCCTGAAGTCCGGCGCCTTGCCGGTTGTTCTTGGCGGTGATCACGCCATTCACATCCCCTGTATCCGGGCATTCGCCGACGAGGAGCCGGTGCACCTGATCCACATTGATGCCCACCTGGACTTTGTCGACGAGCGCCACGGCGTAAGATACGGGCACGGAAACCCGCTGCGGCGCGCCTCGGAAATGAAGCACGTCACCGGAATGACCCAACTGGGAATCCGGAACGTCTCGTCCTCCAACAGGGAAGACTATGCCGCGGCCCGAGCTGCCGGCTCCGATATTCTGTCGGTCAGGGACGTTCGCCGGCTTGGAACGGAGGGCGTCCTGAGCCGGATTCCCGACGGCGTTCGCTACTATGCGACGGTTGACGTCGACGGTTTCGACCCGTCCATCGCGCCGGGCACCGGTACGCCCAGTCACGGCGGCTTCCTCTATTACGAGGTTCTCGAAATATTCCAGGGGCTCGCGGCGAAGGGCGACATCGTCGGGATTGATTTCGTCGAGGTCGCGCCGGACTACGATCACTCCGGTATCACCGCATTTCTTGCCGCGCAGTTCTTAATGAACGTGCTGGGTTTCGTTTTTCAAGAGCGAAATACGGGAAGCTGATCGATGGCGAACCTCCGGTACGACTTTAGCGGAAAACGGGTCCTCGTCACCGGCGGAAGTCGCGGGATCGGATATGCGGTGGCAAAGCGCTTCGCCGAAACCGGCGCAAACGTCTCCGTCATGTCTTCGGGATCGGGCGTTTCTGATGCCGCCGAAAGGTTGTCACATGCCACCGGACGTGCGGTTGGCGCAATCCGGTGCGATATCTCCAATGGCGAGGCCGTACGGGAGTCCTTGGCCCGGTTCGATCGACTGGATGTCCTGATCAACAATGCGGGCCTCGAGAGGATTACGCCACTCGATGATCCGGACGTCGAGGTCGAAAACACGTTTCGACGGATCGTCGATATCAACGTGATCGGAACATTTCTCGTCACCCGTCACGCGGTCTCCAAAATGCCCGCCGGTGGCCGGATCATCCTGACCGGGTCGATCTGGAGCCGAACCGCCGTGCCCGAGTTCTCGGCCTATTGCGCGACCAAGCACGCCAACCTCGGTTTCATGCGATCGATTGCCCATGAACTCGGCCCGCGCAGCATCACTGTCAACGCAGTTTGCCCCGGCTGGGTACGAACGGACGCTTCAATGCTTTCCCTGTCGAGAATGGCGGCGGCATCAGCCCGGGATGAAAGCGATCTGCTCGATGAAATCGTCTCGGCACAGGTACTGTATGGATTGATGGAGCCTGACGACATGCCCGATGTTTACCTGTTTCTGGCTTCGGAGGAAGCGCGAAACATCACCGGACAGGCGTACATGCTCGACCGCGGCGAGGTCATGGCATGAGCGCGCTATCCGGAAAGACTGCGCTGGTTACCGGCGCTCATCGCGGTATCGGCGCCGCCTGCGCCAGGGCCTTGGCGACCGAAGGTGCAACGGTCGTCTGTGCCGACATCATCAAACCTAACGAAACTTCGGAATCGATACGCTCGGACGCAGAATCGGCTCCTCTAGCGATTGCCTGCGATGTTGCCGAGGAGGTTTCCGTCCTTGAAATGTTTCGCCAGGTCATGCGCCGCATCGGCGGCATCGATATTCTGGTTCATTGCGCCGGCGTCATTCACGAACGTCCTCTCCTGAAGACGCCAACCGAGGAATTCGACCGCGTTGTCGCGGTAAACGTGCGCGGCTCGTTTCTCGTCGGTCGCGAGGCAATCCGCAACATGCAGGGGCGCGAGGGTCGGGTTATCATGACCGCGTCCGACCTCAGCCATACCGGGCGGGCAACGTTCTCACCATATGTCGCCTCCAAGCACGCGGTCCTGGGCCTCGTGCGATCATGGGCCCACGAGTTCGCACCCCGCATTCTCGTCAACGCCCTTTGTCCCGGACCCATCGATACCGCGATGCTCGATTCGGCGAACATGTCCGCCGAATGGCGCGCCCGCGAGCTCGACATTCCCCTCGCCCGTTTCGGGCAACCCGAGGAGGTTGCCAAGATGGCCGTTTTCCTCGCCGGATCCGGCGCGTCCTTCATCACCGGGCAGGGAATTGGCGTTAATGGCGGGAGCGTCATGGCATGATCACCAATCCGGTTCCCTGGCCGAATGGCGCCAAGTGCGCCTGCTGTCTGACCTTCGACATGGATGCCGACAGCCTCATTCACGTTACCCATCCTGCCGACGGCCACAAGCGCGTTTCGGCGCTATCCATGCTGAAGTACGGGCCCGAGGTCGGCGTGCCGCGGATCGCGCAGACTTATCGCGATCTGGAAACTCGCCAAACGTTCTTCATCCCTGCTTGGCCCATCGAACGTTACCCGGCAGCCGTGGAAGCCATTCTCGAGGGTGGACACGAAATCGCCCACCACGGCTACATCCACGAAAATCCCAACGAGCTGTCCGACGCCAACGAAGCTCATTGCCTCGATCGCGGCATCGAAGTCATCGAACACGCAACCGGGAAGCGGCCACGCGGCTTCCGGGCACCTCACGCAGGATTTGAGACATTTCGTCGGGAATTCGAGGTCGCCTATGCCTGTGGCGGGTTATGGGTTCCTGTCCTGCACCCCTTCGCGACTGGCCGTCTGGCACGCTGGACAGTCGTCAGGGAATTCCTCGAGTTGGGGATTGAACGCGGCGATTTCTGGTTCGCGCCGATGGAGGCGATTGCCGATCACGTTGCTCGAATTACTGAAGATGGTGAGTACAGCCCGCGCGTCGACCACCTGCCGTACTACGACGCGCCAATTACGGTGAAAAACACCGAACAAAGTCCCTAGTCAATTCACGGAAACTTGGAGGTCATCATGTTCAACATATTTGGGAAAGTACTTCTCGCAGTCGCCGTTGCAATCTGTGTTTCAACAACTGCACAGGCTGAAGCATTGAAACTGGCGCACTCGACTTGGGTCGGGTACGGACCGTTCTACATCGCTCAGGAGAAAGGGTTCTTCGAGGAGGAAGGTGTCGAAATCGAACTCACGATCATGGAAAACACGCCCCTCAAGATGGGCGCATTGATGGCCGGACGGATCGATCTGGTCGCGTCCACCGCCGATGAGTTCCCGACTTACATGCGGGACGGCACGCCCTTGAAGTACATCCTCGCCGTCGACAATTCGAACGGGGGCGACGGGGTCGTATCCCGCAAATCCATCAGCAGCGTCGCCGACCTGAAAGGCAAAACCGTTGCCTTTGAGGAAGGGTCGGTCTCCCAGTTCTTTATCAACGCGTTGTTACGGCGCGCCGGTCTCAACCAGGGCGATATTCAGATGGTCAACATGACCGCCACCGATGCCGGTGTCGCCTTCGCGGCGGATCGAGTCGACGCCGCCGTAACCTGGGAACCCCATCTCAGCCAAGGCGCCAACACCGAACACGGCCGCCTGCTGGTCAACAGTGCCGAGACGCCGGGTCTCATCGTCGATGTTGTCGCCGTACGAACCGATACTGCCGAGAAGCACGAGGCGGAACTGAAGGCCTTCGTCCGCGCTTGGCAGCGTGCGCTCGACTTCCTCGCAGAGAACCCTGACGAAGCCTACCAGATCATGGCTGACGGCGTCGGTGGCTGGCTCAACGATCCGGGCGAGTTCAAGGCCGCCGCGTCAGGTATCGAGTATCTGGGCGTTGCCCGAAACCGCGAGATGTTCGGCACGCCGAACAATCCCGGCGTACTGGCAGATACTGTGTCGAACGCCATTGCGATCTGGACCGAACTCGGCCGCATCAAGGCTAGCGGTCTGTCGGCCGAGAACATTCTGGATACAAGTTACTTGAACTGACCGCACAGCCGGAGGACAGGATCATGGCTAACGCGACTGTATTCGACCGATTGTTCACACCGAAGAAGCCCATTCCACGCGGTGTCGAGGTCGGAGCTGCCATCGTCGTCGCAGGCACGTTGTTAGCGGGATGGAGCGGCCTGACGTACAGCGGATATATCAGCTCTAGTTTCCTGCCGACACCGGGTGAGGTCTGGAAGTCATTTGTTCGCATGGCCTCGAACGGTACCTTGATCAAGCATACGGCTATCAGTCTTCAGGAAATCTATCTCGGCTTCTTCCTGTCCTCCGTGGTCGCGGTTCCGCTGGGAATCTTCATGGGCGGGTTTCGCATCGTTGCGGCGATGATCGAACCAATCGTCAATTTCATGCGCTACCTGCCCGTGACGTCGCTCATCCCGCTCCTGATCTTGTGGATCGGGATCGGACTGGAAGAGAAGATTGCGGTTATCTTTCTCGGGACCTTCTTCCAGCAGATCGTTCTGGTGTCCGATGTCGCCCGTCAGGTGCACGAGGACCTGTTCAACGTTTCATATACGCTAGGGGCGAACCGGCGCCAGATCGTCATGCGGGTGCTGGTCCCGGCGACGATGCCGGGCGTCCTCGATACCCTGCGCGTCACCATGGGCTGGGCCTGGACTTTCCTCGTCGTCGCCGAACTCGTCGCCGCCAATGCCGGCCTTGGCTACATGATTCTCCAGGCCATGCGCGGGCTCGATCCGGCCGCCATCTTCGTCGGTATTTTCGTCATCGGCGTTCTCGGCCTGTTGACCGACCTGGCATTCAAATGGATCAAGAATGCCTCAATGCCGTGGACCCACGCGCGCTGACCTCATCGAGAAAAGGAATAGGACAATGGGTGAAGTACAGATCGATAACGTCTCGCTCCGCTTCAATACGCGCCGTGCCGGCACGGTCATCGCATTGGAGACACTCTCGATGACCATCCCCGACAAGCAGTTCGCAGTCATTGTCGGACCGTCCGGGTGCGGCAAGTCTAGTCTTCTCGATCTGGTGGCCGGTTTGAAGGATGTGTCGGACGGGCACTGCTCAGTCGACGGACGCGGCGTCTCCAAGCCTGGCTCCGACCGGGGCATGGTCCCGCAGAGTTATTCGCTGTTTCCGTGGCTCACGGTTCAGAAGAACGTCGAGTTCGGTCTCTCCCTTTCCGGCATGCCCAAGGCGCAGCGTTTTGATCGTGCGAATTACTACGTCGATGCGGTCGGTCTTCAGGCGTTTCGGGATGCCTACCCGAGCCAACTGTCCGGCGGCATGAAACAGCGCGTGGCGATCGCGCGAGCACTCGCCGTGAACCCGGAGGTCCTGCTAATGGATGAACCGTTCGGGGCGCTCGACAGCCAGACGCGTTCGGTCATGCAAGAGCTTCTGCTCGACATCTGGGAGAAGGAGCAGAAGACCGTCTTGTTCGTGACCCACGATATCGACGAGGCGTTGTTTCTGGGGGATGTCGTCTATGTGATGTCGGCTCGCCCCGGGCGGATCATCGACACGATCGACGTCGATCTTGACCGCCCGCGCGACTACGAGGTCGTTACGAGCGAGCATTTCATCGAGATGAAACGCCGCATCATCGGAAGCCTTCATGCCGAGGTCAACAAGGCCATGACCATGAACTGACCGGTCGCTCCGTTCGACCTGCCGGAATTCGTCATGGACAGGCACCTTCGGATGGGGTGCGACAGGAGTTCAAGATGGTGGAGAGATACGATTACATCGTGGTTGGAGCAGGGTCCGCCGGTTGTGTCCTGGCGAACCGCCTGACCGAAGACCTGGACGTCTCCGTTCTGGTTCTGGAGTACGGCGGCAGCGACCGGAGCATTCTCATTCAAATGCCCTCGGCCTTCTCGATCCCGATGAATACGAAGAAGTACAACTGGCGATACGAGACAGAGCCAGAGCCGCACCTCGACGGACGGCGAATCCATTGTCCGCGAGGGAAGGTCTTGGGCGGATCGTCTTCGATCAACGGCCTGGTTTACATCCGCGGTCACGCCTATGACTTCGACGAATGGGAGGAACTTGGCGCGCGCGGTTGGGGCTATCGCAATTGCTTGCCCTATTTTCGCAAGTCGGAGTCCTGCAAATCTGGCGGCGATGCCTATCGGGGCGACGACGGCCCACTGCACACCTGCAACGGCAACGACATGGCCAACCCGCTGTACCGCGCCTTCATCGAAGCCGGCAACGAAGCCGGATACATCAGGACCGAGGACTGCAACGGGCACATGCAGGAGGGCTTCGGCCCGATGCACATGACCGTCAAGGACGGTGTACGTTGGTCGACGGCAAACGCCTATCTGCGTCCGGCGATGAGCCGGCCGAACCTCCGCGTCGTTACCAGGGCATTCACGCGGACCATCGCACTCGACGGGAAACGCGCGATCGGCGTGGAATACGAGAGGAACGGGCGTCGGCACGTTGCATACTGCAAGCGTGAGGTTCTAGTCGCCTCGGGGCCCATTGGCTCGCCGCATCTGCTACAACGATCGGGCATCGGTTCCGGCAACACATTGCGCCATGCGGGAATTGAGGTCGCCCACGACCTTCCCGGTGTCGGCGAGAACCTGCAGGACCACGCGGAGATCTACATCCAGTACAAATGCAAGCAGCCAATAACTCTCAACGGCCGGATGGATCCGCTCAGCAAACTGATGATCGGATTGCGGTGGATACTGTTCAAGGACGGTCTTGGCGCGACTAACCATTTCGAGTCGTGCGGATTCATCCGGTCAGAAGCCGGATTGCGTTGGCCCGATATTCAGTTTCATTTTCTTCCGGCAGCAATGCGGTATGACGGCAAAAAGCCGATCAGTGGGCACGGCTTCATGGCCCTGACGGGACCGAACAAGCCGAAGAGTCGTGGCTACGTCCGTGCCCGTTCCGCGGACCCCTACGACAAACCACGCATCCGTTTCAACTATCTTGAACGCGAAGAGGATCGCGACGGTTTCCGCCGGTGCGTTCGCCTCACGCGTGAGATCATGGCACAACCGGCGATGGACCCCTACGCCGACGGTGAAATTGCCCCCGGGCCCGACGTCATATCGGATGATGAAATCGATACGTTCGTGCGCGAGAACCTGGAAAGCACTTATCATCCTTGCGGCACTTGCCGGATGGGCGAGGACGACATGGCGGTCGTCGACTCCAACTTGCGCGTGCGCGGTATGTTCGGCTTGCGGGTTATCGATTCCTCCGTGTTTCCGACGGAGCCCAACGGCAACCTGAACGCGCCCACGATCATGTTGGCGGAACGTGCTTCGGACTTGGTTCGCGGCCGACCGACGCTCCCGGCATCGAACGTCGAGATCGGCCTGGCGCCTGGTTGGGAGAGCAGGCAACGGACCGGAGAGCCCGTTCGCTAAGCAGAAGGAACGTCGACCTGCAAACAGAAATCAGCCTGAAAGCTCTCACGACCCGTGCATTGCCTCTGGCGTAGTCTCTCCTGCCTGGAAACTTCCGATGTTGGCTGAGGCTGTTGAAAAACTCGCTGTGAAGCTTGTTTCCAGTGTCCGCTATTAACAGTAGCGGACATTTTCTTTCCGCCTCGGCGAGATGCCTTGGCGGGTTTTGGTCTCGTCTCGTTGTGTCGTCGTTCGTCGGTCATGGTTCATGCGCAGGCTGACCTCGGCGGTGGTATGGCGGCGAGCTTGGCGAGGCGCTTCAGGTTCTGAATGGTGGCGGTGAGCAGGAACTCGTCTGTCGCGCCAGTCAGCCCCCTCAGCCTCAGGCGCGTCATGCCGAGGGTTCTCTTGGCCTCGCCGAACAAGGTCTCGATCCTCTTTCTCCTGACCGACGAGTTGTTGTACGCCTCCGATCCCATCAGGGCGCGGGCCTGGTCTCTGGCGGCCTCGTTCACATCACGCGGCAGCTTGCGCGATGGCGCGTTTGGACAGCACTTGTGCTTCATGGGACACGGATCGCAGTCGCGCTTCGATGCCCGGTAGAGCAATGTCTTGCCGTCGTGAACGGTGCCGGTGGTCTTGAGAGCATTGCCGCCCGGGCACCCATAGACATCGTTCTCTTCGTCGTAGCGGAAGTCGTCTCGCGAGAACGTCCCGTCGTCACGCTTGCCCTTATCCCACACCGGAATATGCGGCTCGATCCCCTGGTCGGCGAGCCAGCCCAACATCTCACCCGTGCCGTAGGCGACGTCGCCGGCAATGTGGTTCGGCTTGATGCCAAAGCGGTCTTCGGTGCGCTCCAGCATGGCCTCTGTGGCATCGACCTCCTTGGTGATGCGCGTCGGTGTCGCCTCCACGTCCACGATGACCGCGTGATCCATGTCGATCAGGTAGTTGAGGCTGTAGCCGAACATCACCTTGTTGCGACCCCGCGTGGTCCATGCGGCTGCCGGATCGACCGGCGACATCGCCTTGGGCCTCTGTTTGGGATTGGTAGGCGGGTTGTCGCCTTCGAGCGCCGACAGATACTCCCAGACCGCTCGGGTCGATCGCTGTTCGTCCGTCCAGGTGATCTCAGAGCCTTCGATCCGCTGGAAGCGGCTGGCATCCGCCTCAATCACCGAGGCATCGACGGCGAAGCCTTCACCGCCGACAAGGCCTGCCTCCATGCAGCGCCGGACGACCGTCTCGAACACGGATCGGAACAGATCGCTGTCCCTGAACCGGCCATGCCGGTTGACCGAGAACGTCGAGTGATCCGGCACACGATCCTCCAGCCCCAGACGGCAGAACCAGCGGTACGCCAGATTGACCCGCACCTCCTCGCACAACCGGCGCTCCGAGCGGATCGAATAGCAGTAGCCCACCAGCAGCATGCGGATCATCAGTTCGGGACAGATCGAGGGACGGCCCGTGTGGCTGTAGAAAGGCCTTAGCTCTTTCCGCAACCAATCCAGATCGAGTACCGTGTCGATCCGCCGCAGCAAATGATCCCGTGGAACCATCTCTTCGAGATCAAACGCGTAGAACAGCCGGTCCTGATCCCCGCAACGCTCGCCCATCATCGTTCAGCCCTCCCGAATCATCGGGAAAACTGAATCACGCCATCAAAACCCGAACAACGGAGAGTTTTTCAACAGCCTCAGCCAAGAGCGGAACCTTCCCGTCCCGGTTGATAGCATTTATGCCCGTACCCTTCGGCGATATGTCGTTGACGTCCGTACGGAACCTTAGCGATGCATTAAATTCAGAGCGTTGTGGGTTTCATCGCCATATCCGCGTAACCGCCGCTACCTGAAACTGGTTTAGGCGAGGCTTTGAAACTAAGGTCACCTGGATGGCAAGACACGTCTGTCAAAATGACCAATCAACCTAGGTATGGTGCTAACTCATGTAATGCCAACCCACCGCCGAACACGATTGCAGCACAGCCGGCGGCAATCCGGATACAATCGGGCGCCCACCGCATTCGGTTTAGACTCCGCAGCGGCATGGCGATGGCGCCGGTAAGCGTCGCCATGCCGACAATCGAACCGAGACCGAATGCGACCACGTAGGAGATCGCCATCGCCGTATCCCCGGTCGACGCGACGACGAGAACCATCAGCGCCGCCGAACCGGCAATGCCGTGGGTCATGCCAATCGCCAGTGACGTAAGCGACCCATGAGCGCGGTGGCTGTAATGCGAGGCCGTCTCGGCTTTATGCGGTTTGGTGGATACCGTGGCCGAAGCGTGGGTATGGAAATGTACGACACCGTCTCGGTGGCGATGTAACGTGAACCGCGTCCCGTGCCGGATCTGACGATAGATCAATCGCATCCCCAATGCGGCGACCAGGAGACCGACCGCCAGTTCCATGACATGGCCGAATTCCTCGCTGATCTCAGCGCCGAGAGCCAATGCGCCGACGACGCAGACCACGATCGTCAGCATATGGCCTAACGCCCAAACGACACCATGCCCGAGCACGCGCCGAGCGGAACGCTCCTCGGCGACCATCGTCGACACCGCGGCAACGTGATCGGCCTCGAGTGCGTGCTGGAACCCAACAATCAATCCAATGATCATGACGGATGTCATGTTCGACCCTCCTGCGATTACACGCCAACGGTCACGCCGGCCGCATCACCTTGTCACGGTGCCCGAGCTTGCCTTCGGTCACCATCGTGCCGATGGTGTCGAGAATAACCCTGCAGGCGAGCTGGGAGGTGTTGTCGTTGACGTCATAAGGCGGCGATACCTCGACGACTTCCATAGCGCACAGGCCTTCGCGGGCAATCAGCCGCACCATCTCGAGCGCCTCGCGCGGGGTGAAGCCGCCCGGTTCAGGCGTCCCCGTGCCTGGCGCGTAGCCCGGGTCGATCGAGTCGATATCGAACGACAGGTACACGGCCTTGGCATCCTTCCAGGCCAGTTCCAACGCCATCTCAGCCGTGCCCTGAATGCCGAGTTCCTCGAAGTCCTTCATCGTGATGACACTGGTACCCCGATCCCGCGCAACTTCGGAACCCGGACGGTTGCCGTACCAGCCGCCGATGCCGATCTGCACGAGGTTTTTCGGCGGGCAGTTCGACAGCCCCACATCGTGCATGTGGCTGTGATGCTGGTGCGCCTTGTGGTGATCGACGCTTTCGTGGTTGTTCGTCGTCCAGTACCACGGCGTCGTGTGCATGCGTTCATCCATATCGATATCCTGGGTATCCAGATGCCGGTCGAAATGAATGATGCCGACGTTGCCGTCGATGTGTGGCGCGACCCCTCGGACATTGGGATAGCCGAGGCTGTGGTCACCGCCGCAAATGATCGGAAACGCGCCCGACTGATAAATATGCGAGATGCCCTTGGTGACCTGATCGAAGGTCTTCTCGATGTTGCCCGGAATGACGAAAATGTCGCCGGCATCGCAGAGATCGAGTTCCTCGAACAGATCGACCGCGCCGTCGACGCAGTAGCCATCGTATACTGCTGAAATCCGGCGAACGCCCTGGGGTCCAAAACGGGTCCCCGGTCGATACGTCGTTCCCGTATCGAACGGCACGCCGACAAACGCCGCCTCGTAATTGCCAACCTCGCGGATGTCCTCGCAGTAAGGTGTCTTCATGAAAGTGTTGATGCCCGCGAATGCCGGCAGATGCCCGCGACTGAAGTTGGAGATTGTGCGATCATTAATCGACTCCGCCGCCTCTAACCCAAGCTCCAATCCACGTTCGATCTCCTTCTCCTGCTTCGTCTGGGAGATACGCTCAAGTCGTTTCAGGTTGCGGTTACCCCGCAGTTCGCCGGTTTTCGGATCAGGCATTTCTTGTCCTCATGGTTTAGATCTTGGGTGTTGGGAGGCAGGTATAGTCCGGCACCGCACCCGAGGGGCGCGGTGCCAGATCGGGTCAGAGACCGACGCGGCCTATCCATTCGTTGGATTGATAGGTTTCGTGCACCTTGTCCGCCGCGAGGGCCTCCAGGATGCTTGCATCGAGGCCGGCGCTGGCGTCGATCGACCCTTCAAGCACCCCGGCTTCGGTATAGACCTGACCAAACAGGTTCCAAGTGTCCGCGAGGTAGCCGTTCTCACAATCCGGCTTGCCGCCGAACAACTTCTCGCCCCAGCCGCTGGGCTCGGCAGGCGGCAGCGGCGCGCCCGCAGGCAACGCCTTGCACACGGCATTACCACCTTCGACGCCGAACGCGCCGAGGTTCTGTTCGAGGTTGAGGATAATAGCGCCGTACTGGTTCAGCCGAACATCTTCCTCCGGCCAGTCGAGTCCGGCAGCGACGATCTTGTTGCCAGCATCAGGGTTTTGTTTCCACCAGTCGACCGCCTCGAACCAGGCACGAAGGAGTTCCTTGGCGACCTCGGGCTTTTCCTTGAGCCAGTTCTCGTTACAGGCGATGGCGTCCGAAATCAGCCCACGTTCCCAAGTCCGGTCCGTGAGACTCGACTTCAGCACGTGCGCGCCTTCGCGCGTAAGCGATTGGCTCGAAAACGGCTTGTAATTGACATCGACATCAATACCGCCGCTGACGAACGCGGCCGCACTCTCCTGGGGCAACATGATGCGGTGTTCGACCGAATCGTAGGGCATTCCCTCGTTCTTGAGGGTCAGCAACATCCACATGTGATTGAGAAACGCGAAATCCGCACCGTACGTCTTGCCCGGCAGATCGCTGACCGACTGGACGTCAGGTGTCGCGACCATTTCGTCGAGTCCGTACGACATGTCAGGCAGGGCCACGACCTTGAGCGGGACCCCGGCCGCGCGAGCGACGACCAGTGAATCGAGCGTATTGAGCATGCATTGCACGTTACCGCTCGCAATAGCCGCGTTCTTCGCCGTGATATCCTCAATGATCCTGATATTGAGGTCGATGTCCTTGGCCAGTCCCCGTTCCTTGACGATGTACCATGCCGAGTACGGCGAGAACGAAATGATCGCCACATCGACTTCTTCGGCGGCGTTCGCAGGGGTTGATCCGATAGCCGCCTCGCCGACGATGGATAGACTGGCGATCGAAAGCGCTGCGAACGCTCCCCTTGCATACTCGATAATGTTCATTGGTCACTCCCGTGTCATGTGTTGTTGGCGTTTCTTTTTTGTTTTGCGAGTTCCGGCGGCTGCGTCATGCGGCCTTGCCGGTGATCTCCTCGCGCATCATGGCGAACAGCTTTCGTTCCATGTCCGTGTAGCCGGGCTGGTCGAACAACTCTTCCTTGATTGCGAACCGTTTACCCTGCTTAAACTCGAGTGGGATGTCTTCTTTCACCCGACCCGGATTCCGCGTGAAAAAAATGATCCGGTCGGCCAGGTAGATGGCTTCCTCGATGTCATGCGTCACCAAGATCACGGTCTTCTTCTCACGCTCGATAACGTCCACCATCATTTCCTGCATCTCCCAGCGAACCTGCGCATCGAGCGCGCCAAACGGCTCGTCCATCAGCAGGATCCGGGGGTTTTGCGCCAAGGTACGGGCAATCGCGACGCGTTGCTTCATGCCGCCGGAAAGGCTCGCCGGATAGTGGTCGGCAAAGTCCTCCAGATGCACGAGGCCGAGCATTTCCTCCGCCTTCTTTCTTCGCTCCTCCTTGGAAACGCCGACGATCTTCATGCCGTACTCGATGTTCTTCCGGGCGGTCAGCCACGGGAACGAGGTGTAGGCCTGGAATATCATGCCGCGGTCCGGGCCGGGTCCCGTAATTCGGTCGCCAAAAGTCGTGATCCGGCCACGGGTCGGGGGCTCCAGCCCGGAGATCACTCGCAGCATCGTCGTCTTGCCGCAACCCGACGGCCCAACGAAGGCCACGATCTCGTTCTCGTTCAGCGTCAGCGAGACGTTCTCGAGCGCCGTAAACTTGCCGCCCAGATACTGTTTGGTGATAAGGTCGGCGCGAACGGCCGCCGAGTTTCCCGTAGATTGATCAGACATGACCTTACCCTTTCCTCGGACGCGTCCACGGGAACACGACATGTTGGAGATAACGGAACATTAGGTCGGTCAGTACACCGAGAATCCCGATCATCAGAATGCCGGCCATGATGATGTCGACGTGAAGGAAGCGTCCCGCACGCATCATCACGGCGCCGATTCCGTCTTGCGCGCCGACAATTTCCGCGATCACCAAATACGTCCACCCGACGGCGATCATGGTCCGCATCGAATCGACGACGCTCGGCGCGACGGCGGGTACGACGACCTCTAGGACGATACGCTTCCGGCTGGCTCCCATGGTCAGCGCCGCCTCGACCAATTCCCGCTGAACGGCGAGCGTGTTATCGAGGATCATGGCGACGAGGAAGAAAATGACGCCGAGAAACAGCAGCCCCATCTTCGCGCCTTCGGACGGACCGAACCAAACCAACAGCAATGGAATAAACGAAGCGGCGGGCAGATAGCGCCAGCCGGAAACCGTCGGGTTGATCAGGGCCCGCAGATTGGCGAAGCAGCCCATCGCGATGCCGAGCGGCACGGCAATCGCCGAGGCCATCAGGAAGCTACCGAAAATCCGCATGCAGCTGATCAGGACATCGCTGAGAAAGCCCTTCTCCGTATAAAGATAGATCAGCTTGCCCAGCACCTGCTCGACACCTGGAAGAAACCGCTGCCCTTGCTCCGGCGTCAGGTAGTGCGCTGTTTCCCAGACCACGAAAAACGCGATTGCGCCGATGATACCCAACACCGTGGTGCGTCTCGCAGACGGTTCGTCGAGCAACTCGAAGAACGGAGTCTTATGAACGTGTAGTTCGCCGATTTCCTTGTCGTCAGGGATCGGACTCGTTTCCGACGCAGTCATGGCGACGCCATCTCCCATTGCAGTTTTCTCCCGTCATGTTTGACGAATTCTTGTATGCTTGTGCGCTGCATTCACGAACATCGCCGTGGCACGCCTCGCAACAAGTGCTGTTGACCGTCATTTCAAACATGAAATCGGTTGATGGATAGTCCGAAATCATTGATTGAATACATCAAATACATTGATGAAATGAGAATGAAAGACCAATCAACCTCGGCTGCGCGCGAAGTCGAGCAAACGGTCTCGAGCCCGATGCTGCGGCGCTTTGGGGTTGGTGATCATGTAAACGTTCGATGACGGATAGTCATCAAATTCGAGAACAGGGTGCAGTAAACCGTCATTGACGTCGCGTTGCGCGAAGGCTTCAGGCAGAAAACAGATGCCAACGCCAAGCACCGTCAAGCGTCGCGCCTCTTCCAGGTGTTCCGACAAGCCGCCGACGTGGCGACCTAGACCGTACTTCTGTCGGAACCGTGTTTGCTGATCCGGTTCATCCGCGCCGGTCAATACGAAGGGATAGGACCGAAGCTCCGCCGGGTTTTCGACCTGCTTGCCGAACAATGAGTGCGCTGGACCGACGTATGGTTTGTAGACTTCCCTGAAGAGAACCTCGTAATCAAGATCGCGCAACTGATGAGTAGCAGGTGCGATACCGATTTCCACCTCGTTGCGCAGCACGCTTCGTTGGATAACATCCCAGGTGGTCACACTAACGAATATCTCCACCTTCTCGTGGGCAAGGTGGAAGTCGGAAATGGTTGAATCAATTCTTGGATCGACCAGATTGCTTATTACCTGGATACGAACACGACCGCGCACGTCTGTAGCTACATCCGCGATTGAGTTCGGAACGCCGGATACTGCTCCATAGATTTCTGCCGCGATTTTGGCAAGATTCTCGCCTTCCGGTGTCAGTTCGAACCCACCCGGCCCCCGGTGACAAAGGCGCGCACCGACATGGTCTTCAAGCCGCTTTAATGCCATGCTCAGCGCCGGCTGCTTTCGGTTCAATCGGTTTGCCGCGCCGCTGATCCCACCGGCCAATACGATCTCGTGAAACACATGCAGCAAGTTCCAATCCAGATTACTGGCAAATCGACGTCCGGACAGGACGCGGGTAGCTGCATTCTGGACTGACGAATTGTCATCTTTCATGGCGTTCGAATGCTCCGAAGCTCGTCAGGCGCTCAAAGTGCCGCACTGCACGATCACACCACAAGGTCTTGGTCTCTAATCGACGGTGCAGCGGATGCACGATGCGTTTCATGAATAGAAAACTTCGAACTGGCAAATGACTCAATGCTGCGGATTTCTCACGCTGGACGATGAACGACTAAAACATGAACAGTTGGGCTATAGTTCAAACCCTCTAACCAGTCAGCGAGACTTGGGGCATGTAAATATGCGTCGAACGCACGTCGCTCGGCCGTTTTCCGAATTGATACTTGAACCTCTGGCTGAAATGCGAAATGGACACGAAACCACAAGCAACCACGATCTCAGTTACCGATAGACAGGTTGCTTGCGACATGGATCTGGCTTTTTCTAACCGCAAGCGGCGATAGTATCCGTTGACCGTATCAGACAACTGCGATTGAAACAGGCGTTCGAGTTGTCTCAGAGACACGCCAAAGACCTTTGAGAGCTCATTGATGGGACTATGATCAAACGGCAACACATCGACTCGTGACGACCACGTGCCGCTGACGATGCAAGCACTATTATGGTCGTTGATCTCGCCCATGGTTGCAAACCAGACGCCGCCCATCCCGAGCATGTAAACGATCATCTCCTTCAACACCATTGCGCGAGATGGTCGCCACAACATCGGGGGCCATATCGACATCCAGAATCCGCCGCCGGCCCAGGCAGCATCAAACTCAACCAGATAGCTCTCCTTGTTCTGCCGCGGCGAAATCATCGGCATCAGGTAGTCGAGATTCCGGTTGTGCATGAATTAGGGATAGTCGTCGTTGGTGACGGTTTGGGGATTGTCGAGAACATCACCTTCGAGACCAACTGCCTTAAGAACGTAAGGGACATTGTCACCTATCATTGACGAGTCATACTCAATACACGCCTCCAAGAGCAGCGGCAGAGTGATTTTTTGGAAGACTCGTTCAAAGGCACCCGGTAACCGCTAGGCCGGATGCCGAGACACCGGTCGTAGGCATTGAGCGCGCGTTTGAACCAGTATCGCTCATCCTCGGCTGATTGCTGATTGGGTGGCTCACGCAGATAGCCTTGATGACCGATCTCGTGGCCGTCTCGCAGGATCGTTTCGTGGGCTCTTGGGTATCGCTCTACGCACCATCCCGGAACGAAGAAGGTCTGCCTGATTCCGAAATGCTCATCAATCTTGCAGATACGCGGGATGGAGACTTCGGGACCGTATCGCAGGTTCGACTGGGGCAACACATAGGTGTCCGCTTTGTCGGGTTGGGCGATAGGGAGAACCGAGTCCGCATCGAGATCAAATTTGATGGATAGCGCGCACTTCGTAGTGCCGGGCCATGGAACCGGGTTCTCGATGAACATCGCCATCTCCGTGATTTGCACACCGAGTGGGCGGTGATTTCAACAATATTGATAATCGTGCAGTCGAAGCATTTGAATTCGGTATGATCGCCCGTCTCGACCCTAAACGGACAATGTCCGCTCCGGGTCACTAGCGGACAATTCGCCGAGCGCGTTATTTTTACTCCTCTCGACCGTAGAGCGGTCAAACCGCACTTCCACAAATAGTCAAAGCCTGTGGATAAATCCAAGGTATGCGATCGCCTCTGAACTATAGAATTGGATAGAATTGGGTCTCTTCCACAAAATGTGAGTGAGAGAATCACTTCATGTCATCAGTGGACGCAAACAAGTCCCCTAAGGGGATGATGCCGAGCCCTTTGAAAGATGAGCCCTGGCCTCGATCAGAGCAAGAAGAACTGGAACTCCAGCTCTTCTTGCTTCGCGATCTGTTCTTACAAGACTCAACATCGGCCTACTACGCGCTTGAGGTTACCTTGCGGATCGCCGCGCTTTTCTGGGACCGCGGACAAGACCTACCCGATAACATTTTGGTTCCGGGCTGGGCAGTCGATGTGATCGCCGCCGGGCTCGCCAAATACAAAGAAGATTACCGAACCGGCGAAAGCGCGAGTTTTGGCAAGTCCTTCGGCGTTGAGGCAAAAGGTCGAGGCGGCCAACCGGCTGTCGCCAAAGCGGACAAAATGATCCGCGATATTCGGATATGTACGCGCGTCGCAATAGCAAAAGAAGCCGGGACCAAACTTGACGCCGTGTTCACCGAGATTGGTGAAGAACTGGAGCTCAACTGGAAGACCGTTCAGGACATTTGGTTGGCACATGCCGATCACGCTAGAGACGCATTGAAAAGATTTCGAGACCAACAAACCCGTAAAAGATCGTGATCCTTTACGGGTCGCTTCCTTTGGCATTCCTGAGAGCAATCTAATAATTGCATAGACCATCACCGATCTTCAGAGGTCATGATGGTCGCCCGGATCACTCCGCACCCTCACCAAGGCTCGCATTCACCAGAAGATGCACCGATCACCCTCGCCCGCCTTCTGGGCCGGGTGGCAGCACGCGCGTGGGTTTCTGAGCAGGCTGACCTCTCCCTCGGTGATGAACCCGCAACCGAAGAGGAGAACGACGATGCGTTTCAATCATAGAGAAGAGTACATGCGCCCGATGACCGTTAAGCAGGTGGCCATGTGCCTGCAATACTCCGAGCGAACGGTGCGCCGCCTCATCGCATCTGGTGAGCTAAAGGCTGTGAAGATCGGTGGACAGTGGCGCATCACCCGCGAAGCGTTCGATCAGTTCGTTGGCACGCCGTTCTGATGCGACGAACCAGTGTCGTGAGAACCCCGCCTTGCTCTTTTCGTGGCTTATTGAGGCTAGGTTCTCACGAACAGGACGTTTTCTCCGTTCCTGTCCTCACGACGACCACTTTGTCCGTCGATCCGGTCTCACGACCGGTATTTGATAGAAAAAGGAGGTTACCACAGATGACTAAGAACATCACGTTTTCCGGAGCGATCGACCTGATCGATGCTGATATCGAGCTCCCCCTCAAGAAGCGCCGCGACTTGAAGTCGTCGATAAACACCTTCCTCAGAGCGACCAACAAACCGGCGACCCTGCCATTCTCTGCACCCGTCGTGCGTGCTGGGATGAACTTCATCAACGCCAATAGAGGTGAGTTGAAGAAGAGCCGCCTCTACAACATCCGGAACCACCTCAAGACCGTTCTAGCGCGATACGACGCGCCGACCAGGGCGCCGATGCGCAGTGACCTGATGCCCGAATGGTCGAAACTCCGTGGCCTGATCGATGATGATGTTCGTCTGGGCCGCAATCTGTCCCGCTTCATGCACTGGGTCTCAGCTCGCAAACTGATGCCGCGTGAGGTTACTGATGAAGTGATGGAGGAGTACCTGAACGATCTGGAACTTCGTACATTCCTTGAGAAACCCACTGACCGTTTCCGGGATACCTGCAAGGCCTGGAACCAGGCGCGCGATGAATTTCCAGACTGGCCTGATATCGAACTGACTCTACCAAGCTATCGCAAACAGATCAGCCCAGCGTGGGACGCGTTCCCGGCATCGTTCATCGCCGACCTGGATGCGTATGAACGACGCATGACCGGCAGTGCTTTGTGCGAAGAGGATGCCCCTGCTCCCCGACGTAAGGTCACGATCGACGCACATCGTGAACATTTCAGGCGGCTGGCCGGCGCCCTAGTTCGATCGGGAACGTCTCTCGACTCGATCACTACGCTCGCTACCCTAGTCGAGCCCGACAATATCAAGGCCTCACTCAAGGCTTATGAAGAATGGCTTGGCCGCGATCTCAGGAACTGTCCCTCGATCTACGAGATGATGGCCGCCATCCGGGTGATGGCCCGCTATTACGTCAAGGCCCGCCCGGACACCCTCAGGGTTATCGACCTTGATCTGCCCCCATTGAATTGGTCCACCTTTGAGTTAAGGAATCCAAGGGAGGATCGATATGGCGAAGAGAAGCTACAAGCCGGAAGAGATTGTCGCGAAGCTGCGACAGGTTGATGTTCTGCACAGCCAGGGCATGAC
>JAVJST010000010.1:0-15882 GCA_040219295.1 Rhodospirillales bacterium
GATGGTTATGCCGGGCGACAACATCGCCATGACGGTGAACCTGATCGCGCCGATCGCCATGGACGACGGCCTGCGCTTCGCCATCCGCGAAGGCGGCCGCACCGTCGGCGCCGGCGTCGTCTCTTCGATCATCGAGTAAAGGTAAGCAGCCCCGGCGCCCGCGAGCGCCGGGGCTTCGAACCCCTCGGCAGATCTTAGGGGTATAGCTCAGTTGGTAGAGCGGCGGTCTCCAAAACCGCAGGTCCCGGGTTCGAGCCCTGGTGCCCCTGCCACTTCATAAAGGCGCTCCGGGTTCCTATATTCCCGGGACACCGCAACGAGAAAGCATCGAGTCGATCCATGGCGAAGACGAATCCGGCGCAGTTCATCAAGGAAGTTCGGCAGGAAACCGCAAAGGTGACCTGGCCGAGCCGCAAGGAAACGTCGATATCGACGGGCATGGTGTTTTTCCTCGTGATCATCGCGGCGATCTTCTTCCTGATCGTCGATCAGATATTGGCCTGGGGTGTGCAGAGCATCTTCGGCTTGGGAGGCTGACATGAGCGCCAAATGGTACGTGGTGCACGCTTATTCGGGGTTCGAGAAGAAGGTCGCCCAGTCGATCGAGGAACAGGCGCGTCAGGCGGGCATGGAGGACATGTTCGAGCGCGTTCTCGTGCCGATGGAGGAGATCGTCGAAATGCGCCGCGGGGCCAAGCACTCGGCTGAGCGCAAGTTCTTTCCGGGCTATGTCCTGGTCAAGATGGAAATGACCGACGAAACCTGGCACCTGGTCAAGAATACGCCGAAGGTCACCGGCTTCCTTGGTGGCCAGGGCCGCCCGTCGCCGATTTCCGAGGAAGAGGCAAACCGCATTCTTCATCAGGTCGAGGAGGGCATTGAGCGTCCGAAGCCCTCAATCACCTTCGAGATCGGCGAACAGGTGCGTGTTTGCGACGGTCCGTTCAACTCGTTCAACGGTCTTGTCGAGGATGTCGACGACGAACGCGCGCGCCTCAAGGTTGCAGTTTCGATCTTCGGTCGCGCGACACCGGTCGAACTGGAGTACAGCCAGGTCGAAAAGCTTTGATTTGGCTGCCGGCTGCCTTTATAGAGGCGGCCGCCCTGTAAGGGGAAACGTGTGGGAGGTCAGCCATGACCGGACCACGCACTCGGTAAGCCGGAGTTTCCGGCGGAAAAATTAGGACTGAGAGAGAAATGGCTAAGAAAATCCAAGGCTACATCAAGCTGCAGGTGCCGGCTGGCCAGGCCAACCCGTCACCGCCAATCGGCCCGGCCCTTGGTCAGGCCGGCCTCAACATCATGGAATTCTGCAAGGCGTTCAACGCCGAGACGCAGAACATGGAGCAGGGCATGCCGATCCCGGTCGTGATCACGGCCTACGCGGATCGGACCTTTAGCTTCGTCACCAAGACGCCGCCGGCGAGCTACTTCCTGAAGAAGGCCGCGAAGCTTTCGAAGGGTGCGCAGAAAACCGGCTCGGAGATCGTCGGCAAGGTCACCATGGCCCAGGTGCGCGAGATCGCTGAGGCGAAGATGGTCGACCTCAACGCGCACGACGTCGATCAGGCATCGAAGATGATCGCCGGGACCGCGCGGTCCATGGGCATCGAAGTGGTGGGAGGCTGATATGGCACACAAGGGAAAACGTTATGCGGCCGCCCGCGAGGGTATCGATCGCGACGCCTTCTATCCGCTCGCCGAGGCCGTCAAGATGGTGAAGAGCAAGGCCGGCGCTAAATTTGACGAGACCATCGAGGTCGCCGTCAACCTGGGTGTTGATCCGCGCCACGCCGATCAAATGGTCCGCGGCACGGTTTCGCTGCCGCACGGCACAGGCAAGTCGCTTCGCATAGCCGTGTTCGCCAAGGGCGACAAGGCCGCGGAAGCTGAGGCCGCGGGGGCCGACGTCGTCGGCGCCGAGGACCTGATGGAAAGGATGCAGGGCGGTGATCTGAATTTCGATCGCTGCATCGCGACGCCTGACATGATGGCCGTCGTCGGCCGGCTCGGTAAGATTCTCGGTCCGAAGGGGCTGATGCCGAACCCGAAACTTGGCACCGTTACGATGGACGTGAAGGGCGCCGTCGAGGCCGCCAAGGCAGGTCAGATCGAGTTCCGCGTCGAAAAGGCGGGAATCGTTCATGCCGGCGTCGGCAAGGCGAGCTTCTCAGAACAGGCGATTACCGAGAATGTTGCCTCGGTGATCGAGGCTTTGAATCGGGCGAAACCGAGCGGCGCGAAGGGAACCTACATGAAGAAGGTTTCCATCAGCTCAACGATGGGTCCGGGCGTGCGGGTTGACCTAGCATCGATTGCCGGTTAAATCGTGCACCGAAAATAGAATTCCCGGTGGAAGTCCTCCGGGTCTAAGGGGGGCCGGCAACGGCCCCCAACCTGTCCAAGACAGTAGGTATTTCAGGTAACTATCTGAAATTTAAGGCCCAATTAAGAGAGAAGGGCGCCTGCCGAGACAGATTGAACCGTTTTTCGTCGCTGTTTCGCGAATGCGAATGCGGCTGCAAAACGGCTTGAACTGTTGCACTGGACAGGCGAGCCGGCCCTGAGCGGTCAAGTCGCCAAGCCTCGTAGAGGCATCCAGGCGGCCGCTGATCAGGGCCATTGAGCAACGGTTCCGTCGTCCCGGTCAACATGCGACCGGTTAGACGGTACCCAAGTGAAACTGGAGACGAAAGTGGATAGAGTAGCCAAAGAGCAACTTGTCTCCGACCTGCACACTGTGTTCGAGGGTTCGTCCAGCGTCGTCGTCACCCACTATATCGGGTTGTCGGTGGCGGAGATGGGCGAACTCCGCGGCCAGATGCGCGAAGCTGGTGCCAGCTTCAAGGTCACAAAGAACCGTCTCACGCGGCTCGCCCTGGCAGGCACGAAGTTCGAGGGTTTGTCGGATCTGTTTACCGGTCCGACGGCAATCGCCTACGCGGACGACCCCGTTGCCGCAGCGAAGGCGGTTGTCGGTTTCTCCAAGAAGAACGAGAAGCTCGTTGTTCTTGGTGGCGCCGTCGGTGACGAGCAACTTGACGTCGAAGGCGTCAATGCACTCGCTACGCTGCCGTCCCTTGATGAACTTCGCGCCAAGCTTGTCGGTCTGCTGTCGACCCCGGCCACCCGCGTGGCTGGTGTGCTGCAGGCGCCGGCCGGCCAGGTCGCTCGCGTCATTTCGGCGCGCAGCGAACAAGGCGAAGCTGCCTGAGATAACGATCTAGTAACGTTCAAGCCGTAGGAGAATTTTAACATGGCTGATCTTGAAAAAATTGCCGACGACCTCTCGAATCTGACCGTGATGGAGGCCGCCGAGCTTTCGAAGATGCTTGAAGAGAAGTGGGGCGTTTCTGCCGCGGCGCCGGTCGCCGTTGCCGCCGCTCCGGGTGCCGCCGCCGGTGGCGACGCCGCTGTTGCCGAAGAGAAGGACGAGTTTGAAATCGTTCTCGCTGCGGCCGGCGACAAGAAGATCAACGTGATCAAGGAAGTCCGGACCATCACCGGTCTGGGCCTCAAGGAAGCCAAGGATCTCGTCGAGTCCGCTCCGAAGTCGCTCAAAGAGGGCGTCAAGAAGGAAGAGGCCGAAGAGATCAAGAAGAAGCTGGAAGAAGCCGGCGCTACCGTCGAGCTCAAGTAAGCTATCAGCGGAATGGAGCGGCGGGCCGATGGCCCGTCGCTCCGGCCGCGTTGGTCTGCGCGCTTTGCGTGGGCCGGATGTAGTGCAGACCGTCGGGACATTTTGGTCCCGTCGCCAAGACGATGCCGCAGCATTCACCCGAATAGGCTTGCCGTAGCCGGGAAACGTGAATGCCGATCGATCCGGAACCGTTCGCCAGAACGAACTTTCGGGTCAAACAGCGGAGATCGACGCGACCGGGTTCGGTAACCGGTCGAGCGTCGGCTCCCACAGCGGATGTTACGAGGAAAATTGATGACGAGTTCTCTCGCGGGTCGCAAGCGTGTCCGTAAAAATTTCGGACGCCTGACGTCGGTCGCCGACATGCCGAACCTCATTGAGGTTCAGAAATCCTCTTACCAACAGTTCCTGCAGCGTGACGTGCCAGCTGATGAGCGCACGGAAACCGGACTGCTTGAGGTCTTCAAATCAGTCTTCCCGATTCAGGACTTCTCCGAGCGGGGCACGCTTGAATTCGTTTCCTACGAATTCGAGGAGCCGAAGTACGACGTCGACGAGTGTCAGCAGCGCGGTATGACCTATGCGGCGCCGCTCAAGGTAACGCTGCGCCTCGTCGTCTGGGACATCAACGAGGAAACCGGCTCCCGTTCGATCCGCGACATCAAGGAGCAGGACGTCTACATGGGTGACATGCCGCTCATGACCGAGAAAGGCACGTTCGTGATTAACGGCACTGAACGGGTCATTGTCTCGCAGATGCACCGCTCGCCAGGCGTTTTCTTCGATCACGACAAAGGCAAAACCCACTCGTCGGGCAAGTACCTCTACGCCGCCCGCGTGATTCCTTACCGCGGTTCTTGGCTCGACTTCGAGTTCGACGCCAAGGATCTGGTCTTCGTGCGTATCGACCGTCGCCGCAAGCTCCCGGTGACGACCATGCTAATGGCGCTCGACGACGACGATACCGCCAAACTGCGTGCCGACCGCGCCAAGAAGAGCAAGCCGATGGCGCCTGAAGAAATCAAGGGTCTGACCCCGGAGATGATCCTCGACTACTTCTACGACAAGGTACCGTTCGTGAAGGTCAAGCGCGGCTGGAAGACCGAGTTTCACGCCGACCGTATGCGTGGCGTCAAGCTGACGTCCGACCTAATCAACGCCAAGACAGGCAAGACCGTCGCGGAAGCCGGCACCAAGCTCACGCCCCGGTTCCTCAAGGAACTCAAGGATAAGGGCATGGGCGAACAGCTGGTGACCGACGAGGACCTGATCGGTCGCTACATCGCCTATGACATGATCGACGAGGACACCGGCCTGGTCTATGCCGAAGCCGGTGACGAGATCACCGAAGAGGTGCTTGAGGCTCTGATCAATGCAGGCGTCGAGCAGATCGATACGCTGGCGATCGACCACATCAACGTTGGCCCGTACATTCGCAACACCCTGGCGGTTGACAAGAACATGTCCCGCGAGGAAGCGCTGATCGACATCTATCGCGTGATGCGCCCGGGTGAACCGCCGACGCTCGATACGGCCGAAGCCCTGTTCCACAGCCTGTTCTTTGATCCTGAGCGTTACGACCTCTCCTCCGTCGGGCGCGTCAAGATGAACGCGCGCCTTGAGTTCGAGGGCGTGCCGGATACGCTCCGCGTGTTGCGTCGCGACGACATCCTCGAGGTTGTCCGCGCGATGGTGAACCTGAAGGACGGCAAGGGTGAAATCGACGACATCGACCATCTCGGCAACCGCCGGGTTCGTTCGGTCGGCGAACTCATGGAAAACCAGTACCGGGTCGGTTTGCTCCGCATGGAACGCGCCATCCGCGAACGGATGAGTTCGGTCGACATTGACACGGTCATGCCGCACGACCTGATCAACGCCAAGCCGGCTGCGGCCGCCGTACGCGAATTCTTCGGCTCGTCGCAGTTGTCGCAGTTCATGGATCAGACCAACCCGCTTTCCGAAATTACCCATAAGCGCCGTCTTTCGGCGTTAGGCCCGGGCGGTCTGACCCGAGAGCGCGCCGGTTTCGAGGTGCGCGACGTGCACCCGACGCACTACGGCCGGATTTGCCCGATTGAAACCCCAGAAGGTCCGAATATCGGTCTGATCAACTCGCTTGCGACGTTTGCGCGGGTCAACAAGTACGGCTTCATTGAAACGCCGTACCGTGCAGTCGAAGACGGTCAGGTAACGAGCAAGGTCATCTACCTCTCGGCGATCGAGGAAGGCCGCTATACGATCGCCCAGGCCAACGCCGAGTTGACCGACAAGGGTGCGTTCGCGACCGATCTCGTGAGCTGCCGCAAGGGTGGCGACTTCATGATGTCCCGCCCGGAAGACATCGATTACATCGACGTCTCGCCGAAGCAGGTGGTTTCGGTCGCGACGGCGCTGATCCCGTTCCTCGAGAACGACGATGCCAACCGCGCGCTGATGGGCTCCAACATGATGCGCCAGGCGGTGCCGCTGATCCGTTCGGAAGCGCCGTTCGTCGGTACCGGAATGGAAGGTCCGGTGGCACGGGATTCCCGTGCGACCATTGTCGCCCGCCGGTCGGGCGTCGTCGACCAGGTCGACGCGACCCGTATCGTCATCAACGCCACCGAAGAGGACATGAGCTCATCGGAGGTGGGTGTCGACATCTACAACCTGCAGAAGTTCCAGCGCTCCAACCAGAACACCTACCTGCATCAGCGCCCGCTGGTGAAGGTCGGCGAGCGGGTTGAGGCCGGCGATACCATCGCCGACGGCCCTTCGACGGACCTCGGTGAATTGGCACTCGGCCGTAACGTGCTGTGCGCGTTCATGCCGTGGAACGGTTACAACTTCGAGGACTCGATCCTGATCTCGGAACGCATCGTCCGCGACGACGTGTTCACCTCGATCCACATCGAGGAGTTCGAGGTCATGGCCCGCGACACCAAGCTCGGCCAAGAGGAAATAACCCGCGACATTCCCAATGTGGGTGAGGAAGCTCTCAAGAACCTTGACGAAGCCGGTATCGTTTACATCGGCGCCGAGGTGAAGCCGAGTGACATTCTCGTCGGCAAGGTGACGCCGAAAGGCGAAAGCCCGATGACGCCGGAAGAGAAACTGCTCCGCGCGATCTTCGGCGAAAAGGCGTCCGACGTGCGGGATACCTCGCTGCGTCTGCCGCCGGGCGTCACCGGCACGGTCGTCGAGGTGCGGGTGTTCTCGCGTCGCGGCGTCGACAAGGACGAGCGTGCGCTTGCCATCGAACGGGCTGAGATCGAACGCCTCGCAAAGGACCGCGACGACGAACGTGAAATCCTTGAGCGCAGCTTCCAGAGCCGTCTGCGCGATCTCCTTTTGAACAAGAAGGCAGCCAGCGGACCGAAGGGTCTGAAGGCCGACACCAAGATCACGCAGGATGTGCTGGACGGCTACACCCCCGGTCAGATGGCGCAGATCGTGGTTTCGAACGACCGCGTGATGAAAGATGTCGAGGCCCTCAAGGTTCAGTTCGAGGAGAGTATCGCCAAGCTTCAGGCCCGCTACGAAAGCAAGGTCGAGAAGCTGCAGCGCGGTGACGACCTGAGCCCCGGCGTGATGAAGATGGTCAAAGTCTTCGTCGCCGTGAAGCGCAAGATTCAGCCGGGCGACAAGATGGCTGGCCGTCACGGTAACAAGGGTGTCATTTCCAAGATCGTTCCGGTCGAGGACATGCCCCACACCGAGGACGGAACGCCGGTCGATCTGGTTCTCAATCCGCTCGGCGTGCCGTCGCGAATGAACGTCGGTCAGATTCTCGAAACGCACTTGGGATGGGCGTGCCACGGTCTCGGCCGTCAGATTGGCGAACTCGTCGATCAGGCTAAGTCGAACAGCGGCAACACCCAGAAGATCCGGTCGCAGCTGAAGGAAATCTACGAGCCGTCCGAGTACCGCAAGAACATACAGGAGCTTCCCGACGATCAGCTCATGGAGTTCGCAGAGAACATGCGGAACGGTGTCGCCATCGCGTCGCCGGTGTTCGACGGCGCCGTGGAAGCCGATATTGTCGACATGCTCGATCTCGCCGGTCTCGACCGTTCCGGACAGGTTACGCTGTTCGACGGCCGTACGGGCGAGGGTTTCGACCGCAAGGTGACTGTCGGCTACATCTACATGCTGAAGCTGCACCACCTGGTCGACGACAAGATTCACGCTCGTTCGATCGGTCCGTACAGCCTCGTCACCCAGCAGCCGCTGGGCGGCAAGGCGCAGTTTGGTGGTCAGCGTTTCGGCGAGATGGAAGTCTGGGCGCTGGAGGCCTACGGTGCCGCCTACACCCTGCAGGAAATGCTTACCGTCAAATCGGACGACGTATCGGGCCGTACCAAGGTCTACGAAGCGATCGTACGCGGCGACGACACCTTCGAAGCGGGCATTCCGGAATCGTTCAACGTTCTGGTCAAGGAACTGCATTCCCTTGGCCTCAATGTTGAACTGAAGTGATCACCCGGAACGCCTGAAGGAGACAGACAATGAATGAACTGACACGTATTTTCGGCCAGCCGAACCAGCAACAGTTCGACGAGATCCAGATCTCGATTGCGTCGCCCGAGCGCATCCGGTCGTGGTCGTTCGGTGAGATCAAGAAGCCCGAGACCATCAACTACCGGACGTTCAAACCGGAACGCGATGGTCTTTTCTGCGCCCGTATCTTCGGTCCGACCAAGGATTACGAGTGCCTGTGCGGCAAGTACAAGCGCATGAAGTACAAGGGCATCACGTGCGAAAAGTGCGGCGTCGAGGTGACGCTGCAGAAGGTGCGGCGCGAACGCATGGGGCACATAGAGCTCGCCTCGCCGGTTGCGCACATCTGGTTCCTGAAGTCGCTGCCGAGCCGCGTTGGTCTGCTGCTCGACATGACCCTCAAGGATCTGGAGCGGGTCCTTTACTTTGAGAACTACGTGGTCGTCGAACCTGGTCTGACCCCGCTCAAGCTTCACGAGATGCTGACCGAGGAAGCCTACCAGCGCGCTCTTGACGAGTACGGTGACGACTCGTTTACCGTTGGCATCGGCGCCGAGGCGATCCGCGACATGCTGTCGGCGATTGATCTCGAAGAGGAAGAAGTCACCCTGCGCGAGGAGCTTCGCGAGACGTCGTCAGAGGCGAAACGCAAGAAACTGGTCAAGCGACTCAAGCTGGTTGAGGCCTTCATCACATCGGGCGCACGTCCTGAATGGATGATCCTCGAGGTCATTCCAGTCATTCCGCCCGAACTGCGCCCGCTGGTGCCGCTCGACGGCGGCCGCTTCGCGACCTCCGACCTGAATGATCTCTATCGTCGCGTCATCAACCGGAATAACCGTCTGAAGCGTCTGATCGAACTGCGCGCACCCGACATCATCGTGCGCAACGAGAAACGCATGCTCCAGGAATCGGTCGACGCCTTGTTCGACAACGGGCGTCGCGGCCGTGCGATTACCGGCGCCAACAAACGCCCGCTCAAGTCGCTATCGGACATGCTCAAGGGCAAGCAGGGCCGGTTCCGTCAGAACCTGCTCGGCAAGCGCGTCGACTACTCCGGCCGTTCGGTCATCGTCGTCGGTCCGGAGCTCAAGCTGCATCAGTGCGGCCTGCCCAAGAAGATGGCACTCGAACTGTTCAAGCCGTTTATCTACTCGAAGCTAGAGCTGTACGGCATGGCGACCACCATCAAGGCCGCCAAACGCATGCTGGAGAAGGAGCGTCCGGAAGTCTGGGATATCCTCGAAGAGGTCATCCGCGAGCATCCGGTTCTGCTAAATCGCGCGCCGACGCTTCACCGTCTCGGCATTCAGGCGTTCGAGCCGGTGCTGGTCGAGGGCAAGGCAATCCAGCTGCATCCGCTGGTCTGCGCCGCGTTCAATGCCGACTTCGACGGCGACCAAATGGCCGTTCACGTGCCGCTATCGCTCGAGGCACAACTCGAAGCGCGCGTGCTCATGATGTCGACCAACAACATCTTGAGCCCGGCGAACGGCAAGCCGATCATCGTGCCCAGCCAGGACATCGTTCTCGGCCTGTACTACCTGTCGCTCGAGGAAGAGGGCGCGCTGGGCGAGGGCATGGCGTTCCTCGATATCGGCGAAGTGCAGCAGGCGTTGGATGCCGGCGTCCTCTCTCTGCATGCCAAGATTCAGTGCCGTTACGAAGGCGTCGATGCCGAGGGCAACCCGGAGACCCGTCGTATCGAAACCACGGCCGGCCGCATGCTGCTGTCAGATATCCTGCCGCGTCACCAGAACATCTCTCTCGATCTGATCAACCGGTTGCTGACCAAGCGTGAGATTACGAATGTGATCGACGAGGTCTACCGCCATTGCGGTCAGAAGGAGACGGTTATCTTCTGTGACCGTATGATGGGTCTAGGTTTCAGCCATGCCTGCCGCGCGGGCATCTCGTTCGGCAAGGACGATCTGGTCGTGCCGGAAGAGAAGGAAGCCTTCGTCCAGGAAACCGAGAACATGGTCAAGGAGTTCGAGCAGCAGTATCTCGACGGCCTGATCACGCAGGGCGAAAAGTACAACAAGGTAGTCGACGCCTGGTCGCATTGCACGGACCGGGTCGCCGACGCGATGATGCGTAAGATCGCCAACCCGAAGCCGGGCGAGCCCGTCAACTCGGTCTACATGATGGCGCACTCAGGTGCCCGTGGTTCGGCAGCGCAGATGAAGCAGCTCGCCGGCATGCGCGGCCTGATGGCCAAGCCGTCGGGCGAGATCATCGAAACGCCGATTATCGCCAACTTCAAGGAGGGCCTCTCGGTGCTCGAGTACTTCAACTCGACCCACGGTGCCCGCAAGGGGCTGGCGGATACGGCGCTCAAGACGGCCAATTCGGGGTATCTCACCCGACGTCTCGTCGACGTCGCACAGGACTGCATCATCAACGAGCACGACTGCGGAACCACCAACGGCATCACCATTGCCGCCGTCGTCGAGGGTGGCGAGGTTATCTCGCCGCTCAGCGAACGGATTCTCGGCCGCACGCCGTGCGAGGACGTGCTGCATCCGTCGACCAATGAAGTGCTGGCCAAGGCCGGCGAGTTGATCGGTGAGGAAGAGTCCATCGCGATCGAGGAAGCGGAGGTCGTTTCGGTCAAGATTCGCTCGGCGCTGACCTGCGAAACGCTCAACGGCGTTTGCGGGGCCTGCTACGGACGCGATCTCGCACGGGGCACCAAGGTCAATGTCGGCGAAGCGGTTGGCGTCATCGCTGCTCAGTCGATCGGCGAGCCCGGCACTCAGCTGACAATGCGGACGTTCCACATCGGTGGCGCGGCCCAGCGCGGGGCGGAGCAGTCAAAGATCGAGGCGGTTACCGACGCCAAGGTCAATCTGGCAAACTGCTCGACGGTCAAGGACTCGAAGGGCGTTCAGATCGTCATGAGCCGCAACGCGGAAATGAACCTGATCGACGATCAGGGCCGTGACCGTGCGCGTCACCGCATTCCTTACGGCGCCAAGCTGCTGGTCAAGGACAAGCAGAAGGTCGAACGCGGCGACAAGCTGGTCGAGTGGGATCCGTATACCCTGCCGGTCATCACCGAGAAGGAAGGCAAAGTCAATTACATGGACCTCGTCGACGGTATCTCGATGATGGAACAGACCGACGAAGCCACGGGTATCGCCTCCAAGGTCGTCATCGACTGGCGCAACCAGCCCAAGGGCACCGACCTCAAACCGCGCATCACGCTACGTGACGACAAGGGTGAAATCATCACCCTGCCTAACGGCATGGAAGCCCGTTACTTCCTGTCGGTCGATGCGATCCTGTCGGTCGAATCAGGCCAGAAGGTTCACGCCGGTGACGTACTCGCGCGTATCCCGCGCGAGTCGGCCAAGACCCGTGACATTACGGGTGGTCTGCCACGTGTCGCCGAATTGTTCGAGGCGCGCCGTCCGAAGGATCATGCGATCATCGCCGAGGCCCCTGGCCGCGTCGAGTTCGGAAAAGACTACAAGAACAAGCGCCGTATCGTTGTCGTGCCGGAAGAGGGGGATCCTGTCGAATACCTGATGCCTAAGGGTAAACACATCAGTGTTCAGGAAGGCGACTACGTTGAACGCGGCGACTCTCTGATGGATGGTAACCCGGTGCCGCACGACATTCTTCGCGTCATGGGTGTCGAGGCGCTGGCCGAGTACCTGGTCAACGAAATCCAGGACGTCTATCGCCTGCAAGGCGTGAAAATCAACGACAAGCACATTGAGGTGATTGTTCGCCAGATGCTGCAGAAAGTTGAGATTACCGCGCCCGGCGACACCACCTATCTGGTTGGTGAACTCGTCGATCGCCTCGAGTTCGATGCGGTCAACGACAAAGCCGTTTCGGATGGCGGTAAGCCGGCCGAGGGCGAGCCGGTGCTGCAGGGCATTACCAAGGCAAGCCTCCAGACCCAGTCGTTCATCTCGGCGGCGTCGTTCCAGGAAACCACCCGTGTCCTTACTGAAGCGGCGGTTTCGGGTAAGGTCGACACGCTGGTCGGCCTCAAGGAAAATGTCATTGTCGGCCGGCCGATTCCGGCGGGTACCGGCAACGTGATGAACGGTTTCCGGCGTGTCGCTGCGGATCGCGACGATGCCATGGCACCGGAGATCGAAGAGATGGAGAGCGCCATTCCGGCGTTGCCCGAAGAGGGGGGCGAAACGGAAGCTGCGGCCGGCGAGTAACGCTGGCTGAAGGGCGTTCAGGGAATCGGAAAGGCCGGGTTTCGGGGAATCTTCGCTTTTGCAGCGGTCCGAACCCGGCCAAATCCCGATTTCAGCCGTAAATGACGTTTAAGTATCTGAAATAACGGCAATTCTTTTCCTTGACGGGGAACAGGGGCATCAATATAGTCCGCCCCACTTCGCACGGGACTGGTGGTAGCTCATACGGGCTAAACGCAGTCTCCAAGGCGTTAGAGGAAGACAATTTGTTGAGGCGACGCCCAATACGGCCATGGGCCGTTGGTGGCGTTTTGTGTATGCGTCGGCAAGGCCTGCGCGGACATCGCTTCATTTGGGCAGAAGTAAGTTTTTTTCAAAGGGTTGCTGCCGGCCGAGATCGCAATGCGGTTGCCGGACAGAGAAAACGGGATAGCAGGATGCCGACAATCAACCAGTTGATCCGCAAGTCGCGGAAAGACAAGCCGGAACGCAACAAGGTTCCGGCTCTCGAAGCGTGCCCGCAGAAACGCGGCGTTTGCACGCGTGTATACACGACGACCCCGAAGAAGCCGAACTCGGCACTCCGCAAGGTCGCCCGTATCCGTCTTACCAACGGTTACGAAGTCACCAGTTACATCCCGGGCGAAGGCCACAACCTGCAGGAACACTCGGTCGTCATGATCCGTGGCGGCCGCGTAAAGGATTTGCCGGGTGTGCGTTATCACATCATTCGCGGCACGCTCGACACCCAGGGCGTTTCCAGCCGCCGCCAGCGTCGTTCGAAATACGGCGCCAAACGGCCGAAGTAAGGAGCGCACCGATGTCTCGTCGCCATGCTGCAGAAAAACGCGAAATCCTGCCGGATCCGAAGTTCGGCGATATCGTCGTCTCGAAATTCATGAACGCCCTCATGTATGACGGCAAGAAGTCCGTCGCCGAGGGCATCATATATGGCGCCTTCGACCGCATCTCCGAGAAAACCGGCGGTGATCCGCTCAAGGTTTTCCATGAAGCGATCGATAACGTGAAGCCGGCGGTCGAGGTTCGTTCCCGCCGTGTTGGTGGCGCCACCTACCAGGTTCCCGTCGAAGTCCGCACCGACCGCCGTCAGGCGCTCGCCATTCGCTGGCTCGTTGAGAATTCGCGTAAGCGCTCCGAGAACACCATGGTGGAGCGTCTTTCAGGGGAGATCATGGATGCTTCGAACAACCGCGGCGCGGCGGTCAAGAAGCGTGAAGACACGCACCGGATGGCGGAGGCCAACAAGGCCTTCTCTCATTACCGGTGGTAATTGGCTCTCGCATTAAGGATTAGGTGACAACCATGTCCCGCATCACTCCCCTCAATCGGTACCGTAACATCGGCATCATGGCGCACATCGATGCCGGCAAGACCACGACGACCGAACGAATCCTCTATTACACCGGCAAGTCCTACAAGATCGGTGAGGTCCACGACGGCAACGCCACGATGGACTGGATGGAGCAGGAGCAGGAGCGCGGTATCACCATTACGTCGGCTGCGACCACCACGTTCTGGCGTGACCATCGGGTCAACATCATCGACACGCCTGGCCACGTCGACTTCACCATTGAGGTCGAGCGTTCGCTGCGCGTTCTCGACGGCGCGGTTGCGGTGTTCGATTCGGTCGCCGGCGTTGAGCCGCAGTCGGAAACCGTCTGGCGCCAGGCCGACCGATACCACGTGCCGCGCATCTGCTTCGTCAACAAGATGGATCGCATGGGCGCGGACTTCTACCGCTGCGTCGACATGATCGTTGACCGCCTCGGCGCAACCCCGCTGGTCATGCAGCTTCCGATCGGCGCCGAGAGCGAGTTCGCCGGCGTCATCGACCTCATCAAAATGCAGGCGATCGTCTGGAAGGATGAGAACCTCGGCGCGGAGTTCGAGTACAAGGATATTCCGGCTGATCTCGCCGAGAAGGCCGCCGAGTACCGTGAGAAGCTCGTCGAACTCGCCGTCGAGCAGGACGACGACGTCATGGAAGCCTATCTGGAAGGCAATGAGCCGGACGAGGAAACGCTCAAGAAGTGCATCCGCAAGGGCGTTCTTGCCGAGAACTTCGTCCCCGTCTTCTGTGGTTCGGCGTTCAAGAATAAGGGTGTTCAGCCGCTGCTGGACGCTGTCGTCGATTACATGCCGGCACCGACGGACGTCGCCAACATCAAGGGTGTTGCCGTCGGTTCCGAAGAGGAAATCGAGCGTTCGAACGACGACTCCGAGCCGTTTGCTGCGCTTGCGTTCAAGATCATGAACGATCCGTTCGTTGGGTCTCTGACCTTCATTCGCGTCTACTCGGGCGTGCTCAAGACCGGTGAGTCGATCATGAACACCGTGAAGGGCAAGCGCGAGCGTATCGGCCGCATGCTCTTGATGCATTCGAACACGCGTGAAGACATCAAGGAAGCCATGGCCGGCGACATCGTCGCGCTGGCGGGTCTCAAGGAGACCACCACAGGTGACACGCTCTGCGATCCCAACAACCAGGTCATTCTGGAGCGCATGGACTTCCCGGATCCCGTTATCGAGATCGCGGTCGAACCGAAGACCAAGAGCGACCAGGAAAAGATGGGTGTGGCGCTCAACCGTCTCGCCGCTGAGGATCCGTCATTCCGTGTTTCTACCGATGCAGAGAGTGGTCAGACGATCATCAAGGGCATGGGCGAGCTGCACCTCGACATTCTCGTCGATCGTATGCGTCGCGAGTTCAAGGTCGATGCTAATGTCGGCCAACCTCAGGTCGCCTATCGCGAGGCGATTTCCCAGGACGTGGACATCGACTACACCCACAAGAAGCAGACCGGTGGTTCGGGTCAGTTCGCGCGGGTCAAGATCAGGTTCGCGCCGCTTCCGTCTGGTTCCGGCTTCGAATTCGCGAACTCCGTAGTCGGCGGTAACGTGCCGAAGGAATACATCCCGGGTGTTCAGAAGGGTATCGAGAGCGCCATGGATACCGGCATCATCGCCGGGTTCCCGGTCACCGACCTTAGGGCGGAACTCTATGACGGTTCGTCGCACGATGTCGACTCGTCGGTCATGGCCTTCGAGATCGCGGCGCGCGCCGCCTTCCGCGAGGCGATGCAGAAGGGCAAGCCGCAGCTTCTCGAGCCGATCATGAAGGTCGAGGTTGTAACTCCTGAGGAGTACATGGGCGACATCATCGGCGACTTGAACAGCCGCCGCGGTCAGGTTTCCAGCATGGATCAGCGCGGCAACGCCCGCGTCGTCAATGCCATGGTGCCGCTCGCGAACATGTTCGGTTACGTCAATTCATTGCGCTCGCAGAGCCAGGGACGTGCCCAGTTCACCATGCAGTTCGATCACTACGACGTGGTCCCAACTCAGGTTTCGGAAGAGATTCAGCAGCGGCTCGCCGGTTAATCCGGTCCGCTTGAGAAGACTTAGCCAGCCCAAAGAGACGGAGCTAGAAAGATGGCGAAAGAGAAGTTTGAACGCAATAAGCCGCACTGCAACATTGGCACGGTGGGCCATGTTGACCACGGCAAGACGACGCTGACGGCGGCGATCACGAAGGTTTTGGCGGAGTCTGGCGGCGCTGAGTTTTCGGCGTAC
>JAVJST010000011.1:0-972915 GCA_040219295.1 Rhodospirillales bacterium
GTCATGACAAAAAGAGCCGTCTGCACATCACACAAACTTCACATTACATGAGCTTGAAAAGATACACAGACAAACCCAGCCAAACAGACCAGACGCCGCCCGCGTATCCCTTCCAATTCATATTCACAATGGCAAAGAACAAACTGAACGGGGCGGTCGGCAATCCTGCTTTCAGGTAGGCCGGCGCCCCGTTGGAGTGGCGGGTTATATGGGGCCCGGCGCATGGTGTCAACGGCTTTCTTTACAATTATGCGAAACCCGCAAGCGGCGCAGAAACCGAATGTTAACGGCCCTCGCCTAGTTTCGATTCCGCCAACGATTTCAAAGGATTTGCCTAGTTCGGCGCTTGACATCTCCCGTGTCCGCCAGCATTTTCCGGACACCGGCCCGAACAAGCGGGCGATGGCGGCGAGTAGAACTGTTGCCGGCCGGCTGACAAACGCCAGTGCGGATGGCGCTAGAGGGTTCATAGATGAGAATGAAGGCACTGGCCGGCGTTGCGATCACGGCGTTTTCGATCGGTATCGCGACCGCCACCCTGTTCGATTTTTCCGCCGCCCTCGACAAGGCCGAATCGTTTGCGCTCGCGCCGCTGTCCCTAGGACACCCGGCGGCAGCGGCGACGCTGAAGACGCACAATACGACGGTGCTTTCGCCCACCAGCGTCGATGAAGCGACGCTGATCGAACCGATGACCGTTTCCGTCATCGAGCGGTCGGTCAAACTCCGCAGCGGCAACACACTCTCCGGCGTGCTGATCAGTGCCGGCATCACCAGCCTGGAAGCCGCCGCCGTTGTCGAGGCCTTTGCGACAGCACACGATCCCCGCCGGATCAAGGCCGGCCAGACCCTCGACCTGCAGTTCCGGCCCGATCCGGAAAGCGGTGGCGAAACGTTCGTCGGTGTGACCTACGAGCCGTCCAGCCGTGAGGTCGTCACCGTCCTGCGTGAGGGCGGGGCATTCACGGCGGGCAAGGCCGAGAAGCACCTGACTATTGTCGAGAACCGCGTCGACGGCCTAATCGACGACAGCCTGTACATGGCCGGCGTGCGCAACGGACTGCCGGTCCCGGTCCTGATCGACCTGATCAGGGCATACTCGTGGGACGTCGATTTCCAACGCGACATCCGCGAGGGAGACGGCTTCACGGTTCTTTACGAGACGCTCCAGGACTCGGACGGAAACGTCGTCGACTACGGCGACATTCAATTCGCCCGATTGACGCTGAGCGGCGCCGGCCTGCCCATCTACCGCTTCGAGACCAATGACGGCATCATCGACTACTTCAACGACAAGGGACAGAGCGCGAAGAAGGCGCTGATGCGCACCCCGATCGACGGCGCGCGGCTTTCTTCCGGATACGGCAAGCGCAAGCATCCCGTTCTCGGCTACACCAAGATGCACAAGGGCGTTGACTTCGCGGCGCCCAGCGGCACGCCGATCTATGCCGCCGGCGACGGCGTGGTCGAATTTGCCGGGCGCAACGGCGGCTACGGCAATCTCATCCGCATCCGCCACAACAGCGAGTACAAGACCCAGTACGCGCACCTTCGCGCCTTCGCCAAGGGCATCGGCGCCGGCAAACGCGTCCGCCAGGGGCAGGTCATCGGATATGTCGGCACCACCGGGCGCTCGACCGGTCCGCATCTCCACTACGAGGTGATCAAGGCGGGCAGCCAGGTCAATCCGATGAAGGTGAGGATGCCCTCCGGCGAGAAATTGGCGGGCAAACAGCTTGAGCGATTCAAAGAAGTTGCCCAAGACATTGCGGCCCGGTACGCGCAGCTCGCGCCGTCAACGGACGTCGCCGCCAACTGATCACCGATGCCTCACGGGCCGGGCCGGAAAACCCCGGCTTGATCCGTACGTAATAATACCTATAATAGTTGATAGATTGCCCGCCCGGGCAGGCCACCTATGATGTCCTGCATCGGGGGGCCTGCATAAGTGAGGAATGGCATTGCGCGACGCATCCGTCGACCAGCACGAGTGGGCGATCAGACCCCACACCATCAAAAGTGATACTCTGACGCCTCGGGAAACCGAGTGCCTGCAGCGGCTGGCACAAGGATACCGAAGTGAAGCCATCGCCTACGAACTGGGCGTCAAACGCGTGACTGTCGATTTGCACATCTCGAACGCCAAACGAAAGCTGAGCGCCATGACGCGCGAACACGCGGTCGCTCTCGCGCTGCATTACGAACTGATCAAGCCCGAGTTCGGCATTCTTTAGGCTGCGGCCTCGATCCCTTCACCGTTGATCTCCAGACCCGCGGCGCCGGTTGACACGTGAACCGTTGCGCCGTCGACAAGCTTGCCCTCGAGGATCATGCCGGCGATCGGGTTCTGGAGATTCTTCTGGATGGTTCGCTTCAACGGGCGAGCGCCGTAGACGGGATCGTAGCCCTTGTCTGCCAGCCACGCACGGCCCGCGTCATCGACATCGAGCGTCATGCCGCGGTCCTCGAGCAGTTTGCACAGGCCCTTGAGCTGGATATCGACGATCCCGCCCATGTTCTCCGGAAACAGCCGGTGGAACAGGATGATCTCGTCGAGCCGGTTGAGGAACTCCGGCCGGAACGCGGACCGGACGATCTCCATGACCTCCGGCCTCAGCGCCGAGGAATCCTCGCCCGGTGCCTGGCGTGACAGGATTTCGGCGCCGAGGTTGGACGTCAGGATGATCAGCGTATTGCGAAAATCCACGGTACGGCCCTGCCCGTCCGTCAGCCGTCCGTCGTCGAGCACCTGCAGCAGCACGTTGAAAACGTCCGGATGGGCCTTCTCGACCTCGTCGAACAGGATGACCTGGTAGGGACGCCGGCGCACGGCCTCGGTCAGCGCGCCGCCTTCCTCGTAACCGACGTAGCCCGGCGGTGCGCCGATCAGGCGCGCGACGGCATGCTTCTCCATGTACTCGGACATGTCGATGCGCACCAGCGCCTGCTCGTCGTTGAACAGGAACGATGCCAGAGCCTTGGTGAGTTCGGTCTTGCCGACACCCGTCGGCCCCAGGAACAGGAACGAGCCGATCGGCCGGTTGGCATCCTGCAGGCCCGCACGCGCACGGCGCACGGCGTTCGAAACCGCTTCGAGGGCCTCTTCCTGGCCAACCACACGGGCGCGCAGGCCCTCCTCCATGTGCAGGAGTTTCTCGCGCTCGCCTTCCAGCATCTTGTCGACCGGAATGCCGGTCCAGCGAGAGACGACGGCCGCGACGTGCTCGGCGGCAACAGACTCCTCAAGCATGCGTGACGATTCCGCATGCTCGGTTTTCGACAGTTTTTCCTCAAGCTGCGGAATCACCGAGTACTGCAGTTCACCCGCCTTCTCGTACTCGCCCTCGCGCATCGCGCGTTCGGCCTGAACCCGCGCGTGGTCGAGTTCCTCCTTCAACTTGGTGGCGCCGGCGAGCGCTTCCTTCTCGCTCATCCACTGGCTGGTCAGCTCGGCCGAGCGCTCCTCAAGGTCGGCGAGCTCCGTCTCAAGTTTACCGAGACGGTCCTTCGAGCCCGCGTCATTTTCCTTCTTCAGCGCCTCGCGTTCGATCTTGAGCTGAACGATCCGGCGGTCGAGCTCGTCGACTTCCTCGGGCTTGGAATCGACCTCCATGCGCAGACGGCTCGCCGACTCGTCGACAAGGTCAATGGCCTTGTCCGGCAGGAACCGGTCGGTGATGTAGCGGTTGGAAAGCGTCGCCGCCGCGACCAGCGCCGCGTCGGTAATGCGCACGCCGTGGTGCAGCTCGTACTTCTCCTTGATGCCGCGCAGGATGGAGATCGTGTCCTCGACCGTCGGCTCCGATACGAAGACCGGCTGGAACCGGCGCGCCAGCGCGGCGTCCTTCTCGACGTACTTGCGGTACTCGTTCAAGGTCGTCGCGCCGACACAATGCAGTTCGCCGCGCGCCAGGGCCGGCTTCAGCAGGTTCGACGCATCCATGCTGCCTTCGCTGGCGCCTGCGCCGACGAGGGTGTGCATTTCATCGATGAACAGGATGATCTCGCCGTTCGACGACGTGATCTCGTTGAGCACGGCCTTGAGTCGCTCCTCGAACTCGCCGCGGAATTTGGCGCCGGCGATCAGCGCGCCGAGGTCGAGCGCCATGAGCCGCTTGTCGAGCAGGTTCTCAGGCACGTCGCCGTTGACGATGCGCTGTGCGAGTCCCTCGATGATGGCCGTCTTGCCGACGCCGGGCTCGCCGATCAGCACCGGATTGTTCTTGGTGCGCCGGGACAGCACCTGGATTGTCCGGCGGATCTCCTCGTCACGGCCGATGACCGGGTCGATCTTGCCGTCGATCGCCGACTGGGTCAGATCCTGTGCATACTTCTTCAGCGCATCGTAGGTATCCTCGGCATTCGCGCTGTCGGCCGAGCGGCCCTTGCGGAACTCCTTGATGGCCTTGTTCAGGTTCTGCGCCGAAACGCCGGCTTGGGCCAGCACATCGCCGACCGCCGTGCCCGATGCCAGCGCCATGGCAAGCAGCATTTTCTCGGTCGTGACGAAGCTGTCGCCGGCCTTATCGGCGACTTCGCTCGCCTGGTCGAACAGACGGGCCGTCTCCGGCGCGAGGTAAATCTGCGCGGCACCGCCGCCCTCGACCGTCGGCAGCTTGCCGAGCTGCGCCATGGTGCCCTCGAGAACCTTCTTCGGGTCACCGCCGCACGACGAAATCAGGTTGGCGCACAGGCCCTCCTTGTCCTCGATCATGACCTTGAGGAGATGAAGCGGCGTCAACTGCTGGTGGTTGCTTCTCAGGGCCTGCGTCTGGGCGGCCTGAATGAAGCCCCGCGAGCGCTCGGTAAACTTGTCGAATTCCATGTCCTAATCCTTTCGCGTCGCCGCCCGACGGAACCGCTTCGCGATCAGCCTGACGAAAACCACACAAAAGATAGGGACGTGTCGGCGCTCTGCAAGCGCCCGACGGAAAAGTTATGCGGAGACCGCCGAATCGGACGAATCCGTCCCGACCGCGCCGCCTTCCTGGGCAACCTCAGTGGCCGGCTGGTCTTCACCGGAACTGTCCTGCGTGGCGGTACTAGCATTCTCCTCCGAGGCCTGCTCCCGGCCACCGGCGTTTCGGCGGCGACCGTTGCCGCGCCCCCGGCGTCCGCGTTCACTGTCACTCGACGCTACCGTTTCGCCACCGGACTGCGTGTTGGGCTCGGCGTTCGACTGGGCATTGCCGTCGTCGTTGTCGGCCGCGTTATCGATCTCGTCCTGCGCTTCCTGCTGTTGCTGCTCCATGCGCTGACGGTTCTGCTGGTCGGCGTTCAGAATTCGGAAGTAATGCTCGGCGAACTGGAAGAACCCTTCGGCCGCAATGTGTTCGCCCGCCGAGGCCGCATCCCGCGCCAGCGATAGGTACTTGTCGTGAATCTGTTGCGGCGTGCCGCGAACCTTGCCCTCCGGACCGTTGCTGTCGAACGTCTGGTTCCGGGACGACGTGTTGCGTTTGCCATTGCCGCGCGAGCGACCGCGCCGAGAGTTCTGACCGTGCTTCATCTTGATCGTTTGTCGTTGCTCTGGTTATCCGGCGCCAATGCGCCGATTACGCTACGGGATAGTGGTCTCCCACGTATCCCAACCCACCTCTGGATATTGAGAATGGAGTTGAAGGACGTCCGCCGCTCCGGCAGCTTGCCATCCTTGCGTCCCGAAGGACCCTAACGTCATAAAGTTAGACGGGTTCCCCCCTGTTTCCAACCCTTTTTTGTCCAGCGGACCAGCGGGCCATCACGACACGCGCGATACCGGCGAGATCGTCGACGATCTGGGTCCCTGCAAAACCGCTCCGTTGCAGCAGCGTCGCGACGGCATCCGCCTGCCCGGCCCCGACCTCGAATCCCAGATTGCCGCCGTCACGCAGGTAACGTCCCGCCGAGGCACAGATCGCTCGGTAGGCGTCCATCCCGTCCGGGCCGCCGTCCAGCGCAACGGCCGGTTCATGGTCGCGCACCTCCGGCTCAAGGTCCGCGATTTCCCCCTGCCGGACGTACGGCGGATTGGAAACGATCAGGTCATACGGACCCGCGTCCCCGCCCGTCGCCGGCAACGCGTCGAACCAGTCGCCCGCAAAAAACGTGACCCGGTCCTGCAACCCGAGCGACGCGGCATTGCCGAGGGCGACACCGAGTGCCGCCTCGCTGACGTCGACCCCGACCCCCGTCGCGCCGGGCAGCTCCGAGAGCAGCGACAGGATGAGGCATCCGCTGCCGGTACCGAGATCGAGGATGCGCGAAACCGGGCCGTCGGCGAAGGCGTGGACCGCCTCAACCAGATTCTCGGTTTCCGGCCTGGGCGTCAGAACGTCCCGCGTGACGGCAAGTTCGATGTCGCGAAAGCCACGCCGGCCGAGAATCTGCGCCATGGGCTCGCGCGCGATGCGGCGACGGACAAGGTCCGCCAGCGTGGCGTGCTGGTCGTCGCCGATCGTCTGCTCGGGATGGAGAAACGCGTCCGTGGCCGCGCCCTGAGTTGCCCTGGCGATCAGCAGACGGGCATCGATCCGCGCGCTTTCGATGCCGGCATCGGCGAGGTCCCTGGTCACGGCGGACAGCAGCTCGCCAAGACGCCGAGCCACCGTGAGACCGCATTCGCGTGTAGTCGACATCGGTCTCAGTCGCCCAACGCAGCGAGGCGTTCGGCCTGGTCCGTTGCAATCAGCTCGCCAATAACGTCATCCATCTCGCCGGCCATGAACCGGTCGAGCTTGTGAACCGTCACGTTGATGCGGTGATCCGTCACCCGTCCCTGTGGGAAATTATATGTCCGAATACGTTCCGAGCGGTCGCCCGAGCCGACCTGGCTCTTGCGATTGGCCGCGCGTTCGTCCTCACGGCGCTGGCGTTCCGAGTCGTACAGCCGCGCGCGCAGGATACGCATCGCCTTCGCCTTGTTCTTGTGCTGCGACTTCTCGTCCTGGCAGGTCACCACGACGCCCGTCGGCACGTGGGTGATGCGAATGGCGCTGTCGGTGGTGTTGACATGCTGGCCGCCCGCCCCCTGGGACCGGTAAGTGTCGATGCGCAGATCGGATTCGTCGATGTCGATGTCGAACTCCTCCGCCTCCGGCAGCACGGCGACAGTCGCGGCCGACGTGTGAATGCGCCCGCCCGACTCCGTGACCGGAATGCGCTGAACTCGGTGAACGCCGGATTCGAACTTGAGCCGTGAGAAGACGTCGTGCCCGCGCACCGACGCGGTCGCCTCCTTGAAGCCGCCGATGCCGTTCTCGCTGACCTCGATGACCTCGAACTTCCAGCCGTGCGCGTCGGCATAGCGCTGATACATACGGAACAGGTCCGCCGCGAACAGCGCCGCCTCGTCGCCACCGGTGCCGGCGCGGATCTCGAGGATCGCGTTTTTGGTATCGGCATCGTCCTTCGGCAGCAGCAGGAGCTGCAGGTTGCGTTCCAGCTCCGGCAATCGTTCGCGCAACGCCTCGGCTTCATCCCGGGCCAGCGCCGCCATCTCCGGGTCGTCGCCATCGGCCTGCATGGTCTCCAGATCGGCAAGCTCGGCCGAGGCCGCGCGGAACGACCTCACCGCCTCGACAACCGGTTCAAGTTCGGCGTACTCGCGCGACAGGTCGGCGAACTTGCCCTGCTCAACGGCCGCCGGGTCGGCCAGCAGGGACGTCAACTCGTCGTGGCGCCGCAGCACGCGATCAAGGCTTTCGTTGATGTTCATTTTTTCGTTCCGCCTTCATCGAACAGCCGATCAAGCAGCTTCTCCGCTTCCTTCAGTTCCATTCCGTCGTCCCGGGCCAGTTCCCGGAGGTTCATGCTCGGCGCGTGCAGCAGCCGACGGGCCATGAGCCGGGTCGCCTTCTCCGCGTCACCAGCGGATTCCGCGAGCGCCTGCTCGCGGACGGCCTCGACGCGCCGCCGCAGCCTGGTCAGCGCGGGCACGGCCTCGCGCTCGACCGCCGCGCCGAAGAAGCTCTCGACGGCCTCCTCGACGATCGCCTCGGCAGCCGGAATTTCGTTCCCTCGCGACTGCGCGCCGTCGCTGGCAAGTGCATCGAGGTTTGCCAGATCAAACAGAAACACGTCATCCATCCGGTCGACCGCCGGGTCGACGTCGCCCGGCACCGCGAGATCGAGCACCAGCAGCGGCCGATAACGCCGGCGGACCAGCGCCGCGCGGACCATGTCCGGCGAGACAGCGTAACCGCGGCGCCCGACGGCGGTCATGACGATGTCGGATTCGGCGAACGCCGCCGCCAGATCCTCGTATGAAACGACATGACAGTTGAGACGCCGCGCCGCAGGTTCCGCACGCTCAGCCCGTTCGTGCGACACGGTCATCGAGCCGATGCCGCGTCCCGTCAGATACTCGCTGACCACCATGCCCATGTCACCGTCGCCGATCAGCAGTGCGCTGGCATCGGCGAGTTCGCCGTGAACATCCCGCGCCACGGCGGCCGCGGCGGCCGCGAGCGACACCGGCTTTTCGCCGATCCGGGTTTCGCTCCGGACGCGCTTGGCCGCGCCGTAGGCTGCCTGCAGCATGGCATCCAGCCCGGGCGGGACGCCTCCCGAGGCCCGCGCGATGCGATGCGCCGCCTTGACCTGGCCGAGGACCTGCGGCTCGCCGATCACCTGACTCTCGAGCGACGCTGCGACGCGGAACAGATGCCGCAGCGCGTCCTCGCCGCTCAGCGCGTAGAGCGCATCGCCGAGCACCTGATCGCCGCGCACCCGGCCGGCCAGCAGTTCCGCCGCCTTCGGCACGACGGCGGACAAGTTCCGACCGCTCAGGACGATCTCGACACGATCGCATGTCGACACCACCACTACGCCCTCGGCGCCGGCGGCCCGCAGGGTTCCGACGACGCCGGGGATGCCTGCGTCGTCAATGAACAGCTGATCGCGCAGACCGACGGACCCGGTGCGATGGCTGACGCCGGTGATGACAAGATCGGCCGTGCCGGAAAGGGGCGCGGTCACGGCTAACGGTAGCGGGCGAGATGTTCCTCGAGAGACGACATCGCCACATCGATTTGCTCGCCCGTCTCCATGTCACGGACTGCTGCCACGTCTTTCGCGAGTTCGTCCGAGCCGATCACGACGGCCGCGACCGAACGCGCCTTGTCTGCACGTTTCATGCGCTTTTTCATGTTGCCACTATAACCGAAATCGACGGCGAAACCGGCATGCCGCAGCCGCTGGACCAGCCTGAAGCAGGGCTCGAACGCGTCGTCACCGACGGGAATGACCGAAATTGGCCTGTTCAGCGGTTCGGGCTCGTCGATCATCATCGCCAGCCGTTCGACGCCCGCCGCCCAGCCGACGCCCGGCGTGGTCGGACCGCCCATCTGGCCGACCAGGCCGTCGTAGCGACCGCCGGCGAGCACAGCGCCCTGCGCGCCCAGTTCCGTGGTCGTGAACTCGAACGCCGTGTGACAGTAGTAGTCGAGCCCACGCACGAGGCGGGGATTGAGTTGATAGGCAATACCGAGGTCGTCGAGCCGTCCGAGAACCTCGTCGAAGAACGCGGTCGCGTCACTGGTCAGCGAGTCGGCGAACCGTGGCGCGTCGGCGACGATCTTCCTGTCCTTCTCGTCTTTGGAATCGAGGATGCGGAGCGGATTGCGCGAAAGACGTTCGCGGCTTTCCTGCGAGAGCTCGGACTCGTAGGCGCCGAAGTACTCGACCAGTTTGGCGCGATACGCGTCCCGGCTCTCGGTATCACCGAGGCTGTTGATCTCAAGCACCGTACGGTCGCGGATGCCGAGGTAGTCGAGGATCTGTGAGCCGACGGCGATGATCTCGACATCGCCAAGCGGTTCGGCGATCCCGATCAGCTCGACTCCGATCTGGTGGAACTGACGCTGACGGCCTTTCTGCGGACGCTCGTAGCGGAACATCGGCCCGCGATAGAAGAACCGGCATGGCAGGCTCTGCTGCAGGCCGTTCGACATGTAAGCGCGCATGACGCTGGCGGTGTTCTCGGGGCGCAGCGTGATGCGGTCGCCGCCCTTGTCCTCGAACGTGTACATCTCCTTGGTGACGATGTCGGAGACGTCGCCGAGAGTGCGTGAGAACACTTCCGTGAACTCGAAGATCGGCGTGGCGAGCTCCTCGAAACCGTAGAGCGCGGCGACGTCGCGCGCCGTATCCGTCACCATCAGGTGGCGGCGCATGTCGTCGGGCAGGATGTCGTGTGTGCCACGAACCGGCTGCAGGTTGCTCACCCGTTTTCTCCCGTTACTCGGCGGCCGAGGCGTTGTCGCCGTCGCCGAAGCGGAGCGCGATATAGTCTTCCACGATGGTCTGGAACGCCTGCGCAATATTGTCGCCGCGGAGCGTTCTCGTCTTCTTGCCATCGATGAACACCGGCGCGGCCGGGCTTTCGCCAGTCCCGGGCAGACTGATGCCGATGTCCGCGTGCTTGCTCTCGCCCGGGCCGTTCACAATGCAGCCCATGACCGCGATGTTCAGGGTCTCGACGCCGGGGTAGGACTGCCGCCACGACGGCATGCGCTCGCGAATGAACGACTGGATGTCGCGCGCCAGTTCCTGGAACACCGTCGAGGTCGTCCGCCCGCAGCCGGGGCACGCAGTGACCAGCGGATTGAACGAACGCAACCCCATGGTCTGCAGCATCTCCTGTGCGACAACGACTTCCTGCACCCGGTCACCTCCCGGCTCTGGTGTCAGGGAAACGCGGATTGTATCGCCGATGCCCTGCTGCAGCAGGACAGCCATGCCCGCCGTCGAGGCGACGATGCCCTTCGACCCCATGCCGGCCTCGGTCAGGCCGAGATGCAACGCGTGATCGGTGCGCGCGCTGAGGTTCCGGTAGACACTGATCAACGCCTGCACGTCGCTGACCTTGCACGACAGGATGATGCGGTCGCGACCGAGACCCAGCTGCTCGGCGCGCGCCGCGCTCTGCACCGCGGATTCGACGATGGCATCCCTCATCACCGCACCGGCCTCCAGCGGTTCGGGCAGGGCGGCGTTCTCGTCCATCATTCGCGCCAGCAGGTCCTGATCCAGGCTGCCCCAGTTGACGCCAATGCGGACCGGCTTCTCGTACGTCATCGCCATTTCGATCATCGACGAGAACTGCAGGTCACGCTTCTCGCGGAATCCCACGTTGCCCGGGTTGATGCGGAACTTGGCCAGTGCCTCGGCGCACGCCGGGTGCTTGTCGAGCAACTGATGGCCGATGTAGTGGAAGTCGCCTACCAGCGGCACGTCGACACCGATGGCGTCGAGCCGTTCGCGGATCTTCGGCACCGCCGCAGCGGCCTCGTCGCGGTCGACGGTGACCCGCACGATCTCCGATCCGGCGCGCGCCAGGGCGGCGACCTGATGCACCGTGGCGTCCACTTCGGCGGTATCGGTGTTGGTCATGGACTGGACAACGATCGGCGCGCCACCGCCGACGGTGACGCCGCCGACCTGCACCGCAACGGTCGGTCGGCGGACCGAGAGGTCCGAATCGCGATTGTCGGGTTGATTGTCGGCACCAGCCATCGTCGTTTCCCGCCGGTCGCGCCGGCTCAGGGTTCGCGCGGAAGTATCGGGGGTTATTTGGCGCATCCCCCCGGACGGGTCAATGGAGGATTGCGGCAGGGCTGCCCGGCGGCCGAGCCGGACACCGACAGCAACCCGTCGTCTGCGGCCGCACCGCCATCAGGTCAATTCCTCGATGGCCCGGACGAGGCGATCGAAGTCGATGGGTTTCTTGAGGTATCGATCGCAGCCGGCGTCATGGGCGGCTTCGACCGCCTCGGTCGACTCGTCGCCCGTAAGGGCGATGATCGGAATGTTCTCTGTCCGCGGATGGGAACGCAGCAAGGGAGCTAACTCCCATCCCGTCATTCGCGGCAAGTTCATGTCCAGCAAGATCAGATCGGGAGCGCTGTTTCGTGCCCTGTCCAGCGCCTCGTCGCCATCCGCAGCCTCGCAGGTCTCATAGTCTCTCTGCTTCAGCTTGGATGCGATCAGCTCCCGCGTCAGATCGTCATCGTCCACGATCAGGATGTTCACCATCGCAAGCCCGCCCGTCTTCATGAATAACCGACCAAGCTAGCGTAGTACCTGGACGGCAACTGATCCACCGAAACGCTCGAATGCGTGATCCCGGTCGTTCAGACGACCTTCAGCTCCCGATCAGCCGGATGTCAGCGAGAGGCTTTATTCTCCGACCGTTGATCAAGCTGGCAGGAGGGCCGACGCATGACTATGGCATTCTTGACGATCGTTGGCGTGACCGCGCTTGCAGCCAGTGCCATCCTTGTCTTCCTGACGGAGTAGGCCCGTCGCGGACCGGCGCCCGGTACCGCGAAAAAATGGCGGAAACGTCTTCCTTTAACGTCTCTCGATCCTATTTGGTGAACGGTCGGTCAGGCTGCGACCAACAACGCGAGGACGAGGAAGCCCACGAATGCCAGAGAACTCCAACACCGCGGGAACGTCGGTCGACGGCAGCAGTTCCGCATTTTGGCTCTATGATCTGGCGACCGGTGACGACGACGCCCGATTGTGCCGCGACATTCCTGACGAGCAATGCCGGGAACAGCCGAAAAGTTTCCTGAGCCAGGTTGTCGCGCTGACCCTCAGCAAGACCGGAGATGCCGTAGCCGACACCAAGATCGTCTTGCCGTGGCTGTTGGGCGCGGTCGGGGCGCCGGCGTTCCTTGTCGGATTCCTGGTTCCGATCCGGGAGTCTCTCGCCCTGCTGCCGCAGGTCCTCGTCGGCGTGTTCATTCGTCGGTTTCCGGTTCGCAAGGCGTTCTGGTCGGTCAGCAGCATGGTCCAGGGAACATGCGTGATTCTGATGGGAATTGCCGCGTTCTCAGGGTTGCGGGGCGCCACGGCGGGCTGGACGATTGTCGGGTTGCTGGTCGTCTTCAGCCTGGCCCGCGGCATCGCCTCGATCGCCGCGAAGGACACACTGGGCAAGACCGTTTCGAAGGGTCGCCGCGGCCGGGTCAACGGATACGCTGCCACGGCGTCCGGCCTGGCAGCCGTAGCGGTCGGCGTCTATCTCGCCTTATCCCCCTCCGACCGTCCAGACTGGCTGCTCTATACGGTCATCGTGGCCGCGGGCGTCAGCTGGCTGCTGGCCGCCGGTGTTTTTGCCCGGATCGAGGAACATCCCGGCGCGACCGAGGGCGGCCGGGGCGTCGGCGACCTGCTTCGCAACCAGGTCATGCTGATGGCCCGGGACAAGGAACTGCAGAAGTTCCTGCTGGCGCGGGCAATGCTGATCTCGACGGCTCTGGCGGGCCCCGTCTATGTGGGCCTTGCCCAGCGAGAGATCGGGCAGGCGATCGACGCTCTCGGTCTGCTGATGATCGCCGCCGGCCTCGCGAACGCCGTTTCGTCGTCCGTGTGGGGCATTTTCTCGGACAGATCCAGCCGGATGACCATGGCGTCGGGTGGCCTCCTCGCCGGGGCACTCGGCGGGGCGGTTGTTGCCGGCCTCGAAGTGCTGCCCGGTGCGACCGAAAGCATCGCCTTCTACGCCGGTGTGTTCTTCATCCTGGGGATCGCCCACGCCGGCGTGCGCATTGGCCGCAAGACGCACGTCGTCGACCTCGCGGGTGCCGAGAACAAGGCCGAGTATGTCGCCCTGAGCAACACCCTGATCGGTATACTGTTGCTGGTCATGGGGGCGCTGACCGGGGTGTTGCTGACGATCGGGCTGGAGTTCACCGTCATCGCGCTTTCCGGGTTTTCCGTACTCGGTGCACTGATGGCCGCGAGGATGCAGAACGCCCAGGCCTGAAACCGCCGCGACTTCGCCCGGCAAAATGAACATATCGCAGAAAAATGTGCGGAACGAAGCCATGCAGACACGCCCAAGACGTTACTCAATCCTTGCCGCCTTCCTGGCGGCCTGCCTGGCCGTCTCCGCCGCCGGTGGTGCCGTCACCCAGACGTCCGTCAACGACTGGTATCAGACGCTCGACAAGCCGGCCCTGACGCCGCCGGACTGGCTGTTCGCGCCGACCTGGATCGCCCTCTACGTGATGATGGCGGTTGCCGCCTGGCGGGTCTGGCTCGGCGCAACCGGGCGCGAGCGGCGCCACGCAATGACCGTCTTTGCCGTTCAGCTGCTGCTCAACTTCGCATGGTCGTTGCTGTTCTTCGGCGCCCGGGCACCCGGCTGGGCGATGATCGAACTGGCCGTCCTGTGGCTGGCCATTGCGTTGACCACGGTTCTGTTCTGGGGCATCGAGCGCTTCGCCGGCCTGCTGCTCGTTCCCTATCTCCTGTGGGTCACGTTCGCCGGCTATCTGAACGCGTCGATTTTCCTGCTCAACTAGCGGCAATCAGAGCGGTGGCCGAGGACGGCCGGGCGGCAGTTGCGATATTTCTCTGTTGCATGCCGGGTGGCGGAAGATAATGACTCAAGGCCAGGTTCCGGCGACGACCGCATACTATGGGATACGAATGACGTTGCGCGCGGCAATGACCATATCTGCACCATGACGAAATGGGCCACCACCTCCGCGCGCATACCCATGTTGCGCGGTCCTTGCCGACTGACCGCCAAGTGTTTCCTGGGTTTCGCGGCGGTTTTTCTTCTTTCCGCCTGTGCCGGCACCGGTTCCGAAAGGCCCGGCGCGGCGGCGGCCGAGCGTCCGGGATTCTTTGAGTCGTTGTGGCGGTTAGGCGGGGACGAGGAGGCGGTGTCCGACTCGGTTCCCTACACTGTCAGCTTCAACGGAACGAACGAAACGGAACTCCTCGACGTCATGCGCGGCGCGTCGCAACTGGTCGCACTGCAGGACAAGTCGCCGCGAACCTTGAAAGGGGTCGAGCGGCGAGCGAACGACGATGCGGAACGGTTCACGGAAATTCTTCGATCCAAAGGATTCTATGCCGGCAGCGTCGACGCGGCGGTAACCCGCACGGATCACGGCGCCGAGGTGTCCGTCCGGGTCGAACCGGACGTCGTCTATCTTATCGGCGATGTCGTGATCGAGTACGGTGAATCGCCACCGCCGGAAGACCTCCAGCCGGCGCCCGATGAACTGGGCCTCCATATCGGCGACTATGCTGAAGCCGACAAGGTGATCGCGGCCGAGACGGCCTTGATCACTCACTTCAAGGAGCGCGGGTATCCCGAGGCGCGAGCCGCGAAACGGCGGGTCACGGTCGATCACTCGAGCCAGACGATGACGGTGTACTATCGTCTCGAGACCGGGCCGTCGGTGACCTACGGTGCCACCCGCTTCAAAGATTCGGCGACGGTGAAAGCGAGCTATCTGAACAAGCTGGTCCCGTGGCAAATCGGTGACACGTACAAGGCGAGCCAGGTCGAGGCGTTTCGAAGGCGGCTGCGCGAAACGGGATTGTTCGGTTCTGTCTCGATCGAGTTCGAGGGCATCGATGCAAGCCAGCGAACCCCCATCGACGAGGCACCGGTCGTCGTCTCACTGAGCGACGCTGCGCAGCGCGCGGTCGGCGCCGGAGCGGATTACTCAACGTCGACGGGCCCCGGCGTGAAAGTCTTCTGGGAGCATCGAAACGCCCTTTCCGAGGCCGAAACCGTCAGGGTTTCGGCGTCCGCGAACACCGTCGAACAAACGCTGGTTACCGATTTCCGGAAACCCGAGTTCATCGTCGGGAATCAGGATCTCGTGTCCCGCGCCGCGTTGGAACGCGAGGACTCGGATGCGTACGAGTCGGTCGGCATCGACACCCGGCTGGGGTTCGAACGGCGAAGCGGCAAGATCTGGAAAACCGGCGTGTTTGCCTCGGCGGAATTTAGCGAGGTATCCCGCGACGATGACGAGCAACTCGTCAAGCTCGTCGGATTGCCGGTCTACCTGGAGCGCGACACCACGGACTCGCTGCTTGATCCCGCTCAGGGAACGCGTCTCGGTCTATACGCGACACCCTATGCCGGACACGGCGACAAGGCGCTCGCGTTCGGTGTGATCGAGGCCCGGGCGTCGGGCTATGTCGCCCTGGATGACGACCGGGACGTCGTGCTCGCGGGTCGCTCGCGAATCGGAAGCATCGTCGGTGAAAGCCGCGACGACCTACCTGCCGATAAGCGGTTCTACGCCGGCGGCGGCGGGTCGGTGCGGGGGTACGGTTTTCGTCTCGCCGGCCCGCTCGATACGAACAATGATCCGGAAGGCGGTCGCTCCACCATCGAACTCGGCGCCGAACTCCGCCTGAAGGTATCCGAGAGCATCGGGTTCGTGCCGTTCCTCGAGGGCGGCGGCGCACAGGCGGGCCTGCTTCCGACGTCTCTCGACGATCTGCTGTGGGCCGCGGGGCTCGGATTCCGTTATTTCACGCCAATCGGCCCGATCCGGCTCGATGTCGCCGCACCGCTGGATCGCCGCGACGTCGACGACCCGTTCCAGTTCTATGTCTCCATCGGGCAGGCTTTCTGAGATGGCTCGCTCAGGATCGCACGTCACCGCACAGATCGCCCGCTGGAGCCGCGGACTCGCGGTTGGCATCGCGTTCGCGCTTGGCGCCGCCGCACTCGTCGTGGCGGCATCGATTCTCGGCCTTCAGATCGGGTCGGTGCGAAACGCGGTGACGGCGGTCATCGAGGACGCGGTTCCCGGGCTGTCGATCGGTGCACTCGGGCCGGGCATTCCGGGCCGGATCCGCCTCGACGACGTCGTCTATGCGGAAGAAGGGATCGACATCGTGTCAGTCGGCCGGATCGACGTCGACCTGGCGCCGGTGGACCTTCTGTTCGGCCGCCTGCACATCGAGGACGTCTTCGTCGACCGGCTCGCCGTGCATCGGCTGCCCGCGGCCGCGCAAGAACCGGCACCGGCAACGGATCGGCATTCTGGCAACGATTTCCCGATTTCCCCCTTGGCCATACGTGTCGACAGACTGCGCATTGATGACCTGACCATCGACGAGTCGATTGCCGGCGAAGCCGCCACGCTCGACGTTCGCTCGGAACTGAGTGCCGATATCGACGGTGACGTTCGTCTCTCGTTCTCGCTGCTGCGGACAGATGTCGACGGAACGTCCTTGACCGGTTCCGTGTCCTTCCAGGTCAATGACAGATACGTGGTCGTCGATGTCGAGGGTTCGGAGCCGGCTGGCGGGCCGTTCTCGCGACTGGCCGGATTACCGGGCCGGCATCCCGTCTGGCTTCGGGTAGAGGGCGAAGGGCCGCTCGACGGCTGGCGAGGAGAACTGCGCGCCGGCTTCGATGCGGCACCGGCCGCCGATCTGGATATCCGGCTGGCAATCGCCGACCGGATACGACTGGGTTTCTCGGGCAATCTCAATGCCGGAAGCCTGGTTCCTCCGGATATGCGGCGCCTTGCCGGCGGCAACATCGCCATCGACGGGCATCTGGCCGCAGACGAAGACGGCGGCAACGTCGAACTCGCGATCGGTCTCGAAACGTCGTCACTCAGGCTCCGCGCCGAAGCAATTTCTCCCGACGCCGGCGACACGATCGACGCCCGTCTTGAGGCGGCGCTGAGCGATCCGCACGCACTGGAGCCGCTCATACCCGGGTTGCGCACCGAGGACATGAACGTCGCGGCCACCGTGACGGGGCCGCTCGAGACCGCGACCATTTCGGTGGACGCGTCGGCGACCCGCGTCAGCCTGCCCGAACTGACGGTCGGGAAAGTTGCCGTGCGGGCGCACCTCGCATCCGACGACTGGTTCGCCGTCGCCGGCGGGAGCGCCGTGGCGTTCAGTACGACCTTGTCGACGGCGGGATTGTCGGGAAGCGCGGTCGAACCCGCCGCTCCGGTGTTGTCGACGCCGATGGCGGTGACCGTCGCCGGGTCGGGCCAGTTCTTTGACGATCTCTTCTTGCTATCCGATATGGACGCGGACTTGCCATGGGGAACGGCGAATGGCGAGCTGTTGATCGATACCGCTCTCGGGGTCGTGTCGGGCGACATTAGGTCGCGGCTGCAATCGCTGGCGTTTACGCAACAAGTCGTCGGCGCGCCGGTCGACGGCCGAGCGGATATCCGGGCGGAGTTCGAGATCGGCGACAGCATCACGATCAGCCGTCTCGGCCTGGTCGTCGACGGGATCCGCACCGGAACCACCGCCGCCGATACGCTCCTGGCCGACGGCGTGCGCGCCGACACATCGATGGTGGTCAGATCGGACGGCACCATCGAGCTCGGTCCGACCACGCTGCGCGCCGGACCCATCCGGGTCGCGGGACACGCAACGCTGGACGACGACATCGACGGAAACGCCGAGATCGGACTCCCCGATATCTCGGTATTGGAGCCTCTTGCCGGGCTGAGAATGGCCGGGGCGTTGTCGGCGAACATCGCAGTTCGCGGGCGGGCGGGCGACCCCTCGGCGACGCTGAGCCTGAGCGGTTCGAACATCGACATCGCCGGCGTGCAGGCCGTTGGCCTTACCATCGAAGCGGACGCGAACCGCTTGGCGACCGGCCCTGAGGGCCAGTTCGAAGTCGGCGTCGCAGGACCGATGGGGGCGGGCCGAATGAACGCGAAGTTCGCGCTGCTGGGGTTTGAGACGTTACGGCTGTCAGACTTGTCGGCGCAATTGGCGGGCCTCGATGTTCGCGGCAACGGAGACATCGACCTCACCAGCCTGCTCGTCGCCGGTGAACTGCGCATCATCGCCGACGATCTGACGGCAGCCGGCGCGATCGCGGCGGTCGACATGTCGGGCCGGTTGGCAGCCGACGTCACGCTGACCCGGGCACTGGACCGGCAAGGCTTTCGGGCGAACATCTCGGGACAAGAGATGACCGCTGCCGGCGTCTCCGCCGCCGCCGTCACGGGAATCGCCGACGTCCTCCTAGAGGACCAAGGCGTCACCGTCGATGCGGCGATCGACGTACGCGATTTGTCCGCGCCGGGGGTTGCCGTGTCGCGGGCGTCGCTGACGGCGAAAGGCACGCCCGAGCGGATCGCAGTCCTGTCGTCAATCCAGGGATCGATGGCCGCGCCGTTCAGCGTGATCAGCGAGATGACCGTGAGTCAGTCAGCGGAAGCCGTCGCGATCACCGTTTCAGGACTGGATGGCATGCTGGCGGATACGCCGTTCCGGCTGCGAAGCGAGGCGCAGGTCACGATAGCCGGATCGCGCGTTGACGCCGATGCGGAGCTACAGATCGGCGACGGCCATCTGACCGGCAAGACGACGTTCGACTGGCCGTCGGTCTCAGCGCGCCTGTCCGGCGCGTCGCTGCCGCTCGCCGTCTCCAGGATCGTGCTCGCCGAGCCGGCGTTGGATGGCCGACTGGATGTCGACATGGCGGCCGATCTCGCTCCGGGGAGCGATGTCGCATCGCTCCGCGTGGTCGGCGACGGGCTGCGCGTCGCAGGCCCGGGTTCATCGGATCTTCCGCCGCTCGCCACCCGGATCGACGCCCGGCTCTCAGGCGGAATCGCGACACTTCATGCCACCGTATCCGGACCGACACAAACGCCGGCGATCGTAAACCTGGCGCTACCGGTCGCCCGCCAGGCGGAGGGGTTCATCATGCCGGTTCACGACGGTGCACTCGACGGGTCCGTACGCTGGACGGGTGATCTGGAGGAGATGGCGCAGATGTTGCCCGGATCCGGATTCGAACTGACGGGGAACGCCGACGTCGATCTCAGGATCGGCGGTACCGTCGGGGCGCCGAGCGTCACAGGCACGGCAAACGTGACCGACGGGCGATATGAGAACATCACGACCGGCACCCTCGTCACCGAGATGACGGCATATATTGTCGGCGCCGAGAACGGAGTACTCGACGTACGGGCGGATGCGCTGGACGGCGATACGGGCACGGTGTCGGTCACAGGCAGCGTCCATATGGCATCACGCGCTGTCGACTTGTCGGCGACTCTTGCGAATTTCCGCGCCCTGCGACGAGACGATGCCGAAGCAGGCGTGTCGGGCACGCTTCAGGTCGCGCTGTCGGATACGGGCGGTTTGATATCCGGTGCGTTCGAGATAGAACCGGTGGAGATTCGCCTCCTCGATGCGCTGCCGGCCTCGGTTCCGACGCTGGATGTGGTCGACGAGAACAATACCGGGGAACCCGCCGGGACGGACTCCATCGAAGAGTCGCCCATTGACCTCGACATCACGGTGACCATTCCCCGCCGCGCGTTCGTACGCGGGCGGGGTGTTGAATCGGAGTGGAGCGGTGCCATCGCCGTTTCCGGCAACACGGCCGAACCGATGGTCAAGGGTCGCGTTGAGGCGGTACGCGGTCAGGTATCGGCTATGGGTAAGACCTTCGTGATCGACAAGGGGATCGTCGAACTCGACGGGTCGCCGGAGATCGATCCGGTGCTCGACGTCAAGGCGACAACGCGGGCGCAGAACCTCGACGTCAGTCTCAACGTCTCTGGTCGCGTATCGGAACCGTCGATCGAGTTCTCTTCGGAACCGCCTCTGCCACGCGACGAGGTTCTGGCCCGGCTGCTGTTCGGGAAGTCGACGGGTTCACTCGGTCCCGCCGAGGCCTTGGCACTCGCCGACACGGTCCAGACGCTGCGGTCCGGAAGTGGCGGCGTGTTTGACCGATTGCGCGATGCGACCGGCCTCGACGTGCTCAGCGCCTCCTCTGGCGAAGGCGGTCCCTCAGTGACAGCGGGAAAATACCTCGCCGATGGCGTTTTCGTCGGCGTCAATCAGGGAGTTGGGCCGGGCGAAACCTCTGCGACAGTCGAGGTCGAACTGACCGACACGATCGCCGTCCAGACCGAGACGGGCGCCGACGCGGACAGCTCGGTCGGCGTTACCTGGCGGTACGACTACTAGGCGGCCGCTCCGTCGGTTCGGGCGCGGACGCCGCCCTGCCGCGGCACGGGTTCGCCGGCTCCGGCCGGCGACGCGCGTAGCGAGCCCCGGTCGAACCAAAAGTTTGATCTGTGGCGCATCTTCTTCGAGAGTGGGCCCTGGGGAGCGATCCCCCCAGAGAGCTGTAGGATTCCATAAGAAGAGCAGAAGTCGTCATGTCGCGTTTTCGGGTCGGTTCATCTGTCCGCGTCAACCTCGTCGCCATCATCGGCCTCATCCTGATCGTCGGTTTCGCAACGAGCAGCGCCATCAGTTACCAGGTGTCAAAGCGCAGCCTGCGCGATGCCCTGATCGGCAACGAATTGCCGCTGACGAGCGACAACATCTACTCCGAGATTCAACGCGATCTGCTGCGGCCCGTGTTCGTCGCCCAGATGATGGCCAACGACACGTTCGTGCGGGACTGGCTGCTGGAGGGCGAGGTCGACTCCTCCAGGATGATCCGGTTTCTGCGTGAAATCCGGGACAAGCATGGGATGTTCACCAGCTTTCTCGTCTCCGACGACTCGCGGCGGTACTACCATTTCTCGGGGATTTCGCAGATCGTTTCCGAGGACGACCCGAAGGACGCCTGGTACTTCCGGGTCCGCAGCATGGCCGATGAGCACGAGATCAACGTCGATTTGAACGAAGAGCAACAGAACGCGCTGACGATCTTCATCAACCAGAAGGTTTTCGACTACGACGGCAACTATATCGCCGCCACCGGTGTCGGGATCGCGTTCGAGGCGCTCGCCACGGTGGTCGACAGATACAAGGAGAACTTCTCGCGCCACGTCTACTTCGTCGACAGCGATGGCAAGGTCATGGTGCGGTCCGAAGGGGCCTCGATCGTCGAAGACAACATCCGACAGGACGCTGGCGCCACGAGTATTGCGGACGATCTTTTGTCGACCAGCGACGGCTCCTTCGAGTACGACCGCAACGGCGAGACGATGCTGGTCAGCGCACGCCACATTCCCGAACTAGACTGGTGGATCATCATCGAGCAGGAAGAGGCCGCCGCGCTCGTCGGCGTCCGGCAGAGTCTGATCACCAACTTCTTCGTCGGCCTGGTCGCGATCTCGCTGACGCTCGTGATCGTGCTTTATGCCGTCAACCTGTTCTATGCGCGGCTCGAAGAGAAAGCCGTTGAGATGGCCGAACTTGCCGAGCACGAGGCGCGACTGAACAGGCAGCTCAAGTACGAATCCGAGACCAAGGACCGGTTCTTCTCAATCATTTCGCATGACCTCATATCGCCGTTCAGCTCGTTGCTTTCCGGCACCGAGATGATGTCGAAACGGGCTGAGTCCGAAACCAAGGAAGAGCTCGTCAGGGTGGCGGGCATGGTGCACGAACGCGGTCTAAGCGTCTTCAACCTGCTGCGGAACTTGCTCGACTGGGCACGCCTGCAGATCGAGGGCGGCAGCCTGAACCCCGAGGTCGTGCCACTCCGTGACGTCGCCGACTACAGCATCGGCGTGCTGGCGCCGACGGCCGAGGAGAAGGGCGTGACGATCGAGAATGCCGTGCGCGACGAAGCGGCATTCGCCGATCCCCACGCGGTCAATGCCGTGATGCGGAACCTGGTTTCGAACGCGATCAAGTTCACGCCGTCGGGCGGCAAGGTCCGGGTCTCGTCATCGGCGGCAGACGGCGATGTTCAGGTCACGGTCAGCGATACCGGCGTCGGCATCCCGCAGGCACGCCTCGCCACGATCTTCGATCTCGACCGGATGTCGTCGACGTCCGGAACCAGCAACGAACAGGGCACCGGGCTCGGCCTGATCCTGTGCAAGGAAATGATCGAGCTCAATGGTGGCACGTTCTGGATCGAGAGCGCCGAGGGCGAAGGCTCGCAGTTCCACTTCACGCTTCCCGACCGGGCCGGCTGACGGGGCACGGGGTCCGGCCCTGCCGTCTCAACAGGCATTCGGCGATCTGGCAGATGTTGCGGCCGGTCCGCGGTCTGTCTAGTTCGCCAGATCAGCATCCGTGCGAATGGCCGTCAGCAGCGCACCCAATGATCCTGAACGCGGTTTGTTTCGTAAAAGCCCCGCGTTGCAACGTCCAGTGCAGTAACCATGCAAACCCGATTCCTAACGTTCATGGCGAGTTTGGTGATCGTCGATTTCGCCATCACCGGCATCCTGATCGTGATTTCAGACCGCATTGACGTTCTGTTCTTCGATCTCGCCGTGAACGTGTGCGTTCTGGGGATTGTAAACCTCGCCGGTGCATGGTGGCTGTTTCGGCCAATCCAGGCCTTTCTGACGACCGGTGCCGACCGTGACCGAGCGGCAGCACGCGTTGATTCCCTGCCCTTCCTGAGCTGCACCTGGGCGGTTCTCTGCACGATGATCTACTGCGCATCGGCTTCTGCGCTGGGCGTTTTCATGCCCGAGGATATGGACAACTTGCCGCTGAAACCGGAGATACAGGCCTTCAGCTTGATGTGGTTCATGTTCGCTTACGCCGTTTACTACGGTTTCTACATCTACTTTCTCGTGCAGGACATGTCTCTCGACCTGAAACGAGAGATGGTATCAAAAGGCGTAACCTTTCGCGCGCGTGACGGGCGCATTCTGCACAAGCTGATTGCGGCATTTCTCGTCGTAGCAGTCATGCCGAGCCTGTTGATCGGGTTCGACCTGAGTATCTTCCGACCCGTGCGGGCGGCTCAGGGCCTGACCGTGGAGCAAACAATCCTGCTGGATCTCATCGCGTCGACGTTTCTGGTAGCGGTGTCCCTCGTCTTCGTCACGCGAAGCCTTCTGCGACCGGTCGACATCCTGACGACAACGATGGATCAGCTGGCGAAAGGCAACCTCGGGGTTTCCGCGCCGGTGTTGTCCGGCGACGAAATGGGGGTCATGGCCGAACGATTCAACAGCATGATCGAGGGCCTTCGGGAACGCGAATTCATCCGGGAAACGTTTGGCCGGTTCGTCCCGAAGAACATCGTGGATACGCTGCTCGTTCATCGCGGCGCTCTGGAGCCGCAACTCAAGACGGCAACCATCCTGTTCGCGGATATCGAAAACTTCACACAGATATCGGAACAGAACTCGCCGGAAACGGTCTTCAAAATGCTAAACGCATACTTCTCTGCGGCGGTCGAACCGATCAATCGATACGGCGGCGTCGTCAATCAGTTTCAGGGCGATGCGATCCTCGTGACGTTCAATGTGCCGGTCGCCGATGAGCGTCATGCAGACAATGCGGTCGCTGCGGCCATCGAACTGATCGAAACCGTCAGTGCGGGGACATTTGCAGGTATCCGGATCGGCGTCCGGGTCGGCGTGCACACCGGTGACGTGATCGGCGGCGCGGTGGGATCCGAAGACCGTCTCAGCTACACCGTTCATGGCGATGCCGTGAACCTGGCTTCGCGGCTCGAACACCTCAACAAGGACCTTGGAACCAGACTGCTGGTATCCGAATCGACGACGGAACGGCTGACGAAAAGCTATCCGCTCGCACCGGTTGGTAGCTTCGCCCTCCGTGGCAAGATGGAGACGACGACGGTCTACGCGTACGAAACGCGTCCGAGGTAACCCCGCCGGTTCCGTTCAGGGCCGGCGGCGAATGAGATGCACGGACATCGTCGACCAGTGAACGCCTCCTCGGGAATATGGCCTCTACCGGCGACCAGCCGATTCTGGCATCATGAAGTCAGACGGTTAGCCGGAGAGGAGACGCGGTCATGTTTGCATGGAGACCCATTGTATGGGCATTCGCGATCGCGCTGTTGGGGTCGTCGACGGCCGGTGCCGAGCAACACCTGCCCATGCTACCTGCCCCCGAGGTGACCGTTGACGGCGCCTACGCCCAAGCATGGCTGTACGAAAGTTCGCTGGACCTTGGGAAGGATCTGGCAGAGACGGCGGAGCAGGGCAAACGACTGGTGATCCTCTGGGAAGGAGAGGACTGCTTTGACTGCAAGCCCATGCACGAAGTCAATCTCCGCATCCCCAGGATCGTCGAGAAGATCACGGCGCGTTTCAACGTTATTAGGCTTGATATCCTGGGTGAACGAACGGTCACCGATCTGGACGGCGAGACATTGACCGAAGAAGAGCTGGCGACAAGATCCAACGTCACGTTCACGCCGACCCTTCAGTTCCTTTCCGAGTTTCCGGACCCAGCGGCGGGCCGGACGATCAAGGAGTCCGAAGTTTTTCGCTCGGAAGGCTATTTCAAGCCGTTTCATTTCAATTTCCTGTTTCATTACGTCGAGAGCAATGGCTACGAGACCCAACCCCACTTCCAGCGATGGTTGGGCGACATCGGACGGGGTTTGGAAGGAAACGGCATACACTACGACCTCATGGCGGACGCGCTGCCGCCCGATCTTCCGCAAGAATATTAGCGTGCGGGTACCGCCCGGGGGTCACCGCGGAACATAACCGGGCGCTACTCAGGTTGCGTTTTCAGCTTTGACCGGTGTCGGCAGGGCGACTTCCAGCACGCCGGCCAGCAGGATCAGCGTGCTGCCGACGGCCTCGTGCCAGCCAAACGGTTCGTCCGCCCAAAGCGCGGCGCTGACCGTGCCGAACAGAAGCTCCGCCAGGAAAAGGATGCTGACGAGGCCGGTGCCGACGTGCTGCGGCGCCCAGGCAGTCATGGCCATCGTCGGAATGAAGAAGACGAGGCAGAACAGCGCCAGCCACGGCAGCAACGCGAACCAGGCATCCGCACTCGGCACCGGGCCGATGCTGACGCCGAAGAACGCCGCCTGGGCGATGGCGACGACCGAGCCGTATACGAAGAACGCGAACAACACGGGGAACACGCTGTCGATCTTCATCGCGTCCGCCCGCGCCACGCCGCCGGCAAAGACGGCGCCGCCGGTGATCGCCAGCCAGTCCCCCAGGTTCTCGGGCAGTGGCAGCCCCGCGTCCTTGCCGAGCACGATCCAAACGCCGATGAGCGAAAGCGATAAACTGATCGAGCGGCGCCAGCCCTGACGTCGTTTCAAGAACACGATCTCAATGAGCGTTGCCCAAACCGGGACAAGATAGAAGAGGAGCAGCGCGCGGACGACATCTGTGAGCAAAAGGCTGTTTGCATAGCAGACGAAACCGCCGCCCATGAGCAAGCCAAAAACTGGCAGGTCAAGGCCGGTCTGGTCTCCCCGACGCCATCGCCAAACGGCGACGGGCAGCAGCAGCAGGACGCAACCGACACTCTGCGCGAGCGTTCCCCATCCGCCGGTCATGCCGGCTTGCTCGAAGGCGCGTTGGGGAACCCAGTAAAGGCCCCAAGAGCCCGCCGCCAGGACCACGCCAAAGCAGATCAGAAGAAATCGCGGGTGGCACATGGTTGCGAAGTCCAGGCTCTGAGATTGCTGACGCGATCATACGCAGCCATGTCGATAGCGGTATTTGATGGGATGCAGACTGCTACGGCAATCGAAAACGCTTCGCGCTCCGCGATCGGCTGTCGGCGGGCCACTCGCAGGCTTGGTCGGATTGTGAGGCGTTTAGGCCGGAGCCGCCGTCTAGCGACCGGTGGCGCCCTGGCGTTCGAGCAGGCTTTCGGCGTCGAGCCGGATGTTGCGGCCGATCTGGCCGCCACCGCCGAGCGGCGGTAATTCCTCGCCGTCGACGACGAAGCTCAGTGCGCCGGCATTGCCGGTTGCGAGTTCGAACTCGCCGACCCGCGGCACGGCGAACCGCTCGCCGGCGCGCAGCACCTTCGCCACCACGATATCGTTGTTGACGCTGTCGCGGACCTCGATCCAGCTGTCCTCGCGGGCGACGATGACGACGCCTTCGTCGGGATAGTCGCTCGCGGTCGCGGCGACGCTGCTGGCAGAGCCCGTGTCCTCTTCGGCGGGCGCATCCGATTCCGGAAGCGCGGCCTGCTCGACCGTCTCCGGTTCCGCCACGGGCTCGGGCTCGGGCTCGGGTTGCGGTTCAGGCACCGCCTGTTGGGCGGTTTCCGGCTCGGCGACCTCCGCTGCTTCCTCGGCCGCGGGTTCGCTCGAGCCCTGCAACTGGATGCTCGGGACGTCGATCATGTCCGCCTGCATCGCCTGCAGCTGCGCCTCGTTGAGCGACTGCGCGATGGTTTCGTCCTCGGCAACGGTCGCGCCGCTCGCGGCGGCCTCCGGCGCCGTCTCGGGCTCGGGCTCGGTTTCGGGCTCGGGCACTGGTTCAGGTTCGGGCGCGGCGGCCGTCTCGGTCGCGGCGGGCTCCTCGGCGGCCGGTTCCCCGGTAGCGGATTCCGTGGCGCCGGTGTCGGGAGACTGTGAACCGGTATCACCTACCGGTTCCGCCGGTTCGGGTTCGATGGCGGTCTGGCTGCCTTCCTGCACATCGGCCTGACTATCGGCCTGACTATCGGCCTGTCCGTCGGTCTGACCATCGGGCACCGGGTTCCCGGCTGTCTCGGCCACGGCCTCTGTTTCGGCGTTCGGCTCGTCCCCCGCGGTTTCGGGTTCGACTTGTGGTTCCGGTGCGGCGGGCGCGGGTTCTTCCGGGATCACCGGTTCCTCGTCGGCGTTCGATATCACTTCGGGAGCGTCCGCACTGCCGGCCGGGTCGGAAAGTTGCTCCGGCACGGGAGCGACGAGCTCCGACAGGATGTTGTCGTCCGCGCTCATCATGTACCAGCCGCCGTAGGCGAGCACCGCGACCAGCAGGCCGGCGAACAGCACCGCGCCGCCGGGCACGCCCGATTCCGGAATCGGTTCGGGAAACTCGAGCTCGGCGCGTTTCGAGGTCGTCGACGACACTGATTTGAACCGTCGCACGAGCTCCTCGCCGTCGAGGCCGACGTGATCGCCGAAGCTCCGGATGAAACCGATGGCATACACCGGGCCCGGAAGCTCGCCGAACCGGCCGTCCTCGATGGCCTCGAGGTACCGTTTATTGATCCTGAGCGTGCGCGCGACTTCCTCGATCGACTCGCCCTGGTCGAGGCGGCCGTCCCTGAGCAGGATGGAAATTTCCTGCACGACGCTGTTTTCGTCCTCGGCAGGTCGGACTGCCGGTTTTGTCGACGTGTCGCCCATGGGTGCCCGTTGTTTTTCCGCCCTCTGCCGATACGGCTTTGCGCCGCACGAATCGGCAGTCTCAAGAGTTCGATAATTGTGTCAAAAAATCATGAAGAATTGAACCGCGCGCCTTCGATGCCGGGACTTTCAGAGCGAAATGCCGTTCGCTTCCGCGTATGCACGGACCTCGTCGCGCACCGATGCCGCGTCGCTCTCGATCAATCCGTCGATGAAGGCGCGCAGCGCGCCGACGTCGAGGCTGCGGATCATCGCCTTGACCGCCGGCAGCCGCGCCGGCGTCATCGAAATCGTGCGGAAGCCGATGCCGACCAGGATCAGCGCATCCAGCGGATTGCCCGCCATCTCGCCGCACAGGCTGACGGACTTGTCGGCGGCGGCACAGTCGCCGACAACCTGACGCAGCACCCGGATCATCGCCGGCGACAAGGTATCGTAGCGGCCCAGCAGCCTGGTGTTGCCGCGGTCGCTGGCGAACAGGAACTGCATCAGGTCGTTGCTGCCGACCGACAGGAAATCGACGTGACGCAGCAGCGCCGGCAACTGGAACACCAGCCCCGGGACCTCGAGCATGCAGCCGGCGCGTACCACCGTCGGGCCGTCGCTGCCGGTTTCGGCATGGCGGCGGAGCTCGGCATCGAGCAGCCCGCGCGCCGAGACGAACTCCTCGACGTTGGCTATCATCGGGAACATGACGTCGAGCGGGCGGCCCGCCGAGGCCCGGATCAGGGCGCGCAGCTGGCGGCGGAACACCGCCGGCCGGTCGAGCGAGATGCGGATCGAGCGCCAGCCGAGCGCCGGGTTCTCCTCCTTGCCCGGCGACCAGTAGGGCAGCGCCTTGTCGCCGCCGACATCGAGGGTGCGGAACACCACCTGCTTGTCGCCGGCCGCCGCCAGCACCTCCTTGTAGATGTCGTACTGCTCGTCGAGGCCAGGCAGCCGCGGCCGCACCATGAACGGCACTTCGGTGCGATAGAGCCCGACGCCGTCGGCGCCGACCTCGTCGAGCCGGTGCATGTCGAAGATCAGGCCGGCGTTGATCATCAGCGAGACGTCGACGCCGTCGACCGAGACCGCCGGCTTGTCACGCAGCGCCTGGTGGGACTTGACCAGCGCGGTCTTCTGCTGGGCGGCCTCGAGGAAGGTCTTGCGGATATCCTCGCCGGGGCGGACATAGACGCGTGCGCTCTCGCCGTCGACGATGACCGGATCGCCACGGTTGATCTCGTCGAGCGCGCCCTCGACGTTGGCAACGACGGGGATTTCCAGCGCGCGGGCAACGATCGCCGCGTGGCTGGTCGGCGAGCCCTCCTCGAGCACCAGCGCGCGCAGCCGCTCGGGCCCGTAGTCGAACAACTGCGCGGGCCCGAGGTTGCGCGCCACCAGCACGATGTCTTCGGGCAGTTCGTCCAAGTTGACGGACGCCTCGCCGACGAGGTGGCGCAGCAGGCGGTCGCCGAGATCCTCGATGTCGTGAACCCGTTCGCGCAGGTACGGATCGTTGACCTGGCTCATGCGCGCGCGCAGGTCGTTCTGCACCTTCTCGACCGCGGCTTCCGCCGTCAGTCCGGTGTCGATCGCCTCGCCGATGCGGGTCATCCATCCGGCGTCGCTGGCGATCATTCGGTAGGCTTCGAGGATCTCGCGGTGTTCGCCGTCCTCCGACAGCGAGGCGCCGTTCATCAGGTTGTCGAGCGCACCGTGCATCTCAGCGTAGGCCGTGTCGAGGCGGCTGCGCTCGGTCTTCGGATCGTCGGACACCATCTGCTCGATCGTGACGCGCGAGCGGTGCAGAACCGCCTCGCCCATGCCGAGCCCTCCGTTGAGCCCGAGCCCCTCGAAACGCATCGGCTGGGTCGAGGACGCGTCGATCGACCCGGGCCGGGCGCCGCCGCCGAACTCGCCGCCGGCGATCATCTCGGCCATCACCATGGCGATGGTCTCGAGGCTTTCGATCTCTTCCTCGCTGTAATGTCGCTGGGTCTTGTTCTGCACCACGATGACGCCGCGCACGCGCCCCGCCCGAATGACCGGCACGCCCATCAGCGAGTGGAAGATTTCCTCTCCGGTCTCGGGCCGGTAGGCGAACTTGGGATGGCTCTGCGCGTCGGCCAGCGCCAGCGGCCGGGCGTGTGCTGCGATGTCGCCGACGAGGCCCTCGCCGATGTCGAGGTGGGTCTTGTGGACGGCCTCGGCCTTGAGGCCCTCGGTGGCGTAGAGTTCGAGCACGTCGCCGTCGATCCGCAGGTAGACGGAGCAGACCTCGGCAACCATCTCGGCGGCGATGATGCGCACGACCTGGTCGAGACGCTGCTGCCCGCCGCCCGTGCCGGCCATGATCGCGCGGATCTTGGACAGCAGACGGCGCGATACGGTCGAGGATTGTTCTCGCGTCCTGTCTGACCGGTCACCCGGCATGGCTCAAGCTCCCTGCCTTGGGGTGTGCCGGTCAGCGGTCCGGCGTAACCACCTGAAGTTATGCCATTCAGCCGCCGGATGGTCCAGCGGAGGCCCACCTTAACAACAGATCACGACTCTTCCGCGTCGAGCCCGTACGCGGTGTGCAGGGCACGGATCGCGAGTTCGGTGTATTCCTCGTCGATCAGCACGCTGACCTTGATTTCCGAGGTCGAGATGACCTGGATGTTGATGCCGCGTTCGGCCAGCGTGGAGAACATCTTCTGGGCCACGCCGGCGTGGCTGCGCATGCCGACGCCGACGACCGAGACCTTGGCGACCGAGTCGTCGGCGACCAGTTCGCGGAACTTCAGATCGTCCTTGGCCGCTTCGAGGATCTTCACGGCGTGCGGCAGGTCGCCGCGCGGCAGCGTGAAGGTCATGTCCGTCGTCTGGTCCGACGCCGATATGTTTTGCACGATCATGTCGACGTTGACCGCCTTGTCGGCGAGCGGACCGAAGATGGCCGCCGCGATGCCCGGTTTGTCCGGCACCCCGACGAGCGTGAGTTTCGCCTCGTTGCGGCTGTAGGCGATGCCGCTGACCAATGCTTTTTCCACGATTTCATCCTCGTCCACGACCAGCGTTCCGGGCTGGTCAGAATAACTCGAGCGCACCTGGACGCGCACTTTCTCTTTCATCGCCAGCTCGACTGAGCGGGTCTGCAGCACCTTGGCGCCGAGCGATGCCAGCTCGAGCATTTCCTCGTAGGTGATGCGGTCGATCTTACGCGCCTTGGGCACAATCCGGGGATCGGTGGTGTAGACGCCGTCGACGTCGGTATAGATGTCGCAGCGGTCGGCCTTGAGCGCGGCGGCGAGCGCCACGGCGCTGGTATCCGAGCCGCCACGGCCCAGCGTGGTAATGCGGTTGTTGGGCCCGAGGCCCTGGAAGCCGGGTACCACCGGGACCTCGCCCGTCGCCATGCGGCGGTTGAGCTCGCCGGTCTCGATCTCCTCGATGCGCGCGCGTCCGTGCATGCCGTCGGTGCGGATCGGAATCTGCCAGCCGAGCCACGAGCGCGCCGTGATCCCGAGACGCTGCAGCGCCATCGCCAGCAGGCCGCAGGTCACCTGCTCGCCGGTCGAGACGACGACGTCGTATTCGCGCGCGTCGTGCAACGCGGCGATTTCTTCGGTGAAGCCGATCAACCGGTTGGTCTCGCCGGCCATGGCCGAGAGCACCACGGCAACCTCGTTGCCGGCGTCGACCTCGGATTTGACGGTTTGCGCGACGACCTTGATGCGGTCCGTGTCCGCCACCGACGTGCCACCGAATTTCTGTACGATACGCATGATTCTACGGGTATTTCCGACGTGTTTGCTCTTACGGCGGCGCATACATACTCTGTCATAAGACAGGGAACAAGAACCGCCTTCGCAACGCCATGACCGCCAGCCCAGGACCTTCCAGCGTTGACCGTGACGAAATCGCCCGCTTCGAGGCGACCGCCGCCGAATGGTGGGACGAGGACGGCCCGTTCAAGCCGCTGCACCGTCTCAACCCGGCGCGCATGACCTTCGTGCGCGACGCACTGTGCGACCATTTCGACCGCGATCCGACGGCGTCGGCGCCGCTGAAGGACCTCCGCATCATCGACGTTGGCTGCGGCGGCGGCCTGATCTCGGAACCGCTGGCCCGACTGGGCGCCGCTGTCACCGCGATCGACGCCGGGGCCGAAGCAGTCGGTGTCGCCAGCACTCACGCCGCCGCCGCGGGCCTTGCCATCGATTTCCGCCAGTCGACGGCGGAGGCCATCGTCGCCCAGGACGAGACGTTTGACGCGGTGGTGTCGCTCGAGGTCATCGAACACGTCGCAGACGTCGCGGGTTTTCTCGCCTCGCTCGCCAACCTGACACGGCCCGGCGGCATGGCCGTGCTCGGCACCATCAACCGCACGCTAAAGTCGCTCGCGCTGGCCAAGGTCGGCGCCGAGTACGTCCTGCGCTGGGTACCGGCCGGGACCCACGACTGGCGCCAGTTTGTTCGCCCGTCCGAGATGGCACGGGGTCTGCGTCCCTACGGCCTCGATCTCACCGACCTCAGGGGCGTCGTCTACAACCCGGTCAGCGGCGCGTGGAAACTGTCGCCGGACATCGATGTCAACTACCTGGCCAGTTTCGCCAAGCACCCATGAGCCGCCGTTCCCACCAGCCGGAAGTTGCCGAACCGCCGCGCGCCCGGACCGCGTCGGGCGACATGCGACGCGTCGGCGTCGAGATCGAGTTCGCCGGCGTCAGCGTGCGCGACGCTGCCGATCTCGTCGCCCAGGCGTTCGGGGGCACCATGGACGTCGAGAGCGACCACCGCATTGACGTCGAGGGCACCCGGTTCGGCGACTTTACGGTCGAACTCGACGCCGCCATCGCCCACAAGAGCGGCGACAAGGAACTGAAGATCGCCGACAAGGACGTCGAGACCATCTCGCGACAGCTTCTCGGCCACGCCATTGCCGGGCCGGTACCGACGGAGATTGTCTTCCCGCCGGTACCGTGGCAGGAGCTGGCGGCGCTCGACGACCTACTGGACCGGCTGCGCGACGCCGGCGCCGAGGGCACCCGCGACGCCGTCTATTACGGCTTCGGCGTGCATCTGAACCCGGAAGTCGCCGAGGAAACCGCCGATTACGCGCTCCGGCACCTGCAGGCCTACCTGATCCTCGAGGACCGGCTGCGCGACGACATCGGCGTCGACCCGATGCGCCGCGTGCTGCCGCACATCGATCCGTTCCCGGACGGCTATGCGCTGCAACTGATGGATCCGGATTACGCGCCGGGCGTCGCGGACCTGATTACCGACTACGTGAAGGCCAACCCGACGCGCAGCCGCGGCTTCGACATGATGCCCCTGTTCCGCCACCTCGACGAGGATACGCTGCTGTCGCATGTCGACGACGCCTCGCTGATCAAGGCGCGGCCGACGTTTCACTACCGCCTACCCAATACCGAACTGCAGGATCCGGACTGGTCGTTCGTCACCGACTGGAACCGCTGGGTCGGGGTCGAACACCTGGCGATGGATGACGACAAGCTGGCGGCGGCGATGGCCGAGTACCGCGCCTGGCTGCGGAAGCCCACGGTCGACCGCTGGATCGACCGGCTGAAGGCGTGGGCCGAGGAATGAGCGGCGCAGCATCGAACGGTCGTCCGGTCATCGGCGTAACCACGTCGCGCCACCAGAGCCTGCTGACCTGGCTGTGCCACTGGTTCGCGATCTGGCGCGCCGGCGGTCAGGCTCGGCGCATCATGCCGGGTGACAACGTTCCCGCGATCGGCGAGTTCGACGGGCTGGTCATCGGCGGCGGCGACGATATCGGCGCTGATCTCTACAAGGGCGAGCTGACCCTCGACATCAAGACCGACCCGGACCGCGACCGGCTCGAGCAGCGCCTGCTCGCCGAGGCGCTGGACGCCGACCTGCCGGTGCTCGGCATCTGCCGCGGCTCGCAGATGATCAACATCCATCTCGGCGGCAACCTGCACCGCGACATCTACGAGATCTACAGCGAGAAACGGCGCCTCAGGACCGTGCTGCCCCGCATGGACGTACACATCGAGAAGGGCACCAAGCTAAACAGCATCCTTGATAGATCGTCGTACCGGGTGAACAGCCTGCACCACCAGGCGGTCGACCGGCTCGGTGACGGGTTACGCATCGCTGCGCGCGATGACCACGGCGTCGTCCAGGCGACGGAGTGCACCGATCGCAACTTTCTGATCGGCGTGCAATGGCACCCGGAGTTCCTGATCCTGTCGTCGTCGCAGCAGTCGCTGTTCAGGGCGCTGCTCGATGCCGCGCGGAAGCGGCGCGAGAAGGGGTAAGCCGCGTTTCCTCATTTGCCTGCCCGGGCATTCACAGCGTCACCGCCGCGAAGACGTCAACCAAAGATCCGAAGCCGCCGCCGCCGGGTTGAACGACAATCCGCCGCCTGAATACCAAACGTTATGGAACACGATACGGTTATCAACTAACATCCAACGCGGACCAGTAAGAGGGCGTATTCAAGCCACCTTCCGTCGAAAAACCAATTGGGAGAGAAATCAATGTACAAGCATCTAGTTGCCGCGACGATGGCCGCGGCCGTTATCGGTATGGCTACGGCGGCACCGGCCCATGCCAAATGCGACGACGGCGAGATCGTCATCAAGTTCAGCCATGTCACGAACACCGACAAGCACCCGAAAGGGATCGCCGCCTCGTTGCTGGAGCAACGCGTCAACGATGAGATGAACGGCAAGGCCTGCATGGAGGTGTTTCCGAACTCGACCCTCTACGACGACAACAAGGTTCTTGAGGCCATGCTTGCCGGTGACGTCCAGCTCGCCGCGCCGTCGCTCTCGAAGTTCGAGAAGTTCACGAAAAAGTTCCGTGTCTTCGATCTTCCGTTTGTGTTCGCCGACATCGAAGCGGTTGACCGTTTCCAGAACTCGGACGCCGGTCAGAAACTCAAGGACTCCATGAAGCGTCGCGGCCTTCAGGGTCTCGCGTTCTGGCACAATGGCATGAAGCAGATGTCCGCCAACAAGCCGCTGATCAGCCCGGCTGACGCCGCCGGCCTGAAGTTCCGTATCCAGGCATCCGATGTGCTGCAGGCGCAGTTCGAGGCGCTCGGCGCCAACCCGCAGAAGATGTCGTTTAGCGAGGTCTACGGCGGTCTGCAGCAGGGCGTCATTGACGGTCAGGAGAACACGTGGTCGAACATCTACGGCAAGAAGTTCTTCGAGGTCCAGGATGGCGTCACCGAGACGAACCACGGAATCATCGATTATTTGGTGGTGACATCGACCGAATGGTGGGAAGGCCTGCCCGGTGACGTGCGCGACCAGTTCGCGACGATCCTCAGGGAAGTGACCGAGGCGCGCAACGCGGAGTCCTACAAGGTCAACCAGCAGAACAAGCAGCTGATCATCGACGCGGGCGGCACGGTACGCACGCTGACACCCGAGCAGCGTCAGGCCTGGGTCAAGGCCATGAAACCGGTCTGGGACCAGTTCATGGACGATATCGGCGAGGACCTGCTGGCCGCGGCTGCCGGTTCCTGAGTATGGTGTAACGGAGCCGGGCAGATCGCGCCCGGCTCCGCGACCACTGCCGGGTAAGTGTCGATGGAGGGGGAACCGTCATGACCTACCAGCCAACGACTCGACTGGGGGCCATCATCGACCGCATTGAGGTCAATGGTATCGCCATCATGCTCGGCCTCATGACCGTGGTCACGTTCGCCAACGTGATCGCGCGTTACATCTTCAATTCGAACATCCTGTGGGCGCTCGAGACCACCGTGTTCCTGTTCGCCTGGCTCGTTCTGCTCGGCATGTCCCACGGCGTCAAGATCTCCGCCCACATCGGCGTCGACCTGATCCTCAACATGGTCGGCCAAAGCACGCGCAAGACACTCGTCGTCATCTCGGTGATCTGTTGTCTGATCTTCAGCGTGCTGCTGACCATCGGTTCGTTCGAGTACTGGTGGCCATTCGCCACGGACCGCGCCTGGTACGAGGTCAATGACATTCCGATGGTGTTCTTCCCCGACCTCATGGCCGACTGGCTGAACGAGGGGGAGGCATACGAGAAGATGCCGCGTTTCATCCCTTACGCGGCGCTGCCCATCGGCCTGGTTCTGCTGACTCTGCGGTTCGCGCAGGCGCTATGGGAAGTCATCAACGATCGACGCGCCATGTTGATTGCCGGTCACGAGGCCGAGGACATGGTCGAAGAAGGCATCAGGTAGGCGGGGCCGAACAATGGAAGTTGCCATCCTATTTCTGCTGGTGATCGGCCTGATGCTGGTCGGCGTGCCGATCGCGGTCGCGCTCGGCCTGTCGAGCACCGTCTTCCTGATGATTTATTCCGACGCCTCGCTCGGTTCGATCGCACAGACCCTGTTCAATGCTTTCGAGGGCCACTACACGCTGCTCGCCATCCCGTTCTTCATCCTGGCATCGGCCTTCATGACGACGGGCGGTGTCGCGCGACGTATCATCCGTTTCGCCATCGCCTGCGTCGGACATTTCCAGGGCGGACTGGCCATTGCCGGGGTGTTTGCCTGCATGTTGTTCGCGGCCCTGTCGGGATCCTCCCCGGCGACCGTCGTCGCTATCGGCACCATCGTCATCGCCGGAATGCGTCAGGTCGGCTACACCAAAGAGTTCGCCGCCGGCGTGATCTGCAACGCGGGCACGCTCGGCATTCTGATCCCGCCTTCGATCGTCATGGTCGTCTATGCCGCATCGGTCGACGTCTCCGTCGGGCGCATGTTCCTGGCTGGCGTGATCCCCGGCTTGCTTGCCGGCCTTATGCTGATGGTCGGAATCTATGTCATCGCGAAAATCAAGAATCTGCCGGCCCAGGATTGGGCGGGTTGGGGCGAAATCCTGGCCGCGGCCCGCGACGCGTCGTGGGGCCTTTTCCTGATTGTCATCATCCTGGGCGGCATCTACGGCGGCATCTTTACGCCGACCGAAGCGGCGGCCGTCGCCGCCATCTACGCATTCGTCATCGCCAACTTCGTTTATCGCGACATGGGGCCGTTCGCCGAAGGGGCTCCCAAGGGCGGCAATGCGGTCCTCAAGTCCGTGTCGATCGTCTGGCATCCCGATACCCGCCACGCACTCTACGAAGCCGGCAAGCTGACCATCATGCTGATGTTCATCATCGCCAACGCGTTGATCCTGAAACACGTGCTGACCGAGGAGCAGATCCCTCAGACGATCGCCGCAGCGATGTTGGACGCCGGGTTCGGCCCGATATTTTTCCTTGTTATCGTCAACGTGATCTTGCTCATCGGCGGCCAGTTCATGGAGCCGTCGGGCCTGATCGTCATCGTCGCGCCGCTGGTGTTTCCGATCGCGATCCAACTCGGAATCGATCCCATCCACCTCGGCATCATCATGGTCGTCAACATGGAGATCGGCATGATCACGCCGCCCGTGGGGCTCAACCTGTTCGTCACGTCGGGCGTCGCCGGCATGCCGATGATGAGCGTCGTTCGCGCCGCCTTGCCGTTCCTGGCGATCCTGTTCGTGTTCCTGATCCTGGTAACCTACGTGCCGTGGCTCTCGACGTTCCTGCCGACCCTGTTGATGGGACCGGAGCTCATCACCCAGTAACGATGCACCCGGGGTTCCCGGTCGTCGCCGGATGCGCCCCGGTTACTCCACCGGCCAGCCACCGACGGCCTTGACCTCGAGAAACTCCTCGAGGCCCCAGACGCCGCCCTCGCGGCCGTTTCCGGACTGCTTCATGCCGCCGAACGGCGATCCCGGCCCGCGCGCCTGACCGTTGATGTCGACCATGCCGGACCGAAGCTGGCGCGCGACACGCCGCGCCCGTTCCGGGTCGGACGTCTGGATGTAGTTGGTCAGGCCGTAGTCGGTATCGTTGGCGATCTCGATCGCCTCGTCCTCGGTATCGAACGGCATCATCGACAACACCGGGCCGAAGACCTCCTCGCGCATGATCCGCATATCGTTGGTGCAGTCGGCGAACACCGTCGGGCGCACGTAGAACCCGCGGTTGAGACCCTCCGGCCGGCCGACGCCGCCCGCCACCAGGCGCGCGCCCTCGTCGATCCCGGCCTGGATCAGGTCCTGCACCTTGTTGAACTGAAGCTCGCTGACCAGCGGCCCGATGTGCGCGCCGGCCTCGGACGCGGCATTCACGCGGGTCGCCTCGGCGGCGGCCTTGGCCTGTTCGACGGCCTCGTCGTAGCGCGAGCGCTCGACCAGCATCCGGGTCGGCGCGTTACACGACTGACCGGTGTTGTTGAAGCAGCGGGCGATGCCCTGGGCGACCGCCTCGGGACGGGCGTCGGCGAACACCAGATTGGCGCCCTTGCCACCGAGTTCCAGGCTGACCCGCTTTACGGTCTCGGCGCCGGCGATGGTGATGGCGCGGCCGGCGCGGGTCGAGCCGGTGAAGCTGACCATGTCGACGTCCGGGTGCGACGTCAGGCAACTGCCGACGCCCGGGCCGTCGCCATTGACCATGTTGTAGACGCCCGCCGGGACGCCGGCCTCGTGCATGATCTCCGAGAACAGAATGGCCGACAGCGGCGACTGCTCGGACGGTTTGAGCACCATGGTGCAGCCGGTCGCGAGCGCCGGGATGACCTTCAGGGTGATCTGGTTCATCGGCCAGTTCCACGGCGTGATCAGCGCACAGACGCCGATCGGCTCATGGATGATCCGGGTGTCCTCGGCGCCGGCGCGCAGCGGCCGCTCGAACTCGAAGCCTTCGAACGCGTCGATGAACGCGTTCAGGTGATAGGACCCGGTGCCGGACTGCTGGACCCTGGACATGTCGATCGGCGCACCCATTTCGGCGCTCAGCGTCGCGCCGAGTTCGTCTGAGCGGCGCGTGTAGACGTCGAGGATCGCGCGCATCAGGTCGAGACGCTCCGCCTTCGACGTGACGCGCCATTTCGGAAAGGCCGCTTTTGCCGCGGCGACGGCCGCGTCGGCGTCCTCGGGCCCGCCAAGGGCGATCTGGGTGATGACTTCCTCGTTCGACGGGTTGATGACGTCGAACCGCTGCGGGCTCCGGGCGGCGACCCAGGCGCCGTTGATGTAGAAGTTCGTGGTGTCCGTCATGGTCATGACCTTTCTTTTGGGGCGCGGCAGGGCCGGGCTCGTCATCGGGCGTTGGCACTCGGCACCGCATATAACGTTAATCGTGCCCGGTTGCCACCCGGGGACGCCTGACCCTTTTGGGATAATCGCGGCGGGGCCCAAACCATGCGCCTTATTTCTGCCTTGGTCGGCGCCTAGCCTGATGCGGAATATGCAATCTGGATCAGATACGATTCCCAACACAGCACAGTTCACCGCGACCGATCCCGGGACCGGTCATGACGCAGAGTTGGCGGTCACCCGGAACCACGTTCGCCAGTGGGCCATGACCGCACAGCAGTACGCCGGTCCCCGGACAACCCGCAGCTTGCTGCAACTGCTGACGACCGTTCCGCCGCTGATCGGACTGTGGGCATCGATGATCGCCATCGTCGATGTCAGCTATGGTTTGACGCTGTTGTTGGCTGTCCCGGCAGCCGCGTTCACCGTGCGCCTTTTCATCATTCAGCACGACTGCGGTCATCGATCATTCTTCCGTTCGCGCCGCCTGAACGACTTGGTCGGCACGCTGATCGGCGTCGTGACGCTGACACCGCACGAATACTGGCGTCGCGCCCACAACACCCATCACGCAACATGTGGCAATCTCGAGAAACGCGGCATCGGCGACGTCAGCGTTCTGACAGTTGCTGAATATGAACGCCTGCCGTTACTGAAGCGACTGGCATACCGGTTCTACAGGCATCCGCTGGTGTTGCTCGGCATTGGGCCGATTTATCTTTTCGTCATCAAGTATCGTCTGCCGCTCGACCTTATCCGCGACAATCCGGGATTGCTTGTCGGCGTCATGGGAACCAATCTCGCCATCACCGGCGCCTTGATCGGGCTCGGTTACGGATTCGGTTTCGCCGAGGTTGCGATGGTGGCGGCCCCGATCGTCCTGCTTTCATCCGCCGCCGGCGTCTGGCTGTTCTATGTACAGCACCAGTTCGAGAAGGCGCACTGGAAGGACGGGGAGGACTGGACGTTTCACGAGGCGTCTGTGATGGCCAGCACCTACTATCACTTACCCGCGCCGTTGCGCTGGATCTCCGGCGACATCGGAATTCACCACATTCATCACCTGTGCTGCCGGATCCCCAACTATCGGCTTGCCGCCTGCCTGAAGAATATACCTGCGCTGCAATCTCTGAACCGCATCGATCTGCGCACCAGCGTCGGCTGCTTTCGTCTCGCGTTGTGGGATGAAGCCACCCAGCGGCTGATTTCGTTCGGCGCCTACAGACGACTAAAGCGGCTCGAGGGATAGCCGTCGCCGACACAGCAGCGGAATTCGTAGCCGCCGCACCCCAAAGCCGATTATAGATGGCTTGAACCCGGCAACGGAGCGCGGCGGTAATCCATGGCAGAGACAAGCTTCAGGCGCACGGTGGAACTGTTGTACACGGGCCGCAGCCGGGACGCCGCGCTGTTCCGCTATGCCCTCATCGTGTTCGACATCTTCACCATCGCTTTCTTCATCGTCACCATCCCGATGCAGTCGACGCTGACGATCTTCGTCCTCGACTGCGTGATCGGCGTGCTGATCCTGTGCGACTTCCTGGCCCGGCTGTGGATCGCGCCGAGCAAGCTCCGCATGCTCCGCCAGGTCCATACGGCGGCCGACATCGTCGTTATTCTGTCTCTGTTCCTCGCCCCGCTGATCGGACCGGACCTGGTGTTCCTCCGGGTCCTGCGGGCGCTCCGGTTGGTGCATTCCTATCGCGTGCTGCACGATCTTCGGCGCGACACGCCGTTCTTCCGCGACAACGAGGACGTGATTCTCGGCGCCGTCAATCTCGGTGTGTTCGTGTTCTTCGTCACCGCGCTGGTCTTCGTGCTGCAGTTCGGCGACAACCCGGACATTCAGAACTTCGTCGCCGCGCTCTACTTCACGGTCTCGGCGCTGACGACGACGGGTTTCGGCGACATCGTGCTGACCGGCACGGCCGGGCAACTGCTGGCGGTGCTCATCATGATCGTCGGCGTCGCCCTGTTCCTGCGGCTCGCGCAGGCGATCTTCCGCCCGCAGAAGGTGGCTTACGACTGTCCGTCCTGCGGCCTCAGCCGCCACGAAACCGACGCCGTCCACTGCAAGCACTGCGGCGAGCCGCTCAGGATCGCAACCGAGGGCAGCGACTGAAGGGACGGTTCGTCACCGCCGCCCGTACATCACCTTGCGCACCCCGGCCTCGGCGGTCGGCGTCTCCGGCGGATTCTCGGCCTCGTCGGTCCACACCTTCCAGTCGACGAGCCGATGCGCGCCGAACGTGGTCAGCATGGCGCAGTCGGCGGCGTCGCGGCCGCGCGCCATCAGGATGCGCCCGCGCCGGCGCGTGTTGAAGCGGGCGTCGAAGGTGTACCAGCTGCCGCCGAGGAAGACCTCGAACCACGCCGAGACGTCCATCGGAAACGGTTCCGGCTCGATGTCGATGTCGCCGAGGTATCCCGTGCCGTAGCGCGCCGGAATGTTGAGCGCGCGGCAGAACGAGATCGCCAGGTGCGCGAAATCGCGGCACACGCCGGCGCGGCGCTCGTAGACCTCGGAGGCCGTCATGTTGGGCTGCGCGTGGGAATAGCCGAATGTGACGTTGTTGTGGATCCAGTCGCAGATCGCCTGCACGCGGGGCCAGCCCGGCTGGATATCGCCGAACAACGACCACGCCGTGCCCGTCATGCGGTCGATCTCGCAATAGCGGCTGCCGAGCAGAAACCGCAGCGTGTCGACCGGCAGGCTCTCGATGGGGGTCTGCGGCGCGTCGGGCACCAGGGCATCGGGCTCGAACGGGTCGTTGATCACGGTGTCGGCGCGCAGTTGCAGTTCCCCCGCCGGTGCCACGCCCCGCACACAGCGGTTGCCGAAGTGATCGAGGAACGGCTCGAGCGGGATCGACGGGGTCGCGGCGACGTCGTCGGGCGCGCACAGGGCGTCGACGCGGTCCGGGTGCACCTGCAGCATGGCGATGAACGGTCCTGGCTGATCGAAGGCGATGGTGATCTCGCAGCCGGCGTGAATGTACATGGTCGTTGGTTCCTAACCTGGCAGTTGGGTCATCGGCGTGTCGGCGGGTTCGGCGGTCTGCGCTGCGTCGCGGATGACATCGTGGACGAAGCGGATCTTGGGGACCACGCCGGGAACGATCAGCTCCGGCAGGAAGTCGATGAGCCCCATGCCCCGGTTGAGTTCGTTGAGCAGGATTCCGAGCCCGGCGTAGGCCTCCAGCAGGTCGTCGAGATCGTCCGGCGCGTCGTCCGGCACCAGACCGTAGGAGGTCGCGGTTTCCATGACGTCGACGACATCGAGGTAGAAGGCGAACGTCTCCGCCCAGTCCTCCCACGGGTGCATGGTGGCATACGAGCTGATGAACGAACTACGCCAGTCGGCCGGCGGCCCTTCGTTGTAGTGCCGCTCCAGGGCGTCACTGTAGCTCGGGTTCTCGTGGTCGCCGAACAGCTCGTGAAAGCGGCGGAGGTTTTCGGCATGGCCGGCGACCAGCAGGTCCCAGTAGTAGTGGCCGATCTCGTGGCGGAAATGGCCGATCAGGGTCCGGTGTCCCTCTTCCAGATCGACGCGCAGCTTTTCGCGTTCGACCGCGTCGGCCTCGCGGATGTTGATGGTGATCTTGCCGCCGGCGTGGCCGGTGTAGACCGGCTCCTGCGTGTGCACCCGGCGCCACAGTCCCTTGCGGGTGATGGTGTCGCCCTTGAAATCGAACGACAGGCCCGGATCGAAGCCGTCCGCCGTCGCGCCGTGCGGCAGCCCGAGGGAATCGAGACCGAAGAACAATCGCCGCTTGGCCTGTTCGAGCGCCAGCCAGTGTTCGAGATTGCCGGGGACCGATAGGTCGGGGATCGTCTCGTTGTAGCGGCAACAGTCGCAGAGCCTGGGGGTCTCCTGGTCACCGTCGGGCGGCACCAGCACATTGCGGTTGCAGACGTCGAACTCGACCCGGTTGGCGCACTGCATGACCAGGGAATCGCAGCGCACGCAATGGGTCCCCTGATTCGAGGTCCGCATGGCGGTCAGGGTCCAGCATGCCGGACACCAGCCGACCTCGCGGTTGCAGTGCAGACACTCGGAGTTCTCGAAGAACAGGCGATTGCCGCAGTCACAGAAGAAGTTCAGCATGCTCGTCTCTCCCGGCATCCGGGCCGCCACGGCAACCGGATCGCCCTGCCGCGATGGTATTTCAGAACGGCCGGGAAACGAACAACAATGGTGCGGGCGGGGTCCGGCGCGAAGCGGCCTAGCTGGCTTCGGAAAGGCAGGCCCTGAACGCGTCCGCCATGTTGCGGATGAGCGTGAAGTAGAGCTCCGGCCCGTCGGCGATCGACGCGCCGAGGGGGTCGAGCACGCCGGTCTTCGCGCTGGTTCCCTCGGTGATGGTCGACACCATCCGGGGTTCGAACTGCGGTTCGGCGAACACGCACGTTGCGTTCAGACCCCTGACCTTGTCCCGCAACTCGCGAACACGCTCCGCGCCCGGCAACACCTCGGGCGAGACCGTGACCGAGCCCGCGGTTGTCAGGCCGAAGCGCGCCTCGAAATGCCGGTAGGCGTCATGGAAAACCACGAAGGGCTTCCCCTTGACGGATGCCAGTTCGGCGGAGACGTCGCCGACGAGGTCGTCGAGCCGCGCTATCACGTTCCTGGCATTGGCCTCGTAGCGGTCCGCGTTTTCCGGATCGGCTTCGGCCAGCGCCTTTTCGATCTCGTGCACCAGGATCTTCGCATTGACCGGATCGAGCCAGACGTGCGGATCGAACGCGCCATCAGCGTGCTCCTCGTGGCCGTGTTCGACATGTTGCTCGTGCCCGCGTTCGTCGTGCCCGTGTTCGTCGTGCCCGTGTTCGTCGAACGCCCCGCCTTCACGGAACGCCAGCCGGATCAAGCCGTGCGCATTGATGAGCTCGACGATCCTCGCCCGGGTCGCGATCGCCTCGAGCGGCTTCTCCAGGAAGGCCTCCAGTTCATGGCCGACCCAGAACACCAGATCGGCGTTTTCGAGCCGTCTGGCCTGCGAAGGCCTCAGCGCGTAGGTGTGCGGGGATCCGGCGCCCTCGACGATCAGGCCCGGTTCGCCGACCCCTTCCATGACCGCCGCAACGAGCGAGTGCACGGGCTTGATCGACGCCACCACGCTGACGTCCGCCCGGGCGGCAAAAGCACTCGCCGAAAGGATGGATGCGGCCAGGAGGACAGACTTCGCAAGGCGCATTTCGGACTCCGTGGGGCACAGGCGAGTTGATATGATGTTATAACATTGTGTTACTATGTAACGTGTGCGATAAACCACATCAACCCCTTGGATCATGAAGCTTTGGGGATCGCACGCCCGGAGCAAACGAGTCCGACCGGCCATGTCGCAGACAACCGAACGCCTTCTCACCCTCGACAATGCGGGCGTTTACCGCGCCGGCAGATGGCTGGTGCGCGGCGTCACGATGACGGTCGAACCGGGCGAGATCGTCACCCTGATCGGACCGAACGGTTCGGGAAAATCGACGACGGCCAAGATGGCCCTCGGCGTTCTCGATCCCGACGAAGGCACGGCCTGGCAACGGCAGGACCTGCGGGTCGGCTACGTGCCACAGAAACTCGCCGTGGACTGGACGCTGCCGCTGACCGTGGACCGGTTCCTGCGCCTCACCAGCCCGGTGAGCCGGGACGAAGCCGACAGCGCGATGGCGGCGACCGATATCCGGCATCTGGCCAGGGCCGAGGTCAGGACGCTGTCGGGCGGCGAGTTTCAACGCGTTCTGCTGGCGCGCGCCATTGCCCGTGCGCCGGATCTCCTGGTTCTCGACGAACCGGTTCAGGGCGTCGACTTCAACGGCGAGATCGCGCTCTACGAGCTGATCAGGAGCATTCGCGACCGGCTGCACTGTGGCGTGCTGATGATTTCCCACGACCTCCACGTCGTGATGGCCGCGACCGACCGTGTCGTCTGTCTCAACGGTCATGTGTGCTGCTCCGGGACGCCGACGACGGTCGCCTCCAGCGCGGAATACAAGGCCCTGTTCGGGGTGCGGGCGGCATCCGGCCTCGCGGTCTACGAACACACGCACGACCACGAGCACCTGCCCGACGGCCGCGTCCTGCACAAGGACGGGTCCGTCACCGATCATTGCCATCCCGATGACGGGCATCATCCGCACGGCCATGATCATCCCGATGAGACCGTTGGAGCCGACAGCAATGCTCGATGATTTCTTCACCCGCGCCGTGCTTGCCGGTATCGGCGTCGCGCTCGTCGCGGGACCGCTCGGCTGCTTCATCGTCTGGCGACGGATGGCCTACTACGGCGACACGCTTTCGCATGCCGCGCTGCTCGGCGTCGCCCTGGGACTCCTTTTCGAGCTGAACGTCACCATCGCCGTGTTTGCCGTGTCCGTCTGCGTGTCCATGGCCCTGTTGCTGTTGCAGCGGCGCGCCACGTTGTCGGCCGATGCGCTGCTCGGTTTGTTGTCGCATTCGTTCCTCGCGGTCGGGCTGGTCGCGCTGGCCTTCATGACCTGGGTGCGGGTCGACCTGATGGGCTTCCTGTTCGGCGACATTCTGGCCGTCACCCCGTTCGATGTGGCCGTCATCTGGGGCGGCGGCGCCTGCGTGCTGGTCGTCCTGGCGACGATCTGGCGTTCGTTGTTCGCGGCGACGGTAAACATGGAACTCGCGCAGGCGGAGGGCCTGAACCCGCAACGGGCCAACGTCGTCTTCATGCTGCTGATGGCGGTCGTCATCGCCATTTCGATGAAGATCGTCGGCGTTCTGCTGATCACGGCCCTGTTGATCATTCCGGCGGCGGCGGCGCGGCGCTTCGCGACGGGGCCCGAACAGATGGCGGCGATCTCGGCCGCGGTCGGCGTTGCCGCGATCCTCGGCGGCCTCCACGGGTCGCTTGAATGGGATACGCCCGCCGGTCCCAGCATCGTCGTCGCCGCGGCGGGATTGTTCGTCGTCTCGCTGTTGCCGATCCCTTTTTTCCGGCGGCGCGGCGACCGGCCATCCGATGACGGCCCGCTCGATCAGTCGAAAGGAGCGCAGCCATGAACAAGCATGCCCATCCGGGGACCGACCTGACCAAGAACCAGTCGCTCGTGATGAACGCGCTTTCCGCCGCGAACGGACCGCTGAGCGCCTATGCGATACTGGACGAGCTGCGCGATCAGGGCTTCAGGGCGCCGCCCCAGGTCTATCGGGCGCTGGACAAGCTCGTGGAGTTCGGACTGGTTCATCGCCTCGAAAGCCTGAATGCGTTCGTCGCCTGCCAGCTTCCGTCGTGTGACGGCGAAACGCGGGAAACCATCCTGTTCGCGATCTGCGAGCGCTGCGGCAAGGTCGAGGAATTGGTCAGCAGCCGGCTCGAGAAAGCCGTTCGCTCGCTCGCCGGCGAGGTCGATTTCTCGCTGAAGAAATCGGTCGTCGAGCTGAGAGGTCTGTGCGCCGCGTGCAAGGGGGAATAGCCGCCGTACCCGCCACGCCGGCGAAACCGCCGAGCGTGATCATCGCAGACTCACCGTCGGTCGCCGGTACTCGGTACCGCCTGTAACGCCGATAGCGCCCGGTTGGCACCGGGGACAGCTAACTCTCATGGGGCGAACGAGGTGGGGATTGGCGTCGACGGATTCTAGGGTACGGTATTGTGGATTTGCGGCTGGCTATGGCGAGGTGGTAGTTGCCGATCTGCATCTGATTCTTAACAAGCGGTCGTTGAAGCTTGATGCTGTAAGTCGTTGGGAGTCAGTCGAGATCACGGGCGACACGAAACCCGATATCGTTAAACGATCTGGTAGTCCTGTTTCCAAACCGGAACGCTGAACGCAGGGTCCCGGGAAAGCTGAACACAGAACCACCGCGTAGAACGCGGATCGAACATTCACCACCGTCCGTCCAAGCCGATCCGTCCGAGGGGGCGCCGCTATAGTCGCTGTGCCAACAATCTTCCACCCACTCGCGAACGTTGCCAGCCATATCATGGAGACCGAATGCGTTGGGGAGTTTGCTGCCTACGCTTCTGTGCTCAGTCGAAATTGGCCTGTAAACGGCAACTGAGGAGAGACATTCTCTATTATTGCCACATGACCACACCGTTTTCGTTCCGGCACGAGCGACATACTCCCATTCTGCTTCACTCAAGAGCCGGTATCGCTTGCCTGTTTTCCGACTTAACTTGTCGACATAACCTTTTGCTGCCTTCCAGGTTACCCAATCAACCGGTCGGTCGCTCCCTTTGTAAAAGCTGGGGTTGCTCAACCCCAATGACTCCCACTCGGCCTGCGTTACTTCAAACCTTCCGACTGCGAACGGTTCCCCAAAGGTTACCTTATGTACCGGCCCTTCGGAGTCCCAACGACCTTTTTCGTGATATGGCGAGCCCATATCGAAAGAGCCGGCGGGGATCACCACCATCTCAGGACATTCGCTGCAATCTCGGAAAATCGAGCCCGGCTCGGAAGGCGGCGTTCTTGAACTTGAGCATCCCACCAGTGAAATCGCACACGCCAGCAATAAGCCAAATCGTTTCATACTTCTAATCCCAACAGGCTCTTGTAAGAGACAGTAAATCTCGGTTGCTCAATTCCGACGGAACATAACGCCATGGCTCGTAGATCCAGGGCATCCGAAATCGTCGGCGAGAAGGGGATGCGCGAAATGCAGTTGCTGGAGCGCGGGCCAACACTATCAGTCACTCCGTAAAGATGCGAACCAGCATCTTTCGTGCGCGGTACCGATCGGACTCTTCGTGCGCGCCATCCGAACCGAGGTTCATGAGCGCCGGGTTGGTTCGCACATCTTCGATCGTTTCAATACGCGCGTCCGCTATTCCCTGTTCGACGAACAGTTTCCTCAGGTTGTCTGCACGTGTTTTCGAATCCGCCAGCTCCTGATTGGACAGATCGTTTGTCGGGCCCCAATGTTCTCCAACGGTGATCGAGAAGCCCCGGTACGACCGCGAGGACAGGGTTTCCCCGATCATGGAAAGAACCGGAACCGCGTACTCGGAGAGCTCGGAGGATCGGTTCTCGTAGATAACGAAGCTGGGCATGCTCACGACCACGGCGTCTTCATTGACAGCGACCGCGATCACTTCATCCGCCTGCGCATCACAAACGACGCCCAGGAGTCGCTCTCCTAGCGTTTCAAGTGGCGAACGCGGTACAGCATCCGAGGCGGATTTCTTTGCATGTTCCAATTCGTCAAGAAACGTGACTTCCATTTTCCGAGACCCAAGAGGCAGCGAGGTGACCGTTTCCTCAAACGGCATCGAGTCACCAGGTTCGAGTACCTTCAACTCAGGATCATAAACGTCGTACCGTAGTTCCTGACCGCCACAACCGAGAGAAACGATCTTGATCCTTGGGACCTCTACGTCCGTGTCGCTTACGTTGGCGATGCTCGCCGAGATGATCACGGCATCTGCCTCGCCGACAATCTTGCGTTGAACCCGGACGTCCTGGATTTCCAGACCCTCTCCGACGACGCCCCACCTCTGGCGTTGCGGCTCGTAAGCCCGAACCATGGCGTTTGCCTCGGCGATTTGTTCGGGCGTCATCTCACGCGTCAGCCGTTGGACAATCTCGACCGAATCCTCGTAGTCGCTCCTGGCGGCCAAAGAAAACCAAAAGTAGGCATTTGTCGCACTCTGGCCGACGCCTTGCCCGCTCCTATACAGATCACCAAGCATGAACTGGGCGAAAACGATATCCTGGTGTGCGGCCTTCCTGAACCACTTTGCCGCGGCCTCAGGATTTCGGGTTACGCCTTCACCCGACAGGTACATCATCCCCAATAACATCTGAGCGGGGCCAATTCCCTGTTCTGCCAACGGCTCCAACGTCGTGAACGCAGCCGCGTAATCGCCGGCCTTGAAGGCGTCCATGCCCTCTCTGAGGTTCGCAGAGGAAGCCGGCGCGCTGAGAAGGATCGATACCGCCAACACTGCCGTGCAGAAAAATCGCGCCATGGGACCGCCGCTTCACATTTCGTTGGAAAGCCCGAGACTAATGCAATCAGAAGTATCGGTCTATTGGACGCCTGGAACCGACACCAACAGCATACCGTGTTAAGACTAAATGCCTTGACATTATACGCTTATTTTCCTATTATGCATTCTCTCGTCTTTGCGCCGCGACGCGGCAATCGCGCCCACCCGATCCCTCCCCGTATCAAGGCGGAGGGGTTTGAGAGGTGGCGCGACAACCACAGGAGAACCCGATGGGCGGGGCATGCCAGGGTCATTCAACGGGCCGATTTCCGACGTCGACCTACCCCGAAATAGCCCTAAATGACCATCGGAAACGAACTCTGTTCCGTTTTGTTTCAGTGTATTACGGGTCTATTTTCCATAATTCTACGGCGAGAATGACCAAGATGACCTTCGGCCGGTTTCGCTTCGCGCCTCGGCAACTGAACCAGCGGACCGGCAAGCCCCCGCCGCAGTCGATCTTCGACGCGGAGACGGATAGAGTAACCGGTGGCGGACCGATGCGCGTCCCGCCCACCGTCCAGAGGAGTGCCGATGTCCCGTCTCGCCGGTTCGATCCGCATCGTCCTGTTCTGCGCCGTTGCCGTCTATCTCGGCAATGGCGTGCTGATCACCATCGTGCCGATCCGCGCCGGGCTCGAGGGCTTCCCCGAGAGCCTGATCGGCCTCATGGGCACGGTGCACTTCGCGGGCTTCGCGGCGGGCTGCCTGCTGGGCCCGCGCATGATCACCCGGGTCGGCCACGTGCGCTGCTTCGCCGGGTTCGGCGCGCTGATGGCCATCCTGACGCTGATCTTCCCGAGCGCCGTCGACCCGCTGGTGTGGTGCGCGCTCAGAGGCCTCGGCGGCACCTGCGTCGCCGTACTCTACCTGGTCATCGAGAGCTGGCTCAACGAGGGCTCGACCAACGACAACCGCGGCGCCGTGCTGTCGGTCTACGTCATCATCGGCAGCCTGCTGACCGTCGCCGGGCAACTCGCCGTCAACTTCTTCCCGGAAACCGCTTACGAGCAGTTCACCATGGCGGCGATCTTCCTCGTCTTCGCGCTGGTGCCGATGACGCTGGTCGATACCGCGACGCCCAAGCCGGTGCCGGAGGCGCGCCTGCGCATCGGGCGGATGTGGTCGCTGTCGCCGACCGGGTTCGTCGCCTGCCTGACGGTCGGCTTCGTCGAGGGCGCGTTCTGGAGCCTCGGCCCGGTGTTCGCCCAGGGCAAGGGCATGGCGGTCGCCGACGTCACCGTGTTCATGGCGGCGTTCGTCGCCGGGGGTGCGATCATGCAGTGGCCGATCGGCCGGCTCTCGGATTTCATCGACCGCCGCCAGGCGATCATCGGCTGCTGCCTCGGCACGGCGACGACCGCGCTGGTCCTCACTGTCATGCCGTTCCACGACCAGTGGCTCGCCGTCGCGATCGCCGTGCTGCACGGCGGCTTCATGGTGCCGCTCTATCCGCTGACGCTGGCGCACGTCAACGACTACGCACCCAACGACGAACTGGTCGAGGTCTCGGGCGGCTTCCTGCTGCTCTATTCGGCGGGCGCGATCAGCGGACCGGCGATCGTCGGCTACGCCATGGACGTCCACGGCGGATCGGCGCTGTTCATCATGATGGTCGGCGTGTTCCTCGGCCTCACCGGCTTCATCGTGGCGCGTTTCCTGATCCGGCGCTACGCCGCCGAGAAGCTCTCGCGCCAGGCCTATGCGCCGGTGCCGAAGACGACCCAGTCGGTGTACTCGCTGGAAACCGACGACTGACACGGGTCCGGATGGACTATTGGCTAATTCGTGGGGCGGCGCTTGACGGTCGGCAGGCTGTAGACCTCGATGCCCTCGTCGGTCAGCGAGCGGGCCTCGTCCGGGGTGGTTTCGCCGTAGATGCCGCGTTCCTCGGCTTCGCCGTAATGGATCTTGCGGGCCTCGTCGGGGAACGCGTCGCCGACGTAGTCGCAGTTGGCCTCGACGTGCTCACGCAGTTTCTCCACCGCCTCGACGACGTCGGCCGCGAGTTCCTCGGTGCGCCGGGCGACGGGATCACCGGACCGGTTGCCCTTGCGCGGCACGGCCGGCGCCATCGGCGCCTTGACGACTTCGTTGTCGCCGCATACCGGGCACGTGACCTCGCCGGTCGCGCGCTGTTCGTCGTAGCCCGCGCTGTCGCGGAACCACGCCTCGAACTCGTGCTCGGCGCCGCACCTGAGAGAGTAGCAAATCATGCCTGAGTTTCCGCCCGCATACCAACTTGCATCCGAACTGCTCGCGCTAGATGGTCACATCATCGTAAAATTGCAACGAATATAAGGCAATAAGGCATCCCATGAGCGAAGACGAGAAACACGCCAGCCGCCACCTCCGCATTACCGAGCCGTCTCCCTGGGTTCGCCGCTTCGCCCCGCTCATCCCGGCGCAGGGCCTGGTGCTCGACCTCGCCTGCGGCGGCGGCCGGCACACCGGGCTGCTGCTCGATCTCGGCTACCGGGTGGTCGCCGTCGACCGCGACACCGCCGCCATCGGGGAACGCCTCGGCGGACGGGACGGTTCCGAGATCGTGACCGCCGACCTGGAGGACGGCGTACCGCCGTTCGGCGCGGGCGGCGCGCTCAGCGGTCGCCGCTTCGACGGCATCGTCGTCGTCAACTACCTGCACCGGCCGCTGATGGCGGAACTTGCGGCGGCGCTGAAACCCGGCGGCGTGCTGATCTACGAGACCTTCGGGCGCGGCAACGAGGCGTTCTCGAAACCGCGCAACCCGGATCACCTGCTGGCCCGGGGCGAACTGCTGAATCTGTGCCGCGACGGCTTCGACGTGGTCGCCTTCGAGCACGGCATCGAACGGACCGGCGAGCTGCCCGGCGTCAAGAGCCGCATCTGCGCGGTCAGGACCGGAACGGACGACAGCCCCCGGGAACTCTGGCCCGGCGAGACCGCGGTCAGCTGAACGGGCGGTCGTGGTTGAGCGATGGCACCTGCTTGCGCGCCGAGGCGACGCGCGCCGGATCGATGGTCGCGCTGACGATGCCCGGGCTCTCGCCGCCGTCGGCCAGCACCTGGCCCCACGGGTCGACGATCATCGAATGGCCGTGGGTCTCACGGCCGCTCTCGTGCTTGCCGCACTGCGCCGGGGCGAACACGAAGCAGCCGTTCTCGATGGCGCGGGCGCGCAGCAGGACCTCCCAGTGAGCCTTGCCGGTCGGCCGGGTGAACGCCGAGGGAATGCTGAAGTAGCGGGCGCCGGCCTGGGCCAGGGCGCGGTAGAGATGTGGAAAGCGGAGGTCGTAGCACACCGTCATGCCGAGGCCGCCCCAAGGGGTCTCGGCGACGACCAGCCGGTCGCCGGGGCGGTAGTTGGCGGATTCCCGGTAGCGCTCGCCCGAGGCCAGTTCGACGTCGAACATGTGGACCTTGTCGTAGCGGGCCCGGATCTCGCCGTCGGGACCGACCAGGAACGACCGGTTGGCGAGCGCGGCGGAGTCGCCCGAGGCATTCGACGATCCGGTCTCCGGCGCGATGACCATGGAGCCCGCCATCAGCCAGACCTTGAGGCTGCGCACGGTCTCCGCGAACGCCGCCAGCGCCGTCGTATAGGATTCGTTCCTGGCCTTGGCACGCAATTGTGCCGCGTCGGATTCCATCATCGAGACGGTTTCCGGCAGCATGATCAGGTCGGCGCCGGCGCCCGCGGCGTCTTCGATCATCGGCGTGATCGCGCGCACGTTGTCGTCGGGATTGCGCCCGCTCGTGGTCTGGATCAGGGCAACGTTGAAGGGTCCGCTCATGAACCCAGTGTAGTGCGATCAGAGAGCCTGCAAAAGGGCGTCCAGCTTGCCGGCCTTGTCGAGCGCGACGAGATCGTCGGAACCGCCGATGTGCTCGCCGCCGATGAAGATCTGCGGCACCCGATGGTCGCCGCCCGAGCGCTTCATCATCTCCTCGCGCTTCGTGCCGTCCATCATGACGTCGATGTCGGTGTACGCGACGCCCTTGTTGTCGAGCAGCGCCTTGGCCCGCATGCAGTAGCCGCAGAACGGCGAAGAGTAGATTTCCACGTGCGCCATGGCGCTTGTCTCCGGTCAGTCGTTGTTGGGCGTCAGATAGTGCGAAGCGGGCCGCATTGCAATTCCCCGCATGCCTGGCGTGATCAAGACAGGAATCGCTCGGCGAGCGTCAGGGTGACCGGCAGGGTGATGAACGAGACCGCCGTCTGGATGGTGATGATCGCCGCCATCAGCGGCGCGTCGCCGCCCATCTGGCGGGCCAGCGTATATGACGATGCCGCTGTCGGCACGGCACCAAAGACCAGCGCGACGAGGGTCTCGAGCATGGTCAGGTCGAGCGCCAGTGCCGCCACCAGGATCGTCGCCGGGAACACCACCAGCTTGCCGACGACCGAAACCACCGTCGGCAGCACCGAGGCCTGCAGGCCCTGCAGCCGAATGTTGGCGCCGACGCACAACAGCACGATCGGCAGTGCCGCCGCGCCGAGCAGGTTGAGGGTATCGTGAAGCACCGGGACCTCCCCCGCGCCCGTCAGGTTGTAGGCCAGCCCGAGGACGACCGACACCAGCAGCGGGTTGCGGCCGAGATCGCGCAGGATCGGCAACACGAAGCCGCCGCCCCGGCGGTCGCCGTGAAGCGCCACCATCGCCGTGACCATCGAGATGTTGGTTACCGGTATCAGCGCCGCCGTGGCCAGCGCGGCGATGGTCAGGCCGTCGACGCCGTAGACCCGCTCGGCAATGGCGAGCGCGACGAAGGTGTTGTGCCGCGCGCCGCCCTGCAGCACCGAACTCGCGACCGGATTGGCCATGCCGGCGAACCGGGCGATCATCAGCGACGCGACGGCGGCGGCGGCGAAACCGGCCAGCACGGTGCCGGCGAACGCCGCGGCGCTGGAGAGATCGAGATCGAGCGTCGAGGTCTTGTAGAACAGCAGGCACGGGAACAGCACCCAGTAGACCAGCTTGTCGTTCAGGTTCCAGAACTCGACGTTGGGAATGCCGTTCCGCCGCAGCACGTGGCCGAGAACGATGAGCAGGAATACCGGCGCGATGGAGACGAAGATCCCGATCATCCGGCGCCTCAGTCCCGGACAACACGGGCAATGGTGAGCACGTCGACGGCCGCGGCGCCGGCGCGGTTCAGGCGGCCGGCGATGGCCTTCGCGGTCGCACCCGTGGTCATCACGTCGTCGACCACCAGAACCCGCCTGCCCGCGAATGCACCGGCCGCGCCGTCGTCGATGCGGAAGGCGCCCGCGACCGCGCGGCGGCGCTCGCCCGGTGTGGACCTGCCCGGCGGCGGCGACGGTTTGACGCGGATCAGCGACTCGACGTCGACCGGGATATCCGTCTCCCGGCCAAGAAGCTGGGCGATCAGCGCCGCCTGGTTGAATCGGCGGCTGAACAGGCGACGACGATGCAGCGGCACCGGCACGATGACGTCCGCGTCGAGGACGAGATCAACCCCGGCGGTCAGCATCCATCGGGCGAACAGGCCGGCGGCCTCCATGCGGTCGGCATGCTTGTAGGCGATGATCAGTCGGCGGCTCTCATCGTTGTAGCGAACCGCGCTCCGGGCGCGGTGAAACGGCGGCGTCTCCCGGATGCACTGGGCACAGACCGGCGAGTGCTGCTCGTGATCGAAAGGAAGGCCGCAGGTGTCGCACATCGGCCTGGCGATGAAATCGATGCCGATCCAGCAACGCGGGCAAAGCACGTCATCGGCGTCGACCGCCGCACGGCAGCCGAGGCACTGTGGCGGCAACAGCACGTCCCGGACGCTCTGCAGGATGCGGCGCGGAACGTCCGGCGACCCGGAAAGGCGGCGAAAGCCGATACCTCGGGGAGACGTGCGCCCCGGATGGTTATGGGACCGTCCATGTGGCATAAGGCAAGCATGACCGACGCCATCAACGTCTTCAACCGCGACAGCGTGCGCCGCCACCGGGAACGCGCTGCGAGCGATTTCGCGGCGCACGATTTCCTGCACCGTGAAGTCGCCGAGCGTCTGCTCGACCGGCTCGACGATGTCACCCGCCGCTTCCCGTTGGCGGCGGACATCGGCTGCCGCGGCGGTCTGCTCGGATCCTTGCTGGCCGGGCGAGGCGGCATCGAAACCATCGTCGGCGGCGACATGGCGCCGGCGCTGGCCGCCGGACACGACGGCCCCGCGCTGGTGATGGACGAGGAAGCCCTGCCGTTCGCCGACGGCTCGCTCGATCTCGTGCTGTCGAACCTGGGGTTCCACTGGATCAACGACCTGCCCGGTGCCCTAGTGCAGATTCGCCGCGCGCTGAAACCCGACGGTCTTCTGCTGGCTTCGATGTTCGGCGGCGAGACCCTGAAGGAACTGCGGCATTGCCTCGGCGATGCAGAACTCGAGATCGAAAACGGACTGAGCCCGCGCGTGTCGCCGTTTGCCGACATCCGCGATATCGGGTCGCTGATGCAACGTGCCGGCTTCGCGCTACCGGTACTGGACGCCGAAATCATAACCGTGTCCTACGCCGATCCGCTGAACCTGATGCGCGACCTGCGCGGCATGGGCGAAAGCAATGCCGTCAACGAGCGCCGCCGCTCGTTCAGCCGGCGCACGACGATAATGCGGGCCATGGAGCTGTATCTGGAACGATACCGCGACCCTGACGGCCGGGTGCACGCGACCTTCGATGTCATTTTCATCACCGCCTGGGCGCCGGCCGAGAACCAGCAGAAACCGGCACGCCGCGGCAGCGCCGACGTATCCCTGGCGGATGTCTTGACCAAGCCCGCGAACGGAGACTAAACCCGATCATGCATTTCCCCGACCCCCTGCAGCGCGGCACGCTGGTGAAGCGTTACAAGCGCTTCCTGACCGACGTGAAACTCGACAACGGCGAGATCGTCGTTGCCCATTGCGCCAACCCAGGCTCAATGCTGAGCGTCAATGAGCCCGGTTCCGAAGTCTGGTTGTCGCCTGCCCGAAATCCGGAACGCAAGCTCCGCTGGTCGTGGGAACTGGTCAAGGTTGGCGATGGTCTGGTCGGCATCAATACGTCCCACCCGAACGGTCTCGTCGAAGACGCCATCACCGACGGCACCATTGTTGAATTGCAGGGCTACGCAAGTCTTCGCCGCGAGGTGAAGTACGGCAAGAACTCGCGCATCGATATCCTGCTTGAGGACGATGGCAGGCCATCGTGCTACGTCGAGGTCAAGAACGTCACCATGCGCCGCGATATCGCAGGCGGGCCCGCCGAGTTTCCGGACTCGGTCACCTCGCGCGGCGCCAAGCACCTTGTCGAGCTTGCCGACATGGTCGCCGAGGGTCATCGCGCCGTAATGATGTATCTGGTGCAGCGCGGCGACGCTGATGCCTTCACCATCGCCGACGACATTGACCCGGACTACGCGGCCGGTTTGAAGACCGCGGTGAAGGCGGGGGTCGAGGTTCTGTGCTACGCCTGCGACGTCACGCCGGAATCAGTCCGTGTAACGCACCGCATTGATCGGATCGAAATCTAGAGCTATATCCAAGCCATGCTTGCACCCTACGATCAGAAACAAATCAAGATTCACACGGCCGAGGAATTCGACGGCATGCGCCGCGCCGGAAAGCTTGCGGCGGAAACCCTCGACATGATCACAGAGCACGTGGTGCCAGGTGTCACGACCGGCAAGCTCGACGATCTATGCCACGCGTTCATCCTCGATCACGGCGCGATTCCGGCGCCGCTCGGCTACCGCGGCTTCCCGAAATCGATCTGCACATCGGTCAACCATGTGGTCTGTCACGGTATTCCGGGTGACAAGGTCCTGCGTGAAGGCGACATGATCAATATCGACGTCACTGTCATCGTCGATGGCTGGCACGGCGACACCAGCCGGATGTATTTCGCCGGCAGCCCGAAGGTGAAGGCCGCCAAGCTGGTCGACGCGACCTTCACCGCCATGTGGGAAGGCATCAACGTCGTCAGGCCGGGCGCCACCACCGGTGATATTGGCCACGCCATCCAGAGCTTCGCCGAGGACCTGAAGTACGGCGTCGTGCGCGACTTCTGCGGCCACGGTCTCGGCCGCGTGTTCCACGACCTGCCGAACATCCTTCACTACGGCAAGCCCGGCGAGGGTTATCGCCTCGAGGAAGGCATGTTCTTCACGATCGAACCGATGATCAATGCCGGCCGGATCGACGTGAAGATTCTGGAAGACGGTTGGACCGCGGTGACCCGCGACAAATCACTGTCGGCACAGTTCGAGCACTCGATCGCGGTGACCGCCGACGGTTTCGAGGTCTTCACGCTTTCGCCGAGAGGTCTCGACAAGCCACCCTACGGCGTCTGACCCCTACTTTTCTGCCGGAAACGCCGTCGCGACCGACGAAGGCCGCGTCGCCATGCGTTCACACCATGCCGCCAGTTTCGGCCGCTCGGCAATCATCGGCCGGCCGGTTTTCGACAGTCGAAAATACGCCAGCACCGGCCAAGCCCAGCAATCCGCCAGCGAGAACGTGGCGCCAGCCATGAAGGGGCCCGCCATCAGATCCTCGAGGACGTTGAGGACGCGGGCTGCAGCCGTCATGCGCTCAGGCGGCACCCTGTCGCCGTCCTCAGCCTCGCGCACGTAAACGTGCCAGACCAGCCGGCGGTATGCATAGTTATCGACGATACGCATGATCTGGCGCATGCGGGCGCGGGCTCTTGCCTCCCCCGGCACCAGGTCGGCGCCCGTGACGGCGACGATGTAGTCGACGATGGCGTCCGTCTCGTAGACCTCGAATCCTTCATGCTCGAGTAGCGGAATTTTTTGAAATGGATGGCGATCGAGATAACCGTCCGGTGGCCCCGCCGCGGCGAAAATGTCGACCGGTTCGAGCCGGTACGTCGTACCGGCCTCTTCCAGCACGAGTCGTGAAATGCGTGTGTAGACGCTGAAGTTCGCGCCAAAAAGGATGAAATTCGCCATAGCCCATCATCTGTTGTGCGCGTTGGCTTGTCGAGTGAAGTAAGATGAAACTAAGCTTCAGCATGACCGTCGACGAAGCGAGAAAATCCGATCGCGCCGGCCACCGGGCCCGGCTCCGTGACCGATTCATGAAAGGCGGCCGAGACGGGTTGCCCGACTACGAACTGCTTGAGCTTCTGTTGTTCCACGCGATCCCGAGGCGCGATACGAAAAGCCTGGCCAAGGCCCTGTTACGCCGTTTCGGCACATTCGCCGGTGTCATCGGTGCATCGCCTGAGGAACTGCGTGAGGTGAACGGGGTTGGAGACAGTGTCGTTGTGACCCTGAAAGCCGTCGACGCGGCCACTTTGCGCGTTATCAGGGAAGACGTGATGGGCCGGCCGGTCCTGAACAACTGGCAGCGCCTGATGGAGTATTGCCGGGCGCAACTGGGCCGCAACAAGATCGAAAGCTTTCGCGTCCTGTTCCTGAACCGGAAGAACGAACTCATCGCCGACGAGGAACAGCAGCACGGCACCATCGACCACACGCCGGTCTATCCACGCGAGGTCGTCAAGCGGGCCCTGGAACTGCACGCTGCGGCAATCATCATGGTGCACAATCACCCGAGCGGCAGCCCGAAGCCGAGCCGCGCCGATATCGAGATGACCAACGAGGTTCGCGAAATCGCCGAGAAACTGGGTATCGTGCTCCACGACCACGTCGTCGTCGCCCGTGCCGGTGCAACCTCATTCAAGGAGGCAGGGCTGTTGTGAACCGGAGAAATGGCCTAACCTCGACAGTCGATCTGATCGGCCCTACCGACAACACATGGCCATTTGACGGAGCCCGCCGATGAACGACGCCCTCAATCAGTTCATCGACCATTGCCGTGCGGCCGCCTCGACGGGCGGCGATGCCGCGTCATGCGTCGATGCGATCCTGCCCCTGATGCGTGATCTGCTGACAGGCCCGCTCGACTTCATTACGGACGAGCACCGGCGAAGCGACCCTGACCACTACGCGCGAAACGCCATCTACCTGTCCGACGACGACGCAATATCGTTGTTCTCGCTTGTATGGCGGCCCGGACAATGGACGCCGGTTCACGATCACGGGACTTGGGGCGTCGTCGGCATTGCCGAGGGCCTGCTAGAAGAACGCGCCTATCAACGCACCGACGAAGCCGGCAACGCCGTCGCCGGTCTGTCACTGGCGCGTGGCGGTTCCGTCCTGTTGCCGCCAGGTGCCGTAACGTCGTTCGTTCCCAACCCCGACCATATCCACAAGACGGGTGTCGCGGACGATCAGGAGCCGTGCCTGAGTCTGCATCTTTACGGCCGGGTGCTGAGCGATTTTCATGTCTATGACGTTGACGCGGGAACTCGTAAGCTGATCCAAGTTGCTCATTTCAAGAGCTGATTCTGGGAGACGCCGGCCATGTGCCGCTGGGTTGCATACGCCGGACCGCCGGTATTCCTCGACAGTCTGATCTTCGAGCCGGAACACTCGCTAATCCACCAGAGCCGGGAGGCACGTCAGAGCAAGTCGGCAATCAACGCCGACGGCTTCGGCGTCGGCTGGTATGCTTCCCGGTCGGAGCCAGGCATATTCAAGGATATCCAGCCGGCCTGGAACGACGAGAATCTGAAGAACCTGGCGAACCAGATCTCATCGCCACTGTTTTTTGCGCATGTGCGCGCGTCGACCGGCACGGCGGCGTCGCGCTCCAACTGCCATCCTTTCCGACACGGCCGCTGGATGTTCATGCACAACGGCCAGATCGGCGGCCACGAACAGGTCCGCCGCGACCTGCTGCTGAACCTGGCACCGGAGAGTTTTCGCTCCATCCGGGGCGGCACCGACAGCGAGCTGATGTTCATGATGATGGTCGACAATGGCCTGGATCGCGACCCGGAAGGCGCGCTTGCAAAGACGGTCGGCACGATCTGCGACGTCATGAACCGCGCCAATGTGGTCGAGCCACTGAAACTCACGGTCGCTTTCAGCAACGGTGAGATGATTTACGCCGCGCGTTTCGCAAGCCATGGCGAGCCGCCGTCGCTCTACTACAACCTCGGCGTCGAGATCGAGAATGCCCAGGGTCGCGCTCCCTGCGGTGGCGGCGATGCCGTGATGGTCGTTTCCGAGCCGCTTGATGCGGTCGAAAGTCACTGGGTTGGCGTACAGGAGTCCCACATCATTGTGGCCGGATGCGGTGCCGTGTCGACGCGGCCGTTCGAACCGGTGTGTGCTGCCTGACCTACGCTGCCACTGGTCGCCGTATGGCCGACCTGAACACGGCATGATAAGCAGGGGCCACCAAACCGAGCAGCGAGGGAACGACATGAAAGCAGTCTGGTACGAAGGATTCGGTGCCGCCGACAAGGTTCTGGTCGAGGGCGAGAAACCCGACCCGGAACCCGCCAGCGGCGAGGTGCTCGTTCGTATAGCGGTATCCGGTGTTAATCCGGTCGACACCAAGCGCCGCCAGGGCGGACGCGGTGACATGCCAGGCGAATACGTGATCCCGGGGTTCGACGGTGCCGGCGTCATCGAGGCCGTCGGCGATGGGGTCAACGCATCCCGTGTCGGCCAGCGGGTCTGGGTCTTTAATGCCCAGTTTGGTCGCAACTTTGGCACCACGGCGGAGCTTTGCGCCGTACCCGCCGAGCTCGCCGTGCCGATGGCGGACACCGTGCCGTACGACGCCGGCGCGTGCCTCGGCATTCCGGCGTTGACCGCGCACCGCTGCCTGTTCGCCGACGGACCGCTCGACGGCCAGATCGTCCTGGTCACCGGCGGCGCCGGCGCAGTCGGCAACTACGCCGTGCAGATGGCGCACATCTGCGGCGCCCGGGTCATCGCAACCGTGAGCGGCTCCGAGAAGGCGGCGCTCGCATCGGCTGCCGGTGCCGAGCACGTCGTCAACTACCGCACCGAAGACGTCGCCGAGCGAATCATGGAGATCACCGGCGGCGCCGGCGTCGACCGGGTCGTCGAGGTCGATTTCGCCGCCAATCTCGCGACCAACATCAAGATCCTCAAGGTCAACGGCGTTATATCGAGCTACGCGTCTGATTCCAACACAACGCCCGCCGTGCCGTTCTACGAGCTCGTCTACAAATGCATTACGGTGCACCACGTCGTTGTGTTTCTGATGCCGGACTACGCGCGCAAGAAGGCCGTCGCCAATACCGCCGACTGGGTCAACGGCGGGCGGCTCACCCACCACCTCGGTCCCCGCTTTCCGCTCGTACGCGCGGCAGACGCCCATGCCGCGGTCGAGGGCGGCGCCTTCGGCAAGGTCCTGATCGACGTTCAGTCCCTCTGAGCGCAACCACGGAGCGCCGCGATGCCGATATCGACGGACATGAAGAGTCAGGCCGCCATCGTCACCGGGGGTGCGCAGGGAATTGGTTACGCGGTGGCCGAAGCCCTGATCGCCGCAGGCGTCCGGGTTGCGCTCTGGGACAAGTCTGGTGCATCCGATGCGGCGGCGGCGCTCGGCCGTGGCACGCTGGGTATCGACTGCGACTGCGCCGATGAAGCGGGTGTTGCGGCGGCCCATGCCCAAAGCATCGACTCGCTCGGCGACATCTCGATTGCCGTCGCCAACGCCGGCATCGCCGGCGCCAACAAGCCGCTCGCCGAGTATGCCATGGTGGAGTGGCAGCGCCAGCTCGACAACAACCTGACCAGCGTGTTCCTGACCTGCCGCGCGGTGACACCGGCGATGGTCGAACGCGGCTACGGCCGGGTCGTCGTCGTCAGCTCCATCGCCGGTCTCGAGGGCGCGGCCAACAACGCCGCCTACGCTTCTGCCAAGGCCGGCGCCATCGGCCTGACCAAGGCGCTTGGCAAGGAGCTCGCGAAAACTGGTGTGCTGGTCAACGGGATCGCGCCGTCGGGCATCGACACACCGCTGCTCAACGACATTACGCCCGAATATCTGAAAACGGTCGTCGATAAGATGCCGATCGGACGTCTCGGCAAACCGGCGGAAACCGCAGCGCTCGTCGCCTGGCTCTGTTCGCCGGCGTGTTCGTTCTCGGCGGGTGCGATCTTCGATAACTCAGGCGGCCGCGCGGACTACTGAAGCACCGCGCGGTTGCCCTACGCGCATCATGCGGAAAGTGTGTTATGGTTGAACACGTACCGCCGGGCGTCGCCAGTCGACGCGGTCGCTGTCGTCGCCCCAAATCGAACAGAAGAATAGCGGGAGGCCATTATGCCAGACAGCGTCTACAAGGTTATCGAGATCGTCGGTACCAGCGCGGATTCATGGGAGAAGGCAGCGGAGACGGCGATTTCGCGCGCCAGCAAGTCGCTGCGAGACATTCGCATCGCCGAGGTCGTCAAGCAGGACGTGCAGATCGAGGACGGCAAGATCGTCCAGTACCGGGTTCGGCTCAACATCTCGTTCCGATTTGCCGACTGAGCTCTGGACGGCGGCTGCGCACCGGCACGCGATTCAGGATAGCTACTCGGCGGCAGCGCGGTGCGGCGTTTTCGTCTCGTAAACCCGAGTCGCCTGCTCGGCGCCGGGAAAAACATCGTCCAATGTTCGTTCGAGTCCCATGACCTTGAGCACGCCCAACGTCGCATTGGCGACCACGGCAAGACGCGTCGTCGAATTGAGAATCGGTGGCTGGACCCAGCCGAAGTCTCCCGGCGCTGTGCGGTACTGTCGGTTCATGTTCTCCAGCCGGCCTAGCGAATCATGACCACGATAACGACCCGGCACACTCAGGTACTGCCAGTGATTGGCAACCGCACGGGGACCATCGATGACCGACGCCTCGTCCTCGGTTCGCTCGATGAGGCAGCATTCGTCTGGATCGAGACCGCTCAGGGAGAAGAACGCCGGCATCGCCAGCGGCGTCCCCGACAGGATTTCCTTGGCCTCTGCGTAATCACGGCACTGTTCAAAGACCTGGCGCAACAGGTGAACGGGCGGTAATGCATCCTCGCGCCACAGGCGTATTCGGTTGACGGCCCAGTCGAACCAGCACGACGGCGTCCATTTGCGCATCGGTGGCTGATTGATCGCCGCCGAGAACCGTCCCGGCGCCATCGCCGTCGCGACACCGACGAAACCAGGCCAGGTGACGGCATCGTAAGTGCCTTCTTCGCCCTCGAAGCGGGCGACGACGACGTCACGTCCGAGCCCGTCGAGCGGCCAGTCCAAAGTCCGAAGCATACGGTTGCCGTCGCCTTCCGGGTCCGCCCCCATTGCCGTCGCGCACGACCACTCGTAGGACAGGTTGAGCATGAAGATGCCGGTCAGGCCATAGGTGGTTCCGGCGACCGCGTAAAGGTCCTCAAGATAGGGATTGTCGTTGCGCACCAGCCAGTACTCGCTGAGCTGGTCGCCGATCGCCAGCATGCCGTGACGGTATTTGCGCGCGCCGTGACGGACGATTTCGCGCAGCCGCTCCGGCGCCGCCGCCGCGAGACCTGCCGGTCCCGCCTGTCCGCACTCGATGAGCGGAATGGCGGGGAGAGATGCGGCGTCTGACTGATCGCGTGGGTCCATCGTCTTGCCTGAGGCTTCCTCGCCAGTCCGGGCGACAGTTTAGCCCGTCAGAGGCGCGGGGTCACCTCGGCGTTCCGGGCACCTCGTCGTGCGTGCTCGCGGTAGATCGTGTAGAGCCCGCTGCCGACGATGACGAGCGCGCCTACCACCGTCCAGAGATCCGGCAAATCGCCAAACACCACGTAACCGACGATCACCGCCCAAACCAGGAGCATGTAGTTGAACGGCTGCAGGGTCGCCGCTGCAGCGTAGTTCAACGCCAGAATCAGGAACAGGTGGGCGAACGAGGAGGTTACGCCGATGCCAAGCATCATCAGCAGTTCCGTTCCGGTCGGCGGCACCCATTGGAAACCACCGACAACCGTGCAGGCAATGACTCCGACCAACGAGAAGTAGAAGAACGACGTTTCGCTCGAATCGGTCCGCCCGGCGAGACGCGTCAGGACGTTGTAGAGCGCAAACAATGCCGCAGTGATGAGGCCGTACACGGCCCCGATGTCGAACACCCCGAAACCTGGTCTCAGGATAATCAGCACGCCGACGAAACCGACGGCGACTGCGCCCCAGCGGCGCAGGCCGACCTTCTCGCCCAGGATCGGGATCGACATCGCCGTGACCATCAGCGGGAAGGTCGCCATCAGCGAATGAATCTCGGCCAGCGAAAGGGTCCGTACGGACACCACAAAGAATCCGATCTCGACGACCAGCACAATCGAACGGAAGATCTGCAGATAAGGGCGCGGGCTTTCCAAACTCCGGCGCAGCGGCACGCGCTTGATCCGCATGAAGATCATCGCATAGACGATCATCACCCAGAATCGAACCATGACGATAACCGCCACCGGAAACTCGGTCGACAAGATCTTGGTGATGGCGTCCTGCGAGGCAAACAACAACGTTGCCAGCAGGATCATGACGATCCCGAGGAACGGCCGATCGGAAGGGTTGCGCGTCGGAGTTTTCATATCGCGGACGTAGAGGATCGCGGCATCTGCGGCAAACCCTTTTGCCGTCTTTCAATCGGCGATGCACGGCCTTATTATCCGGCCCTTCCGAAGGCACACTGCTACGATTCCAGACGCTGAAAGACCGTCGTCGATATGATCCCTCGTTATTCCCGCCCCGAGATGACCGCAATTTGGGCGCCGGCCAACAAGTTCCGCATCTGGTTCGAGATCGAGGCATACGCCTGCGACGCGATGGCCGAACTTGGCGTTATTCCCGGCGAAGCCGCCGCCGCGATCTGGACGAACGGGGACAAGCCCTACACGGACGAGCGAATTGCGCGGATCGACGAGATTGAGCTTGAGACCAAACACGACGTCATTGCGTTCACAACCGAGCTCGCCGAACACGTCGGCGACGCCTCGCGTTTCGTCCACCAGGGCATGACCTCGTCCGACGTGCTGGATACCTGCTTCAATCTTCAGCTTGTCCAGGCCACCGACATCCTGCTGGCCGACATGGACGCCGTCCTCGATGCCCTGAAGCGCCGGGCCATTGAGCACAAGCTGACGCCCACGATGGGACGGAGCCACGGCATCCACGCCGAACCGACGACCATGGGGCTCAAGTTCGCCCGCTTCTATGCCGAGTTCAGCCGCGGCAAGGAGCGTCTGTTGCGCGCCCGCGAGGAAGTCGCCACCTGCGCGATCTCGGGTGCGGTCGGCACCTTCGCCAACATCGACCCGGCGGTCGAGGCGCATGTCGCCGACAAGCTCGGACTCAGACCCGAACCGGTCTCGAGCCAAGTGATTCCGCGCGACCGTCATGCAGCCTACTTCGCCGCCCTCGCCGTCGTTGCGAGCTCGATGGAGAACGTCGCGACGGAGATCCGCCACCTGCAGCGCACCGAGGTCCGCGAGGCGCAGGAGTACTTCGCGCCCGGCCAAAAGGGCTCGAGCGCCATGCCGCACAAGCGCAATCCAATCCTGACCGAAAACCTGACCGGCCTTGCCCGCATGGTGCGGTCCGCCGTGATCCCGGCGCTCGAGAACGTCGCGCTGTGGCACGAACGCGATATTTCCCATTCCTCTGTCGAACGCATGATCGGTCCGGATGCGACGATCACGCTCGATTTCGCGCTTGCGCGCCTCGCCCGCGTGATCGACAAGCTGGTGATCTATCCCGAGAACATGCTGACGCAGCTTAACGCGTTCGGTGGCATTCACGACGCCCAGCGGGTGCTGCTGCACCTCACCCAGAACGGCGTCAGCCGCGAGGACGCCTACCGGATCGTCCAGCGCAACGCGATGCGGGTGTGGAAGAGCTTCGGCATCGACCCGGACAGCCCGGACACGCCGGCTGAGCTCGACGATACTGACCGCGAGGCCGCCGAACACGACAACCGGTTGTTTTTCTTCCTGTCGCGCGATGACGACCTCGCAAAGGCGCTAAGCGTCGACGACCTGAAGGCGCTAATGGCCGAGGATTCGATCAGCTATCACACCAAACGGGTCGACGCGATCTTCAAGCGGGTTTTCGGAGAAAACTGATGGCCACCCTTCGCAATCCGGTCAAGGAGGCGCTGAGGGCTGGCGGCACCGTTTACGGTACGTTGGTTTCCATGCCGTCGCCGCACGTCGTCCAGGTTCTCTCGGCGAGCGGATTCGACTGGTTGTGGTTCGACCTCGAGCACGGATCGATCCCATTTGACAGCCTGCACGGCATGGTCAATGCGACGGCGACGGGTGACGGCAGAACGACGCCGATCGTTCGCGTGCCGGCCGACGAACTGTGGACCGTGAAGCCGGTACTCGACTGCGGCGCCCTCGGCGTCGTGTTTCCCTTCATCGAGACTGCCGAACAGGCGCGCAACGCGATTGCCGCGACCCGCTATCCGCCCGCCGGCAAACGCGGCTTCGGGCCGTTCTTCGCGGGTTCGCGTTGGGGATTGGGCCTGCGCGAGTACGCCGAGCAGGCCGATGATGCGATCCTCCGCGTGCTCATGCTCGAGAGCGTTCATGCCGTCAACAATGCCGAGGAAATCATGGCGACGGAGGGCATCGACGTCGCGTTCCTGGCGCCCTTCGACTTGTCGCAGAGCCTCGGCGTACCCGGCGAGTTCGACTCAAGCGTCTTCAAGGACGCGCTCGCGACCCTCGAAGCGGCCGTGGCGAAATCCGACGCGACGCTCGGTACCCTGGTACTCGATGCCGAACGCGGCAAGATGATGAAGGAGCGTGGCTATCGCTTCGTCATGCTGTCGCTCGACATCGCCCTGCTCGAAGGGGCCGCGCGCGACCTGATCGACGCGGTGAGATGACGGTCAAACCCCGGGCGGTATCAGCACGAGCTTCCCGGCATACCGTTTCGTCTGAAAATCCTCCTGCGCACGGTGAATATCGGCGAGCGGATAGGTCTTCGAGATCAGCGGTCGGACCCTGCCGTCGTTGATCAAGTCTACGAGTTCCGCAAACACGCCGCGGGGTTGAAATGTGCACCCGTAAATCGTCAGGTCACTGAGATAAATGATGCGGAGATCCGCCTCGACCATCGGTCCGGCGATGGCCCCCGAGGTTGCGTAACGCCCGCCCGGAACCAGACTCTCGATGAACGTCGGCCATGCCTGGCCGCCGACCACGTCAATCACAACGTCGAACGATCGCGGCTCGGGCCGCGTATCACGGTCGATCACGTAGTCCGCGCCGGCGTCTGTGACCGCACCTTGCTTTGCCGCGCCGGCCAGACCTGTAACGACCGCTCCCTTGATCTTGGCGAGTTCCACGGCGGCACGACCGACGCCCCCTGACGCGCCGGTCACCAGGACCCTGTCGCCAGCAGATACACCGGCTCGGCTGATGAGATTGTAGGCCGTGCCGTGGGCGCACGGGATCGCCGCGATCTCCACATCGGTCAACGGCGAACGGGAAACGTCGAACAGTTGATTTGCCGGCACACAGCAGTACTGGGCAAACGCGCCATCGAGCTCGGAACCTAACGCCTTGAACTTCACCGGTTCCTGTTCGCTGGGGCACGGCTGATTGATCGCACAGGTGACCCGTCGGCCGAGTGCGGGATCGGAGACCCCGTCGCCGAGAGCGACCACTTCACCGCAAAGATCGCCCCCCTGGATGAGAGGGAAGGAAAGCGCACCCGACCAGCCGCCCTCTTCGATCGCGCCATCGTCGGCGACCGAGTCGGTCGCGCCGGTGACCTGCTTCGCGTACCAACCGATCCGCGTGTTGATATCGGTATTGTTGACGCCGGCGCCAAGGATCCGGACCAAGACTGCGCCCGGACCCGGTTTCGGGGTCGGGATCGTCTCATTCCACACCAGCTTATCCGATCCACCGTGACCGACGAGCTGCACGCCACACATGACATCCGGTATCAACATCCTGCCTCCCCTGTTGCCTGTCTCAAGGGTAACCGATGGTAGAGGTGGCGTCAGGCCTTGCGGCGGCGGGTCTCGCAGTGTCCTTGACCTCGAACCTCAACTCTCGCGCCTTGAATCCGGCATCGCAAATCGTCCCTTCGAACTTCGCGGACATCGTCGCGGCAAACGATCCGCCAGGCATTAGTATCGAGCCGGAACCCGAAGCCTACGAAACGATGAGGCGTCAAATCCTAGAAGCTCTGGTTTCCTTTATCGGCTGTTAAGCGGAGAGGACGTCTGCGAAGAATGCCGGGTCGACGTTCCCGCCGGACAGGACAACCACAACCGTCTCACCCGTTTCGACCGGCAACGCGCCGGAGAGTACGGCCGCCATGGCCACGGCGCCACCCGGCTCGACCACGACCTTGAGATCGCTGAACGCGACACGCATGGCGTCCCGGACCTCGGCGTCCGTCACCGCGACGCCCCCCGACAGTGTATGCCGGTTGACCGCGAACGTCAGTTCACCAGGGGTTGGCGCCATCAACGCGTCACAGATCGACTTCGTCGAAACATCAGCCTCCTGACGGTTATCTGTCTCCAACGAACGCTTGGTGTCGTCGTAGTGCTCGGGCTCCGCCGCCCAGACTTCGGCCCGCGGAAAGCACTCCCGCATCACCAGAGAGGTACCTGCAATCAAGCCACCGCCACCACACGGGCAAATCACGCGATCCGGGACCAAACCGAGCGCCTCCAGGTCTTCAGCGATTTCGAGACCGGTCGTACCCTGTCCGGCGATCACCGGCGCATAGTCGTAGGGCGGAATGAGTGCGCGGTTCTCTTCCTCGGCGATCTTCGCGCCAATAGCATGGCGATCCTCCTTCCGGCGGTCGTAGGTGATGACCTCGCCGCCGTAAGCGCCCGTGTTCCTCAGTTTGATTGCGGGTGCATCCGCCGGCATCACGATCTTCGCGCTCAATCCCTGAGCCGTCGCCGCCGCGGCGACTCCTTGACCATGGTTGCCGGATGAAAACGCAACGACGCCATCGACTCCGTCGGGCAACATGGCGACCGCATTGTAGGCGCCGCGGAACTTGAACGATCCTGTCCGTTGGAGGCATTCCGGTTTGAACAGGATGCGGGCCCCGACACGCGCATCGATCAACTGCGATGATAGCAGCGGCGTGCGTACGGCGTGTCCACGAATTCGAGCCGCCGCCGCTTCAATATCGTCAATGTTGACCGGCAGATTTTCGCTCATGCGTTATTCACCTCGTCCTTGTCGTTGACCATCTCAACAACACCGCATCTGTCATGGTTTGGCAACTCGACAACCGCTAAGGTGCTTCGAAAGTTCAACAATCGGGATCGATCATGGGATTCCTTGCCGAAGCCGCCATTTTTCTTGCCGCCGCGGTCTTTGCGGTACCAATCGCCAAGCGATTGGGGCTTGGTTCGATTTTGGGTTACCTGATCGCGGGTGCCGTTATCGGACCGTGGGGTTTCGGTCTGATCAAAGCAGTAGATGACATCCTCCATTTCGCCGAACTCGGCGTCGTCATGCTTCTGTTCCTGATCGGTCTCGAACTGCAGCCGAGACGCCTCTGGGCGTTGCGCAAGCCGGTATTTGGCCTGGGTGGCGCCCAGATGGGACTGACCGCCGTGGTTATCGCCGGCACGGGCATGGTTGCCGGTCTTAGCTGGCAGGTCGCGTTGACGGTCGGTTTGGCGCTGGCGCTCTCGTCGACCGCTTTCGCCTTGCAGATGCTCGGCGAGAAAAACCAGTTGTCGACCCGGTTCGGGCGTTCTGCATTTTCGGTACTGCTGTTCCAGGACGTGGCTGCGATCCCGATCATTGCCATGGTCCCGTTTCTGGCGACTCGCGTGGTCGAGGGCCACGAGAATCTCAGCTGGCAGGACGGCATCGTAATCGTCGCGACCATGGTCGCACTGGTGGGTGCGGGGCGATTCGTCCTGCGCCACCTGTTGCGCTGGGTCGCGTCGACAGGGTTCCAGGAACTGTTCACCGCGTGCGCCCTGCTCAGTGTACTCGGCGCTGCCCTGATCATGCACTCGGTCGGCCTCTCCATGGCGCTAGGAGCCTTCCTTGCGGGCGTTCTGATGGCTGATTCCGAGTACCGTCACGCCCTTGAGGCCGACATCGAGCCGTTCAAGGGACTCCTGCTGGGCTTGTTCTTCATTGCCGTCGGCATGTCCGTGAACTTCGGCTTGCTTGCCGATTCGTTCGATCTGGTAATCGCACTCGTGACCGGCCTCATGGTTGCCAAGTGCCTGATCCTTTTGGTGCTCGGACGCGCCTTCGGACTTGACTGGTCGGCGACCCGGAGTTTCGCGTTCTCGATCTCTCAGGGCGGCGAGTTCGCCTTCGTAATCTTCAACATCGCCGTCGGCGCCTACGTGATGCCAAAACCACTGGCCGAGCTGCTGATTTTGGTCGTGACGATATCGATGGCCTTGACGCCGATCCTATTCGTCGCCAACGAGAGATTCACGCGACGTGGGCAGGCCGGCGAGTCGGACGTGCCCCTCGAGTTCGAGCATGATAAGTTTCCCGTCATTATCGCCGGTTTCGGTCGATTTGGTCAGGTCGTCGGCCGTATGCTGGCGGCCAAACAGATCGGTTTCACGGCCCTTGAAAGCGACGCCGCCCAGGTTGATTTCGTCAAGAAGTTCGGCAACAAGATCTACTACGGCGACGCCAGCCGTCTCGATGTCCTGCGTGCCGCCGGTGCGGCCCGGGCGCGTGTCTTCGTCCTGGCGATCGAAGACATCGAACGCGCGATCAAGACGGTCGAACTCGTAAGACACTACTTTCCGAACCTGAAGATCATCGCCCGTGCCCGCCATCGCCGGCACGCGCATCTGCTGATGGACGCCGGCGTTGACACGGTGGTTCGCGAAACTTTCCACTCAAGCGTCGAGGCGGGCCGTCTCGTATTCGAGGGTCTCGGCATGTCTTCGAAGCAAGCAGGTTATTTTGCGGAGACGTTTCGCGACCATGACGAACGACTGCTGCGCCACCAGTATTCGATTTATACGGACGAGAACAAACTTGCCGAACAGTCTCGGGCATGGCGCGAAGAACTCGAGCAACTGTTCGCACAGGACGTCGGCGACGAGCCTGACAACTGATCCCTTCACCCCATCAAACTCATACGGAGATCTGAATTGTCACTGCTCATTCACATCAACACGGACAGCTGGATGCCGGATAAGGACCTGCACGCCATCCTTCAACCGATGATGCCGGAAACGATAATCCATCTCGGCCGTCCGGACAGGGTTCTGGAAGATGTCACCATGATGGCGACGACCGACTTCGACAAAGACGTGATGACCTTTCTGCCAAACCTTCAGCTCGTCCAGAAACTCGGCGCCGGCGTCGAAGCCATGGTCAACGATCCTCACTTGCCGGATCACGTACGCGTTACGCGTCTGGCCTCGCACAACCAGGCCGTCGAAATGGCACAGTACTGCCTTGCCTACATCCTGCACGGTCAACGCAACATGGCGTATCACCGCGAACAACAGCTGGCGGGGGTGTGGCACGAGATCCCGTCATTGCGAAACGAGAAAACGACCGTCGCGGTGCTCGGTCTCGGCACCATCGGCTCGATGATCGCCAGCATGTTGTTGTCCTTTGACTTCCGGGTCGTCGGCTGGAGCCGATCAGCGAAAACAATCGAGGGAGTCGAGTGCCGCGCCGGTGCCGAATCGCTACCCGCTGTCCTTAGCAAGGCCGACTATGTCGTCGCGATCTTGCCGTCAACACCGGAGACGACGGACCTGTTCGACGGCGCGATGTTGCAGAGGATGAAACCCGGCAGCACGCTGATCAACATTGGCCGCGGCACGCTGATCGCGGAGGCCGATCTGATCGCGGCGCTGGACGCCGGGACGCCGGGGCGCGCGATCCTCGACGTCTTCCGCGAGGAACCCCTGCCCGCCGGCCACCCATTCTGGACCCACCCAGCAATCACGGTTACGCCGCATGTATCAGGGTGGAACATCGACGACGGATTTCCGGACGTGGCGGAGAACTATCGCCGGCTAATGGCGGGCGAGCCTTTGCTTCACGAGATCGACCGGACTGCAGGTTACTGATCGGACCTAAACGGCGGCCCGATTGGCACGCGCCAGCACGGCGTGCAGCAGGACATTGAGGCCCGGCTCCGTCTGCATCCTGTCGATGTCCTCGGCTTCGTTATGCGAGATACCATCCTTGCACGGCGAAAAAATCAGCGCCGTGGGCGCGACCCGCGATATCGCGTAAGCGTCATGTCCGGCCTGACTCAGCATCTCCCGATGAGGCGCGCCGATCTTGTCTGATGCATTCTTCACAAGTTCGATCAATTCGTCACTGAAGACCTCGTCGCCGAACGACCAACGCTGAAGGATTTCGACGTCGACGCCGCATGTCTCGCTGTGCGTTGCGATCGCCGCTTCGATATCGGCCAACATAGCGTCCGCCTCCTGCGGTTCCGGATGGCGGCAATCCATCGTCAGGTCGGCGATTTCGCAGATGATACCGGGCTTGTTGGGCCATGGCAGTAAACGCGGTGAAGTCGCCTTGCCACCCGTATCGGCGAACCTGCAGCCGATATCGTAGACCGACGAAATGATCTTCGCGGCGGCAGCCAGGGCGTCGCGCCGTTCCGGCATTTCCGTCGGCCCGGCATGACCGGTCATGCCGGTCAGTTTGACCCTGAGGCCGTGCGCCTTGTAGCCACCGACGACGACGCCGACGGGAACGTTCGCGCGCTCCAGCTCCGGGGCCTGCTCGATATGAAGCTCGAAATAGGAATCGAAAATTCGCTTAAACGGTACCACGTCGCATTCAATGTCGAATCGGTCAAGTTCTTCACCGACCGAGACCCCGTCGTCATCGGCCTGTGCCCGAACCCAGTCCAGATCCAACGCACCGATGTGCGTTAGCGAACCCATCATCGGCGGCTGGAACCGGGCGCCCTCCTCATTGGTCCAGCAGGCAACCTCAATGGGATGACGTGTTACTACACCGGTCTCGTTCAGGGTGCGGATGACCTCCAGCCCCGCGAGCACACCGAGAATGCCGTCGAATCGACCGCCGGCAACCTGGGTGTCCAGATGGGATCCGATCACCACAGGCGGCAGGTCATTGTCGGTCCCGTCGCGCCGGGCGAACAAGTTGGCCACCGAATCACGGCTAACCTTCAGACCTTCCGCCTTGCACCAGTCCACGAACAGCCGCCGCATGTCCTGATCGGAATCCGAAAGCGCCAGCCGCCGCAACCCGTTCGCGCGCCCCTTGCCAATCTGCGCTGAGGCATCCAACGTCCGCCACAGGCGGTCCAGATCGATGCGAATGTTGCCCGGATCCATGATGACTTGCTCAGACCGGATCGCGGCGGAGTGACTGCGCCATGCAGTGAATGCCGCCGCCCATCATCGTGATCATCGACATGTCCGGATCGTAGACCTTGAATCCGAGCGCCCGTAGCTTGGTGTTGAGATCCTTGCTGCACAACGGCGAAAGCACACGTTCGTTGCCCAGCGACATCACGTTGCAGCCGAGCGCCATGGTATCCTTGAAACCGACTGGAACGATCTCGATCTTGCGCTGCTTGAGCCAATCAACGACATCATCGGGTGTCGTATCGAGGCACACGGCGGCGCACTTGTCCGCGATCATGCAAACCATCAGATCGATATGGACGTAGAACGGGTCGATCGGCGCATACTTGACCTCCCAACCCTCCTTCTCCATCCAGCCTCCGATCTGCTTGGCCGAAACCTCCTCACAACGCAGTCCCGTGTAACCGATCAGCACGGCGCCGGGTTCGACGATGTGGAAGTCACCGCCCTCGAAGCTGCCGGCGGAGACCATGTCGTAGATCGGGATGCCGGCCTCGAGATAGAAACGGATGGCCGTTGCATACTCGCCACGTCGACGCGGATTCGCCATCTGCGTGATCACGGCGCCCCAAGGCGTCATGAAACTCGAGTCGCGGGCATACAGTCCGTAAGAGAGATGTCCATCCGCAGGCAGCGTATGAATCGTCACGCCGGCATCAGTGTAGGCATCCGTCATCTCACGGTACTGCTTCATCGCCGCCTGATGGTCCCAATGCAACCCGCGTCGCTCGGTATCGCGATAGATCGAACTGAATCCGGCGTTGTCCATCGGGCCGAAGGTTTCCACCGGACCAAGCAGCACGTCATGGAGTAACCCGTACTCGGAATTGATCCCCCAATCCTCAAGCGGAGCTGTACCTCCTTTCGGGTTTCTCCGCTGCAGCGGGATCGTGTCGTTGACGCCGTCTTTGGGCATGGTTGGCGAACTCCTGTCTAGGCGGCCCGGGCGCCGCACCTCGATCCCGGCTTGAATAGCGATGGCCGCCCCGGATCCCGAGGCGGCCATCCGAACGAGTCCCGGTCCGTCAGACTAGTTCTTAAGATAGCTCTCCATCGAGTCGTCGAGCGCATCTTTCCAAGGCGTATGATGCACCGGTGCCATGGTTCCCGTAATAACCGATTTGTAACAGTTGTTGCGGAAGGTCATGATGTTCTCCTTCTTGTGCTTCTTCCACTGGAAGAACGCCTCGCAGGCGCCGTCGACGTCGAAGCTCGGATAATCGGTATCCGCAATCAGTTCCTTGACGTAGTCTCCCTGATAGACGATCGCATCGTGATCGCTGTCGTAAGCATCCTCGCGCGCCACGCGGTCGACGACGTCAGCAGCGCGGGCATCGTGATCCGGGACCGCAATTCGGCCCATGATGATGTCGCGAACATACCACGCCTGGGCGTCGAACATGTTGAAGGTGAACCACTGGTCCTGCATGCCGAGGTAGAACAGTTTCGGATTGTCTACCCAGACGACGCCCTTGTAGAGATCCGCCGACGCCAGCCTGTTCGCCGTACGCAGCTTGAGGTCCTCTTCCATGAACGGGAAGTGATGAAGGTATCCCGTACAAAGGATAATTGCGTCGACGTCGGCGGTCGAACCGTCCTTGAAGGTACAGGTGTTCTTTTCGACCTTCTGCAGCAGTGGAACCTCTTTCCAGTTGTCCGGCCACTTGTAGCCCATCGGGGCCGTACGGTGCGAAACCGTCACTGACTTGCAGCCGTACTTCCAGCACTGCGAACCGATGTCCTCGGCCGAATAGGACGTGCCGATGATCAGAATATCCTTGTCCTTGAATTCCAGGGCGTCGCGGAAATCGTGCGCGTGAAGGACACGGCCATTGAATGACTCAAAGCCATCGAACTTGGGCACGTTCGGCGTCGAGAAGTGACCCGACGCGACGACGACGTGATCGAACTCTTCCGAATACTCTTTATCGTGCGGCAAGTCGTGGACGGTCACGGTGAACTTGCCGGTACCTTCATCATAAGACACCCGACGCACAGCGGTCTGGAAGCGAATCCACTTGCGAACGTCAGCTTTCTTGACTCGACCTTCGATGTAGTCGAACAAAACCGCACGCGGCGGATACGACGCGATCTGCTTTCCGAAGTGCTCCTCAAACGAATAGTCCGCGAACTCAAGCCCTTCCTTGGGGCCGTTGGACCAGAGATACCGGTACATGGAGCAGTGAACCGGTTCTCCGAACTCGTCGAGCCCGGTACGCCACGTGTAGTTCCAGAGGCCGCCCCAGTTGTCCTGCTTCTCGAAGCAGACGATCTCGGGAATCTCGGCACCCTTCTGAGCTGCCGACTGGAAAGCCCTGAGCTGGGCTAGACCGGAAGGGCCGGCCCCGACTATCGCAACTCTCGTCATATCAAATCTCCCTGGTCTGTTTATTGTCCATGAACAACTGATCTGATGCGCCTCACGACCGCGGGCGCTCCTTCTTCGGATCATAATGGGGGAACGCGACGACCGTCGCGGGCAGGCGTTTCTGGTGACCGTCGAGCTTTCCGACCTCGACCTCCGTTCCCGGCTCTGCATATTCGACGGCCATGCGGCACAGTGCGATGTTCTTGGCGAGGACGGGTGAGCGCATGCCGCTCGTCACCACGCCGACCTGATGGCGGCCAACGTGAACGCAGTCCCCGTGCTGGGCCTGTTCGCTGCCGATCAGCTCCAGTCCCACCAGTTTGCGCTGGGGATTTTCCTTTCTCTTCACCAGGGCCTCGCGACCGATGAAATCTTCCTGTTTCGATTTCAGAGGCACCGTGAAGCCGATCCCGGCCTCGAACGGGTCGGTCTGATCGTCGAACTCGTACCCGGCAAAGATGAGGCCGGACTCGATCCGCAACATGTCGAGCGCATCCAGGCCCAGCGGCACCATGCCTTCCGGCTCGCCGGCTTCCCACACGGCATCCCAGACAGCGGGCGCGTCATCGGGGTGGCAGAAGACCTCATAGCCGAGTTCGCCCGAGTAACCGGTCCGCGACACCATAACGGGGACGCCGTCGAAATCGCCGATACGGCCGATCGAAAACTTGAACCAATCGAGTTCATCCATGTTCGGTTGCGCCGGCGGCGTCCAGATGATCTTACGCAGGATACTCCGGCTCAATGGTCCCTGAACCGCAATGTTATGCAACTGATCGGTCGAGGAACGCACCCGGACATCGAGGCCCATTTCATGCGCCTGCTTGCGCAACCATTCGCCGCCGTAGTCATTGCCGCCGATCCAGCGGAAATTATCCTCGCCGAGACGAAACACCGTGCCGTCATCGACCATCGTGCCCGTGTTGTAGCACATCGCCGTGTAAACGACGTCGCCCGGCGCCAGACGGCGGACGTTCCGGGTCACGCAACGCTGCATCAGGGTCTCGGCATCAGGACCGACGACCTCAAACTTGCGGAGCGGCGAAAGGTCCAAGACAACGGCCTTCTCGCGGCATGCCCAATACTCGTCGATCGCACCTAGGTTCGTGTAATCGCTGGCCAACCAGTATCCGTTGTACTCCACGAAATTCCTCGTCAGCTTCGAGGTCCTGGCATGAAATCCGGTTTCCTTCGTCATCTCGACCTCCGAGTCCGGCCGCTTGCGAAAGCCGATTGAACGTTTCGCCGACAAACTGGCGGGATAGACGCGCACATGAATGTCCGTTGGATCCCAGTTGTTGGCGCTGGAAATATCATCTGGGCAGGCCGACGAAATGCCGACGAGATCTGTCAAGGCCTGCATAAGCACGTAGTCACCAGGGCGCGACCAGGGTTCGTCCAGGTAGAACTGGTTATTGTCGTCGATTCCGGTGTTGTAGAAAAAGTTCATCGCCATCCACCCGCGGCGCGGCGCGATGGAATGTTGGGCAAGCTGATTGTTGAAGTTATCCGAGCAGTTGATGTGCCCGAAGTAACCGGCGTCCTCATAGTACTTAGCAGCACACGCGAGGCCGAAAGCGTCATGACGCGTGCAACTGTCTTGTATCATTTCGACCAGCGGCTTGAAGTCCTGATCATAGTACTTTGCGTGTAGTCCCGGGCCGGGGTAGCCATGGCCCATCAGCGTCCGCGTCGTCGTCACGTCGAGACATCTTTCGATGCCCTTTTCAAGCTTCGACACGTCGAACGCCTGGAAATCGCTGCACTGGCGCCCGGCAACGTCGATCACCTGGATGAACTCGCCGGCCTTCACCTCGAACGCCTTGGCGGTGCGTCGATCAACCCTGATATCCAGCCGCGGTTCGGCCAACGGTTCTGGCAGATGCTCCTGTCCCGGCTGAACCGGCTCGGCGCGTTGAATGTAGACGGTCAGTTCGGTCGGCGGGTTCTGTTCGTCGACGCGCATGGGCCCGCCCGGCGCGGCAACGATGACCGTCCCTCTGCCTGCCGAAACCAAGGTTTCCGCATCGCCGGGACGGCTGTCCGGCGAGAATAGTGAAATGCTCTTTGCACCCGTGATATCGATGCCATGGCGTACCAGGCGACTGGCGGTCGGTCCTTCTGCGCCCTCGCGCGCGAGGATCGACTTGATGCCTTCGGCGGCGCCATCCGGAGCCCTGCCGAACATTCCGGGATCAGGCGACCCCGCTTCCGCGAACGGCGTTACTTCGCAACGCTGCTCGCCCTCGACGTTAATGATCCGGAGCCTGTCATCGCCGTTGATCGTTACGACGATGCTGCCACCGCCCGGCACACAATGGCGCTCCATGTCCGGTCCGGGCAACGGCAGTCCGGGGCGCAGAACCCGTGCGCGTTCCATGCCTGATGACGTGGATTGTACCATGAGCGGGCAGTCTCCCTTGGGCATGTCCTTTTTGTGTTATTGATAGCCCATTGAAAAGTGTCCACTGATCTCCGTTACCGATCAATACTGGGAATGGGCCATATTTGGTACCAGGCGAAACCCCAAGCCAAGCTGGTTGTGCTCTAGGAGGTCTTCATGGGCGACGATACACCGAAGCGAGAAATTACCAACATCTATGAGGCATCCTTCAAACCTTACGATATGGAGGGTCCCGTCCAGGACAACATGAGCTACCTATCGCCGACGTACGATCGATACGGCGACAAGCAGGGCGTCTATGTCATTCGCATGGAACCCGGGGCCGAGACCATTGCACACACGCATGGCATGAACGAGGACTATCTGATCATCGAAGGCGAACTGATCGAACCCGACGGCCGCGTGCTCGGCCCTGGCGAATTCGTGCACCAGGATCCGGGGACCCACCACAACTCGCGCACGGAGACAGGGTGCCTGATTATCGGGTTTGACTGGAAACGCTAGTTTACTGCCGCGCGGGTGTTTGGAGCGGCCGGCCACCAGACACGCATTGCGCAACCCCGGTCGGTTAGCGGACTGTCGATTTCCAGCCGCCCGCCTTCCTGCTCGACGATCTTGCCAACCATTGCCAGTCCGACCCCAGACGTCTCCTTTACGTCCCGGCTCTTCAAGGTCTCGAATATCTGAACGACCTTGTCGTGGAACTTCGGGTCTATTCCGGGCCCGTCGTCAACAATCGAGAACACAACGAACTCACCGTCGCGACGCGCCGACACCGTAACCTGCCCGATTTCCCGATCATGGTGCTTTATGGCATTCTCGATCAGGTTCTGCATGACCTGTTGGAGCCGAACCCTGGCGGCACGGACGGACGGCATGGTGCCGGTTCGCTGTACCTTGAACCCCACCGGAATGTCCAACAATCCGATGATCTCGTCGAACAACCCGCCCGAATCGAACTCCGTGACCGTTGCGTCATCGGAAGAGGCCATGGTCGCGCGCGCATAGTTCAGCAGGCCGGTCAAAAGCGCATCGAGGCGCGCGGCGCGGCCCTGAAGTAGTTCAAGGTTCTTCTTGGTTTCGGGCGTGAACCCTTTCTCCAGGTCGTCAGCGATCCATTGCGCAGTGGTCATAATGCCGCGAAGCGGCGAGCGAAGATCATGCGACGCGGCATAGGCAAAGTCCTCGAGGTCCTTGTTGGACCGGCGAAGCTCCGCCGCCTGCACCTTGAGTGATTCCTGTGCCGCCCTCGCGGCAGCGTATCGGCGATCAAAATCGTTCGCGATCTCTTTCAACTCGTTCTCGCTTCGCGCAATGTCGGCATCGTCGATCTGCTCGTCGGCGGCAATCTGGCGGACCCGATCGCGGAACCCGACCAGCGGGAACATGATCCCGACAACGAACAGGGCGTAGCAGGCGAAGATCAACAGGAGGATCACCGCAGCGGCACCGATCGTCGACACGATCACCCGGGACTCGATACTGTCAAGCTCCCGCGCCTCGTAGCTGGACAATCGGTTCGACAGCGATGCCAAGGCGTGGGAGCTCGACAGGAACGAATACCTCAGAGCTTCTGGCACCTCGACCTCTCCGCCGTTATCAGTCATCAGGTTGGCGAGATTCTTCGAAACGTTTCGGATGTTGTCGACATTTCGCTCCATTCTCGCGACCATCGGCAGTTGACCGGCGTCCGTCGCCCGCAACTGGACCAGCAGATTGTCGAGCGAGTCGACCCTATCGGCGAACTGGCGGAACACGCGCCCGTTCGGCCGGGTCTGCATTTCGTTCACGAGCGTGGACAGATCCAGTACCGCACCGCTGATCCGAATGGCCAGGCCTTCCTGCGCGCGGATGTTCCGCATGGTGGTCACGCCATAGACCTGAACGGCGACCATCAAGCCGACGAGTATGACCAGAGTGATGGCAACGATATTGGCGCCGGTCGATATCCGCAAAGATCGCGTTTCCTCTAGTTCGCGGGCCGATTACTCGATGACGGTGACCAGCACCGGATCGATCTCGGACAACAACTCCGTGTCGATCCTTTCCAAGAAGTCGGGAACTGCGCCTTCCGAGTATCCGTTCGCGACGCGCCAGACCGCTTCTTGTTCCATCAGAAAGATCATGTCCTGAGACAATGCAACATCGATCGAGTGGGAATGCCAAAACGTATCGATGTCGCGTCTGTCGACATCGAGGGCTTCACTCAAGAGCGTCTTAGCCGCTTCCTCGTTGGCCGATGCCCACTCACTTGCGCGGACGAGGGCTTCCAGCAGTCTCTTGAGGTCGCCGCGGCGTTGCGTCAGCGTCTGCTTCCGAACCACTAGGTCGAAGTAGTACGACTGACCGCCCTGCACGGTTATGTCGACCGAGGGAATACCAAGTCCGTCGGCCGCTTGCTTGGCATATGGTTGCCAGCTGACGATGGCGTCGACAACTCCGTCGGACAACGCCTTGGGCAGGTCCGGCGGTGCGATGTCGACGGTCTTGATATCCGTCGGCCGAACTTTGTGCAGGTCGAGCAGCCGCCCTAGAAAAAACTCGCTAATCGAACCACCGCGGAGGCCGATTCGCTTGCCCTTGAGATCGGCAGGTCCGGAGATTCCGCGATCCGCGCGCGCGATGAGATGCACGTTGGCAATCGAGGCGACGGTCCCGATGACCCGCAGATCCGGATGATTGAAACTTCGCGCAACGAACGCGAACCCAGACATGGTCGCCACGTCGTAGTTCCCGTCGATCAGACCGCCGCCGGCCGCGACACCGGATGCAACCAGTTCGACCTCGACGTCGACGCCGGCCTCTTCGAAAAAGCCCATCTCCTTGGCGATCCAGATTGCCCAGCCCGATGTCGACGTGGCGACCCGCAAGGACTCAGCCCGGGCGCCAGATGCACACTGAAGAAGGACAACGATCGAGAGGATCAAGGCCGGAAAGAGCTTGTTCATGCGCGGGTCCCGGAATTGCTACGCAAGATCGGAGGGGCTCAACGTGTTACTAAGGGGTATCACGTATTCATCTGCCCCGACAAATGGAATCAGTTCTTACCGCAGTCATCGCGATCCATCTCGACGGCGATATCGGATACACAAATTCAAGAATGGCAGAATATTTTTCGGGTGCGGAACGCTTGTCATGATCCGGCGGTTTCGATTGACTATCGCGATCGTGCAGGACGGACTCCGGTACGCGGCGGGAACGCGTGTCGGCGGGTCGAGGGAGAGGGTTCATGAAGTCACAGTATCGGGTTGTCGTCATCGGCGGCGGCGTCGTCGGCGCCTCGGTTCTCTATCACTTGGCAAAGTTCGGCTGGACCGACGTCGCGCTCGTCGAACGCAACGTGCTGACGGCCGGGTCGTCGTGGCACGCGGCGGGCGGCATCCACGCGCTCAACGCGGATCCCAACATGGCGGCGCTGCAAGCCTACACCATCGACCTCCTCGCCGAGGTCGAGAAGGAGAGCGGCCAGGACATCAACCTGCATATGACCGGCGGCGTCACGGTCGCCTCGGCGCCGGCACGCTGGGAATGGCTGCAGTCGGCCTACCGCATCTTTCAGTCGATCGGCATCGAGGACTGCCACCTGATGACGCCGGAAGAGGTCAAGAAGGCTTGCCCGATCATGGACGTCACCGGCGTCCTCGGCGGCCTGTGGGCCGATCGCGAAGGCTACATCGACACCACCGGTACCGTGCATGCCTACGCGCGTGCCGCCCGACAGCGCGGCGCCGAGGTCATCGAGCACAACAAGGTCGAGGAACTGGTCCAGCGCGCCGATGGCAGCTGGGACGTGATCACCGAGAAGGGCACCATCCACGCCGAACACGTGGTCAACGCCGGCGGCCTGTGGGCCAAGCAGGTCGGCCGCATGGTCGGCCTCGACCTGCCGGTGGCGCCGCTGCAGCACCACTACCTGGTGACCGATACCATCCCCGAGCTCGAAACCCTCGACTTCGAAGTGCCGATGACCGTCGACCTCGAGGGCTTCACCTACATGCGCCAGGACCAGAAGGGCATCCTTGTCGGCATTTACGAGATCAACCACCAGCACTGGGCGATCGACGGCGCACCGTGGGATTACGGCATCGAACTCTTTAACGAGGACACCGACCGCATCGCTGACGAACTCGTCATGGCGTTCGAGCGCTATCCGTGCCTCAACGAGGTCGGCGTCAAGAACTGGGTCAACGGCGCCTTCACCTTCTCGCCCGACGGCAATCCGCTGGTCGGCCCGGTGCGCGGCATCCGCAACTACTGGCTGGCCTGCGGCGTCATGGCCGGCTTCCTGCAGGGCGGCGGCGTCGGCAAGACCCTCGCCGAATGGATGATTCATGGCGACACCGAGGCCGACGCCTGGTCGATGGACATCGCGCGCTATGGCGACTTCGCTTCGAACCGCGAGTACATCAAGCAGACCACCGGCCAGTTCTACTCGCGGCGTTTCGTCATGACGTACCCGAACGAACAGTTGCCCGCCGGACGCCCCCTGAAGAAGTCGCCGGCTTACGACGGCATGACTGCCGCGGGCTGCAAGTGGGGCAACTCCTGGGGCCTGGAAGTCCCCCTGATGTTCGGGCCCGAGGGCTTCGAGGAGACGCCCACCCTCAAGCGCTCCAACGCCTTCGAGCACGTCGCCGCCGAATGCAAGGCGGTGCGCGAGCAGGTCGGCCTCCTCGATATCTCCGGCTTCTCGCGCTACGAGGTCACCGGTCCGGACGCCGAGGCCTGGCTCGACAGGATGATGGCCTCGAAACTGCCCAGGCCCGGACGCGCCAAGCTGGCGCCGATGCTGTCGCCGGAGGGCAAGCTCAAGGGCGATCTGACGGTATTCAACTGGGGCGACGGCACGTGGTGGATCATGGGATCCTACTACCTGCGCAACTGGCACATGCGCTGGTTCCACGACCTTCTCGAGGGCGACGTCAGCGTGCGCGACATCGCCGATGCGACCTGCGGCTTCTCGCTCGCCGGACCCAACAGCCGCAAGGTCCTCGAAAGCCTGACCCACGAGGACGTCTCCAACGAAGCCTTCCCGATGTTTGGCTGCCGCACCCTCGACGTCGGCCTGATCCGGGCGAAGGTCGCGCGCATGTCGGTCGCCGGCGAACTTGGCTACGAGATCAACTGCTCAGCCGCCGAGCACATCACCCTGCGCGAGACCCTGCTCGAGGCGGGCCGCGTTCACGGGCTCCGCGAGTACGGCTTCTACGCCATGAACAGCCTGCGGCTCGAGAAGAGCTTCGGCATCTGGAACGCCGAGTTCATGCAGGACCGCACCCCGGGCATGACCGGCATGGACCGCTGGATCGCCTGGGACAAGGGCGCGTTCCACGGCCGTGACGCGGCGCTCAGGGAGCGCGACGGCAACACCGCGCCCTTCCGCCTGGTGACCCTCGAGATCGCCAGCACCGAGGCCGACGCCTCGGGCTACGAGCCGATCTACGCCGGTGACAAGCGCATCGGCTTCATCACCTCGGGCGGCTACGGGCACACCGTCGGCAAGAGCCTTGCCATGGCCCTCGTCACGCCCGAATGTGCGGAACCCGGCACGACGCTTACCACCTACGTCGTCGGCGTCGAGAGCCAGGCCACCGTGATGGCCCCCTCGCCCTACGACCCGGCCGGCCAACAGATGCGCCTTTAAGGGAGGAACGCCAACATGACCGAGACCACGGATGCCATCGTCATCGGCGCCGGCGTGATCGGCGCGGCGATCGCGCTGGAGCTCAACCGCGCGGGCCGCAAGACCATATCGATCGACAAGAACCCGGCGGCGGGCTACGGCCCGACCAGCGGATCCTGCGCCATCATCCGCGTGCACTACTCGACCTACGACGGTATCGCTTTTGCCTGGGAGGGCTACCACTACTGGCGCGACTGGAAGGACTACCTCGGCTGCGACGACGAGGCGGGCCTCGCCGAGTTCCGCGAGACCGGCTGCATGGTCATGTGCACCCACCACAACGGTTATCTCAGGAAGCACCAGACCCTGAGCGAGGAGCTCGGCATCCCCTACGAATTGTGGGACGAGGCCACGATCCTCGAGAAGCTGCCATTCTACAACCTGGAGAGCTTCGATCCGGCCAAGCGCATGGACGACCCGGACTTCGGCAAGCCCAACGGCCAGCGCGTCAAGGAGGCGGTGTGGTGGCCGACGGCGGGCTACGTCACCGACCCGGCGCTCTCGACCCACAACCTGCAGCGCGCGGCGGAGGCCGCCGGCGGCCAGTTCCGCTTCAAGCGCAAGGTCGTCGAAATCCTGAAGTCCGGCGGCCGCGCCGCGGGCGTCAAGCTCGATGACGGCACCGAGATCCACAGCGACGTCGTCGTCAACGTCGGCGGGCCGTATTCGTCGCACCTCAACGCGATGGCCGGCGCGCTCGACGACATGACGATCTCGACCAAGGTCCTCAAGCAGGAGGTCACCCACGTGCCGGCGCCCGAGGGTTTCGATTTCTTCAACGACGGCTTCGTGATCTCGGACAGCGACATCAGTTGCTACGTGCGCCCGGAGAAGGGCAACTTCATCCTGATCGGGTCCGAGGACCCGCCGTGCGACCCGCGCGAATGGGTCGATCCCGACACCTACGACCGCAACTTCTCCGACCAGTGGACCCACCAGGCCTACCGCTACGCCCAGCGCGTGCCGAGCCTCGGCATTCCCTCGCAGATGAAGGGCGTGGTCGACCTTTACGACGTCGCCGACGACTGGATCCCGATCTACGACAAGAGCCAGGTCCCCGGCTTCTACATGGCCTGCGGCACCAGCGGCAACCAGTACAAGAACGCGCCGATCGCCGGCAAGATGATGGCCGCGCTGATCGATTACTGCGAGAGTGGCAACGACCACGACGCGGACCCGATGCAGTTCCGCCTGCCTTACATTGACCAGGTCGTGAACGCCGGCTTCTATTCCCGCAAGCGCGAGATCAATCCGGAGAGCAGCTTCTCGGTGATCGGCTGACGTCGGCGTTCCCGGCAAAGACCTCGCGCCGGGGAAATGGCCCGGCGAGGCCCGGCGCGAGATCGATCCGGGATACGCGGATTCACTGCGACGGGACGCCCGGCGCGCGTCCTTTCGACCTTCACCGTCACCCCCGCTTCCTCTCCCGTCACCCCCGCTTCCTCTACCGTCACCCCCGCGAAAGCGGGGGTCCAGCCGCGGCTTCCCTGGATTCCCGCTTCCGCGGGAATGACAACGAGCGGCGGCACCGTCCCGCCTATTTCCTGCCTATTTCCTGCCTATTTCCTGCCTATCTTCCGCCCATTTGCGGCCCAACGCCGGACCATCTTGTGCAATTGCCAAGGGCTTGGAAACACGCGTGAAATCGGCTTCCGGTAGATTTCAGACCATCGACCCCCGGCGAACCGCATTTATGGGCATCCGCTCCCGCCGGCCGCCTGACGCGGACATCGACATTCCTATTCACCATCACAAAACAGCGATTGGCAGTATAGGATGTTTTTCATATTCGTTCAAGGAATATTTTCACGTTCCGGCGTGTGGTCGATGTCTTCCGTCGAGCTCTGCGGTCGAGGATCACGGGGCGCAAAAAGGGATTTCGGATAAATCGCCCTGACGGTCGTTCCCTTGCCGAGTTCGCTCTCGACCTCGACCCGCCCGCCGCGCGCTTCGACCAGGGATCGGGTCACGTAGAAACCGATGCCGATGCCCTCGTTCGAATTCCGCGCCAGATCTGCGTCACTATGCCGAACGAACGGCGTGCCGAGCTTTGACTGCATTTCCCTGCTCATGCCGGCTCCGGTATCCTGCACCTGGAGGACATACTCGTCGCCGATAACCCTAACGGAGACCTCGATCTCATCGCCCGGCGAACACGCCTTGATCGCGTTGGAAATGAGATTGTTGAAGATGTGAGTAAGCACCTTGCGGTCCGCAAACAGTACCGGCGGAAAGTCATCCGCGGCGGAGAAACGGATCTCTATTCCCGACTTCTCGGCCAGTACCTCGAATCGATGGGTTAGATCTTTGGTGATCGCGGCAACGTTGATCTCCTCGTTGAAGAACTCGTACGTCCTGAGATCCAGCCGCGTGATATCCAGAAGATCGTCGATCATGCGACGAAGGTCCTGACCGCTGTTGCGGATATCCTCGATGTACTCCGCGTACTTCTTGTTGCCGAGCGGGCCCATGGTCTCGTTGTGGATGATCTCCGTGAAGCCGAGTATCGCGTTCAGGGGCGTGCGGAGTTCGTGGCTCATCGTCGCGATGAACCGGGACTTGGCGGCATTGGCCTCCCGGGCCTCTCGCGTCTGCAGTTCCAGCTTGCCCTGAATCTCAGCCGTCTTCTCATTGTCCGCGAGCAAGAAACCCAGAATCATCACGCCGGGCGTGAAGACGATGACCATCGGGATCGCCACGCTGTTCATCACGTGGGCAACAACCTCGGCCGGGAGCATGGTGAAAAGACCGATGGTCAGCAAATGAACCAGGCCGCCGAACATCAGCAGGTTGACCCAGTTCAGCGACACCATTTTTCGGTTGTACAGTTCACGGAACGCCAGGCCGGCGACGGTACACATCACCACGACCGATACGCCGACAGGCGCACCGCCGCCGCCCAACCATGCCCGATAACCGCCGGCAATGCCGCCGGCGATCACGCTGCCGATTACACCGGAGAACAGGCCCGCCATACTGAGCACTACCGAGCGCGGATCGAAAATGATCCCCGGCGCCAGTTCGAGGGGCGTGGACATCACGAACACGCACATCCCGCCAAACAGCAGGCCGCACAGAATCTGGCGATGTGTATCGTTGTTCCGGGTCAGCTGAAGGACGTAACGGTGGAGGAGCGCGATGGCGAGCAGCATCGCCAAACCTTTGATCAACTCAAGCAAATCTAGCTCCTACACCCCGGCGATTGCATTCCCGGCATAGTTCCACGAGAGAATATACGCGATACTACTTAAAATTGCAAAACGTACCGGTGCCGGTCGGCGCATTGGAACGGCGTTGATCAGAACGCCGACTGCAGCCACGATTTATTGCAGCGCCAGTTTGCCACGTACAAATTGCCGGCCCTCGTTCCGTTGTGTTGAACGGCGTTGGAAGGTTGATCGACGAGTAAGTGAGTTCGCCGCACAGCCCGATTTGCATTTGAGGATTTCGAAGCGCAGAATTGTCGAGAGGGTCGATCCGATCAAGGAGAACCCGTGCATTGACTATCGCGTACGCAGCGCGTCTCTGCCTCGCGGTTGTGCTTGTCATATACTTAGTCTTGCAGCCTAACCCGGGCATGAGCGGTTCAGACCGGCACATCGGTGCGGGTAGTGCACCGGGACTGGCCGATGATCACAGAGAAATCGTTCTCAGTCCCGCCCTGAGGCAGAATTCCGACAATCGAATTCGCCTGATCGTCCCGGACAAATGCGCGGAAGCAGGTGAACGCGAGCTGCGGCGAATGGCGTCGGAGAGTGAACTGGAAGAGGCTTACGCGTTTCTACCCGCTCGTTGCCTGTGGATCGAACTCGGCTCCGACGAAACAGCCACGGGCGTAAGGCCGGATGCGACCCTCGTCCTATCGCTTATCTCCAGACATGAACCGGTTGTCGTCTATCACACGCATGTCCGTAGCCACACCGAGTCCTCGGGTGGTTTCCCAGCCTACCGGGACTTGATCGGCACGATCTTGATTGGAGGTGATCTGCCACTGACGGAACACCGACCGATCATCCACCGCGCAGTGACCCACGAAGGCATTTTCGAGTACTCGCTAACCTTGACGCCGGATATCGTCGATTTCATTCAGGCGCTCGGCGACTCCGGCCTTGACGGATTCGTTTCTCAGAATCTGGCGTATCTGTTTGTCAGCGCCGAGTACGAGAAAGCGTATTATGAGGCCGTCAGATACTGCACACGATTGGGCGACGGTACGAACCTCATTGATAGCGGTTGTTTCCCCGTCTCCTCCCATCCGTTCGTGTTGAATTTTATCAGGGCGGTTGACGCCGATTAATCTCGCCAAGGCGCCCGTCGGCAACGGCGCTGGGCAGACTTATCGTGACGCCGCCCGCGTCGATTCAGCGCCGGTCTGCAGCGCACCGAGCGCCTGCCCGACGATCGAGTCGGTGTCGATTCCGAAATGCCGGTAGAGATCGCTGATTGTGCCGGTTTGGCCGAAGTGCTCGACCCCGAGCGGGATGGTCCGGTGGCCGCCGACGGCCCCGAGCCAGGCGAGTGTCGCCGGATGGCCGTCGATCACCGTCAGCACGGTGCAATGCCGCGGCAGGCCCGAGAACAACCGCTCTACATGGCACGTCGCGTCCCGATGACCGCGCGCCCGGTCGCGCTGAGCCGCCGTCCAGCCGGCGTTTAGCCGGTCGGCCGAGGTCACGGCAAGAACGCCGATGTCGCGACGCTGCTGGCCGAGGATGCCGGCGGCGGCGATCGCCTCGGGCGCAACCGCGCCCTGGTAGGCGATGACCAACTCGCAGTTGGGGCCTGGCTCGCGCCACCAGTAGGCGCCGTCGATGGAGCCCCGGCGGAAGGCGTCGTCGCGCCGCGTCGCCGGTTGTTCGATCGGCCGCGTCGACAGCCGCAGGTAAACGGACCCGCCGGTTTCGTCGCGCAGCCACGTTCGCTCGTCCGGGTCGCCGTCGCCGTCGCGCTGCAGGTAATCGAAGGCCCACGACATGATCACCGCGAGTTCATCGAAGTAGGCGGGTTCGAACGCGGCGAGGCCGTCCTGGCGCATGCTGATCAGGGGCGAGCCGATCGATTGATGCGCGCCACCCTCGGGCGCCAGCGTCACGCCGGACGGCGTGCCCGCGATGATGAAGCGGGCGTCCTGGTAACAGGCGTAGTTGAGGGCATCGAGGCCGCGGGCAACGAACGGATCGTAGACCGTGCCGACCGGCAGCAGGCGCTTGCCGAACAGGCTGTGCGACAGACCGGCGGCACCCAGCAGCAGGAACAGGTTCATCTCGGCGATGCCGAGTTCGATGTGCTGCCCGGCGGGGCTGAACGTCCACTTCTGGGTCGACGGAATGCGTTCAAGCTGAAAGGTGTCTTCCTGATTGTCGCGCGCGAACAGGCCGCGCCGGTTGACCCAGGGCCCCAGATTGGTCGACACCGTCACGTCGGGCGAGGTGGTGACGATACGGTCCGCCAAGTCGCTCTCGGACTTTGCGACCGCGTCGAGATACTTGCCGAAGCCCGCCTGCGTCGAGATCTCGCGTTCCGGCACGAGATCCGGCAGCGCGGAGGCGACGGCCGCATCGGTGTAGCGGCGCGGCCCCTTGGCGAAGAACGCGACGCCATCGAGAAACGCCTGAAGACCGGCGACATCGCCGACCGTGGCGAACGGCTCCCACTCGGCGCCGTCGGGAACGCCCATGTGTTCCTGCCAGCCCGCCATCTGCTGCGGGTTCATCAGGCCGGCGTGATTGTCCTTGTGGCCCGCCAGCGGCGTCCCCCACCCCTTGATCGTATACGCCAGGAAACAGACCGGCCGGTCGTGATCGATCGCCGCGAAGGCGTCCGCCAGGGTCGCGACACAGTTGCCGCCGAGGTTCTGCATCAGCGCCGCCACTTCGTCGTCGGTGTATCCGTCGAGCAGCGCCGAGAACGCTCCCTGATCGCCGAGATCATCGCTCAGGCGCTTGCGCCACGCGGCCCCTCCCTGAAAACTCAGCGCCGAATAGAGCTGGTTCGGACAAGCGTCGATCCAGGCCTTCAAACGGTCGCCGCCGGGGTTGTCGAACGCGGCGCGCTGCAGGGCACCGTACTTCAGCGTGACCACGTCCCAGCCGAACGAGCGAAACGTTCCTTCGATACGCTCCCACAGGCCCTCGTGGACGACCCCGTCGAGGGACTGGCGGTTGTAGTCGATAATCCACCAGCAGTTCCGGAGATCGTGTTTCCAGCCCTCCTGCAGGCATTCATAGATGTTACCTTCGTCCAATTCCGCGTCGCCGACCAGCGCAACCATCCGGCCGTGCGGCGCGTCGCGGCCCCAGGCCTTGGCGGCGACGTAGTCCTGCACGATCGAGGCGAACGCGGTGATGGCGACGCCGAGCCCCACCGACCCGGTCGAGAAGTCGACGTCGTCGGTATCCTTGGTCCGCGACGGGTAGGACTGCACCCCGCCGAGACCGCGGAAGTTCTTCATGCGCTCGAGATCGAGATTGCCCATGAGGTACTGGATGGCATGAAACACCGGCGAGGCATGCGGCTTGACCGCGACCCGGTCTTCCGGCCGCAGGGCCGAGAAGTAGAGCGCCGTCATGATCGAGACCATCGAGGCGCTCGATGCCTGATGTCCGCCGACCTTCAGCCCGTCGGCCTTGTCGCGGAGATTGTTGGCGTTGTGGATCATCCAGTGCGAGAGCCACAGCAACCGCCGCTCGATGATCTTCAGGTGGTCGTGGTTGGCCGGCATGACGGATCGTTTCCCTTGGTAGCGTCCCAACTTACGCCAGATCGACGCCGCCTTCGATCACGAACTCGGGAACCTGTTTCAACAGCTTCGAGGTCTGACCCCGTACGGGTTCAGGCGCCGGGGCAGACCAGCCCGACCGCTTGCCCGACATCCGAGACGAACTCGAAAAGATCGGCGTCGTCGCGATCGATGGCGCCCGCGGCGACGAGGTGATCGAAGTCGATGACCTTGCGCCAGTAGGCCTCGCCGAACATGACGATCGGGATGCGGGCGACCTTCCCGGTCTGCACCAGGGTCAGCGCCTCGAACAGTTCATCGAGCGTGCCGTATCCGCCCGGGAAGATCACCAACGCCTTGGCACGCATCATCAGGTGCATCTTGCGCATCGCGAAGTAGTGAAAGCGGAGATTGAGATCGGGCGTGATGTACGGGTTTCCATGCTGCTCTTTGGGCAGCTGGATGTTGAGGCCGATGGAGATGCCGCCGGCGCGGTCGGCGCCGCGGTTCGCCGCCTCCATGATTCCCGGTCCGCCGCCGGTGCAGATCACGAAGTCGCGGAACCCGTCGGGATCGCGCGCGCAGCATTGCTCGCTGAACCGGGTAATGCGGAACGCCGTCTCCTCGGCCAGATCGAGGTAGAGCGACAGGTCGGACGCCGGATCGCCATTCTGCGCCGCCGAAGCCCTGTTCGCCCGGGCGCTGCCGAAGACGACGACGGTCGAGCGGATGCGGTGGTCCAGCATCATCAGCTCGGCGCCGTGGAACTCGGCGGCAAGTCGCGTCGGGCGCAGTTCGTCGCGCCACATCAGGTCCTTGTCCTCGAACGCCAGGGGCTTCTTCATCGGCTGGTCTCCGGTACTAGGCCATCCGCGGAAATTGTAGCCTTTCATCCGAACGGAAGTCGACGCGCGGCGAACACCGACCACTCGGACGCGCCAGTCCCGTGGCGTGACCACCTGGAGAACGGCCCCTTACGACACCTTCGTCTCGTACCACCGGGCGAAGCGCAGCACGCTGGCCTCTAGAAGCCCGTGCAGGGGACCGGCAACGGCGTCGCAGCTCGAAAACCCTCGATGCTGGAACACGAGCGCCGGAACGTCCTCGTCCAGCGCCGCGTCGGCCCGCTCGACGCAAGCCGAAGCGATTCATGAGTGCCGAACGGGCGATGCCCGGCGTTAGTGCACGCGCGCCCGTGCTGGACGCCTGATCGCTTTCGCGTCCTTGATCTGCGACTTTTCGTAGCTTCTCGCAACGAGGTAACCGGCTCCAAAGCCGATCAGTGCGCCGACGCCAGCGCCAACGTAACCGAGATTGACCAAAACACCGTCGACGACGAAGACCGCCATCGAAAAAACCCCGAATCCGGCGATCGCGCCGAATACGGTGCCGAGCAACTGAGCCAGGAATGACATCTGATACCTACTTATGTCGCCGGCCCTGCGGGCAAATCGGACAGCCGATCTTCGACGACACATTCGGTGGGCTTATATACTCAGGAAATGTCGCTAGCCAGAAGATTTGCGCGGCCTGCCGTGTGACCCGTCGCCCGGGTGCCAACCGCATGACGGACGTGCCACCCCTCAGGCCATCTTCGTTTCCCACCACCGGGCGAAACGCAGCACGCTGGCCTCGAGAAGCCCGTGCAGGGGACCGGCAACGGCGTCGCAGCTCATGAGCCCTCGATGCTGGAACGCGAGCGCCGGAATGTCTTCGTCCAGCGCCGCATCGGCCCGCTCGACGTAAGCCGCAGCACGATCGGCAAACCCCGGCGACGTCATCGTTTCAGGATGAAAACAGACGGTTTGCACGACGGAGCACGCGTCGGGGCCGTCGGGATAGGCCTCGTAGACCCACAGCGCATCGCGCCCGGCAGCGAACGTCATAGACGGAAACGCCCAGGTGTATCGGACCCCGTCTCGCCATGGTGCTTCGAGGCCCGGCATCGCCGGCAGGGCCAGGTCCTGCCTGTCCTCGAGCAAAGCACCGGTGCCCTTGGTGACCCCGAACTGGGAAGCGAACTGTCCGCGTACCGCGTCCGGCGCCTCCGGCCGCGCGTACAGACTGTCAATGGAGCGCGGATGCACCGATCCGAGGTGATAGTACTCGTTGAATACGTCGAGAAAGGCCTTCCAGTTGCAGGCGACCGTCAGATACCGCTTTCTGTACGTCGTCATGTCAGCGAGTGGCCATGGCGCGTGCACGGCGTCGAAATCCCCGAGCCAGTCGTCGACCGGGCCAGCGTCGCCACCGAGCGACACGAACAGGAAACCGAGACGTTCGGCCAACGGGTACTCGATCAGGCCGTGCGTCGACGCGTCGAATCCATCGACCTCGTCCATGTGCGGCGCGACCGCCAGCCGGCCGTCCGGCGCGTAGCTCCAGGAATGGAACGGACAGCGTACCAGCCTGCAGTTTCCCTCGCCGTCGAGCAGGCGGGACCCCCGATGCCGGCAGACATTGGCAAACGCATGCGGCGTGCCATTTCGGTCGCGAATCAGAATAAGCGAGGCGCCTGCGATATCACGCGTGACATAATCGCCCGGCTTGGCGATCTGGTCGGCCCGCCCGAGCCCGACCCAGGATGCTCGAAACAGCTGCGCCGTCTCGCGCTCGGCGATTGCCGGATCGCAGTATGCCGACGGGTCCAGCCCCTGTCCGGCGGTTACCGGTCTCGATTGAACATGGGAACCCGGCATGACAGCCTCCGCTCACCGCATCACGAACGGATTGGCCATCGGCTTCGACGAGGTGTTGACCCAGACCGTCTTCGTCCGGGTGTAGTCGAGCACGCTCTCGAGGCCCGCTTCGCGGCCGTAGCCCGAGTCGCCGAAGCCGCCGAACGGCGCGATCGGCGACACCGCGCGGTAGGTGTTGATCCAGCAGATGCCGGCGCGGATCCGCGCCGAGACCCGGTGCGCGCGGGCGAGGTTCTCCGTGAAGATCCCGGAGCCCAGCCCGTAGGGCGTGTCGTTGGCCATTGCGATGGCCTCGTCCTCGGTGTCGAACGGCACCAAAGACATGACCGGCCCGAACATCTCGGTCCTCAGGGTCTCGCTCGTCGTATCCGGGCACTCGACCAGGGTCGGCAGGAACCAGTTGCCGCCTTCGAAGCCCGCCGGCCGGGTGCCGCCGAAGCGGATGGCGGCGCCCTGCCCCCGTGCCGCCGCCAGCGTCTCCTCGATGCGCTCGACCTGTGCCGGGGTGCACAGCGGGCCGACGTGGGTTGCCGCGTCGAGCGGATCGCCGACGACGATGCCTTTCGATTTCTCCTCGATGAGGCCTGCCAGCGCCGGCAGGATCGAGCGGTGCACGAAACCGCGTGAACCGGCGACGCACGACTGGCCGGACGCGCCGAAGTTGCCGGCGATCAGCCCGTTTGCCGCGCTTTCCAGATCGGCGTCCTCGAACACCACGATGGGCGACTTGCCGCCGAGTTCCAGCGTCGTGACGGCGAAGTTCTCAGCCGAATTGCGCACCACGTGGCGCGCCGTCCCGGGCCCGCCGGTGAACGCAATGCGATCGACGTCCGGATGCCGCGTCAGCGGGATCGCGCAGTTCTCGGCGTCGCCGGTAATCACCGACACCACGCCCGGCGGGAAACCCGCCCGCTCGATCAGGCGCGCGAACTCGAACATCGGTGCCGGCGCCACCTCGGAGGCCTTGAGCACCACGGTGCAGCCCGCCGCCAGCGCCGGGCCGAGCTTGGTCGCGGTGAGGAACATCTGCGCGTTCCACGGCACGATCGCGGCGACCACGCCGATCGGCTCGCGCCGCGTGTAAACATGCATCTCGGGCTTGTCGATCGGCAGCACGGCGCCCTCGATCTTGTCGGCGAGACCGGCGAAGTAGCGGTAGTAGTCGCCGACGTAGCGGGTCTGCGACACGGTCTCGGCGGCCAGTTTGCCGCTGTCTTTGGTCTCGACCCGGCCGATGGTCTCGGCGTCGGCCTCGATCAGGTCGGCGAGCCTGTAGAGGAGCTTGCCCCTCGCGGTCTGGCTCAGGTCGCGCCACGACGGATCGTCGAGGGCCCGGCGCGCCGCGGCGACGGCACGATCGACATCGTCGGCCGACGCGCAGGCGAACGTCGCCCAGGCCTCCCCCGTCGACGGATTGGCGCTTTCCATGACCTGCCCGGCTGCGCCCTCGGTCCAGGCGCCGTCGATGAAAAGCTGGTAGTGCGGCTTGTCGGTCATCGTCGCCCCCTTACGCGAATGCCGGCATGACATCATCGATGAAGCGGCGAAGCGAGGCCTTTTTCCGCTCGCTCGGCATGCCGCTGTCGATCCACAGCGAGAACTCGTCGTAGCCCATGTCCTCGAACCGCTTGATCCGTTCGATCACCTCCCTGGCCGTGCCGACGGTCAGGTCGCGGCGCAGCTTCTCGGGCGCCATCATCTCGTTGGCGGCGATCTCCTCTTCGCTCAGCGCCTCGATCAGGCCCTGGGTCACCGGTCGCTTGTTCTGGAACCAGGCACCGAAGTAGCAATAGAACCGGCTCAGCAGCCGGGCGCCGTCCATGGCGTCGTCCTCGTCCGTGGCGACGTAGAAGTGATGCAGCAGCATGATCTTGGGACGCGGCCCGGTGTGGCTCGCGCACGCGGCCTCGAACCGGTCCATCAGCGAGCGGATCTCCTCGTCGCCCTGCCACAGCGGCGTGACCTGCACGTTGAAGCCGCTGTGGACGGCAAACTCGTGGCTGTTGGGATCGCGCGCTGCGATCCAGATCGGCGGACCGCCCGGCTGTACCGGCTTGGGCGACGACGTCGCCTTGGGAAACGTGAAGAACTCGCCCTCGTGGGCGTGATCGCCCGCCCACAGCTTGGGCAGCAAGGGCGCGATCTCGCGCAGACGCTGACCGGCCTCCCACGCATCGAGGCCCGGACGCAAGCGCTCGTACTCGTAGGAATAGGCGCCGCGCGCGATGCCGATCTCGAGCCGGCCACCGGTTATGAGGTCGGTCATCGCCGCCTCGCCGGCCAACTTGATCGGGTGCCAGAACGGCGCGACGATCGTCCCGGTGCCGAGCTTCACGTTCCGCGTGTGATGCGCCAGATCGGCGATGGTGATGAACGGGTTGGGCGCGATGGTGAACTCCATGCCGTGATGCTCGCCGGTCCACACCGCCCGCATGCCGGCCTCGTCGGCCATCTTGCAGAGTTCGACAAACTCCTCGTGGAGTTGCTCGTGGGACTGGTCCGGCGTCAGCCGTTCCATGTGCGCGAAAAGCGAAAAGTCCATGGCTTACCTCGTTGTTCCGTCGTCGCCATCCATCTTGTGAACGTAGCCGGTGACGCTGTCGCCGACGTAGAAACCGAACGACCGGGTCCGCGTCTCGGTGACGAAGCGGTCCATCATCGACCGTTCCGCCGGCGTCGCGAACGCCAGACCGGCAATGTCGCCGAGCGGAACGAACGTACCCGAACCCGCCGTCGCACCGGTCAGTGCGGTGCCCAGAAAGAACGTGAAGTGTTCGCCCCGGTCGCCGTCGTAGACCGAGTACGTGCGGCCGAGATCCACCGGCACGCCGTCGGCCGCGAACCAGTCGCCGAGCGCGGTGCGGACCGAGGCCGTCGGATCGAGTTGGATCCGGGGCACCGCCCATCCCGCCGGCGTCTGCATCAGGTAGACCGCATCCCCGGCCGTGATGATGGCGCCGGCATATGTCCGGCGTCCGTGGAACGGCGCCTCGGCCGCCGCCTGTTCGAGGCCGAGGCTGAAGTAGCGGCCCTGCACAAACCCGAGACCGCGCCCGCCGGAATGGTGGAACCCGTCGATCTCGCCGAGCAGGATGATGTGGTCGCCGGCCTCGACGATCTCACGGGTGCGGCACGAGAACTGCGCCGCGGCACCCTCGATCAGCGGCACGCCGGCCGCATCCGGCTGCCACCGGGCGGCGGCGAAACGATCGCCCTCGAACCGCGCGAAGGTGTTGGAGACGTCTTCCTGACCTTCGGCGAGAACGCTGACCGCGAACCGCTCGCACGCGGCGAACGCGGCAAAGCTGTTCATGTGGCGGCCGGGACAGACCAGCAGCATCGGCGGATCGAGCGAGACCGAGGTGAATGAGTTGGCGGTGAAGCCGACGGGATCGCCCGTCTCCGATACGGTCGTCACCACGGTGACGCCGGTCGGGAACGCACCGAACGCCTTGCGGAGCGCGGCGGAATCAATGGCGGTCACGATGCGCCCCCGAAGAAATCAGAAAGGGCGCGGTTGACCGCGGTGGCGTGGGTCATCATCGCCATGTGTGCGGCGCCCGGCACGATCACCGAGCGGCCGTCGGGCACCATGGCGGCCATCGCCTCGGACATCGCCGGAGTCGAGTTGGGCTCAAGCCCGCCGGTCAGGAACAGCGCCGGACAGCCGAGCGAGGTCATAGCCTCATCGGCCGGGCTGTCGGCATCGGCGAACACGGTGTAGGCGGCCTTGTAGGCGGCGGGATCGACCGACGTCAGCCATCGGCGGCAGGCCTGCGCCGCCGCGCCGTCGAGATCGTCGCCGTACCAGCGCGAGAGAGTCGGCACCGGATCGTTGACCTCCGTCGCCGACATGGCGTTGGCGCGTGCCCGCACCGCGGCGAGGGCTTCGGGGCCGCGCCGGTGAACGGCATTGAGCGCGGCAACGGCGCGGCAGGTTTCGGGATAACGGACGGCGATGTCGAGCGCGATTAGCGCACCCAGCGAATGCCCGGCGAGGAAGAACGGCTTCTCCACGGCACCGAATGCAGCCGCCAACGCATCGCTGAAGTCCGAAACGATTGCTGGATCGGCGACCGGCGCACTGTTGCCATGCCCCGGCAAGTCGAGGGCGTGGACCGAGAACTCACCCGAAAGCACGTCGATCTGCGTGCCCCAGCTGTCGGCATTCAGACCGACGCCGTGAATCAGCACGAGCGGCTTACCGTCGCCCGCACGGACGCCGGCGATGCCGCCCGGATAGTCAGACCGCTGCCGGGTTGTCCACGTCATGGCCAAGGTCCTTGAGGTCCTGGTAGCGGTCGCCGATCCGGTGATGCGGCCGGCCGCCGGTCGCCGCGCCGAGCACGACGACGACCTCGTCGGCGCGCGGCGCGTCGGCGACCGAGAACTGGATAGTGAGATAGTGCGATCGCCTGCCGGCATCGTTCTTGTCCATCAGCGGCACCATGATCGGCGCGTTCGCGGGCCCGCGGGTGTTGGTGAACGCGAGGTACGACTTGGCGCCGACGGCGGTGCGGTAGTGGTTGCCGAAGCGCAGCGTGTGGATCAGCCCGGACGCGTGCTCGATCTCGCCGTCGAGCCCGACGACGGCGGCCTTGCCGTAGGCCTCGATGGCGTCCCCACCGCCGGCGAGCGCGATGATGCGTTCGGTCAGCAGCGCACCGAGCACCGGCCCGAAGGCCTGGATCTCGGGTTTCAGGTCCTCGACGTAGCGGCCGGCCCATGGATTCTCGAGCACCGCGGCCACGGCGATTTGACGCCACGGCGGCGACGCCTCGCGGAATCCCTCGATGCGCACCTCCTCGTCGTAGGTGACGATCTTGCGGATTTTCGGCTCCATGCCGGGCCCTCCCTCTGTCGGCGATTGCGGCCTCTAGATGCGCCCGAACGGGGGATTTTGACAAACGATAGAATTGCGGGTTAAAGCATTAACAATACTTATGACTAAGTTGAAGCTATGGTCCGCAAGATGCCGCCCCTCGCCTGGTTCCGGGCCTTCGAAGCCGCTGCCCGGAACCTGAGCTTTACCGGCGCCGCCGGGGAACTGGGCCTGACCCAGTCGGCGATCAGCCAGCATGTGCGCTCCCTCGAGCGCCGCTTCGGGGTGACGCTTTTCACGCGCAAGCCGCGCGGACTGGCACTGACCGACGACGGTCGCCGTCTGCTTCCCGACGTCAGCCTGGCGATCAGCACGCTGGCCGACCTGTCGCTGGCCTACGATACCGGGCGGGCGGGGACGGCGCTGACGGTCGCGGCATCGGTCAGCATTGCCCAGTGGTATCTGGCGCCCGGCATCGCCTCGTTCCGCGCCGCGCATCCAGACCTGCCGATTCGTCTCGTCACGGCCACCTGGCCGGACGAGTATCACCGCCCGGTCGCCGACGTCGAAGTTCGCTTTGGCTCCGCACCGCTCGTCGGCCGGCACGCGGCCGCGCTGGAGCCCAACGACTCGATCGTCGTCGCGGCGCCCGGACTGGAGATCGACCCGGCGAACCTCGGCGCGCACCCGTTGATCGAACCGGTCGGCACGTCGGATACCTGGCGGCAATGGGCCGACCACGTCGGCTATGGCGGAGAACTCCGGCCGCAATTGATGGTCGACTCGCATGGATTCGCGGTCGATCTGGCGCGGCGCGGTCTCGGCATCGCGCTCACCAGTTCATTGATTGCCGCGCCGGCCATTGGCAGCGGTTCGCTGATCCGCGTCGACCTGCCGTCGAAACCGTGTGTCGACGGCTACTATCTCGCCGTCAACGACCGCGACAACGCGGCGGCGGGCGCGTTCGCGCGCTGGCTCCTCGGTGAGATCGAGAAACACCGATCAGCCGACTGATGAAGGAACGAAGGCGTCAGGAAGCGCGCTTCAGGGGACTCTTGCCCGGTACGACAGGCGTCGGTCCGGTAACGGCGGAAATCATATGCTTGCCGGCCCGCATGGTCGCGCCGGTTCGTGCCGGCATGGACGGATTGCGGGGCTTCTTGACCTGGGCATCGTAATCGCGCACGAGCCGAAGCAAGATGTCGAGATCGCGATCCTGATCGAGGTAGGGGCTGTTTTTCATCATGGCGAAACGATACGCCGCCAATTCTTAACGAGCGATTAACGGTACGGGAGATTCCGTATATCCATGGCATGATCCTCGAACGCGCTGGCCGCCGTGGCGAAGCCTGGTCTATCGTGGCAGCATCATGAGCGACGACACCACAGCAAGCGCTGCACGAGGCGGGCCGGGCATCACGGTTCTCGGCCTCGACGTCAGCTTTGACGGCATGAACGTGATCGACGGACTCGACCTCCATGTGCCGGCGGGATCGTCGGTCGTCGTGGTCGGACCATCGGGGTCCGGCAAGACGGTTCTGCTCAAGACCATCGTCGGGCTTTACAAGCCGAGCGCCGGCACGGTGACCTTCGATCACCCGCCGCGCATGGGCATGCTGTTCCAGCGCTCCGGGCTCTTTGACAGCCTGCCCGTCTGGGAGAACATCGCGTTCCGTGTCTTGCAGACACGTGACATCAGCCGGGCGCAGGCCCGCGACCTGGCCATCGAGAAGCTGGCGCTGGTCGGGCTCGACGCGGCGGAGGCTGACCTGTTCCCGGTCGAACTTTCCGGCGGCATGCAAAAGCGCGTCGGCATCGCCCGCGCCATCGCCGACGACCCGGATGTCCTGCTGCTCGACGAACCGACTGCCGGGCTCGACCCGATCATGAGCAACATGATCAACGACATGGTCCTCGACATCACCGGGCGGCTCGGCGTTACCGTGGTGTCGGTCAATTCGGACATGACGGGCGCCCAACGCACGGCGCAAACCCTGGTGATGCTGCATGAAGGGCGGGCCATGTGGACGGGTCCGACGTCAAAGATGTTCGAAAGCGGCAACGCTTACGTCGACCAGTTCGTCAACAGCCGGACCCAGGGTCCGATTCCCACAATCACCGAACCGAGCGACGCGGCCGCCTGACCCGGTCGGCGTCAGGCGCCTTCCCTGAGATTCAGAATCCGGAGAATGTGCGGCCACGCGGTCGCCGGGCGTACGTAATCGATCGCCGTCCCGCGCTCGTCGGACCGCACGACGAAGCCGTCGACCGGCACCGGTACCGACTTTTTCATCAGTGGCACGCTCAGGGTGACGGTCACCGCGTCGCCCCGCTCAAGGCTCGCGTCAGCGTTCTTGACGAGCAGCCCGGTTGGCGAGACGTCAACGATCTCGACGGTCTGATCGTTCAGGACGGCCTTGATCGACGAGAGTTCGTAGCGCGGCGCGCGATCCCTGACGTTCTCCGACATGCTGGCGGTTTTCTCCTGCGGCTCGGATATCGTCGGTCCAGTCTCCCACAACTCGGCGACCCGTCCAATTGCAATCGGCCTGGGTCGGAGACGAGGCCCGCTCGCGGAGGCGGGTCAGCCCGAAACGCGGCGATAGAAATCCGGATCGAGCAACGTGGTCGCCGACAGCGTGCGGCGACGGGTCTCCATGCCTTCGCGGACCACCTGGTAATGCGGAATCTTGGACACGGCGCTGCCGTGACCGCTCACCACCCATACCGTACGCGGATCGTCGGTCTTGACGAAGCGGTCGCCGAGATTGATTTCAGATGCTCGTTTCGCCCGATGAAACACGGCCGAATATTCCCTCTTTTATGCCCTTGTCTGCGGCTATTCCCCCCAGCTGGCCAGAGCGCAACCAACCCGCCGGTTCTCCCCTTCGATACGCCCTATTCGCCCGTGGATCAAGTACCGCCGCCAAGCGATTGACGCACCGGGCGTTTGGCGTGACGGCTCGCGCCGGACGGGCTATTGAATGTGGAAGATGGCGAATCCCGACACCCCTCCCGATACCGTCCCGGGGACGGTCAGGCTGCCCGATCACCCGGCCGTCGTGCTCACCGTAAGGGGTACGTTGTGGCTCTCCCCGGACGGCGAGATCGAGATTCTGGAGCCCGGCCCCGCATCCGACCGCCTGATGGCGGATATCCGGCCGTACGTCTGCCACGGCCGCGCCATGGCGCGGAAGCTCGGCACCCGGGCGTTCCCGGCGCTCGACGTTCTGGAACTCTTCGCCTTCGTGCACCCGGCCCGGTTCTGCCTGCCGACGCCACGCGGAATCGCCGCCGCGCTCGGCCTTGCGATCCCGGCAAGTCACGAGGACGAGGCAGCACTGCTGCCCGAGGCCGCGGCCTGCCTGCTCCGGCAACTGGCAGAGGCTGCCCGGCACGGCGGAGACGAACATGACAACGCGAGGCGCATGGCGGATATCCTGCGGGCCATGGACCGGGGCGGCTGGCCGTGGGGCCCGGCGGCCCTCGCGGTGATGCAGGTTCCCGCCGATCTCGCCCCCGAGCCCTCGCGCGACACGCTTGCGGGCCTCAAGGTGTGGCGCCGCCTGCGCGAGTGGGAGGAAGGCGCCCCGGACACCCCGCCCGGCAACATGCCGGTCGAGCCCGTCGAGGCGCGCGCCCGGCTGGTCCAGCTTCTCGGCGTCGATTCGGAGCAACGCGAACAACAATCGGCCTACGCCTCGAGCGCCGCGCACGCCTTCCTGCCGCGCGAGAGGGCCGAGGAACCCCACGTCGTCATCGCCGAGGCCGGCACCGGCATCGGCAAGACGCTCGGCTACGTCGCCCCGGCCAGCGTCTGGGCCGAGAAGAACCGAGGCGCGGTGTGGATCTCGACGTTCACCCGCAACCTGCAGCGCCAGCTCGACGCCGAACTCGACCGCCTTCACCCCGATCCGCTGGAGAAATCCGCCCGTGTAGTCCTTCGTAAGGGTCGCGAGAACTACCTGTGTTTGCTGAACTTCGAGGAAGCGGTGGGTCGCATCGCCACCGCCGGCGGCGTGACCGCGATTCCGCTGGGTCTGATGGCGCGCTGGGCCTCGGCGAGCCGCGACGGCGACATGATCGGCGGCGATTTTCCGGCCTGGCTCGGCGATCTCATGGGCCGTAACCTGACGCTCGATCTCACCGATACCCGGGGCGAATGCCTGTACTCGGCTTGTTCCCACTACCAGAAGTGCTTCATCGAACACACCCAACGCCGCGCCCGGCGCGCCGACATCGTCGTCGCCAACCATGCGCTGGTCATGGTGCATGCGGCGCTCGGCGGCGACGAGAACGCCGCCGATGGTTCGCGCCCGACCCGTTACGTGTTCGACGAGGCGCACCACCTGTTCGAGGCCGCCGACAGCGCCTTCGCGGCGCATCTGAGCGGGCAGGAGACCGCCGATCTGCGGCGCTGGCTTGTCGGCGCAGAGGCCGGATCCCGTTCAAGGTCGAGGGGCCTCAAGACGCGGCTTGGCGATCTCATCGCCGGCGACGAGGACGCTACCAAGGCGCTCGACGAGGTCCTGCACGGCGCCCGCGCGCTGGCCTCGGGGGGTTGGGCGTCGCGGCTCGGCAGCGGCGGCGCGCAAGGCCCCACGGAAGCCTTCCTCGCCCTCGTCCGCCAGCAGGTCTATGCCCGCGACCGCGCCTCCGACGGCCCCTACAGTCTCGAGACCGAAACGCAGCCGCCGGTCGACGGCCTGATGGAGGCGGCGCGCACACTGGAGGCCGCGCTTGAGAACCTGCTCGGCCCGATGAACAAGCTCCTGCAGGCATTGGCGGCGCTGCTCGACCGTGAGGCCGACACGCTGGAGACCGCCGACCGGATCCGCATCGAGGCGGCGATGCGTTCCGTCTCGCGGCGCGGCGTCATGGCCGTCTCCGCGTGGCGCGACATGCTGCGCAGCCTCGGCACCGAAACCCCCGAACAGTTCGTCGATTGGTTCGGCGTCGAACGGCGCGGTGGCCACGACTGGGACGTCGGGCTCTACCGTCATTGGGTCGACCCGACGGAGCCGTTCGCGCAGGCTGTTCTGGAACCCGCGCACGGTGTGCTGATGACGTCCGCCACGCTATCCGATTCGGGCATGGGAAAGGGCGTCGAAGACGACGCAATGGCCGACGGCCTGCAGACCGGCGCCTGGCGAACCGGCGCCAGCCACCTTGCCGTGCCGCCGGTGCAGGAGACCTTCCCCTCGCCGTTCGATTATGCCGGCCAGACCCGGGTGATCGTCGTCAACGACGTCTCCAAGACCGACAACGAAGCCATTGCGTCCGCCTACCGGGTGCTGTTCGAGGCATCGGGCGGCGGCGCGCTCGGCCTGTTTACCGCGATCGCGCGGCTGCGCGGCGCCTACCAGCGGATCGCCGAGCCGCTCGACGCACGCGGTATTCCGCTGCTCGCCCAGCACGTTGATCCGATCGATACCGGGACGCTGGTCGACATCTTCCGGGCCGAGGAGAACGCGTGTCTTCTGGGGACCGACGCCGTTCGCGACGGGGTCGACGTTCCGGGACGCTCGCTCCGGCTCATCGTCTTCGATCGGGTACCGTGGCCGCGGCCGGATATCCTGCACAAGGCGCGGCGCGCGCGTTTCGGCGGCAAGATCTACGATGAAATGCTGACCCGGCTGCGCCTCAAGCAGGCGTACGGCCGGCTGATCCGCCGCGCCAGCGACCGGGGCGTGTTCGTGATGCTCGACCGCTCGACGCCGACGCGCCTGCTCGATGCGTTTCCCGAAGACGTCACCGTCGAACGGACCGGTCTGGCCAACGCCGCGGCGATGGTGCGGGACTTCCTGGGCGACGGGCCCGGCTGATCGACCGGCCCGCACCCGTCGGATGGCGGGCCGGTTCTCACTTCGCCGCCGGGCGGAATAGGGTTATTTTGGCTGGCGTACAATTATCTGAGGGAAACGACAGGACGTGGCACCCGATGCACCCGATCGCTACGCGCCGTTCCGTTGGACCCGGGTCGACCTCGACCGGCATGCCGGCGACAGCGCCCGGCTGTCGGACATCCATGAACGCTGGCAGGATCGCCGCCGCATGGCCGACCTGCCGCAGTGGGACATTTCCGTTCTCGAGTCGATGCCTGACGCGACGATTCCGTTCGTCAACGTCATCGACGTGAATGACGGCGTGCCGCCGTTCCGATACCGCTTCTTCGGCTCCGGCCTCGCCAACATGCATCTCTTCGAACTGACGCATCAGACGACGGACGCCATCGAGCCGGCGGGTTTCCGGCGGCTGTGCGAGGACCAGCACGTGATGACCATCGAGCGGCGCGCCCCGGTAATGTTCATCAACGAGGTGCCGACCAAAGTCGACGGCCTGGCGATGTCGCATCTCATGCTGCGGCTACCGTACTCGGACGACGGCAGCAGGGTGACGCAGATTCTGACCGTCGAGGACGTACTCGGTAAACCGGAGGAAGTCTGGGAGCGGTTTCGCAAAATGCCCGTATAGGACGTCTCTTCAGCCAGGAATCGGGCGTCGGTCGACCAGCACTGCGTCCGACGCCCGCCACGACCATTGGTGCCTTGAAACCGCGCGATGTCCGCCGTGACCGCTACCGACCGGCCACGCGGCAAGCGCCGTCAGCCCCGTTGTCAGGAGCCGAACACCCGGGTCAGCAAATCGGTCGTACGCTTGATCGGATCCTGGCGTATGCCGGCTTCTTCCTTGGCAAGGTAGTAGAACAGTCCGTCGAGCGTCAGCTGGACCGTATGGTCCGACAGGTTCGCCTTGATGTCGGGAACGAAGGGGATCGCAGCGTAATGGCCCATCATGTCGTCGTACGCCCTGATCGCGCCGACTTCCGCGAGGCTGTCGTCGACGATCGGCCGGATGACGTCGGCGAGATTGTCGGACGAAGTCCGCTCGAAATAACGGGTCGCGGCATCCTCGGGCCCTTCGTAAATCTTGCGGGCGTCATCCAGTGACATCTCGGAGATCGCCTCCCAGATCAACGCCTTTGTTTGCGGCGCCGCCTTCTCCGCCGCCCGGTTGAGCTTGAGCTCCAGCTCATCGGCCAGCCCCGACATGCCGATCATCGCCAGCTTTTCCTGAACATCCTGCAGCGCCGGCGGCAACGGGATATGAATGTCGGGATCGGCGTTGAACCCGTCCAGTGCGCCGATTCGGCCGACGACCCGCTCGGAACCGACGCGCAGCGCCTCGCGCAGCCCGGCGACCATGTCATCGGTGCTCAAAGATCCGGCGGCACCGGTCGCGGTCGACGCTTCGCCGGAGCCCGCGGCGCCGCCGAGCGCATCCTTAAGGGTGCCGAAAATACTCTCCTGTGCCCAGGCGTTGCCGCCGAGGATCGCCACCGTGACCACTGCAATCAGTAAATGCTTCATGTTGTCTCCCGCGGGTCGTCCGTACCCGGCATCTGTCGGAACGCCGCTCCGCTTTTCCGATTGTGCCATTGCCCCCTGATCGTTCTGTAGGTTGGACCGGGCGCGGTCCGGCATGCAACGGGTTTCGAGCCTGCGGAAACGCCAGTGACAGCCCCTCAGGTCGTCGGCGGAAAGATGACGAAGAAGATCGACAGGCTGACGATCGCCAGCACAGTGGTGAGCAGCGTCGCGCTCGATGTCCGCGCCGTATAAACGCCGTACTGGCTGGCCAGCACGAAACTGCCCGCGCCGATGGGCAGCGCCGACATCAGGATGCAGGTCGCCGCCCACAGCGGATCCATCGGGAACAGGGTGACGATCAGCGCCCACGCGACCAGCGGATTGATCACCAGCTTCAGCACGGTCATCCAGGCGACCTCGCCGAAACCTTCCGCGATCGGCTTGCCGACGAGGAACAGGCCGATGGCGAACAGCGCGCACGGTCCCGCCGCCGGCCCCATGATGCCGAGGAAGGTGTCAACCGGCTCCCACAGCCCGAGCCCGAGCGCCGACCAGGCGATGCCGACGAACGGCGCCATGATGATCGGACTCTTGAGGATCGCCTTCACGAACCGGGCGACGGCGGCAAAGCCGCTGCCCCGGTTCATGGCGATCTCGATGATCACCACGCCGCCGCCGATGACGAACGCAGTGTTAACGACCACCGTGATCATCGTCGGGATGAACGAGGCCTCGCCATAAGCGATCGCCGCCAGCGGAATCCCCATGTAGCCGGTGTTGCCGTAAATGCCGTTCAGACCGAACAGCCCGGCGCGGGCCAGGGGGTAATCGCCGACGGCCTTCTTGAACACCAGCGGATAAAGCGCCATCGCCGCGCCCCAGACGAGGACCTGGGCGCCGACGTAGGCGCCGAGGAACGGGCCGTTGAAGATATCGCCGACCGGCGCACGCGCCATGGCGTGGAACAGCAACGCCGGCAGCGCGACCCAGTAGACGAAGGCGTTGAGCGCCTCGGAACTGCCCTGGCCGAGTACGCGGAGGCGGCCGCACAGATAGCCGGCGGCGATGATCCCGAAGACGGGCAGGACGACGTTAAGGATGGGGGTCATGCGAAAACTCTCTTCGGCCGGGCGGAAAGACTACGGGCTGGCACGCCGTCATGCACGGGCTATTGTGTCGGCCACGGAGGAGATACTGATGATCGATCAACGCCTCGCCGATACCCCTATCGCCTTCATCGGCCTCGGCCTCATGGGCAAGCCGATGGCGCGCAACCTGCACGACGCGGGCGCCGCGGTCACCGTCGCCAGCCGCTCACCGGGGCCGGTCGAGGAGTTCGCGGCGCTCGGCCTGTCGACTGCCGGCACGCCAGCGGAAGCGGCGATGATTACCGGCGCCGGCATCGTCATCCTGATGCTGCCCGACACGCCGACTGTCGAGACCGTGATCGCCGGCGAAGGCGGCGTGCTCGCCGGACTGTCGCCTGGCACGCTGGTCATCGACATGGGCACTACCGATGCGCTGGTCACCCGCGAGCTTGCCGACAAGGTCGGGGCCGCCGGGGGCGCTTACATCGACGCACCGGTGTCGGGCGGCCAGATCGGCGCCGAGACGGGCGAACTGGTCATCATGGCGGGGGGCTCGGAAGCCGACATCGCGCGCGCCATGCCGTTCTTCAACGTGCTCGGCAAACAGACGACGCGGGTCGGCGATGTCGGCGCGGGCCAGGTCGCCAAGGCCTGCAACCAGATCATCGTCGGGCTCAACATCGGCGCGGTCGCCGAGGCGCTGGCGTTGGCCGAGGCCGCCGGGGTCGACCCGGCGAAGGTGCGCCAGGCGCTGAAGGGCGGGTTCGCCGACAGCCGCATTCTCGAGGTGCACGGCCAGCGCATGATCGACCGCACGTTCCAGCCCGGCGGCAAGGTCACGACCCAGCGCAAGGACCTCGACCAGGGCCTCGCGCTCGGCAAGGCGTTCGGCCTCGACCTGCCAGCGACGGCGCTGTGCCGTGACCTCTACGACAGGTTGATCGAGGCCGGCGACGGCGGGCTCGACCATTCGGGCCTGATCAAGGCAATCGACCCGGACTGGGGAGGCTAGACTGCCGCGCGCAGCACGATGCGGGTGATCTCCGACGGCGCGCCGAAGCGCTTGGGCGGACCCCAGTACCCCGTGCCCCGGCTGGTATAGACCCACAGCCTGCCGAGCCGGTGCAGGCCCGCGGTGAACGGCTGCTGCATGCGCACGAAATGGTTCCAAGGCCAGAACTGACCGCCGTGGGTGTGGCCGGAAAGCTGCAGGTCGAAGCCGGCCTCGTGGGCGGCGGGGGCTGAGCGCGGCTGATGCGCCAGCAACACCTTGGGCGCGTCGTCGGGGCTGCCCGAGAGCGCCGCGACCGGATCGCTGGTATGTGACGGGTCGACCGCCGAGGCCTTGAAGTCGTTGACCCCGGCGAGCACCAGCCGGGCGCCGTCGTGTTCGATGACCACGTGTTCGTTGAGCAGCGGCCGCAAACCCATGTCACGAAACGCGGCGATCCATTCGTCGGCGCCCGAGTAGTACTCGTGATTGCCGGTGACGACGAAGGCGCCGTGGCGCGCCTTCAGTTCGCCGAGCGGCGCGACATCATGGAGCAGACGGCGGACCTTGCCGTCGACCACGTCTCCGGTGATCGCGACAATGTCGGCGCCGATTTCGTTGACCTTGGCGACGACGCGGCGGATGTAGCCGTTCTTGATCGTCGGGCCGATGTGCAGGTCGGTGATCTGGGCGATCGTCAGGCCGTCGAGGGCCGCCGGCAAATCGTCGAGCTGCACATCGACGCTTACGACCCTGGCCGTGCGCCGCGCGTTGAGGAACCCGACCATCGAGATCAGCACGCTGACGACGATGACTGCGAGGGCGCTACTGGCCGCCCAGGCGGGATCGTCGACAAACACAAGCGTGATCTGGCGCAGCGCGGTGAGAACCAGGATCGTCGAGAACCAGCCGAGCGCGATGCCGCCGGCCCACACCATGGTGTCGATGACCCGTGCGCGGCGGAAGAAGGCGTGCGCCAGCGTGCCGAACGGGATGAGCAGCGCCGAGGTGCCGATCAGAAGACCGCCTGCGGTTTGGAACGCTTCGCCGAACGGCAGGTCCGGCAACAGCTGCCAGCCGACATAAACGTGCAGCAGACCACCGACCAGCAGCACCTTGCGGGCAAATCGCCGGACGCGGGGCCGGCGATCCGGTGCAATCGGGGAATCGTCGTCTTCGGTTGTCATGGGCAAAAACCGCCGCAGGGAACGAGGCTTCGCGCATATGGGCCTGACGGCCAACGATTGGAAGTCCCATGGTGCGAAATTGTTAACGGCCGGGCAATTGTGGTATACTTAATACCTGAACTGTGAGGAGACGCCATGCTGATCCACCCCGAACATTCGTGCCTGATCGTCATCGACATGCAGGATCGACTCGTGCCCGCCATGCAGGCGCCGGCGCGCACCATCCGTAACGCCGGCATCCTGATCCGCGCCGCCGACCGGCTCGGCGTGCCGATCCTGATGACCGAGCAGTACCCCAAGGGCCTCGGCCCGACGGTCAAGGAGCTCAAAGGGCTCAGCGACAAGGCGCAGACGATCCCGAAGATCCATTTCTCGTGCATGCAGGAACCGGCGTTCGCCGATGCCTTTCGGGCGCTCGACCGCCGCCAGGCCGTCATCTGCGGCATGGAGGCGCACATCTGCGTGCTGCAGACCGGCGTTCAGCTGATGGACCAGGGTCACGAGATCTTCGTCGTCACCGACGCCACGTCGTCGCGCACCCTGGAAAGCGAACAGGCCTGCCTCGACCGGCTGCAGGCCTGCGGCGCGGGCATCGTGACGACCGAGATGGTCGTCTTTGAGTGGCTCGGCGCCGCCGGCACCGACGCCTTCAAAGAACTGCTGCCGCTGATCAAGTAGACCAGCCCGGCCACTCCACTAGGCCGAAATCGCCCTCTTTCGCCGCCTGCAACGTGCCTTCGGAACCAATTTTTGGAATGGTCCAATTTTGGGTGAATCGGCGATCTCCATTGATTCCGTTTCTGGAACGAGTTTAGCGTTTCAGGTTCACAGGCCGAAAAATCGCGAAGATCCCGAAATGGCGGCCTGCGTCTGTGCTCAGAGGAGGCGAACAATGACTTCAGTAATTCGTAAGAGCCTTGCCGCGTTGGCATTCGCAAGCACCGTCGCCGTCGGCGGTGGTGCATTCGCTGCCGACAGCAGCGAACCGATCAAGATCCCCATCAAGAACTGGTCGAGCCAGATCGTCATGGCGCACGTCATCGGCGGCATGTTCGAAAGCATGGGTAACCGGGTCGAGTACGTCCCGGTCGACAACCAGGCGAGCTTCGAAGCCGCCCGCGTCGGCGACATCACCATCCTGCACGAGGTCTGGCAGTCGACCATGCAGAACGCCTACTACAATGCCATGGAGAAGGGCGGCCTGATCGATGCCGGCACCCATGCCGCCGAGACCCTTGAGGAGATGGGCGTGCCGAACTGGGTAATCGAGAAGAACCTGTGCCCGGGGCTGCCGAGTTGGGAGGCGCTCAAGAGCGACGAATGCGCCAAGAACTTCGCGACGCCCGATTCCGGCGGCAAGGGCCGCTGGCTCGAAGGGCCGCAAAGCTGGCATGGCGACGTGATTCCGAATCGGGTCAAGGGCCTTGGACTCGACGATAAGTGGGTCGTGAAGTTCGCCGGCGCGGCAGACGCGCTCTGGACCGAGCTCCAGGCCGCCGAGAAGGAAGGCCGCGGCACGATCATCTTCAACTGGACGCCGAACTTCACGGACGCCTCCGGTTTCACGTTCATCGAGTTCCCGCCGTACTTCGACGGCTGCCGGATTGCCGATGGCGGCACTTGGGAGACGACCGGTTGCGGTTCGCCGAAAGGCTGGCTGAAGAAGGGCGCCTTCTGGCGGTTCCCGAAAACGCACCCGAACGCCTACCGGGCGTTCACGCAGCTCTCGTTTACGACTCCGCAGATCGGCTCGATGGCGGCGCTCGTGGACGTCGACAAGATGACGCACGAGGATGCGGCGAAGAAGTGGCTCGCGGACAACGAGGAGGTCTGGAAGCCCTGGACGGTCTCGGTTCTCGGCGAAGGCAACTGAGCCGCACCGAAACACTGTCCTTTCATGTGAAGGTCATTGACGACGTGGTTCCCCCCGAGGCCCGGGGGGAACCTTTTTGCGAGCAACGTCGCCGACAGGGTTTTAAGTCTGTCGTTGACCCGAAACCTGCATGCCTCACAATACGTCGGCAGCATCTCAAGACTGCCGCGCCAAGAAACAGTTGATCGGGGGAATGCCATGTCTTCTCAAGCGGAGACCTCGCGAGAAGAACAAGCCGTTATCCGGTGCGAGTCGGTTTACAAGATATTCGGCAAGAACGCCGATAGCCTGCTCAGCGGCGCGAGCGGTTTCATCGATGCCGACGCGGCGAAGGCCGCCGGCTGCATCGTCGGTGTCAACAATGCGTCGTTCGAGGTCCACGGCGGCGAAATCCTGATCATCATGGGCCTGTCCGGGTCCGGTAAATCCACCCTGCTCCGTTGCATCACGCGGCTGAGCGACCCGACAGGCGGACGTATCTACATCGAAGGCCAGGACCTCACGGCGATGTCGGGCAAGCAACTCATCGACGTGCGGCGCAGCAAGATGGGCATGGTGTTTCAGAACTTCGGACTGCTGCCGCACAAGACGGTCCTCGAAAACATCGCCTTTCCCCTTCAGGTCAAGGGCATGAGCACCAAGCAGAGCGTCGAGCGGGCGCGGGACATGGCCCAGCTCGTCGGGCTGCAGGGCCGGGAGAACTATTTCCCCCGTGAGCTTTCCGGCGGTCAGCAACAGCGAGTCGGGATCGCGCGTTCGCTGGCGGTGGAGCCCGACATCTGGTTTCTCGACGAGCCGTTCTCCGCGCTCGATCCGCTGATCCGGCGGGAGATGCAGGACGAGTTCCTGCGGCTTCAGGCGGCGCTTAAGAAAACCATCCTGTTCGTGACGCACGACTTCGACGAGGCGCTTCGCCTCGCCGATCGCATCGCCATCATGAAAGAGGGCGTCATCGAACAGCTCGACACGCCGGCAAACATCGTTCTCAACCCGGCGACCGAGTACGTGCGCAAGTTCACCGAGGACGTGCCAAGAGAAAAGGTACTGCGGATCGGCGACGTGATGGACGCGGTCAACAGTTCGGAAAGCCTGAGCGACCTCCGGGTTCCCAGGGACGCGATTATCGAGACGGTTGCCGAGGCCATTCTCAGCAACGAGAAGCCGGTCGGCGTCGTCGACGACGACGACAAGCTCGTCGGCAGCCTGCATGCTTCGCACGTGATCAACGTTCTGTTCGGCGAGAGTGCCGGTCGGTAACCGGGGGTGGTACGGCGACCATGACGCACGTGTCGATGTCTTCGAAGTTAGTTCAGTTCGCGATCCTCTTGATCGCCTTCGCGCTGCTGTGTCTCTTCATCGCGCCGTCGGAGACCAGCTACCTGTGGCGATTTCCGCCGTTGCTGAAGGACATCCCTTTCCTGATCAACGATCTGGTCCGCGGCCTGATGTTCGAGTGGATGCCGATCGAGGTCTACGATCCGTTGATCGAGGAGTACGAGCAGAAGCCGTTGTTCCGCGAGATCACCCGCGCGATCTCCGGCGCGTTCCTGTTCATTATCGGCGCCGTCCGCGAGTTGATCCTCGGCGGCTCCAAGACCATCGTCGCCTTCACCAGCTGGGATTTTATCACGGACAACCCGTGGGCCGAATGGCCGGCGTTGCCGTGGACCGTGGTCACCGGCTGGGCGATGGTTCTCGGCTACAGGCTACAGGGCTGGAGTCTCGCGTTTCTCGCCGGTGTCGCGACGATCTACGTCGCCGTGTTCGGGCAGTGGTCGCCATCGATGCAAACGCTCTCCTTCATCATGATCGCTGCGCCGGTCTCGGTGTTCCTCGGCATGGCGCTGGGTATCTGGGCATACAAGAGCAAGGTTGCCGAGGCGATCCTCAACCCGTTGCTCAACGTTGCCCAGACGATGCCACACTATTCCTACCTGGTGCCGATCATCGTGCTGTTCGGCGTCGGCGACCACGCCGCCGCCCTGGCGACGATCCTGTTCGCGACACCGTCGATGGTCCGGCTGACGCTGCTCGGGCTCAAGAACGTTCCCGCCGATGTCGTCGATGCCGGAAAGATGACCGGCTGCACGGATTTCCAGATGCTGTTCCTGGTCCTGATCCCGACCGCGAAACGCGACGTGCTGATCGGCGTCAATCAGGTCGTCATGCAGTGCCTGGCGATGACCGTCATCGCGTCGTTCATCGGCGCCCAGGGGCTGGGCTCCAATCTGATGATCGCGCTGAACTCGCTGAAGATCGGCACCGGACTGGAGATCGGCATCTGCATCGTGCTGATCGCCGTGGTGCTCGACAAGATGTCGCTGGCCTGGGCCAACAAGCAGACCGACTACTTCGCCGACCTGTCGTTCACCGAGCGCCACCGGCACCTGCTGATCTGCCTGGTGATCCTCGCAGCCGGCATCGCCCTGGCCTACCTTGGCAGCTTCATCTTCGACGAAGACTTCAACTACCTGTACATCGTTCCGCACAACAAGGGCCTGACCACGGCGCCGTTCTGGCAGGCCGGCGTCGACTGGTTGTGGGACACCTTCTTCTTCATCCTCAAGGGTTTCAATGAATGGCTCATCACCGTGATTCTGGTGCCGATGCGCGATGCTTATCTTGCCATGCCGGTGGTGGCGACGTTTGTCCTGGTCATGGGGATCGCTTACATTCTCGACGGCGTGCGTTCCGCCCTGATCGTCGGCGGATTTCTGCTGTTCATCGCGTTGTCCGAATACTGGGACCGGGCATTGATCACGGTCTACATGGCGACGATCGCCGTGATTGCGTCGACCGTCATCGGTGTCACCCTGGGATCGATCTGCGCGCAGAGTTCGATTGCCAGCAAGGCGATCCTGCTGGTCTGCGACTTCCTGCAGACGTTCCCGTCGTTCATCTACCTGATCCCGGTGATCATGCTATTCGGCATCACCGACACCTCGGTGATCATCGCGTCGGTGACCTACGCCGTCGTTCCGGCGACGCGTTTCACCGTCGAGGGACTGCGCAGCGTGCCAGCAGTGCTGCAGGACGCGGGTTCCATGTGCGGCGTCTCGCGGTTGCAGCGGTGGATTTCCATCGAGCTGCCGATCGCCTTTCCGCACATCATGCTGGGCGTGAATCAGACGGTCAACTTTGCCCTCATGATGGTGATCATCGGCGCCTTTATCGGCACCATCGACCTCGGGCAGTTGATCCTAAAAGCGATTTCCGAGCCCCAGGGCACCGGCATCGGCATCACGCTCGGCATCTGCGTTTCGTTTATCGGTCTCGCGGTCGACCAGATCATCCGCACTTGGGCGAACCGGCGCAAGAAGATGCTCGGGCTGAACTGAGAACTAAGGGCCGAACGCGCCATCACCGGCGTCTAGGCTACTCGGGCGGTCCGAAGGCCTCCGCCGTCGCGGCGGCCCGTCAGCGCGAGGCCGGATTGTCATTGTGCTCTCGCGTCAGGTAGTAGGCGCCCAGAATTGGCAGGAAGGTAGCGATCGCGACCACCATTGCGACCACGTTCGTCACAGGGCGCTGACGCGGCCGCACCAACTCCTCCAGCATCCAGATCGGTAGGGTTTGCTGCTGACCTGCCGTGAACGTCGTGACGATGACCTCGTCGAAGGACAACGCAAAAGCCAACATGCCGCCCGCGAGCAGCGCCGTCGATATGTTGGGCAGAATCACGTAGCGGAACGTCTGGAAGGAATTGGCGCCGAGATCATACGACGCCTCGATCAGCGACCCGCCCATCCGCCGGAACCGAGCGACCGCGTTGTTGTAGACGACGACAATGCAGAACGTCGCGTGGCCCATGACAATGGTCCAGAAGGAGAACGGGATATCGCCGACGGCGAACGCGGAACGCAACGCGATGCCGGTAATGATGCCGGGCAGCGCGATCGGCAGGATAACGAGCAGCGAGATGGTCTCGCGGCCGAAGAATCTGGAACGCGACACGGCGGCGGCGCAGAGCGTGCCCAGGATCAGCGCCACAACGGTCGAGATCGAGGCGACCTGAAGCGACAGCTTGAGCGCCTCCCAGACATCGGGCCGGTTCCACGTCACGCCGAGCCAATCCAGCGTGAGGCCGGGCGGCGGCCACTGGTAACTCTTTTCCTCGGTCGTGAAGGCGTAAACGAAGATCAGCAGGATCGGCAGATGCAGGAACAGAAGGCCTGCAGTCGCCGCGACCTTGAGCGAGAGCGGCGCACGACTTTCCGAGCTAGAGCGCATCGAACGCCCCCTTCCGCTTCGCCATCCACAGATAGAAGCCCATGATGATGATCGGTACGACCGAGAACGCCGCGGCAAGCGGAATGTTTCCCGCGGTACCCTGCTGTGTATAGACCGCCTGGCCGATGAACAGACGCGATGTGCCGATGATCTGCGGCACGATGTAATCGCCCATGGTTAAGGAGAACGTGAAGATCGAACCGGCAATGACGCCTGGAAACGCCAGCGGCAGAATGACCTTCTTGAAGGTCTGGCCCGGCTCCGCACCGAGATCAGCCGAAGCATCCAGCAGGTTCGACGGCACCCTTTCGAGCGCCGCCTGGATTGGCAGAATCATGAACGGCAGCCAAACATAGACGAACACCAGAAACGTGCCGATGTAACTGAATGAGAGCGAGTTTCCGCCAATCACCGGCGTCGCGAGTATCAGGTTCAGGAACCATTCGAGATGGAATATCGAGAACAGCCAGTTGAGGATACCCTCCTTGGCGAGGACCAGTTTCCAGGCATAGATCTTGACGAGATAGCTCGACCACAGCGGCAGCATGACGCCGATATAGAACGCGGCCTTCCAGCGTCCGCGCGCGTAGCGCGCCGCGAAGTACGCGATCGGGAACGCGATCACCGCGGCGGCGACCGAAACGCTCGCCGCCATCGTCAGCGTGCGGATGATGATGTCGAGGTTCGCCGCCCGGAACAGTTCGGCGTAGGACTTGAGCGTCAGCTCGTAGCGGATCAGGCCAGAATACTCGTCGATCGAGAAGAAGCTGTGCGCGAGCAACGCGAACAGCGAGCCGAGATAGACGACGCCCAGCCACATCAGAGGCGGCGTCAGCATCAGGAACAGAAGCAGGCGGGGTGTGCGCCAGAGCACATCCGAGGCGCGCCCCCAGAAATCCCTTCCCGGTGGATCGATGACAGTCGTCGTCATTCGACCGGATCCCCCAGCGGGTGCACGGCTTCGTCGTCCCACGTCAGCGAGACCCTGTCGCCGGTCGCGACCGCAAGATCGGCGCCGACGACGGTCAGGCGCTGATCGCCGGCGACAACGCTGGCCCGGGTGGTTGCTCCCTGATAGCTGAGTGACACGCACCGGGCGTCGACCCGGCCCGCGCCAGGACGACCAAGGCGCACGGCCTCCGGACGCAGGCTGGCCCACATGCGGCGGCCGGCGACCTGCGCGGCGAACTCCGGCGACAGGACGTTCGACGAGCCGACGAAATCGGCGACGAACCGCGACCGCGGTCTCTCGTAGAGTTCGCGCGGATCGGCGACCTGCATGACCTTGCCGTCGTTGAACACGGCGACCCGGTCGGCCATCGACAACGCCTCGCCCTGGTCGTGGGTCACGAACACGAACGTGATGCCGAGCTTGCGTTGCAAGTCCTTGAGTTCTTCCTGCATGGCCTCGCGCAGCTTCAGGTCGAGCGCGCCCAACGGTTCGTCGAGCAGCAGAACCTTGGGCCGATTGACGATGGCCCGCGCCAATGCGACGCGTTGACGCTGGCCTCCGGAAAGCTGTCCCGGACGTCGCTCGCCGTAGCCCGCGAGCTTGACCATCTCGAGCGCCTCCTCGGCGCGGGCGCGCTGCTCGGCCTTAGAGGCACCGGCTATCATCAGACCGTAGGCGACGTTCTCCACGACGTTCATGTGCGGAAACAGCGCGTAGTCCTGGAACACGGTGTTCACGTGGCGGCGATAGGGCGGCACGCCCTCTGCCGTTTCGCCGAAGATCTCGATATGTCCGGCGGTCGGCTGCTCGAACCCGGCAATCAGCCGCAGGCACGTCGTCTTGCCCGAACCCGACGGCCCGAGCATGGCGAAGAACTCGCCCGGCTGAATTTCGAGATCGATCTCGTCGACCGCCCGCACGTCGCCGTAGTGTCGCGATACGCCGGTGAATTGGACAGCCGCCGTCATTCTGCAGTTTGCTCCTGACCTAGGTGGAGAAAAGCCTGAGCGGCGCAGCCATCCGCCGGGGAGGCCCCGGCGGACACCGCTTCCGTTCGTGTCGCTGATCCGGAATCAACGACCGCCGATGACACCGATGTAGTCGGATACCCACCGGTAATAGGGAACGCACTCGCCCTGGCTCGGGCATTTCGAGACCGGCGTTTGCCAGAACTTGATCTTCTCGAAGTCATCCATGCCGTTGAGCTTGCAGCCCTCGGCGGTCTGCATGCCCCGCCCGTCGGTGCAGGCTGCCGGCACCGCCGGATTGGCGCCGAACCAGACGGACAGATCGCTCTGCAGGTTGGACGACAAGGTGTGCTCCATCCACATGTAGGCGCAGTTCGGATTCTCTGCGTCGGCATGCATCATGGTCGTGTCGGCCCACCCGGTTGCGCCTTCCTTCGGAATGACCGAGCCGATCGGCACGCCGTCCGACACCATCAGGTTGACCTGGAACGGCCACGAACCGGAGGCAACGATCCCTTCGTTCTTGAAGTCGTCGATCTGAATGAAGGCATCGTGCCAGTAGCGTGCCACGATCGTGCGCTGCTGACGAAGCAGGTTCAACGCCGCTTCGTATTGGTCCTGATTGAGCTCGTAGGGGCTCTTGATGCCGAGTTCCGGCTTGTGGAACATCAGGTAGTTCGCCGCGTCGGCAACGTGAATCGGGCCGTCGTAGGCCTGCACACGCCCCTTGTTCGACTTGCCGTCGGGCAGAGTCATTTCCTCGAACACCACGTTCCAGCTGTCCGGCGGGGTCGGGAACGCCTCCTTGTTGTACATCAGGACGTTCGGGCCCCACATGTAGGGCGTACCGTAGTGCTTGCCATCGACGGTGTGCCACGGGGCGTTCTTCAGGCGATCGTCAACCGTGCTCCAGCTCGGGATCAGGTCGACGTTGACCTCCTGCACGCGTTTACCGGCGATCAACCGCAGCGACGCATCGCCGGATGCCGTGACGAGGTCGAATCCGCCCTCGTTCATCAGGGCGACCATCTCGTCCGACGTGTTCGCGGTCTTGACCTGAACCTTGCAGCCGCTCGCCTCTTCGAACTTGGTGACCCAATCGAACTCCTTCATCGTTTCGCCGCGCTCGATGTAGCCCGGCCAGGCGACGATATTGACTTGGCCTTCACCCTCGCCGATCGATGTCTGCATGGCGCTTATCGCCGGCGTACCGAGGGCCGCCGCACAAACGACAGCTATGATCGCACCCCCGATTATCGGACTCTTGGACATTGTCTTTCCTCCCCATGTGTTTATGGACACCCGGCGCGGGGCTTCAGGCGCTCGCAAGCCGATGTCACGAGTATCTGACTGCCAACGCGAAGCGACGTCAATTGGTGACTTTGGGATAGCCGATGACGGGCAGGGCGGGTGGAGAGTTCGCCATCACCAAGGAACTGCTGCTACGGATCAAGTGAGTTCTGGCCTACCGACCCAATGGTTTCCCGCCGACGACCGGGTTAGCCGTTCAACTCGTGCGCCGCGGCCGACACGGTCGCTTCCGTCTCGGCCAAATCCTCCTCGGTCAGCGCGAGGCAGGCGTACGTCTTGCCCGGTGACTTGAAGATGCCTCCGGCCCTGAGCAACGCATTGAAGCGGGCGTTCTTGGCCCGGTCGGCAGCGAGCGTATCACGGTAGTCGCGCACGGGCTTGGCGGTGAAAACGACATCGAACAACGTCGGATGGCCGACGATCTGATGCGCATGACCATTGGCGCTCAGTTGTTCGGAGATCATGTCCATCAACCGCTCACCGACGGTGCGAAGCTTGTCGTACTGGCCGTGGCGGCGAAGTATTTCCATGGTCTTCAATCCGGCGACTGCGGCGACCGGATTGCCGCTGAGGGTGCCGAGTTGCATCAGGAAGCCCTCGGCACCGACCTTCGATTTGTCGAAGTGCGCCATGATATCGGCCTTACCCGCGATTGCCGCCAGCGGAAACCCCCCTCCGATGACCTTGCCCAGCGTGCAGACGTCGGGAACCACGCCGTAGACCTCCTGGGCGCCGCCGTAGGCGAATCTGAAACCAGTCACGACTTCATCGAAGATCAGAACGATGCCGTGTTTCGTGCACTCCTCGCGCACGGCCTCAAGGAACCCCGATGCCGGCGGGACGATGCGCTGCAAGGGCTCGACGATGATGCCGGCAATTTCGTCGGCGTATTCACCGATCAAGGACCGAACGACCCCGATGTCGTTGAACGGCGCGATCAGCATCTCGTCGCGCAGGCACGGCGGAATCCCCGCCGAATCCGGCATGGCGACCGGGTAGTTGACTGGCTTCTCCGGCGCCAGGCTCATCTGCGCTTCCGCAGACATGCCGTGATAGCCGCCCTCGAACTTCATGATCTTGTTGCGGCCCGTGAAGGCGCGCGCCAGGCGCATAGCATACATGTCCGCCTCACCGCCGGAGGTCACGAAGCGGACCTGCTCGGCGCACGCGACGGCCCGGCAGATTTCCTCGGCCAGCTCGATGCCCTTCTCGTTGTTCGCGAAGAATGTCATGCCCTTGCCGAGTTGCTCGTGCACCGCGTCCAGGACTTCCGGATCGCCGTGGCCGAGAATCATCGGGCCCGAGCCGATCAGATAGTCGATGTACTCGTTGCCGTCCTCGTCCCATACGCGGGCACCCCGACCTTCGCGGATGACGATACCCGGATCGAAATTGCCGAAGCCGCCGGCCGGCAGCACTTGTCGGGCGCGTTCGATGATGGATTGCTGGGACATGGTTTCGTTCCTCAATCGATAACAGCGACAGGATCGCCGAGCCGATCCGGATCGGGTGCGACTCCGAGACCAATGCCGTCGGGTGGCGCAATGCGGCCGTCCTTACGGGCCGGTGCATTCGGATCCAGCCTCGGCGAGACGTAGCCCGACAGGTCGCAGACGTTCAGTAACGCGTCCGGCGGCGTGGCGGCGCCGAGGTGCAGCGCAGCCGCCGTGGCAATGTCTGAACCCCAGGTATCCTCGATGCACATCTTCGCGCCGAGATAGAGGCACAGATCCCGGGCTCGCCGGGCCGCGCTCGGGCCGCCGAACTTGGATGTCTTGACGGCCACCGCGTCCATGCAGCCGCGCCGCGCGCCCTCCAGTAGCGAAGCTGTGTCATGCGCGGATTCGTCGAGCTTCATTGGCAGACCCGTGGCCGCGCGGACAGTGGCACACTCGTCGATCGTGGCGCATGGCTGTTCGAGCATGATGTCGAGGTGCGCCACCGCGCGTCCGACACGCGTCGCGTCCAGTTGCGCCGCGCCGCAGTTCCAGTCGCCGTAGACCAGTGGGCCGTCACCGACCGCCTCGCGCACCTTAACCAACCGCTCGACGTCAGTCTGCCAGTCGCCGTCGGCACCCAGTTTGACCTGAAACTGGCGTATGCCCTGGGCGTACGCCTCGTGAGCGATGCGAACCATTTCGTCCGGCGCGATACAGGTGATTGAGTGATAAAGCGGCATGTCACGGACCCGGCGCCCGCCCCAAAGGGCATAGAGCGGTAGCCCGGCGGCCCTGCCCGTCAGGTCCCACAGCGCCATGTCGACGACCGACTTGGCGTACCGGTGGTCTGGCAAGCAGCTCTCGAGGCGGGTCATGACAGCTTCCGGCCCGATCGGGTCCGCGCCCAGCAAGACCGACGCCATCTCGTTGACCGCCGGTGCAACGCCCGAGGCATAGGCCGGCAGATATCCGGGGATCGGGCAGACCTCGCCCCAACCGACGATGCCGCCGTCCGTGTCGAGGCGGAGAATCACCGTGTCGACGGTGGCACAGGTCTTTCCTGCCGCCATGCGGTAGGTGTCATGGCTGGTTAACGGGAGTTGCCAGAGCGTGATACGGGTAATCTTCATGAGTCCGCCCTCGGTAGCAGGTTCTCGGGATCATACGCCGGTTCTCCCAGCACGCGCGCCGCACGCGGTTCGCCGGCGATAACGACCTCGAGGTCGGTTCCGACCGCGGCAGCCTTTGGCTTGATGTAGGCGAACGCGAGAATCTTGCCGACGCTGTGTCCGTAGGCAACGGAAGACGTCGAGCCAACGACCTCCCCGTTCAGGAGAACCGCCTCACCGCCGTGGCCGTCGATGATTCCGTCGGGCTCGATCTCGAGGTAAGCGCAGACCCAGGGAAGATCGCCATCGATGCTCGCCTGCGTCGGCGCCTTGCCGACGAAATCTCCCTTGTCCATCTTGACGAAGCGCATGACGTCCGCTTCCGGCAGCGTCACCTCGTTGGTCAGTTCGCCCGCGCCCTTGAACATCTTCTCCATGCGCATGGCGTTCATGGCGAACGAGCCGTAATCGGCGATGCCATACGTCTCGCCCGTCGACCAAAGGGCGTCGTAAACGGCCAGCATGGTCTCGCGTGGACCATGAATCTCCCAGCCGAGTTCGCCGGCATAAGACATTCGGAAGGCCCACATGGGGTGTCCCGCAATGGCAATCTCCTGCGCCGACAGCCAGCGGAAGCTCGCGTTGTCGAGAGCGGCGTCGGTGTTGGCGGCGAGTACGTCGCGCGACGTCGGACCCTGAAGCGCGATCGCCGACCACGCGTCCGAGCGCTTGGTGATCCGCACGTCACCGCTGGACAGGTGATGGTTCAGGTGATCGAGCAGGCGTTGTTCGAAGAACGCGGCGCAGACCAGGTAGAAACGGTCTTCCGCCAGTCGCACGACAGTCAGTTCGATCTCGATCCGGCCGCGCCGGTTCAACAGGTGGGCCAGCACGATGCCGCCGACCTTGCCGGGCACGCGATTGGCCACGAGGCCGTCGAGGAAAGTCTCGGCGTCGGGCCCTGAGACCTCCACCTTGGTAAACGCGGAGATGTCCATGATGCCGACACCGTTGCGAACGGCGGCGACTTCCTTGCCGACGATGTCGTGAACGACGGTGCGCCGGAACGAATACACGTCGCGCTGCTCAACGCCGTCGCGGGCGAACCAGCGCGGGCGTTCGTGGCCGAAGACCTCTTCGTAGACCGCCCCCTTTGCCTTCAGGCGGTCGTAGAGCGGGCTCGGCTTGACCGGCCGGCCGGCGAGGCGGTTGAAGTGGGGAAACGGAATCTCGTGGCGCAGGCAATAGTCCTCCTTCGCCTTGATGACCTGCCATGGCTTTTCGGCGTAATCGCCGAAACGCCGGGGATCGAACTCGCGCATGGAGATGTCGGCCGCGCCGTGCACCATCCAGCGCGCCAGTTCCCGGGTTAGCCCCGGTCCCCAGCCGATACCGATTTGCGTGCCGCAACAGCACCAGTAGTTCCGCACGCCCGGCGCCGGGCCGATCAGCGGATTGCCGTCCGGCGGGTGCGAAATCGCCCCGTGCACCTCGCGCTTGATGCCGAGCTCCGCGAAGATCGGCATGCGTTCCAGTGCGTTTTCGAGGCACGGCATGATGCGATCGTAATCGGCTTCGAACAGTTCGTTCTCGGCCTCCCACGGGCAATGGTCGAGCCACACCGCGTTGGGATTCTCCTTCTCGTAGATACCGATGAGGCCGGACTTCTGTTCCATGCGGATGTAGCCGGAAACCAGGCGGTCGTCGCGCACGACCGGCAGCTCATGATCGAACTCCAGAAACTCCGGCACCGTGTCGGTCACGAAGTAGTGGTGTGTCATCGACGTCATCGGCAACTGCAGGCCGCTCCATTCGCCCATCTGACGGGCGTAGGTGCCGCCGGCGTTGACCACGTGCTCGCAGACAATATCGCCCTGTTCGGTCGAAACGCACCACTCGCCGCCCGGCTGGCGCCTGATGTCGGTCGCACGGCATCGGCGTACGATCCGGATGCCCAGTTGCCGGGCTCCGGCGGCGAGCGCCTGGGTGATGCCGGACGGGTCGGCATGCCCGTCGTCGGGCGTGTGCAATGCACCAAGCACGCCATCGAGATTGTAGAACGGGTGCAACTCGGCAACTCGGTCCGGGGTCACCAGTTCGATGTTGAACTTCAGCGCGCGCCCGACACTCAGTGTATGGCGCAGCCAGTCCATCTCGTCTTCGGTGTAGGCGAGCCGGAACGAGCCGCAGTCGTGCCAGGTTACCGAGTGTCCGGTCTCCGCCTCGAGCTTTCCGGAATAGAGGCCGATGTTGTAATCGACGCACTTGCCGAGCCCGAAACTGGACGTCGAATGGGTGATCTGCCCCGCCGCATGCCAGGTCGAACCGGATGTCAGTTCGGCCTTCTCCAGGAGAACGACGTCGGACCATCCTTCATGGGCCAGGTGGTAGGCAAGCCCGCATCCCATGATGCCGCCACCGACGATCACGACGCGGGCCTGGGAAGGAATCGACATCTCTATTCTCCGGAGCATCAAAAGTGTGGACAGCCGTATCGTACATTTGTACTATCGTCAATGATGAATAGTATTTCTGTACCATCAACAAATTCTCTGACCGCCGCCGCCGTACTCGACGCGCTGGCGAATCGGTTCGAATCGCTGACACCCGAGCTCCGCAAGGCCGCCAATTACGTGCTGGAGAATCCGGGCGCCATCGGCGTCAGTTCCGCCCGCGAAATCGCCAAGGCCGCGAACGTCAAGCCGAACACCCTGGTAAGGCTGGCCCGCGTCGCCGGGTTCGACGGTTACGACGGTTTCCGCAAACCGTTCCGCGAGGAGATCCTCGAGGGCCGCGACAATTTCCCGGACCGGGCGCGGTGGCTGCAGTCGCTGTCACAGGGCGGACGGTTGAGCGGCCTCTACTCGGACATGGCCGCGGCCGCGCTCGACAACATCGAGGGTTTGTTCTCCTCGGCCAGCGCGGATGAGATCAAACGGGCGGCCGACGAGATCCTCGCGGCCCGCGCCACCTATGTCCTCGGCGTCGGGATTTCGAACGTGTTCGCCCGAAACTTCGCCTATCTCGCCGGTATGGCCATCGACAACGTGACGGAGATTCCACGCGACGGGTCGATGCCGGTCGACGGCCTGGTCAAGGCCGGTAAAGGCGATGTCCTGCTGGCGATGACGTTCAAACCCTATCGCCGCGAAGTGGTCGAGGCGGTCGAGGCGGCGCTGCAGCAGGGCGTCACCGTGATCGGAATCTCCGACAGTCCTGCGTCGCCTGTACTGACGCGGGCGAAGCACCGTTTCGTCATCCCCACGGATACGCCGCAGTTCTTCACGTCGACAGTAGCGGTAGCGGCGTTTCTCGAAACCCTGATCGCCTTCGTCGTCGCCGATGCCGACAAGCAGGCGGTCGCCAACATCAAGCGTTACCACGAACGACGCCGCGAACTTGGCATTTACTGGGATGAGTAAACGAACGCCATGAACAATGCCGTTAACGATCGATCGCGACCGACGAAATCGCTCGAGGCGCGCTACTACACCGATCCGACGATCTTCGCTGGTGAGATGTCAGGCCTGTTGGCACGGACCTGGCAGTTTGCCGGCCACGTTTCCGAGATCGCAACGGCCGGCGACTACTTCACGTTCGAGGTCGCGGGCGAGCAGCTGTTCTGCGTCCATGGCCGCGACGGCGTCATCCGCACGTTCTACAACGTCTGCATGCACCGGGCCCACCAGCTGGTGCGGGGAACCGGCAGCTGCCGGGTCGTCGTATGCCCCTACCATGCCTGGACCTACGAACTCGACGGACGGTTTCGGGCCGGCCCCAACACACAGGCCGTTCCGGGATTTCCAAGAGACGATATCTGTCTGACGGCGGTGCGCACCGAGGTCTTTGCCGGCTTCATCTTCGTCAATCTCGATGATGACGCGGCGCCGATGGCCGACTGGTTCCCCGGCGTCGAGGATGAACTGCGGGAGTTCGTGCCGCAGATCGATCAGCTCAGACCGCTCGAATGGGTCGAGATTCCGGAGCGCTGCAATTGGAAGGTCTCCGTCGAGAACTACTCGGAGTGCTATCACTGCAGCGTCAACCATCCGGCGTTCGTCTCAGGCGTCGTCAAGCCCGAGACCTACGATATCCGACCGCACAACGGGTACTGTCTGCGCCATACGACGGAATGCCAGAACCTGGACCGGATGAGCTACCCGGTCGACCTCTCCGCCAACGAAACCGCCGGGCACTATTCGTCCTGGTTTCTGTGGCCGCTGTTCTCGTTTCAGGTCTATCCAGGCAACGTGCTCAACACCTATCACTGGCGCCCGACGGCAATCGACGGGGTTACGGTGTTTCGCGGCTGGTACACGGTCAACGGCGTCGATGACGAGAACATTCGCCGCCTCGCCATCCAGGACCGGGCGACAACGGTCGAGGAAGACCTGCTACTCGTCGAGTCGGTCCAGCAGGGCCTCAAGAGTCGCGGCTATCGTCCGGGCCCGCTCGTCGTCGATCCGGCAGGCGGGGTCAACTCCGAGCACTCGCTGGTTACGTTGCATCAGTGGATGCGCGACGGCGCAGGTGCCTGACGATCGCCCGGGGGAACGGCCCGGCGCGAGTGGCGCCGATGGGCCACGGAGCGCACCTGCCTAACTTCCTAACTGTCATTCCTGTATTCATGAGGAGCCGCGTCCTTAGCCTGGCGGCCCATGCCATCCAACTCCGCTTGACCAAGCAGGCAGGCGTTCAGCCGCCCGTCGCTTCGAGCGCGATGGCGCGCAGCAGGTCCTCGACCTCCTGCATCGATCCATCAGGCAGGTCGCGGTGTCCGACGTAGACGGCGCCGTCGTCGCCCGGCATCTGGATCACGAACATGTTGTAGGGACAGTGCGCCACGTTCATCGGGTCGGCCTCCATGACCCGCCGCGAGACGACGGCCGAACAGAACACGTAGATCTCGGCATTGGCGAAAATGTCCGTCGTTCCGCCGACGTCCTCTTTCGTGCGGGCCAGCATTTCGCCGACGTGACTCACGTAGTCGATAGTCAATCCCTGACCGAGAATGGCCTCCCGCGTCTCGAACGTGGCGTCCTCGAAAGCGCCTTCGTACGGGTAGAGGACGGCCTCGCCGGCATCCGCGTCGCCGGCGACGGCAAGCGCCAGAAACGCCACGGCGGCCGTGAGAAGTATCGGTCTCATCCCGGGTCTCCTTCCAAACGTGCCTGAACCGGCGTCAGCGTAGCACCCGCGCGAACTCTGCTACAACAATCCGCCACCGTTCCTGTAAGGCGGCAGTTCAACGAAAAAGGCCGCTCCGAAGAGCGGCCTTTCCCGTATTCTTGAGACGCTGAGTGGTCAGGCTTAGAAGCCCATGCCACCCATGCCGCCCATGCCACCCATCGGGTCGCCGGCCGGCATCGGCTCTTCCTTCTTCGGCTTCTCGGCGACCATCGCTTCTGTGGTGACGAGAAGACCGGCGACGGAGGCCGCGTCCTGCAGCGCGGTACGCACGACCTTGGTCGGGTCGATGATACCGGCCTTGAACATGTCGACGTACTCGTCGGTCTGCGCGTTGTAGCCGCGGCTCTTGTCCTTCTGCTCAAGGAGCTTACCGACGACCACCGATCCGTCGACGCCGGCGTTTTCGGCGATCTGGCGAATCGGCGCCTGCAGCGCGCGACGGACGATGTCGACGCCGACCTGCTGGTCATGGTTGACCGGCTTGACGTTGTCGAGCGACTTCGAAGCGTACAGCAGCGAGCAGCCGCCGCCGGCAACGACGCCTTCCTCGACGGCGGCACGGGTCGCGTGCAGAGCGTCGTCGACGCGGTCCTTCTTCTCCTTGACCTCGACCTCGGATGCACCGCCGACGTTGATCACGGCAACGCCACCGGCGAGCTTGGCGAGACGCTCCTGCAGCTTCTCCTTGTCGTAGTCCGAGGTGGTCTCCTCGATCTGCGCGCGGATCTGGTTGCAGCGGGCCTGGATGTCGGCCTTCTTGCCGGCGCCCTCGACGATGGTGGTCTCTTCCTTGGTGATCGAGACCTTCTTCGCGGTGCCGAGCATGTCGAGCGTGACGTTCTCAAGCTTGATGCCGAGGTCTTCGCTGATGACCTGACCCTTGGTCAGGATGGCGATGTCCTCAAGCATGGCCTTGCGGCGGTCACCGAAGCCCGGCGCCTTGACGGCCGCGACCTTGAGGCCGCCGCGCAACTTGTTGACCACGAGGGTGGCGAGCGCCTCGCCCTCGATGTCCTCGGCGATGATCAGCAGCGGACGGCTGGACTGAACGATCGACTCGAGAACCGGCAGCAGCGGCTGCAGACCCGACAGCTTCTTCTCGTGGATGAGGATGTACGGGTTGTCGAGATCGCAGGTCATCTTGTCGGTGTTGGTGACGAAGTACGGCGAGGTGTAGCCGCGATCGAACTGCATGCCCTCGACGACGTCGAGCTCGGTGTGCAGGCCCTTGGCTTCCTCGACGGTGATGACGCCCTCGTTGCCGACCTTTTCCATGGCGGCGGCGATCATGTCGCCAACTTCCTTATCGCCGTTGGCCGAGATCGTGCCGACCTGGGCGATCTCGCCGCTGGTCGAGACCTTCTTCGACTGCTTGCGAACGGCGTCGACGACCTTCTCGACGGCGAGGTCGATACCGCGCTTCAGGTCCATCGGGTTCATGCCGGCGGCAACCGCCTTCGAACCCTCGCGGACGATCGCCTGGGCGAGCACGGTCGCAGTGGTGGTGCCGTCACCGGCTTCGTCGTTGGTGCGCGAAGCGACTTCGCGGACCATCTGGGCACCCATGTTCTCGAACTTGTCGGTCAGCTCGATTTCCTTGGCCACGGTGACACCGTCCTTCGTGATGCGCGGCGCGCCGAAGGACTTGTCGAGGACGACGTTGCGGCCCTTCGGACCGAGCGTGACCTTGACGGCGTTGGCCAGGACGTCGACGCCTTTCAGCATGCGCTGACGGGCGTCCTGGGAAAATTTGACTTCCTTAGCGGACATGTTGGTTGAACTCCCTAATCTGGAAACTTTAGACGTTTACGGCAAGACGCGCCGATCAGGCGGCTTTCTTGCTCTTCGCCTTTTTCTCGAGAATGCCGAGGATGTCGGATTCCTTCATGATGAGGAGATCCTCACCGTCGATCTTCACCTCGGTACCCGACCACTTGCCGAACAGCACGTGATCGCCGGCTTTGACGTCGAGCGCGGTCACGGAACCGTCTTCGGCCTTGTGGCCTGCGCCGACTGAGACGATTTCGCCTTCACTCGGCTTTTCCTGGGCGGTGTCGGGAATGATGACGCCACCCGCGGTTTTCGTGTCCGATTCAATGCGGCGCACGAGCACCCGATCATGAAGCGGCCTGAAGCCCATTGTACCCTCCAAAAACTCGTTGATTAACAATATACTAGCCCGGATTGTTAGCACTCTCCGATGCTGAGTGCCACGGAGATAGTCCGATGCCGTCCGGCTGTCAAGCGAGGCCGGTGAAAAAATCTTCTCGGCGCGCCCGGCGCCAAAGCCTTTCGACAGACCCGCGCGGCCGGTCTATAAGCGGCCGTCCTTCCACCAAGCACGGACCCGCGAAGATGCCGACCGATTCCGACACCGCGACACCGATCCGCCTCGGTCCGGCCACCGTCCGCCCGGAATGGATCGACTATAACGGCCACATGAACATCGCCTATTACGTGGCGGCGTTCGATGCGGCGCTCGAAGAGTTCTACAACGGCATCGGCTTCGACGCTGCGTATCGCGAAAGTACCGGCAACTCGTCCATGACGCTTGAGCTGCACATCAATTACCTGCGCGAGATCTTTGAGGGCGAGCAGTACATGATGGACGTCCTGGTGCTCGGAACGGACACGAAACGCACCCATTACTTCTGTACCATGCGACGCGCCGAGACCGACGACGTCTGCGCGACGTTCGAGGCCATGATCATCCACGTTTCCCTTACGGCGCGTCGATCAAGTCCGATGCCGGACTGGCTCAGGGAAAAGTTTGAGGCGCTGGCGCGCGATCATGCCGGCATCGCGCGCCCGTCGCAGGTTGGACGATCGATCGGCGCCCCCCTGAAGCCAGGGCACAAATCATGACCAACCTGCCGTTCGCGGTCCTCGATCACATCCCGGACTCGGTCATTCTCGTCGACGAACGGCGCCGTATCGTCGCCGCCAATCGCGCGGCGGAGGAACTTCTCGGCAATCCGCGGATCGGCCAGGACCTGGCGATGTCGATTCGCCACCCGGACATTCTCAGCGCCGTCGACAGCGCCATGCAGGGCGACCAGCCGCGCGATCTCGAGACCACTCTCCCCGGCACACCGCCCCGCAGCATCGCGGTCCATGCCGAATGGCTCGACCACGACCCCAGCGGCCTCGGCATTACGGCGGTCATCGTGATCACCGACATCACCGCCTCAAAACGTTCCGAGCAGATGCGCGCCGACTTTGTCGCAAACGCCTCGCACGAGCTGCGTTCGCCGCTGTCGGCGATTATCGGCTTTCTTGAAACCCTTGCGGAATCCGCCAAGGAAGACGCCGAGGCACGGGCCCGTTTCATCGAGATCATGCTGCGCGAATCGCGCCGTATGACCCGGCTGATCGACGATCTGCTTTCGTTGTCCCGGGTCGAGATAAACGAGCACGTCCGGCCGACCGGGTACGTGAACATCGAGGTCATCGTCAACCAGGTCACCGAAACTTTGGCCGGCAAGGCCGCTGACCGGGGCATTCGATTTAAGGCAGTCGTTCCCGCCGGCTTGCCGAGAATCATCGGCGACGAGGAGCAACTGCTCCAGGTTCTGCACAACCTGGTCGACAACGCCATCAAGTACGCCAACCCGGGCAGCCGGATCGAGATCGAAGCGCAGAGCGTGAACCGCGTTCCGGGACGCACCTCGCCCGGCATCTCCATCGCCGTGAGCGACGAAAGCGACGGGATACCGCCGGATGTCATTCCCCGCCTGACCGAGCGATTCTTCCGGGTCGACGAAGCGCGGTCGCGCCAGCTCGGTTCCACGGGACTCGGTCTCGCCATCTGCAAGCACATAATCAATCGCCACCGCGGCCATCTGACGATCGACAGCACCAAGGGGAAGGGCAGCACGTTCACCGTGTTCCTGCCCAGCCAGCCAGCCGAAACCGCCCGGGCGGAATGATTTTTTCTCACCACTAAGCCGCCGCAGAATCAGCACAAATTCCGCACTGCATACGGTGTCACGAAACCGCAATAAATCCGTCACAAAAGGTGACCCGGATCGCCGTAGCTTCCGCCTCGGACGATCCTGGAGGGCTCTCCATTCCTCCCCATTCCCGCCATCCAGTCGTCCATGCCATTGCATGAACTCGAAAGGCTGACGAAGAGGTCAGCAGGGAGAAATGATCATGAAAAAGATACTCGCCACCGCGGCCGTTGCCGTCGTTGCGTTTGCGGGCGCTGCTGAAGCGCGCGATCAGATCCGCATCGTCGGATCGTCGACCGTTTACCCGTTCTCGACGACGGTTGCCGAGCAGTTCGGCAAGACCACGTCGTTCAAGACGCCCGTCGTCGAATCGACCGGTTCTGGCGGCGGTCTGAAGCTGTTCTGCGCCGGCATCGGTGTCGAGCACCCGGACATTACCAACGCGTCCCGCGCCATCAAGAAGTCGGAAGTCGAGAAGTGCCACAAGAACGGCGTCACCGACATCACCGAAGTCAAGGTTGGTTACGACGGTATCGTGTTGGCCAACGCCAAGACCTCGTCGGTCATGGAGATCACCCGCGAGCAGATCTTCCTCGCCCTCGCGAAGGACGTTCCGTCGGCCGACGGCAAGTCGCTCGTTCCGAATCCCAACATGAAGTGGTCGGACATCGACCCGTCGCTGCCGAACAAGAAAATCGAGGTTCTCGGCCCGCCGCCGACCTCCGGTACCCGCGACGCGTTCGTCGAGCTGGTCATGGAAGAAGGCTGCGAAGCGTTCGGCGCGATCAACGCCCTGGACAAGGCTAACAAGAAAGCGGCCTGCCACGGAATTCGCGAAGATGGCGGCTACGTTGAGGCCGGCGAGAACGACGTTCTCATCATCCGCAAGCTCGAAGAGAACCCGGATGCCTTCGGCATTTTCGGCTTCAGCTTCCTCGACCAGAACGCCGACAAGGTTCAGAGCTCGGTCGTCGAGGGCGTATCCGCGACCTTCGATGACATCGCGTCCGGTGCCTATCCGGTCTCGCGTCCGCTGTTCTTCTACGTCAAGAATGCGCACGTCGGCACCATCCCGGGCATGAAGGAATACATCGCCGAGTTCACCAGCGAAAAGGCGTGGGGCGAAGGCGGGTATCTGAGCGACAAGGGCCTGATCCCGATGCCGGACGCCGAACGCATGAAGTATGGCAAGGAAGCCAACAACCTGATGGTCAACGTCAGCATGTAATGGCAATCGTCGGCGGGAGAGGACTCGGCCTCTCCCGCCGGCACCTTGTTGCCCGACATCCCGCGGCGCTCATTCCGCCGCACACCGTGAACGACTAACAACATACCCCGGGAAAACCGCAGCCGGCGCACCGCGTCAGCATTCACCGATCCCGACTCGCTCCGTAGTAGGTTACAGATGTCGATCAGCGTCCTTCTCCCAGTTCTCCTCGTCCTGACGGTCGTCGGATTCTATATGGGACGTTCTCGGGCAGTCGGACAGGCCGGCGGCAACGCTCACAGGCTTCACTCGCGTCCCAATTACTACGGTTACTATGTCGCGATCTGGTGCGGCGTTCCTTCGATCCTGCTGGTCGCCGTCTGGATCTCCATGCAAGGCAGCATCGTCGACTCGATCGTCATGGGTGCTCTGCCCGCGAGCCTCACCGACGGCCTTGATCGCGCCCAGCTTCAACTGCTGCTCAACGACATCCAGAATCTGGCCGATGCGAGTGTCGTTAGCCGCGAGGTCGGCCCGGAACTCCTGGCCGCCGCCGATCATTACGCGGGCTTGAAATCGACCGCATCGCTCTCGATGTTCGCCGTGGCGCTCGCCGCCGGGATCGCTGGACTGACGTTCGCCCGCTCGCTAATCAACCCGGAGATGCGCGCCCGTACCCGGGTCGAGCGCTCGATCTCGGTCGTTCTCATCATCTGCTCGACTATCGCCGTTCTCACGACGCTCGGCATCGTTCTGTCGCTCCTGTTCGAGACCATCCGGTTCTTCGACAAGGTGTCGCCGGCGGAGTTCCTGTTCAGCCTCCAGTGGAGCCCGCAGACGGCGCTGCGTGATGACCAGGTCGGCGCGTCGGGCGCGTTCGGCGCGCTGCCGCTGCTCCTCGGCACCATGCTGATATCGTTCATCGCCATGCTGGTCGCCGCCCCCGTCGGCCTGATGTCGGCGGTCTACCTGGCCGAGTACGCGCCGCCGAAGATACGGGCATTCGCGAAGCCCGCGCTCGAGGTTCTGGCCGGTATCCCGACGGTCGTTTACGGCTTCTTCGCCGCACTCACCGTGGCGCCGTTCCTGCGCGAACTCGGCGTCGACATCGGGCTCGACATCTCGTCCGAGAGCGCGCTGGCTGCCGGCGGCGTCATGGGCATCATGATCATTCCGTTCGTTTCGTCGCTGTCCGACGACGTCATCAACGCAGTCCCGCAGTCGCTGCGCGACGGCTCCTACGGTCTCGGTGCAACGAAATCGGAAACCATCGTCAAGGTTATCCTGCCGGCCGCGCTTCCGGGCATCGTCGGCTCGCTGCTCCTCGCGGTATCGCGGGCCATTGGCGAGACCATGATCGTGGTGATGGCCGCGGGCCTCGCCGCCAACCTGACGGTCAACCCGCTGCAGGCGGTAACAACGGTAACGGTGCAGATCGTCACCCTGCTGGTCGGCGACCAGGAGTTCGACAGTGCCAAGACCCTGGCGGCGTTCGCCCTCGGTCTGCTGCTGTTCTGCGTCACCCTGGTTCTCAACGTCATCGCCCTGATGGTGGTCAACAAGTATCGGGAACAGTATGACTAACGGAACCACACTCGACATGAAGGCGCCGGCGCTCGTCATGCAGGAACAGAAGACCAATAGCCAAGCCATGCAGGCGGTACAGGACAGCCTGGAGCGGCGTTACGCCGCGGAGAAGCGGTTCAAGCTGATCGGCATGGGCGCGGTGGCCGTTGCACTTTTCTTCCTGTGCCTGCTGTTTTTCACGATCATCTCGAACGGCCTGCCGGCATTTACCGAAACGCGGATCAAGCTCGAGGTCGCCCTGTCCCCACAGGATATCGATCCGCAAGGTACGCGGGAGTACAATACCTTATCGACGGCAGACTACCGTTCGCCAGTTCGCCAGGCGGTGTTCGATCTGTTTCCCGACGTCACCGACCGGCGCGGCAAGCGGGCGTTGTTCGACATGGTCAGCCCGGGCGCGACATTCGAGCTGCGCAGCATGGTTCTTGACGACCCCAATCTCATCGGTCAGCGGATCACGGTCGAGGTGCCGATGTCTGACGACATCGACCAGCTTCGCAAGGGCCACATCGACCGCAATCTCGCTGAAAGCGACCGCCGGGTGAAGGACAACCAGATTGACTGGTACGACCGGCTCGTCGCTCGCGACCTTGTCGTGACCCAGTTCAACACCACGTTGTTTACCGCCGCCGACTCGCGCGAGCCGGAACTCGCCGGCATCCTCGGCGCGGCGATGGGCTCGTTGTTCACCATGATCGTGACGCTGGCGCTGTCGTTCCCGATCGCGGTCGCCGCGGCGGTCTATCTCGAGGAGTTCGCGCCGAAGAACAGGTTGACCCAGATCATCGAGGTCAACATCAACAACCTCGCGGCGGTACCCTCCATCGTCTTCGGGTTGCTTGGCCTCGCGGTGTTCATCAACTTCTTCGGCCTGCCGCGCTCGGCGCCGTTGGTCGGCGGCATGGTGCTGGCCCTGATGACCCTGCCGACGATCATCATCGCGTCGCGCGCCGCGCTGAAGGCGGTGCCACCGTCGATTCGCGAGGCTGCACTGGGTCTCGGCGCGTCGAAGATGCAGACCGTCGGCCATCACGTCCTGCCGCTTGCCATGCCCGGCATGCTGACCGGCACCATCATCGGCATGGCGCAGGCCCTCGGCGAAACCGCGCCGCTGCTGATGATCGGCATGGTAGCCTTCATTGTCGATGTCCCGGGCAGCTTCACCGATCCTGCCACGGTCATGCCGGTGCAGATCTATCTGTGGGCCGACGCCCCTGAGCGAGCGTTTGTCGAGCGCACGTCGGCGGCGATCATGATCCTGCTCGGTTTCCTGATCACCATGAACGCGCTCGCGGTCGTGCTTCGCAAGAAGTTCGAACGCCGTTGGTAAAGAAGAAGGACCCTTCCCATGGCCATGACGACCGCCACCACCGAAATCACCGGCACGGCTCCACCGGCCGACGATCGCAGCAATCAGCCCGTGGCCTTCAAGACCCGCGACGTCTGCGTATTCTACGGTGACAAACAGGCACTGTTCGACGTTGACCTCGACATCAACGAGAACCAGGTCACGGCCCTAATCGGCCCGTCCGGTTGCGGCAAGTCGACTTACCTGCGCTGCCTGAACCGGATGAACGATACCATCGACATTTGCCGCGTGACCGGCAAGATTGAGCTTCATGGTGGCGACATTTACGACAAGGCCGTCGACGTGGTTCACCTTCGCGCCCGGGTCGGCATGGTGTTCCAGAAGCCCAATCCGTTTCCGAAATCGATCTACGACAACGTCGCCTACGGGCCGCGAATTCACGGCATTGCGACGACCAAGGCGGAGACCGACGAGGTCGTACACAACAGCCTCAAGAAGGCCGGCCTGCTGAAGGAGGTCGCCGATCGCCTCGACCAGCCGGGCACCGGCCTTTCGGGCGGTCAGCAGCAGCGTCTCTGCATCGCACGCGCCATCGCCGTCCAGCCCGAGGTCATCCTGATGGACGAACCGTGTTCGGCACTCGATCCGATAGCCACTGCAAGAATCGAGGAACTGATCGACGAACTCCGAGACCAGTTCACCATCGTCATTGTGACCCACTCCATGCAACAGGCGGCTCGCGTGTCGCAGCGCACCGCATTCTTCCATCTCGGCGATCTCGTCGAGGTTGGCGATACCAGCAAGATCTTCAATTCGCCCGAAGACCAGCGCACCCAGGACTACATCACGGGACGCTTCGGCTAACCTTTTGGCAGGGAGTCTTCTCGATGACCGAGAACAACAAGCACATCGTCAAGGAGTTCGACTCGGAGCTCCGGAGACTCGACAACCTGATTGCCGAGCTTGGCGGGCTCGCCGAGCGCCAACTCGCCGACTCGATCGACGCGCTGGTGCGCCGAAATGCGGAACGGGCGCAGGAGATCGTATCGGCCGACGAACGTCTCGACGATCTCGAACGCCAGATCGACCATCTTGGCATCGACATGCTGATCCGGCGTCAGCCGATGGCCAATGACCTTCGGCTGGTGATCGCCGCTCTGAAAACGGCGAGCATCCTGGAGCGCATCGGCGACTACGCGAAGAATATTGCCAAGCGGACGGTGGCGCTATCGCAGCTGCCCAACGTGGGCTCGGTCAGAAGCGTGGTTCGCATGGCCGATCGCACGCAGACCCAGATCAAGGTTGCGCTCGACGCCTATCTCAACCGCGATCCGGATCTCGCCGAAGACGTGCGCGCCAGCGACCAGGAGATCGACTCGCTGCACACCAGCCTGTTCCGAGAACTTCTGACCTACATGATGGAGGATCCGCGGAACATCACCGCTTGCACCCATCTGCTGTTCGTCGCCAAGAACCTCGAGCGGATGGGCGATCACGCGACGTCCGTCGCCGAGAACCTGCTGTTCCTGGTTCACGGTGCCTCGCCGGTAGACGCCCGCCCAAAACGCGACGCTGCGCACTACACGGTGATCGAACCGAAGAACAACGAGAGCGAATAGACAAGGATAGACCAAGACGATGAGCGCAGAGGCCCATGTCCTGATTGTCGAGGACGACCCCTCCCTCGCGGAGCTGTTACGCTACAATTTGGAGAGCGCCGGGTTCTCGGCCATGGTCGAGGCCGACGGCGACGATGCCATCTCGGCAGTCCGTGAGCGCGAACCCGATGTCCTGGTCCTCGACTGGATGATCCCGAGCCTGTCAGGCATCGATGTCTGCCGCCGCATTCGGGCGATGCCCGAGTGCCGCGATCTGCCGATCATCATGCTGACCGCGCGCAGCGAGGAAACCGACAAGGTTCTGGGCCTCGAGGCCGGTGCCGACGATTACATGGTCAAACCGTTCTCGCCAAAGGAACTGGTCGCCCGAATCCGCGCAATCCTGCGCCGCAGCCGGCCGGAGCTTGACTCCGAGAGCATCGAGTATGCCGGCATCACCATGGACACGGCCGCCCACCGGGTAACCCGGAACGGCAAGGCTGTTCACCTTGGGCCGACGGAGTACCGCCTGCTCAGGGTGCTGCTGGAGAGGCCCGGCCGCGTCTTCTCGCGCGATCAGCTGCTCGACCGGGCGTGGGATCCGAATATTCACGTCGAACCGCGCACCGTCGACGTGCACATCCGGCGCCTCAGAAAGGCATTGAATGCCGGCGGTGAACCCGATTTGATCCGCACCGTCCGGTCGGCCGGATACGCCATCGACGCGGACGTGCGCGAGCCGTAAAACTACTCTCACGAGTTTTTTTGATGTTCATACTATGCGTAGCGCGTACGCACCTTAACGAATGTCGCCTGCGACTACGGAATGTTACGCTCCCGGTTCATAACAAGGACGGGAAACCCAACCATGGCAGAGAACAGCAATGGCGGAGAAGCAACGTTTTTTACCCCCAAGGGCAAGGTGTTGTCTTCAGCCGACGAGGTGACGGCGGGCAAGCTCGGACGCCGTCCCGAGGTCAGGAACGGCGTGACTGGCTCCGCGGCCACCGGATCTTCGCAACACAAGAAGCCGACGCGAAAACCTCGCGTCGTACCCACGAAGGTCGATCCGACCTCTGAACTTGAACAGCAGGCGGACGGCCTGGCTGACATGATTCACGAACGGTTCATGCACCTGTTGCGTGGCCGACTCGAGGAAACCGGCGGTTCGCTCAGCGAGGATGATGTCGAAGAACTCAGCCAGGAATTCCGCGATCAGTTGGGTGACGTACGCGAAGTCTTCCTCAACGCCGTCTCGTCGTATGTGCATTCGAATCAGCAGCAACGTGAACACAACGAGCGCAAGGCGTCGTTCGAACGCCTCATGGTTCACCGTTTCGAGAATCGCTTCGCGCCCGACCATGTGGTCGCAAGAGATTCGTCCAAACTGTCGAGACGGATGCTGCCGGGGTTCTTCAACGCTCTGTCATTGTTGCTCGGGCCGGAGAAACTCTCGCGTTACAAGGAAAAATCAACGCTGGTCAAAGACGTTCTCCGAGAGAAGCTGGGTGACGAGTTCTCTTGGACAAAACTCTACAGTTCGCCGCATGCGCGGAAACTATCGTTGCGTGCGCAGATTGATATCGCCCCGCATTTCCAGAACCTGGACAAACGCATCGCCTGGCTGGTCGCCCTCGTTAACTCGAACATGATACCGACCGACGATCACCGGCCGGCGGCCGGCTGGTCGTTCACCGATGCGGCGGCCCGGCAACTGCTCAAGGACGTATTCGCCGACCTCGCGGCGGCCATGGGCAACAAGGGTGCGCGCGACGCTCTGGAGCGGGAACTCGGCGCTGATTCGGTCGTCTCGATCAAGACCGTGCTGCAGCAGATCTACTGATCCGCAGGGCAGGCCTCGACCGCCAGCCCGCGTTTGTAATTGTCAGCGGCTCGCGCTAAACCCGTGATATCCTAAAAACACGGGAATCACGGGGTGATCGCCGTGCCGGAACCGTTGACGGCAAGCGTCCTGCGCCAACGCATCATCAATGCTCTTCGCCACGAGCACATCGTGCTTGCGCTGCTTGCGATCGTCGTCGGTGTCGTCACCGGATTCGCCATCATCGGCCTGCGCGAGGCCATTCAGTTCGTTCAGCAAGTGCTCTACGGAACGAATTCCGAACGCTTCTTCTACTTCGTACGAAACCACACCTGGTGGCTCGTGATCCTGACCCCGGCCGCGGGCGGTCTGCTGGTCGGCTGGATCGTCCACAAGACCCTTCCCGAAGGGCGTCCCCAGGGAATTGCCGATGTTATCGAGGCCTACGCCCGGCATCGCGGCTACATGTCGATCCGAACCGGGCTGTGGTCTGCGCTGTGTTCCATCCTCTCTCTCGGAGCCGGCGCATCGGTCGGTCGCGAGGGGCCGGCCGTCCATCTCGGTGCGTCGCTGGCCGGCTGGGTTACTCACATTCTCCATCTCGACCGCGGTCTGGCGCGCACGGTCCTGGGTTGCGGCGCATCCGCCGCCGTCGCCGCATCGTTCAACGCACCGATCGCCGGCGCGCTTTTTGCCAGCGAAGTTATTGTCGGCCATTATGCCTTGCGATCCTTCGCGCCGATCGTCATCTCCAGCGTGGTCGGCACGTCACTGGCCCGCTGGTGGTTCGGCAGCTTTCCCGCGTTCGTGGTATCAAACACGATCTTCGCCTCGTTCTGGGAGTTTCCAGCCTTCGTTCTGCTCGGCATCGTCTCGGCGGTCGCTGCGCTGGTCTTCATGCACTCGATCTCCATTGCGACGCGAATTGCCAACTGGCTGCCTGGTCCCCGATGGTACCGGCCGGCAGTCGGAGGGGCCGCCGTCGGCCTCATTGCGCTGGAGTTCCCGCAGGTGATGGGTGTCGGGTATGGCACCACGGAAGCAGCACTGACCCTGCAGTTCGGTTTCTGGATGCTGGTCGGGATCGGTCTTGCCAAGATCGCGGCCACAGCGATCTGTTTCGGCTTCGGTTTCTCGGGCGGTGTCTTCAGTCCCTCTCTCGTCATTGGTGCCATGGTCGGTACGTCGTTCGGCATTCTGGCGACCCAGGTCTTCCCCGACCTGTCCTCCGGCCCGGACGCTTACGCCCTTGTCGGCATGGGAGCGCTCGCCGCCGCGGTGCTCGGCGCACCGATCTCAACGACGCTCATCATCTTCGAACTTACCGGCGACTACGCGCTGACGCTCGGCGTCATGGTGGCCATCGTCGTTTCTTCCGAGATAGTCCATACCTTTTATGGGCGATCATTCTTTCACGGCCAGCTCCGCGACCGCGGAATCGACCTGCGGGGCGCCTTTGAAGCAGGAGCCAAACGCAGCCAGATGGTGCGCGATCTAATGAGCCAGCCTGTCGGCGTGATCTACCCAGACATGAAACTCAACGACGTACGAATGAAACTTCTGCGCGAGCCCAGCGGTATTCTGTTCGTTTCGGACGCGGAGGGCAAACTCGTCGGCACGGTGACCCTCGCGAACCTGGACGATAAGGCGTTTGATCACGACTACGACGACACCGTCGTCGCCAATGACGTGATGCGCACCGATCCACCGTTCCTGACCCTCGCCGACGACCTCGGCACGGCCATCGAGGTCATGGACGAGCGCGAGGAAGACCACGTCGCCGTCGTCGAGCGGGGCCGTACGATGAAGCTCGTCGGCTGTCTCCACCACCGGGACGCCATGCACGCCTACAATCGCGCGCTCGCGCGCCTTCGACATGCGGAACACGATGACTGAGAACCTGAGACCGATCTCGGTGGAGAACGCCGAACCGCCCTATCTCGCTACCCTCAACGGCACCCAGCGCGATGCCGTGACCGCGCTTGATGGTCCGGTCCTCGTGTTGGCCGGAGCGGGCACCGGCAAGACCCGCGTGCTAACGACGCGTCTTGCCCACCTGCTGGTGCTCGGCAAGGCGCGGCCGTGGGAGATCCTTGCGGTGACCTTCACCAACAAGGCCGCGCGCGAGATGCGCGAACGAGTTGCAGCGTTGCTGGGGCACGAGATCGAGGGCTGGTGGGTCGGCACGTTCCATGCCCTGGGCGCGCGCATTCTGCGCGCGCACGCAGAAGCGGTCGGGCTCAAGAGCAATTTCACGATCATCGACACCGACGATCAAATCCGCCTCGTGAAGCAACTGGTCGAAGGATTTGAAATCGACGACAAGCGGTGGCCGGCACGGAACCTCGTGAACATCATCCAGCGCTGGAAGGACCGCGCCCTGACGCCGGAAACCGTCGGGAACGCGGACGATGCCGACGCCGCCGACGGCCGGATGGTCGAGCTCTACGTTGCCTACCAAGAGCGCCTGCGGACCCTCAATGCCGCCGACTTCGGCGACCTGCTCTTGCATGTCATCACGGTATTTCAGAAGGACGCGGAAGTTCTCGCCCGCTACCAGGACAAGTTCCGATACCTGCTGGTCGACGAGTACCAGGACACCAACGTCGCGCAGTATCTCTGGCTCCGCCTGCTGGCGCAGAAACACAGGAACATCTGCTGCGTCGGCGACGACGACCAATCGATCTATTCGTGGCGCGGCGCGGAGGTTGGCAATATTCTGCGGTTTGAAAGCGACTTCCCGGGCGCCGTCATCGTTCGGCTGGAGCGCAACTACCGATCGACGCCGCACATTCTCGGCGCTGCTTCCGGTCTCATCGCCAACAACGAAAGCCGTCTCGGCAAGACGTTGTGGACCGATCTCAACGACGGCGAACAGATCAGGGTTCGCGGCGTCTGGGACGGCGAGGAGGAAGCCCGCGTCGTCGGCGAGGAAATCGAGGCGTTGCACAGCCAGAAGCAACCGCTCAACGGCATGGCCATCCTGGTTCGCGCCGGCTTCCAGACCCGTGAGTTCGAGGACCGGCTGATCACCCTCGCGCTGCCCTATCGCGTGGTGGGTGGCCTGCGGTTCTACGAACGCCAGGAGATCCGCGACGCGGTGGCCTACCTGCGGGTCATCGCGCAGCCCGACGACGATCTCGCGTTCGAGCGCATCGTCAACCTGCCGAAGCGCGGTATCGGCGACGCGACCGTCAGGACCCTGCATCTGGCGGCGCGGGCCGACGGCGTTTCGATGACCGCGGCCACCCGCCGCCTTTTGGAAACCGACGAGTTCAAGCCGAAGGTGCGGGCGACGTTGACTGCGCTGATGGACGATTTTGACCGCTGGCGAGAGATGGCGGAGGACACGCACCAGGGCGAACTCGCGTCTACCGTCCTCGACGAGAGCGGCTATACCCAGATGTGGCGCGACAAGGCGCGCAGCGACCGCTCGCCCGACGCAGCGGGACGCCTCGACAACCTGCGCGAACTGATCGCCGCATTGGAGGACTTCGATTCGCTCGATGCCTTTCTCGAACACGTCAGCCTGGTCATGGAGAACGACAACAACGACAACGACGACAAGGTCACGCTGATGACGCTGCACGGCGCCAAGGGGCTCGAGTTCGACACCGTCTTCCTGACCGGCTGGGAGGAGGGACTGTTCCCACATCAGCGCGCCCTCGACGAGGGCGGGAGCGCCGCGCTGGAGGAAGAACGCCGTCTCGCCTACGTCGGCATCACGCGGGCCAGGAAACGCGCGATGATTACCTTCGCCGCGAACCGCCGGGTCTACAATCAGTGGCAAAGCGCGATCCCCTCACGCTTCATCGACGAACTGCCCACGGATCACGTGGCCGTCGAAACACAGCCCGGGCTCTACGGCGGCAATGCGGGTCTCGGCGACGATGGTGACAGCGCCTATACCCAGAATGCATACGGCGGTTTCCGCCGGCGCACACGGCGCGACCCGTTGCGCGACGCCGGCAGCTGGCAAACCCGCGAGAGGCCGCAGCCGACGAAATCGTACACCGTCGGTGAGCGTGTCTTTCATCAGAAGTTCGGTTACGGCACGATAAGCGGGATCGACGGCAACAAGCTCGAGATCGCCTTCGAGAAGGCCGGCACCAAGAAGGTCATGGCCAGCTTCGTCGAGGATGCATGAGCGCGCCAAAGGGAACGGTGTGGCGGATCTCGATCCGCGTGCCCGACACTGCGACCGATGCCTTCGAAACCGCGTTCCAGCGTTTTGCCGGTGCGGTGTCGTCGCAAGCGCGGGTCGACGATCCCGATTGGATGGTCGAAGGATACGCCGACGCCGAGCCCGACCGCAAATCGGTCGAGACTGCGGTCGCCGCGCTGGCCCGCGATCTTGAACTGCCGCCACCGAAGGTGCGCTTCGATCTGGAGCCGACTGTCGACTGGCTGACGCAGAACCTGCAGTCCTTTCCACCGGTTATCTGGGGACGGTACTGGATTGCCGGCACCCATCTCGAAGACAGATGCCCGCCGGGGAAAGTCCCGCTCCGCATCGACGCGGGCACTGCCTTCGGGTCGGGCGAACATCCAACGACCGGCGGTTGCCTGACAATGATCGACGGCCTCGCGAAACGACGCCGACATATCAACAATGTGCTCGATCTGGGTTGCGGATCGGGGATCCTCGGCATTGCCGCGTCGAAAACCTGGGGTGCCGCTGTCACCGCATCAGACATCGATCCCGAAAGCGTTCGCGTCACGCGGCGGCATGCGGCGATCAACGGCGTTGGGCACGCGGTAAAGGCCGTCGCGTCGGCAGGCTACGGCAACGCCGTGATCGGCCGTGCCGCGCCGTTCGACCTGATCATCGCCAACATTCTCGCCCGGCCACTGGCACAGCTGGCGCACGACCTCGGACGCCATCTAGCGCCGGATGGCGTCGCGATCATCTCGGGCCTGCTGACCCGCGACGGCCCGTGGATGGCATCGAGTCACCGGCACGCCGGTCTGCATATCGCCAAGCGGATCGAGATCGACGGCTGGCTGACGCTTATGTTGTGTCGGTAGCCGGCACTTCCCGGAGAGCCTTCCACGCCTCGATCACGACGCAACCGAGCACGATGAGGCCACCGATGAGACTGAGCGGCCCCGGCACCTCGGCGATGAACAGCCACGCCCAAATCGGCGCTAGGACTGATTCCGTCAGCGCCAACAACGCGGTCTCGGCCGCCGGCAGGTACTTGGCGCCAAGCGTCAGCAACAGGAAACCGGCGCCGAGCTGACCGACGCCGAGCCACAGGAGAATCGCCAGGTCCTCCACGGTGACGGACAGGTTGTCGCTGGCGACGAAGCCGATAATGCCGGCGATCACCCCGCCGAGACAGGTCGCCGGCACCATGTCGCGATCACCGACGCGGCGGATCATCACCAGCATAATTCCGAACGTGAACGGCAGGCCGAGTGCCACCACGTTGCCGGCCATGCCGCCAAGCGACAGTCCCTCGGCGAACATCAGACCCATGCCTGTTGCCGCGCCGGCGATGACCAGCCAGGTCGAGGTGCGCACCCGTTCGCCGAGGATGACCCATCCGAGAAGTGCTGCGAACAGCGGTCCCGCGCTGATGATGAACGAGACGTTGGCGATGGTCGTCATCAGCATGCCAAAGACATAGCAGGTGAATCCGAAACCGAGACCGAGAGCCATGACGCCGCCTTCCCAGCCGATTGAGCGGAACGCCGCGACCGTCCCCCGGCGGTGGCGCCAGATCGAGAACAGGATCAGCAGGGCAACCAGGCCGACCGCCCGGTAGAACAGGATCGCCCAAGGGTCCACGTGGTCCACGCTGCGGATGATGACCCCGCCGGAACTCAGACAGAGCCCACCCAGCAAGATCAGGACGATACCGCGAAACCGGCGCTGCTTCCGGCTCTCGGTTTCAGTCATCGCGCGCCGCGCCATCTGACCGGCCCTCGCCCAGCCAATCGAGAAGCGGCCGGGCTGCCTTGTCGGCGGCCTTGATCGCGGTGCCGTACTCGTCAACGAGACGGCGGCCCAGCGGCGTCAATTGCGCGCCGCCCCCGCCGGAGCCGCCCACCGACGTTTCGACCAACGGGGCACCCAGACCCTTGGCAAGCGTGTCGAGAAGATGCCAGGCGCGACGATACGACATGCCCATGGCCCGGGCGGCACTCGAGATTCCGCCAAGCTGGTCGATCTGGCGCAACAGTTCGACCTTGCCCGGCCCGATCACCGCATCACCGACCTGCACCTTGATGCGAAGCGACGCCCTTTTCCGCGAATGCATGCCATTCTTAGCCATATCAACGTCATATCAGCATTCTTCGTGGTTGACACGTTATGTTAGTTTGAGCATAACGCTTCACTCCAGCTTCAATCAGAGCGAAACGAGGGAGGCTGTCGGTCATGAAACGCAGAGCAATCGGATTCCTCGTTGCGCTCGCCTCGCTCGCGGTCGTCATGCCGTTGTCGGCGTTCGCCGCCGACAGAGGCTACATTACCGTCGCGTCGACGACGTCGACCAAGAACTCGGGACTGTTCGACGAAATTTTGCCGAAGTTCACGGACAGGACCGGTGTCGATGTTCGCGTCGTTGCCGTCGGTACCGGCCAGGCCATTCGCCAGGCCCAGAACGGCGACGCCGACGTGCTGTTCGTGCATCACAAGCCGTCCGAAGAAAAGTTCGTCGCCGAAGGTTACGGCGTCGAGCGGTTCGACGTGATGTACAACGACTTCGTCCTCATCGGGCCGAAGTCCGATCCTGCCGGCGCCGGCGGCGGCAAGGACATCGTCGCGGCGTTCACCGCGATCGCCGGTTCCGGGGCCCCGTTCGTCTCGCGCGGTGATGACAGCGGCACAAACAAGAAGGAGCTCGATTTGTGGAAGACCGCCGGCATCGATGCCAGGGGCAGCTCCGGCTCGTGGTACCGCGAGACCGGCTCCGGCATGGGCGCAACCCTCAACGCCGCATCCGGCATGGATGCCTACGCGCTGTCCGATCGGGCGACCTGGCTCAACTTCGCCAACAAGGGCGACCTTACGATCCTGGTCGAGGGCGACAATCGCCTTTTCAACCAGTACGGCGTAATCCTGGTCAATCCGGAGAAACACCCGCACGTGAAGGTCGACCTCGGCCAGACGTTCATCGAGTGGTTGATCAGTGACGAGGGGCAGCGAGCCATCGGCGCGTACAAGATCAAGGGCAATCAGGCGTTCTTCCCGAACGCAAAGTGATCGAGCGCTCTGACCGGTCTGCCCCTTGAGGAATAGCCAACTCGTTAGCCGATGCAGTAAGCCGACCTTGGCATCTTCATGGAGATCGGCAGAATAACGACATGGGCGAACACCTACTGTCGTCGACCGAAAGTGTCTTGTTCGACACCATTGCGGATGGTGCGATCCTGATCGATTCGACCGGTCGGATTCTTCAGTTCAACAAGGCCTGTGAGACGATCTTCGGATACCGGCCGGAGGAGGTCATCGGTTCCAACGTCTCGGTGCTCATGCCCGAATCACCCGCGCTTCAGCACGACAGCTACACCAGCTCTTACTTCCGGACACTCAAGGACAAGGCCATCGGCACCCGGCGGGAGTTCCGCGGCCGCAGGAAAGACGGCTCGCTGTTCCCGATGGAACTTTCCATCGGCGAGTACAGGCAGGAACAAGCCGCCACGTTCATCGGCATCATCCGTGACATCTCCGAACGCAAGGCGTTGGAGGAAAAGCTGGCGACGCAGACTTTGCTGCTTCGCCGTTCGCTCGACCGCGAACGGGAGATGAACACCATGCACCGCGAGTTCACCAACATGGCCGCCCACGAGTTTCGCACGCCGTTGGCCATCATCGACGCCGCCGCGCAACGCCTCACCTCGCGGATTGCCTCTCTTGGCACCGACGACGAGGAGATCGGCAAGCGCCTTACCAGCATCCGCAGCGCCGTCAAGCGGATGTCGACGCTGATCAGCTCAACGCTCGACGTCGCCAAGCTCGATGGTGAGGCCTTCGAGTTCTCACCCGCGCGCATCGATCTCTCGGAGGTGGTTTTACAGATCGCCGGACGTCTGAACGATCTTGTGGAAGGTGACCGAATTCGCCTCGCATGCAGCCTGGAAGATCCCGATGTTCTTGCGGACTCAAAGATGCTCGAACACATCGTCGAGAACCTGATCGCCAATGCGTGCAAGTACTCGCCGGACGATTCACCGGTCCATGTCCGGTTGTCCGGAACCGACAACGTCGTCGAACTGACGGTCACTGACCGAGGACGCGGCATTCCGATGGATGAAATCGAGAAGGTGTTCGACCGCTACTTCCGCGGCGAGTCGAGCCACGGAACCGTCGGTACCGGGCTCGGGCTCTACATGTGTCGCCGCTTCGTCGAGATGCATGGCGGCATCATCCAAGCCGACAGTACGCCGGGAGAGGAAACCACATTTACCGTCAGGCTACCGCGACAGCTTCGCAACGATCAGGCGTGAAATGGCAGGGTTTCCTTGCGAATCCGGGCAATATCGCTGGCTGCGCTGATGGGTGAAATCATACCGTCGTAGGAATCAGGCAGTTGCTGCGTCGTTATCGGCAGCTCGGGATCGCCGATCAGTATGACCGGAAGGCCACCGTCGGTGATCTGCTTGATGCGGCTCGCGACGTAGAACCCGGCAACGTCCCTTGTCAGATAGGACAGGAAAACGATCTCCGGGGCCTTCTCCGACAAAGACGTCAGCAGGTCTTCGCCGCTCATGGTCTGGAACACCTCGTAACCACTCTCGGTCAGCGCCGTCGCGACCTCGCTCATGTGTTCCCGGTTCCTTGAGCAGACTGCCGCGACCGGCGTGACGCCCGGCTCCACGGCCAAGCCATGCCGCCTTCCGGCTGCGCCACGTTCGTTTCCGCGGTCGGAATGCTGCGCATCGTCTCCGCGCGTTGCTGAGATCCGCCTGATCTGATTGAGGCGCGCATCGATCTGTGGAATCAGGAGCGAAAACTCGAAGGGCTTGGTAACGTAGTCATCGACCCCGAGGGCGAGCGCCGCAACCTTCTCGCTTTCGTCTCCAAGCGCGGTGAGAAACACGACGGGCATCAGGTCGAGTTCACGATGGTCGGCCCGCACCCTGCGCAGGAAATCGAAGCCGTTCATCTTCGGCATCATGATGTCGCAGAGAGCCAGATCCGGCTTGATCTCGACGGCCCGCTTGTAGCCGTCGTATCCGTTTGCAGCCGTTTCAACGCGGTAGCCCGCAGCGCCCAGCTCGGTCGCCAGGATATCACGGAGTTCGTCCTCATCCTCGATGACGAGGATCAAGTTTCCCTGGCTCGACACGATACCCTCCTGTGTACCCGAAACCCCAGGAGGGCGATCAGGTATGGAAACCTTATGAGATTATCACCGGGTCGTTCAAGGCGTGTCGAGCCGCTTGGGGCGACCCGTCCGGGATCAATATCAGTTGCCGAGCGCGCTTAGGACGCGGCGCTGGAAGTCATGCACTGCATGCTCGCTCAGGTATGTCCTTCCCTCATCGACCACGAACCGCCCCTGGCCGTAACCCTGACTATGCAACCCGCGCTGGACGCTCTCGACCAGCGGGAAGTCCTCGCGCCGTACGACGTCGATAAAATCGATGACGTCCTGTTCCTCGGGCGTCGGTTCGTCGGCGTCGAGATACCATTCGATCCGCTGGTGCGTGGTTTCCGGTCCCGTCGGCAGATTGTGAAATACGGTCAGCTTGCCACCGGGATAGAACTCGAACGATGTCAGCGGAAAAACATACCAGCCGCCGAACTCGTCGCCGCGCGGCGACGTGACGTTCTCGACCTTGTAGCCCTGCATGTCGCCCCGGTCGCCGGAATTATGGTGATGAAAGCCGTCGAAAACCTCGATGCGGTAGTCGGTCATGTCGAGGGCGTTCTGAGACAGCGTCGGATGGCTGACCGGGCAGTGATAGCATTCCGAGTAGTTCTCGATCACGTTCTTCCAGTTGGCCTGGACGTCGTATTCCTTGACGTAGGCCCGCTTCAGTTTCTCGGGCTCCGCGCAGAACGACCGGAACTGTTTCTCCATGCCGGCGACCGCCTGGGTAATCGGCGCAGCGTCCGGATCCAGGTTAAAGAACACGAACCCGAGAAAGACCTCGACACGAACCGGATGAAGACAGAACGCGCCTTTCTCGAGACCGAGAGCCTGTTCCTCGCCCGGAATCCGCTTCAGTTCGCCCGAAAGGTCATACGACCATGAGTGATACGGACAGACGATCAGGGTCTTGATTCGGCCCTCATTCTCCAGCAGGCGATGGGCGCGATGCTGACATACGTTGTGGTAAGCGACGATGTCACCGTTCCGGTCACGCAGGATCATCACACTCTGATCGCCGATGTCGCGCACCATGTAGTCGCCGGCATTTGCCAGGGAACTGATGTGCCCGGCGTAGATCCAGTTCCGATACATGATCGCCGGCATCTCGGCGGCGAAAATCTCAGGATCGAAGTAGTATCGTCCGGGCAGCGTGAACGAACGGTCGGGTTCGCTCTCGAACGTCTTCGAGGGATCGCCGCCAAGCGGGACAATGGATGCGCCGGACATGATAACCTCCCTTGATCTGACCCTGAGACCACCCCAAACGGTAGCGACGGATCGCGCCCGGGACCATGGTGCCACGGGTCACCAGTCGAAAAAGATCAAGCCACGTCGGCCATGTCGCTGATGTGGTCGAGGAACAGACGATACAGATCACGCTCGCCGGTGATTCCCAGTTTCTTGTAGAGACGCCCGCGGTGATTCTTGACTGATCCGATCTCGATGCCCAGCTCGTCGGCAATGTCGGCGTTGGATTTGCCGGCGAGGCTGAGTTCGACGATCTCACGCTCGCGCGGTGTCAATCCGGCATTGGCATCCTGAACGTCGACGAAGGAAGCGACCGCGGCGTCGATAGTCACCGGCCCCCGGGGCGGGTTGTCGTTGCCGCCGGCCGGCACGGGCTCTTCCGCGTCCTGCCGTTCGCGCAGTTTCTCGACATGCTGTTCGTTGATTCCGGCGATCAGGGGATGGAACTGCTCGGCGATGGCGATCTCCTCGGGCGTGAATGAGCGACCGATGACCTCCCAGAACAAACCGACGGCGGTTTCGTCATTGCCGGGCAGCAGGATTCCGATCTCGTCGGACCACTTCGCGGTCGGCGCGAAAACGACGATATACGGGTTGGTGTCCTGGCGGCACAAATCCCGGCTCAGAACCATCATGCCGACAGCCTCGTTCTTGGTGAACGCCGCATAATAGGGATCCACCCGGTAGTAACCCCGCAGATACAGATCGATGACCTCCGGGTCGGCGCCCTCGTCAATGAGGTACACCGGAACAGTTGCCCGGGAATATCGCACGACGGCACGGCATTGCCAGTCGAGCATCGGACTCAACCCGTCCAGCAGATGCCGATAGAACGACTCGGTGCCGCAGGCGCGCGCTGCCTCTCCGAACGTTTCCAGGGCGTTCGCCAATCTACTTTCTTGAAACGGTTTTTGGCTCGCATCCATAGCCACAGGGTGCGCTTCCGGTCCGTGCAACGCAATGTTCATATTACGGCAACCGCTCCGCAGTCTGAAGAGTCAAGATCGCCCCATGTCGCGTCGGATAATCTGTCTGAGGGAAGCCGAACATCGATACGCCTCAACCCGGCAACATACGTGCAACGAGGATGCGAGCATCAAACACCAGGTCCGCTTTGACAGGAAGATCGACAAGTTCGCCGTGCTCGATACGGCACTTGCCAATCAGACCATCGGTCTGCATGACGATTTCGACTCGGCGTTTGCGCACGCCGAGGCGGAAGAGGACCTATGGCGCCGCTACGGCGGTGCCCGACATGCCGCCGACATCTATCAGCGCCAACGCGACGCGCGTTGGGTCGCCTGACCTCGGCTGCGAATTCCGGTTGCCCAACTATATTAAGAAACGGCCCCACGGTGCCGGCGCCCGGTTCCCCAGCCGGGTGCCGCACTCTTTCCCGGCCATTGTTCGCGCGTTGTTTCCGAACCGCGATCCGTCGTATTCTGGTCGGCTGACCTGAACCGGATGCGGACCGCGACGATGGATACCAAACGATACACCACCGCCAATATCGAGGCCTGGAACGAAGCCGCCCCGATACACGCACGGCACAACCAGGCGCGCTTCATCGAGCAGTTCCGCGACCCGGCGTTCCTCGAGCTCTCAAGTGTCGAACGCTCGCGGCTCGACGCGATCGGCCTCGACGGCAAGGACGTCGCCCAGGTGTGCTGCAACAACGGCCGCGAGTTGATTTCCATCAAGCGGCTGGGTGCGGCGCGATGCGTCGGGTTCGACGGATCGGAGGCCTTCGTCGATCAGGCGCGGGAACTGAACGAGGCCGCCGGCACGGATTGCGAGTTCGTGTGCACGGACATCTACGATATCGACCCCGCCTTCAACGATGCGTTCAACATCGTCGTCATTACCATCGGCGTGCTGAGCTGGATGCCGGACCTGCCGAAGTTCTTCCAGGTCGTCGCCGAAATCATCCGTCCGGGCGGCATCCTGTTCATCGATGAACAGCATCCGTTCCTGAACATGATGCAAGTCGGCGGAGATGACGACCCGGTGGCGTTCGAGCTCTCGTATTTCGACAAGGAGCCGTACGTCGAAACCGAAGGCCTCGATTACTGGCAGGGCGAAACCTACGACGCCAAGCCCAACATGTCGTTCTCGCATACCCTGGCCGACATCATCATGGCGGGGATCGGCCAGGGACTCGTCGTCGAGCACTTTGCCGAGTATCCCGAGCACATCTCGAACACCTGGTACAACGTCGAGAAACAGATCGACGGTTTCCCGATGAGTTTCACGCTGGAGTTCAGAAAGTCGATTTAGATTGACCGAACGTTCGCTACGCCGCCGGAAGCGTGAAGATAAAACGCGATCCCTCGCCCGGCGCCGATTCAACACGGATCGTTCCACCATTCAGTTCGATCATTTCCTTGCACAGCGGAAGACCGAGACCCGTACCCGGTTCGCCGTTGGTGCCGGGCGTGGTGGTTTTCCGGTCAATCTTGAACAGTCCATCTATCAGGTCCGGGGAAACACCGATGCCGGAATCGGCGACAGTTATCTCGAGCATGCCGTCGGCTTCCTTCGCGCTGACGTCAATGCGGCCGCCTGTTGGTGTGAACTTGATGGCATTCGCGACAAGATTGCGAATAACAAGCAATGCCATGTTGGAGTCTGCGATCACTGTCGCGGGTTGCACGCTAGTGATCAGCTCGACTTGTTTCTCTTTTGCCGCGCCCCGCAGGACCTCGAAACTATCGTCAATCAACTCGGTGACAGACACCGCCGCTGGCGAGAAATTTACATTGTCCATTTGCACACGGGCCCATTCGAGAAGATTCTCGACAAGTTCGAAAACCTTCTTGCCGGATCTGTGCACACCCGCAGCAAGTTCGATCATCTTATCTTGGCCAAGGTTGTCGCCCATCTTTACCATTGCCTCCGACATTCCCAGCAAAGTCGTAAACGGGCTCCTGAGATCGTGCGCGATGATGGAGAAGAATTGATCCTTCGTGGCCACCTCCCGGGACAATTCCTCGCGCAAGGCGACCTCCGATTCGGCCATCTCTGCAAGATGGCGTGCGTGTTCCTCTAGACGTTCCTGTGTGTCGGTCAGTTCCGCTATTTTAGCCTCAAGTTCAGCATTCGCTTCTTCGACCTCCCGACGCGATTTGCGTAGTTCCATCTCGTCGACCACGAGACTCGCCAAGTCTTTCAGCAACTGTTTATGGTCTTCACTGATCTTCTTCGTCGTTCGATCAATAGCGCATAGCGTTCCTAGCCTGAAACCGTCCGGCGTGATCAAAGGCGCACCCGCATAGAATCGGATACTGGGGTCGCTAGTAACCAACGGATTATCGTGGAACCTTTCATCGTCGAGCGTGTTCTCGACAATAAACAACTCCTCACCGAGAATCGCATGAGCACAGAACGCGAGGTCGCGCGGCGTTTCCTCGGCATCGAGCCCGTAACGCGACTTGAACCACTGTCGTCCCTCATCAACGAGACTTACGAGCGAGATTGATACGCCCAATGACTCTGCGATGATCCGAGTGATTCGGTCGAAACTCTCTTCACGCTCCGTGTCGAGGATTGCGTAACTCCTCAAACGCTCGAGGCGTGCAACTTCATTGTCGGGTTTACTGGCTACCTTCATGCGTGCACGAAATCCCAATGTGGAAAACACTTAGTCTCGTACGCTAGTAGATTGGAAAAAACTGTCAACTAACGTTTCCGTCAACGAAACCGACACTGGATATCACGCCGCGCGTTCCGCGATCCCCGCGATGTCGTCCATGATGGCGTTGAGGTCGAAGTCCTTGGGCGTGTAGACCCGGCTGACGCCGGCGGCGATCAGCGCACGCGCGTCCTCGTCCGGAATGATGCCGCCGACGACCACCGGCACGTCGCCGATGCCGCGCGCCCGCATGCACTCAAGCACGTCACCGACCAGTTGCACGTGCGAGCCCGACAGGATCGAGAGGCCGATCACGTGGACCGCCTCCTGAAGCGCCGCCTCGGCAATCTGGTCCGGCGTCAGGCGGATGCCCTCGTAGACGACCTCCATGCCGGCGTCGCGGGCCCGCACGGCGATCTGCTCGGCGCCGTTCGAATGACCGTCCAGCCCGGGCTTGCCGACGAGGATCTTGAGACGCTGGCCGAGAACGCTCGACACCGCATCGACCCGGGCGCGGAGCTGGGCAATGTCGTCGGCCATGCCGGACGCCGCACCCTGCACGCCGGTCGGCGCGCGGTACTCGCCGAACACGTCGCGCAGCGCCTGGCCCCATTCGCCAGTGGTCACGCCGGCATGCGCGCAGGCGATCGATGGTTCCATGATGTTGCCGCCGTCCCGGGCCGCCGTCTTGAGCATGTCCAGCGCCGCCGCCGCGGCCGCATCGTCGCGGTCCGCACGCCACGCCTGCAGCCGTTCGATCTGCGCCGTCTCGGCCTTGGGGTCGACGGCGAGGAAACTGCCGTCGCTTGTCGTTAATGGGCTCGGCTCGGTCTCGGTGTACCTGTTGACGCCGACAACCGTCAGGTCGCCGCGTTCGATCGCGGCGAAACGCTCGGCGTTGGATTCGACCAGCGCCCGTTTCATGTAGCTCTGCTCGACGGCACGAACCGCGCCGCCCATGGCATCGATCTCCGCGAGTTCGGCCCGCGCCAGCGACTTGAGTTCCCCGACCTTGGCCTCGACCGCCGGGTTGCCGTCGAACAGGTCGCCGTACTCCAGCAGGTCGGTCTCAAAGGCGACGATCTGCTGCAGCCGGAGCGACCACTGCTGATCCCACGGACGCGGCAGGCCGAGCGCCTCGTTCCACGCCGGCAGCTGGACCGCGCGGGCACGGGCGTTCTTCGACAGCACCACCGCCAGCATCTCGAGCAGGATCCGGTAGACATTGTTCTCCGGCTGCTGCTCGGTCAGGCCCAGGCTGTTGACCTGCACGCCGTAGCGGAAACGGCGCATCTTCTCGTCGTCAACGCCATAGCGCTCTCGGGTGATTTCGTCCCACAGTTCGGTGAACGCCCGCATCTTGCACATCTCGGTGACGAAGCGGATGCCGGCATTGACGAAGAAGCTGATGCGCCCGACCACGGTGGCGAACTCGGCGTCCGGCACCTGACCGGAAGCCCTGACCTCGTCCAGCACCGCGATCGCGGTGGCCAGCGCGAAGGCGAGTTCCTGCGCCGGCGTCGCGCCCGCTTCCTGCAGGTGGTACGAGCACACGTTGACCGGGTTCCATTTCGGGCATTCGCGGTAGGTGAAGGCGATGGTGTCGGCGATCAGGCGCAGGCTCGGACCCGGCGGAAAGATGTAGGTGCCGCGACTGAGGTACTCCTTGATGATGTCGTTCTGCACCGTTCCGGCGAGGTTTACGCGTTCCACGCCTTGGCGCTCGGCGGCGGCGATGTAAAGCGCCAGCAGCCACGCCGCCGGCGCGTTGATCGTCATCGAGGTGTTCATCTCGCCCAGCGGAATCCCCTCGAACAGGGTCTCCATGTCGCCAAGGTGGCAGATCGGCACGCCGACCTTGCCGACCTCGCCGCGCGCCAGCGGATGGTCGGAATCGTAGCCGGTCTGGGTCGGCAGATCGAAGGCCACGGAGAGCCCGGTCTGGCCCTTTTCCAGGTTGGACCGGTATAGCGCGTTCGATTCGGCGGCCGAGGAGTGTCCCGAATAGGTCCTGATCAGCCAGGGACGGTCGCGTTGCGGCCCGGATTCCCGCGCTTTTTGCGATGCACCCTCATCGTTCGCAGATGCATTATTCTTCGTCATGGCTGCCCCCAGGTCAGGTCAGGTCGTGTACTTTTGATACAAAAAATATTCGATTCAAGACATAAAATTACGTTTATGAGCGTTTCTTATCAATAATCTGTCATATCCCGCATTTTTGTGCATTGCAATACGATTATCGCGCCGCTAACGTTTTGCCATCGTCGCGATTCTGGGGAGCCGATACCGGGATTTGACCGCGCCGAAGGACAACAAGGGGAAAAGATCATGAGCGAAGCCGCTGAAGTCGTCGAACTGTTTCCGGGACAGGTCGAGAAGGACCTGTACGAGGTCGGCGAAATCCCGCCGCTCGGTCACGTGCCGAAGCAGATGTACGCCTGGGCGATCCGCCAGGAGCGCCATGGCGAGCCCGACACCGCCATGCAGGTCGAGGTCGTCGATACGCCGCAGCTCGACAGTCACGACGTGCTGGTCATGGTGATGGCCGCCGGCGTCAACTACAACGGTGTCTGGGCGGCACTCGGCACGCCGATCTCGCCGTTCGACTATCACAAGGCGGAGTATCACATCGCCGGCTCCGACGCCGCGGGCATCGTCTGGGCGGTCGGCTCCAAGGTGAAGCGCTTCAAGGTCGGCGACGAAGTCGTGGTTCACTGTAACCAGGACGATGGCGACGACGAGGAGTGCAACGGCGGCGATCCGATGTTCTCGACCTCGCAGCGCATCTGGGGCTACGAAACGCCGGACGGCTCGTTCGCCCAGTTCTGCCGCGTCCAGGACCGCCAGTGCATGGCGCGCCCCCGCCACCTGACGTGGGAAGAGAGTGCGTGCTACACGCTGGTGCTCGCGACTGCCTATCGCATGCTGTTCGGCCACCGCCCGCACATCCTGCGGCCAGGCCACAACGTGCTGGTCTGGGGTGCGTCGGGCGGCCTCGGCTCCATGGCGATCCAACTCTGCGCGGTCTCCGGCGCCAACGCCATCGGCGTGATCTCGGACGAATCCAAGCGCGAGTTCGTCATGAGCCTCGGCGCCAAGGCGGTGATCAACCGCAAGGACTTCAATTGCTGGGGTCAGCTGCCCAAGGTCAACGGCGACGGCTTCAAGGAATACATGGCCGAGACCCGCAAATTCGGCAAGGCGATCTGGGAAATCACCGGCAAGGGCAACGACGTCGACTTCGTCTTCGAACACCCCGGCGAAGCGACCTTCCCGGTCAGCTGCAATATCGTCAAGCGCGGCGGCATGGTCGTATTCTGCGCCGGCACCACCGGCTACAACCTGACCATGGACGCGCGTTTCGTGTGGATGCGCCAGAAGCGTATTCAGGGCAGCCACTTCGCCAACCTGCATCAGGCGAGCCAGGCCAACAACCTGGTCATCGAGCGGCGTCTCGATCCCTGCATGTCGGAAGTCTTTTCGTGGGACGACATCCCGGAAGCCCACATGAAGATGATGAAGAACCAGCACAAGCCCGGCAACATGGCGGTGCTGGTTCAGGCCAAGAAGCCTGGCCGACGCACCATCGAAGACTGCATCGAGGGCTAAGGAGCCCATCATGGACCACGCCGCCGCTGAGAACGGGTCCGCCTCGGGAACAGTTGTCCTCGACGGACTCACCGGCCTTGCGCACGAGGCCGTCGAAAAGGCCGACACCCTGCTCGACTGCGCGCGCCGCCATTTGGACGACACCGTCGCGCCGGGCGGCCGGATTGACGGCGGCAAGCTCGAGGCCGAGCAGTTCGCCGCCCACGGCTTCGCCTGGATGGCGACCTACGTCGAGGCATTGCGCCAGCTTTCAGGCTGGGCCGACCGCCTGGAGACCGAATGCAAGTTCGGGGAGACCGAACAGCTCATCGTCCAGTTGGGCTTCGCCGAATACCTCGCCCAGCTCTACGGCGGCATCGCCATCAGCCAGGTCGAGACCGTGCGGCCCCGCGACTTAGGGGTTACCTCGAAGGAGACCCACGCGTTCTTCAAGGGCGCCGTGAAGACGCTGATCACCGAAAGCGATGCCGCCGCCGGCCGGGTCGCATTAGCGCAGCGGCTCGAGGACGCCATCGACGACGGCAACTACGGCGCGCTCGGGCTCGATGACGACAGCCTCGAGATGGTGCGCGACCAGTTCCGCCGCTTCTGTGACGAACAGGTCAGCCCGCACTGCCACGAATGGCATCTGAAGGACCAACTGATCCCCATCGAGATCGTCGAACAGCTGGCCGAGATGGGTGTGTTCGGCCTCACCGTCCCGGAGGAGTGGGAAGGCCTCGGCATGTCGAAGACCGCGATGTGCATCGTCACCGAAGAGCTTTCACGCGGCTATATCGGCGTCGGCTCGCTGGGCACGCGCTCGGAGATCGCCGCCGAGCTGATCCGTCTCGGCGGCACCGACGAACAGAAGGCCAAGTACCTGCCGAAGATCGCGTCGGGCGAAATCCTGCCGACCGCGGTCTTCACCGAGCCCAACACCGGCTCTGATCTCGGGTCCTTGCGCACCCGCGCGGTGCGTGACGGCGACACCTACAAGGTCACCGGCAACAAGACCTGGATCACCCATGCCTCGCGCTCCGACCTGATGACCCTGCTGGCGCGCACCGATCCCGACGAGGCCGGCTACAAGGGCTTGTCGATGTTCCTGGCCGAGAAGCCGCGCGGCACGGAAGACGATCCGTTCCCCGCCGAGGGCATGACCGGCGGCGAGATCCCGGTGCTTGGCTACCGTGGCATGAAGGAGTACGACCTGCGCTTCGAAAGCTTCGAGGTGCCGGCCGCCAACCTCCTCGGTTGCGACGAGGGCCAGGGATTCAAGCAGCTCATGGCGACGTTCGAGAGTGCGCGCATCCAGACCGCCGCGCGCGCCGTCGGCGTCGCCCAGAACGCCATGGAACTTGGCCATCGCTACGCCAAGGACCGCAACCAGTTCGGCAAGCCGATCTACGAGTTCCCGCGCATCGGCGGCAAGATCGCCTGGATGGCGGTCGAGACCATGATGGCGCGCCAGCTCACCTACTTCGCCGGGCGTGAGCGGGATTCCGACCGGCGCTGCGACATCGAGGCCGGCATGGCCAAGCTGCTCGCCGCCCGCGTCGCGTGGTCGAACGCCGACAACGCGCTGCAGATCCACGGCGGCAACGGCTACGCCATGGAGTTCCCGATCTCGCGGGTCCTCTGCGACGCGCGCATCCTCAACATCTTCGAGGGCGCGGCCGAGATTCAGAGCCACGTGATCGCGCGGGGATTGCTCAGCAACCGGAACTAGAGTCGACCTTACATTCGTTCCATTTGTTAACTCAGGGTTGTAGAACGTACAACAAAGGTTAGCTTTGTGTATGGCCTGTAACTACCTCCTAACAGCAGCAATTCTTGCGATGTCGATCTTCGCTCGCCCTTGTTCCGCGCAGCCAACAGGGGAGGATTTGCATGCGATGTTCTTGGAGACGCGAAATCAATTGAGTGCGGAATTGAATCGCCTAATTGAGGACGCAGTTCCAATAACGAAAGAAGTCGGTTTGTCCTTTGGTCCGTATGACAGAAGAAACGCCCAAATTGATGAGATCATTAGGTTTAAAGGCGTGGCGCAACAGCCGCACATGGCTCGAACAATTGTAGATTTCACCACGGAAATTCTGTCCGCCCCAAACGAACGATTGAACATCGTGGACATCGCGAACCGCCTTGAGTCGATAAGACCGACAACCGTAGAGATGTCGACCGGCTACGACGGGATTTCCGAACTGATCGGCGCATCGATCATCACTGAAATTGACCTGACTGGCGAACCGCGATCGAAGTCCGTTAAGTTTCCTGTGGACAACGACTCAAACTTGACCGGCATTTGGCCACAGAAACGGATCAATGAACTCTCCCCACTAACCCCGAGGTTCGAACTCTTGGCAAAGCATGCGACGCAGGGCCAATCCATTTTGAGGTCGCTTCTGCTGCCGAAAGATCAGCTTCACGACACGTCAAATTTTAAGGGATATCCACCAAAATTGATCGGGAAGGTTCCTTGCTTTCAGGCTGAATGCTTAGTCGTCGAGTTAGACGAGAAGCTGTCTGATAATTCTGGCGATGTAGAAGCCAACGTTAGCATCACAGGCTTTGTTCTCTTTGAGGCATCTTCTTTGCGGGTGCAGAGGAGCGCAGTTCATGTAACTAGTTTCGCGAATCACCCAGACCCTGTGACGTTGGAAATCATCACAGAGTTTAAAATACTGGAATAGCGAGAATTCAGCCGCATATTCCCTGTCCAGAGTTTCAGCGTCTCTACAATCTGCTAGATAGTCAATCTGGACTCCCGCCTTCGCGGGAGTGACGATGATGGAGCCATGCTTCGCATCCTGACCGTTCTCATCGCTCTCCTGATTTTATCGACCGCCCACGCCGCCGAGTGGCACGACGTCATGTCGCCGTCCAAGTTCGGCGAGGCGGAGATCATCCGGGGCGAACTGCATCTGCCGGCCAAAGAAACCCACGGCAATGGTCCCTTCCCCGCGGTCGTGCTGATGCACGGCTGCGGCGGACTGACCCCCGCCGTGAAGCAGGGGCTCGATGCCCACGCGGACGCGCTCAACGAGGCGGGTTTCGCCGCGCTGATCCTCGATTCATTCGGACCGCGCAATCTCGCCGGCGGCCAGGTCTGCGAGAACGTCGACCAGCTGGTCCGCATGCGGCATTCGCGCCGCGCCGATGCCGCCGGGGCGCACGCATTCCTCGCGGAGCGCAGCGATATCGACGGCGCCAACATCTTTCTCATGGGCCAGAGCAACGGCGCCGGCACGGCGGTCCTCGCCGCGCAACCGAGCTTCGCGCAGGCCACCGGCACGGACGCAGCGTTCCGCGCCGTCGCCGCGTTCTATCCATGGTGCGGGTCGTTCGACAGTTACCGGCTGACCACGCCGCTGCTGATCCTCTCCGGTTCCGAAGACGGCTGGACCCCGCCTGCGAGCTGCGCGAAACGAGTCGGCAAGATGAAGGGCGCGGACTACCAGGTCGAGGTCTACGACGGCGCGACCCATTCCTTCGACCTGCCGATCGAGCGCCAGGAATACGCCGGCCAGGTGGTCGCCGGCGATGCGCCGGCAGCGCTGGCCGCGCGCGCCCGGATGATCGCCTTTTTCCGGGAGAACATGGCGCGTTGAGGTTGCCCTCCCCGCCCGCACGCGGCACCATCGGAACCCTGAAGAACAATCCGGTCACCATGGGAGAATTGCCGAATGTCGAGCGAAGGACTTCACGCGCCGCGCGAGCGCCTGTCGAAGGAAACCATTCATCTGCATCACGCCATCGTCTCGCTGATGGAGGAACTCGAGGCCGTCGACTGGTACCGCCAGCGCGCCGACGACTGCGAGGACACGGAACTCAGGGAAATCCTGCTGCACAACATGCGCGAGGAAATGGAGCACGCGGCCATGGTGCTCGAGTGGATTCGCCGCAACAACTCGGACTTCGCGCACGAGCTCAAGGACTTCCTGTTCACCGACAAGCCGCTGACGCACGCCCCCGGTGAACACTGATCGGGGCTTTCCGTTGACCGACCAACCCCTGTTCGAGCGCCTGCGCAGCGCGTGCGCGGACGACTGGCGCGCCTACGTCGAACACCCATTCGTCGAAGGCATCCAGTCGGGTACGCTGCCCGAGGCCGCGTTCCGCCACTACCTGGTGCAGGACTACCTGTTCCTGATCCACTTCGCGCGCGCCTACGCGCTCGCCGCCTACAAGGCCGAAACCCTCGACGACCTGCGGACCGCCGCCGAAGCCGTGCGTGTCATCACCGAGGTCGAGATGGGCCTGCACGTCGAATACTGCAAAGGCTGGGGCATCTCCGAGGACGAGATGCGCGCGGCGCCCGAGGCCGAACGGAACATGGCCTACACGCGCTTCGTGCTCGAACGCGGCCACGCCGGCGATCTTCTCGACCTGCTCGTCGCACTGCTGCCCTGCGCCTGGGGATACGCCGAGATCGGGCTCAGGCTGGCCGGCGATCCTTCGACCAGGCGCGACGGCAATCCGTACCTGCCGTGGATCGAGATGTACTCGTCGGACGACTATGTCGACGGTGCCCGGGCGTGCCTCGCGCAGCTCGACCGTGTCTATGCGGAGCGCGCCGGTGAGGGCCGCATCCCGAGCCTGATCCGAACCTTCAGTCAGGCCGCGCGGCTCGAGGCCGGATTCTGGCAGATGGGTCTCGACGCGACCTGATCAATCTGGTCGCCGATCAGCGGTCGAGCACCAGGGTGTCGGCGGCGTCCCACGACAGCCAAAGCTTGTCGCCCTCGACGGCCCGGGGCCGCGTCGATCGCGAGGTGTTCGGCACGTTGGCGGTGATCATCACGCCGGTCGGGTTGTCGAGCAGCAGGTGGCTCTCGTCGCCGTAGTAGGCGACCTGCGACACGGTGGCCGGAATCGTGACGACGCCCTCAGCCGCCGACGGCTCCTCCTTCAGGACCCTGATTTTCTCCGGCCTGACGGCGAGTGCGATCTCGCCCGAGGCCGACCCGTCGAACGGAATCGACGTTTGTCCGATGCCCGAGACGTCGACGACGATCTCGCCGGCGCCCGACGTGCCCGAGACCTTGCCGTCGAACAGGTTGGTCTTGCCGATGAAGTCGGCGACGAAACGGCTCGTCGGGAACTCGTAGAGCGTGCTCGGGTCGGCCAGCTGGGCGACGACGCCCGACTGCATGACCGCGATACGGTCGGCCATGGAGAGTGCCTCGTCCTGGTCGTGGGTGACGATGACGAAGGTGATGCCGACGGATTCCTGCAGGCGCCGGAGTTCGAGCTGCATCAGTTCGCGGAGCTTGGCGTCGAGCGCGGAAAGTGGCTCGTCGAGCAACAGCACGCGCGGTCGCTTGACCAGGGCGCGGGCCAGCGCGACGCGCTGACGCTGGCCGCCCGACAGTGCGTCGGGCATGCGTTCGCCGTATCCGTCGAGCTGCACGAGAGAGAGCGCCTCCTCGACCCGAGGACCGATGTCGGCCTCCGGGGTGCCGGTCACCTTGAGCCCGTAAGCGACGTTCCTCGCCACGTTCATGTGCGGGAACACGGCATACGACTGGAACACCATATTGACCGGGCGCTTATTCGGTTCGATCCCGTCCATGTCCTTGCCGTCGATGAGAATGCGGCCCGATGTCGGGTTCTCGAAGCCGGCGATCATGCGCAGCAGCGTCGTCTTGCCGCAGCCGGACGGGCCCAGCAGCGCGAAGAACTCCCCTTCCATAATATCGAACGAGACATCGTCAACGGCCTTCACCGTGCGGCCAAAGACTTTGGTGATGTTCTCCACCGTGATGATCGGCGAAGCGGCGAATTCGGTTTTCTCAGTCATGGGTCGACCTCTGCCCGGACCGGGCCTGGATGTACATCGCGAAAAGCGTCAGCGTGAGGGTGACGACGATCAGGATCGTCGAGGCGGCGTTAACCTCGGGCGTCACGCTGAAGCGGACCATCGAGTAGATCTTTAGCGGGAAGGTCGTCGAGCCCGGGCCCGACGTAAAGAACGTGATGACGAAGTCGTCGAGCGACAAGGTGAACGCCAGCAGGGCGCCAGCGACGACGCCCGGCATCAGGTAGGGCAACGTGACGTCGCGGAAAGTTTGCCATTCCGTCGCGCCCAGATCCCGCGCCGCCTCCTCAAGCGAGCGATCGAACCCGGACATGCGCGAACGGATGACGACGGCGACGAACGGGATCGTGAAGGCGATGTGACTGACGGTAATGGTGAACAGACCGAGCGGAATCTGGATCGCTGCGAAGAATGCCAGCATGGCCACACCCATGCAGATTTCGGGAATCACGATCGGCAGGTGAACCCACCCCTCGTAGGCGCCCTTGAACGGAAAGCGGTAGCGGTAAAGCGCGATGCCGAGCATGGTGCCGAGAATCGTCGATACGGCGGTAGACACGCTCGCGACGATCATCGAGTTGATGAAGGCGTCGTGCAGCGAGTTGTTGGTGAACGCCTTCTCGTAGTATTTCAGGGTGAACCCCTGCCAAGTGATGTTGCGCCGACTGTCGTTGAAGCTGAACGCGATTAGCGCGACGATCGGAAAGTAGAGGAAAGTGAAATTGACGACGATGACCGCCTGCATCCAGCGCTTGCGGAAGTAGTCGAGCGGCGTCGGTCGGTTGGTGGCGCGGCGTGACATCGCTTAGATCCCCAGGTCGGATTTCTGCGAGGCGAACGTGGCGCGCGCCCACAGGATGAGGAACGTCGCGTACATCAGTACGAACGAGATCGCCGAGCCGAACGGCCAGTTGCGGGCGGGGCCGAACTGCTGGGCGATCAGGTTGCCGATCATCACGCTGTCGGTGCCGCCGAGCAGGTCGGGCGTCAGGAAGGTTCCCATCGACAGGATGAAGACCAGCAGGGTGCCGGACGCGATGCCGGGCATCACAAGCGGTACGGTGACGGAAAAGAACGTGCGCCACTGGCTTGCGCCGAGATCCAGACTCGCCTCGAGGTATGCCCGGTCGAGCTTCTCGAACACGGTATAGAGCGGCAACACCATGAACGGCAGGTGCACGTAAACGAGGCCGATGACGACGGCCTTCTGGTTGTAGAGGATTTCGAGCGGCTCGAATGTGCCCATCAGTTCAGGCATGCCGAAGAACGTGAAGAACGCGTCCAGGTTACCGTGCGCCCATTCGAGGCTGAAATTGACGTAGCCCGCGGTTCTTAGTACTGCGATCCAGGCGTAGGTACGGATCAGCAGGTTGGTCCAGAATGGCAGGATCACGATCAGCAGCAGGATATTGCGCCAGCGTTTGGGCGCGAAGGAAATGCCCATGGCCAACGGCAGCCCCATAACGATGCAGATCGCCGTGGTGACGATGGCGATCCAGACCGATTTCAGAAGGATTCCGAGGTACAGCCAATCGAAAGCCCGAACGTAGTTGTCGAGCGAAAAGCCAAGGTAGGTCTGCCCGCTCGGGCCGCGGTAGCCGAAACTGTAGACCCAGACGACCGCAAGCGGCGCTGTGAAGAACACCACGAGCCAGAACGTCGGCGGCAGAATGAAAATCCCGAACGTCAGCCGGTGATTGCGCCAGTTTTCCATGCCAGGTCCTTCGAGCGGCCCACACCGCGGCCGCCGGAGAACTGATCCCCGGCGGCCGGGCCGAATGGTGTCTAGGCGGCCTGCACCCGGGTCCAGGCCTCGTCGTAGATGGTCGCCGCGTCACCGACGTCGACGATCGCCTCGCAGTTGGCAACGACGGACTCAGGCGGGTAGATCGCGGGATTGGCCAGATCTTCCTTGGGCAGCATTGGCATCGCGTCCTTGTTTGCCGTTGCATACTTGATGAAGTCGGTGATCTTGGCGTTGACCTCCGGATCGAGGATGTAGTTGATGAAGGCGTGGGCGTTTTCCATGTTCGGCGCTCCCTTCGGGATCGCCATGCCGTCCTGCCAGACGACGGAGCCTTCCTTGGGCACGACGTATGACAGGTCGTCGTCCTCGGTCATCACCTGCACGATATCGCCGTTCCATTCCATGGTGATATCGACCTCGCGCGACAGCAGCAGATCCTGACCGTTGTCCTCGGCAAACGTCTTGATGTGCTTCTTCGCGGCAATCAGCAGGTCGGCGGCCGCGTTGATCTCGCTCGCGCTGGTCGAGTTGAGCGAATGGCCGAGATACTTGAGCGCAATGCCGAGCGTCGCGCGCTGGTCGCCAAGCAACGCCAGCTTGCCCGAGTGGGCGCTCGCCATGTCGGGATCGAGGTAGATACCCCATGTGTCCGGAGCCCCGGATACCTTCGACTTGCGGTAACCGTTGCCCATGGTGCCCCACATGTAGGCCAGCGAATGCTTGCGGCCGGGATCGAACGCGGCGTCCATGAAGTTCGGGTGTACGTGCTTCACGTTCGGAATCTGGTTGAAGTCGAGCGGCACCAGCATGTCGAGGCTGAGCATCGACTCGATCATGTAATCAGACGGGAAGATCACATCATAACCCGGGTTGCCGGCCTTCAGCTTGGCGAACAGCTCCTCGTTGTCGGCGAACAGGTCGTATTGAACACTGATCCCCGTGGCGTCGGAAAAGTCGTCGAGGGTCGTCTCGCCGATATAGGTATCCCAGTTATAGACATTCACCTGACCGGCCGCGTTCGCGCGAAACGGCCTGAGACTGAACGCGATTGCCGCGGCGGACGTTCCCTGCAGGAACCTGCGGCGGGAGAATCGAGATAGATGGTTGAACGGCTTGGTTGTCATGGTTCCCATTCCCTGTGTGTTTTCTCGTTCGAGTTAATCCTTCGGAACGGCAGAATCGGCGATTGCCCGTTCCAACACCCAATCTTCGGGCAGACTCGCGCCTCGCTCAATAGGATTGGCATGTCCTGATAGAGATAGGTGAATTGCCGACATCTGGTTCGTTTTCGTTGTTTGGATTGAAGCCTGATACTGGCAAGAGCTCATGGATGCCGCCGGCAGATGAATTTTTTCAGGCGATTGTTCGTCCTTGCATGATATAAGTATTTTCCACAATATGACGATGCGATAAGATAACGTCACTCCCGGGGAGGGCACCTCACTTACCCCGGTATCTGCAACGGCGGCAACGCGGCGTATATTGGGACTCTCCATGCGACTCCGGCCTGTTCCCTCGATGGTCATGTTGTTTGTCGCCATGGCCGTGATCTTCGGTGCCCTGCAGATCAAGGAGCAGGCCAGGAAAGACATCACCACCAAGCTGAATCAAGACGCCGAAGAGAAGCTCTCACTGGTCGCGTCCACGTTGTCGCAGACCGTCAGTGCCCGTCTCAGTCATATCGATAGCCTCGCGGCTTTCGTACGGCTGAATCCGTGGTTTACCCAGGAGGAGTTTTCCCGCTTCGCGAACTTCCTGCACCGCAACCGGACCGGAATACTGTCCATGCAGGTTCAGCCAAACGGCGTCGTTCTTCACATCACCAACGAAGAACAGAACAAGGGGGTTATCGGTCACGACCTCTTCGCCGATCCGAATCGCAAGGCAATGGTCGAGAGGGCGGTCCGGGACCGCCACTTTTCCATTGCGGGTCCGATTGATCTCGTCCAGGGCGGCAAGGCAATCATCGCGCGACGGCCACTCTATCAGACAAGCAACGGTATCTCGTTCGACACAGACCCGGGCGTTGCCAACCCGCGGAACCAGTTTTGGGGTTTCACGACCGTCCTCATAGATCCCGCGCCGTTGCTGGCCGAGGCCGGGTATCATCGGATATCGGACGAGTTTGACGTCGCGATCCGCGGCAAGGATGCGCTCGGCGCGGAGGGGGCTGTTTTCTTCGGCAGCGAGAGTGTGTTCGCTCGCAGCATCGCCACGGCGGACGTCATCTTGCCCAACGGCAGCTGGCAAATCGGCGCGTCACTGCCCGAGGGCTACACCTACGCCGGGTTCGAGTTCAGTCAAGAGTACTGGTATCTGACCGCTCTGATCGCGGCACTTCTCGCCTATGCCGCATACATCGTCACCGACCGACCCGGACGCCTGAAGGAAGCGGTCGACCGAGCGACAGCCGAACTCGTCGAGGCGCGCGACCGCGCCGAAGCCGCAGACAAGGCGAAGTCCGAGTTCGTCTCCGTCGTCAGTCACGAACTGCGCACGCCCCTGACATCGATCCGCGGCTCACTCGACCTGTTGGCGTCGGGGAAAGTTGCGAAACTCGAACCCAAGGCGCAGGAACTCATCGATCTGGGCGCGCGGAACTCCCATCGTCTGGTTTCCCTGGTCAATGACATTTTAGATGTAAACAAGATGCTTTGGGGCGAACTGGAGTTCGAGTTCAAGCCCGTCCTTCTCGGCGACCTTTTGCGCGAGGCGGTTCAGCTGAATCAGCCCTTCGCCGAGACCGAGGGCGTTTCCCTGCAGCTCACCCTCCCGGTCGAGAGCGACGTCAATGACCTGACGATAGTGTGCGACCGAGCCCGAATTGAGCAGGTGATCACGAATGTCATCTCCAATGCCTGCAAGTTTTCTCCCCGTGACGACATCGTTACCGTTACCGCCGTGGTACTCGAGAACGAGGGAGTCGTGTCCATATCCGTGGCAGACAACGGCCCGGGAATACCCGAGGAGTTCCAAGCCAAGATCTTCGATAGGTTCACGCAAGTGGACTCGTCAGATACCCGCAGAGCCGGAGGCACCGGGCTTGGCCTGTTCATCTGTCAGCTGATCATGACTCGTCATAGCGGCGACATAGACTTCGAAACGCGTCCGGGTGGCGGCACGACCTTCTCGGTTAGACTTCCCATTTGAGGTTCGTCGAATCTGAGCGCATCGAGGCGACGCGTATCCGTTTCGATCAATCGGTCGACGGCGCGACTGACATTGCCCCGGCGTCGTCGGTTGAATATCCCGCATGGCGCGGCAGTCGGTCATGCACGTCGAACCATCTGATCTTTTGAGTGAAGAAGACATGGCGTTGTGGCCGGAAGGCATCCGGTTCGTCGAAGATCGAGATGTGGATATGGACCTCGCCGGGGCACATCTCGCCTTCATAGGATAGCGGCGACCCGCATGAACCGCAGAAGCCCCTGAGTACGCCCGGCGATGATTCGTACATCGTGCGCACATCCTTCCATGTCGCCTGATCCAGGGTATAGCCAACGAGCGTCGCGACTGCTGCGCCGGTGTTCCTGCGGCATGAGCGGCAGTGACAGTGCGACGTCCAAAGCGGCACACCCTTGGCCTCGAAGGTTACCGCACCGCACAGGCACGATCCGGTCGCGTGATCGGGCGGGCTCATGCCAGGCCGTCCACGACGAACGTGCGACACGTCGCGGCGGCCTTGCGGATCGCGTAAGCCGGTGTGTACTCGGGTGAGCCGAACCACGTCCGGCACGTCGCCACATCCGGCCACCGGGTCATGATGATGCGCGGCATCGGCGGGTCGCCCTCGAGTGCCTCGACCCGGCCGCCACGGACCAGATAGGCGCCGCCGTACTGCGCGATCGTCGGCCCCGCCATCGGCATGTACGTCTTGTAGGCTTCCTCGTCGTGAACGTCGCGTTCGCCGATGTAATAGGCGGCGGCCTCGCCGTCGGCGAGCGGCGGCACGTCGAGGCCCTCGACCGCATAAGTGCGGGAGTTCGTCGAACGCCGGCGAAGGTCGAGGGCCTCGGCATAGTCATCCGAACGGAACCAGCCCATGACCGCCTCGAAACTCGGAAACCGAAGGACGACGACGCGGTTCGCCGGCGGCGCCCCCTCGATAACGGTAGTCTCGCCGCCTGCCGCGAGATACGCACCGCCGTGCGCAAGGACGGCCTCTCGGGCCATCGGTTTGTAGGTCTCGTAGAGATCAGTATCGGTAACGTCGATCTCGCCGACGAAGTATGCGGGCATGACTTCCTCCATGGTATCGGACAACACTGCACCGTGGCCCGTGCGTTGGCAAAAAACTTCCATCACGGGTGTAAATTATCTCGTTTGAAGCCGGCATCGATTACCGTAAGTCTATCAGGGTTGATCTGGAGGACGTCCCATGCCCGACGGTGACAACCCGTTCCCGCATCTGTTCGAACCCGTGAAGCTGCGGCATCTGACGCTGCGCAACCGCATTGTATTCGGCGCGCACACCGCCAACATGAGCATCGGCGGCCTGCCCCGGGACCGCCACTTCGGCTACTATCGGGAACGCGCCCGGGGCGGCGCGGCGATGATCGTCGTCGAACCCATTCCGCCGCACAAGACCGGCGTGCTGCTGCAGGAAAACTTCCGTCACGACACCGACGACGTGATCCCGCACTTCCGGCGCATCGCCGACGCCGTGCACGCTGAAGGCGCTGCGATCGTCCAGCAGATCTATCACGTCGGCGGACACGGCGATCAGGACAACTCGTGGGCGCCTTACTGGTCGCCGTCGGGCATTCCAAGCTATCACGACCCGTGGGGCAGCCACGCCATGAGCGAAGCGGAGATCGAGGAACTGATCGACGGGTTCGCCCAAGCTGCACGGCGTATCCGCGACGCCGGTTTCGACGGTTGCGACCTGTTCGCCGGCTACAACTGCCTGATCGACCAGTTCTGGTCGCCGCTGACCAACAAGCGTGACGACCGCTGGGGCGGCAGCCTGGAGAACCGCGCGCGGTTCTCGACAGAGGTGTGCGAGCGCATCCGCAAGGCCTGCGGCGAGAATTTCGTCATCGGCATGACGATCTCGGGCGCCGAACCCTATCCCGGCGGCCTGACGCTTGAGGATAAGCTCGACATCGTGCGGCTGCTCGACGGGCGCGGGCTCGCTGACTATTTCTCGGTCGGCTTCGGCTCCTACCTCAACCAGTTTTCGGGCATCGTGCCGAGCTTCCACTTCGGTATGGGCCTGACGCGCGGCACCGCGCGCGACTTCAAGGCGGCCTGCAGCCGCGCACTGGTAACAACCGAGGCGCGGGTCAAGACGCCGGAAAACGCCGAGGCGGCCATTGCCGCCGGCGACGCTGACCTGGTTTCCATCGTGCGCGGCCAGATCGCCGACCCACACCTCGCCAACAAGGCAAGGGAAGGCCGCGCCGATGACATCAGGCCCTGCATCTCGTGTAATCAGCTCTGCATCGGTCGGCGGCTCAAGAACTATTGGATATCGTGCCTCGTCAATCCTTCCGCCGGGCGCGAGGCCGAGTGGGACGGTGACAAGCCGAAGCCCACCGACAAGCCGCGCGACATCCTGATCGTTGGCGGCGGTCCCGCCGGGCTCGAAGCCGCGCGCGTCGCCGCTGAACGTGGCCACAAGGTGACTCTGGCAGAGAAGTCCGGCGAACTCGGCGGTCAGTTCCGCCTCGCAGCCGGTCAGCCAGAGCGCGGCGAGATCGGCGCACTGTTGAACTGGTATGAGGACCAGTTGGAGAAACTGCAGGTGCGCGTGCTCCGCCGCACAGAAATGAACGTCGACGCCATCCGGTCGTCGGGCGCCGATACGGTCGTTCTTTGCACCGGTTCGTCACCGACGCGCTCGGGCTTCCAGCGCGCCTTCCCGCACATGACGGAACTGCCCGGACACGATCGGGACAACGTCTGTACCGCGCACGACGTACTAGAAGGCAAGGTGGTGCCGGGTAACCGGGTGCTGCTGCTCGACGACATCAACGGCTGGTGGCCGGCATCGGGCACCGCCCTGCATCTTGCCGAACAGCGCCACATGGTGACACTGGTGACGGCAGCCGATATCGCCTGTGGCGAGCTTGCCGCAAGCAAGACCGACGACACGACGCGCGAGCGGTTCTGGAAGATGGGCGTCGAGACGATCGTCTCGACGGCGCTCAAATCCTGGGACGGCAACACCGCGACCCTGATCAACCTCTATACCGGCGACGAGGAAGAGCGTGAGTTCGACACGCTGGTGATGGCGCTGACCAACACGCCGGACAACAAGCTGTCGAAGGAACTCGCCGACAGCGGCATGGATATCCGCAGCATCGGCGACAGCGTCGCCGCGCGCACGGCGTCGATGGCGATCTACGAGGGCCGTACCCTCGGGCTCGAACTGTAATGGGACTTCCGCTCGACCCCGCGACTTACGGTGCCTTTGTCATCACCGCCCTCTTGCTGGCCCTGGCACCGGGCACGGACAACATCTACATCGCAACCCGCACCCTGAGCCAGGGCCGCCGCGCCGGTTTGCTCGCCGCCGCCGGTGTCGCGCTGGCGCTGACGGCGCATGTCACACTGATCACCTTCGGCCTCAGCCAATTGTTTCTCAGTTCGCCGGAGCTATACCGTGCGGTCCGCTGGACCGGTGTCGGATATCTCCTGTGGCTAGCCTACCGCGCGTTCACGATGCGACCCGAAACGGCGTGGCTCGATACCCAGGTCGCCCCCACGGGCACGGCGTCCCGGCGAATCGTCGCACAGGGATTCTTGCTTTGTCTGCTGAACCCGAAACTCGCCGTGTTCTTCATTGCCTTCCTGCCGCAGTTCACCGACCCGGCCGCGGGCGCCATGACGGTCCAACTACTGATCCTCGGCGTTACCTTCGCACTCTGCGGGCTCGGCATCTTCCTGGTGATGATCTTCGCCATCGCGCCACTCGGCGCGTGGCTCAGGCGTCACCCGGCGTTTCCCGTCTGGCAGGGCCGGCTCACGGGGTCGGTTCTCGGAGGCATGGCCGTTTGGTTGGCTTTCGAGGACGCCTGAGGCCGGCGGCCATCAAGCCATCAGTTCTCTTTCCGCCGGGTTCGCGCTATAGGTGTCGCCGACATCGGCGACACGATCAGAGACCCGAATGAACCCGAAACCGCCAGGCGGTCTGACCAGCGAAGAGGCCGCCCGGCGCCTCCAACAGTACGGCCCCAACCGGCTGCCCGAGCCGAAGACCATGGGACCGCTGGTGCTTTTCGCGCGTCAGTTCCTAAGCCCGTTCATTTACATCCTGATCGTTGCAGCATTGGCATCCCTGGTCATCGGCCAGATCCCAAGCGCGGTTTTCATCGTTGTCGTGCTGCTGATCAATGCCGGCATCGGCACGGCGCAGGAGTTCGCCGCACAGAGATCGGCAAGCGCGTTGCGCAAAATGGTCCACGGCACCGCGCGAGTCCGCCGCGACGGTGCCGAGAATGTCATCGATGTCGAGCAGGTCGTGCCGGGCGACGTGGTTGCCCTGGCATCGGGCGACCGGGTGCCTGCCGACATTCGGCTGGAGACGGCGCACGGTCTCAAGGCCGACGAATCGATGCTCACTGGCGAATCGCTCGCCGTCAGCAAATCGGCCGAAACCACCACCGGAGACGATCAACCCATGGCGGAGCGCACCGATATGTGCTTCGCAGGCACCGTGATCACACACGGCCGGGCGCTGGGTGTCGTTACCGCAACAGCGCTTGAGACGCAGATCGGCTCGATTGCGCGCGAGACCGGCTCGGCACGAATCTCTGAGCCGCCGCTGATGATCCGCGTGCGCCAGTTCACCTACCGTGTCGCCGTGGGCATCGGCCTCGCCATCGCTGCTCTCGTCATCCTGATGTTGTTCAAGGGCGGTTACGACGCCCGGGAAATCGCGATGATGACCATCGGCCTCGCGGTGTCGACAATTCCAGAGGGGCTGCCCGCCGCGCTAACCGTTGCGCTTGCCATCGGCATGAGCTGCATGGCGGCGCGTCATGTCATCATCCGCAAGCTGGTGGCGGTGGAGGCCCTGGGTTCGTGCACCTTCATCTGTTCCGACAAGACCGGCACGCTGACCGTCAACGAACTGACGATCAAGAAAGTACTGCTGCCCGGGGGCACCGCGGTCGACGTCGGTGGCGAAGGGATCGGTCCAGGCATAATCGCGCACAATGACCAGTTCGACCGGCTGCGGGAGATTGCCGTCACCGGCGTACTCGCCAACGAGAGTTACCTCGATTACGCCGGCGGCGAATGGGCGGCGGACGGCGACATCGTCGACGTCGCCTTCCTCGTTCTGGCCAAGAAACTCGGGCTTTCGCTGAGCGCTATCCGGAGCGAACAGGCCGAGCTCGAGAAAATTCCCTACGAGTCCGAGCGGGCTCTTTCCGGCAGCCTGACACGCCATGAAGGCGGGCATCGGCTGCACGTCAAGGGCAGTCCAGAGAAGCTGGTCGACATGTCGACCCACATGCTGACACGCGACGGCCGTCTGCCGATCAACCGCGCGGCGATTGAGGCTCAGTTCGAGGGTTTGGCGCGGAGCGGCTATCGCGTCCTCGCACTCGCCCGGCGCGAGGAGGTTTCCTCCGCCGAGGCGCTCGAACAGCTCTCTGAACTGACGTTCCTCGGCCTCGTCGCGATGATCGACCCGACCCGCCCGGAGGCCCGCGAAGCCGTCGAGCGTTGCCGTAGCGCCGGGATCGAGGTCGCCATGATCACCGGCGACCACCCCGCTACCGCACACGCGATTGCGTCCGAACTGGGGATCTGCGGACCGGACGACGTCGTGGTTACCGGTGCCGAACTGCGCACCGCCGAGACGGAAGGTGAGACCACGGCCGACGCGCTGATTGCCGGCGCTCGCGTGTTTGCCCGGATCGAACCGCTACAGAAGCAGCAAATCGTCGATTCCCTGATGCGCGCCGGACATTTCGTCGCTGTCACTGGCGACGGTGTCAATGACGCTCCGGCGATGCGCCGCGCCAACGTCGGCATCGCCATGGGCAAACGCGGCACCGAGGTCGCCAAGGAAGCCGCGGATCTGATCATCGCCGATGACCGGTTCGCCTCGATCGTGAATGGCGTCGAAGAGGGCCGGGTCGTCTACAACAACATCCGCAAGGTGGTGGCGCTGCTCATCGCCACCGGCTTCTCGGCGCTACTGCTGTTCTTTCTGACCGTCCTCAATAGCCTTCCGATGCCGTTGATCGCGGTTCAGCTTCTATGGCTGAACCTGGTCGCCAACGGTCTCCAGGACGTGGCGCTGGCCTTTGAGCCCAAGGAGGGACATGAACTCAAGCGGCCGCCGCGGCGACCGAACGAACCGATCTTCGATCGCCACATCATCGAGCACGTCCTGGTCATCGGCGGCGCCATGGGCATTCTCGCTTTCGCCGTGTTCGCATGGCTGATCGACGACGGCCGCCCGGTCGAGGAGGCTCGGAACCTGACACTGATGCTGATGGTCTTGTTCGGCAACATCCACGCACTCTCGAGCCGATCGGAATGGCAATCGCTGTTCAGGCTGCCGCTGGCCTCGAACCTTTTCCTGATTTGTGCCGTACCGGCCGCCCAGCTCGTCCACATCGGCGCCACGCACATGCCGTGGATCAGCGATGTCCTCGCGCTGCAGCCGGTAGCGATCCATGAATGGCTGATACTGCTGGGTGTCTCGTTCGGCCTGTTGTGCATCGAAGAACTTCACAAGACCTGGATCAGGCGCCGGGCTTAGGCGTCGCTTCACACAACGTTGCACTCAATCGGTAAGAAGCGGCTCCGCATGCGCTGCTTGGTCATGAGAACCCGTCTCAATTGAACTGTGCATAAACAATTCAGTCAGAGAGGTGTAAGTGTTTACGCCGATAGATCGAGTGCTCTCTGCGACGCTATAGTGCCGCCACCGTACCGAGGGGTGAGGGTAGCGGTTATGGCGTTGAGGGAAAGACTCCGTTCGAGTCACTTTCCAGTCTATGCAGGCGCACTTGCGTTCGTCGGCGTCTTGGTGCTTGGCGCCTACCTGCTGCTCGACAAGCGTGCCGGCGAGCACCTGGCGACGGCTGAACTCGCGCATGTCGTCGGGCACCAGGCTCGTGCTGTCGATGCAATCAGCCGCGCGGCGATGCAGATCGGGTTCGACGTATCCACGGGCAACACATCCGACCTCGCAGAGTCACAGGCCCAGTTGGCAGACTCTGCCCAGGCTATCGTCGAAGATCAGAACAAGATAGACCGAATACTCGGCTCCTCCGCCAGTGATACCGTCAGCGACACCCTTGACCGTGCCTACGGCGAGGGATCGGCCTCTGTTCGCGCGCAGCTGTTGAGGATTGCCGATTCGGCGCGGTGGCTAGCCGAGCAGGATGTTACCAAGGAAACCCTCCAGGAAGATCGTTTCGTCGCGTTGATCGGACCGCGTACGCAAAGCCTCGCAATCTCGATTCACAACATCGGCGACAGCACGCTGGCCAAAATGAATGCGCAAACCGCTCGTATGAAGAACATGCTGACCATCCTGCATGGCGGCATCATCGTCGGTCTGTTCGCGGTTGGTGCGTTCGTTTTCTATCCGTTTTTCCGCCATCTCCAGGACCAGCGCCAGCATCTGCTCGGTCAGGCGCGCACCGATCCACTTACTGGTGCATTCAACCGCCGCAGTTTCGATTCCGCCGCGCGTGCCGAGTTCTCCCGCGCCAGGCGACACGGCGGCACGCTCAGTGTCATGGCGTTGGACATCGACAACTTCAAGAAGCTTAACGACACCTTCGGCCACGCGACCGGTGACGACGTTATCCGTACCCTCGCTGCAATCTGCCAGGACCGTCTGCGCGAGAGCGACATTTTCGCGCGAACAGGTGGTGAGGAGTTCTCCATCCTGCTTCCGTCGACCACGTCGGAAGAGGCCATGATCGCCGCGGAGAAGCTGCGAGACATGCTGGCCAACACGCAGATCCCGGTTCGCCAGTCCGATACCCCGGTCCGTTTCACGGTTTCGTTCGGCGTAGCCGCCTACGAAGACGGCGACGACAGCATCGAAGACCTGCTGCATCGGGCGGACATGCGTCTCTACGAGGCGAAACGACTTGGCCGCAACAGGGTCGTCGTCGCGCGGACTGACGATATTACCATCCGCTCAGAGAACGCGGCAGAAAGGCCGAAGTCGGCGCAATCCGGTTCGGAACTGAACTGAGCGAACCGGACGTCGGCAAACCGGCCTTGGCGGCGAGACGCCCGCACTATATATGAGTGCCATGGACAGTTTTCTCCCTTTCGCCCTCGGCCTAGCGATGTTCGCGACCCTCGCGGTACTGGTCGTCGGGGTCATCTCGTTCGCGGTCAACGGCCGGTTCTACAAGAAGAACTCGAACAAGCTGATGCGCTGGCGGGTGCTGCTGCAGGGCATCGCACTCCTGATCTTCGCGGCCATCACGTTGCTGTCGATCGCCCCGCCAAGATGATAACCCTCAGCAAGATCTACACGCGCGGCGGCGACGCCGGCGAGACGTCTCTGGGTTCGGGTGATCGGGTCGCCAAGCACGACCTCCGCGTCGCGGCGTATGGAACCGTCGACGAAGCCAACAGCGTCATCGGCATTGCGCGGCTGCAGGCCGAGGGCAGCGCCGACGAAATGCTGGCCCGCATTCAGAACGACTTGTTCGACCTGGGCGCCGATCTGTGTACGCCCGAGGGCGGCGAGCGACGGAGCGGCGCGCTTCGGGTTACCGATTCCCAGGTCGACCGTCTCGAGAACGAGATCGACCGGATGAACGAGAGTCTGGAACCGCTGAAGTCCTTCGTGCTGCCCGGGGGCAGCACGGTTTCGGCGAATCTCCACTTGGCGCGTTGTGTCGTTCGGCGTGCAGAGAGGCTGATGACCGAGCTCGCCGAGACCGAGCAGATCAACGGCGCCTCACTGCGCTACGTCAATCGGCTCTCCGATCATCTGTTCGTCCTCGCTCGGCATTTGAACGATAATGGTCGTTCGGACGTCCTTTGGGTACCCGGCGCGAACGCGGGTGATCGTACCGGGTAGGACCGCTGCCACTGCGCTGCAACACAACTTCGGATACCCCGTAAGGGACACTCGTAGAGCGTTGACACCCCCCGAACCCGTGATTATTGTGCACATGCGAAATAGCAATCACGGAGCCCGGTTTCCCGGGGCTTAGAGCGGCGGTTAGGAAGAAATGTCAGAAAGCATCGAGAAAATCGGCGTGATTGGCGCCGGCCAGATGGGTAGCGGTATCGCGCACGTTTGCGCCCAGCACGGCTACGACGTCTTCCTGTCCGACGTTTCCGAAGAAAACCTGAAAAAGGGCATGGAGAAGATCCGCCACGACTTCGAGCGTATGGCGTCCAAGGATCTGATTGCCGCCGCCGACGTCGAACCGGCGCTCAAGCGGATCGCAACCGGCACGTCGCTGGAAGGCCTCAAGGACTGCGGTCTGGTCATTGAAGCCGCGACCGAGAGCGAGCCCATCAAGAAAGAAATACTCCAGAATCTGTGCCCGCTGCTGCCGGAAGACACTTTGGTCGCCTCGAACACGTCGTCGATCTCGATCACGCGTCTCGGATCGTACACCGATCGGCCCGGCAAGTTCCTCGGCATGCACTTCATGAACCCGGTTCCGCGGATGGAACTGGTCGAGCTGATCCGCGGGATCGCGACCGACGAGGAAACCTTCGCCACCGTTCGCGAACTTACGGCCAAGCTCGGCAAAAAATCGGTCAGCGCCGAGGATTTTCCGGCCTTCATCGTCAACCGGATCCTGCTGCCGATGATCAACGAGGCGATCTACACGCTTTACGAGGGCGTGGGATCGGTCGATTCGATCGATACCGCGATGAAACTCGGCACGAATCACCCGATGGGCCCGCTCGAACTCGCCGACTTCATCGGCCTCGACGTCTGTCTTGCCGTCATGCAGGTACTGCACGACGGTCTCGCGGACACCAAGTACCGTCCGTGCCCGCTGCTGGTGAAGTACGTCGAGGCCGGTTGGCTCGGCCGCAAGGCAGGTCGCGGATTCTACGATTACTCGGGCGAGACGCCGGTTCCCACCCGCTAAAGCCCTACCATATTCCCGCCGAAGCCGTTGAACGGGCACAGTGTACTACGTGTCCGCACAACGACGTGGTCCGGGCGCATACCCGGCGCATCTATCATGCGCCGGCGGACGACAAGCAACAGTGGGCTGCCCTGTTCCGTCCCTGAGCCCTTCGACGCTATGCCGCCCTAGCGACCTCGCTGAGCGCGCGGACATGTTCGACACCGAGGCCGCAGCATCCGCCGAACAGCCGGACCCCGCGCGAGAGCCAGCGCTCCGCTTGACGTGCCAAGTCAGCCGGTTCGATGACGTCGACGAACTGCCAGTTCGGCATCTTGAAGTAGCCGGACTCCGGATAGACTCCGATCGGGCCCGACCATACCGTTTTCAGCAGATCGATTGCCGGCGCCACGTCGGGCACCGGCGAATGCATGATGTTGATGCATTCCGGAGAGAGTGAAGACACAGAGGCGACCAGAGCCTCGAAGGTCTTGTCCGTATAATCGAACACCGGCAGTTTGGCGACACCCGGTCGGCTTCGGCAACTCACGCCGATCCATACCGGCAACCCGGTCGACATCGCGGCGTCCACGGCGGGCACGGTGTAGGGCGGATCCTGGCACATCTCAAGGGCGATGAGGTCGACCCCGGCGGTCGCGAGAATTGTCGCCTGTTCCGTGATCGAGCGCGCGACTGCGTCCGGCGTCGACCATTTCGAACCGTCCGCGGTCGTCCATTCGCAGATTGAACCGGCTACCGCAACTGGCGGACCGCCCTGGCGTTTGACCGCGGCGCGAGCCAGCGCCACCGCTTCGCGATTGATCGCTTCCACGTGCTTGCCGTACCCAGCCGGCTCGAGCATGTGCCGGGCCGATGAGAAGGTGTTGGTGATGATGACCTCGGCGCCGGCGGCGATGAAGTCCTCGTGGACTTGCCGAACGACCGCCGGTTGCTCAAGTACGGCGACACCGCTCCAGGCCTTGGAGTCCATCCGAACGCCGCGCTTCTCAAGTTCAGTGCCCATGCCGCCGTCGATGACAATCGGCGCGCCCTCGCCGCCGAGGCGTCGTTGCCGAGCCCTTCGCATCCTCTCATCGTTCGCCATGAGATTATCCCTGCGTTGCTGGCGGAATCCGCGGCTCTCCGCATCGACCGCCCTATACTGTCCGATTAATACCGGAGGCCGATAGAGCATATGCGGAAAAATACGTATACTCTATGTATTGTTTGGTATACTAGACACCGCGTTGCAGAGTCATTGTAGGTTCCTACCAGACGACGAAGGAAGCTTGGTCATGCGGGCGATTAAGGCATACAGGAGCATTTTGCTGTTGGCCGTCGTTTTCTCGGCGCTGGCGGGACAAAAGGGGGCATTTGCAGCTGAAGAAATCAATGTCTCCAAGGCCGGCGTTGCAATTCATGGATACGATCCCGTGGCCTACCACCGGGAAAACACGCCGGTGGAGGGCAAACAGGCTTTTTCGGCGCAACACGACGGAGCGACGTACTGGTTCGCGTCAGCGGAGAATCGCGACGCGTTCCTTCAGGCGCCGGATACGTACGCACCTGCCTACGGTGGGTGGTGTGCCTACGGCGTGCGCGTCGGACGCAAGTTCAATACCGATCCCCAAGCTTTTGGCATCGTGAACGGGCGCCTGTATTTCTATCTGGATCTTGGTACCCAGAAGGTGTGGGAGGAGGATGTTGCCCGCAACATTGCCATCGCCGATCGAATCTGGCCGTCGATCAAGGCGACGCCGGCCAGACAGCTGGCAGAGTGAGGGGCATTTCCGCATGAGGCGGTATCGAGGCAGGAATACGGCATGAATCCGAGCTTCACGTCCGTCCGTACGCGGTTCCTCGCAATTCATCTACCGATCTTGCTGATCGCCGTTCTCGGCGTGTTCTGCATCGCAGAATGGTTAAACTACCGGTCAGAAGTCGATCGCCTGGAACGCGATCTGGACACCATGGCCGCCAGCCAGTCGATCATCGTCGCGGCCGCCGTCGCCGAAATGGACACCAGCCAGGTACGCGCCGCCGTCGCCTCGGCAATCGCCAGTCCGGACGTCCGGGGCATCGCCGTCTACGACGACGACGGCAATCTCATCGACGCCTACGGCGAGGGGTACGACGACGCCGGCGGACTCGTCGCATCGACCGGCATCAATTATGCAGACGAGTCGGGCATTCGCCGCGTTGGCAGCCTTTCTATCGCGATGAATACCGAACCCACTTTCGACAGGCTCAAGCAGCGCCTTCTCAACGGCGCGATCTTTGGTCTCATATCAGTCGTCGCCGCTATGTTCGCGGCCCAGATTGCGTTCGGCCGAACCGTTGCGACACCACTCGCCCGCCTGCTTGGCGTGATCGAAAAAACCCGCAGCGGAAAACACCGGGAATCGGTTGAATGGAACAGCGATGACGAGTTGGGTCGTGTCATCAAGGCTTACAACGAACTCCAGATACGTGAGTCGGCGAACGAAACCGCGCTCAAGGAAATCCAGTCAACGCTCGAGAGTAGAGTGCGCGAACGAACCCGCGACCTCGACCGTGCCCGGCGAGAAGCGATCGAGGCCAACAACGCGAAGAGCGAGTTCCTGGCCAGCATGAGTCACGAACTTCGGACACCGCTCAACGGCGTGCTTGGCTTTTGCCAGATTCTCAAGATGGCGCGCAAGGATCATTGGACGGCGCACGAGCTTGACTACCTGGAAATGATCGAAAAGAGCGGGGACATCCTGCTCCGCCTGATTGACCAGGTACTCGATCTCAACAAGATCGAATCAGGTTCGATTGCCCTAGAACTGGAGGACGTCGCGCTGGCGACGGCTGTCGAGGAAGCCGTCGGCATCATTACCGCCGAAGCCGAGGCGGCCAGCGTACTGATCGATGTCGACATCGAGTCATTCGTCGGGCTTTCAGTGAAGGCAGATCCGTTCCGGCTCCAGCAGGTTTTGCTCAACCTGCTGAGCAATGCGATCAAGTACAATCGCGAGAATGGCCGCATCGATCTCGCGGGCCACAGGATCGACGCCAGCGTCGAAATCATCGTCGCCGATACCGGCATCGGCATCGCTGACGAGGACTACGAGCGCGCGTTTGAACCGTTCAACCGCTTGAACCAGACGGGCGGCACCATTTCCGGCGCCGGCCTCGGCCTGACGATCAGCCGGCGCCTCACGGAGATGATGGGCGGCAAGCTGGCCTTCGAAAGCCAAGTCGGCATAGGTACGACGTTCCGCGTCACTCTGGCAGTGGGCGCCGAACCGCAGTTGACGCGGGACTTCATCCGACTTCGTGCTTGATCGGTCGGCCGCACAGCGGTCAGTGCAATTCCGAACGAATCTTTTGACGCAGGATATCGATCGGCACCAACTTGCCTTTCTGCTCGATGTGCCAAAACTGCCAACCGTTGCATGACGGGGCCTTCTGGACGTACGCGCCCGCCTGGTGAATCGAGCCGCGAAAATCTCCGGTCATCAGGGTTCCGTCGGCGCGGACCCGCGCTGCGTGGGTGCGACGGTTGTCGTAGAGCTTGGTCCCCGGACTGACGAGGCCACGTTCAAGCAGCCATCCGAACGGCACGCGCGGGGCCGTGCGTCGAGCCGGCGCGTCGACAAGTTCGTCGTCCGGAGCCTCGCGAACCGCGACGATACGCTTGCGGGCGACTTCGAGATACTCCCGGTCCCGCTCGATGCCGACGAACCGCCGCCGTAGCCGTTTGGCCACCGCACCCGTCGTACCGCTGCCGAAGAATGGATCCATAACCACGTCGCCGACTTCCGTCGACGACAGAATGCAGCGGTGAAGCAGTCCCTCCGGTTTCTGCGTCGGATGCGCCTTGTTGCCTTCGGCGTCCTTCAGGCGCTCGCGGCCGGTGCACAACGGCATCGTCCAGTCCGAACGCATCTGCAGATCGTCATTCATCGCCTTCATCGCTTCGTAGTTGAAGCGGTACTTGGCGTCCTTGTCCTTAGCGGCCCAAATCAGGGTTTCGTGCGCGTTGGTGAAACGCCGGCCGCGGAAGTTCGGCATTGGGTTGGTCTTGACCCAGACCACGTCGTTCAGCAACCAGAACCCAAGGTCCTGGAGGATCGTGCCGACGCGGAAGATGTTGTGGTAACTGCCGATTACCCAAAGCGTGCCGTCGTCCTTGAGCGCCCGCCGAGCCGCACTCAACCAGCTCTTGGTGAATTTGTCGTACTCCTCAAAAGAGGCGAACTGATCCCACGCGTCATCAACGCCATCCACCCGCGTGTTGTTCGGCCGATGCAGTTCGCCCTCGAGCTGCAAATTGTAGGGCGGATCGGCAAAAACCATGTCGACGGAACCCGATTCGAGCCCGTTCATGATGTCGACGCAATCCCCCTCGAGAATGAGGTTCTCGTTCTTGTTCTTTGTCATGATGCCCCTGCCCAACTTGCAGGCAGCATGAGTCACGGGCGATTCCCCGTCAACAATTTAGTTGAATCAATATGTTATGAGAGAGTCTTACACTAGATATGGAGTCCCGGATTCGATCCAGACTCAAGATATGCTCGTCGCACTTCCTTGTTCGACGATGCTTCGGACCGGTTTGAAACTCGTCCTGTGGTATGGAGTCACGCCGAGTTTGGCCAGCGCGGCTGAGTGTTCCGCTGTCCCGTAGCCGGCATTGCGTTCCCATCCGTATCCCGGGTATGCCGCAGCCAGGTCTGCCATGATCCGGTCGCGGGTGACCTTTGCGATGATTGAGGCGGCGGCGATCGACGCCGAAACGCTGTCGCCCCTGATCACTGATTGAGAAGCACACGGCAGTGTTGGACACCGGTTCCCATCGACAAGGGCAAAATCCGGCAACGGGTTCAGTGCCGTGACGGCGCGCCTCATCGCCCGGAACGTCGCCTCGAGGATGTTGACCCTATCGATCTCACCGGCTTCCACAACCCCCACTCCGACAGAAGCAGCGCTGCTGATGATGCCGAAAAGCTCTTCGCGACGTTTCGCCGACAGCTTTTTCGAGTCATCCAACATCGCGATGACCACCGGATCATCCGTCAGCGATCCTAGCACCACGGCGGCGGCAACCACCGGCCCCGCCCAAGGGCCGCGGCCGGCCTCGTCAACCCCGCAAATCACGGTGTGCCTGTCAGCGAGAGCCGCGAGCTCGAGCTCCAGATCAGGCATCGGCGCCGGGCTTCTTCGGTGGCGTTTTCTTCTGCGGCTTTTTCTTCTGCGGCGTTTTCTTCGGTCCCGCTTTCTTGCCTATGATCTTCCCACCGTCAGCACTGGTCAGATCGTTGGGTGGCGAAGCTTCGGGGACCACTTCCGCATCCGCTTGTTTCGCTGCCGAAGTATCCGTCGATGCTATGCGCCGGGCGTGCCGCTTGCGCAATGCCCGGATCAGCGACCGTCGCCAGAAGTTGGCGATCCGGTAACTTCGGTGTGTCGTCGACTTCGCCTCGTCGATACGGTCGGCGACAATCTCGGCTTCGGCGGCGTACACGAGCCTGAGAATCTCGGACGCCGAGTTCGCCGTCTCCATGGCGATATCCTGCAGCCGTCGCGCGGTGACCACGAACAACGGACTGAGCGCCAGGCTGAGGACCGTAACCGCGACGACATAGCGACTGTCGTCGTTGGTAATGACCCCCGCATCGACTCCAAGCCGGCTGAGGATGAACGAAAACTCGCCAATTTGGGTCAGCATGATCCCGGCCATGAACGAGTTGTGCCAGCTTTGTCCGAGGAGGCGCAACCCGCCGACGTTGAGGACCGTCTTGAACACCGCGACGAAAACGAACAGGGTCAGCACCTCCCAGATGTGCGACCAGATGAAGTTAAGATCGAGCAACAATCCGATCGAAAGGAAGAACACCATCAGGAGGATGCTCTGGATCGGCTGTGTCGCCTCGATCATCGCATGTCGCTCCCTCGAGCTGCCGATCACAAGGCCCGCCAAAAATGCACCGTAGGCCGCCGATAGTCCGAGCAGGCCGGAAAAGCCGGCAGCCGCGAAACAGAAGGCCAGCGCCGCCAGGGGCTTCAGATCCGGGTGCCCCGCGGCCGCGTCGAGGAACGGAAGGCTGAGCTTGCGGCCGCTGCTGAGATAGACGATCAGACCCGCCAGAACACCGACCGAGATCAGCACCTTCGGAATGGTCGACCAATCGACCCCGCCGTCGGCCGCGCCGAGAGCGGAAACCACCAACATCATCGGCACCACGGCAAGATCCTGCGCGATCAGCACGCCGACAGTCACCATGCCGGTCCGGGTGCGAAGTTCGCCGAGACCGTCGAGGATCTTGATGGCGACGGCGGTACTCGATAGGGCGATGACGAAGGCCAGCAGAATGGTCAAACCGATTGACCAGTCGAGCAGATACCAGAAGACCAGCATTACCAGCATCGATGCGGCAATCTGGATCAGGGTCATCATCGTTGCCAGCCGCCAGACCCGGCGAAAGGCCCGCAACGACAGTTCCATGCCGATCACGTACAGCAACAACAGGACGCCGAGCTCGGCCAGCATATCGATCTGTGCGCGATCGTTGACGAGCCCGAACGCGGAGGGGCCGAGGATGACACCCGCCACGATGTAACCGACGATCGCCGGTTGGCGGAACCGCTCCATGATTAGCCCGCAACCCATGGCCGCGAGCGCGACGATCGCGATTTCAGTCAGATTGCCATGCGCGGCGCCGTGCGCGCCGTTTTCGATAACGCCTGTAACGACGGCGGCTGTTGCGTCACCGATCGACGACACCGCTTCCTGGGCATCTTCGATGACAGCTTCTGCCGGTGAGTTCTCCATGCTTCTCTCATACCTTTCGCCGCGCTCGCTCAAGATACGGCTTTCCACTAGAATCGTTGGTACAGTATGACGAAGATCGAGGGAGAAAACACCATGGGTGACGGGGGCAGAAGGCACAGTTTCCGGTTCGACGAGGTGGAACCACGTATCGGCGCGCGATATCCGAAGCCGTATGATCAGGTCGCACCCAACCGGATGAAGTACATGGTCGGCGACCGGGCCGGGATCACCCAGTACGGCGTCAACGTCACCATTCTGCCGCCCGGGCAGCAATCCGCCCTTCGGCACTGGCATAGGAACGAGGACGAGTTCGTAATCGTTCTAGAGGGCGAGGTCGTTCTGATCACCGACGACGGCGAGGAAACCTTGGGCCCCGGCATGTGCGCCGGTTTTCCCGCCGGGATCGAAAACGGTCACCACCTCGTGAATCGATCAGGTGCCAACGCACGTTTTATCGAGGTCGGCACCCGTGCCCGGAATGAAGAAGCCTTTTATCCGGACGACGACCTGCACGTCGTGAAGGACGGCGACGAGTACACCTTCACCAGGAAGAACGGAGAGCCTGCGTGAAAAGCGCCGCTAGTTGGCGCGCACCGTGGTTTCCGCGTCGGGCTCCGCGTCGGGCTCCGCGGTATCCGGCGGCGGTACCGGCGTCAATCGTGAGACAATCCCGCTAACATCGTAGGACAGGTCCTTGATGGCCTGCCGCATGACACTGATCTGTCTGACGTAGCTCGTCGATAACTTCTCGACCGCTCCGATCCTGCCTTCAGCGGCTCGAACGCGCTCGTTCACGATGCCTTCCTGATTGGCAAATCGTAATTCGAGACCGCGGTTCATTTCCGACACCTGGCGGCCGCGTTCCTGATCGGATCGCTCGAATTCGTTCAGTTGCCCTCGGAAACGCTGCAGTGCGTCGCCGAGATGTTTGTCCTGTTCCTGGATGCGTTTGCTCAGCGTCAGGTTCATCTCCTGCGCGTGCTTACGGAGATACTCCTGGCTCCGGCGCGCGACCTCGATTGCCACGATCAGGGCGACCGCGCCGACAAAAAGACCCAGCGCGCCGAGAAGAAACGCGATCTGACTGATCGTCGCATTGAACAAGTTCTAATCTCGCAAGTTTGTAGTTGTTTTCGCGAGCAGATAGCTCGGAGCCTATGTGCGACCTTACACACCATCGATGCTCAATGTCAGTGTCGGCTATCACATAGGTATAGGTGCGTAGAAGGTTTATTTTGCACGCGAAACGAGTTCTGTTGAAACGCCGATCCAAACGACGGCGGGCTACGTAGATACATCATGACGAGTGTCATCTATCCGAGCCGACTGAGTTCTTTCGACCGCAAGATTGGCGTTGCCGTGATCGGCGCCAACGGTGGTATCGGTAAAGCCGTGCTGAGTGCGCTTGCCGAAGAACCTTGCGTCACCCATCAGTGGGCGATAACGCGACGCCCCATGCCGGAGTTTCCGGCCAACACCTCTAACCTCACATTCGATCTGAACGACGAAACGACAATCAAGAATGCTGCTGCCGTGATTGGCGATAGCAGTCGGCCGCTGGACCTTGTCATCATTGCTGCCGGGATCCTCCATGACACGGACCTGGCCCCCGAAAAGGCTTGGCGCGACATGTCGATGGATAACTTCGAGAGGGTATTTTCGATCAACACGTTCGGTCCGTCCCTCGTGGCAAAGCACTTTCTACCGTTGATGCCGAAAGACAAGCGAGCAGTGTTTGCCGCCATCTCCGCCCGGGTTGGCAGCATCAGCGACAACCGTGCCGGGGGCTGGTATGCGTACCGGGCATCCAAGGCCGCGTTGAACATGATACTTCGGAACCTGGCCATCGAGTGGCGCCGAAAGGCACCGCAGGCCATCTGTATCGGTTATCACCCGGGGACGGTCGACACGCGTCTCTCGGCGCCGTTCGGCAAAGGCATACCTGAGGACAGGATATTTTCAACGGACAAGGCAGCCGACGATCTGTTGGACGTGATCGACAAGAGAACTACTCGGGACAGCGGCCACGTGTTCGCTTGGGACGGCAGTCGCATCGACCCTTAATCCGGAGCTATGAGGGTCCGCTCGACCGCCGCAATCATCTCGTCGCTCAGAGGACTGGTCGGCGTCGAAAACCAATCTACAAGTCGCCCTTCACGATCGATGAGGTATTTGTGGAAGTTCCACCGCGGCTTCGCCATTGCACCGAGTTGTTCGGCCGCCCAGACGTAGAACGGATGGGCGTCGGGTCCCTTAACCTTGCTCTTGTCCATCAAGGGAAAGTCGATCCCGAACGTTAGCTCGCAGAAACGTTTGATCTCCCCGGCTGCTCCGGGTTCCTGACCGCCAAAGTCGTTGGACGGCACGCCGAGCACGATCAGTCCTCGGTCGCGATACCGTTCCCAAAGCGTCTGGATATCGGCGTACTGCCTGGTGAATCCACACTTCGACGCCGTGTTGACGACGAGCACGGCTTTGCCCGCGAAGTCACCAAGTGAAACCGGATTACCGTCAATCGATGTAAAACTGAACTGGTGTGCTGTCCCTGATGCAGCTGCGTGGTCGGGAGTGGTGAAAATTGCAAGCATGGTCAGCGAAACCCCTGACAAGAAAAATCTGTGAGCCGATCCGAGCATAACGTCAGCCTCGCTCTTGTTTCGACAACGGACCGTTGCAAACTTCCTGACTGGTATACGCTTCCCGGCAGTGTGCCGGATCACATCATAGATCCGGTGTCGCGATTCATGCGTACCAACACCATGGAAGAACCCGCAACCACCGAACTTTCCGTCTACTATGATGGTGCGTGCCCGATTTGCCGCCGGGAGATCGACTTCTACCGGGGCCGCGATCGTGAAGGTTCCGTCGACTGGATTGATGTTGCGGATGGCGCCAGTGCTTTACCGCCCGGTCTTGATCGAGAAACGGCACTTCAGCGCATTCACGTCCGCTCGTTAGACGGCGAATGGATTACGGGCGGTCGCGCCTTTGCCGAGATCTGGTCGGCCATCCCAGGAATCCAAGCGTTTGGCCGGGTCTGCAGATTACCCCCTTTTCCTTGGATTCTCGACTTTGCTTATGAGGCGTTTCTCAAGTTACGCCCGATGATCCGTCGGATCTTAACCTAAGATCGAACCCAGGTTATCAGTGGCCAAATTCTCGGCTTCAGAACAGCCGCATCTGGCCGCCGGGTGGTACCGGCGGCACGAACAGTGAAGTGTCGAGGTGAACTTCCGTCGGCTCTGCGCGATTGAGCCCCAGTTGTCGCGTCTTGATCTTGAAGCGTTTGTTCAACAACTCGGCATAGACGCCCCGGCCCGTCATGCGCTGTCCGAAGGTCGGGTCGTAGTCCCGCCCGCCCCGGGTTTCGCGGACTTGGGCCAGCACGCGTTCCTTGCGATCGGGAAAATGGGTAGTGAGCCACTCGGCGAAGAGATCACGCACCTCGAGCGGGAGACGCAACAAAATGTATGCCGCGAGGCGGGCGCCGGCATCTGCGCCGGCCTGCAGCAGCGCTTCCAGTTCCATGTCGTTGACGTGGGGGATCATCGGCGCCGCCATCAGCGTGACCGGAACGCCGGCCTCGCTGAGGGCCCGAATGGCCGCGAGCCGCTTGGCAGGCGTCGCTGCCCGCGGCTCAATGATCCTCGCCAACGCCGGGTCGAGGGTCGTTATCGAAACCCCGACCGCGACCAGGTTGCGCGACGCCATGCGGGCCAGGATATCGACGTCACGCAGCACGTTCGCAGACTTGGTCGTGATACCGACGGGATGGCTGCATGCGTCGAGTACTTCGAGGATCTCCCGCGTGATCCGGTGATCGCGCTCGATCGGCTGATAGGGATCCGTGTTCGCGCCTAGCATGATCGGCGACGGCTTATAACCCGGCCTGGACAACTCGCGAGCAAGCAGTTCAGCGGCGTTCGGTTTGACGAACAGACGGCTTTCGAAGTCCTGTCCCGGCGATAGCCCGACATAGGCATGCGCCGGGCGCGCATAGCAGTAGACGCAACCGTGCTCGCATCCCCGGTAGGGATTGATCGACTGATCGAACGGAATGTCCGGTGACGTGTTGTGGGCGATGATGGACTTGGCTGTCTCGACCGTCACCGACGTCCTGAGCGGTTCCAGACCGTCGGTCGGTTCCCAGTCTTGCGGCGCGATCACCCATCCGTCATCGAAGGATTCCGTGGTGAATCGTTCGTAGCGGCCAGACGCGTTCGAAACCGCACCTCGACCCTTTCGGGCATCGGCCGTCTTGCCGTGTTCCGCCGTCATCATGGCCCCGGAGTTTAAGTCAACGAATAGAACAAATAAAGAACATTAATCCATGCCACAGGTCGCCTCGACGATCCAGTCCTGGAATGCGGACACCTTGGGACGCTCGGCATAGGCAGGCGGACACACCAGCCAGTAGTGAAAATCGGTTGGCAGTTCGAGATCGAACAGCCCGATCAGCCGGCCGCGCTCGATCTCACCCTTGGCGTGGAACGCACTCATCAGGGCCACGCCCTGCCCGGCGATGGCGGCTTCAATGGCGAGCACTTCGTTGTTGAAGACGAGCCTCGGTGTCGTGTCGACACCCTCGACACCGGCGGTCTTCAGCCACATCGGCCAGTCCGGCATCAGCCCGCTTGGCGACTGCCAGGTCATGTGTAGCAACTTGTGGTGACGCAGGTCGTCGGGCGTATCGAGCGGCTTCTCCGGCGTTGCCAGATCGGGCGCGCAGACGGCGTAGACCCGTTCGGCCAACAGCGGCACCGCATGGAGATCGGGGTAGGGCCCCGCGCCGAAACGGATCGCGACGTCCACGTCGTCGCGGTCAAAGTCGGTCAGGCCGATTGTGCCGTCCAGCCGAACCGAAATATCGGGATGGACCGCATAGAAGTCCTGGAGGCTGCGGACCAGCCACTTGGCGGCAAACGTCGGCGGCGCCGAGACAACGAGCACGCCTGATTGTTCGGCGGTTTCGATTAGTCGGCAGGCTTCGGCCAGTTTCTCAAAGCCTTCGCTGAGCAACGGCAACAACTTCTGGCCGGTCGGCGTCAGGCTGATCTGGCGGACCTCGCGGCGAAACAACGGAACGCCGAAGTGCTCCTCCAGGCTCTTGATTTGGTGGCTAACCGCCGCCGGGGTAACCGACAGTTCCTCCGCCGCAGCGTTGACGCGGCCGAGACGAGCAGCCGCCTCGAAGGCGCGAAGGGCGTTGAGCGACGGGAGATAGGAACGCACCATAATACCTTAGTTAAACTAAACTATATGCTGAAATCTTGTCGTTTGTCGGCCTTATTTTCAAGCGATACCTTCAAATCATCGTCAATACCGACGGAACAAAAGTTGAAAGGAACTCAACCATGAACCCGTTCGATGCACTCGCCAATGGCCTCCACCTGGACCCCGAGGCTCATCGCCGCATTCTCCGCGCCGACCTCGGCCAGGGTCACGAAACCCGCGATGTCGCGACGGCCGCCAAGGTCTATAGCGTCGTCGACGTCCTTGACCGCGCGGTCCGCTCGATCCGTTACGTCTGAAGGCTCCTGCCTGATCCGGTTTCACCGGGGCAGCCCTCAACCCGGATCCCGTCCAACGGGGTTCGGGTTTCTTTTCTAAGGCGCCGGGATGGGGAATGATGGCGTCCGCCATGACCCTGAGCCTGATCATTCCGACGCTGAACAACGGCGAGCGCCTAGCGGCAATGATACGTGCCTGGCAGACCGCGCTCGGCCCGGACGAGATCATCGTCAGCGACGGCGGATCAACGGACGGAACAGGCTCCGCAGCCGAGCAAAGCGGCGCAGTTGTCGTTCGCGCGCCCTCCGGGCGCGGGAATCAGCTTCGTGCCGGCGCCGAACACGCAACCGGTGACTGGCTGCTGTTCATGCATGCGGACACGTTGCCCGGTGCCAATGCCGGACCGGCCGCCCGGGCCTTCATGACCGACACCGCCAATACCGATCGCGCCGCCGCGTTCCGCCTAACGCTCGACGATGAGGAACCGGCCGCCCGCCGGATCGAGCGTCTCGCCAACTGGCGCGCCCAAAGATTTAGTCTACCCTACGGGGATCAGGGACTTTTGGTCTCCCGCGCCGCCTACGGCGCGGCGGGCGGTTACCGGCCAATCCCGCTGATGGAAGATGTCGACCTCGTTCGGCGCTTCGGCCGATCCCGCGTCGATATTCTCAACGCGGAAGTCGCTACCTCCGCGGAGCGTTACAGACGCGACGGTTACTGGGCCCGGCCCATGCGCAATATCACCCTGTTGTCGCTGTTCTTCCTCGGCGTTAGTCCGGTCCGCCTCGCTCGATGGTACGGCTGATGCGACCGACACTGGTCATCTTCGCCAAGGTGCCGCGAATCGGCCGCGTGAAGAGCCGGCTCGCCGCCGGCATTGGCCCGGTCAAGGCATGGTCGTTCTACCGGAACAATCTAGCGGACGTTTGCCGGCGGCTCGGCGCAGATCCTCGTTGGAACACGGTCGTAGCCATGACGCCTGACGGCACGCGTTTCGCCGAAGCATCCGGCTGTCCGATTCGAAATCAGGGACCCGGCGACCTGGGCGAGCGAATGCAGCGGGCCTTCGATGAATTGCCGCCCGGTCCCACCGTGATCATCGGCAGCGACATTCCCGCGATCACGAGATCGGACATCGCGGATGCGTTTCGCGCGCTTGGGCGGGCCGACGCGGTCATGGGGCCCAGCCACGATGGAGGTTACTGGCTGATCGGGCTTAGGCGCCGGCCGCGCGTCGCCCGGATATTCGGTGATGTGCACTGGTCGGTCAGCTCGACCGGCGACGACACCCTGGCGCGCCTGCGATCGCAGAAACTGTCGGTGTCATTCGTTCGGAAACTGGACGACGTCGACGACGCCGAAGATTACCGTTCCTTCAGGCGCGGCATCAGTTCGACGAAGTTGCAAGGCTTGTGCCGGTAGTCGAGCTGCTGCACGAGGATACCATCCCAGGCATCCTTGCAGGCACCCGGCGAGCCGGGCAGCACAAAGATGAACGTACCGTCGGCAACGCCCGCCTCGCAGCGCGACTGCACTGTCGAGGTGCCGATCTTCTGGTAGCTCAGATAACGGAACAGCTCGCCGAATCCGGGGATCGACTTCTCCTGCACGTCCGAAAGCGCCTCCGGCGTAACGTCGCGACCCGTGACCCCCGTGCCGCCGGTCGACAGGATCACCTCGACACCTTCGTCGGCAATCCAGCGGCGGAACCGACCGGCGATCACCGCTCGATCGTCCTTGACGATGTCACGATCCGCCAGTACGTGCCCAGCTTCCGTTAGGCGCTGGACCAGCGTGTCGCCGGACCTGTCGTCATCGTAGGTGCGCGTATCGGAGACGGTCAGGACAGCGATGCGGACGGGAATGAAATCGCGCTCGGACATGGTAGGGCCTACCGGCCGGTTTCCTCTGCGACCTCGTGAGCATCGCCATGGACCGGGGTGTAAATCGGCCACTCGCCCGCCGCCAGCGCGTCAAGCGAGGGCGTCGGTTCACCCAAGCGGTGGCGATAGATCCATAGATTGGCCATCACCTTCTCAACGAAATCGCGGGTCTCGCGTGACGGGATCGCCTCTATGAACAACAACGGGTCGCCGTGGAACTCGGTTGATCGCCGCCACTTGTTGAGATTGCCCGGGCCGCCGTTCCAAGCCGCCAGCATGGCGACCAGACTGCCGTTGATCCGTTGATCGTCACGCAGGATCTCGATATAGCGCTGACCGATGGTCATGTTGAGCGTCGGGTTATACAGATACGGTGTTCGGCTGCGATGGTACTTGCGATCATTGGTCACGAAACTCGCCGTACGCGGCATCAACTGCATTAATCCGCGCGCGCCTGCCCAGCTCTTGGCTTCCGGATTGAACCGGCTTTCCTGGCGTATCAGTGCGTAGACAAGCGCGGGATCAATCGTGAAGCCGCCTTCCGGTCGCCAGGCGGGCAACGGGTACGCCGCACCGTGGAAACCTGTATCCGGCAACACGGTTTCATCGAGTCGGATGGCGAGTTGGGGCAGGTTCGCATGATTTGCGATCGCCAGAACGCCCAACGCGGCGTCGAGATCGTCTTCTCTGGTCTGCAACGCAAGGTATCGCAGTTCCCGCTCCGCTTCGCGAGTCTGACCGACGTGGATAAGGGCAAGCGCCCGGCGGCCGCGCGGAATAGCGGAAACGGTCTCGACGGCATGTTGGTGGGCCGGCGGATCGTTCCACTGGAACATCATGTCGTGTCCCAGGATGTGACGCGCCAGGAGACCGTAGAACGTGCGGTCGTACTCGGCCGCGATCATGAGCATCGGCACGACCTTGGCCGGCTGGCGCGCCCGCAAGTAGGATCGCGCCGCCCAGAACCCTCCGGCCGCCTTGAACCCGCCGGACGAACGGTTCGACAGGGCGACGACCTCAAAATACTCGGCCGCCTCGGCGACCTTGCCGAGACGGTATGCCGCCAGTCCGGCCGCCCAGTGCGCGTCGGGCACCAGGGCTCCCGATCGCTTCGCGGCGGTGCCGGCCCACTCGAGCGCCCAGTCGTCGCGCTCGTCGATGAAATAGCGGAAGCCCTGCCGGCCAGCGAGGTCATCGTACTGGGCGTCGCTGAGCAGGTTCCGTACGTCGGCCGATTGCAGCAGACGCTTGGCGGCCAGCGTCGCACCGCGGGCAAGATATCGCTTGATGGTCCGGCGATATTGGTTGGCCTTGCGCCGATTGCTGCTCGACAAGCTCTTGGCGGGCAGCGGTTCGATCCGATCATAAACGACGCTTCGGGTACTCGGCATGTCCGGCTTTTCAGGGTAGTTCCAGTTGGCCGGACGACGCCGCAGCGCCAGCTTGTAGATTCTGTTGGCTTGGGGATGGTCGGCGTACTCAGCCATCCAGTCCTTCAGTTCCTTGTACTTTGAACGGTACTTGGTCGGGTGCAGGTAACGCTGCGCCAGGACGTGCCCCAGGAGCAGGCGATCGGAGAGCTCGGCAATGAGCCTGTCGGCCCGTTTCCAATCGCCGTTCTCCTGGACGGAGAAGATTTCCCTGTACAGCGCCTCGTCGGCCGAAGAAAGAGGCCGGGTCAGGGCGAGCGAAGCGCCGCCGTCCTGATTGACCCGCACGACACCATCGTGATTGGCCCTCGCCACAGGCGACAACATGGTGGCGGCGAGCCCGATCAGAATCGCAATCGTCTTTGCCGCTGCACAGCGTTGCAGAACCGGTTTCAATGGTAATCCCCAAAAAGCGCAATCGTAACGGTTGTCGGTTAACGATTCTGTATAGCCGAGCGCCGGAATCCGGGCAAGCAGCGGCGGCATCGAGCTGTCGAGCGCACAGTCCCCGCCACAGTCAGTTGATGACGTGCAGTTGCTTGAGCTCGGCGGCAATCGCCCGGAAGGTCCGCGTTAACTCGGCGCTCGACGGCGAGTCGTGGTACTTGTCCGCATCCGTCGCACAGTTCTGAAAGATAGTCTGCGTGTTTACGTCGAATAGATCGAAGGTGATCGTGTAGACGACGATTCCCGCATTCTTCATGTTGGTGCAGATGGTTTCCAAACGATCGTCGATTTCGTCCTCGACCTCCGAAGCGGTGTCGATTCCCGCGCCAAGCAGTTCATCGGACGGATATCCGAACGCATCGTAAACGAAACTGTACGCCGTGTTGGCGCCGTCGGTCAGGATGATGACCGCCTTCGTGTTGTCTGCCGTGCCATATGCCGCCCCTTCGGTGAACGGCTCGGTGGGTGAGATCGTCCGCCAGTCCCAGATCGCGCCCCAGTTGATGTGCGTGCCGCCGTTCGCGACCATGGCGTCAACCGCCGTTGTCAGGGTGGCCTTGACGTTGGTCAACGGCGTGATCGCCGCATCCGGACAATACAGGTTGGGACTGCGTGACGAAGAGATGTGATAACCGCCGTTGTAGTACCAATCGTTGTTGGAGTCGTCCGGCCAGTAGAACGGCGTCCAGGGCCCCGTGATGTCGTCCTTGGTATCCTCGTCATTTGTGGTTTCGGCCATGACGCAGCCTTCCCAACTCGTCGTTCCCCAATCGTACACGGTGGGATCCGTAACGTACCCAAGGTTCGAAGAACCGATGTTCACGTTGTTGGAGAACGGCACCAGGCCGATCTTGACCTGTGACGATGTCGCCGATGTTCCGAAGAACACGTCGATCAGACTGTCCGACGCTGTCTTTAGGGCGGCGAGTTTGCTGCCCGACATGGAGCCCGAGTTGTCCAGAACCAGAACAACCTCGAGAGTTTCCTCCGATCTGGTAACCTGGCTCGACGCACTGACGTTGAGCGTTTCGATGTTCGCCAGCACCATGAATGTCGTGCTGATCGTTGCTTCGACGTTCACGGTGACGACAGAATCAACGTAGGTGAAGTTCTGCGCCGTGATGTTGGCGAGCGAGCCGTCGGGAAAGTTCGCGTCCATGAAATCATCGAGTACGGCCGCGAGTTCCTCATTCGTCGAGTTCTCGTCAATCGCCGCGGCAATGGCGAGCCCGGCAGCGTCGGAGGCCGCAAGCAGTCGCTTCTTGACGACGTAGGCCCGCCCGATGTCAATGGCGGAACCGACAAAGATGAGCATCGGGATAAACGCTAACGCGACAATGACGGCGATTGCCCCGCGATTCTCATTCGCAAAACAACCGAGCACCCGGCGTGGGAATCGAATCAGGTTGTGCGTGTTGTTCAGCATTCTGCCGACCCCCTAATAGAGACCGACGTAATCGATGTAGCGCGGCCGCGTTATCGCGGTCTCGGTGATGGAGTATGGCCCCGCGAGTACCATGTTGAATGCCGGAGTGTAGGCGTACGTGGCAGTGACGATTATCACGCTCTCGCCGGCGCTACCCATGCCTGTTGCCAGCGTGGTCGCGTTGCTGACCGATCCGCCGTTGTAGTTCCCGGTCCAGTCGACGCTCGGCGTGCCGTTATTGACGTCAAAACGAACGCTGGCAGCCCCCAGTGTCAGGTTGGAATCATCGAGCGGATGGATCACCAGCCGGGACGCCTGAAACAGCGCACTCAGTTCGGCATTGCTGATATCGGTCTCCTGAGCGATCAGGTTGGCCGCCGTGTGCGTAGCGGCATCGATCTTGCGAATTACCGTCATGTAACTTGAGAGCTCGATGACTCCCATGAACAGCATGGCAAGAACTGGCAGGGTCAACGCGAACTCAAGCGCCGCCACACCCCGACACTCGGTTCTGAATCGCCGCAAAATCTCGATCATTTCGGTCACTGATAGGGCTCGCTTCGGAAAACCACCGTTGTTTGCAGGCTCTTGCGTCCGCTGGAGTCGCCGATGAGCGTGCCGATGTATGGCGTTGCGAAATCCCAGGAATAGATCGCGCGAACGACCATGATCTCGCTGGCGCCGCCAGCCGAGAACTCGGCCGTGAACAGGACATCATTGGAATCGTCGTTGTCGCCATCTTCGTAAACGAGATCACCGTTGCCATTGATCTTGATGTCCGGAATCGTCACGGCCGTAAACGAGGCATATGTCCTGACGTCGAGAATGATGTCATTGCAGTCGTAGACCACGGTCAGATTGTTGCAGAGCTCGGTCTGGAACGCGGCTTCCGCATCGCCAGACGACTGGGCCGTCCCAGTCAGCAACTGTCTCGCGGCGTTCTGGGCCGCGGTCTCGACCATCGCAATGCCGAACATCATCAACGCGACTTCGAAGATGCCGATCAGGAGATAGAGAAACACCGGCGCGACGAGGGCAAACTCGACAGCCGTGACGCCACGTCGGTTGCGGCGGAAGCTTCTTATGCGCTCAGGTAACTGGGTGGGCCCGTTCATAGATATCGTGCCCGTTCACATGATGGTTCCTGCTACGAGTTCGGCTGCTGACCGATCTGCCGCCAAGCAACCGATGCGCATGACAGATGACCAGTCCGCACCAGCCGAAGACGATCAGAAGGAACCAGGGGCGCTCTGGCGCCACCACCGAGTTCACGACGACCAGCACCACCAGCACGATCGAATAGACAATTAGGTGTACCGAAAACCAAAACATGCTTCTTGCCATCCTCCGGTCCTAACCTTCCCGGTGCACAAGAAACGCAGCAAACGGCGCAGCCCTATCTGCACCAGCAACGCGCGGGAGGCACACCTGCCAATATCGATCAGCCATCCCCCCAGCTTAAGACCGACACCCGCGCTGTGGTCTTGCCCAGGCGCACATTGCCGAGAACTAATCTAACCACATGATTTCAAGAGAAAAATGGGGGCGTACCCGAGAAACATAGGGGATACCCTATGGCTGATCGATAGACGATACTAGCAGCATAAGTTGTGCCATCGATTTCACGTTCAGCTTCTTCATTAGCTTGCTGCGATGGAACTCGATCGTCTTCTCGCTGAGGCCATACCGGTTGGCGATCTGCTTGTTGGTACATCCCTCGACAACGCCGTCGAGGACCTGGCGCTCCCGTTCCGTGAGTGAATCGAACACCTTCTGCGTCGAGACCCTGCTGGCCTGCACGGACAGACGTTCGCGAATTCCGTCAATCGCACGCTGCACGGCGTCGATCACCGCCTGGTTGTTGAACGGTTTCTCGATGAAATCCACGGCACCGGATTTCATCGCGCGGACAGCCATCTGCACATCACCATGCCCGCTGATGAATATGATCGGCAATTCTATCTTCTTGCTTTCAAGTTGTGCCTGGAGCTGCAGACCGCTCATGCCGGGCATCCTTACGTCGAGAAGCAGGCAGCCGGGTACTTCTGGATCGTACGATTCGAGAAACTCGCTCGCCGCATCGAACACTTCGACGCGCAGCTGCACCGAGGTCAGCAGCCACTTCAACGTGTCGCGGACCGCCGCGTCGTCATCAACGATGAATACCGTGGGCTCACTCGCCATCAGTCTTCCCCCCTCTGATCGGCAATGTTAGTCGGAACACGGCGCCACCTTCCGGTGCGCTGGCAACAGTCAGGTCACCCCCATGACCTTCGACAATTGAGCGACTGATCGCCAGCCCCATTCCCATGCCGCTCCCCTTCGTCGTGAAGAACGGATCGAAAGCACGCTCAAGTGCCTCGGACGTGAACCCGTGTCCGTTGTCGACCATGATTAACTCGACCTCGCCAACGCCGAGATCCTTTGTCGCTATCTTGATCCGACGGTCCGCCGGCTCGACCTTTTGCATCGCGTCTATGGCATTTTGTATCAGATTGACGAAGACCTGCTGAAGCTGAACCGGATTGGCCACCACGTCCGGAAGATCGTCCGCCAACCGCCATTCCACCCGAACGCCGCCATCACGCAGCGCACTGTGCAACAGAATCGCCGTCTCCTGAATCAGGGTATTCAGGTTCATCGGAACCAGCTCGGCTGCATCGCGCCGTACGAAGTCACGAATGCGTCGGATAATGCCATCGGCCCGCTCGGCCTGGGCGACGATCTGTTTCATGGCGTCCAGGATATCGGGTGTCGCCGGTTCGCCCGGTCGCAGTCTGTCGACGCATCCCTGGGCATAACTGGAAATCGATGTCAGCGGCTGGTTCAGCTCATGCGCCAGCGTCGTCGCCATTTCGCCGACCACGTTGAGTCGTTGCAGGTGCGCAATACCGGCCTCGTGGCGGCGGGCGTGCATCTCATCAGTTAGTCGAACCCGCAGTTGCATAACGTCCCACCAGTTCTGATCCGCCCGTCTCAGGAAGTAGACCGCAAGCAGCATCATGCCGATGAAGGTGCCCGCAAGGGCCGGCCAGTAGCGATCGACGAACTCGGTTCCCGGCTTGTTGGACTGCCAGACGAGCCGACCGATGGGCGCCCCGTTGATGCCCTTGAGGTCGATCCACGTACTGCCCGGCGGCGAGGCGCCTCGCACGAACCTGAAGTTCTCCAACGTGTAAGCCTCTCCCATTTCAGCGAGGAGTTCCGGGCCGATCGCTTTGGCGAGTATCAGAACGGGACGGGCCGTCTCGGCCGGCAGCGGATCGGGCACCTGCTCGGGCGTGATGGCGCTGGCGGTCACCAGATGCAATGTAGCGTCGAGCAACGTGAAGCCGGCATGGGGTATCGGTTGCGCGTAACTCGCCTTGCGCGCCCGGGCGACAAGAACGCCGACGTCGTCCGGCAGGATTTCAAGTGCGTCTGCATCGGGAACCGATTTCCGAAGAATGAACGCGCTGCGGGTGCGTCCCTCTTCGTCGACCACAAACGAGTGGCTGATGGCGTATGTATCGTGCAGGTACGATCCAATATTCCCGTCGGCCCATTCGGGATCGTACTCCTCGATGATGTTGAGGGCGATGTCGTCCCACCAGGTATAGTCAAACGCCAGATTACTGAGCGCCTCCTGCTGAGCCGACATGGCGGTTCGCGAGAGCAACTGCTCGGATTGCAGGACGTTCTCGTTGAGGCTCTTGGAGGCGACGACGAGAACGGTCGTTGCCACGACGGCGCCAATGACGAGCAACGCAATGACTGGTGCCATCAGCTGCGCCTTGGTCGGCAATCTGTATGTCGTATCGTCAGGCAATCTAAGCTACCGGATTCTCGAAGTCGCCTGCCCTGGCGGCGGGTCGGACCACAATGTGGTGTGAATGTGACGCCGGGCTGTGCCGCGCCGATTTGAGCTTAGTTACGCAAGCCTGCGCAAGTCGTAACTCTCCCACCGGTGTCAGGCTCGCGTCGCCGTCCGGCACGCGTCACATTCGGCGCGGCAGGTAAACCCAGCTGAGTACGCTACAGGCGAACAGGAAAATACCGAGCGTGAGAAACACCGCGCCGAGCCCGAAAACGCCGAGCAGGAGGCCGTAGATCAGCGGCGGCAGCAGTTCCGAGAAATCGATGTATGTTCGATAGACCGAGGTCATCTCGGGACGCTCGTAGATACGCACCGCCCGGTAGAACGGCGTTCCGCCGACGGCGTCCAGAGGCACGACGAAGAAGGCGCCCGCCAGCAGGAACCCGGCGCTGAGCCACGGCGACGATTCGCCGGCGAAACCCGCCCCTACCATGCACGCGCCGACGGTGAGGAAGCTGAATGCAACGACGGGACGGATGCCCGTGCGCTGCGCCAGGCGGCCCCAGAGAATGGTGACGATCAGCAGCGCATTGCCGGCTGAAACAAGGACGCCGCCCGCCTCCTTGCCCTGCCCTGTCAGCACCATGAGAAGCGGGCCGTAGACGAAGAAGGTTCCCCAGAAGCTCGATCGGCCGAAGGCGATCAGCCAGGCCAGGCGGAGGCGCGGCTGCCGGAAGAACCGCCCGACGTAGCGCAGCGGGTTCGGCGGCTTCGACTGGGCCCGGACGATGACCTTGCCGTCCGTCATCCGCAGGTACCAGAAGACGGCGATCAGCACCGTGGCGAACCCCATGCTGAATCCGTAGGTCACGACCGGGCCGTAGTTGGTGTAGAGCCAAACACCCAGAAACGGGCCGATGGTCCAGCCGAACGTTGCCAGCGTCAGGCGGACGGAATCGTTGAGCACGAACTGCTCGCGCCGGATGTAGTCGAGCACATAGAGGTTCAGCGTGACGCTGAGGCAGGCAACGCCGATGACGCGAACGATCATTCCGGTCACCGTGCCGAACTGTGTGAACGACATGAACGCCAACCCGGAAACGATCAGTGCGACGGCCCCGGCGGTATAAACATACCGCCTCGCGAAGACGCGGATCAGGGTCGGGATCACGAAACTGAAGGCCAGCGCGCTCAGGCCCATGCCGGTGTAGACGAAGCTGACGACCTGCTCGTCGCCAAACAGATCCAGCGCCTGAATCGGGATCGTGGTCGAGACGATGGCGCGTGCGAACGATTCGATAAGGGTCAGCGCGGCGATGACGCGGATGCCGGGTGCCGGCGCGACCGGCAGCCAGATCGGGTGACGGACATTGACACTCATGACCGCCGCAACCCCTCGCCCCGAAATCGGCCCCGATGCCGTCGGCCGGAGGATGAACCCGAAACCGGCGGTTGCCAAGATGCAACGAAACGGGTGCGATCAGAAACCCCGCCGTCCGCGACCGAACAGGGCGCCGATGAACCGGTCGAGATAGCTCGACGGACCGAACCACGACGAACCCGATCCGCGGAACGACATGGCGTCGAGGAAGCGGCCGAACGGCGACGACGACACCGAGGACGCCGCGAACAGCGAGAAGAACTTCGAGAGGTTCTCGTCGATCCGGCGCTTGCCGGTCTCGACCTTCTCCTTGATCTTTTCCGGATCGGTCTCGGCGCGGACCTCGTTGGCGGCGCGCAATCCGGCACTGATGTCGACGATGTCCTCGATCGGCGGCCGCGACGATGTCGCGTTGGCGCCCGTCTTGTCGCCCGTCTCGGCGCCCGTGCTTGTTCCGGCACGCTGACGGTCCTGACGGTCGTACGAGTTCCGTTGGAGATAGATCAGTTTCCCGTCGCCGGTGCGCACGAGAACGGTGTCGGACATGCCCCCACGCCTTCACAAGACACGAACACATAACCAAGATCGAAATAGTCGCATAAGTTACCGAAACCAGCAACGAAATTCGATTTATCCGGTGTGCCCGGGACGCCGGTTTCCGGACCGCCCGAAACTGTGTTAAGACCGGGTGCCAATACCCGCGAACGTGCCACCGACCAAGGAGAACGACCGATGCTGCTCGACACGCCGATCTGCGATTTCGGCTGGAAAGCACCGGATTTCACGCTCAGGGATCCGGACGGCCGCTCGTTCACCATGAGCGACCACCTCGGCAGCAAGGGCCTGCTGATCGCCTTCATCTGCAACCACTGTCCCTACGTGAAGGCGATCGCCGAACGGCTCGCCGAGGATACCGCGTTCCTGAAGTCACGCGGCATCGAGACGCTGGCGGTGATGTCGAACGACTACCGCGACTACGCCGCCGACGACCCGCCCCGCATGAAGGCGTTCGCCGCCGAGCACGGCTTCGGTTTCCCGTACCTGGTCGACGAGGACCAGGCCGTCGGCAAGGCCTACGGCGCGGTCTGCACGCCGGACTTCTTCGGCCTCAACGCGCGGGGCGAACTGCAGTACCGCGGCCGCCTCGACGATGCCGGCAGGGCCGGCGAAACCGTCAACAGGCGCGAACTCGTCGACGCCATGCTGCAGATCGCCGAGACCGGCGAGGGCCCGGCCGAGCAGACGCCGAGCATGGGCTGCTCGATCAAGTGGAAGTGACGATCAGACCAGGCCGAGCTCGGCGAGCTTCGCCCTGATCATCAGCAGGTCGGCCCAGGCCTCGCGCTTCATCTGCGGCGAGCGCAGCAGGTACGCCGGGTGGAACAGCGGCGTCGCCGGGATGGCCGTCTTCAGCCCCGGGTTCGCATAGTCGTACCACTTGCCGCGCAGGCGCCCGATCCCGGCGGTCTCGCCGAGCAGGAGCTTGGCCGACGGACCGCCGACGGCGACGATCACGCCGGGCTCGACGAGCTGGATCAGGCGCTCGACGAACGGCCGACAGATCTCGGTTTCCGCCGTGGTCGGCGTGCGGTTGCCGGGCGGCCGCCAGAACACCGTGTTGGAAATCAGCACCTTTTCGCGGTCCAAGCCGATCGACGCCAGCATGCGGTCGAGCAGCTGGCCGCTCGGCCCGACGAACGGCAGGCCCTGGCGGTCCTCTTCCGCCCCCGGTCCCTCGCCGATGAACAGGATCTTCGCCTGCGGGTTGCCGTCGGTGAAGCACAGGTTCTTCGCCGTCTTCTTCAGCGCGCAACCGTCGAAACCCTCGAGCGCGGCCCTGAGATCGTCGACGCTTGCGGCCTGGCGCGCCAGGGTCGCGGCGTCGTTGATGGCCTGTTCGGCGCCGACCGGTGGCTTGGTGGAGGGTTTGGCTGGCGGCTTGTCGGTTGGCGGCGCTGGCGCAGCCGCCGGTGCCGGAGCGGTTTCGGCGGCCGCCGGTATCGGCACGAGCCAGTCCTCCGCCTGCTCGGCGACGGTTTCGTCGACGCCGATGTCGGCATACCACTTGAGGACGGCGTAGGCGGTCTGTCGGTCCATGATGCGACTATAATAGTGCGCCCGCCGGGATGACGCACACGATTCCGGCGCGTCGACGGCGAACAAAAAGGCGTCGGAAAGACCAAGAAAACCGGCCGGAAGTTGGTGCATCTTCGGGCGTCGGCGTGATACAACCCGCCGAAATCTTGATGCATGCGACGATCCGAAAGCCAGGGGAATGGAGAAGTGGTCATGAGCGAAGACGCGGCGAACGAAGAAGCCATCGAACGCGAGTCCATGGAGGTCGACGTGCTGATCGTCGGCGCCGGTCCGTCGGGCCTGGCGGCCGCGATCCGGCTGATGCAGCTGGCCGAGGAGAACGGGCGCGAGCTCACGGTCACCGTCGTCGAGAAGGGCTCCGAAGTTGGTGCCCACATCCTCTCGGGAGCGGTCATGGAACCGCGCGCGCTCAACGAGCTGATCCCCGACTGGAAGGACAAGGGCGCGCCCCTGAACACGCCGGCGGCCAACGACACGTTCATGATCCTGACCGAGACCGGCGGCTTCAAGATGCCGACCCCGCCGCAGATGAACAACCACGGCAACTACATCGTGTCACTCGGCAACGTCTGCCGCTGGCTCGCCGAGCAGGCCGAAGGCATGGGCGCCGAGATCTACCCCGGCTTTGCCGCGGCCGAAGTGCTCTACAACGAGGACGGCTCGGTCAAAGGCATCGCCACCGGCGACATGGGCCGCCAGAAGGACGGCACGCCGGGGCCGAACTTCGAGCCGGGCATGGAGCTTCACGCCAGGTACACGCTGTTCGCCGAGGGCGTGCGCGGGCACCTGTCGAAGGGCCTGATGGAGAAGTTCGACCTGCGCAAGGACTGCGACCCGCAGACCTACGGCATCGGCATCAAGGAACTGTGGGAGATCGATCCCGCCAAGCACAAGCCCGGCACCATCATCCACACCGCCGGCTGGCCGCTGAAGAGCGACACCTACGGCGGCTCGTTCCTCTATCACCTCGAGGACAACCAGGTCGCCGTCGGTTTCGTCGTCGGCCTCGACTACCAGAACCCGCACCTGAGCCCGTTCCAGGAGTTCCAGCGCTTCAAGACGCACCCGAAAATCCGCCCGACGTTCGAGGGCGGCAAGCGCATCTCCTACGGCGCGCGGGCCATCAACGAGGGCGGTTTCCAGTCGATCCCAGGGCTCACGTTCCCGGGCGGCGCGCTGATCGGATGCTCGGCGGGCTTCGTCAACGTGCCCAAGATCAAGGGCTCGCACACCGCGATGAAGACCGGCATGCTCGCCGCCGAAGCGGCGTTCGACGCCATCGCATCGGAAGCCAACCCGGCCGACGGCCTGCCGGCCTACACCGAGGCCGTGAAGAAGTCGTGGGTCTGGGAAGAGCTCTACAAGGTCCGCAACATCCGCCCGTCGTTCCGCTGGGGCTTCTGGAAGGCGCTGGTCTATGCCGGCATCGACACGTATCTGTTCGGCGGCAAGGCGCCGTGGACGCTGCACCACCACGACGACCACAGCCAGCTGAAGAAGGCGTCGGAGTGCGAAAAGATCGAGTACCCGAAACCCGACAACGAGGTTTCGTTCGACCGCAACTCGTCCGTTTTCCTCTCGGGCACGTTCCACGAGGAAAACCAGCCGGTGCACCTGACGCTGAAGGACGCCAGTGTCCCGGTCGCCGTCAACCTTGCCGAGTACGACGGACCGGAGCAGCGCTTCTGCCCGGCCGGCGTCTACGAGTTCATCGACGACGAGGCGTCCGGGGCCAAGAAGCTGCAGATCAACGCGCAGAACTGCGTGCACTGCAAGACCTGCGACATCAAGGACCCAACCCAGAACATCCACTGGGTGGTGCCCGAAGGCGGCGGCGGCCCGAACTACCCGAATATGTAGCTCGGCAAGCCGGCGGCCTCGCCCTTCGTCAGGCTCAGGGTGAGGCAGTACTCCCCAGCCCTCATGCTGAGCCCGACGAAGCATGAGGCGTTTTCCCGCGCGCAATGGGAATGACGACCTTGCGCGCAGCGCCGAGACCTCGTATCCGCCGGCCTATCTGCGGGCCATCCGCCGGCCTATCCACGAACCATCGACGGCCTATCCGCGGACCATGTCCGGACCATTTCATGCAATCCTCAACACATTGAAATGGCGCGGAAATCCCGTTTCCCGCCTATTTCTGCCTATGCCGGCCGGCCGGACCGCAGAAATGGGCACGAAACCGACGGGCGGATGAGAAATGATGATAAATGATGAGAATGCTTAGCACCCCCCGGGTGCTTCGCTTTCTTCATCATTTCCGCCCGGTCTCCGCCCCCCTCACCCAGCTTCGGCCAAGGCCCGGCGTACACCCGGACCGGGCCTGCGCAACCCTCTCCCTCGCGGGGGAGAGGGTCAAGGTGGGGGGTGGCGACCCGGAAGGATTTCGCGCCGACGCATATTCACCATCGCAAAAAGCGATCGGCATGCTAGGATATAATTCCTCTGATGTCAAGAGATCTCTCCCCCACTTGCCCCCGGGAGCGCTCATCAGATCGTGACGCGTTCGCCGCTGGACCTCGGGCCCCGGGCGCGGTTGAATGGGCCCCGACATGAAAGCCCCGAACGCCCGCCTTTCCCTTGCCGCGACCGCCCTGGCCGCACTGCTGCTCGCAGCCCCGGCGCCGGCCCTCGCGGCGGCGTCCGATGGGGCCCGGGGCGGCCACCAGCCCGGCACCTCGCATCTCGGCAACTACCTCGCCGGCCGCCACGCCCAGGTGATGCGCGACCTCGACGCCGCCGCCGTCTATCTCGGCGCGGCGCTGGCCAACGACGGCGGGTCGGAGAACCTGCTGCGCCGCACCTTCCTGGTGCTGGTGTCCGACGGCGAAGTCGAGAAGGCCATTCCGCTCGCCAGGCGCGTCATCGAGGTCCGCCAGGAAGACGCCATCGCGTTTCTGACCCTGACCGTCGCGGCGTTCGCGGACGGCGACTACGGCCAGGTCGGGGTCTACCTCGACCGGCTCGACGGCGCCGGGTTCGGCCAGTTCTTCCGCCCGCTGTTCGCCAGCTGGGCCCGGGTCGGCGAGGGCGACACCGACGCCGCGCTGGCGGCGCTCGAGCCGCTCGGCGCCGACAACGGCACCCGGGCGCTGCACGACACCCATGCGGCGCTGATCAACGCGCTGGACGGCCGCTTCGATCAGGCCATCGACCTGATGGTCCGGGTCATGGAGCTGCAGGGCGGGTTCTCGCTGCGCACCACCGAACTTCTCGGCGGCGTCTACGAGGCCGCCGGCGATGTGCGCAGCGCCGAGGCGATCTACAACGGTTTCCTCGGCCAGTACCCGGACTCGCGGCTCATGCGCACGCCGCTGAAGCGGCTCGCGGACGGCGACACCGTACCGCTGCCGGTGACCAACGCCGCGGAAGGCGTCGCCGAGGCGCTGTTCGGCGTGGCCAGTTCGTTCGACCAGCAGAATGCGCCGGAGACCGCGCTGATCCTGGCCCAGCTGGCGAACTACCTGCGGCCCGGTTTTCCGCCGCTGCAGCTGATGACCGGCAACCTCATCGAACATCTCTACGGCGCCGAGCAGGCCAACGACGTGCTCGGCGCTATCGATCCCGAGAGCGACTACGCATGGTCCGCCGACCTGCGTCGCGCCGCCAACTTCGCCGACCTCGGCCAGATCGAGGAAGCCGAGGGTCTGCTGCGGAATCTCGCCGCGCGGGACCCGTCGTCGCCCGATCCGATGATCGATCTCGGCGATCTCTACCGCAGCGAGGCGCGTTTCGGCGACGCCGTCGACGCCTATGACGCGGCGTTCGAGCGGATCGGCGAGCCGCAAGCCCGGTTCTGGTCGCTGCACTACGCGCGCGGCATCGCGCTGGAACGCGATGACCAGTGGGAACGCGCCGAGGCCGATTTCCTGCAGGCGCTGGCCTACGAGCCCGACCAGGCGCTGGTGCTGAACTACCTCGGCTACAGCTGGCTCGAGCTCGGCATCAACCTCGAGCGCGCGCTCGACATGATCCGCAAGGCCGTCGACCTCAGGCCCAACGACGGCTACATCATCGACAGCCTGGGCTGGGCGTTCTACCGGCTCGGCCGCTGGGAAGACGCGGTGCGCGAGCTCGAACGCGCGGTCGAACGCCGGCCCGAGGACCCGATCATCAACGACCACCTCGGCGACGCCTACTGGAAGGTCGGCCGTTTTCGCGAGGCGCGGTTCCAGTGGCGCCGTTCACTGAGCCTGGAACCCGAGGAAGAGCTGATCCCCGTCATCGAGAAGAAAATCACCGACGGGCTTCCGGCGGACAAAGATGGCGGCACCGACTCCTGAAGTCCTGAGTCCGGATAACGACGCGGAACCCCGGGGCGGCGCCGCGCCGGTCGTGCGCGAACCGGCCCCGGCCAAGGTCAATCTCTACCTGCACGTGACGAACAAGTTCCCGAGCGGCTATCACGGTATCGACAGCCTCGTGGTTTTCACCCGGCTCGGCGACACCGTCGAGATCTCGCCGGCCGCACCGGGCGCCGGCATCCGGCTCATCGTCGACGGGCCGTTCGCCGACGATCTCGGCGACGCAGTCGACAACCTGGTGTTCCGCGCGGCCGCCACGCTGGCGGAGAGAACCGGCATCGGCGACGGCGTCGACATCCGGCTGACCAAGCGCCTGCCGGTGGCGTCGGGCATCGGCGGCGGCTCGGCCGACGCAGCCGCCGTGATCCGCGCCCTGGCGCGGCTCTGGGACCTCGGCGGCGCGCCCGACCTGTTGTTCGAGGTCGCGCTCGGGCTCGGCGCCGACGTGCCGATGTGTCTCGGCAGCGTCGCCCGCAAGGTCTGTCAGGTCTCCGGCATCGGCGACGAGATCGCCCCAGCCCCGCCGCTGCCCGCGTGCCACCTCGTGCTGGTCAATCCCGGCGGCGCGGTCGCCACGCCGGCGGTTTTTTCCGCCCGCGACGGCGCGTTCAGCAAGCCGATGCCGATCGAGAACCCGGCGGCGGACGCGGCGGCGTTGGCCGAGGCGCTGAAGCAGCGCGGGAACGATTTGACGGCGCCGGCGGAAGGCCTGCTGCCGGCGATCGGCACGGTGCTGGCGGAACTCGGCGGGGCCCGCGAATGCCTGCTGGCGCGGATGTCGGGCAGCGGCGCCACGTGCTTCGGCCTGTTCGCGACGCCGGCCGACGCCGAGACCGCGGCCGGGCGGCTGCGGGACACTCATCCCGACTGGTGGGTGCGGGCGACGGCGGTGCTATAGTGAGACCGCATCAAACATGAAGATGGAGGATTGGCACCATGGAACTGCACAAACTGTCGGAGAGGACGACGAACGAAATCCTCGACTGCCTCGGCCAGGACAAGAGCCGCAGCGCGGAGATCGCGCGGATCGTCGAGAAGGCCATGATCGACGTCATGCGCGAAGTCCGGTCGTCCTGTAACGCGGCGGTCAACGTCTGCTGCAGCGCCGATCAGGATCTCGCGCACAAGATCGCCGATGAACTGCACCGCGCCGAGGCGCTCCTGATTTCGAACCTCCAGAGCATGCGCTGACGGCGCGCCCGCCGGGCCGGCGGGAACGTCTTGCAGGCCTTGGGGGAACCTTCTAAAAGAGCGGCCGGATTGGGGCGTCGCCAAGTGGTAAGGCACTGGTTTTTGGTACCAGCATTCGCAGGTTCGAATCCTGCCGCCCCAGCCACTTCCGCCACATCGACGGTCCGGACAGCTGTCGGAAACGGGAAAGCATCCGAAACCCGGTTCCAAATCGGATCAACACGGAATCGCATTTCAACGATCTGTCGTTTGGCCGCCACACCCGGGGCCGGACCGCCCCGGCATGCATGGAACCGACGGATCCCGACCGGAACGTTTCTGGCGTGGGCGACCATCGACGTCAGGGATTGCCAGATCGAGGCAAATCTTTGGAATTATTTGAAAATTAGAAATGACCACCCGCTTCCGACGGGATAATATTTCGGTCGAACTGCTTTCGCCCAACCAAGGAACTGCCAATGCCAAACAATGCGGTTGAACACCTCCAGCGTGACCGGATTCTCGATCCGTCCAGAACCGCCGTGCTCGTCGTCGATGCTCAGATGTCGGAGTACAACGAGGAAACGCGCGCCCAGAAGCCCGAGTACTACGAAGCGATCGAAACCCGCGCCCTGCCGGGCATCCGGAAACTGATCGGCGCCGCACGGCCAAAGGGAATCGAGATCGTGTACACCGTGATCGAGAGCCTGACCAAGAATGGCCGTGACCGCAGCCTGGATCACAAGATGTCGGGAATTCACGTTCCGAAGGGATCGCCACTCGCGAAGATGATGCCGGGAATCGAACCCGAGGATGACGACATCGTTCTGCCGAAGACGTCGTCGGGGGTGTTCAATTCGACGAACGCGGAATACGTGCTGCGCAACCTCGGCATCGAGAACGTTGTCGTATGCGGCTTTCTGACGGATCAGTGCGTCGACATGACGGTCCGCGATGGTGCCGATAAAGGCTTCTACATGATTTGCTGTTCCGATGCATGCGCAACCCACACGGCCGCGCGCCATGCGAATGCGCTCTCGGCATTCGGCGGCTATTGCCGGGTGCAAACCGTCGACGAGGTCATGGCGACGGTCGGGTGAGCCTGACCGATTGCCGACTAATCGAAAACGATTCTGGGAAAATAGAACGCGACGATCCAGTTCGGCTGGTCGACGATCTCGCTGATTCGCAGATCGCCGCAGACACTGCAAAGCATGTACGCATCGACGGCGTCGATGCCGTGCCGCTTCGTGAGCAAGTCGATCATGCCTGCGACGGCATCCTGGGCGCATCCAAAGAGATCGGGACCGACACCCGTCGTCACGTCATATCCTCCCTCGTCGAGATGACGAGTTACGGGCCCGGCGGTCCGGAACCTCGGATACTTGAGGTTCTCGCCCTTCACCAGATCGAACGACAGCACAACGGACATGGGGCTTTCGATTGCCGTCCCGCAGACCTCGCCGTCACCCTGCGCCGCGTGCGTATCCCCGACGGAAAACAACGCGCCGGCCACCTCGACGGGCAAAAACAACTCCGTTCCCGCCGACATGTCCCTGACGTCCATATTGCCGCCGACCCGCCGTGGCGGGACGATGCTGTGTTCTCCGGGTTCGGCCGGTGCGACACCGATCGTACCGGTAAAGGGTTTCAGTGGAACCCTGGCCTTGTCGCTCCAAAGCGCGGGCGCGAGACTGTCCGCGTCGTAGGACCAGTTGATCAGCGACGGGGTCTCGAAATCGTTCGCCAGCAATCCGAACCCGGGGATGTTCGCTGTCCATCCCCATCCGGAAGGCGCGAAGCTCTCGATGGTGATCTTGAGGCTGTCGCCGGGCTCGGCACCATCGATCAAGACAGGCCCGGTGACCGGGTTTACCTTGCCGAAATCCAGGTTGGCGACGTCCTCGACCGTCGAACTCGCCGACAACTGACCACCGGACGCGTCAATAATCTCGAACTCCACGGTTTCGCCGGGCGCAATGGACAGCACCGGCGGGTTGGAATTGTCCCAGCCCAGATGGTGTTGATGTCGATGGATCGTGTGGCCGGCTGTCTTGCACATTTCGTGATCCTTCCTGTTTCCTCTCGCCTGCACCGATCCGAAAATCAGTACTCTGGCGCGACGTTTCTCAGGGCCCTTGCAATCAGTTCGGCCCAGTCGTTCTGCCCCGACTCAGACTCAATGTGGTCGTTCCTGATTTCGAGAAGCATGTTCGGGATCCCCCGCTTCTCGCCATGAATGGGTATCGTGTAGTCGTCAACGTCACTGACGAAGTATGGTTCGTTCATTGCCAGACTCAGCCGATCGTTTTCGCGATGGAGTGCATCGCGTGTTCGATCCGCCAGCGATCGATGCCGGTTGAACAGAAGTCCGACATCCCAGGGCCTCGGCTCGGGAGCGGCCTCCAGCAACGGCGTGAAACTGTGAACTGAGATCAAGGCGGTCGGACGGTTTGCGGACGAACGATCATCGAGAAGCGCCGTGATGCTATCGTGATAAGGCGCGTGGATCTCGTCAGCTCGGGCCCTTCTGGCGCCTGAGTCGAGATCACGGTTGGCCGGAATCTCGGTTCCGTCGCTGAAAACCGGGATCGAGTCGCCGGCCAGCAACGGCCGGTTACAGTCAATCACGAGGCGGGAGTAGTTTTGCAGAACAAGCGGCGCGTCGAGTAGTTCGGCAAGACGTCGCGCGACGTTCCCGGCACCGATATCCCACGCGATGTGCCGTCGGCGATGGCGCTCCTCGATGCCCATGTCTGCGAGCAACGCCGGAATGACATTGCCGGCATGTTCACATGTCAAGACGAACTCCGATGAACCGTCCCGATTGACGATCTCGACAGGTTCAGGATCGTCGCTGGTCAGCAACGTCACACCGGCCGATTGTCGTAAGTCGACTGCGGACACGTTCGCCTAGACCTTTTCGCGGCCGATCGTGACGGCCGGGATCAACCCGTTGGGGCGAACCAGCAACAGGGCGATGACCGCACCGAGCGCGAGCGCCTCCTTGTAGGGCTGAATGTTGTCCGGCAGGTACGCGGCCAGATAAATCTCGATGAACCCGAGTGCAAAACCGCCAGCGACGGCGCCGGTCAGGCTGCCGAGACCGCCGAGAATGGCCGCAATGAAAGCTTTCAGCACGGGAACGAAACCCATCAACGGGTCGACGGACGCACGCTGTGCGACCCACAGCACGCCGGCGGCGCCTGCCAGAGCGCCGGAGATCGCAAATGCACCGGCAATCACCGCGTTGGCGCGAACACCCATCAGCCGTGCGACGGAGAAATCCTCCGCTGCGGCGCGCATGGCCATCCCGAGTATGGTCTTTCGCAAGAACCAGTTCAGGGCGATCAGGATCGTCACCGTCAACGTGATCGAGAGGATCTGATTGACCCCGATGGAGAGACCGAAGAAATGCACGGACTGTGCAAACACATCGGGGAGGATGACAGCCTGGGACCGGGTCGAGATCAGATTCTGGAACAGAGTCTGCAAGATGATGGCGACGGCGAAACTGGTGACCAACATCGAGGCCGCTGACCCTCCCCTGACCGGACGAAATGCTATCCGCTCCATCAGTACGGCCGACCCGACGGCGACCATGACCGCAAGCGGCGCAGCAATATAGAATGGAATGCCGGACAGACCGCAGTACATGAGCGTATAGCCCGTGATCGTCATCAACTCGCCATGGGCAAAGTTGATCATGCCCATGATCGAAAAGATAATCGCCAGACCCAATGCCAGCAGGGCGTAGGTACCGCCGAGCGAAATCGCGTTCACGGTCTGCTGAACGAAAATGCCGAAATCACCTTCCATCGTGCGCTCCCGTCCTATTCATGCCCGAGATAGGCCTGCTCGACGACACTCGACGAGCTCAGCTCCTTGCTGGTGCCCTGCGTGACCACGGTGCCGCTCGCCATGATGTAACCCCGATCGGCAACATCGAGCGACATCGCGACGTTCTGCTCGACGAGCAGGATCGTGATGCCGGCATTCCTCAACTCGACGATCTGTTCGAAGATCGTGTCGACGATCTGCGGTGCGAGGCCCAGCGACGGTTCGTCCAGCAACAACAACCTCGGCGAGGACATCAGCGATCGGGCGATGGCCAGCATCTGCTGTTGCCCGCCGGAGAGCGTTCCCGAAATCTGGTTTCGGCGCTCCGACAGAATCGGGAACAGCTGGTACATCCGCTCGAGGTTTCGGCTCCGGTCGATTGCCGGGTTGTCGAGCGGCAAGCTGCCGAGCAGGAGGTTCTCCTCTGTGGTCAGGGATCCGAAGACCCGCCGCCCTTCGGGTGTCAACGTCATGCCGTGCCGGACAATGCTCTCGGTCGGTTTGCCGGCAATATCCTTTCCGGCGAACACCACCGATCCGCTCGATCGTGGCACGAGCCCGACCATGGCATTCAGTGTCGAAGACTTCCCGGCGCCGTTGGCGCCGAGAAGCGCGACGATCTCTCCTTCGTTGATCGAAAAGTCAACGCCACGGACGGCCTCTACGGCACCGTAGTGCACGCAGAGACCGTCGACTTGCAGCAAGGCGTTCACCAATGCGTTCCCGATTCGATGTGCACGGGTTACTGCATCCGCGGTGCCGGAACGAGGCTCGCCGTCGGGGAAGGCTGCCCGACGAGTTCCCTCTTTCCGTCCTTGACCCGGATGAGGGTGACCTGACGCACCGGCATTCCGGTTGTGCCCTTGTACGTGATGGCACTGGTCACACCCTGGACATTCTCAAGATTGGCGATGGCGTCGCGGATGGCGACCGAGTCCGTGCTGCCGGCGGCGAGGACACCGGCCTCGATAACCTTCATCAGGTCGTATCCGATGGCCGCAAAGATGGTGTCGGCGTCGCGACCGTAGGTGTCCTTGAACTTCTTGTTGAATGCCTCCAAGGCGCTTCCCGGCGTCGCATGTCCTGCCGTCGAGAACACGACGCCCTCGGCCGCTTCGCCGAGCGAGAACGTCGTCGGCGAGTCGATACCGTCACTGCCAATCACCTGGGCAGTAACGCCCGCGGAACGGAGCTGACGGATGAAGGCCGGGAAATCGGGCTCATACGCCGCCGTCATGATGACATCGACCGGCGGATTCATGGACTTGATCTTCGTCACCTCCGCCGAGAAATCCTGCTGACCAATGACGTATGTCCCTTCGCCGGCAACCGTGCCGCCGAGTTCCTTCCACACGTCGGAGAAGTACAGCGGAAGCGTGGTGTACTGCGTATCCGGCGAATACAGGATGTACGCGTTGCGGAAGCCCTCACCGTAGGCCCATTCCGCCGACACCGTGGCCTGAACGTTGTCGCCGGGGAAATTGGCGAACATGTAGTCGCCGCCCATCAACGGCAACGTCGGCGAAGAGGCCGCCGGCGAGAACGCCGGAACCTTGGCATCGGTTGCCAGTGCGGCGGCGGCGAACGACGGATCCGCGTCGGACGGCGTGATCAGGATGTTGATGCCCTCGTCGAGCAGCTCCTGCGCGGCAATCGACGTCTGTGCCGCATCCGAACGCGTATCCTTCGCGATCGTCTCGATCTTGATCTTTCCGCCAATGCCGCCGGCGGCATTGATTTCGTCGACCGCGATCTGGAAACCCTCCATCGCCGGGCCGTCGTAGGGGGCCAATCCGCCGGTCTGGCCGGTTGCCATGCCGATCTTCAGAGTCTCCGCGGATGCGGGGTTCGCCAATGCGCCTGCCGCCAACAAGGCTGCAGCGCAGACGTTTAAGCTCAATCTCTTCAACATGCTCGTCTCCCTTTCGTTCTTGGTTGTGTGTTACTCAGACAGTACTTCGGCAACCTGTTGGCTGCCCTTGTGGCCGAGATAGGCCTCGATGACTTGCGGGTCTTTCTGGACCTTCTTGGGCTCGCCCTCGGCAATAACGTGCCCTTCATTCAATACGACGACGCGTTCGCACAGTCTCATGATCAGCGGTAGATCGTGATCGACGATCAGGATGCCCATACCGAAACGGTCTCTCAGGACCTTGAGGTCGTTCATCAAGGCATCGGTCTCCTCCCTGTTCATTCCTGCGGCAGGCTCGTCGAGGAACAGAAACCGGGGTTCGAGCGCCAGCGCGCGCGCGATCTCGACACGGCGCTGGTTACCGTATGACAGCGTTGAAGCCTGAACGTCGGCTAGTGCCTGCAACCCCATGGCCTCCAGTGCGACGTCAACCGCTTCGTCGGCCTGGCGGCGTGAGCGTCGAGGCCAGCCGTTCAACGCCGATACCAAGACGTTCTGACGAACGGACAGTGACGAGAACAACCGAATGTTCTGGAACGTCCGACCGATTCCAAGCGCCGCCAACTTGTAGGACGGGATGCCTGATACATCCTGGCTGTCGATGACGGTCCTTCCTTCGCTTGCCGGCAGGACGCCGGACAGCACATTCAGAAGTGTGGTCTTGCCCGACCCGTTAGGTCCAATGAGCCCGACGATCTCGCGGCTGGACAAGCTCATCGTCACCCGATCAAGAGCTTTCAGACCACCGAATGATTTGGATACGCCGTCTGCTTTCAGAGTTCCGTCGACAGGCGATCTGGCCGCGATCGGACGGTCCGCGGTAGACGGTGCTGCCCTGAAGAACCCCGACAGGAACATCTCGTCCCATTCAAGCCGATCGAGCAAGCCACCGCTCCGTTTCGCCATGACCAACAGGATGATCAGCCCGATGCCGATCTGCGTCGTGCCGAACATCTCGGGTGTCTGGTAACCGAAGATCTCAACGCCGCCCTCGACCCGCCGCAGCACCTCGGTGACCGCGGTGATCAGAACGGCGCCTGCAAGGGCGCCGCTGACCGTCGCCATACCGCCGACGATCAGCATGGCGAGCAGTGCGAACGTATCCACAAAGTAGAATTTCTTGACCGAGAAAGCGCCGAGGAAATGGCCCAGCAGGACGCCGGCGACGGCGACAATTCCGGCACTGACAACCCATGACAACAACCGTTCACGTCTGACGTTGACGCCCATCGCGCCAGCCGCCAGTTGGTCGTCGCGCGATGCTCGGAGCTTGAGTCCGAACACCGAGTCCCTGAATACCCGGGCAACGATAATCGCCAGGACGGCACAGCCCGCAGCGACAGTCAGATCCGTAATCCGAGGAACGCCGAAGAATGATTGGCTGCCGCGCGTGATGTCGCGGGCGCCGATGATGATCCCGTGAACGATCACGAGAAGGCCAAGAGTGGTAATTGTCGCTGCGGACCCGTCGAGTCGGGAAATGACAATTCCAACGACAAGCGCGACCACCATGACGAACAAGACGGTGATGATCGTCGCCGCAAACAGATCGAAGTTGGCATTCGCCAGGAATGGCGGAAGGTTGGCCAGGGTTACCTGCTTCATCGCCGTCGGCATCGTCAGGATGCCGGAGAGGTACGCACCGATACCCATAAAGGCGAGGTGCCCGAAACTGAGAATGCCGGAGTTGCCGGAGTAGATGCCCATGCCGAGCACGGCAATCAGCGCGATGAAGAAAACAATCAGCGTTCTTTCGATGCCGCCGCCGATCGAACCCGCGACCAACGCCGCGGCGATCAACAGAACGATGTAGCCGCTTGTGCCGACCGCGGTCCTGATCATTGATGCCACCCTGTTCCCGACAAGGATCTGTCGTCCTCGTATCGACAGGGCATTCAACATCAATCGAATATTCCAAATCAACATATTAGTTTTAATTTGATAAGAATATTCCAGTTTGGCAGACTGATCCGTGTGTTGCCGACTCCTTGGAACGTGCTAATCCGGATGCATGATCAGTGACTCTTGAATGCAGTATCAGGGACCTGATGGGCGACCTGACGGCAGCGGAACGCAAAGTGGCGACCGCAATGCTCGCTGATTATCCGTTTGCCGGGCTTCTGACACTGGCCGAGTTGGCAAAACGTTCGCGTGCCAGTTCGCAGACCACGTTGCGTCTGGTCTCGAAGCTCGGCTACCGGGGCTACGGAGACTTTCAACGCGCCCTCATCGGTGAAATGAAGGAGGGATACCACTCTCCCGTTACGCTTCATGAAGCCGCGGGAAACTCTGATACGCCGCTATCCGAACTTACCGAGGCGACAATTCGCGCTGTCCGGGAAACGATGGCCGCGTTGCCGGAGCAGCAGTTCGACACGATCTGCGATCTCCTCGCCGACCGGAAACGGTCGCTGTTCCTGATCGGCGGCCGCATGACCCACACCATCGCGATGTTCTTTTTCCGGCACCTACGCCAAATCAGACCGAAGGTACATTTGGTATCCGAGTACGACGAGGAATGGCCCGAATACCTGCTCCGAATGGGACGCAGGGACGTTGCCCTCATATTCGATTATCGCCGCTATCAACCGAACATCGAGGCATTTGCCGAGCGGGCGAACCGGGAACGAAACGCTCAGATCGTGCTGTTCACGGACAAGTGGATTTCACCCGTCTCGAAGTACAGCACGTACACGTTGACGGCAGCCGTCGACGTTGGCACGCCTTGGGACACGACACTGCCGTTGTTGTTGCTGGTCGAGGCGATCATCGGCCGCGTCTCCGGGAGCGACTGGAACGAGACGAGAAGACGCATCGAGAAATGGGATGAGCTACGGGCGGTTGGATACAAGGAATCCAACATCGATCCGGACTAGGACAACTTTGTGACCAAAAGGGTGTACGAATGAACCGCGAAGAAATCGTCATGGTCTGCTGCAGCGACCTGTCAGGGCACGTCAAAGGGAAGTCCTATCCGCTCGCGGACCATGCCAAACGGCTTGGCCGTGGTGTCGGCTGGGTCCCGACCAACGCCCAGATCACCGCGTTCAACTCGATTGCGGACACGCCATTCGGGGCGTTGGGCGATCTACTACTCGTGCCTGACCCGGAGGCAGAGGCACATGTCGACTTTGGTGACGCCAGCCCGCACGAGCACTTTTTCATGGGAGACATCCTCCATACCGACGGCAGCCCCTGGTCGTGTTGCCCCCGCGGCATGCTAAGGAGCGCGCTGGCCGATCTGAAAGAGCTCACGGGGCTCGATCTGTTCAGCGCCTTCGAGATCGAGTTTCAGTTCACCGACGATGACGTCGACTATGGATCCGGCTTCGGACTGACGGGTTTTCGCGAGAAGAAGGCATTCGGCGAGGCCTACGTCGCCGCGATGCGGGCAGCCGGCGTCGAACCGGACTCGTTCCTCAAGGAATGGGGAGAACAGCAGTATGAGGTCACGATGCACCCGCAGACCGGCATTCGCGCGGCGGATCACGCGGTGTTCATGCGTGAACTCGCCAGAGCGACGGCGCATCGGATGCGCGATCCGATTACGTTCGCCCCGCTCCGCGCGCCGGACGCGGTCGGCAATGGCGTCCACATTCACATGAGCTTCCTCGATGGCAGCGGCGCACCCGCCACCTACGATCCGGACGGCCCTGGCGGTCTGAGCAAGGTTGCGCGACATTTCGTAGCCGGCATTCTCGAGCATCTGGCAACGATCATTGTTTTCACGGCGCCGAGCGCCGCCTCCTATCTCAGACTTACGCCTCACCGGTGGAGCGCCGCGTTCAACAATCTTGGGTACAGGGACCGGGAAGCATCGGTGAGAATTTGTCCTGTTGTCGACATTCCGGGACATGACGTCGCAAGACAGTTCAACTTCGAGTTCCGGGCTGCGGACTCGACGGCAAGTCCGTATCTCCAGCTTGCCGCCATCGTTCGCGCCGGTCTCGACGGCGTTCGACGCGAACTCGAACCCAGCCCACCAACCGAGGAGGATCTGTCGTTACTGACCGACACCGAACTAGAGGCGCGGGGCTATCACCGCCTGCCTACGTCGCTCGGCGAGGCGTTGACACGGCTGGAGAATGACGAAGTCGTCAGGTCGTGGTTCGACGATCCCTTCATCGACGTCTACCTCAAGCACAAACGCGGTGAGTTGGCGTTCCTCGATGGGAAATCGCCCGAGGAACTGTGTCACGCCTACGTCGATGTCTACTGACCAGCAAACTGTCGCACCCAGATGAAGACCCTGTTCCAGCGAGACGCGGAAGTTCTCTCGAAGCTCCAGAAGCTTCGTTTCTCACCGATTGCCGTCACCGGTGGCGACGGCAATTACCTGATCAACGAAGACGGCCGACGAATCCTCGATTTCTCGGCGTCCTGGGGCGCCGCATCATTGGGACACGGGCATCCGGCGATCAGGTCCGCAGTGGTAGGTGCACTGGAGAATCAGGCCGGCGCGAGCACGCTTTCAGCAGCGAACGAACCTGCCGTGTCGCTGGCGGAAAGACTCCTTGAAACCGTGCCGGGCGCCCGGGATCGCAAGGTCTGGCTCGGCCATTCGGGTTCCGACGCCAACGAGACAGTGGCCCGCGCTGTTGTCGCCGCAACCGGGCGTCCAAGAGTGATCTCGTTCGTCGGGGCATACCACGGAGGGACTGCGGGCTCGATGGCGATTTCTGCGCACAGTGTCCAGGAACATGCCGAGAAGTCGACAGGCCTGCATCTGATCCCGTATCCGGATCCCTATCGGGCGACCGAGGCGGATCCGGCATGCGGCGGAATCATCGACTCCCTGGAGGAGGCATTCGAGAACGACTGCCCCCCGGCTGAGGTTGCCGCTGTATTCATTGAGCCCATTCAGTCCGACGGCGGGCTGATCGTTCCGCCCCATGGTTTCATGAAGCGCCTGTCGGAGTTGTGCCGCTCTCATGACATCCTGGTGGTCAGTGACGAGGTCAAGGTTGGCGTTGGTCGGTCCGGGCGGTTCAACTGCATCGAGCACGAGGACGTAGAGCCGGATGTCGTCGTCCTGGGCAAGGGCCTCGGCGGCGGATTGCCGCTTTCCGCCGTGATCGGACCCTCCAGGATCATGGATTTCGCATCGTCCTTCTCGATGCAGACCCTGCATGGAAACGCGGTCTGTGCGGCCGCCGGCAGTGCGGTGCTAAGCGCAATCGAGGATGAGGATCTTCTGAACAGGGCGGAACATCTCGGATCGCACCTGATCGATGCACTCAGGACCCTGGCGCAGCGACATCCGCTCATCGGGGATGTTCGGGGACGCGGCCTGGCGATCGGCGTTGAACTGGTGAGCGATCGCGGTTCGAAATCGCCGGCGACAAAGGATGCGGCCAAGGTTGTCTATCGGGCCTTCGAGCTCGGACTCAACCTGTACTACGTCGGCATGAACTCCAACGTTCTCGAGATGACTCCGCCGCTGACTCTGTCGGCGGACGAGGCCGATCTCGCCGTGTCCATCCTCGACGGGGCATTGAGCGACGTCGCTTCCGGTGCCGTTCCCGACAGCGCGGTCGCGGAGTTCGAGGGATGGTAGTCGCGGCGCACGCGGGCGCCCCGCACGTCCTGTCCTACTGGGGCGGCGCCGTTTCCGCGCTGTACGGAATCGACGGAACGCTGGCCAAGCTGGACGGTGAGATGGACCTGAACTTTCAGGTCCAGTGCGACGATAGGCCCGCGTACGTGCTCAAGGTCATGCGCTCGGGATGCGACGAGGCGTTGATCGATCTTCAGTGCGCTGCCATTCAAAGACTGACCGACCGCATGCCCGACGCTCCTCTTCCGGGGATCGTGAGGACATCGCGTGGCGAACTGTTCACGACGTGGCCCGACGAACACGGGGCAAAGCGGCTTGTCTGGATGATTTCGCACCTCGGCGGCGAATGCTATGCGAACTTCCATCCGAAGACCCGCGACCTCTCGGCCGGCTTGGGCCGATTGCTCGGCAACATCAACAGCCACCTTGCTGACTTCGACCACCCGGCACTCGAACGGGAAATGAAGTGGGACCTTTCACGTGCTCACTGGATTGCCGGGCACATCGATGCCATCGACGACCGGCAACGAAGAAGCACGGTCGAACGAATCCTGGCAACGTACACCGATCAGGTTTCTCCCGCCCTGGCTGCTCTCAAGGCGTCGCCAATTCACAACGACGCAAACGACTACAACGTCCTTGTCGACGTCACCGCCGATGGAACAGCTGGCATCTCCGGTCTGATCGATTTCGGTGACATGCTGAGGGCGCCGAGAGTCTGCGAAGTGGCGATTGCCGGCGCGTATATCGTACTGGATCAAGATCGGCCGTTGGACATGCTCAGCGCGCTTGTCGGCGGCTACCACGAATCTTGCCCGCTTGGTGAAGACGAGATCGCCATGGTTTATCCATTGGTGCTGATGCGGCTCGCCGTCAGCGTCGTCAATGCGGCCATCATGAAACGGGAGAAGCCGGACGATCCGTACGTGACGATATCCGAAGCACCCGCATGGCGCTTCCTGGACGGCTTGTCGGGGATCGCGTCGAGCGAAGCGGAGGAGCGAATGCGTGTCGCCTGCGGACTGCCGGTATCGCCTCGGGCGTCGGCGGCGTTGACCTGGATAGGCGCAACGAAGGGGCGATTTGCCCCGGTTCTCGGCAGGCCGCTCGACGAGGTTTCAGTGGCGCCGCTCTCGGTCGCCGAAACGGCGATTCCCGAGAACCCTCTCGAGATGACGATTGGCGAGGCAGGCGATCTGACCGACCGCCGGGATGGGCACGATTGGAGAATCGGGCGCTACGCCGAACCCCGGTTGATCTACACCGGCGAGGATTTTCGCAATGGCCGTTTTGAGGCCGACGATCGCCGAACGGTCCACCTCGGCGTCGATGTATTCGCACCGGCGGGAACGCCCGTTCATGCCCCCGTCGAGGGCGTCGTGTGTTCCGTGATCGACAGTCCGAAGCGCTTCGACTACGGCGGCTCAGTCGTCCTTGAGCATCGAACGCCCGATGGCGGACTGTTCCGGACGCTGTATGGCCACCTTGATCCGGATGTCGCGACGTCGCTTGAATGCGGCACGACGATAGCCGCCGGCCAGCCGTTCGCGCGGCTCGGCGATGCCAGGCAGAATGGCGGATGGGAACCGCACCTCCATTTCCAACTTTGCCTGAGCGATGCAGTGACGGCGGGAGCGTGGCCCGGCGTTGCCGATCCGGACGACCTCAGTTACCAGCTCGCCAGCTTTCCGAATCCAGCGGCGCTGTTGAACCTCGACGAATCCGCGGTCGAGTACACACCATTGCCGGAAAGCGAGATCGCGGATTACCGGCGCGCACATTTCGCCGGCAACCTGAAGCTTTCGTACAGGAAGCCTTGCCTGTTTCTGCGCGGCTGGAAACACTATCTGTTCGACGAAATGGGCCGACCGTACCTCGACGCCTATAACAATGTGCCCCATGTCGGCCACGCCCACCCCCGAATCCAGGCTGTCGCGGCGCGCCAGTTGAAGCGCCTCAATTCCAACACCCGCTATCTTCACCCCGCCCAGATGGCATTCGCCGAGAAGTTGCTCAGCAAGTTGCCGGAACGGTTCGAGATCTGCTTCTTCGTCAATTCCGGCAGCGAGGGAAACGAACTGGCTTTGCGTCTCGCACGGGCGCACACGGGCGGGCGAGACATGATCACGCCGGACCACGGCTACCACGGGATGACCACCGGTGCGATCGACATCAGCGCGTACAAGTTCAATCGGCCCGGCGGCGTCGGTCAGCCCGATTGGGTTCATCTGGTTTCCATCCCCGATACGTATAGGGGGCGTTTCCGGGATTCTGACCCGGACGCCGCTCGCGGCTATGCGGACGAGATCGGCACCGCCCTGGAAGCAATCGATGCGCGCGGCGGCAAGCTCGCCGGCTTCATTGCCGAGACCTTCCCCAGTGTCGGTGGCCAGATCATCCCGCCCGACGGGTATCTGACCCGCGTATACGAGCAGATCCGCACCGCCGGCGGCGTATGCATCGCCGACGAGGTCCAGACTGGCCTCGGTCGTCTCGGCAGAGACTACTGGGCGTTCGAGGTGCAAGGCGTCGTTCCGGACATCGTCGTCCTCGGCAAGCCGCTTGGAAACGGGCATCCGCTCGGTGCGGTCATCACCACCCGTGAGATTGCCGACTCCTTCGCAAACGGTATCGAGTTCTTCTCGACGTTCGGCGGCAGCAACCTATCCTGCCTGATCGGACGCGAGGTTCTCCAGATCGTCGACGACGAGGGACTTCAGGCGAACGCTGATCGCGTCGGGTCGCACTTGACCGAGGGACTGCGTTCATTGATGTCCCGACACGAACAGATCGGCAGTGTTCGGGGCCACGGTTTGTTCATCGGCGTGGAACTGGTCAAGGACCGGGAATCGCGAGAACCGGACGGGCAAATTGCCGACCGCGTCGTCAACCGGCTCCGCGACCGCCGCATACTGATCGGTGTCGAGGGGCCCGATGAAAACGTTCTGAAGATACGGCCGCCGCTGACGATCGGGCTGGACGACGCCGATATGATCATCGAACGCATCGATCGGATTCTTGGCGACACGTGATCGCCCTCGTATCCGAAGGGCGGGCGTTCCTGCGATCGTGAAACGCGCCTTGTCCTTGCCAGGCCCGGCTCTTGAATCCGCCAGTCGGCGCGTCCCACTGTGGACCCGCGCCGGTCCCGACGGCGCTCAGAGAACAGATCCTGCCCAGATATGGCCCTGCCGGCGGTAAGGTGATGAGGGTCTGACCTAGGTCACCGGCAACTCACGTCAATTCCTACGGTCGATGTCGAGCACCCGTTTCTTCAAAGCAGTTCGAACCGGTGGAATGATAACGCGTTGACAACGAACGAATGAGAACGACCCCCGCCTCATACTAATTGATGATCCATTGGGACTGCCGCACCCGGAGCTGGCAGCACTCCCAACACAACAGATCCAAACGAGATCGAACCGCCCGATTTGTCTCATGTATCAGTGTTTCTGACACCGACGGCCGAGCAGCCAATTTCTCCTGTCGATTGAATGGCGCCCGGAGCACTCACTGAAAGGTGGCTGCGGGCAACCGTTTGGCTCCCCGCACGGTGCCGACGAATCATCTTCCGGACAACACCGGCGGGCGCCGTAAAGGGGCGATTTCACGACACCTTGGCCGTCATTATTCCTCCTCTATGCGCGGCAACCAAAATTGCGCCAATACCGGATTAATACACTGAAAAATTTATATTTTTTCGGTGAACCAACCACTTGGGGTAGTCCTAAAGACGGAAATCCTTATTTGCGCCGCAACGGCGTGCAGATACACTTTTCCTACCTTCGGTGGATTGCGGCCGGGGTATGAGGAGGGAGTTTCACCATGGAAGAACAACTCGCAGCATTGGCTGCGGAGGTTGCAGCCTTGAAATCTGCTGCCGCCGTGACCAACACAATGTTCGCAGAAACGTACTACTATCTGACCATTCCGCTCATGATCCTGATTCACGCAGGGTTCCTGGGCTACGAGATGGGCGCGACGCGCATGAAGAACGTGCTGGCGTCGGGCATCAAGAACATCCTGGCCTTCGCGTTTTGCGTGCCGGGTTTCTATTGGGTCGGCTGGTTCATCTACTGGGCGTTTACCCCGGGACTGCCGAGCGATGCGTCGTGGCAGACGGCCATCGACTTCGCCAATCCGGTCGGCGAGGTCATGGGCCCGTTCATCGGCGACAACGCCACCGGCGTGTTCTGGGGCGCTTTCACGCTGTTCGCCGCGACGACGGCTTCGATCATGTCGGGTGCGGTCATCGAACGCATTCGCGTGGCGCCGTTCGTCATCCTGGCGTTCGTGCTCGGCTCGATCGCATGGGTGTTCGCCGCATCCTGGGGCTGGCACGCGGAAGGCTGGCTCGTCACCGAATGGGGTTACCACGACTTCGGCGCCGCCGGTGTCGTGCACATGATCTCCGGCTTCTTCGCGCTGGGCGTCCTGATCAACCTCGGCCCGCGGATCGGCAAATTCAATCCGGACGGCACCGCCAATCATCTGGCCGGCCATTCGCTGCCGCTGGTCCTCATCGGCCTGATGCTGATCATCGTCGGTTTCTGGGGCTTCCTTATGGCCTGCGTCATCGTCCCCGGCGAGGCGTGGTCGTGGTTCGGCGGCACGATGGCGACAATCTACGGCACGCCGATCACGCTGAGTGCCCTGTCGTTCAACATCCTGATGGGCTTTGCCGGTGGCATCATCGGCGCCTGGATGGTCACCCGGGACCCGTTCTGGATGATGTCGGGTGCTCTTGGTGGCATCATCTCGTGCGCGTCAGGTCTCGACGTGTGGTGGCCGCCGATGGCCTTTGCAATCGCCTTCATCGGCACCGCCGGCATCATGATCCCGAGCTACAAGTTCTTTGAGCGGATGGGCATCGACGATGCCGTCGGCGCCGTGACCATTCACGGCACGCTCGGTATCTGGGGCGTCATGGCCGTTGGTATCTTCGCCATCGGGTTCCCCGCCCTGCAGGGCGACGCGGGCGTCGTGCAGATCAGCTTCGTCGGACAGCTGGTCGGCATGATCGTCATGTTCTTGCTCGGCTTCGTTCCCGGATACGTGTGCTCGTGGATCATGAAGGCGATGGGTGTCCTTCGCGTCAGCGAAGCGGCCGAGATCGCCGGTCTCGATCCGACCAAGGTGCCCAGCCAGGCCTACCCGGAAGGCATCGCGCCTTCGGCCAAGCCGGCTGAGTGATTCAGACGAGTTGAAAGGAGACCTGACATGGGTACCGATCTGACAACCTGGAATGAAATCGTCGAAACCGGCGGCGCCATGTACTCGGGCCTCGGCGCGGAGGGCTTCTGGCTGTTCGTGTCGATCGCTCTGTGCGTCGTCGCGCTTTATATCGGCGGCAAGCACGAAGCCGACCGCTACAAGCGGGTCGAGGAAGGCAAGACCACGACCTTGCCCTGAACCGTCTCGCGATCACGACGAAAGGGCCGCCTTCCGGCGGCCCTTTCTCGTGGTCGGTTACTTGCCCTCGGGCTTGAGGTCGAGCGACACCGAATTCATGCAGTAGCGCAGGCCGGTCGGCCGCGGACCGTCATCGAACACGTGGCCGAGATGGGCGTCGCAGCGCGCGCAGTGGACCTCGGTCCGGGACATGAACAGGCTGCGGTCGGTCTGGGTCTCGACGGCGTCGTCGTTGAGCGGCTCGAAGAAACTCGGCCAGCCGGACCCCGAATCGTACTTGCTGGCGGAACCGAACAGCGGATGGCCGCAGCAGGAACAAACGTAGATGCCGTGTTCCTTGCAGGCGTTGTACTTGCCCGAAAACGGGCGCTCGGTGCCATGACGCCGGCAGACCTCGTACTGTTCGGGCGTCAGCTCGCGCAGCCATTCGTCTTCCGATTTCCTGATCTTGTCCACCATGGATGATCCTCCGTTCGTCGATCGCGCAAGAAGCATACGTCAGAAGGAGATAGGGTCGCGCGAAATCCCGCTCAAGCGGTAAATCGCCGCCGGCGTCACACGCGCTCCGGGACGGAGTGCGAATCGCCGCCGACCAGCCGTAGCCGGCCGGTCGACAGCCCGGAGTAGCGCCAGCCGCGGTCGCGGAACAGGCCGAACAGGTCGAACAGGTCGAGACGCGTCAGAATGGCGGGACGGGTTGGGCAACTGTCATAGTCCGTCACCGCGGTGGTCTGATTGGCCCGGTTCAGCATGACCTTGTGGCTGCGCGTGCTGATGATGGCATGCCCCGTCTGACCGAAACCGTCAGCCAACAGCGAGAACAGCGAAACCTCGTCCTGGCCGATGAACTTGCCGGCGACCACGCCGCCCGGCGGCGGCAGCTTGAGGATCGCGTTCGGTGTGCGGACGGCGATGATCGAATTGGGATGGCCGGTGATTACGCCGCTGGTGATGTAGAACGGGCCCCCGAGCATCCACACGTCGATCACGCCCGAGCCGTTGGTCTCGTCGAAGAAGTAGCGGTCGATCGACATCCGGCCGTTCGACGCGAGGGTGATCTCGGTGCCGTCGTTCAGCGCCAGGGTCGTCCAGCTTCGCGACTCGGTCTCGACGACATCGCCGCGAAATACCGGATCGCCCGGGTGCAGACGGCGCCGGCCCGATTCGATTCGGCTGACCGTGGCACGTCCATTGGCCTCGATGACGCGGCCGATGAAGAGTCCCGGATCCCCGGATAACGGGGGTTGCGTGCTGTTTGTTGCGAGCGGCATCTTGTTCATCCGTCCATTCATCCTGCGAATGTTACGGGTCAAGCATGCCGCATGGCGCCGGATCGGGCAGTGACATGCATCACCGAAGTCGCCGATCCGGCATCAGTAATTTCCCGTAACCATCTCGAATCAATGGGTTTTCCCGCGCCGCGTCGGGCCCGTGGGTTGCCAAGAATGGCGGTTGAAACTAGAACGGTTGAAACCGGCAGAACGGATTTTCAACGGGGAGAGCAACATGGAAACCAAAGCCGCCGTCGCCTGGGAGGCCGGCAAGCCGCTCAGCATCGAAACGGTCACGCTCGACGGTCCGCGCGAAGGCGAGGTCCTGGTCGAGGTCAAGGCGACCGGCATCTGCCACACCGACGAGTTCACGCGCTCGGGCGCCGACCCGGAGGGCCTGTTCCCGGCGATCCTCGGTCACGAGGGCGCCGGTGTCGTCGTCGACGTCGGGCCGGGCGTTACCAGCCTCAAGAAGGGCGACCACGTGATCCCGCTCTACACCCCTGAGTGCCGTCAGTGCGAGTACTGCACATCGGGCAAGACCAACCTGTGCCAGGCGATCCGCTCGACCCAGGGCCAGGGCGTCATGCCCGACGGCACCAGCCGGTTCTCGATCGGCAAGGACCGGCTGTTCCACTACATGGGCACCTCGACGTTCTCGAACCACACGGTGCTGCCGGAAATCGCGCTGGCCAAGGTCCGCGAGGACGCGCCGTTCGACAAGATCTGCTACATCGGCTGTGGCGTGACCACCGGCATTGGCGCGGTGATCAACACGGCGAAGGTGAAGCCGGGCGACAACGTCGTCGTCTTCGGGCTCGGCGGCATCGGCCTCAACGTCATCCAGGGCGCCAGGCTCGTCGGCGCCGACATGATCGTCGGTGTCGACCTCAACCCGGCGCGCAAGGAACTCGGCGAGAAGTTCGGCATGACCCACTTCGTCAACCCCAAGGAGGTCGAGGGCGACCTCGTGCCCTATCTCGTCGACCTGACCAAGGGCGGTGCCGACCATTCGTTCGAATGCATCGGCAACGTCAACACCATGCGTCAGGCGCTCGAGTGCGCCCACAAGGGCTGGGGCGAGAGCACCATCATCGGCGTCGCCGGCGCCGGCGAGGAAATCTCGACGCGGCCGTTCCAGCTGGTCACCGGACGCGTGTGGCGCGGCACCGCCTTCGGCGGCGCCAAGGGCCGCACCGACGTGCCGAAGATCGTCGACTGGTACATGGACGGCAAGATCAACATCGACGACCTGATCACCCACACCATGCCGCTCGATGACATCAACAATGCGTTCGACCTGATGCACGAAGGCAAGAGCATCCGCAGCGTCGTGCTTTACGACTGACCGGGGATTTCCGGCGCCGGTTCCGCCTTCTGGGCCTCGATGAACAGGCGCCTGACGTCGGGGTAGCATTCCTTGATCTCGCTCTCCATCGAGGAAACCAGTTCCTCGACGTCATCCGACGACAGCGACGGCGCGAAATCGACGCTGATGGTAACCAGCAGGTCGCTGGGACCGAGGTGCATGGTCAGCAGTTCGTTGAGACTGAGCACGCCGTGGCGCGCCAGCACCAGTGCCCGGATGCCGCGCACCGTCGACGACTGGGCGCCCTCGCCGATCAGAAGGCCCTTGCACTCAATCGACAAGAACACCGCGACGAACGCGAGGATAACGCCGATGGCAAGCGACGCGGCGCCGTCGAGCACCGGCATGTCGAGCGCCTGGCCCAGTGCGATGCCCGTGAACGCGGCGATCAGCCCGAGCATCGCCGCGGTATCCTCCAGCAGGACCGTGAACAGCGCCGGGTCCTTGCTGCGCCGGATCGCGTCGAAGAACCCGTAGCGCCCCTTGCGCTTGCGAAACTCCTTGAAGGCGATCCACCAGGCGACCGCCTCGAAGCACATCGCCGCGCTCAACACGATGTAGTTGACGATGGGATTGGTGACCGGATGCGGTTCGGAGATCTTCACCACGCCTTCGTACAGCGACACGCCGGCGCCGATCGCGAACAGCATGATGGCGACGACGAAACTCCAGAAATAGAGCTCCATGCCGTAGCCGAAGGGGTGGTTGTCGTCGGCCGGTTTCCGGGCCCGCTTCAGGCCGAACAGGATCAGGCCCTGGTTGCCGGTATCGACGACCGAGTGAATCGCCTCGCTGAGCATCGCCGAGCTTCCGGTGTACGCGGCGGCCCCGAACTTGCAGACGGCAATCGCGCCGTTGCCGAGCAGTGCGGCGACGACGACTTTCGTTGATCCGTCAACGGCCATGGTCCGTGTTCCCCTTGATAAGTCGGCTGAGTGGCTGCCGCACGATACATGCGCGGGAGCCATACTTGCAACGTCGCGGCGGTTCCCTTTCAATGCGGCACGACCGATACACGACCGGGGAGGACCACGACCATGAGCCTGACGACTGTCTCGCAGAACCGCTGCTTCAACGGCGTGCAGGGCGTCTACAGCCATCGCTCAGAGCAGCTCGGCTGCACCATGCGGTTCTCGGTCTTCGTGCCCGCGGCCGCCGAGCGCGAGCCGCGCCCGGTGCTGTTCTGGCTGTCGGGCCTGACCTGTACCGAGGACAACTTCACCGTCAAGGCCGGTGCCCAGCGCTATGCCGACGAGCACGGTCTTGTCGTCGTCGCCCCTGACACCAGTCCCAGAAACGGCCCCGGGGGCGACGACGTGCCCGACGATGACGCTTACGACTTCGGCCAGGGCGCCGGGTTCTACCTCAATGCCACGCAGGCGCCGTGGTCGGCCCACTTCCACATGTACGACTACATCACCGGCGAACTGCCCGCCGTGATCTTCGGGAACTTCCCGGCGCGGGCCGATGCCCAGGGCATCTTCGGACACTCCATGGGCGGGCACGGCGCCCTGACCATCGCGCTGAGGAACCCCGGCACCTTCCGCTCGGTCTCGGCGTTCGCGCCGATCGTCGCGCCGACGCAGTGCCCCTGGGGCGAGAAGGCCTTCACGGGCTATCTCGGGCCGGACCGCGAGCTGTGGGCGCCCTACGACGCCACCGCGCTGATCGAGGGCGGCGCGCGGTTCGACGGCACCATTCTGATCGACCAGGGCCGCGACGACGATTTCCTCGAGACCCAGCTCAAGCCCGAGTTGTTCGCCGAAGCCTGCGGCGTTGCCGGCCAGCCCGTCGAAATTCACATGCGCGACGGATACGATCATTCGTACTATTTCATCGCCAGTTTCATCGGCGAACATTTCGCGCATCACGCTGCGGCACTCGGCGACTAGCCAAAGCGACAGGACGGGAGTGCCTCGGTTGAACGCTGCCTTCGGCGCCGTAACCCCGCTGCTCAGCGGCATGGCCGTGCTGGTGCTCGGCGTCGGCGCGCTCAACGTCCTGATCCCGCTTTCCATGCAAGCCGACGGCCTGCCCGACTGGGCGACCGGCCTGGTGATGGCGAGTTTTTTCGCGGGCGCTGTCGCCGGTCCCTTCTTTGCGCAACGAATGATCGCGAAGATCGGCCATGTCCGAACCTTCGCAACCTTCGTTTCGCTGGCCTCGGCGGCGACACTGGCCCACCCTTTCATGGATCACCCGGCGGTCTGGGCGGTGCTCCGTTTCGTTTACGGCTTTCTCATGGTCGGCATCTACGTCGTCGTCGAGAGCTGGCTGAACGAACGGGCAACCAACGAAACCCGGGGCCGCGTGCTGTCCGTCTACGTCGTCGTCATCTTCCTGTTCCAGGGGCTGGGTCAGTTCCTGGTGAACATTCCCGACCCGACGGGGATCGCGACGTACGCCCTGATCTCGGTGCTGATCTCGGTGGCGGCGATCCCCGTGCTGGCGGCCCGTGTGCCGGAACCGTCGATTGCCGCGATCAATCCGATGAACTTTCGCCGCATGTTCGCCGCCTCGCCGCTCGGCGTCATCGGCATCTTCGCCTCGGGCATCATCTTCGGTTCGCTTATCGGACTGGGCCCCGTCTACGCCCGCGGCCTCGGGCTCAGTACCGTCGAGACGTCGGCGTTCATGAGCGCCGCGTTCATCGGCGGCCTGGTCCTGCAATGGCCGGCGGGATCGATATCCGACCGCATCGGGCGGCGTCCGGTACTGCTGGTGCTGGGTGGCCTGGTGGTCGCCGGGTCGGCCGTTCTCGGGCTGCTGCCGGTCGGCGTCGCGGCGTGGGTCCCGATCACCCTCGCCGCGCTGTTCGGCGCCGTTTACTTCGTGATCTATCCGCTCTGCATTGCCATCACCAACGACCGCCTGCCGCCGGAAGACCTGGTGCCGGCCAGCGGCGGCCTTCTGATTACCAACAACATCGGTAACACGACCGGGCCGATCATCGCCGGCGCGGTCATCGGTTCGATCGGTGGCGGCGGCGTTTTCTTGGTCTGCGGCATCGCCGGTCTGGTCATCGTCGCAACGGCCGTCTGGCGCGCGACGCAGCGTCCCGCCCTCATTCCCGAGGAACGCGACGCGTTCCAGCCGGTCCCCGGTCTGAGCCCGGTGGCGTCCGAACTCGACCCGCGGGGCGAAACGCCCGGCTGACGGGCGTTCGGTGCTCATTCGGCGCGGCCTATTTGCCTGAAACGGGCTAATCGGTCACTATGCCGATCCGGCATTTCGCCCAACGAACGCAACAAGAAGGGGTAACCACCCATGGCGGACCTTCGTACCATCCTCTATGTCGAGGACGAGCCCGATATCCAGGCGATCGCTGAGCTCTCGCTCCAGGTGGTCGGCGGGTTCGAGGTGACATTGTGCGGGTCCGGCGCCGAAGCGCTCGAGAAGGCCCCGGCAATCGATCCCGACCTGATCCTGCTCGACGTCATGATGCCCGGCATGGACGGGCCCGAGACGCTCGCCAAGATGCGCGAGATCGATGCCCTGAAGAACAAACCGGTGGTGTTCCTGACGGCCAAGACGGGCGCCGACGACATCGATCGGCTGAAGGCGCTGGGTGCCCTCGAAGTCGTCGCCAAGCCGTTCGATCCGATGGAACTGCCGGACCGCATCCGCACCATCTGGGCGGCGCACACCGGCTGAGCCGGGAAATGGAGCGGGCGATGGGGATCGAACCCACGACATTCAGCTTGGGAAGCTGACGTTCTACCACTGAACTACGCCCGCATCGGCATTCCGTTTCGGCGCCTCCGGGCTCATATCACACCGGCGGCCGGCGGGAATCAACCGATATGCGCGGCACCGCCAAACGCCGGGACCCGTTCTGACAAAAAGTTGATTTCGCCGGACTTTCCCCCTTCATTACATAGGATACCGAGGAGGAAGGAACCGCATGACCGCTCTGCCCACACCCTTGCCGGTAATCGAGAAGCCGGCCATCGATCCGCGCAAGTTCCGCGATCCGTTCATCACGGCGAAGGGCGAAACGCGCGCCTCGGTCGGTCTTCGTGCGCTGCGGACGCTGTGGTTTAACACCGGCAGCCTGTGCAACATCACTTGCGTCGGCTGCTACATGGAATCGAGCCCGAAGAACGACCGGCTCGCCTACATCACGCAAACGGAAGTCGCTGCCTACCTCGACGAGATCGAGGCCGACGAATGGCCGGTCGAGGAGATCGGTTTCACCGGCGGCGAACCGTTCATGAACCGGGACCTGCCGGCCATCCTCGATGACGTGCTGTCGCGCGGCTTCAGGGCGCTGGTACTGACCAACGCCATGAAGCCGATGTGGCACAAGCGCGAGGCCCTCAAGACCCTCAATGCGCGCCATGGCGACCGGCTGACGCTGCGGGTCTCCATCGATCACCACACCCAAGCCGGGCACGAGGCGATCCGTGGCGAGAACACCTGGACGCCGATGATCAAGGGCGTCCGCTGGCTGACGGAGAACGGCTTCGATCTGGCGATTGCCGGGCGGACCCTGTGGAACGAGCCGGAAGCCGAGGCCCGGGCCGCGTACGCGGCGATGCTGGCCGGGAAAGGCATATCGCTCGATACGGCCGATCCCTCGAGGCTCGTGCTGTTCCCTGAGATGGACGAGACCCACGACGTGCCGGAAATCACCACGGCCTGCTGGGACATCCTCAGCGTCGACCCGGATACCGTCATGTGCGCGACGTCGCGCATGGTGATCAAGCGCAAGGGCGCCGACGCACCCGCCGTGGTGCCGTGCACGCTGCTGCCCTACGACGAGAAGTTCGAACTCGGCGAGTCCCTCGCCGACGCCGACACCGCGATCCAGCTCAACCACCCCCATTGCGCCAAGTTCTGCGTGCTCGGCGGCGCGTCGTGCAGCGGCTGAGTCTGGTTCCGTGACCCCGGTACGCGATCTCGGCACCATCGACCGCCCGCTGTTCGTGTTCGGCGGGCCGTACTCCAACCTGGCCGCGACCGAAGCCGTTCTCGCCATCGCCCGCGAGCGCGGCTTCGCCGCCTCGCAGGTCGTCTGCACCGGCGACGTCGTCGCCTATTGCGCCCATCCCTCGGAAACGGTGCGGGCGATCCGCAACGCCGGCATTCACGTGGTCATGGGCAACTGCGAGGAGTCCGTCGGCTCGGCACTCGACGATTGCGGCTGCGGCTTCGAGGAAGGCAGCGCCTGCGACGTCCTTTCGCGGTCCTGGTTCGCCTTCACGAACGAACGGATCGGCGAAGACGACCGCGCCTGGATGCGCACCTTGCCCCGCCAGATACGCGCGACCATCGACGGCCGCCGGATCAGCTTCGTGCACGGTCACACCGACGACATCAGCGGCTGGGTCTTTGCCTCGGCCCCGGCGGCGGAGAAGATGCGGCATCTTGACAGCCTCGGCGCCGATGTCGTGATCGGCGGCCATTGCGGCCTGCCGTTTCTCGACGATCTCGGCGGCGGACGGCTCTGGCTGAATGCCGGCGTCGTCGGCATGCCGGCGAACGACGGCACGCCGCGCGGCTGGTTCGCCATCCTGAAGCCGCAGGCCGACGGCGGCCTCGGCGTCTCCATCGAGGCGTTGTCCTATGACAATGCGGCGGAAATCGCCGCCATGACCGCTGCCGGTCTGCCCGACGGCTACCGCGACGGACTGGCGAGCGGCCTGTGGCCGAACATGGACGTTCTGCCGCCCGCCGAGCGCCAGGCGCAGGGGCGCGCCCTCGTACCGGTTCGTCGGCGTTTTTCGCCGCTGACCGCCGCGGCCTGATCCTCGTCAAGCAACATTTGCTCTGGACCCACGCGCAATTAGGGAGTGGAATACGCTGAATTCCGGGTAGCCACAGGCGCAACCCGTTGAAAGGTAAGCAATGTCGGGTCTTGAGACAGATCAGAAGAGCGCGAACGACAATTGCTATGTCGAAACGACGCGTTCCATCACCGTTATGGTCGAGCCGCAGTTTCTCGCTGAGCAATCGGTTCCGGACGAGAACCACTTCGTCTGGGCCTATCACGTGCGGATTGAGAACAACGGCCCCGACACGGTACAGCTACTGACCCGTTACTGGCGGATCATGGACTCGCACGGCGGTGTGCAGGAAGTTCGCGGCGACGGCGTCGTCGGCGAGCAGCCCGTTCTCAAGCCGGGCGAGGCCTATGAGTACACGAGCGGCACGCCGCTCGGCACGCCCACCGGCATCATGAGCGGTTCCTACCAGATGCAGAACACCCGGGGCGACCTGTTCGAGGCCGTCGTGCCGGCTTTTTCCCTCGACAGTCCGCACCACGCCGCATCCATCCACTGAACAAGCCGAGTTGCCCCGCCCGACCATGCGGCGCCGGTCGTAGACCGATGGAGAGTTGAAGTGCCTGATTCGAGCAACCCGACACCGACCCGTGAGGAAGCGGAGGAAGCCGTCCGCACGTTGCTGCGGTGGGCCGGCGACGATCCCGAGCGGGAAGGCCTGCGCGACACCCCGAAACGGGTCGTCCGTGCCTACGAGGAGTTCTTCGCCGGTTACGCGATCGAGCCGCGCGAACTGCTCGAGCGGACCTTCGAGGAGACCGACGGCTACGACGAAATGGTCGTGTTGCGCGACATCCGCTTCGAGTCCCACTGCGAGCATCATCTCGCGCCGATCATCGGGCGCGCCCACGTCGCCTATCTGCCGCGTCACCGCGTCGTCGGCATCTCGAAGCTGGCGCGGCTGGTCGAGGCGTACGCCAAGCGCCTGCAGATCCAGGAGAAGATGACGGCGCAGATCGCCAACACCATCGACGAGGTGCTCGAGCCGCTCGGCGCGGCCGTGGTCATCGAGGCCGCGCACCAGTGCATGACGACGCGCGGCGTCCACAAGGCGGGCGTCACCATGGTCACCAGCCGGATGACGGGCGGCTTCCGCAAGGACCCGTCGACCCGTCGTGAGTTCCTCTCGATGATCGGCAGTCCCACGACACTCGGAACGGGCAACGTCTGACGGTCGGCCATGAGCGCCATGGATTTCCGCCCGGTTTTCCTGATCATCGGCATTCTGGTGTCGACGCTGGCGCTGTTCATGTGCCTGCCGGCGATCGTCGACCTGTTCGCCGGACACAAGGACTGGGAGGTGTTCGCCCTGTCCGCCGGCGTGACCCTGTTCGTCGGCGTCGCCATGGCGCTGGCCTCGAACACCTCGGGCAAGCAGTTCTCGATCCGCCAAGCGTTCCTGATGACCACGCTGTCGTGGATCATGCTGACCGTATTCGCGGCGCTGCCGTTCGCCTACTCCGAACTCGACATGACGTTCACCGACGCCTTCTTCGAGGCCATGTCGGGCCTCACGACGACGGGCTCGACCGTCATCGTCGGGCTCGACACGGCGCCGCCCGGTATCCTCCTGTGGCGCGCGCTGCTGCAATGGGTCGGCGGCATCGGGATCATCGTCATGGCCATCGCCATCCTGCCGATGCTGCGAGTCGGCGGTATGCAGCTGTTCCGCATGGAGTCCTCCGAGAAGTCCGAGAAAGCGCTGCCGCGCGCCGCCCAGGTCGCCAGCGCCATCGGCGTAATCTACCTGCTGCTCACCGGGATCTGGGTGATCGCCTACTGGTTCGCCGGGATGTCCGGGTTCGACGCGGTCGCCCACGCCATGACGACGATCGCCACCGGCGGCTTCTCGACCCGCGACGCGTCATTCGGCGCGTTCGACAGTCCGGCGATCCACACCATCGCCACCATCGGCATGTTCGTCGGCGCGCTGCCGTTCGTGCTCTACCTCAGGACCATCCAGGGTTCGTGGTCGGCATTGCTTCGGGACAGCCAGGTCCGGTGGTTCTCCGTCGTCGTGCTGCTGGCGGTTGCCACTGCGACCGCGTGGCTGTGGCTCGACAACGGCCGGTCGTTCCTCGATGCGCTGAGCGCGTCGGCGTTCAACGTCATCTCAATCATCACAGGCACGGGCTACGTGAGCGAGGATTACACCCGGTGGGGTGCGTTTTCGATCCCGTTGTTCTTCTTCATCATGTTCATCGGCGGCTGCGCCGGGTCGACGACCTGCGGCATCAAGGTATTCCGCTTCCAGGTGCTCTACGCTGCGGCGTGGACCCAGATGCGTCACCTGCTTCAGCCGCACGGGATTTTCGTACCCTACTACAATCACCGGCCGATCGAGGACGACGTCATTGTCTCGGTGCTGAGCTTCTTCTTCGTGTTCGGCGTCTGCTATGCACTGCTGGCGCTCGGCCTCGGCATGATGGGTCTGAGTTTCCTGGGCGCGATCTCGGGCGCGGCGACGGCGATCTCCAACGTCGGCCCGTCGCTCGGCCCCATCACCGGGCCATCGGGCACGTTCGACAATATCCCCGATGGCGCCAAGTGGCTGTTGTCGGGCGGCATGCTGCTCGGCCGGCTCGAACTGTTCACCGTTCTGGTGCTGTTCACCCGGACCTTCTGGCGCGCCTGAGCCGCCCGGTCCTCAGCGAATCCAACCCGGCAGGTGCCGGCGGATATTGGCCTCGAGCGCCCGGTCGAGATTGGCAGCGGTCTTCGAGATCATTTCGAATATGGCCTGTTCACGATCGTTGAGCGTGGCGCCTTCGGGCACCGTGATCGAGTGACTCGCCGCGGCTTCTGCATTGCCCGCCGCGGATGCCGCGGGGTCGTCGATGGTCAGCGTCGCGGCGAGACTGATGTCATAGCGTACCGCCTGCTCGTCCGTGAACCAGTCCTTCAGCGTCTCGTCAGTTGCCAGGGCCGACGCCGTCATGCGTGCGTCGGTCACCGTGTAGGTTGCAATCCCGGTGCCTTCGCCGGTCGCCACCAGCCGGTCGGCGGCCCAGCGGCGCACGACCTTCTCCGGCACGACCGGCATTTCGTTCTCGACCCGCGGCAGATCATAGGACGACTTGAAGCTCGAACTCGTGACCACCTGGCCGACAGCCAGATGCAGCTTCGGCAGATGGGTGAAGGTAATGTCGGGGAAAGTCTTGGTATCGGGCGCGGTGCAGGCGGAAACGAGAATCGCCAGCACGGCGGCAATGATCGGTGACTTGGATAGTTTCATGATTGGATGTTCCCTGTTGCCAGGCCCGGCCGGACCGTCAGTGCGTGGTTTCGTTGAACAGTGCGTCGAGCGCGTCCTCATCGTAAACGTAATCCGTCTTGCAGAACTCACAGGTTACCGTAATGACGCCGTCGTCCGCCATCTCATCGAGTTCGCTGCGCCTGAGAGAGCGCAGCGTCGCGCCAACCCGGTCGTCCGAGCAGCGGCAGACGTTGCTTACGGTATAGGCGGTGTACATGCGGACGCCGTCCTCGTGGAACAGGCGGAACAGCAGGTCCTGGGGTGCGAGACCGGTGTCGAGAAGCTCCTGGGGCGTCACGCTGCCCATCAGGATGACCGAGCGGCGCCAGTCCTCGTCCTCGAGGTCACGCTCCGGCGCGTCCTCGCCAAGCGGTGACGCCGACGGCATCCGCTGGATCATCACCACGCCGGCCGACGGGGCGGTATCTCCGCCGGGATCGGCGGCGACGCTGAGGGCGGTAAGAGTCTGTTCCGACTGGCGGAAGTAATTGTGCGCGCAGTCGACCAGCGACCCGCCGGTAATTTCCGTGATGCCCTGGTGGCGTTCGGTGTCCGGCCCCTGATCGACGGTAAAGGCGATATGACCTTTGCCCAGCAGGCGCGGCAACGACGGCGCGCTGTCCGTCGCCGCGACCTCGGCGACGCGGTCCGCATCGTAGCGGGCATAACAGCGGAAATCGCCGTCGCTGCTGACGTCCGCCATCAGCACGCCGATCGGCCCGTCACTGCTGGTTTGCAGGGTGAACATGCCGTCGTACTTGAGGCCGCTCGCCAGCACCAGAGCGATCGCCACGGTCTCGCCGAGCAGTTGGGCGACCAGCGGCGGATAGTCGTGGGGCGCAAGCGCCTTCTCGAGTGCCGGGCCGATCCTGACCAGCCGGCCGCGCAGTCCGGCGCGTTCGATCTGGAAAGGCTGCACGAAATCGCCCGGCCAGAGGTCGGCCGCGCTGGCCTGCATTGTTCCTGGATTGCTGTCCTGCATGCGCTTCATCCGTTCTCGCCGGTCCCGAATAGAGACCGGTAGTGGTAGGCGTAGAGATCGCGGAAACCCAGCCCCTCATAAACCGCGATAGCGCCCGGATTGTTGGTTTCCACCTGCAGATATGCCGTGTCGCAGCCGAATGCCACCGCCCGTCCCATCAACGCAGCGACAATAGCCCGACCCATTCCCTGGCGCCGGTGATCGGGCAGGGTGTTCATCGAGAACACCAGGGACCAGCCGTCCGCGTCACCCGCCGCCGACGGCGTCGAAAACACGCCGACGCCGATCGATGCCACGCGGTCAGCGTTATCGCGAATGCTGGCGTAGGCGACCGACAGACCGCGTGACCGGGCCCGCTCGACCATGGCCGTCCGGCCATCGGCTTCCGCCACGCTCGGTGCCGTCGCGGCAAACGCGTCGCGCCACGCCGGCGCGGAAACCTCATCCAGGCGGACCTGCCACTTGACCGCGTCGTCAATCGACGCGGGATCGACGGTCATCACGCGGACGGGTGCCTCGATATCGTAGTCGCGTTCGGCGAGAATCGTATCGAGGATCAGCGGCTCTGATGTCGGCGACATCTGGAAGCGCGGCACGGCGCCGTGTTCGTTGTAAAAACCCTCGACACCGAGAATCGCCGTTTCGACCTCGACACCTGACCGCCAGGTGCGCGCCACGGCGGAATTCGCACGCCGCGACGACGTGTCCGGTGTGCGCCGGACCAGCCAACCGTCAAGCTCGTACTCTTTCGCCGGCGGCCACGCCGACATGGCGGCCTTCTCGGCGCGACGAACGTCGGCCAGCGAAAATCCGTCGGCGACCCAAAGTTCACCGGCGTTCAAGCGCCCATGCTCCAAAGCAGGATGCCTTTCTGCGCGTGCAACCGGTTCTCGGCCTCGTCCCAGACCACGGAATTGGGACCGTCGATGACGTCGTCGGTGACCTCGTCCCCGCGGTGTGCCGGCAGGCAATGCATGAACAGCGCATCGGACCGGGCCTTTTTCATGAGGTCGGCGTTGACCTGATAGGGCCGGAACGTGTTGTGAACGTTGCTGCCGTGTGTGTCGTCACCCTGGCCCATCGAGATCCAGGTATCGGTCACCACGACGTCCGCACCCTCGACCGCCTGGGCGGGATCGTTGCCAATCTCGACCGTACCGCCCGCGTCGCGCGTCCACTCGAGGATGGCGTTATCCGGTTCATGACCCTCGGGGCACGCCGCGTTGAGCCGGAACCCGAACCGGGCGGCGGCCTGCATCCAGCTGTGCAGCACATTGTTGCCGTCGCCGCACCAGGCGACGGTCTTGCCGGCGATGTCGCCCTTATGCTGCTCGACGGTCATCACGTCGGCCATGATCTGGCAGGGATGGGTACGGTCCGTGAGCCCGTTGACCACCGGCACATTGGCGTAATGCGCCAGCTCGTCGAGCTTGGCCGGGTCGTCGGTGCGGATCATGATTGCGTCGACGAACCGCGACAGTACACGTGCGGTATCGGCCACCGTCTCGCCGCGCCCGAGCTGAGAGTCCTCGCCGCTGAGCAGGACAGCCTGGCCGCCGAGCTGCTGGATCGCGACCTGGAAGGAAACCCGCGTCCGCGTCGAGGGTTTTTCGAAAATCATCGCCAGGGTCTTGCCGGCCAGCGTCGGGCCGGCGTGGCGGCCTTCCTTCAGTTCGCGTCCGACATCGAGGATATGGCGCAAGGTCCCGGCATCGATCTGATCGAGATCGAGAAAGTGACGCAAGGCGCCGTTCGCTCCGCCGTCGACCGACATCTCACGCGGCCTCCGCATGAACTGCTGCAGCGGCCGTTTCGATGATCGACACCGCCTCGTCGACATGGGATTCGTCGATGACCAGCGGCGGGATCAGGCGCACGACATTGTCGCCGGCCGGAACCGAGAGCATGTGGTGGGCGAAAAGCTGCTTGTTAAGCGCCAGGTTCGTGCCTTCGCCGGCGCACTTGAGGCCAAGCATCAGCCCCTTGCCCCGGACCTCCTCGATGACCTTCGGATTGGCCGTGGCGACCGCGTCGAGGCGCTCCTTGAGGTAGTTGCCAACCGCGACCACGTGGTCGAGAAAACCGTCCTTCAGGATAACGTCGAGCACGGCATTGGCGGCCGACATCGCCAGCGGGTTGCCGCCGAACGTCGAACCGTGGGTTCCCGCCGTCAGCGCCGACGCGGCCTTCTCGGTGGCGAGACAGGCGCCAACCGGGAATCCGCCGCCCAGCCCCTTGGCGGAGGCCATGATGTCGGGCGAGACGCCCGACCATTCGTGGGCGAACAGCTTTCCGGTGCGGCCCATGCCCGACTGCACCTCGTCGAGGATCAGCAACAGACCGAATTCGTCACAGGCCTGGCGCATCGCCTTGAGGTACGCGGCACTGACCGGTCGAATGCCGCCCTCGCCCTGCACCGGTTCCACCAGGATGGCCGCCGTTTCCGGTGTGATCGCGTCGCGCATCTCGTTCATGTTATCGAAGGCGACATGATCGAAGCCGTCGACGACCGGACCGAACCCGTCGAGATGCTTCGCCTGTCCACCAGCAGCGATGGTCGCCAGCGTGCGGCCGTGGAAGGCGCCCGTGCAGCAGATGACCCGGTAGCGCTCCGGGTGACCGTTCTGCGATTGATAACGCCTCGCCATTTTGAACGAGCACTCCAGCGCCTCGGCGCCCGAATTGGTGAAGAAAACCGAATCGGCAAAGGTGTTCGCGACAAGACGTTCGGCCAGCCGTTTCTGACCCGGAATCTGATAGAGGTTGGAAACGTGCCAAAGCTTGCCCGCCTGCTCCGTCAGCGCGGCGACGAGATGGGGATGGCAGTGGCCCAGCGAGTCGACCGCGATACCGGCGGCAAAATCAAGATATCGGTTGCCGGCCTCGTCGAACAGATAGGCGCCTTCGCCGCGCTCGAAGGCGACGTCCAACCGGGCGTAGGTCGGCATCACGGCATCGATCATGACTGTGTCCTCGCGTTCAACGGAGCAACCCGATGGGTTCCAAAAGCAATCGGGGCCGGCGAAGGGATCACCGGCCCGGAAAGCCGAGGATTATCCAGACGCGCCGGTGCCCTGTCAACGATATCGGCCGCCGCGGAACCGCCGGCGGGTCAGGCCTTGAGCCGATATCCGGTCCTGAAGATGTGCTGACAGGTCAGCCACAGCGCCACGTTGATTCCGACCATCACCGCGACGCCGAGCGCCGGGTCGATATCGCCAGTGCCGATGAAGCCATGGCGAAATCCGTCGATCATGTAGAAGAACGGGTTGAAGTATGCGACGAATTGCGCGGCCTCGGGCAGGCGGTCGATGGTGTAGAATGTGCCCGACAGGAAAGACAGGGGGGTAATCACGAAGTTGGTCACGGCGGCAATGTGATCGAACTTTTCGGACCAGATTCCACCGATGGTACCGAGCAGTGCCAGCATCAACGATGCCGCAACGCCGTGGAACACGATCAGGAACACGTTGCTGATGTGGATCGTCACGAACAGCGACATGACCAGGCCGACCACCGCACCGACGACGATCCCCCGGGTCGCGCCGCCGAGGTTGATCGCCAGCGTCAGTTCCGCCGCAGTAAACGGCGGCATCAGGGTATCGACGATATTGCCCTGTACCTTGGCGATCACGATCGACGACGACGTGTTGGCGAAGGCGTTCTGCGCCATCGCCATCATGATCAGTCCGGGCGCCAGGAACTCGGTGAAGGGTATACCCGCGGCAATCCGGTCCGAGCCGCCGAGCGCCAGCGCGAACACCGCCAGGAACAGCAGCGTCGTCACCATCGGCGCCAGCAAGGTCTGCGTATAGACCTTCATGAAGCGCCGGACTTCGCGGGTGTAGAGAGTCCACAACCCGATCCTGTTGCTCATGGGTATCGTCGGCAGCGTCATCTTCAGGGCTATCCTCGGGAACGGGGCGGTGTAACTCCTGAGCGGGTTTTACAGGACCGGCCCCGGCCCTGCAAACTGCGCCGATCATGACAGTCGACAGCCGCCAATCCGCATGAGCGACGACCACCGCCGGAACGGGCCGGACAACCGCGTGGCAGGCTCCCGTCGCGGTCCGAAGAAACGTCGCAGACCGCGCAAGGCCTCGGCCGCCTACCTCGAACGCGTCGCGTTGTGGTACCTCGAACGGTACGCCGCGACGTCGGCCAGCCTTCGCCGTGTCCTTGACCGGCGGGTCGAGAAGTCCGTGCGCGAACATGGCACGGACCGGTCGGAAGGACGCGACCTGGTTCAGGACATCATCGGGCGTTTCGAACGATCCGGCCTGCTGGACGACCGGCGGTTCGCCGAAAGCCGCGCAAGGAGCCTGCACGAACGAGGTATCAGTGTCCGCATGATCCGCTCGAGGCTGATGGCCAAGGGCATCGCCCCGGACATCATCGACGATGCCCTGCAAAGCCTGGGCGACGATATCGGCGACCTCAACATGGCGGCCGCGGTCCGCTACGCCCGCAGACGACGCCTTGGCGTCTATCGCAACCCGGAGAGTCGGGCCGAGCGGCGCGAAAAGGACCTTGCGGCGATGGCCCGGGCCGGATTCGGTTACGACACCGCACGCCGGATTGTCGACGCCGAGGACACCGACGATGTCGACGGGTTCGTTTGACGGACGGACAAACGAGCGACTAAGGTTTCTCGGCGTCTTTGAGAGAACAATCCCATGGTCCTGCAGCGCACGTTTCCCGGGCTCAGCAAAGAGCAGATCGATGTCATCGAACGCATCAGCCATCGGCGCAGCTGCGCGAGCGGGGAAAACATTCTTCACCAGGGTGATGTCCCCGACAGACTCTTCGTCATGCTCTCCGGAACCGCCCGCGTTACCCTGAAGCGGTCCGAATCGATCGATGCCGAGTTCACCGGCCCGCTCGGACCCGGCGATCTGTTCGGCGAGTTCAGCTTCGTCGACGGCGCCGCGGCGAGCGCGACGATCACCGCCGACGGCGAGGTCGATCTGATCGAGATTGATGGCGGCAAGTTGCATGCGGCGCTCGACACGGATTCCGGGTTGGCCGCCGCGGTGTTCAAGTCCCTTCTGGCAACCGTGGTGCGGCGGCTGCGCAACACCAACATGCGCATCGTCACGCCCAGCGATTTCGAGTAACCACCATGCGCATCTATCACAATCCCCGTTGTTCCAAGTCACGGCAGACGCTCGAGCTGATCCGCGAACGCGGCATCGAGCCGGAAATCGTGGAGTACCTGGTATCGTCGCCCGATGCCTCGGAGATCAGTCAACTGCTGTCAAAACTGGGACTCCGCGCGCGCGACCTGGCGCGCAAGAAGGAAAGCGCCGATGCCGGCCTCGACCTCAAGTCCGCGTCCGACGACGATATCGTCGCGGCGATGGCCGCACAGCCGGCGATCATCGAACGACCGATCGTCGTCGACGGTGATCAAGCGGTTCTCGGGCGCCCCCCGGAGAACGTTATCGCCTTGATTGAAAAGAAATAGATCTGCAAGTTCCCTTGCAGTCGGACGGCCAACCTTCCCATAATGGCGCAATTCGACCGCGGGTCGCGGCCTGAGAACAGAGAGGGGTGAGGGTTGGCTCGAAAACCGAAGATCGTCAGCCGCAAGCCGGCGCCTAAACCGGCCGCGAGCACGGCGCAACCGGCCGCCGCTCCGGCCGAGAAACCGGCGCCGGTCAAGACCGCCGCGCCGGCGCCCGCGCCAGCCGCAACCGATGACGCGACGGCGATCCGCGACCGTGAAGCGGCGCGCGTCTTCGCCCTGGCGGTCGACTACCATCGCCGGGCGCTGTACGACGATGCGGTCCGCGCCTATTCGCGGGCGCTCAGCCTCGATCCGCTCAACCCAGACGTCTACAACAACCTCGGCGTCGCCTTGCGCTCCCAGGGCAAGATCGCCGCAGCGATCGCGTGCTATCAGCGTGGCCTCGTGCTCAGACCCAATCACACCGGCACGCTTGCCAACCTCGGCAACGCGCTGCGGGAACAGGGCAATCTCAAGAGCGCCTTGACGGCGCTTTCGCACGCGGTTCGCCAGGCGCCCGGTTCAGCCGACGTCATTCACAACCTGGGTCTCGCCTCGCGCGACAGCGGCGACTTCGACGCCGCCATCAAGTGCTTCGAATCCGCGATCGCCATAAACGGCGACGCCGCCGCGGCGCACTTCGATTACGGCCAGACGCTTCTGGCGCAACGGGACTACGACCGCGGTTTCCGCGAATACGAATGGCGCCGCAAGCTGCCGGCCTATGCGATCCGGTCCGTGGACGCGCCTGAGTGGGACGGCAGGGAACTCGGCGGCAAGACCATCGTGATCCTCGGCGAAGGCAGCAGCGGCGACGTCCTGCAGTTCGCCCGCTACATTCCGAAGGTCAAGGAACGGGGCGGCAATGTCATTGTCGAATGCCACGCCGCGCTGGCGCGCATCATGGCCAATGTCTCCGGCGTCGACCGCGTCGTCATGAGCGGCAGCCGGGGCCCCGACTGCGACGCTTTCGCTCCGATCATGAGCCTGCCGAAGATTCTCGGCATGACGAAGACAGTCGACGACAGCACCGTGCCCTACATTTCGCCGCCGGATGCGGTCAGCGTTCAACTGCCGCCCGCACCGCGCAACCAACTCCGCGTCGGTCTCGCCTGGGCGCCAGCCAATCCCGGCACCGGCCGCAACGAACGGCTCTGTCCGCTGCCCGACTTGCTGGCACTGCTCGCGATCCCGGGATTTACCGGTTTCAGCCTGCAGACCGGCGAGTCCCGCAAGGACCTCGAGGAGCATTCCTGCGACGTGTTGCTGCCGGACCTCGGCTCACGGATCAACGACGTCTCGGATCTCGCCGCGATGATCCGTCAGCTCGATCTCGTGATCTGCGTCGATTCGGTCACGGCCCATATTGCGGGCGCCATGGACAAGCCCGTCTGGCTTCTGGCCCCGCGGGTCGCCGATTGGCGGTGGGGTTATGAGGGTGAGACCTCGCCCTGGTATCCCAACATGCGGATTTTCCGCCAGCCGGCATTCGGTGACTGGAAGTCGGCCATCGCATCGGTCAGCGAAGCCTTGCGCGAACGCATTGGCGCCCGGTTCGGCGACGGCGGCTAAAGCCTTAGAACCGGTATCCGTAGCGGATACCCATGTTCTCCAGCCCTTCGTTGATGTCGCAGCGGGCGGCATTCGAGATGTGATCGAGCATGAGAGACACGCCGTGGTTCGGCGTGACCATCCAGCCGATTTCCACCGATTCGCGGAACAGCACCCGGCAGCCCAGTTCCTTGCGGTCCAGCTTGTCCGGATTGTGCGCGCCCATGCTCAGCTTGCCGTCGTGAATCGCACCGCCGAGACTGAAGCCCGCGAACAGGTCGCGCCACAGGAACCATTCCCAGGAAAGCCCGGCATAAAGCTGCGACGTGTCGCCGCCGGTGTTGATATCCGCGCCGAAATGCGGGCGAGGCGACCAGATGACCTCAAGGACGTCCGGCGAAACGAACAGGATCTCGGCATTGATGTCCGGGTTGCCGTCCTCCTTGTTGCGCGAGAACGGTCCTTCGTCGTGATTGAGAACGCCGCCCCGGATTTCGGAGATCGCGCCCCACCCCTTGTTCTTGTCCGACCGTTCGCCAAACCGGGCGAACATGCCGCTATCGGCCGTCTGCGCGACCGAACTGGTATCGACCGGCAGCGCCTGCGGCACCGGTTGCGCATTGACGATCGAGGTCGATGTCGGGGCTGGTTGAACAGCCGCGGGAGCGGTTGCAGCAAACGGATGCTGTTCGCCCAGAAAGATGCTGAAATCGTAGATCGCGCCGGCCGCCGCCGGCGCAACGGAACCCGTCAGAGCCGCGACTGACACCAGTGCGGCCGCAGATAGCCGTCCAAACCCCATTTCCATCCCCCAGGACCAAATCGAACCACCATTTCCCGGATATTCCCCGTTCATCGTCCGGGCCGGCGTTTGGCTACGTTTTGTTTACTTCTTGGCCCCTACCATTGTCCAGAAAGGGTTTGTTCCAGAAGCCGGAACGCCTGCGAGGACAAGGCTATGAACAAGAAGAAACCGGGAACGGCCGCCGGCGACAAACGCAGGAAATCCGTCAAGTTCGACGACGGCGACCTGATCTTCCGCGAAGGCGAGCGCGGTGACGCCGCCTATCGGCTGATCAGCGGCGAAGTCGCCCTGCTCAAGAACACGGATGCCGGCCCGATCCAGATCGAACGCATCCGCCCGCCCGCCATGTTCGGGGAAACCGGCATTCTCGACCAGAGCCGCCGGACAGCGTCCGCTCGGGCCATGGGCCCGGTACAGGTCGAGGTCATCCATCGCGACGCCTTCCTCGAGGAGATCAAGCGCGATCCCGAGCAGGCATTGAGCATGATGTCGAAACTCGCCTCGCAGTCCGGAACCGCTGCGGGCGTCGGCCGCGACAGCGGTGCGTCGGCGAGCGATAGTGTCCTGGCCGGCTGGCTTCACCGCTTCCTCAAGCCGAAGCCGCGACCGGTGCCGTTGGTCGAGGTCCGCGTACCCGGCTTCGCCGGCGAAAGCGGCGACGTCGTCGCCCGTCACATCATGGCGGGACTGGAAGACTTCGCAGAACTCAAGGTTCGCGCCGTTCACCGGCCGGACACGTTTCCGGCGGACGGCCTGAACGACGAGAACGTCAGTGAATGGGTCGGCGGCGCCCGCAAGCTGTTGCTCAACAATGGCGGCGACGTCCTGGTTTGGGGCCGCGTCGCCGGTCCGGGCGCGGCGACACGCCTGCGGCTGGTCTCCGCCTTGCCGGGGGACGAGGACCTGGCGGGCAATCTGACGGGCTTCGCCGAGGTCCCGATGCCGCACGAACCGGACGAGCAGTTCCTCAATCTCCTGAAGGGCGCCATCCTCGCCGCCAGTGCGCCGCAGGCCGGGGTCAAGGCACCGGTTGTGCAGGCCGGTCTCATGGGTTCCCTCGAAACGGTCAACAAGCTCGCCACGAAGCCGCCGCGCGACCTGACACCGAGCGATCGGCAGCACCTGATGATGACCTGTGGCCATATCATGGCAACGGCCGTGCAGCGCGCCGCGGCGCCGCTCGACGCCATGAAAAATGCACTCGGCCTTTACAAGCAGGCACTCGAGATGGCGCCGCAGGATTCCGGCAATCTCACCCGCGGCCTCGTGCTGAAGAACATCGGCGCGTGCCTGATGTTCCTCGGCGAACGCGAGAACGATCCCGACCACAACGTGCTCGCCCTTGAGACCATGCAGGCCGCTTGCGACGCCATTCCGCGCGACATCGCCCCGCGCGAGTGGGCCGCCGCCCACAACCGGCTTGGGCAGATTCTCTACCGCCTCGATCTCACCGAAGCCGACGCGGAAATGACCCACCTGAAACGGGCGCTCGCCGCCTTCCGCAACGCCATGCAGGTCTACACCCGCATCGAAGCGCCGGAGCGCTGGGCCGACGTCATGAACAACTACGCCCAGGTCGCGCAGGTTCTGGGCGGGAACCTGCAGAATGCCAAGGTGCTGCAGAACTCGGTCCAGGCGTGCCGCAACGCGCTCGAGGTCCGACGCCGCGACAAGAACCCGCTGCTCTGGGCATCGACCCAGAACACGCTGGGATCCGGCCTGTTCCTGCTTGGCAAGGTAACCCGGCGGACCGATCTGCTGCAGGCCGCCGTGATGGCGTTCGAGGCCGCGCTCTCCGTCTATCGTCAGAGCAAATCGTCACGCATGGCAGCCGTGATCGAACGCAACCTGCAGCACGTGCACAGTCTGATCGAGGAGCTCGAGCGGGTTGCGCTCGAACGCGTACTGTCGACCGATCCGGAAACCGGTCAGGTCATCGACGAAGACTGGTGGAAGGCGAACGTCGTCGACGAGGACGAGTTGCATCGCGCGACCGGTTGATCAAGACTAGCGGATGCGCGCCGCTGTCATTTCTGAGTATCGCAAACACCTGAGCATCGAGAACCTGTCCGATCCGGCGGTTCCGCGCGACGGCATCGTCGTCCGCGTCCGCGCGACCGGCATCTGCCGCAGCGACTGGCACACCTGGATGGGCCACGACGATGCGGTTTCGCTGCCGCTGGTTCCGGGCCACGAAATGGCCGGCGAAGTCGTCGAGGCAGGTCCCGAGGTCCGGCGCTTCAGGACCGGCGACCGGATCACGGTGCCGTTCGTCCTGGCCTGCGGGGGCTGCCCCGTGTGCCTCGGCGGCGATCATCAGGTCTGCGCCGATCAGGTCCAGCCGGGCGTCAATTTTCACGGATCGTTCGCCGAGTACGTCGCGCTGCCCCGCGCCGACATCAATGTCACCCACCTGCCGGCGGGTATCGGCTTTGCCGAGGCCGCGAGCCTCGGCTGCCGGTTCATCACCGCGTTTCGCGCCGTGGTCGAGCAGGGTCGCACCAGCCCTGGCGAGTGGGTCGCGGTTCACGGCTGCGGCGGCGTCGGACTGTCGGCGATCATGATCGCGGCGGCCAGCGGCGCCAGCCCGGTCGCCGTCGATATCAGCGACGAGGCGCTCTCGGCAGCCGAAAGGCTGGGTGCCGTTCGAACGATCAACGCCCGCGCGGTTGACGATGTTCCCGGCGCCATTCACGACATCACCGGTGGCGGCGCACACGTTTCGATTGACGCGCTGGGCAGCACGATTACCTGCCGCAACTCGATCCTGTCGCTGCGCCGCCTCGGCCGCCACGTGCAGGTCGGCCTGATGGCAGAAGACCACGCTGAACCGCCTGTTCCGATGGGGACGGTGATCGGCAGGGAACTCGACATCCGCGGCTCGCACGGCATGTCACCGAAGAACTATCCGGCCCTGTTCGAATTGATCGGCCAGGGCAAACTCGCGCCTGCGGCCCTGATCGGCGATCATATCTCGCTCTCCGCAGGCGCCGACCTGCTGGTGCGGATGCACGCCTATCCGGCGACTGGCATCGCCGTCATCGACGATTTCGAACACTGACCGGCAGCCCGTCAGGTCGGGTGGATGAGCCTGATCTCGGTGCGCGCCACGCCGATGTCGGCCGGCAGGCTGGTGATGATGTCACCGTCGCCGCATATCCGGTAGCCGGTCCGCTCGACGTTATCGGCACGTCAGGCGTCGGCGTGCTCGACGAGGACCTTGGCCTCGCCGCCAAACGCGCTCTTTCAATCTCAAAGGATGCCTGCCGCCGGCACGCCGAAACCTATTCGTGGCCGGAGTGCGCCCGGCTGTTCGCCGAGTATCTGGCGCCGTTCGAGGCGTGTCTCAGGACGGCGGCGTAACGGCCGCCTGCTTGCGTTCCTGTCTGGCTTCGCGCAACGCGATGTAGAGCCCGGCGGCAACGATGGTCAGCGCCCCGACGATGGTGGTCATCGACGGGAAGACGCTCCAGATGACGATGTCGATCCCGGCCGCCATGACCAGCGAGAAGTAGTCGAACGGCGCGGTCACCGAAATCGGCGCGGCGCGGATTCCGGCGACCAGGGTCAACTGCGTCAGCGCCGCCATGCCGCCGGCGCCGACCAGCAGTATCCAGTCCCTGATCGACACGGGGTCCTGCCATACCCAGGGCAGGAAGCACGTTGAAACGAAGACCGAGAGCAAAGCGAAGTAGAACACGATCACCGCGCTTGGTTCGGTTCGGCTGAGTGTCCGGGCGATGACGACGGTCAGCGAGAACGCAAACGCGCCGAGCAGCATGATCAGGGCTTCCCAGCGGAAATTCCCTGTCGGATCGGTCATCACCAGGACACCGAGAAACCCGACGGCCACGGCGAGCCAGCGGCGAACGCCGACATGCTCGCCGAGGACCAGCGCGCCGAGAAGCGTGATGAAGAGCGGCGCCGCGTAGGTGATGGCGATGACATCGGACAGCGGCATCCTCGCGACCGCGATGATCAGGCAGGTCATCGACACCAGCCCGCAGAAGGATCGCGCAAGATGGCTCATCGGCTTCTTCGTGGCCAGCAGGCCCAGTCCGCCGGCAGCGATCAGGAACGGAATGACCACGGGCAGGATGACGATGTTTCGAAAGAACAGGATCTGGGCCGGGTGGTAGTCGTTCGAGATCTCCTTGATCATCGCGTTCATGATGACCCAACAGGTCGCCGACAGCAGCATCATGACGATGCCGCGCATGTGGTGCTGCGGCGGATGGCCGTCGATGTCGTAGATGTCGCTCATGATGATTGCTCCGGCCGTTCGGCGCTGGCCACCCGTGTGCGGGCAAGCCGGACGCCCGTCTTCTGCCGTGTCCCGAGGGTGGTTTCGCGATGCACGATGTACAATCCCGTGGCCGCGATGATGCCCGCACCCCACAGGGTGCCGCTGCTCGGGTAAAGGCCGAAGATCAGGATATCGAAGCCCGTTGCCCACAGCAGCGCCGAGTATTCGAAAGGCGCCAGCACGCTGATCGGTGCCGAGCGGATGGCATAGGTGATCAGCAACTGCGCGGACCCGCCGACGAGTCCGACGGCGATCAGCAGGCCCCAGTCGAGCGCGGACCCCGGCGTCGACCAGCCGAACGGCAGCAGCACCGCCATCATCAACGTACCGGCAACCGTGAAGAAGAAGACGATTGTGGCGCTGGGCTCGGTATCGCTCAGACGCCGCACCAAGATCATCGCCAGCGCGTAGAGAACGGTTCCGCCAATCACGATCAGCTGGGTCATGTCGAGGCCGGCATCGGGGCGAACGATCACCAGGACGCCGGAGAAACCGACAATGACGGCAATCCATCGCCGGATGCCGACCCGTTCGCCAAGCAACGGGATGCTCAGCACGGTCATGAAGATCGGCGCCGCGAACATGATCGCGACAATCTCCGAGATCGGCAGCGTGTGGAAGGCCCAGAAGATCACGCCCATGGCACTGAGCCCGATGGCGGCGCGCATCACGTGTCCCAACGGCCGCTTGGTCTTCAGCGTACTGAAACCGCCGTTCATCGAGATGAACAGGCTGACCGGCACGAAGGCGAACAGACTGCGGAAGAACAGAATCTGGATCGTCGAGTAACCGGACAGCGTGAGGTGTTTGACCAACGCGTCCATCGACACGAACACGCCGGTACCGATCAGCATCAGGGCGATGCCCAATCCGATTCGTTTGTTGGCCTCATGGCCGGAGGTCGTTCCCGAATGGCCGGACACGTCGTCTGCTCGCGCTGGATGTTGAGGATTGCCGTTTGAAGAATCAGTTCGCCGAGTTTGCGTCGATCCGGAGGCTCTGGCCATAGCCTATCGGGCATGGCTGATGACCGCAGGACGCGGACCTCCGAATCTTTCACCGTTACGTGATTTGCTGTTGATCGACGGACTCTGCGACACTTTCGCCATGTTGAAGGCTCTACTCTCCCGCAGAACCTTCGGTGCCGGGCTGGCCGCAACGGGCCTCATTCTTCCGTTTGCCCCAGCCCGCGCCGAAACTGTCAAATCGGGCAGCGAACTCAAGGTCATCGAACTGTTCACGTCGGAAGGCTGCTGGTCCTGTCCGCCGGCCGAGGCCAAACTGCGGGAGGTCGCCGATGATCCCGACATCCTCGCGCTCGCCTACCACGTGGATTACTGGGACTACATCGGCTGGAAGGACCCGTACGCCGATCCCGCGTTCACGCAACGTCAGCGGACCTATGCCCTGCATCTTCGCTCGCGGACCGTCTACACGCCGCAAATGGTGTTTCAGGGGGCCTTCCATGCGCCCGGCTCTCGCCCCGGCGAAATGCGGCGCGAACTGGGCCGGGTCGACCAGATGGAACGGATCACCGTCGGGCTCGAGAGACCGCGACGCCACGAACTCGTGGTTTCTCTGCCGGCTCACGAGAACGCCCCGACATCGACCGTTCTGCTGGTGACGTACGACCGCGAACGAACGACCGACGTGCTGCGCGGCGAGAACGCGGGCAAGAGACTGACGCACCGCAACGTCGTCACCAGCCTGAGCGAGATCGGTACGTGGCGCGGTCAGGCGGCCGACCTCAATGTGACCATCGCCGAGGAACGGGCGCTGCCGGACACGGGCTGCGCCATCCTGGTTCAATCGGACAGCGGCCGGATCATCGGTGCGGCCGCCATCGATATGAGATCGTAGACGGCCGTCTCAGGCCGCCAATCCGCGTTCCAGCATCTGCGAGAACCGCCGGACGAAGGCCTGCGGGTCGGCGGGCGCCTCGCCCTCGACAATCCTCGCCTGATCGAACAGCAAGTGCGCGGCATCCTCGATCGTCGGGTTCGGACCGTCGGCGTCCTTGGCGATGCCGGCGAGACGCTTGATCAGCGGATGCTTGGGATTGACCTCGAGAATCCGCTGCGAGAGCTGTTCGGCGCGCAGCTGATTGTGCTGGCGGAGCAGGCGCTCCATGTGGATGTCGAGATCGTTGTCGTCGGCGACCAGGCAAACCGCGCTGTCGGTCAGCCGCGACGATGATCGCACATCCTTCACCGAGCCCTCGAGCGACGCCTTGAAACGGCCGACCAGAGCCTCGATGCCGTCCGGCGCTTTCTCATCCGCCGTGTCGTCCTTGCCGTCTTCGTCCTTGATCGAATCGAGATCGGCTCCGCCGCGCGTGACGGACTTGAACAGCTTGTCCTGAAATGCGCCGACGCCGGAAATCCAGAAATCGTCGACCGGATCGGTCAGCACCAGAACCTCGACGCCCTTGGCCTTGAAGCCCTCGAGGTGGGGGCTCGACCGTGCCTTCTCGGCATCGTCGCCGGTGATGTAGTAAATCGCGTCCTGACCGTCGACCATACGGGCGATGTAGTCGTCGAGGGAAACCAGATCGTCGCCCTTCGTCGACTTGAACCGCGCCAGCGCGAGCAGGTTGTCGCGGTTCTCGGTGTCTTCGTAGATTCCTTCCTTGAGCACGGAACCGAAGTTTTCCCAGAAGGCCGCATACGCGTCCGGCGCCTTGTCTGCTTTCTTCTTCAGTTCGCCGAGCACCCGCTTGACGATACCCTTTCTGATCTTCGCAAGCTTCGGATCACGCTGCATCATCTCGCGGCTGACGTTAAGGCTCAGGTCCTCCGAGTCGACAACGCCGCGCAGAAACCGCAGGTACGAAGGCACCAGATCTTCGCAGTCATCGGTAATGAACACTCGATTGACGTAGAGTTTCAGTTGCGACTTGCGGTCGGGATGAAACAGATCCCAGGGTTGCGAGCCGGGAATGAACAGAAGCGTGGTATACGACAACACGCCCTCGACCCGGTTGTGCATCACGTGCCACGGATCGTCGAAGCCGTGCGCGACGTGATGGTAGAACTCGCGGTACTGATCTTCGGTGATGTCCTTCTTGTCGCGGGTCCATAGCGCCGACGCGGTGTTGAGTGTTTCGTCCTCGGCGTCCTTCTTGATCGCCTTGAGGACGATCGGAATCCCGATGTGATCGGAGTACGTGCGGATGATCGTCTTGAGGCGATCGGGTTCGAGGAACTCCTTGCTGTCCTTCTTGAGGCTGAGGATCACGTCGGTACCCGCCTCGGCCCGCTCAGATTCCTCGATGGTGTAACTGCCCTTGCCGTCGGACTGCCAGCGCCACGCCGCATCGTCGCCGGCCTTGCGGGTGACGACGGCGACCTCGTCGGCGACCATGAACGCGGAATAGAACCCGACGCCGAACTGGCCGATCAACGACATGGCCTTGTCCTTGCTGTCCGTCTTGTCGGCGGCCAGTTGCTCGGCAAAGGCCCTGGTGCCGGATCGCGCTATGGTGCCGAGGAGATCGTTGAGATCGTCCTTCGACATGCCGATACCGTTGTCTCGGACCGTGAGGGTCTTGTCCTTCGTCGAGACTTCAAGCTCGATCCGGTGGCCGTCTGAAGGCGCTTCGAGCTTCGGGTCCGTCAGCGCAAGATAACGCAGCTTGTCGCAGGCGTCCGCCGCATTGGAGACGAGCTCGCGAAGGAAGATTTCGCGCTGGCTGTAAAGCGAGTGCGCGACGATATCGAGAAGTTTGCCTACTTCGGCCTGAAACGTGAACGTTTCCTGGGTCATGGACTGATTTTCCCGGTTTTGTCTGTTGCCCCAAAAAGCGGGCAAGATATGGTTTGATTCTCGCGTTACCGCAAGCCCGGCAACGATGCGGAAGCAGGTCATGCCGACAAAAGCCCAGACAAACCCGGCACTTAAGGCGGCCAACCGACGGATGTGCCTTGCGATCGAGAACGATGCGCGAGAGACCGCCCGCTGGACCGGACGCGGCGTAATCTCACCGAGCGTCATGGCGCAGATGGCCGGTGTCCCGCGCCATCGGTTCATGGGGTTCGCCGACAGCGATCCGGCAGCCACCGGGGCTTACGCCAACCGCGCACAACCCATCGCCCAGCGCCAGACCATCTCGCAGCCGTTCATCGTCGCCGTCATGACGGACCTGCTCGACCTCGAACCGGACGACCGGGTGCTGGAAGTCGGCACCGGCTGCGGTTACCAAACCGCGATCCTGGCTGGTCTGAGCGCCGAGGTCTACTCGGTCGAGCGCATTCCGGTCCTCTCCGCCGAAGCGGCCCGCAACCTCGAAGCGCTGGACATCTCCAACGCTTTCCTGCGGATCGGGGATGGTTTCGACGGATGGCCGGAACACGCGCCCTACGATGCTATCATCGTCACAGCCGCACCGAGAACGGCACCGCCGGCCCTGCTGGATCAACTGGCGCCGGGCGGACGGCTGGTCGTCCCCGTCGGCGAGGCGGACGGGTCGCAGATGCTACAGCGTTTTGTCCGGCGCGCGGATGGCGAAACCACCGTTGCCGGGCTTCTGCCGGTTGCCTTCGTACCGATGATCGGCGACGTTGCGACATGAGCTCAGTTCACTTCCTGATCGACGAGCCATCATCGACGAAGGCCAACGGCACGGTCATCCTGGCCCACGGCGCGGGCGCGCCGATGGACAGTCCGTTTATGCAGGCTTTCGGCGAAGGCATGGCCGCGCGCGGCATCCGCGCCGCGCGGTTCGAGTTTCCCTACATGGCCGGGCGCCGCGAAAGCGGAAAGAAGCGGCCACCCAATCCGGCGGGCGTCCTGCTCGACACGTGGCGCGAGGCGATTGCCGACATCGGCGGGCCGGTCGTTGTCGGCGGCAAGTCGATGGGAGGGCGCATGGCGAGCATGATCGCCGCCGAGCTGGAGTCCGAGGGTTCCCCGGTGGCCGGCGTCGCCTGTCTCGGGTATCCGTTCCATCCACCGGGACAGCCCGACAAGATGCGGGTCGATCATCTGATGGAGATCACGACACCAGTACTGATTCTCCAAGGCACCCGCGATCCTTTCGGCACCCGCGACGAGGTTCCCGGATTCGGTCTGCCTCGCCGTATCGCGATCGAATGGCTCAAGGATGGCGATCACGGGTTCAAGCCGCGCAAGGCCTCCGGGCTCAGCGAGCAGGACAACTGGGAACAGGCCATGGACCTCCTGGCGGCATTTGCGGTGAAGGTTCTCGGCTGATGGAGAAAAGATCGTTCGTGCTGTCGGGGCACGCCACGAGTGTCGCCCTGGAACCGGATTTCTGGGCCGTCCTCGAAGACGTCGCGGCGCGGCGCAGCATGTCGATGGCGGCCCTGGTCGAGGCCGTCGACGGCGAACGCGAAACCGCCAATCTGGCGAGCGCGCTGCGATGTTTCGCGCTCGGCGAGGCCGTCGCCGGGCGCGTCGGCACGTGACGTTGCCGGACGCTAGAACTTGAAGATGTTCTTCAGCAGTTCCTGCGGCTGCAAGATAGGCTCCTGCTGCTGCGGCTGAGGTTCCGGCGCGTTCTGGGTTTCCTCGCCGCCCGCCTGCCCCGAAGCGCCGCTGCCCGACTGGGTGTTCTGCTGGCTGTCGCCGCCAAGAATGCCCTGAAGCAGCGAGCCGACGCCCGGCACTTTCTCGTCCAGCTTGTCGAGGCCGGGAATGGGCAATCCGCCGGCGGCCAGTCCGCTGGTGTCCATGGCAATGTTGGGCGCATCCAACGCGCCCTTGACGCTGAACGGCAACTTGCCGGGCGTGCCGATTTTCTGGCCGAGCAGCGCGGTCAGAATGTTGCCGGTGATGTCGACGTTGCCGGCGAGATCGACCGTCCAGCCGGCGAGATCGACCTTGCCGCTGGCGTTCCCGTCTCCGAGCCCGGACGCGATGGTCAGTGGCGCCAGATCGGCGACACCGTTCGTCACCGTGAACCGGCCGTCGACATCGGCAAATCCCTCGAGTTTCTTGCCCGAGAGGCTTGAGCCCAGTTGGCCGAAACCCCTGAGCAGTCCCAGAATTCCCGTCATCGCGGAGCCCTGCGTCGACCCGGTCACGTCGACACCACGCATCGCGAACGATCCGTCGCCGTTCAGTGCGCCGATCATATCGGCGACGCTGGCGCCGCGGGTATCGAACTTTGTTTCCAGCGCAACCGAGCCGACAGCGGCGGGCTCGCCGATCACCGCGGTGAGCAGATTGGAGATACTCGCATTCTTGAAACTGATCGCGCCGTTGGCGATCGGCACCGCGCGGCCGTCGAGGAAGCCGGTGACGTTCAAGCCACCGCCGAAGGCGGTTCCGGTCAGTTGTTCGATCGTCAGCTGGCTGTCGGCCAGGCGCGCAACGATGGTTGCATCGTTGAGCGCGATCGCGCCGTAGGCCAACTGTTCGGCGTTGAGGTTAATCGCCGCGTCGACGGCACCGAGACCGCTGAGATCGATCGGGTCGCGCGGCCATGGCGCCTGACCATGGGCATATCCGGATTGTTGCGTCGCCGCCGCACCGGTGGTGCCGCTGCCGCCCGAAGCGCCCTGGCTTCCGCCGCCGTCGGCCGGCAGGAACGGGTCGGCATCGAGGCGACCGAGGGCCAGGGTCGAACGAATGCTGGGCCGCGCGCCGCCGAGGTGCACGGTCGTGTCGCCGGACAACACCGTTTCGTTCAATCTGCCGTTGATCCCCTGCAGGGTGACGGTATCGGCGCTAACACTCGCATTCATCATGAGGTCCACGCCGCCGATCCGGCCCGAAGGCGTATAACCCGTATCCAGCGTCCGGGCGAGCGCCGCCAGGTCGTCGTGGCGAACCTGCAGCACCCCGGCATAGAGCGGTTTGATCGGTAGAACGGAAACCTCGCCGTCGAAGCCGACTGTCGCCCCGGCCGCGGAGGCGGATCCCTTGATCGCCGGTTGCAGGGCGTTTCCGCTGGCGGTCGCCTTCAGGCTGACGGCACCAAGCCTGGTGACGACTTCGGGAACCTCGGCGCCGACCTCACCGGCAAGCTTCGCAATGTTCTTGCTCGCGAAGTCGACGCTGAAGGCGTCGAGTTTCGGGCTGCCCGCCAAGTCGGTGACCGCACCCTTCATGGCGACACGCGATCCGGCGGCATCGGCGACGCTGGCGTCGCGGATCGTCAGGGCACCGTTGAAAACGGTGCCGTCGAATCGAATGCCGCGGATCGGCTTCCCCTGATAGATCACCTCATCCGCCGAGGCCTTGATATTGGCATCGAACGTCGACAACACGCCGAGCGCCGCCAACGGATTGACCTCCGCCGCAGCCGATGCGCCGGACGACTGATCCGTCGATTGCGCCTGACCGGTGCCACTCGTGGCCGACGTCTCCGTTCGCGGCTCGCCACCCAGTCCGGCGAGATACGGATCGAGATCGAGGCTGTCGATTTCGACGGCGGCGCCGAACGAGAGCCGGTCGCGCAGCGCGAGGGTCAGACCGCCCTTCACATTCGTCCGGTCGAACGTGGCCGACAACCCGGCGACCTGGAAGTTCTGCGCATTGCCCTTGAGGCTCGCCGAGAGGTTGATTCGCCGCAGACGGTCGCCCGGAATCGTCGACATGTCGGCGCCGAGCCACGACGCCAGGCGCCGCGTGTCGCCGACACTGGCTTCAACCTCGCCCTCGAAGGACGGTTGACCGTTGGGTGAGGTCAGAAACCCGAAGAGCGCGAAATCGGTAGCGCCGGGCAACTGGCCGGTGAACTGGCTGAGCGTCACCTCGCCGTTCGCGAGCTCAACACTGAGTCGCATCGGACCGGCCTTCTCCTGGCGATAGGCGATCGAGTCGACGACGAGATTGAGCGTCGCGGCGATCCCGCCGGGAATATCGATGGTCAGCGCTTCCGCCGCCCCGTCCTTTGCCGGCATCGCGGACGTTTCAGTGGCGCCAGACGATTGGCTCTGCGCCGACGCCTTCTTCTGCGGAGCCGCAAATCCGGCAAGCAGGGAATCGGCGTCGACATGAGCGACTTCCAGCGTCACGTCGGCGCGCGGCACATCGCCGAGCGTCGCTTCGATCCGACCGGTCGCGGCCGTTTCACCCAGCGCGAGTTTGAGTTCCTCGACGACGACGGATGCTTCGTCGCCGACGATCGAACCGTTGAGCGACAACGGCATGGCGAGGGCCGGCGGCGCCGATCCGCCAACGGCCGAAATGAGCTCTGCGACGGATGCCGTCCTGACCTGGATAGCGCCATTGAAACGGGGCGACTCGAACAGATTGATGATATTGCCGGATACGCCGATCGAAGAATCGCCGCCGGTCGTGATCAGGGCCGTGATTGGAACGGTCCGTCCCTGGAAGACGCCGTCGACGCCGATCTCGAAGCCCAGAGGAATGCCTTTGGCGACGAGCGAGCCGCGGGTTTCGAACGGTCCCTGAAGCGACGCCGCAACCAGCGTCGCATTGATGTCCTCGACGACGTGCAGATCGCCGGTCGTTCCGTCGCGGAACGTCAGCAGGCCACGTTCGATCGCGAAATTGTCGAGAGTGAATCCGCCGAGCGAGGACGCCCCGTCCCCCGGCGCGGTGTCGGCATCGCCATCTTCCGTCGGCACGGTGTCCTTCGACGCCGCTTCGAGGGTCCAGTTGTTGCCGCCCTCCGCAAAGGTTTCCAGCTGAATGACCGGCTCGACCAGCACCACCTTGTTGACCTGGATCTCGCCGCCGAACAACGGGCCGAGCGCGACCCGGACCTCGAGCGACCCGAGCTCGACCATGTTCGGTACTTCGGAACGCTCGTCGTTGGCGAAGCTGACGTCCTTGGCGACCACCGCGGGTGCCGGCAGAATGGCAATACTGATGTCGCCGGCGATCACCAGCTTGCGCCCGGTCAGGCGCTCGACCTGGGCCTCGATCTGGCCCTTATAAGTATTCCAGTCGATGAAACTGGGGCCGATCAGGATCGCAGCCACCAGGACAGCGACGACCACGCCCAATCCGATGAACAATTTGCGCACCTTGAGGTCCCCGCTCACTGCCGATAATCCCGCCGGCGGACCGGCTGTCACGGACCACTCTACGACCGCCGAGATGGACGATCAAACGGCGAAAACGCCGATCGGACCGACCCTAAGGGGGGATTGTGACGAGTTTGCGGCGCATCGCCGGACGCAATCAGGAATCGACGATGATCGCCCTGAAATCGTTGACATTGGTGAACGTCGGCCCCGTCACGACCAGGCCGCCAGCCTTCTCGAAGAACGAGTAAGCGTCGTTGGCGTCGAGATGCGCCGAGGCATCGACGCCGGCGTCGCGCCCGTTGGCGAGCGTTTGCGGGCCGATTTCGGCACCGGCGTTCTCTTCCGACCCGTCGACACCGTCGGTATCGCACGCGATCGCATGAATGCCCTCGGCGCCGTCCAGCGCGATGGCCATGGCGAGCGCGTACTCGCTGTTGCGTCCGCCCCGGCCGTTGCCGCGAACAACGACTGTGGTCTCGCCGCCTGAAATGATGGCGACCTTGCCAGCGATATCGCCCTTGCCGGTCTTTGCCCGCTCGGCCAGCGCGGCGTGTTCGGCGCCGAGTACGCGGGCCTCGCCTTCGAGGGCATCGCCGAGGATATGCGGTGTGTAGCCCGCCTCTGCGGCGACCCTGGCCGCCGCTTCGAGACTCGCCTGCGGCAACGCCACGAGCTTGGTCTCCGCACCCGCCAGCCGCGGGTCGTCCGCTTTCGGGGTCTCGTCGGGCTCCTCGGTCAGGACCTTGCGCACCGCCGCCGAGGGCTCGATACCGTATTTCTCGAGGATCGCCCGCGCGTCGGCGTATGTTGTCTCGTCGGGGACCGTCGGTCCCGAGGCGATCACGGACGGATCATCGCCGGGCACGTCGGAAATCAGCAACGAAATCACCCGCGCGGGATGGGCGGCGGCGGCCAGACGACCGCCCTTGATCAGCGAGAGGTGTTTCCGCACGCAGTTCATTTCGCCGATATTGGCGCCGGACTTGAGGAGCGCACGGTTGACCTCCTGCTTGTCGGCCAGCGTCAGACCCTCGGCCGGTGCGGCGAGCAATGCGGAACCGCCGCCCGATACAAGGCACAGCATAACATCGTCCGGGCCCAGCGAGCGCGCGATATCGAGGATCCGCTTGGCCGCCTGTTCGCCCGCGTCGTCGGGCACGGGATGGGCGGCCGTGACGATCTCGATCCGGTCGCAGTCGACCTCATAGCCGTAGCGGGTGACGACCAGACCCTCGAGCGGGCCGGACCAGTTGTCCTCGACGGCTCGGGCCATGGCCGCTGACGCCTTGCCGGCGCCGACCACGACGAGGCGGTTGATCCCGGTCGGATCCGGCAGGAACGGCGGGACGCAGGTGCGCGGCATCGCCGCTTCGACCGCGGCATCGAACATGCACCTGAGCAGCGCTTGTTGTGGATTCGGTGCGCCCGACATGAGACCCCCGTGGAAAGTGGAGTATGGATGTGCCGGAATACCGAACGGACTGCAAGGCCGATTGTCTGTTAACTACCGAAAATCGATCAGAATTTTTCGACCCACGGTCGCAGATCGAGCTCTTGGGTCCATGAGCTTCGCGGCTGTTCGTGAAGATGTACGTACTCCGCGGCAATGGCGTCGGGCGACAGCAATCCGTCCTCCGGGCGTTGCCTGGCAAGTTCGGCATGGCGGTCCGACAGTATCTGGCCGTCGATGATGACATGCGCGACATGCAGCCCCTGCGGACCGAGTTCCCGGGCCATCGACTGGGCGAGTGCGCGAACACCGAATTTGGGCACGGCCAGCGTCAGGAATCCGGCACCACCCCTCAGCGCCGCCGTTGCACCGGTAAACAGGATCGTTCCCCGCGCGCGCGGCAGCATGCGGCTCGCCGCCGCCTTGCCGACGTGAAACCCGCCGAGACAACCAATGCGCCAACTTTGCTCGAAATCCGCCGACGATAATTCCAACAGCCCGCCCCGAATCCGGGAACCGGCATTGAAGATGGCCACCTCGACGGGACCGAGATCGGCCTCTGCTCGTTCAAACAACGTATCGACGTCAGCTTCGTCGCTGACATCGCAACCGTAGGCCCGGGTCTCGACGCCGGACACCTCGCCGAGGATGCCCGTAAGCGCATCGACCCGCCGCGACGCCGCTGCGATGTTGAATCCCTTGGCCGCGAACGCCCTGACGAGCGAGGCTCCAAGACCCGGCCCGACACCGGCGATAACCGCACACCCCCTGTCCGCCATGACGATTTCTCCCGTTCCGGTCGATTGTCAGATCGCGCTGCCCTTGAGCGCTTCGCGCAGTTGACGCGCGTGCTCCTTGATCAGCGGCATGTGCGGGTTAGTGTCCAGCGCATGTTCGAAGGCGTCGAGCGCCTGCGGGATTTCGCCTACTTCCATCAGGATGAGACCCCGCCCGGACAGGGCGCCGAAGTGACGCGGCTCGAGTTCGAGCGTTCGTTCGACATCCGTCAGCGACTCGTTCATCCGGCCCATCAGGTAATTGACGGTCGCGCGCTTGTTCCAGCCCTCGGCGAAGTCCGGCGAAATCTCGACGATCTCGTCGAAAGCGGTCATCGCGCGTCGGAGATCACCAACCTGCATCGCGTTCATGCCGTCCGTCATCAGATCGCTGACGACCGGGTCATCCGACTGAACCCAGAGCGCCCAAATCTGATTGGTCAGTGACATGCCCTTGACGAAATCTTCGGTCGTCAGGAGCTCCCCGAAGAGTGAATCGAGACGCGGATCATTCTGGTCGGCCTGGGCGGGACTTGCGGTGAAACAGATTGCCGCGAGGATCACGCCGACAATGCGCGAACACCTCATAATATTCTGAATTGTTCGTGTCGGAACGACCATGTCTATAGGATACGGATTCATGACCGCGATTCCAACCGATGGGGGCCAAGCGGGTGAGCGGCGATTTCGACCTGCAGGGGTATCATAGCCGAATTCGCGACGGCGTATGCGATATCGTCGCCGACCGGCTGTCCAGGGCGGCGACGCCGCTGCAGGTCGAACTCATCCTCGAGAAGGCCGTCGAGTTCGCCGAAGAGATGACGGCGGACCTGCAACGCCGGTATCCGATATCCGAGCCGCTCGCGTGCTCAGCCGGCTGTTCGTTCTGCTGCCACAATCACGAAGTACACGCCGCGCCCCTGGAGGCGATCCGCATTGCCCGGTATGTCTCGACACGGATGACGGATAACCAGCGTTCGGCGGTCGCCGGCCGGGTCGCGGAGGTCATGGCCCAGAAGCGCGAGATCGACAAGCTTGCGAGACCGCCCGGCACCCGCAGGATATTTCCTTGCCCGTTGCTCGATCCGGAGAGCGGCTTGTGTCAGGTCTACGACGTTCGCCCGCTGGTCTGCCGGGGTCACAACTCCATCGATCTCGGCGCCTGCAGGGCGCGCCATGCCAGCGGTACTGAGGAAGGAGCGCGGATTCTCGGTGGCGTCGTCCAGCGAACCGTCGCACAGGCCGTCCTGTCGGGACTCCGAAAGGCGGGATTGAAGATCGGCGACACCGACCGGGTGCTGGATCTGACGCGCGCGCTCGACGTGTTACTTGCCTCGCCCGAGGCGATACAAGAAGCAATAGACAATCCTGCCTATCTGGACGTCGCGAGCGCCCGCACCAGGGATTGACGGCGGACAATTAGTCTTCGCTGGCGACGACCGTGTCCGCGGAATCCTGCGCACAACCCGCAACGGGCATCGCGATCGTGATCAAGTGACCGAGCAAGATGATTATTCGGGAACCGAGCATGCATCACGAAACCGGCAGAGCACGATTCCGATCGGAAAATTGGTCAGGCAACGCCGTCCGGTTTCGGTCCGCCCGTCGCCCAGTCGAGCAGTTCGACCGTATGGCAAACCGCCAGGTCGCCATGCAGGCCGATTTGCATCTGGCAGCCGATGTTTCCGGAGGCAACGACGTCGGCGCCAGTCGCCGCCAGGTTGGCGGCCTTGCGCTTTCCCAGCCGCGCCGCGATGCCCGGTTGGGTCATGTTGTAGCTGCCGGCGGATCCGCAGCACAGGTGGCCTTCGGCTGGCTGGCGCACCTCGAAACCGGCGCGTCGCAGCAACTCGACGGGCGGCCCCGAAATGCCCTGTCCATGCTGCATCGAACAAGCCGAATGGTAGGCCACCACCGGTTTTAGCCCGTCCGCGTCGGCAACGGGAAGTTCCGCCCCCACGAGAACTTCCGTGATGTCCTGCGCGAGCGCCGATATCCGTTCTGCGCGTTCCGCCCACTCTGGATCATTCGCCAGCATGTACCCATAGTCCTTGACCGTCGTTCCACAACCCGATGCATTCACGACGATGGCATCGAGCTCGCCGCCATCGCGCCCTGCGCGCTCCCATGCCTCGATGTTCTTCTTGGCGGCCTGGTGGGACGGCCCGGTGCGGCCCATGTGGTGCTCAAGTGCGCCGCAGCAGCCCATGCCGTCAGCGATCACGACCTCGCAACCGAGGCGCGTCAGCAGGCGAACGGTGGCCTCGTTGATGGCCGGCCGTAACGCCTGCTGGGCGCAACCGGTCATCAGGGCGACGCGTCGTCTCCGCGGACCCTCGGCGGGAAACACCTGCGGCCTGTCGACGCTGGAGGCCGGATCGATCCGGGACGGCACCAATGCCAGCATCGCGCCCAGACGGCCCGGCACCAGCCTGCGGAACGGCCGTGCGAACCATCCTGCGACCATGGCCAGCCTGAACAGTCCGGGCCGCGGTACGAGCACCGCAATCATAGACCGGTACAAGCGGTCGAGGAGCGGCCGGCGATAGCGTTCCTCGACGACCTCGCGACCGTGATCGATCAAATGCATGTAATCGACGCCGGAAGGACATGTGGTGCGGCAAGACAGGCAAGACAGGCAACGATCGATGTGTTTGACCGTGTCGGCGGTGGGCTGGCGATCGTTCTCCAACATGTCCTTGATCAGATAAATGCGTCCGCGCGGACTGTCGAGTTCGTCGCCCAGCAGCACGTAGGTCGGGCAGGTCGCGGTGCAGAATCCGCAATGGACACAACGCCGGAGGATCGCCTCGGACGAGCGGTTCCGGGGATCGGCAAGCTGTTCTTCGGTGAACGTGGTCTGCATTTTCTCCGCCTCAGAACGTCGCGTACATGCGGCCGGGGTTAAGCACCCCTTCCGGATCGAACGCCTTCTTGATCCGGCGCGACAGCGCCATGATGCCGTCCGACTGCGGATCGAATACGTCGAGGGTCGAGCGAACGGTCTCGCTGGCCCTGAGCAACGTCGCGTGTCCGCCAACCGCGGCGACCGACTGTCGGATGGCGCGCGCCGAACGCGCGGGATTTCCCGGGATCGACAAGGTCAGCAGTCCGCCGCCCCAATCACAGTACCCTTCGCCGCCAGTTTCCGAGAGCACGTTCCTTGCCAGCACAGCTCCCTTCGCCGGTTCGACCGAAATTCGCCACAACGGCGTGTTCTCGCCGGTAGCGAAATACGAGGCTTCGCTGGTCTCCCACCATAACCGTTGAGAATTGGTGCGATGCAGTTCATCCGTCCGGCCGAAACCGCCGAGCAACGACGTGATCTCAGAGGCACGCTCGAGAACCGAGGGTTCCGGCCCCTCGATGCGGACCGCGACCACCGACGTGTTCGCGTCGCCGACCCTGCCGACCTCGGACAGCCTGGCAACCGCCGCGGGCAGGTAGACCGCGGACGAGACCTCGTGCGGGCTGTTCAGCGCCGCGGTCATTGCCCTGGTCGCCTGATCGTCATCAACGCCGTAGACCAGCACCGTCCGCGTCTTCTCCGGCATCGGCAGGACTTTCAGCGTTACCTCGGTCATCACCGCCAGGGTTCCCATGGATCCGGTCATCAGTTTCGAGAGATCGAAGCCGGTGACGTTCTTCATCACCTTGCCGCCGGACTTGAACATCTCGCCACGGCCACTGACCGCCTTGAAGCCGAGAACGTGATCGCGAACCGCACCGGCCTTCAGCCGCCGCGAACCGGCTAGATTTGCGGCGACAAGCCCGCCGATCGTACCGCGCTCACCCTTCTCTGCCTGACCATAGATCCGGTTCAGTGCAACGGGCTCGAACGCCAGCTGCTGGTTGTTTTCGCCGAGAAGCTCCTCCACCTCCGACAACGGCGTGCCGGCCGCGACGGTGATGACCAGTTCACCGGGCTCGTAGTAACGAACCCCGGACATTGCCGACATGTCGAGGACGTGCGCGGTGTTGGTGGCGCGCCCGAGGCCGCTCTTGCTGCCCAACCCCGAGACCGACAGCGGCTCGCGCTCGGAGATCGCCCACCGAATGGCGTCGACGACGTGCGTTTCGTTCGTCGGCTTGAAATCCATGCTGCTCATGACCGTCGGCGGAACTCCGGGGATGTCATTCGGACCGCCGGTCAGAACCGCGGGATGTCGGGAAACGGCAACTTGCCGTGATGGATGTGCATGCGGCCGAGTTCGGCGCAGCGATGCAGTTGCGGATAGACCTTGCCCGGATTGAGCAACTGATCGGGATCGAACGCGCACTTCAGGCGCTGCTGCTGCTTGAGGTCCTCCTCGGTGAACATCTCGCCCATCAGGTCGCGCTTCTCGACACCGACGCCGTGCTCGCCCGTCAGTACGCCGCCGACTTCGACGCAAAGCCGCAGGATGTCGGCGCCGAACTGCTCGGCTTTTTCCAGTTCGCCCGGCGCATTGGCGTCGAACAGGATCAGCGGATGCAGGTTGCCGTCGCCGGCATGAAAAACGTTGGCGCAGCGCAGGCCATACTGTTTCGACAGTTCGTTCATCCTGCCGAGGACATAAGGCAGCTGGCCGCGCGGGATCGTCCCGTCCATGCAGATGTAGTCGGGCGATATGCGCCCGACGGCGGGGAACGCATTCTTCCGGCCGGACCAGAACACGGCGCGTTCCTCCTCGGTCTCGGAGACACGCTCGAACACCGCGCCGCATTCGCGGCCGATGCCCGCGACCTTCTCCAGCAGGTAGTCGACCTCGACCTTAGGGCCGTCGAGCTCGACGATCAGCAGGGCCTCGACATCGAGCGGATATCCGGCGTGCACGAATGCCTCGGTCGCCTCGATGCAAAGCCGGTCCATCATTTCGAGGCCGCCCGGAATGATGCCCTCGCCGATGACGCGGCTGACGCAATCCCCGGCCGCTTCGCTGGTCTCGAACCCGAGCAGCATGGCCCGCGCCGTCGCCGGCTGCTTGAGCAGCCGGACCGTGACCTCCGTTATGACGCCGAGCAAACCCTCGGAGCCGGTGATTACGCCCAGCAGGTCGTATCCGCCGGCATCGACATGCTTGCCACCGAAACGCACGATCTCACCGTCCATCAGCACCATTTCGACGCCGAGCACGTTGTTCGTCGTCAGGCCGTACTTCAGGCAGTGCACCCCGCCCGAGTTCTCGGCGACGTTGCCGCCGATGGAGCACGCGATCTGGCTGGACGGATCCGGCGCGTAATAGAAACCCTCATGCTGCACGGCCTGGGTAATCGCCAGATTGGTGACCCCGGGCTGCACCACGGCGCAGCGATTGTCATAATCGATTTCGAGGACGCGGTTGAACTTACCCAGGCCGACGGTGATGGCATCGGCAAGCGGCAAGGCACCGCCCGAAAGCCCGGTGCCCGCGCCGCGCGGCACGATCTTGACGCCGTGCTCGTGACAGTACTTCAGCACGGCGGACACCTCCGCGGTGGTTTCAGGCAGAACCACGGCCAACGGCAGCTGCCGGTAGATGTTCAGGCCGTCGCATTCGAATGCACGCAGCTCATCCTCGCTTGAAATCACCGATTCGCCGCCCGTCATGGCAGCGAGATCAGCGATCACGCGATCGCGGCGTTCAAGCGTTGCAGAATCAGGTTCCGGCATATGCATTTCAACGGCCTTCCGCTGACCACATCGAACTGTGGTTCTTGCTTGTTTCCAATATAGAACCCTGTCCGGCGTTGTCACCATCAGGGACTTGCGTAGGGAAGGCGCAAATGAAAACCGCGTCCTGATCTCAGGACGCGGTGCAGCCGTTCTTAAGGGATCGGCCCGGTCAGACCGGGCATCAGGGATCAGCCCTGGCGAACCTTGAAACGCGGGTTTTTCTTGTTGATGACGTAGACGCGGCCCTTGCGGCGCACGACGCGGCACGCGAGGTCGCGGGACTTGGCGGCTTTCAACGAGTTCTTGACCTTCATGGCCCTGTATCCCCGAGATTCTGAAACGATAATCCGGACGTCAGTCCGGGCGAGGCGCGGAACATACGGGCTCGGCCGCCGGGTGTCAACGGCTGGCGTGCCCGAATTTCAACGCTTTCTCGGCCGCCAAATGCGGCCTCAGACGGCCATGATCTCGATCAGGGTGGGCCGATCGCGCCCATGGGCATCTTTGAGCGCTTCGACGAGACCGTCCGAACCGCCCAATCGAACGGTCTCACAGCCGCAGGCCCGCGCCAGCATGCCGAAATCCGGAGAAAAGTCGATGACGCCCTCCGGCTTGATCTGTGCCTGTTCCATGTACTCCTTGATCGTCAGGTAGCTGTTGTTGTTCCACAACAGGATCGGGACACCCGCCCTGGCCTCGACCCCGGCGACGAGTTCGCTCGCCGAGAACAGGAACCCGCCGTCACCCGCGACGCAGATCACCGGCCGCTCGGGGACGGCGATCTTGGCGCCGATCGCCGCCGGCAGACCGTAGCCCAGGGTTCCGTACCCGGTCGATGACGTGAAGTACGACCGGGGCCGGGAAGCATTGAAGAAGTTGTTGGCGCCGTAGACCGGCTGTGTCGAGTCGCCGACGATCACCGGATCGGGAAACGCCTCTGCAATGGCCGCGTAGTACGGCCGGTGCCGGTCCATCCAGTCGGCATGCAGCGCGCCGGACTCCGCCACCACGCGGGCGGCCGTCGCCACTGACGCGGTCGTATCGGGCGAACCCGGGCCAAGCGCCTCGAGCAGGCGTTCGATGACTGCGCCTGCGTCGCCGACGAGGCCAAGGTCGGCCGGCAGGTTCTTGTCGATCTGACCGGGGTCGATATCGACGCGAATGAGCTTACCGCCGACCCGGGGACCGCCGTCTCGGTAGAAATCGAAATCCGTCTCGCCAAGCTCGGTGCCGATGGCGAGGGTGACCTCGGCCGCGTCCATCACCTTGCGCCAGGGCTCGAACGCGACAAACGTACCGGCGAGCAACGGATGATCGGGCGGCAGCAGGCCTTTACCGTCGATCGTCAGGGAGACCGGCGCGCCGAGACGGTCGGCCAGAGCGCGGACCGCGTCCGGCGCATCCTGTGCGCCGCCGCCGGCGACCACGGCTATGCTGTCTGCCTCATGGAGCCAGGCCGCGGCCTTCTCGATATCGGCCTGCGCGGGTTCGGGCGGACGGGCCCCGTCGTGGCGGCTGATTGCCACCTCGTTGGCCGGCGCCCCCAGCAGGTCGATGGGGATCTCGATATGCACCGGCCTCGGCCGCGCCGCATCGAACACGTCGAAAGCGCGCGCCAGCACGGTCGGCAGTTCTTTGGCATCCCGGACAGAATGACTGAACGCGGCGACCCCGGCGACCAGCGCGCGTTGGTCCGGCAGTTCGTGCAGGTGGCCCTCGCCCTTGCCGAGGCTCGCGGCCTCGGTGACGCTCGAGATCACCAGCATCGGCACGGAATCGCTGTAGGCCTGCCCCATCGCGGTCGCGATGTTGGTCATGCCGGGTCCGGAAATGATGAAACACACGCCGGGCTTGCCGCTGACCCGGGCATAGCCGTCGGCCATGAAGCCGGCGCCCTGCTCGTGACGCGGGGTCACGTGTCTGATCGAAGAATCCGCAAGCCCGCGATAGAGCTCCAGCGTGTGAACGCCCGGGATACCGAACACGGTATCGACACCGTAGGCCTCGAGCCCGCGAATCAACGCTTCGCCGCAAGTCGTCATCGCCGTTTCCTTGTTCCCGAAGAGCCGCGCGTCAGCGTATCGTCACGCCGGGCAGAACACAGAGCATCTCATACAGCAGGTTGGCGCCGAGTAACGCCGTATTGCCGGACGGATCGTAGGGCGGTGCGACCTCGACGAGATCACAGCCGACAAGGTTCAAGCCGCGGCAGCCGCGAATGATCTCGTAACCCTGGATGACCGTCAGCCCGGCATACTCGGGCGTGCCGGTGCCCGGTGCACAGGACGGATCGAGGCCGTCGATATCGAAGCTCAGGTAGACTGGTCCGTCGCCGAGCCTGGCCCGCGCCTCGTCCATCAGCGGTGCCAACGATTTGTGCCAGCAGTCCTTGGCGCAAACGACGGTGAACCCCTGGCTTCGCGGCCAGTCGAAATCGTCCGCCGCGTAGCCGGTGCCGCGCAAGCCGATCTGGTAGACGCGATCACCGTCGAGCAGGCCTTCCTCGACGGCGCGGCGGAACGGCGTTCCGTGCGCGATGGGCTCGCCGAACATGTGATCGTTGACGTCGGCATGGGCATCGACATGGATCATGCCGACAGGGCCGTACTTCTTGCGCAAGGCGCGCAGGATCGGCAACGCGATGGTGTGATCGCCGCCGATGGTCATCGGGATGCAGTCCTCGGCCAGTATGGCGTCATAAGCCTCCTCGATGATCTTCACGCTTTTCTCTAGGTTGAAGGTGTTGATGGCGACATCGCCGATATCGGCAACCTGCAGGGCATCGAACGGCGCCGCGCCGGTTTCCATGTTGTAGGGCCGAAGCAGGCACGATTCGGCGCGGATCGCCCGCGGGCCGAACCGCGCGCCGGCACGGTTGGAGGTGCCGATGTCGAACGGCACGCCGACGAATGCGGCGTCGAGTCCGGCCGCCGACGTCTGCGACGGCAGGCGCATCATCGTTGCCGGACCACCGAAACGCGGCATCTCGTTGCCGCCGAGAGGCTGGTTATTCTGTTCAGACATGCCGTTACGCCCCCAAGAATGTCCTAATCGCTTGATTTATGAATACGGCTTCCCCATCGTCTAGACAGGGATTTTGCTTGAAAACCAGTCGATTAAACGGTTTTTTGCCGCATCCGTTGAAACTGGCCGCATTATGAACAAGCTCACCGCGTCCGTCATCCGCCAACTCGTCGTCGGCATGTTGTTTGTCGCCGGGGGACTGACGGCCGTGATCTGGCTGTCGCAGTCGCTCCGTTTCGTCGAGATGATCATCGACCACGGCGCATCCGCCGGCATGTTCCTGCAACTGACGATGTTGCTGGTGCCGAGCCTGCTGATCATCGCCCTGCCGGTGTCACTGTTCATCGTCATCATCTTCATATTCTCGAAGATGACGGCGGACAGGGAACTCGTGGTCATGAGCGCAACGGGCCTGAGTCCGATGCAGATCGCCAAACCGGTGCTGATCGTCGCCGGCGGGACGGTTCTGCTCTCCTACATCCTCAACCTCTACGTCCTGCCCGAGTCCTACCGCATGTTCGAGGAACTGAAATGGCACATCCGTTTCAACTACTCGCAGTATCTTCTCGAGGAAGGACGCTTCAACTCGGTCGGCGACAAGGTGACCGTCTACGTCCGCGAACGCTCTGCGGACAATTCGCTGAAGGGAATCTTCGTGCACGACGCGCGGGATACGGCGGCGCCTGTGACCATCATGGCCAAACGCGGTTCGCTGATCCGCTCAGGCGACAGCGCGAAGATCATCGCCTTCGACGGCAGCCGGCAGCAACTCGACACGACGACCGGCAAGTATTCGATGCTGTTCTTCGACCGCTATTCTCTCGGCCTGGACGAGTTCCAGCAGTCGGCCGAGGTGCGCACACGGGATTCCCGGGAACTCAGCGTCGGCGAATTGTTCCGGGTCGACGAGCTGGGTGACATTCCGGAGCACGATTTCGACAAGTTCCGCGTCGAGGGCCACAAGCGGCTGATCGGTCCGCTGACCAACGTCGCATTCGCCGCCACCGCCCTGGTCTGTCTCTTCGCCGGCGGGTTTACGAGGCGCAACCAGACGAAACGCATCGTCGCGGCCGTGGTCGTCATCCTGGTCATGCAGCTGCTAGTGCTGGGCGCGGAAAAAATAAGCGCGCGAAATGCCGCGATGGTGCCGTTGCTTTACGCCGCCATCGGCATTCCGACCATCGGAAGTCTTCTGTTGTTGCTGAAACCGCCCCAGATTCGCTTGCTGAATTGACGACCAGCCGGACCGAGCGGCGGAATCAGGCGTCTGCCGCAGGCGTTTCGCCCTCTTCCTCGATACTGATCACCGCACCAAGCGCTTTCGGCTCAATCGGCGACAAACTGTTTTTCTGCTCGTCGGCCCATTCGGCAACCTGCACGATGGCGGCCATCCCGGGTTCGACGCCTTCCATGTTTTCGGGCAACACCTCTATCACGTGCAGGCCGTTGGGGTCGGCATAAAACGTATGCTCGCCGAAAGCCTGGCGGAGTTGTCCTGCAACCGGGTCATCCTGGGGAATCGGTGTGGCGCCAGTCTGCCGTTCGACGACGGCAATCTGCGAGTCGGATAAAATCATGGGAACTCCAGAACGGAGGTTCGGGTCGCGATGCGGCCCCCGTTTCCAACGAGGCAACCCTTGGATCAAACGACGGGCCGGCGCGCGCACGACGCCATCGAGGCGAATCACAGCATCTGACGACAGTGTGGCAAACCGCGGCCCGCGGCACAACTCCGGCGCCCGCCGATCCGATCAGTAGTGTAACGCTTCGGCAATCCAGTGTTCGTAGTCGCGGTCGCCCACGAGCGGGTCCGCGAGGATTTCGCGCCGGACGGCGGCACCGTCGTTGCCGCCCTGACGCGCTTCCGACGGGGTCAAGCCGAACTCGCGCTTGAAGGTGCGCGAGAAATGAGCCTCGCTGGTGAAACCGTGGTCATAGGCAATCTCGCTGATCGAACGAGTTGCGTGAACCGCCCGCGTCAGATCGCGAAGGCATTTGAACAGACGCCGGCGGCGGATGTAGGTCCGCACCCCGCCGTACGATTCGAACAGCCGATACAGTGAGGCACGTGATACGCCCGCGGCCCGCGCAATGGCGTTGATTTCAATATTGGGCAAATTCAGTCGCGCCTCGATCGCGCGCTTGGCGCGCAGTCGGCTGGACGCGGAAATTGCTCCCGCATTCTCGACCTCGTCCTCCCGCGAACCATTCAGCGTCGCGGCGACCAGTGAAGCAGTCACGTCATTCAAGCGGCGCCGTTCGGCTGCGTCGAGCCGCGGCGCGAGATCGTAGAGGTCCTGCAGATGTCGCGACAGAATCCTCGCCATCGGCTGCGCGGTCGGCAACAGCCGGCCGTGTTGACTATCGGGGTTGTGCAGCAACGGCTCGAGGACCCGGCGCGGCATGATCAGCGACAGGTTGTCGAAATACGAGGATTCGGCGACGTGCTCCGAGGCGAGATCGTGCACCATGAGATCACCGGTGCTCGACTCAATGGTCCGGCTGCCCCTCCTGATACGTTGGCTGCCCTTCATGAAGAACTGGATCATGTAGTGATCGACGTTATCCTGCGCGATCCGGACTCCGTCGCGACGGTAGCGCTGAGCGCTCGTGCGGGTCCGCGCGATCATCAGATCCTCGTACAGATAGGCGTGAATGTCGGCGACGAATCCTTCCTCGGGCAAACCGGCATCGAGTTCGACGTCATAGAGCACAGCGATGCTTTCGCGCCATACGTCGAAACGCTGCTGCGGTGCCAGTTGCTTCGTCGAGAAACGCGATTCCACCGTCATTGAGAATTCACCCGGCTAGGAGGAGCCTGTCCCATGATACGCCATGAACGAGACACGTGCCCGGCTCGGTTTGAGACAAACAGTCAAGAGTTTGAGACAGTCCCGCAATCACATGTTTCGCCCAGCCGATTATCCTTGGCATACCAGAAAACGTCTAGACACCGAGGTCATCATGGGCTCTTCCCTCCGCTTTCTCGTGCCAGCCGCCGGTGTCGTCATCGGCATTCTGTTCGGCGCGACCATCGGAGAGGTTCTTATCATCGGATTGGAGAAGCCGTTCGAGCACGTGCAGTCCGTCTGCGCGGCGGTCGGCGCAATTTTCGGCTACTTCGCCGGATTCTTGGTGGAAAGGCAGAACAGGTAGGGGTTAGCGGCTCAGACCTGGCCGGGACCCAGGCGGTATCGGAGATCAACTGAAGAGCTGAAGAACGCTCTGTTCGGATTGTCCCGCAAACGACAGCGCCTGGGTCCCCAAGGCCGATCGCGTCTGCAGGGCCAGCAGGTTGGCGCCTTCCTCGCTGACATCGGCCAGGGAAAGCTTGTCGCTACCTGACTGCAGTGTGTTGGCGTACTTCTCGGTAAATTCGAGCCGCGCCTGCAGGAGCGAGATGTTCTGACCAAGCATCTGTGCATTGGTTCTCAGTTCGGTCAACGCGACGTCGAGGTCGGCGATGATCGACTCGATGGCTGACGTCGCCCCGACCGTTACGATACGCCCCTGATCGTTCAGTGTTTCCGTCTGCAGCAGCGCCGTCTGCGCCGCGATGGAGGCCTGCGATGCAAGCGACAGAGCGGCGGCAACGGATGCGACCGATGCTTGCGCCGCGCGGGTCGTCGTCACGCCGATGGAGCCGACCGACGGTATCGAAGCCCGGGATGCGACGCTGAGGCGCGATGCGATGGAAACCTGCGAAGGCAGAGACGGTTGATTGCCGTACGCCGCCTGCGACGCAATCGATACCTGCGACGCGACGAACGGCCTGGACGCAACGGACGGCACCGAGCCTCGACTTCCGGCCGACGCCGTGGAACCGACTGATGCCAGACTGGCAAGCGCCGGAACCGACGCCCGCGCACCCAGCGAGCCCTGCGACGGTTGCGACGCAACCGATGCCTGGGTCGCAACCGACTCCTGCGCCGCCAGAAGCGCCTGCGAGAACTCCGTGCCCAGCGATCCGATGGCCGCCTGCGACGCGACCGAGTTCTGGAACGCCACGAACGCCTGGGCGCCGTTCGAGGCCTGCGAGATTGCGGCCGGGAGTGACGCGCGCGACGCGGCCGTGAAACCGGCGGCAACCGACCCCAGCGACGCAACCGAAGCGCGCGACGCGAGTGCCGCGACGGAGGCGAACGAGGCTTGCGACGCGACCGAGGCCTGGGCGGTTACCGACGCCTGCGATGCGACGGATGCGCGCGACGCGACACTGACCTGCGACCCGACCGACGCCTGCGACGCGATCGACAGCTGTGAAGCGACCGAAGGGAACCCGTCACTCGACGGGCGCGACGCGACGCTCGCCTGTGAGGCGACGGAAACCTGAGACGCCTGCGAGGCTTGTGACACGGCGGACGGGCGGAAAAGCCGGGCGACTTGCGACGGGACCGCCGCCTGCGACGCGACGGAGGCCTGTGACGCGATTCCGGCCTGACCCGCGATCGACGGTGCCGCGGCCACGGAGCCGCGCGATCCGACGCTGCCTTTCGAGGCGATCGACGCCACCGACGCGAGCGATCCACGTGAACTTTGTGCCGTGATCGCCGCCTGGAAGTTGACCTGGGCCTGCGACGCGATGGACGCCTGTGACGATGACGAGGCCCGCGATGCGAGCGAGTTCTGGAAGCGGACCCGCGCCTGAGACGCGCGCGAGACCTGCGACGCGATGGACGAGACCCGCTCGATGTTCAGGCCGGTCGTTCCGGTTCGGATGTCGACCGAGTTGACCTCGACGATACTGGCGGAGCGTTCCGAGAACTCAACCCGCAGGGTCTGTCCTGTGCCGTTCACCAGATTCTGTCCCTGGTACGTGGCATCGGCGGCGAGATAATCCACCTGACGGCGCAGGCCGTTGAATGTATCGACGAGGCCGGTGAACATCGACGGTGGCGCCGACTTCATCGATTGGGCGACGCCTTTCATCTGGCCGATAATGCTCGAGATCGCCTCGACCGCGTCGCTCGCCGCTGTAAGTGAACTGATTGCCTGGTCGATTTCGACCTTTCGTTCGACGAAATCGCTCGCTCGATCACTCAGCGCTCTTGTCTGAAAGAACGCGACCGGATCGTCGATCGCGTCCTCGACCCGAAGTCCGGAGGCGATTCGGCTGTTGGTGCGGGCGGCAAGATCCGATGTCTGCTTGTTCGAGAGCAGGACCTCGCGGACAGCCGCCGTAAGCGTAACTTCAGCCATGTGGTTGGTTCACCGCTCGTTAACCATGCTGGGTAGGCCGAGCGTCGCATGGCTATGGTTACCGACCGGTTAACGGAATTCGGGCATCCGGTCTGAACCCGGCATGTGATCGGTGCACCAACCGGCGACCGGTGCGAGCGCCGGGTGACGCAGCGCTCGGCGCAGCAAACCGAGCACCCTCGGGATATGCGGCAGATAGACCGGCTTGCCGTCACGAACCTTGAGACGGGTAAAGATCCCGATGACCTTGGCATGGCGCTGCGCAGCCAGCACCGTAAACCACTGCTCAAAATCCGGCGACGCCGCCTCGGGCCGGGCCGCGGCATAGCGTTGGCGCAGATGGTCACGGAGATCATCGTCGATATCACGTCTGGCGTCTTCCAGGAGCGACATCAGATCGTAGGCGGGGTGCCCGATGACGGCGTCCTGGAAATCCAGCAGACCGCAGGACGAAAGACCCTCGCGGCCATCGATGAGCATCAGGTTGTCTACATGATAGTCCCGCAGCACCAGGGTCTCCGGTCCGGGCGGCAGTGCCTGCAGCACGGACCGCCAGGCATCGAGGTAACTTTCGCGGACGCCGGCCGGCGTGTCCTCACCGGTGAGTGCCGGCAGGTACCAGTCGACCAGCAGGCCGGCTTCATCGAGCAGGCGTTGCTCGTCGTAGGTCGGCAGATCGATCGCCGACGCATTCTCGGTGCCGTGCAGTGCCGCGAGCACGTCAACCGCGAGATCGTAAAGCTTTCGTTCGTCGTGCCCGGCGGCAAGCAGACGGGTGTACGTCGCGTCGCCGAAATCCTCGATCACGCAAAACCCCTGATCTTCGTCGGCGGCAAGGATCGCCGGCGCCGAGAACCCCATGCCGACGAGATGGCGGGCAATCCGGATGTAGGGTCGGACGTCCTCCTTGTCGGGCGGTGCATCCATCAACAGCGCGGGTTGTTCACCGCCGAGCCTGAAGTAACGCCGAAACGACGCATCGCCGGGCAGCGCCTCGACGGGCGCATCGCCCCACCCCGCACCGTCGAGAAACGCCTTGCGGGCGCCGGCGCGAGCCTCCGGCGAACCGCTCAGAGCCATCGGTCCTTCAGCCCGTAGTGCGCGTAGGCCGCCCGCAGATACACCTTGCGCAGCGCCGGTAGCGGAAAGCGGGGCGGCGCGCCGCGCATTGCGGCGGGCACGTCCCTGTCGAGGTTCGCCACGCCGGCCGCGAGCCGGGCGCAGGCCCGTCCGGCCCAGGTCGCCGGCCCGACGCCGCTGCCGTGGTAGGCCAGCGCGCAGAGTATCGTCGGGTCGTTGTCGATCATGCCGATGTGGGCGACACGGTCATAGGTGATACAAACGAACCCGTTCCAGAAGTGGGTGAACTCGACGTCGGCCCAAGCCGGAAACATCTGGCGAAACTCGTCGATCATGATGCGGCGGCGCTCGGCGACGCCGGCAGGCGACGCGTCCCAACCGCCGCGCCCGCCGAACAGGAACCGCCCGTCGGGCAGCAGCCGGACGTAGTGCAGCAGGGTCCGCGTGTCGAATGCGATGTCCGTCGCCGTCCAGCCCTGTTCATCCTGCTCCGCCGCACTCAGTGGCCGGGTCACCAGGATATTGGTCAGTGTCGGCAGGACGCGTCCCTCGAGACCGGGATGCATGTCCTCCGCCGTGTAGCCGTTCGTGCCGACGATCACCTTCTTGGCGCGGACCTCCCCCTTGGCGGTCTCCAGCACGTGGTCGGCACCGTCTCGGCGCCAGCCCGTGACCCGCGCGTCGCCGTGGATCACCGCGCCGTGCGTCTGCGCCGCGCGGGCCAGACCGCGGCAGTACTTCAGCGGATGCAGGCCGAACGGTCCCTTCATCAGCATGCCACCGTGCACCTCGGGCCCGCCGATGCCGAAGGCGTGGCATTCGTCGCGGTCGAGGAAAACCCGATCGAACGGATAGACCTCGTTCGCGGTCGCCGCTTCCTCGCGGAGCTCGGCGACGCGGCTCGGCTTATGCGCGAAACAGATCTCGCCCCGGTCGCCGGTCTTGTCGGCGTCGATGCCTTCCGATTCCAGAATCTCGGCGACGAGGTCGACCGATTCCCGGTGCATGACGCCGAACGCACGGGTCGCCTCGACGCCATAGGTTGCCAGCATCTGCTTGCGGCTGAGTTTCGTCGCGCCGGGCCCGCAGAACCCGCCGTTCCGCCCGGAAGCGCCCCAGCCCGGCTGGCCCGCCTCAAGCACGCGAACGTCCATGCCATGATCGCGCGCCAGGTGGTAGGCGGTGGAAAGGCCGGTGTACCCGCCGCCGATCACCGCGACGTCGCACGCCACGCCGCTTTCCGCGGCGAGATCCGATGTCTCGACCGCCGGTCCGGCGGACGCTTCCCACCAGCTCTCGACAGGGGTCGCGAAATCGTAGGCCTGATCGTGGTAGAGATACTTCATGCCCGGTATCCTAGGCTGCGCCGCTGACGCTCCCAAGTATCACATTTGGATCAGTAGTATCTTTGCAGCAACGCCCGTATTTCCCTATATGAACCAGCTATGACCCAGACCCCGACCTTTCAGGCAACCCTGCGTTTTCTGGCGCCATCCGAGAGAAACCCCGTCTATCGGGCATCCGAGGGCGGTGCCGACGCCCAGCTCGAACTCGACGGCGAGTTCGAGGACCATATCGTCGACATCGAGAACGGCCGGCTGGCGTCGCGCCCGCCAACGATCGACCGCGAGGCGTTCGCGCTTCTTGAACACACGAGCGATGTCGGCGACTTCTACGACGACCGCCAGATCAACACCGTTTACACATCGGAAGTCGAACGCATCGTCAGGGACGCGACCGGCGCCGCCCGCACCCATGCGTTCGATCACACGCGGCGCGCGGCCTCGCGCGATGCCCGAGGTCAGTTCGGCACTCGCGAGCCGTCGACGGTGGTGCACAACGACTACACCGACAAGTCCGGACCGCAGCGGGTTCGCGACATCATGGGCGAGGAAGCGGAAGACCTGCTTTCGCGACGGTTCACCATCATCAATGTCTGGCGGCCGATCCGTCATCCTGCCGAGACGTCGATGCTGGCGATCTGCGACGCGGCAAGCACGACGCCGGACCAGTTGCTCGACGTGCCGCGCATTGCAAAGGACCGCATCGGCGAGCTGATGCTTGCCTACTACGACAAGAACCAGCGCTGGGTGACCTATCCGGCGATGACGCCCGCGGAGGCGCTGCTGCTCAAGACGTTCGACACAGAGACCGACGGCCGGGCGCGGTTCGCCATTCATACCGCGTTCGACAATCCCGCGCCGCCGCCGGGCGCCTTGCCACGCGAAAGCATCGAAAGCCGTGTCTTCGCGTTCTTCTGACATCGTCATCCGCCGCCTCGGCGCCGACGATCTCGCATCGATGCGCGGCGTCAACGAACTCTTCGCGGTCGTGTTCGATGAACAGGGCACGTACGCCGACAAGCCGCCGAGCGACGCCTACCTCCTGAGCCGGCTGGCGGACGAGACATTCGTCTGCGTCGCCGCCTTCGACGACGAACGCGTTGTCGGCGCGCTCGCCGGGTTCGTGCTCCGCAAGTTCGAGCAGGAACGCTCGGAGATTTACGTCTACGACCTCGCAGTTGCCGAGACTCATCGCCGCCGGGGCATTGCCACGGCTCTGATCGAGGACGTCCGTCGTATCGCCCGGGAATGCGGTTCGTGGGTCGTGTTCATTCAGGCCGACGAGGGCGATGAGCCACCGATCCGCCTCTATTCGAAGCTCGGCACCCGAGAAGATGCCGTGCATTTCGACATCGACCCACACGACTGATCGGGTAAACGGGCGCGTGCCTGTGCCTGCCCCGTCTGTGCTATAGCCCGGGTATCAGCCGCCACTTAGCGTGTCGATTGCAGGCAACGAGGTTATCATGTCATCAAGTGTGGACGTCATCATTGTCGGCGCCGGATCGGCCGGATTGTCCGCCGCGAAAGAACTCAGGCGGCTTGGACTGACAACGGCAGTGATCGAGGGGTCGCACCGCATCGGCGGCCGGGCATACTCCGAGGAGATCGCACCCGGCGTGTGGTTCGACCTCGGCTGCAGCTACCTCCATCATGGCAGGCAAAATCCGTTCGGCCCGATCGCCGACGAACTCGGCGTCGCGCTCAATCGTGGCCGGGACGACCTGTTCAACGACACCCTGATCCGGCCATACAACAACAGCGAAACGCTGGCGGGCGAGCGGCTCGACGCCTACTGGGCGTTCGCCGACGCCTGTGAAGCCGCGCTCCGCGACTCCGTCGCACGCGGCGAGGACCGGGCCATCGTCGATTTTGTCGACCTCGAAAGCCCGTTCGCGGTGCCCTACTGCCTCGGCATGGCGGCGCTCAACACCGTCGACGTCGATCAGATGTCGGCCGCCGACTACGCCGATTTCGGTTCCGGCGAGTACGCCGGGGGCTCGGACATCCCGGTGCCGGGCGGCTACGGCAACCTGGTGGCGCGCTGGGGCGCGGACGTCGAGGTCACGCTCAATGCCCGGGCCGAGCGCATCGACTGGTCGGGCAGCGGGGTCAGGGTCGAGACGCCGAAGGGCACGCTCGCGGGCCGCGCCGTGCTGGTCACGGTCTCGACCGGCATCCTCGCCTCGAACGCGATCCGCTTCGACCCGGGCCTGCCGGTCTGGAAGGTCGACGCCTATCGGGCGCTGCCGACCGGTACCGAGAACAAGATCGGCGTGCACTTCGACCGCGACGTGTTCGGGCCCGACGGCCTCGGCTTCTACATGACGTGGAACGACGACGGCGAGGGCGCGGGATTCGAGGCCAGCGTCAATGCCAACGACACCGCCATCGTCTTCACCGGCGGCCGCCATGCGGTGTGGCTCGAGAAGCAGGGCCAGCAGGCCGGCCACGACTTCGCGGTCGGTCGCATCGCCGACGTTTTCGGCAACGACATCCGCAAGCACGTCACGCGCTCGATCGTGACCGCGTGGACGACGGAGCCGTGGACGCTGGGATCCTACTCCGCCGCGCGGCCGGGTCAGGCCCATCAGCGCCGCGAGCTCGCCAGGCCGGTCGGCGATCGCGTGTTCTTCGCCGGCGAGGCGACGGCGCCCCAGGGCGCCCAGGCGACGTGCCACGGCGCCTACCTCTCGGGCCGACGCGCCGCCGCCGAGATCGCCGAAGTCCTCTCTGACTAGAAGACTCTCGGGGTTGCCTCGGCCGTCCTCGCACCGCATATCTCAGGCCAGCGTCATTCAGTATTGAGGGAGACACGACATGGCCAAGGCGGTCCGCATACATCAACCCGGGGGACCCGAGGTCCTCACGCTCGAGGAGGTCGAGGTCGGCAACCCCGGCGAGGGCGAGATCCGCGTCAGCCAGACGACCTGCGGTCTCAACTACATTGACGTCTACCACCGTTCCGGGCTCTATCCGCTGCCGAGCCTGCCCGCCGTCATCGGCATGGAAGCCGCCGGCCAGGTCGAGGCCGTCGGCCCGGGCGTCACCGATCTGAAGGAGGGCGACAGAATCGCTTACCCGATGGTGCTCGGCGCCTACGCCTCGGAACGCGTGATCCCGGCGTGGAAGGCAGTGAAGCTGCCCGACGCGATTTCCGACAAGACCGCCGCGGCGATGATGCTGAAAGGTCTCACCGCGAATTACCTGCTCAGGCGCACCTACAAGGTGCACCCGGGCGATCCCATCCTTGTCTATGCGGCGGCCGGCGGCGTCGGCCAGATCCTCTGCCAGTGGGGCAAGCACTTGGGCGCGACCGTGATCGGCTGCGTCGGTTCGGAAGCCAAGGCCACCGTCGCAAAGGCGGCCGGCGCCGACCATGTCATCAACTACACGACGGAAAGCATCCCCGAGCGCGCGAAGGAACTGACCGGCGGCGAGGGCGTCGCCGTGTCCTACGATTCCATCGGCAAGGCGACGATGAACGATTCCATAGACAGCCTGCGCCCGTTCGGCACCTACGTGAGTTACGGCAACGCATCCGGCAAGACCGATCCGCTCGACATCGCCATCCTCGCGCCCAAGGGCTCGCTCTACGCGACGCGGCCGACGCTGGCGACGCACACGTCGACGCCGGACCTGCTCCGCGAGGGCGCGGAGGCGCTGTTCGACGTGGTGACGAAGGGTGTCGTCGAGATTCACGTCAACCAGTCCTACGCGCTCGACGACGTGGCCCGCGCGCACGCCGATCTCGAAGCGCGCAAGACAACCGGGTCGACCATCCTGACGGTGTAGGGTGCCCCGCCGCCGAGGTGAAAATCTTCGCTCCGCGCGACAAATTTTAATCCTTCGCCAAGCGCCGCGAACTGCGCGATGAAGGGTATCCGAACGCGCAACCCGTCGGAGGCCCCGTCGTGTCCAACACCGTCCTGACGGCCCCCGCGCCGGCCGGCCGTGCCGCGCAGGGCATCGGCTGCATCATGGCCGGCATGGTCCTGTTCGTGTTCCAGGACGCCTACATGAAATCGTTGCTCGGCGAGTATCCGTTCTGGCCGCTGGTCGTTGTCCGCTCGGTGATGACGGCGATCGTCCTGGTACCCGCGATCCTGTGGCTCGGCCGTCCGCACCGGCTGCTGACGCCTTACTGGCCGCTGCACATGTGCCGCGCCGCACTGTTCGCGGTCGGCTTCTCGCTCTACTACACCGCGTTCCCCTACATGACGCTGGCGAGCGTCACGACGATCTTCTTCGCGGCCCCCCTGATCACCGCCGTATTCGCCTCCGTATTCCTCGGCGAGCGCATCGGCCCGCTGCGCATCGGCGCGCTGGTCGTCGGATTCGGCGGTGTCATCGTCATCATGCGGCCGGGGAGCGACTCGTTCCAATGGGTCTCGGTCCTGCCGCTGATCTGCGCGACGACCTATGCCACGTCGCAGATCATCGCCCGCAAGGTCGGCGAGCGGGAAACCAGCCTGACCATGGGCCTGCACACCCTGGTCATGGCCGGGATTTTCATCACCGCCGGGACGTGGGCGCTCAACCAGGTCTCGGACATCGGCCAGCAGGTGCCGCACGTGCGCTGGACCTGGGACGGCCTGACCGGCGAGGCGATCCCGGCGCTGCTGTTCCTCGGCGCCTGCGGCATGGTCGGATACGTGCTGCTGCAACGCGCCTATCAGATCGCCGATGCCAGCCTCGTTGCGCCGTTCGAGTACGCCTACATCCCGATGATCGCGATCCTCGGCTACGTTGTCTGGGACGAAGTGCCCGAGCCGACGACGCTGATCGGCATGGCGCTGATCGTCGCCAGCGGTCTGTTCCTCGGCTACCGCGAACTGGTCAACGCGCGGCGCCGCGACGAGACCCCGGTGACCGCCGAGACCAGCTTCGTACCCGGCAACCCGGCGCCACTGCCGCCGCCGGCGGAGGACTAGGTCAGTCCAGCACCCGACGTCCGGACGGGGTGTCGATTTCCGCGATCAAGCGGACTGCATCGCCGCGTGCGAGGCGCACCCGCGGGTCCGCCAGCCGCCCGTCGAGGAACGCCGCGACCCGCTCGATATCGGGGTGCCGCACCGTGAGCGACGCCAGCGAACACCCGAGGTCGGCCATGCTGCCCGCCGGATGGGGGCGCGAGCGCCATTCTATCAGCGTCGGGAACGCGCCGCCCATCGGCAGGCGGCCGTCCTCGGCGATGGAGATCGACCACACGAGATTGCCGCGCGCCGCCGGCGTCGCCGCGCCGGATTCGGGAATGGCGTCACCGAGCGCTGCGTCGATGTCGTCCGTGGCGACGACCCAGTGCAGCAACGCCGCATCGCGTTCCAGGGGCTCGTCGAGCCCGAACCAGCGCGGCCGGTCCGGTTGTGGGGCGTCCGGATCGACGGCGATGATCTCGAGATACGCGTCGTCGCCCCCATCGTTACCCAAGCGCATCACCGCGTTGTGCGTGCCCATGAAGGCGTGCCTGCCGCCGGCCAGCACCGTGACGCCGAGCCGGGATCGCACGTGATCGATCCCGGCCTCGAGACTGCGCGCGACGACGGCGAGGTGGTCGAGTTTGAGGGCGGGTCCGGTCATTGCATTCTTGCGAGTGTCCGCACCCCCACCCCAACCCTTTCCCTCAAGGGAGAGGGAGTCCTCGATATCGCATCATTGTGCCCTCCCCCTTGTAGGGGGAGGGACAGGGTGGGGGTCACGTCAGGCAGCCGCCAGCTGCCGCAGCACGTAGTGCAGGATGCCGCCGTGGCGGTAGTAGTCGAGCTCGTCCAGCGTATCGATGCGGCACAGCACCTGAACGTCCTCGGACGAGCCGTCGGCGCGGTGGATCGTCATCGTCAGGTCCTGGCGCGGCTTGAGGCCGTCGGCGATGCCCTTGATGTCGAAGGTCTCGGTGCCGTCGAGCTTGAGGGTCTCGCGGCTCTGGCCGTCCGTGAACTGCAGCGGCAGCACGCCCATGCCAACCAGGTTGGAGCGGTGGATGCGCTCAAAGCTCTCGACCACCACGGCCCTGACACCGAGCAACCGGGTGCCCTTCGCCGCCCAGTCGCGGCTCGAGCCGGTGCCGTATTCCTTGCCGCCGATGACGATCAGCGGCACGTCGTCCTCGGCGTACTTCATGGCCGCGTCGTAGACCGGCATCTGCTCGCCAGCCGGCATGTACCGGGTGATGCCGCCCTCGACGCCGGGCACCATCTCGTTCCTGATGCGGATGTTGGCGAACGTGCCGCGCATCATGACCTCGTGGTTGCCGCGCCGCGAGCCGTAGGAATTGAAGTCCTCCGGCCGCACCTGGTAGCCGAGCAGGTACTCGCCCGCCGGGCTGTCCTTCTTGATCGCGCCGGCCGGGCTGATGTGGTCGGTGGTCACCGAGTCGCCCAGGATCAGCAGCGGGCGCGCCCCGACGACATCGACCGGGTCGGTCGGTTCGGCACCCATGTCCTGGAAGTAGGGCGGGTTCTGAACGTAGGTCGAGCTGTCGTCCCAGGCATAGGTGCCGCCGCCCGACGTCGCGATCGCCTGCCACTCGTCCGGGCCGCGATAGACGTCGCCGTAGCGCTCGACGAACATCTCGCGCGACAGGCACTGGCGGATGGTCTCGGCGATCTCCTTGTTGGTCGGCCAGATGTCGGCGAGCATCACCTTGTTGCCGTCGGCGTCCTCGCCGATCGCGTCCTTCAGCAGGTCGACGTTCATCGAGCCCGCCAGGGCGTAGGCGACGACCAGCGGCGGCGAGGCGAGGTAGTTGGCCTGCACGTGCGGGTGGATGCGGCCCTCGAAGTTGCGGTTGCCCGAGAGAACGCCGGCAACGATCAGGTCGCCCTTCTGGATCGCCGCGGTGATCGCCGGATCCAGCGGGCCCGAGTTGCCGATGCAGGTGGTGCAGCCGAAACCGACGATCTGGAAACCGAGGGCGTCGAGATCGTCCTGCAGGCCAGCCTTCTCGAGATAATCGGCGACGACCTGCGAGCCCGGCGCCAGCGAGGTCTTGACCCACGGCTTGACGCTGAGCCCCTTCGCCTTGGCATTCCTCGCCAGCAGGCCGGCGGCGACCAGCACGCTCGGGTTCGAGGTGTTGGTGCACGACGTGATCGCGGCGATCGCCACGTCGCCGTGACGCAGGCAGTAGTTGGCGCCCTCGACGCGCACGCCCCGGCGGAGGTCTTCCTCCGCGTCGGCGGCGGCCGGGCTCTCGTCGGCGAAGCGGCCCTCCTCGCCGATGGGATCGACGCCCCGGACCTCGGCGAGGTGCTTCTTGAAGGCCGATGCGGCGTCCGAGAGGTTGACCCGGTCCTGCGGGCGTTTCGGCCCGGCAAGCGCCGGCTCCACGGTCGAGATGTCGAGTTCGAGCACGTCGGTGAACGCGGGCTCGGAGCCGTCGCGCCACAGGCCCTGCTCCTTGGCGTACGCCTCGACCAGCGCGACCCGGTCCTCGTCGCGGCCGGTGAAGCGCAGGTAGTTCAGCGTCTCGTCGTCGATCGGGAAGAAGCCGCAGGTCGCGCCGTACTCGGGCGCCATGTTGGCGATGGTCGCGCGGTCGGCGAGCGTCAGGTGATCGAGGCCGTCGCCGTAGAACTCGACGAACTTGCCGACGACGCCCTTCTTGCGCAGCATCTCGACGACTCGCAGCACCAGGTCGGTCGCCGTGGCGCCTTCCTTCATGGTGCCGGTCAGCTTGAAGCCGACGACCTCGGGGATGATCATCGAGACCGGCTGGCCGAGCATCGCGGCCTCCGCCTCGATGCCGCCGACGCCCCAGCCCAGCACCGCCAGGCCGTTGACCATGGTGGTGTGGCTGTCGGTGCCGACCAGCGTGTCGGGCATGGCGATCGTTTTCCCACCCTCTTCCTGGGTCCACACAGTCTGCGCCAGGTACTCGAGGTTGACCTGATGGCAGATGCCGGTACCCGGCGGTACCACGGTGAAGTTGTCGAACGCGGTCTGGCCCCACTTGAGGAAGGTGTAGCGTTCGCCGTTGCGCTCGAACTCCTTCTCGATGTTGGTGCGCATGGCGGTCGCGGTGCCGCTGGCATCGACCATCACCGAGTGGTCGATGACCAGGTTGCACGTGCTGAGAGGATTGATCTTCTGCGGGTCGCCGCCCATGGCGGTCATCGCGTCGCGCATGGCGGCGAGATCGACAACGGCGGGAACCCCGGTGAAATCCTGCATCAGCACGCGTGCCGGACGATACGCGATTTCGTGGCTCGAGCGCTTGTCCTTGAGCCACCCGGCCATCGCCTTGACGTCATCGACCTTGACGGTGCGGCCGTCCTCGTAGCGCAGCAGGTTTTCGAGCAGCACCTTGAGCGAGCGCGGCAGCGCGGCGACGGCGCCGATCTCGGCCTCGGCGGCACGAATGGAAAAGTAGTCGTAGGACTTGCCGCCGACGTCGAGCGTCTTGCGGGTTTTCAGGGTGTCATGGCCGGTTATGGGCACGGGGGCGTCCTCCTCGGGGGAAAGGTCTTTTTCTGCTTGGGGGCCCCTATTTTCGTCCTTTCCACAGGCGCGTCAATCGCAGCGCAGCATGGGGCGGTTAAAGGTTTAAAGTCGAGGGCGGCTGTGCAACCGTTTGGCGATGAAGATCGTGCTATCAGCGCTGCTACGGCGTCGCGCCGTCTCAATCCTCGCTCTTTCCTTGGCGCTTTGGTATTTGGCGGTCAATGAGCTCGGTGCCGAGACCCGAGAACTGCCCTTCGTCGAATCAGTCCCATGCGGGCTGCCTGGCAAACCAGTCGAGAATGTCGAATGCGGTTATCTATACACGCACCTCGACCGCGGCGATCCGGGCACGGGAACGATAAAGATTCCCTATCAGTTCATACCGAGCCGCTCGCGAGATCGACAACCAGCAACGATCGTGATCATTACTGGTGGGCCGGGCGGTATGGGCCTTTTCGATCCGAGCTATGCCGAGTTGTTCGAGGACTATCATCGAGTCCGTTACAACGCTTGGCTTGAGAAGCACGATGTCCTGAGAGTTTCTCAGCGCGGTTTGCCGGACACCGACCCCGCCTTGCTCTGCGAGGCCTTTGACGATCATGTTCGATCGGCAAAAATCCGGTTTCAGCCGTTAACCCACTATCTGCCGCCGCCAGATGGCGAAGAGTTCGGACCCGAATACTGGATTGTCCACGAGAGGTTGGAAGCAAGGCTCGAAAAAATTCGATCATGTGTCGATGAGCTTGACGCCAACGGAGTCGACTATCGTTGGTACAATTCTGCCGCAATTGCCGACGATTTCTCCGACGTCATTAACGCCTTGGGCCTCGACCACGTCGTCCTATGGGGCCAGTCCTACGGTACGAGAATTGCCCTCCTACTCATTGACCGGCATCCGGAGGTCGCTACAGCCGCCATTCTTGAAGGCGCATTTCCGCCGGGCATCGGAACTTTGGAGGCCTCGGCCACGAAGACGAACGGCGTTCGTAGCCGCGCTGACCGTTTCCTCGATAACCTGGGAGAATTCGACGAGTTTTGTCAGAAGAGTTCGTCTTGTGGTGAGACTTCACCCAACTTGCCAGAGCAGGCGATCGAGAACTATCAGCGACTCAGGAGAACACCGCTTGAACTGGACATCAGCCCGGTTTCAATGACAGGCCATCGGATGGCTCGGCTCGATCATATGCTCTACGCCGAAATCATTGAAGACGCGATGGGCAATGACAGAAACCCGTCAATTCTGGCCGGGATCATGCAAGGAGATGAACTCTGGATTGGCTTTCAAATTGCGTGGAAGAGGCAGTCCGAGCAATTTGTTCACCAACCAACAAGATTAGCGGTTCGATGCCTCGACATGGGGCCCGACACGGGTCCACCGGCAACAGTGCATTCTGCTCCAGACAATCCGTTCGCAGAATACTTCGACAACCAGCCTGGCCTCGATACGTTATGCGACGCCTGGTGGGGCGGCGACCCACCAAGCCTCGCGCGGGCTTATCCGGTTTCCACAGATATTCCGGTAATAATGCTGACCGGCGAATGGGACACAGCATCGCCTCCTTTTTTGATGAGGGAGCAGCTCAAATACCTGCGCCATGGTTGGGCTTTCGAACTCAAAGGTATGGGGCATGGTGTACTGCACGATACCTGCGCCCATCAACTTGTCCGCAGTTTTCTTCGCGACATCTGGGCGCCCCCGGACAGCCGGTGCGTTGACCACGGTCCAATGCCTCCCAAGAACTGACTCCTCCCCAATAACACCCTCGTGATTTGCTAAGGACTCCGGCCCGGGGCATCAAGGACCCCGACGAAGGCACAACCACTGGGGATGGAACCGGAAGATGACGTTCGATCCGTTATTCGCGGGCGCGCTGGTGCTGCTCGCCGCCGTGAGTTTCTGGCTGGCGCCGCGCGCGGTCGATGCCGACGGCTTCTTCAAGGGCTGGAGCCGCAACGGCCCGCCCGGCCTGCTGACCCTGACCTTCAGCCAGGTGACCACCTGGATTTTCGCGCGTTCGCTGCTGACCGCGGCGATCCTCGGCTACTACTACGGCATCGCCGGCGGGCTGGCGTACACCGCCTATTACCTGTCGTTCCTGACGGGCGGCGCCATCGTGCGCGCGATCCGTTTCCGCCACGGCTTCGAGAGCGTGCAGGCGTTCCTCCACGACCGCTTCGGGCGCGGCGGCGTGGCGTGCTACAACGTGGTCATCGGCGTGCGCCTGCTGTCCGAGGTGTTCGCCAACCTGCTGGTCATCGGCATCATCTTCGGCGAAACCGGCACCACCCCCTACGTCGCCGCCATCGTCGCGCTCGCCGTCGTCACGCTGGCGTACTCGATGATGGGCGGGCTGCAGGCCTCGCTCCGGACCGACGTGTTCCAGATGGCGGCGTTTCTCGTCGTCTTTGCCGTGGTCCTCGGTGCACTGTTCACCCAGGACCTGTTCTCCGCCGGGGCGATCTTCGCCTCCAGCCCCGACGTGACGGAACCCGGGTGGGTGCTGCTGGCGGTCGCCGGCCTCCAGGTCTGGAGCTACCCGCTGCACGACCCGGTGATGATGGACCGCGGCTTCATCGCCGACGAACGGACGACGCGGCGCAGCTTTCGCCACGCCGCCTGGATCAGCATGGTCTGCATCCTCGGGTTCTCGCTGCTGGGCGTGCACGCCGGACTGAACGCCCTCGATGGCGAGACGCTGACGGTCTCGCTCGAGCGGCTGCTCGGTTCTCAGACCATGATCTTTGTCAACCTGGCGCTGATCGTGTCGGCCGTCTCGACCCTCGATTCGACGCTGTCGTCGTCGGCCAAGCTGGCCTGCGCCGACATGAAGCTCTGTGCCGCCAACGTGCGCAACGGCCGGATCGCCATGGCGCTGTTCATGCTGGGCGGGCTCGCGTTCCTGTTCGGCGGGACCAAGGACCTCTACGCCGCCGTCGCCGTCAGCGGCACGGCGTCGATGTACCTGGCGCCGGTGATCTTCTTCTCGATCTGGCGCGGCGCTGCCAGGGTCGACATGTGGGCCTACTACGTCTCGTTCGCCACCGCCATGGCCGGCGCCGCGCTCTATTACACCGAGGCGGGCGGCCTGAGCGACGTCGTCGGGCCGCTCACCGGCGTCGAGCACAAGTACGCCAAGCTGCTGGTGATCTCGGGTATCGTGCTGATTGCGGGCAACGCGGCGTTCGTTCTCGGCGGCGCTCTGAAACGGCCTGTGGATAACCCGATAACCGACTGAAACGAAACAATATCAACCTTCATCAAAAGACCCCAATTGGGGCACATTCTCGCCACAATCGGGGAATACATTCATCACCATAGACCTCCTCGTCTATACCCCTAACCAGAGAAACCCCCCTCATTCTCTGGTCCCCAACACGGACCGCCAAGGTCCGGACCTCAGGCGGCCGATCTCCCCCAGATCGGCCGCTTTTCTTTCGCCGGGTCGGTTGGTCTTCCGGGGCTTGCCGGGCCCGGGCGCGCGGCCCACTATCCGCGGCCATGAGCAACACCCTCGCGTTCATTCTGGCCAACCCGCGCACCCTTGCCTTCGGGGTCGCGACGGCGTTCCTGTCGTCGTTCGGCCAGACCTTCTTCATCTCGCTGTTCGGCGGCGAGATCCGCGCGGCGTTCGATCTCAGCCACGGCGGCTTCGGCACGATCTACGCCGCCGGCACGCTGACCAGCGCCGCCGTACTGATCTGGGCCGGGCGCAAGATCGACGACTGGGATCTGCGCCACTACACGGCTGTGATCGGCCTCGGCCTGGCGCTGGCCTGCGTCGCCATGGCGACGACCCAGAGCGCGGCGTGGCTGGTCGTCGCGGTGTTCATGCTGCGCTTCTTCGGCCAGGGCCTGATGTCGCACACCTCGTCGGCGACCACGGCACGCTACTTCGACGCCGACCGCGGCAAGGCGCTGAGCATCGCCGGCATGGGTTACCCGGTTGCCGAGGCGGCCTATCCGATCATCGCCGTCACGGTGATGGCGTGGCTCGGCTGGCGCGGCGCGTGGTTCGCCTGTGCCGCGTTCATGGTCGCAGCCACGGTGCCGGTTTCCTACTGGCTGCTGAAGGGCCACGCCGAACGCCACCGCCGTCACCTCGAACAGCTCGACGAGGACCAGCGGACCGGAAAACGCGGTCCTGGCTGGACGCGCGCCCAAATGCTGCGCGATCCGCGGTTCTACCTGCTGATGCCGAGCTACCTGGCGCCGTCGTTCATCTACACCGGGCTGTTCTTTCACCAGATTCATCTGGTCGACGCCAAGGGCTGGGACCTGACGGTGTTCGCCGCCAGCTACTCGGCCTATGCCGTCGCCCAGGTCGCCGCCGTGTTCGTCTCGGGCTGGCTCGTCGACCGGTTCAGCGCCTGGGCGATGATGCGGTACTACCTGATGCCGCTGGCGCTCGGCTGCGTCGTGCTGTCCACCGTCAGCGGCGCGGCGGCGATCCCGTTCTACATGGTGCTGATCGGCATCAGCTCGGGCACTGTGGCGGTGGTGCACAGCGCCATCCTCGCCGAGATCTACGGGGTCCGGCATCTCGGCGCGATCAAGGCGCTGGCCACCGCCCTGATGGTGTTCTCGAGCGCCGGCGGCCCGGTGCTGATGGGCTGGTTGATCGACGCCGGCGTGACCATGGAAGCGATCGCGCTCGGCTCGGCGGTCTACGTCGTCGGCGCCGCCGGTGTCATCATGGTGATCCCCGTGCTGTTCCCCGGCCCGGTCAACCGCCCGCCGCCCTCTACCGGAACCGGTGACGGCAGTGCTATCAAGGACACGCGATGAAACTCGAGGTAAACGATCTGGCCTGTGAGCGGGGCGGACACCCGGTGTTCGCCGGCGTGACCTTCGCGCTCGATTCCGGCGGTCTGCTGGTCCTGCGGGGCCCGAACGGCGCGGGCAAGTCGAGCCTTTTGCGCCTGCTCGCCGGTCTCGGCCATCCCGCGTCCGGCACCATCACGGTCGACGGGCGGGCCGCCGACGACGACCCGGCGGCGTTCGCCGCGCGGCGCGTCTACGTCGGTCACCAGGATGCCCTCAAGCCCGCCTTCACCGTCGCCGAGAACCTCGCGTTCTGGGCCCGGCTGCAGCGCGGCGGCGAGATCGCCGATGCGGAAATCGACGGCGCGCTGGCGGCGCTCGGTCTGCAGGCGCTGCGCGACCTGCCGGCGCGGTTCCTCTCGGCCGGCCAGCGGCGCCGCGCGGCGCTCGCCCGGGCGATTGCCGCCGGGGCCGATCTGTGGCTGCTCGATGAGCCGACCAACGCGCTCGACGCGCCGTCGCTTGAGGCGTTCGAAGCGGCGCTCGGCCGCCATCTCGACGGCGGCGGCTCGGCCATCGTCTCGACCCACGTCGCCGTCGGCGGCGAACGCGGCGCGGTGCTGACGCTGGGAAACGCCGCGTGAGCCGCTTCCGGATCCTGCTCCGGCGCGAGCTCGCGCTGGTCATGCGGCACGGTTTCGACAGCCTGATGGTGATCGCGTTTTTCGCCGTCGCCATCGTGCTGTTCCCGTTCGGCGTCGGCCCCGATCCCAACATGCTGGCGCGCATCGCCTCGGGCATCATCTGGGTCGCCGCCCTGCTTGCCGCCATGCTGTCGCTGGAGCGGCAGTTTCTCGGCGACTTCGAGGACGGCTCGCTCGAATTGCTCGCCGCCTCGCCCGCCGGCCTGTTCCCGGTCGCCGCCGCCAAGGCGCTGGCGCACTGGCTGACGACCGGCCTGCCGCTGACCGTCGCGGCACCCTTGTTCGCGCTCATCCTCGGTCTCGACGGCGACGCCATGGGTACCCTGATGCTGGCGCTCGCCCTCAGCACCCCGACGCTCAGCCTGCTGGGCGGCGCGGGGGCGGCGCTGGTGCTTGGCGCCAGGCGCGGCGGCGTGCTGCTGGCGCTGCTGGTCATGCCGCTGTTCATTCCGGTGCTGATCTTCGGTGTCGGTGCGGTCGAAGCCGCCGCCGGCGGCTATGCGGTGCGCCCGCATCTGACGATTCTCGGCGGCCTGCTGCTGATGGCGGCGGTGCTCTGTCCGTGGGCCACGGCGGCGGCGCTCAGGGTCGCCAACGAGTAGCGTGACATGGCCCAATTCCTGTCACATTCAAAACTTCTAATATTTCCGCCGCGAGGGGTGGCGGAATCGCGGGGGGTAGGCTAGGAAAACGGACATGGGCGCCATCGAACGCTTCGCCAATCCGAACAGGTTTCTCGGCCTCGCCCGGCCGTGCCTGCCGTGGCTTGCCGCCGGCGGCCTGCTGAGCCTCGCCTCGGGGCTCTATCTCGCCCTGTTCTCGTCGCCGCCCGACTACCAGCAGGGCGAAAGCGTGCGCATCATGTACGTCCACGTCCCAGCCGCCTGGATGGCGCTGTTCTGCTATGTCGCCATGGCCGCCGCCGCCGGCGTGGCGCTGGTGTTCAAGCATCCGCTGGCCGATCTCGCGGCGCGCGCCACCGCACCGGTCGGCGCCGCGTTCACCCTGCTGGCGCTGGCCACCGGATCGCTCTGGGGACAGCCGATGTGGGGCACGTGGTGGGTGTGGGATGCACGCCTGACCTCGGTGCTGGTGCTGTTCTTTCTCTACCTCGGCTATCTCGCGCTCGCCAACGCGTTCGACGATCCGGCCCGCGGCAACCGCGCGGCCGGAATACTGGCGCTGATCGGCGTGGTCAACGTGCCGATCATCAAGTTCTCGGTCGAGTGGTGGAACACGCTGCATCAGCCGGCCAGCGTCGCGCGGCTCGACGGGCCGACGATCCATCCCGACATGCTGTGGCCGCTGCTGCTGATGGCGCTCGCCTACAAGCTCTATTACCTCTACGTGCTGATCGTGCGGATCGAAGGCGAAATCGCCGCCGGCAAGCTGCGCGCCCTGCAGCGCCGCCGGGCGCGGACCGCCGACCGCACCCAGGTGAACGCGGAGGCCCGGGCATGAGCGCCTTTCTCGACATGGGCGGATACGCCGTTTTCGTGTGGCCGAGCTACGGCCTCAGCGCCGTGGTCCTGATCGGCCTGCTGGTCGCCAGCCTTCGCGGGCGGCGGCGCCAGCTGGACGCGGTGGCGCGGCTCGAGGCGGACGCCGACGCACCATGAAACGCAAGCACAAGCGCCTGACCTTCGTCGCCATCGGCGGCCTGTTGATCGCCGCGGCCGCGGCGCTGATGCTGACGGCGTTCGAGGAGAGCATCGTATTCTTCCGCAGCCCGAGCGACGTCGCTGCCGGCATGGTCAAGGGCGACGAGCGGTTCCGGCTCGGCGGTCTTGTCGCCGACGGCAGTGTCGTGGCGGGTGAGAACGGTCAGGTTTCGTTCGTGGTCACCGACACCGCGGAGACCGTCCGCGTCAGTTACACCGGCATCCTGCCCGACCTGTTCCGTGAGGGTCAGGGCGTCGTCACCGAAGGCCGTCTCGTCGGCGGCGTCTTCATGGCCGACGAGGTGCTCGCCAAGCACGACGAAAACTACATGCCGCCCGAGGTCGCCGAGGCGATCAAGGCCACCGGCCAGTGGAAGGGCGAGGGAGAAGCCGCGCAATGATCGCCGAGTTCGGTCATCTCGCCCTGATCATGGCGCTCGCCGTCGCGGTGGCGCAGACCGCGCTGCCGCTCGCCGGCGCGCACTGGGGCTACCTGCCGTGGATGCGGTTCGCCGCCCCGGCTGCCGCAGCCCAGGTTCTCTGCGTCGGGCTCGCGTTCGCGGCGCTGACCTACGCCTTCGTCGTCTCGGACTTCTCGCTCGCCGTCGTCTACCAGAACTCGCACACCGACAAGCCGCTGATCTACAAGATCTCCGGCGTCTGGGGGAACCATGAAGGCTCGATGCTGCTCTGGGTTCTCATCCTCTCGGTGTTCGGCGCCGCGGTCGCACTGTTCGGCCGCAACCTGCCGCCAAGCCTCAAGGCGCGGGTCCTCGGCATCCAGTCGCTGATCGCCGTCGGCTTCTACCTCTTCCTGCTGCTGACCTCGAACCCGTTCGCGCGCCTGTTCCCGGCGCCGGTCAACGGCCAGGACCTCAACCCGCTGCTGCAGGACCCGGGTCTGGCGATCCATCCGCCGATGCTCTACCTCGGCTACGTCGGCTTTTCGATGGCGTTCTCGTTCGCCATCGCCGCGCTGCTCGAGGGCCGCGTCGACGCCGCCTGGGGGCGCTGGGTGCGGCCATGGACCCTCGCCGCCTGGGCTTTCTTGACCGGCGGCATCGCGCTCGGCTCGTGGTGGGCCTACTACGAGCTCGGCTGGGGCGGCTGGTGGTTCTGGGACCCGGTCGAGAACGCCTCGTTCATTCCGTGGCTCGCCGGCACGGCGCTGCTGCACTCGGCGACCATCGTCGAGAAACGCGACACCATGAAGGGCTGGACGATCTTCCTCGCTATCGTCACCTTCTCGCTCAGCCTGCTCGGCACCTTCCTGGTGCGCTCCGGCGTGCTGACGTCGGTCCATGCGTTCGCCACCGACCCGGCGCGCGGCGTGTTCATCCTCATGCTGCTGATCGTCGTCATCGGCGGTTCGCTGGCGCTGTTCGCGTGGCGCGGGCCGGGCCTGCGCAACACCGGCGTGTTCCAGCCTGTCAGCCGCGAGGGCGCGCTGCTGTTCAACAACCTGATCATGACCACCGCGGCGGCCACCGTGCTTCTCGGCACGCTCTACCCGCTGTTTCTCGACGCGCTTGACGCCGGCAAGATCTCCGTCGGACCGCCGTTCTTCGAGAAAACCTTCATCCCGATCATGATTCCGATGGTCATCGCCATGGCCGTCGGTCCCATGCTCAGCTGGAAACGCGCCGATCTCACCGGCGCCATGAAACGCCTGTGGCTCGCCCTTGCCGCCGCGCTCGGCGGCGCAGGCCTGGCATTCGCCGGGCTCGGCACCGGGCCGCTCGTCGGTCTCGTCGGGTTCGCGCTTGCCGGCTGGCTCGGCGCGGCGACGCTGATCGAGCTCGCCGGGCGGGCGCATGTCGGCCGCACGTCCGCCGGCGACAGCCTGCGCCGCCTGGGGCGCATGCCGCGCGCCAGCTGGGGCATGACCCTGGGTCACCTGGGGCTTGCGATCGCCATTGCCGGCATGGCCGGTGCCGGCGGCTGGAAGATCGAATCGATCCAGACCATGAAGCCGGGCGACGCCGTGACCATCGGCCCCTACACCTATGCGTTCGAGGGAGCGAGCGAAGGCAGCGGGCCGAACTACGATTTCACGCGGGGCCGTTTCACGGTCACGCACGACGGGACGCCCTATGCCGTTCTGGAGCCGGAGAACCGCCGCTATACCGTCCGCTCGATGCCGACGACAGAGGCCGCCATCCGGACCACGTGGCTGGGCGACCTCTATGCCGTCATCGGCGATCCGGAGGGCAGCGCTGGCGCCTACGTGACGCGGATCTACTGGAATCCCCTCGTCGCCTGGATGTGGGCGGGTGCGATTCTCATGGCATTCGGCGCTTTGCTGAGCCTGACCGACCGCCGATACCGGGTCGGTGCACCGGCGCGGCGCCACGCGCAGGCCGCCGCCCGGCCGCAGCCGGCCGAGTGATCCGGGAGCCCTGCCGATGACCTCGCGACGCTGGCTGTTTCTCGTTCCGGTTCTGGTGTTCGGTATCCTCGCGATCTATTTCGCCGTCGGCCTGACCCGCGATCCGTCGAAGATTCCGTCGGCCCTGATCGACAAGCCCGCGCCCGAGTTTGCCCTGCCCGGGATCGAGGGTCGGGGCGGGCCCGGGTTCTCAACCGCCGATCTGCGTCAGGGCGAAATCTCGGTGGTCAACGTGTTCGCATCGTGGTGCGTGCCGTGCCGCGCCGAGCATCCGGTCATCAACCGCCTCGCCGGCTTGGGCGTCGCCCGCGTTTACGGCCTCAACTACAAGGACAAGGCCGCCGAGGCGAGCGCATGGCTCGACAAGCTCGGCGACGCCTACACGGCGATCGGCGCAGACGCAAGCGGTCGGGTCGGGATCGACTGGGGCGTCTACGGCGTGCCGGAAACCTTCATCGTCGACGGTGCGGGCATCATCCGCTTCAAGCACGTCGGCCCGCTGACCGATGCCGACCTCGAAGACACCATCCTGCCGGTCATCCGGGAGATCGGATCGTGATCCGGTTCGTCACCCTTGTCCTGATGGGCTGGCTGCTCGGCACCGGGCCGTCGATTGCGGTCATGCCCGACGAGGTTCTGAAGGACCCGGCGCTCGAGGCGCGGGCCCGCGAGATCAGCAAGGATCTCCGCTGTCTCGTCTGCCAGAACCAGTCGATCGACGATTCGGATGCCGACCTCGCGCGCGATCTCCGGCTTATCGTCCGCGAACGGCTGGTCGCCGGCGACTCCAACGATGCCGTGAAGGAATACGTCGTCGAGCGCTACGGCGACTACGTGCTGCTGACGCCACCAGTCAACGCGGCGACAATCCTGTTGTGGGCGGGCCCCGGCATCATCCTGCTGCTCGCCGTCGTAATCGCCGGCTTTTCCTACCGTCGGCACGGCCAGGCCGCACCGGCGGACGATGGCATCAGCGACCTCGACAAGGCGCGCGTCGAGGCCCTGCTCGATGACGAAGGCGACGGTCCGGGGAAGGGACATTCATGACCCTCGTCATCGCCACCATCGCGCTTGCCGTCGTCGTCATCGCAATCCTCTGCGTGCCGCTGCTGGGGCCAAGACGCTTCGGCGAGCAACGGCCGCAGTTCGATATCGGCGTCTACCGCGATCAGTTGCGCGAGCTCGAACGCGACATCGAGCGGGGCTTGCTGAACCCCGACCAGGCCGGTCAGGCACGTGCCGAGATCGAGCGCCGCCTGCTGGCCGCAGACGCCCGGCGCCAGGCCGGCAGCGGTTACCGGGGCAGCCGCAAGGCGACCGCGATGGTTCTGCTCGCCGCGCCGCTGATCCCGGCGGCCGCCGTCGCGCTCTATACCGTACTCGGGACGCCGGACTTGCCCGACATGCCCTACGCCGAACGTCCCGACGTCGTCCCGGAGATGAGCGACACCGACATCGCGGACGCCATCGGTCGTCTGGAAGACCGCCTGCGGACGTCGCCGGACGATGCCGAAGGCTGGGCGCTGCTGGGGCACAGCCTGGCGACTGTCGGCCGGTTCGCCGATGCGCGCGACGCGCTGATGCGGGCCTACGAGCTGACGAAAGACCCCTACCTCCGGGCCGACGCCGCCGAAGCGGCGATCAGCGCCAAGGACAACGTCATCGGTGCCGCGGATCTCGCGGCCTTCGAGGCGCTGCACGCGACCGATCCGTTCGAGCCGAAGTCACGCTTCTACATCGGACTTGCCGCCTTGCAGGACGGCCGCACCGTCGACGCCATGCAGGAATGGATCGACCTGATCGTCGTCTCCCCCGTCGATGCCCCGTGGCTCGACGCCGTGCGTCAGCAGGTCCTCGGCCTTGCCGACGAAACCGGCACGGATGTCGCCACCCTGAAACCCAGCGACGAAGCCCTGGCCCTGGCGCAATCGGCATCGGCGATGCCGTCGCCCAGCGCCGAGGACATCCGGAACGCCGAGGACATGACGCCCGAGGAACGCATGGCGTTCATCCGCTCGATGGTCGAACGCCTCGCCGAGCGGCTCGAGGCCAACCCGGACGACCGCGAGGGCTGGCTCAGGCTGGCAAGAGCCTACGAGGTGCTGGGCGAAACCGAGAAAGCGGCATCGGCACTCGAACGGGCGCAAGCCGTCCGCTAATCGTTTCGATCGCGGAAAAATCAACCCGCTAATCTTATCCGTATTACTGCTTAAGTTTTTCTACGGATGCTCAGAATCCCGGGGTATTCTGTGCGCCGTTGGACGTCGCAATCCATAAGGAACAAAAAATGAACGAGCCCGCTCTTGCTCCCTCGGTTGCCCACATGATCTGCATCATGGTCGTCGACGACCAGCGCGCCATGCGTGCGATCGTCCGCCAGCTGCTGAGCCAGCAGGGCATGGAGAACGTCATCGAGGCGGAGAACGGCCTGCATGCGATGAAGATCATGGGCCTCCCCGACGCCCAGAAGCCGGATGTCATCATCTGCGATCTTCACATGGACGGCATGGACGGGATGGAGTTCGTTCATCAGTTGAGACGCGCCAAGAACCAGACGCCCGTCCTGATCCTGACCGGCGACAGGAACGAGTTTCTGCACGAAGTCACTGAGCAGGCCGGCGCCAGCAAGGTGCTCACGAAACCGATCTCGGCGCCGGACCTGGCCAGCGAGATCCACGTCGCCATTGGGGCGAGATAGCCGCAGCCTGTCACCGGCAATTCGGTCCGTCGCCGTTTTGGACGACAACATCGCGCCGCAACCGGGAAAGCACGAAGCTCAAACGCTTAACCTTAATCGGGAACTTGTGCGCGCCATACTCGCCTAGCGGGTTTTCCGGGGTATGATGAAGTCCAGCTGAATTGCTTTTCCCGGAGGGCAGGAGCATGGACGGAAACGCCCCCAACCACGTCGGCCATGACGCCCCGTGCGTCATGGTCATCGACGACCAGCCGGCGATGCGCGCCATCATCGGCCGGCTTCTTCACCAGCAGGGCCTGGGCAACGTCATCGAGGCCGAGAACGGCCTGCACGCCATCCGGCTGCTCGGCGGCGGCAAGGTGGCGAAGCCGGACGTGATCATCTGCGATCTCTACATGGACGAAATGGACGGCATGGAGTTCGTCGAGCAACTGCGCCGCCACCGCAACCAGACCCCGGTGCTGATCCTGACCGCCGAGAAGAACGCCGCGATGCATGACCTCGCCCTGCAGGCCGGTGCCAACAAGGTGCTGACCAAGCCGATTTCGGCCGCGTCGCTGGGCAACGAGGTCACCGTGGCGCTCGCCGAACACGCGGTGGCGACGGAGGTTGCGCGCAGCGCCGGTGCGGCGGGGTAGTGGCTAGTTCTGCAAGCATTGGAACTGCGTTCCAATTCTCACGATGTCTTTCGACCATGTAATGAATCCAGCAACACCTTTTATATTGCCGATGGTCACGGGCCCCATTGCCTCATACCGGCTATCTTTTGACCTGTCCCTATTGTCTCCAAGAACGAAAACGCTATCGCTAGGAACAACAAACAGGCCTGTGTCATCTTGTTCTTGATCGTCCGATTGTTCGTAGATTTCGTAAGAACAACCGTTTGGCAAAGTCTCCCGATAACGGGTCAAACCCTCTTCAGATGCACTGACAGCTTTACGCGCCACCTCATCGCCATTGATGAACAGCCGGCCACTTACCATCTGCACGGTTTCCCCGGGTAGTGCGATGAGGCGTTTTACGTAATCGACGCCTGGTTCTTCTGGGTGCTCAAAGACGATTACCTGCCCCCGTTCGGGCACGCAGGAGCCCCGGTTGCACATCCGCGCTGCCCAAGTTTCATCTTTGAGCATACTCGGCTCCATCGAGTGAGATGCGTTGCTGAACCTATCAATTTGCACCACCAGTGTTTCCTCGATCCACATCAATGCGGACATCGATACCGCCGCCACGACATACACATACCAACGATTGTAAGCGCACAAGATGAATGGATTTCGTCTTTTTGCGAGGCGCCATGCATCGATCGCTCCAACAATGAACACGATCCATCCGCCAAGGATCCAAAGAACGAAAGCGGCGCGAATATCCCTGGTCGAGATGAACGAGATTTCCGCAATGATTGCCAGGATCGCGAGTGCGCCCACGAACTTCAGACAGCGCTTCAACTCCCCGCAATAAAGCTGGCCCAAGCCCGGAAAGAACAGTGACAGCAACGCGGCAACCCAAGGCCGCCGTCGCACCTGTTCTGGTTCATCACTATCCATAACGACAATTCCTACGCATACGCGCAGGAGTGGCAACACTGATTTTCCGTGTTCGGTCGCACGCCGGGCTCCGCCGGTCCATTCCCCCGGCGCGCGAGAGACCGTGGAGACAATTCTTATGCCGCGTCTTCGTAGTCGTCCCAGTGCAGGATGACCTTGCCCGACTGGCCCGAGCGCATGACGTCGAAGCCCTGCTGGAAGTCGTCGACGCCGAAGTGATGGGTGATGACCGGGCTCATGTCGAGGCCCGACTGCACCATCGCCGCCATCTTGTACCAGGTCTCGAACATCTCGCGCCCATAGATGCCCTTGAGCGTCAGGCCCTTGAAGATGACGTCGGGCCAGTGGACCGGCACGTCCTCCGCCGGAATGCCCAGGATGGCGACGCGGCCGCCGTGGTTCATGGTTTCGAGCATGGAGCCGAACGCCCTGGCGTTGCCCGACATCTCGAGCCCGACGTCGAAGCCCTCTTCCATGCCGAGGTCGCGCATGACGTCGTGAAGATCCGTTTCGCCGACGTTGACGGCGCGGGTCGCGCCCATCTTCCGCGCGAGATCGAGACGATAGTCATTGACGTCGGTAATCACGACGTGACGCGCGCCGACGTGGCGGGCGATGCCCGCCGCCATGATGCCGATCGGCCCGGCGCCGGTGATCAGCACGTCCTCGCCGACCAGGTCGAACGACAGGGCCGTGTGCGCGGCGTTGCCGAACGGGTCCAGGATCGCCGCGATGTCGGACGTGATCTCATCGGGCAGCCTGAACACGTTGACGGCCGGGATCGTCAGGTACTCGGCGAACGCGCCCGATCGGTTGACGCCGACGCCGACCGTGTTGCGGCACAGATGCCGGCGCCCGGCGCGGCAGTTGCGGCAGTGCCCGCAGGTGATGTGCCCTTCGCCCGAAACCCGGTCGCCGACCTGGATGCCGCGAACCTCGATGCCGACCTCGACGACCTCGCCCATGTACTCGTGACCGACGGTCATCGGCACCGGGATGGTCGCCTGCGCCCAGTCGTCCCAGTTGTAGATGTGCACGTCGGTGCCGCAGATCGCCGTCTTGTGAATGCGGATCTTGACGTCGTTGTGGCCGACCGCCGGTTCCGGCACGTCGTCCATCCAGATGCCTTCCTCGGCCTTTGCTTTCACGAGTGCCTTCATAATTCCGTTTCCTCCGCCTCACCCTTCGTCAGGCTCAGGGTGAGGATGCCTAGTCTCCCTCATGCTGAGCCCGACGAAGCATGAGGATCAATCTCTCGGGCCTTGCGCAAGTTGTTTCAACATCGCGATATCGCCCTTGATCAACGCTTCCTTCTTCGCCCTGGACCAGCCTTTGAGCTGGCGTTCCGATGCAACGACATCCTCAATCCGTTGAAAGGCTTGGTGAAATACCCGTTCAACCGGGCGACGCGATTTCGTGTATCCCCCGAAGTGGCCGTCATTGTGTTCGGCAATCCTCCGCTCGAGTGACCTACGTGTCGATCCAATGTAGTAGCTGCCATCTGAGCACCTGAGCATGTAGACATAAAACTCGCCGCCACTCATTGGGGACTCTCACGCACTCACCCTTCGTCAGGCTCAGGGTGAGGATGCCTAATTTCCCTCATGCTGAGCCCGACGAAGCATGAGGCGTCCATTAGATAACGCCCAGTTCGCGGCCGACCGCGCCGAACGCCTCGAGCGCGCGCGCGATGTCGTCCGGCGAGTGCGCCGCCGACATCTGGGTGCGAATACGCGCCTTGCCCTCGGGCACCACCGGATAGGAAAAACCGATCACGTAGATGCCGCGCTCCAGCAGCCGGTCCGCCATGGCCCCGGCGAGCTTCGCGTCGCCCAGCATGACCGGGATGATCGGATGTTCGCCCGGAACCGTGGTGAAACCGAGTTCCTCGATGCCTTCGCGGAAGGCCCGCGCGTTGCGATGCAGCAGTTCGCGCAGATCGCCGCTGGCCTCGAGCATGTCGAGCACGGCAACCGATGTCGCGGCGATGACCGGCGCGAGCGTGTTGGAGAACAGGTACGGCCGCGAGCGCTGGCGCAGCCAGTCGACGACCGGCGCGCTCGCCGCCGTGTAACCGCCCGACGCGCCGCCCAGCGCCTTGCCCAGCGTGCCGGTCAGGATATCGATGCGGTCGCGCACACCGTAGTGGTCCGGCGTGCCGCCGCCGTTCGGGCCCATGAACCCGACCGCGTGGCTGTCGTCGACCATGACCATGGCGTCGTGCTTGTCGGCGAGGTCGCAGATCGCCGGCAGGTCGGCGATGATGCCGTCCATGGAAAAGACGCCGTCGGTGGCGATCAGCCGGAACCGGCAATCCGCGGCTTCCTTCAGACAATGTTCCAGGTCCGCCATGTCGTTGTTGGCGTAGCGGAAGCGCTTCGCCTTGCAGAGCCGCACGCCGTCGATGATCGAGGCGTGGTTGAGCGCGTCCGAGATGATCGCGTCCTCGTCGCCCAGCAGCGTCTCGAACAGCCCGGTGTTGGCGTCGAAGCACGACGAGTAGAGGATCGTGTCCTCCATGCCGAGAAACCGGCTGATCCGGGCCTCGAGCTCCTTGTGCACGTCCTGGGTGCCGCAGATGAAGCGCACGCTGGCCATGCCGTAGCCGTGCTCCTTGAGGGCACGGGCGCCCGCGGCGATCAGATCGGGATGATCGGCGAGACCGAGATAGTTGTTGGCGCAGAAATTGACGACGTCCCGGCCGCCGTCAACCGCGCCGACGTGAATCCCGGCGCCCTGGGGCGAGGTGATGACGCGCTCCGACTTGTAGAGGCCGGCTTCGCGGACCTGTGCGATCTCACGCAGGAGATGATCGGTGAATGCCTGTGTCATGCGAGTCCTATGGTGCCATCCCCTTCAGCGGTCAAGTGAGGGTTGTTTGATATAGATTGAAGTTCATTCCTTCGACGCGCTTCATGCTTCTGGCATAGACTGACGATACAGCAACCCGCACAAAAGGACCAAGGGATGCAGGAAGGCCGACGACGATCGCGGCGCGACAAGGGCGGTGCGCACCGCCCGCCAGCGCCGAAGGGCGGCAAGCCCTACTGGCGGCAATGGAAGAACCCGTTCCGGTGCCTCGAGGTCCTCAGCGAAGACCACGTCGAGGCAATCCACGAAGCGTCGCTGACGGTGCTTTCGGAGATCGGCATCCGGGTGCTGTCCGATCCGGCACGCGCGCTCTATGCCGAGGCCGGGGCGGACGTCGACGACGACATGATGGTGCGGCTCGATCCGGCACTGGTGATGGAGAAGGTCGGCCTGGCGCCGTCGAGCGTCACCCTGCAGGCGCGCAACCCGGCCTGCAACGCGACCATGGGCGGCAACAACGTCGTCATCGGCACCGTCGGCGGACCGCCGTTCTATTCCGATCTCGACGGCGGCCGGCGCGACGGCTCGTTCCGCGATTTCGAGAACTTCTGCAAGCTCGCCCAGACCTTCAACGTGATCCACGTCATGGGCACCGGCACCGAGCCGCAGGACATCCCGATCAACGTGCGCCATATGCACACGGCGCGATCGCTGGTGACCCTGACCGAGAAGCCCGGATTCATCTTCTTCCGCGGCACCCAGGCGGTGGCCGACAGCTACGAGATTTTTCGCATCGCCCACGGCCTCAGCGAGGAGGAATTCCGCGACACCCCGGTGTGCTACTCGGTCGCCAACTCCAACTCGCCGCTGCAACTCGACGGACTGATGTGCCGCGGTATCATCGATGCGGCGGTTGCCGGTCAGGCCATGGTGCTGACGCCGTTCACGCTGGCAGGCGCCATGGCGCCGGTGACGCTCGCGGGCGCGCTGACACAACAGAATGCCGAAGCGCTGGCCGGCATCTGCCTGGCGCAGATCGCGCGCGCCGGCGCGCCCGTGGTCTACGGCAGTTTCACCTCGAACGTCGACATGCGGTCGGGTTCCCCGGCGTTCGGCACGCCCGAGTACACCAAGGCGGCGTTCGCGTCCGGTCAACTGGCGCGGCGCTACAACCTGCCGCTGCGCTCCTCGGCGCCGACCGCGTCCAACTGCGTCGACGCGCAGGCGGCTTACGAGACCCAGATGTCGCTGTGGGGTGCCATCATGGGCGGCGCCAACTTCGTGCTGCACGGCGCCGGCTGGCTGGAGGGCGGCCTGACCGCGTCGGCGGAGAAGTTCATCGTCGACATCGAGATGCTGCAGATGATGGCCGAGGTGCTGCAGCCGCTCGTCGTCGACGACGACACCATCGGGCTGGACGCCATGCGCGACGTCGGCCCGGGCGGACATTTCTTCGGCACGCCGCACACCATCGCACGGTTCGAGGACGCGTTCTACACGCCGCTGGTCTCGGACTGGCGTAACTTCGAGACCTGGCGCGACACCGGTTCGGTCGACGCGACCCGGCGCGCCAACCGCATCTTCAAGGAGACGATCATGGCGTTCGAAGCGCCGCCGATCGATCCGGGACGGGTCGAGGAGATCGACGCCTTCGTCGCCAGACGCACCGAAGAGGGCGGCGCCGACATCGAGCGTTAAGCCCGGCGCTTGATCCCGTCGAACAGCAGGGTCTTGTTGATGCGCTCGACATGGCGGATGAGCGGGCTCATCCGCCTGCTGTCGAACACCGTCACGTTAAAACCGGCAGCACGGATGCGGTCCGGATAATCCATGCCGCAGACCCGGACGTGGTAGGGATGGCCGAACGCAATGTGACGATCCAGCGGATCGGTGATCGACGCATCCTCGAAGGTGACGGTGAGCTTGCGATCGACCGGCACCATGGCGACGAGCCGCCCGCCGGGCCGCAGCAGCCGCGCCATCTCGGCAATCGCCAGATCGTCGCGCTCGATATGCTCGAGCACGTGGGAACAGATGACCATGTCGAATACGGCCGCCGGCAGCCCGGTATCGGTCAGGTCCCGGTTGAGCGCCGCGCCTTCGTTGTAGAGGTCCATCGTGAGGTAACGCAGGTTGGCCAAGCCCGACAACCGCGCGGCAATGCAGGGTTCCGGCGCGACATGCAGCACGGCGAGGCGGCGGCGTTCGACGCGGTGATGGTCGCGCAGATGCCGCCAAAGGTAACGATGGCGTTCGAGCGAGCCGCATGCCGGGCATTTCGCGTTGCGGCGCCCGCCGAGCCCGAACGGCAGGAAACGCCGGTGCCAGGTCCCGCACACCGGGCAATGGAAAACCGGTCCCTCGGCGGGGACCAGTTGGCGGCGTTCTGCAAAGGAGCTCGCGTAGACCGTTCTCTCGTCCAGTTCGCCCCGGCGGATCGCTGAGAGTTTCTGTTCGAGGTCGGTCAGCACGGGATCGGCCCCCGTTTCGGGGTTCGAAGGAATGGTGGGCGCGCCGGCGCTTGAGCGCCGAACACTTAACGTGTTGTCGCATCCCATTCTTGTCCAGGCTATTGGCTGGACAAAAATGGTGGGCGCGACAGGGATTGAACCTGTGACCCCTGCCGTGTGAAGGCAGTGCTCTCCCGCTGAGCTACGCGCCCTTTCAGGGTAAGGCGGGCATATAATGTTCGCCCGTCGCGGTTGTCAAGCGAGCGGGACGTCCGCCGTCGCGGCTGTGCAACAAGGAAACAATCTGTGACTTGGCCGGGGCGGGACGCTGTGGCAATTTCGCGCCCAGATTCTCGAGAGATTCCGTATCATGTCCGCACCAATCCCCTCCGAAAAGACGCCCGCGGGACCGATCTCGGCGATCGTGCTCGCAGCCGGTCTCGGCACCCGCATGAAGTCCGACACGCCCAAGGTCATGCACCGGATCGCCGGTCAGCCACTGGTCCGGCACGTCGTCGATGCGGTCGAGGCAATCGGCGCCGGCAAGATCGTCGTCGTCACGGGTGACGACATGGACGACGTGCGCGATGTCGTTGCGCCGCATCCGACCGCCATTCAACACGAACGCCTGGGAACCGGGCACGCGGTGGCGGCAGCGCGCGAAGCCTTCGGCGAGGCAGACGGCACGGTTCTGGTCCTGTTCGGCGCGGACCCGCTGATTGAACCCGCGACGCTCGCAGAGATGGTGCGCCGCTGCGAAGCCGGCGACGACCCCGCCGTCGTCGTTCTGGGTTTCCGCCCCGCCGAGCCAGGACTGTACGGGCGGCTGATCGCCGATCGCAATGGAACGCTGACCGCAATCGTCGAAGCGCGCGACGCGACGGATGAACAGCTCGCCATCGAGCTCTGCAACGCCGGCGCCATGGCCATCAAGGGAGAACGGCTGTGGCGGCTGATCGATGGCATCGACAATGACAACGCCAAGAACGAATACTATCTGACCGACATCGTCGCCCTGGCGCGGGACGCCGGCGACGTCTGCGCCGTCATCGAAGCCAGCGGCGAGGAGATCATCGGCGTCGACTCGCGGGCCGATCTCGCAGAGGCCGAGGCTATCATGCAGCAACGCCTGCGCCGGCGCGCCCTCGACGGCGGCGCGACGCTGATCGACCCGGCCAGCGTGTTCTTCAGCGCCGACACGAAGATTGGCCGGGATGTGGTGATCGAGCCCAACGTGTTCTTCGGCCCCGGGGTCACGATCGGCGACAACGTCACGGTTCATGCGTTCTGCCACATCGAGCAGACGACGATCGGCGCGGGAACCACGGTCGGCCCCTTTGCCCGCCTGCGCGGCAAGGCACGGATCGGAGAAGGTGTCCGCATCGGCAACTTTGTCGAAATGAAGAACGTCGCGTTCGGCGATGGCGCCAAGGCGAGCCATCTCGCGTATGTCGGCGACTCGACGGTCGGCGCGAAGGCCAACATCGGCGCAGGTACGATCACCTGCAACTACGATGGCATCAACAAGAACCGGACGGAGATCGGTGCGGGCGCGTTCATCGGCTCCAACACCGCATTGGTGGCCCCGGTCAGGATCGGCAAGGACGCCATCGTCGGCGCCGGAAGCACGGTCACGAAGGACGTGGGGGACGCGGAACTGGCCCTGACCCGCGCGGAACAACGCAACGTCCCCGACGGCGCCACGCGCTTTCGGGCGCGCCAGAAGAAATCCTGATCGGGAGCGGCAGGCATGTGTGGAATCATCGGTATCGTCGGCAAGAACGAAGTCGCCCCGCTGCTTCTGGAGGGACTGAAGCGGCTCGAGTACCGCGGCTACGATTCGGCCGGTATCGCGACGCTCGTCAACGGCTCGATCGATCGCCGCCGCGCCGAAGGCAAGCTCGGCAATCTTGCGACGCGGCTCGAAGCGGAACCGCTCGCCGGCACCACGGGGATCGGACACACGCGGTGGGCAACCCATGGCGTGCCGAACGAGGAGAACGCCCACCCGCACGCCACGTCGAAGGTCGCGCTGGTGCACAACGGCATCATCGAGAACTACCAGGAGATCAAGGCACAGATCGCCGGTTCGGGCCGCAATCTCGCCTCGGACACCGATACCGAGGTCGTCGCACACCTGATCCACGCGAAGATGGACGAGGGCATGGATCCGGTGGCCGCGACCGGCGCCAGCATCAAGGCGCTGCAGGGCGCCTTCGCGCTCGGCATCGTGTTCGCCGGCCGTCACGACCTGATGATCGCGGCGCGCCAGGGCAGTCCGCTCGCGATCGGCTACGGCGACGGCGAGATGTTCCTCGGCTCCGATGCCATGGCGCTCGCCCACCTGACCAACCGCATCCAGTATCTCGAGGACGGCGATTGGGCGGTGATCACGCCGACCGGCGCCACGGTCTATGACGAGAACGACAACGAGGTCGATCGCAAGATCACCCAGTCCGCGCTTTCCGGCGCCACCATCGGAAAGGCCGGCTACGAGCATTTCATGCTCAAGGAGATCTACGAGCAGCCGCAGGTCATCGGCGATACGCTGAACTCCTACGTCAATCCGGCGACGCGCCATGTCACCCTGCCGCTCGGGTTCGATGCGGGGAAGGTCAGCCGCATCACCATCATCGCCTGCGGCACCGCCTATATTGCCGGCATGGTCGCCAAGTACTGGATCGAGCAGATCGCCCGGATCCCGGTGGAGATCGACGTCGCGTCGGAGTTCCGCTACCGCGCCGCCGACATGCCCGAGAACGGCGTCGCGCTGTTTATCTCGCAGTCCGGCGAAACCATGGACACGCTGGCGTCGCTGCGCTACGCGCGCTCACAGGGGCAGAGAATCGTTTCCGTCATCAACGTGCCTGAAAGCACCATCGCCCGCGAATCCGACACCGTCTGGCAGACCTACGCAGGACCGGAGATCGGCGTCGCCTCGACCAAGGCCTTCACCACCCAGCTCGCCGTCCTCGCCTGCCTGACCATCGCACTGGCGCGCGACAAGGGCACGATCGATGCGGACGAGGAAGCGCGGTTGATGCTGGCGTTGACCGAAGTCCCGTCACGCGCCGCCGAGGTGCTGAACCACGATGCCTCGATCAAGGAGATCGCGCACGATGTCGCAAAGGCCCGGGATGTGCTGTATCTCGGCCGCGGCACGAGCTACCCGATGGCGCTCGAAGGGGCGCTGAAACTCAAGGAGATTTCCTACATCCATGCCGAGGGCTATGCCGCGGGTGAGATGAAGCATGGCCCCATTGCCCTGATCGACGAGAACGTGCCCGTCATCGTGATCGCGCCATCCGATCCGCTGTTCGACAAGACGGCGTCGAACCTTCAGGAAGTCGCGGCGCGCGACGGTAAGGTCGTGTTCTTCACCGACGAACGCGGGTCGGAGAAGCTCAGCAGTCTGGCAGTCGCCACCATTGCGTTGCCGGCCGTCGATCCGTTTGTCGCGCCGATCCTGCATGCCATTCCGGTGCAACTGCTGGCGTATCACGTGGCGACCATCAAGGGGACCGACGTCGATCAGCCCAGGAACCTCGCCAAGAGCGTCACCGTGGAGTAGCCGGACCCGCTACGCCGCGTACCCGAACTTCCGCATTACCTCGGCGAACTCCCGCGATAACGGTTCGAACACGGACGGATTCTCGAAGCCGCGCCACTGGCCGCTCCGGCCCGCCCGGAAGAAACCGTCCGCCGTCACGGCATCGGCGAAACCGCCGGCATCTTCCTGCGCCTTCAGTTTGTCGAAACCGGTTTCGTCGGCAATCTCCGCGGCACGGGAAGCCTCGCACGGCACGTCCAGGAAGCGTGCCATTTGCAGGACCGCCGCCGGCGTGTCCGCCAGCAGGTCCTCGTAACGCAGCACTAGGGTCGGGAACGGTTTCTCGGCCGTCCACCCGGTGACATGCTGGCCCCACGACTTGAGCAGCTCCGTCCTCTCCACCTCGCTGGACTGGCACAGCGTCGCGAACGGCTGACACATCATCTGCACCGCCGTCGTCACGTCGGTCTTGTAATGATGAGCGTACGAAATCGCCACGTCGCGCGGGTCGCGCACCAGATAGATCGCGGCATGCGTCACCGCCGGGTCGGGGAACGGCCCGGTGTCGAACCGCGCCGCGATGTTGTGTGTCTTGAGGAAGATACGGTCGGTTCCCGAGCCGGAGATCGCCCGCTGGACCTCGCCCCAGTACCTGCGGACGTCGGCGAAGTTGTTGTCGGTCAAACGAACGCCCTGGTCGCGAATTGCCTTCGCGGTGATCTGGACGAAACCGAGAGAGTGGCGAACCGACTCGTTGATATCGAACGCCGTTTCGGGCCGCGTCAGACGATCGACGATGAACCGTGTCCACGTGTTGCCGCTTTTTGGATAACTGGCGATCCAGACGAGATTCTTGATCGGTGGTGAACCTGCGGCGTTCATCGGCAACCGTTACTGCCGGTCCTTGGGAAACTTGTTCTCGACGATGAACAGGTCGGGGTCGATGTCGACACCGGTCAGCGCCCCGAGCAACGCAAAATTCGTCCGCACGCCCTGCGCATCCGTCACCACCCAGCGCTTGAGCGCCAGCGGCCTGTCGCTGAAGACCAGGCGAACTTCCCCGGCGTTGGGTTCGTCCTTCCGGATGACCGCCACCTCGATGAACGCAGCGCCACGGTCGACCGCCGTGACGGCAATCTCGTCGTTGTTCAGGGTGATGTCCTCGTTGACGAGTATGCCGACCGGCGTCGACGCCAACGGGACATGCGTTTGCTGCTCGAGCTCGGTGTCCTCGTAAACCAGGAACAGTCCGTTGGCGATGATCTGCATGGGGACCGGGGGGTCGTAGTCGATCCGCAGTTTGCCGGGTTTCGACAACAGGAAGTCGCCTTCGGCGACCTGGCCGGTGGACGACATCTGTACGAACCGGGCCTCGAGCGAGTCGAAGCTGTTGAGATAGGCCTCGATCCGCTCGATGTCGGCGAGATCCTGCGGCGACAGGCTGTCCGGCGATGTCGCCTGCGCCACGGGCGCCGCAATCAGGATGGCAACGGCAAGCAGCCGGGACATGTACCCGCCGATTGTTGCGGCTCGTCTCATCTATGCGTCTCCGATCACTTCCATCAGCGGTCTTAAATGATTCTCGTAACGACGCCAGTGCTCAAGCGACGATGTGTACAATGGTTGGCGCACTTGAATCCGGCTGGCCGTGCGGACACTGCGGTCGGTGTTGTGAAACGCGAGGCACGCGTCCTCGAACTCCAGGCCACAATAATCCAGCAGGCGCCTCGTCTCGACCTCCGGATTCTGAACGAACGTTTCGTAGTCCAGATCATAAATGGGCTCATCGCAGACCGAATGCCAGTGCGCCATTAGTGTCCGGTAATCCCGATAGTACCGGCCGAGCTCCACGAGGTCGTAGGCGTAGTTGTGCGATGCCTGGAACAACTGGCTGAAGATTGAGAAACAGGTCGCCAGCGGATGGCGTCGGGTGTGAATGATCCGCGCGCCCGGCCAGATCATCCGAATGATGCCGACATTCAGGAAGTTCTGCGGCAGCTTGTCAGTCAGGATGCCCCCGGCTCCGGCCAGCGGCGACACGGCCGCGAGGTACGATTGTCCCAGCTCGCGGATATCTTCGGCCGAGAGATCGGCGACGAACTCCGGCACCTCGCTGCCGACGCGGTCGGCCTGTCGCCTGACGTTGGCCGGCATGTGGGTCAGTTCTCCGCCCGCGGAAATCTTGCTGTGGCTGGCCAGAACCTGTTCGGCAAGCGTGGTGCCGGAACGCGGCATGCCGACGATGAAGATCGGGCTTTCGCCCGGCGGCGAAGTCAACGTCAGCGCCGCCATTCTCTCGCGGTCGAAGACGTCGCACATGCGGCCGATGAAGCGCTCGTTGAGGTCCGCGTCGTAGTCCAGCCGCGCCCGGCGCATCCGGTTGCCGGCGGCGAACGAACTGAACGCATCGTCGAACCGACCGGACCGGTCCTGTACCCGCCCCATGGCGAACATCAACCGTTCGACATCCAACGGGTCCGTGTCCGGACGTTTTGCGGCCCGGCGCATTTTCGCGAACAACGGATCGTCGACGTCGAACCTCACGAGATCGCTGAGCGCCATGTAGGCCAGCCCATCCGCAGGATTTCGCTCGGCCAGTGCACGATAATGCGTGATCGCGTCGTCAAACCGGCCGGTTCGCTCGAGCAGCTTCGCCAGGGAATGCTCGACCCCGTCGTTCGACGCAAACCGCGACGACAAGTCATCCAGAACAACCAAAGCATCCGCGTCCCGGCCACGGGCTTCAAGAAGCCGGACCTCAGCGAGCGTCAGATCCGGCTCCGCATCGAAATCGGCCCGCATCCGCTCCAGCATCGCCTCGGCCTCGTCGAGCAAACCCATTTCCGTCAGATAGTCGAAATAATCGATGGCGACCGTGAGATCGCCGGGCGCGAGATCAATGGCTCTGCGATAGTAGTCGCCGGCCTTCGCGGCCCTGGCGTCCCAGCGATGGAACAGCTGGGCGAGATTCCTGATCGCGTTGAAATGATCCGGTTTCAGATCGATGGCCTTGCGCCACGCGCGCTCCGCATCCGCAAACCGGTTCATCAGCGAATAGATCACACCGAGATTGTTGAAGCCCGCGCTCGATCGCGGCGCCAGTTCAACGACCTTGCGCGAGTTCTCTTCCGCCGCTGCAAGGTCGCCCAGGTCCCGCTGCGTCAGCGACAGGTTGATCAACGCGTCAATGCTGTCGGGACGGAGCGCGACGACGCGATTGAACTGACGGAGTGCGTCGCGCAACTTTCCTCTGTCGCGCAGCACCACACCCAGGTTGAACAGGCAATCCGCGTGCCCCGGCATGACCTTCGATGCCCGGGTCAGAAGCTTCTCGGCCTCTCCGAGATTACCGCCGCGATACGCGATGAGGCCCAGAAGATGAAGAATATCGGGCTGCTTCGGCGCAAGGCGCAGGGCCGCCTGGCATTCCTGCCTTGCGGCTTCCAACTGGCCCTGGTTGAACAAGTTCACGGCCAACTGAAATCGCTGCTCAGCCACGTTCATTTCGAGGCCTTTCCGAACGCATACTCCGGATTGCGCGGTACCGCCGCCGACTGTCGATCAAGACTTCTTCGAATCGTTCCCGACAACGCTGGCGGGCAAATCGGCGGGAAACTTCTCGGTCCGGAACGTATCGCGAACGCGAACGATCTCCTTGAGGACATCCGGCTGACGGAACACGTCCGCCGCCGCGTTGGCCATTTCCTCGAGTTGCGCTTCCAGCGCCGCCTCGCCACCGTCGTCGGTCGGCAGAGCCAGTCGGCTGCGAAACGCCGGGTCCGCGCTTAACCTGTTCCAAAGGGTCGTCAGGACGTCGAGACCGACCGGATAGTGCATGCCCGCGGCAATGTGGAAGCATCCGTCGGTCAATCCCCGCGCCTCATGGTACCAGCCGCGCGGAATGTACAGGAAGGAGCCGGGCTCCATCATCGGCTTGAGATAGACATCTCGCTTCTTGGCGTCGAGCCGTTTCCGCGCATCGCCCTCGAACATGTCATGGGCAACAGGCCGGTCGATCGGGTCGTCATAGACCCGCCATTCCTTCTTGCCCTCGATGTGAAACGCGAAGACGTCGTGGGTATCGAAATGCGGATGCAGGCCCTGTTCGCGAACCCATGAACAGTAGATGTTCATCTGCAGGCGTCCATGGACTTCGGACTCGAGCATGCTGGTGAGTTCGCGTAGCGGCTCGGTCATCGACTGCACGAAGTACAGTGCGATCGTCGCGCCGGCCTTCAGGTTGGGTTGAACAAGGTCCCACGCCGGCCGCATGACCTGTCGCATCACGCTGGGCGGTGTTGGTCGGCAATAGACCGGTGGCGGTGCGTGGTTGCCCTGCTTCACCAGCCGGAAGTTGTCCGACGTCCAGAACTCCGTACGGCGGAGCATTTCGTTCAGCGTGTCCCAATCCATCAGACCCCGGAACTTTTCCGGCGTACCAGGCACGTGCAGCGGTTTCTTCCCGAAGTAGTCCGAGAAGAACTCTTCCGGGGTTACCGGCGCAAGAAGCTGTTCCAGGGTTTCAACCGTCATTGCGTGCCACGCCAGCGTTGTCCAAGCTCGATCGGCTTTCGATCAATCTTTCGTTCCGTTCGTTTATTCGCCAAGCGCGTCGCGCAAGGGACCGAGGAAGTCCTTGTAGTACCCCCCGCGTCCGATCGAGGACGTATACATTGGCTGGCGAACCTGCCAATCGCTCGGTGTCGAGACCAGGCGATTACTTCGGTAAAACTGAAGACAAGCCTCATCCCAGTCAAGGCCGCAGAACTCAAGAATCCGCCGCCCATGGCCCTCGGGATCGCTGACGAAGTCCTCATACTGAATGTCGAGGATCGGCAGCACGGCAGTCTCGTGCCAGCGCGTCATCAGGCGCCGATAGGCGACGGAATACTCGCCGATCCCCTGCAGCGAGCGGGTGAACGGATAGACAGGCGCAAACTCGTTCAGGAATATCGAGATGCCCCGGTCATAGTCGTCGCGCATCAGGTGGATGATCCGCGCATCCGGCAGCACTGCGGATATTACCGGCAGGTAGGCGTAGTTGAAGGGAGTCCGGTCGACCAGGACAAGCGGCCCATCCGACATATCGAAACACCGAAAGAAGCGTTTCCGCATGTCCTTCAGGATCGGCGCGGTCAGCGAATCCGTTGCCTCGGGGTATTGGTCCGGGCGCGGCAGCCGGTTCTCCGTCGTATGCCCCCAATCGCCGAAGAAATTGGTTTCACCCGCACATGAGGTGTGGGGATGGGCGGCAAAGAACTGTTCCATCAACGTCGTGCCGGACCGCGGCATGCCGAGCACGAAGACGGGCGTGGGCCCAGGCTCGATGTCATTCACTGTCAGACGCGGTAACGACTGAAGCCGGGCGTCGGTGAAATAGCTGTCGACCCGTTGCAGGAACGCCGGGCCCAGATCGATGGCGGCGGGCTTGCGGGAGATCGAATTGGCACGCTCGGCATACTCGAACGCCTCGCCATAATCGCCGATATCGTCGAGAATCTTGGCGAGCGCATACAGTGCCTGAACGCGATGCTCCATCGGATGGGCATTCTCGGCAACGGCCTTGATATCGTCGAGATACGGCGGCGCCTCGTCGTAACGCGCCGAACGCGCGAGGCCGTTCCAGGCCTCCGGCAGCGACGGGTTGATTCTCAACGCCGCTACGAAACGCTCGCAGGCGTCATCGAACTGGCCGGTTTCACGCAGGACCGTTCCGAGATTGCACAACGCATACCAGGAGTCGGGGTCGACCTCCAGGGCGCTCTCGAACGATCTGATCGCCTCGGGCGCGTCGCCAAGATCGCGGTAGACCAGCCCGAGACCGACGCGGATATCGCTTGAGTTCGGATTGCCCGTGGCCGCCGCCTGCAGCAACGCCCGGGCTTCGGCAAGGCGCCCGGTTTTCCTCAGAATGCCGCCATAGAGCCGCAGGGCATCGGAATTCGCGGGCTCGTCGTTCAGAATGCCGACAAGGATCGCCTCGGCCTGCTTGACGTCGCGGGCCGCGGCGCGCGCCGCCGACTGAAGACGGGCCGCAACGGGCTCGTTGCCACGGCCGGTGACCGGCCGGGTCTTCGAACCGACGGACTTGGCCGCCAACCGCCGCTCTTTCCTAGATTTGCCCATGTCCAAGACTGGTCCAAGGCCGGGTCAGCCGGCGGCGATGCGCGACGTCATTGTTCCCGGGAGATCGTCTCACGCCGGAACTGACGGGCCCGTGAGAGAATGGCGTCCTCGATCTGCACGGACACGTTCTCACCGACATTCCGATCGCGCCAAATGCCGTCCTGCAATTCTTGCTTCAGAACGGTAACCCGAACACCATCGGCCCGCAGTTCCCGGCCGAGGATGTAGATGTTCATCTTGTAACGCTCGCCCGGCGAGTCGGTCGATTCCCGCCAATCCGTGAGGACGACCCCGCCAAACGGATCGGCAACCGTCACCGGCATGAAGGAGATGGTGTCGAGGGTCGCGCGCCACAAAAACGCGTTCACGCCAATTCCGATCTGCCCGCCCTGGGAGCCCTTGTCGCCGCCAAGAATGCCGCCCTCCCCGAAGAGATTGCCGTACTCCTGACCGCTGCGGGCCCGCTTGAAGCCTTCGGGATCGTTGATGTCGTGTTCGACTTCGTACTCGACCGGTCCGGTGCAGCCGGCGACGGCGATCACGCCGACAAGCACAGGCACCAGCAGGACCCGCCGGAGGGAAGCGATCACGCCCCGGTCACCCTTTGTCAGGGATTGAAGGCTGCTCATCGTCCGGCTCCCATGACTATCTCTCCGCCTCCAGCGCCTCGCGCAGAGGGCCGAGGTGCCGTTCGTAGTTGCGCCAGCGCGAAACCGAATCGGTATAGATCGGCTGACGAACCTGCCAATCGCTCGGCGTAGATATATACCGCTCTGTTTTGTGGTACATCAAACACTTATCGTCCCAGTCCAGTCCGGAGAACGATATCAGCTCACGGGTTGTCGCTTCCTGTTCGGCAATCAGATTCTGATATTCCAGATTCAAGATCGGCAATATGTCGATTTTTTGCCAATGCGCCATGACGCGCTGATAGCACCCCATGTACCGGCCGATCGTCGCCAGATCGGTCGAGAACGGCTGGTTCGCGGCAAAGTCGGTGAAATACACCGACAATCCCGTATCCATCAGATCGCGAACGCAATGCACGATCCTGGCCTCCGGGAACACGACCGAGATCAGGCCCACGTACATGAAATTGAAGGGGGTCTTGTCGACCACCACCTTCGTCGATGACCGCAACCGATTGTTGCCGGTTTCGAAATGCCTGAAGAACTCCTTGCGGAGTTTCTTTGCGTCCCGTCGCAAGGACTTGATCAGGTCCTTCGGGGGATCCTTCATGTCTCGGCTCAGTCCGTACCGGCGCGCCGCGGTGGTAAAGAAGTTCAGTTCGCCGCCGCCGACCACTTCCGGGTGGCTGGCGAGAACCTGCTCGATCAGTGTCGTCCCGGAACGGGGCATCCCGAGGACGAAAACCGGCCGCAATGCGGGTTCGGTCCGCGCCTCGTCGTCCGCCAGCCGTTCCGGGGCATGATCGAAAATGCGCGCCGCCTCGGCCATGATCCGGCAATCGGCAGCGGCATCCGCGGGCGACGTCCGCAAGGCATTGGCTTGGTTGTAGTACCGGAACGCCTCGTCATACCGGCCGAGATCATCGTGGATCTTCCCCAGTGCGAAGAACGCGTGCTTGCGGGCCAGCGGCGTCAGCGAACCGCTCTCGGCGGCCTGCTTCAGCACGTCCATGCCCTCGGGGGCCTGCTGGAAACGGCGGGCCCGGGCCAGACCATTCCACGCCTCGGCGAGGTTCGGATTGAGCGCCAGCGCCTTCTCGCAGCTCTTCAGCGCCATATCGAACTCGCCGTTCTCGCGATAGGCCGTCCCCATGTTGCTGTAGGCACCGGCGAAATCCGGATCGAGCGCTGTCGCCTCCTGATAGGCCTTGATCGCCTCGCCGAACCGGCCCTGCGACCGGTAGGCGGTGCCGAGCGCGTTCCACGCTTCCGACTGGCGGGCGTTCACCTTCAGCGTCTTCTTCAGCATGCGTTCCGCTTCGGCGTGCTTCTGCCGGCGGTTCAGCAACATTCCCATCAGCGTCATGGCGCGCGGGTGATTCGGCTGTCTCTGGAGCGCCTCCTTCAGAAGACGGTCCGCCTCGTTGAACTGGCCGTTGCGGTGATATCGCTCCGCGATCTGGACGAGATCGGCGCCAGGCGCCGGGCCGACGGGTCCGATCGCATTGCCGAGCAACGCGCCGGCGACACCCGAACCGCGCGATCCCGAAACCGGGCCGGGAAAGGGTGGCGGAGTGACGGGGCCTTTGCGTCGCGACATGTAAAGACTCTCTCGCTCGGGGGGTGGTCGGCAACCACGGGATTCGGGGCAGACTAAAACCGAATGTCACCGTTGTCAGTGATATATCCGAGCTTTCTCATGATCGGTCCGTTGAACTCGACGATGCGCGAAACCTGCTCCGGGGTCAGAACCTCGCGCCAGCCGCCGTAGGTTCCCCGGCGGAAGAAACGCTCGCTGTGCGGCGACTTCTCGGCGAAACCCTCCTCCTCCTCCTTGCGCCGCAACGTCTCGAAAGAGGCGCTCTCGATCGCCCGCGCCAGACGGTTTTCGTCACCGCCGAGCTTCAGGAACCCGGCCAATTGGGTGAACGCCCGGTGCGGATCGCGAACCATGTCCTCGTAGCGCATCAACATCTTGGGAAAGCCCTGCGACGACACCCAGTTGGCGACATGCGAACGCCAGGTCCCGAGATACTGCTCGACCAGGTCGGCCTGGGCGGAGATCTTGTGTGTCTCCTCGGACGTGCCGCGGATGACCTCGTCGATCGTCACGCCGTAGTGGTCGGCGAACGAGACGAGCACGTCGAGCGGATTTCGGACGATGTAAACGGCGCACTTCGTGACGCGGAGATTGAAAGCGACCCGTCCGTTCTGCAGCCGGAAGTTCCCGTGCGTCTTGACGACGGGATTGCCGGTGAACGTTTCGGCGATATAGGCGTGGACCTCGAACCGCTCCTCGCCGACGCCCGGGCGCCGGAGCTTCTTGAAACCCTCGTCACCGAAACACGCTTCGTAGTGCTGACGGTCCATGTCGCCGAGCGCGAACATGTTGAGATCGCGCATCGACTGGTCGGTTCCCTCGTTCAGGTAGTTGACGAGGAACGCGCGCACCCATGTGTTGCCGGATTTCGGATAGGACGCCAGCCAGACGATATCGCCCACGGATCATGCCCCCGCCGTTACTGATCGATGGTGCTGTCGTAAAGGAATGTCGGCCCGACAGAAAGCCCGAAGACAAAAGAAAAGGGGGATCGAGCGATCCCCCTTTCCCCAACCGAATGGGTTGAACGTCGGCAGCTATTAGAAGCTGACGCCGAGGCCCGTTTCGAAAACGGAGATGTCGGCATCGTTGGCGGTGCCGGACTCGTCGTTCTCGATCATGACATAACGGGCATCCCAGTAGACGCCGTTACCGAGGTTGTTGTTGTAACCGATCAGGAAGCCTTCGGCCTCCTGGTCGTCACCAGCGGTGTTGATCGTGGTGTCCTGCTCAGCAGTCGCGTACTCGATACCGATCGTGTGCGGGCCGGTCGAGTAGGAAGCGGTCGCAGCGAACGTCCAGCGGTCACGCTTGGCGGTCGAGCTGGTGTTGAAGTCCATCTGGGCGTACGCAGCACCGACGAAGAAACCGCCGGTCGAGATACCACCACGCAGGAAGTACTGAGTGGCTTCGTCGTCAGCACCAGCCGAGGTGGCCGTAACGTGGGTGTAGCTGAGAGCGTGGTCGGCACCAGCGTTCAAGGAGATGCCAACGCCGTCCATGTCACCGCTGTACTCAACGCCAACGGAAACCACGTTGTTGTAGTTGCCGGCGGCCGAGTCGATGTTGGAGAACGCGGCGTCCGAGCTGTCACCCTGGTAGGAAACCGCGGCGCGGAAACCGTTCATGGTCGGGGTGAAGTAGCGGATGCCCTGGGCGTCGCCCGTGAACGAGCTGGCCGTACGCATGAACGCAACCGAGTCGGTGATCTGGGCGGCATAACCGGTCCAGGTACCCGAGTTGACACCGTTACCGGTAACCCACTGCACGCCGTTCATGAGGTCGGCGGCCGAGTCGTTGTTACCGATGTCGATGGTGCCCCAGTCGTCCGAGATCGCGACGCGCATTTCGTCGACCGACGAGCTGCCACCGTGGGCATACATGTCGACGACCATGCTGACGGTCATGCCGTTGTCGAGTTCGGTCGTGCCTTTGAAGTCGATGTTGGCGTTCTGGTAGGAGACCAGACCCGGATCGCTGGCCTGATCGTCACCGTCGATGGCGAAACCATAGGCGGTGTAGCTCCACATGTTCAGGCTGACTTCGGCCTTGGCGGCGCCGGTCGCGATGACCGAAGCGGCGACAAGGGCGGAAGTTCCAAGAAGAACCTTTTTCATTGTTACCCTCTCATTTTTTCAAATGACCCCGGCAGGGGCCGGGAAGTTAAAACTCCCCGGCAGTCCGGGGCCCGACGGCAGTTTTGTCCGTCAGTGTTAGGATAGAGCCACAACGCCCGGCCTCCGGTCAACAAATCGCGCGCGATCCTGTGCAATTTAGCAACAAGGTGTGTTGAAAATGACACACCTTCGTTTTTCATAGTTTCCAGCGGGTTAAAGTGCATGTTGCGTTAACCATGTCGACCGCCGGAAACGCCTGAGTGTGATAGTTTCGCAACACCGGAGAGCGCCGCCAAATCGTTTCGGCCGGCGCGAGCATGGTCCGGGACGCCCAAGAATCCGCGAGAATCCTAGAGAATCGGGGGGATTCGGGTGTTTTTCGCACCGGTGTTAGATGTGAGACATTTGACATTCACCGGCAACCTGCTACTGCGTCGGGCAACAACAGGGGTCCGGATCGATGGTCGGGCCCGCCAGCCAGGAGAGATCGTGTCATGAAACTCAATGATAAATCGCTTTTCCGCCAGCAGTGCTACATCGACGGGGAATGGGTCGATGCCGACAGCGGCGAGACGTTCGATGTCCTGAATCCGGCGACGGGCAAGAAGCTCGGGACCGTGCCGAAGATGGGCGCCAAGGAGACCCGCCGGGCCATCAAGGCGGCCGACAAGTCGTGGGCTGGCTGGCGCTCGCTGCTCGCCAAGGAGCGCGCGGCCATCCTCCGCAAGTGGTTCAACCTGATGATGGAGAACGCCGAGGACCTGGCGGTGCTGATGACCGCGGAGCAAGGCAAGCCGCTGGCCGAGGCCAAGGGCGAGATCGCCTACGCGGCGTCGTTCATCGAATGGTTTGCCGAGGAAGGCAAGCGCATATACGGCGATGTCATTCCGCCGCACGGCGCCGACAAGCGTATCGTCGTCACCAAGGAACCCATCGGCGTTGTCGCCTCGATCACGCCGTGGAACTTCCCGGCCGCGATGATCACCCGGAAAGCCGGCCCGGCGCTCGCCGCCGGTTGCCCGTTCGTCGGCAAGCCGGCCAGCGAGACCCCCTATTCGGCCCTGGCTTTGGCGGTTCTCGCCGAGCGGGCCGGCATCCCGAAAGGCGTGTTCAACATCGTGACCGGTTCCGGCAGCACCATTGGCGGCGAAATGACCTCGAACCCGACGGTTCGCAAGCTTTCGTTCACCGGTTCGACCGAAATCGGCAAGGTGCTGATGGCGCAGTGCGCCGAAACCGTGAAAAAGACGTCCATGGAACTCGGCGGCAACGCGCCGTTCATCGTGTTCGATGACGCCGATCTGGATTCGGCCGTCGACGGGGCCATCGCCTGCAAGTTCCGCAACACCGGCCAGACCTGCGTCTGCGCCAACCGGATCTACGTGCAGGACGGTGTCTATGACGAGTTCGCCAGGAAACTGAAGAAGGCCGTCGGCAAGCTGGTCGTCGGCGACGGCCTGAAAGGCGTGACCCACCAGGGTCCGCTGATCAACACGGCGGCCGTGGAAAAGGTCGAAGAGCATCTGAATGACGCCAAGGCGAAAGGCGCCAAGGTCCTTCAGGGCGGCAAGCGTCACAAGCTCGGCGGCAATTTCTTCCAGCCGACGATCGTCACCGGCGTTACCCAGAAGATGGCCGTCGCCCGCGAGGAAACCTTCGGCCCGCTGGCGCCGCTGTTCCGGTTCAAGAAGGACGCCGACGTCGTCAAGATGGCGAACGACACCGAGTTCGGCCTCGCCGCCTACTTCTACAGCCGCGACATCGGCCGAATCTGGCGCGTCGCCGAACAGCTCGAGTACGGCATCATCGGCATCAACACCGGCATCATCTCGACCGAGGTCGCGCCGTTCGGCGGCGTCAAGGAATCCGGCATCGGTCGCGAAGGCTCGAAGTACGGGATCGAGGAGTTCGTCGAGATCAAGTACATGTGCATGGGCGACATCTGACCTAAACTACCTGCATGACCCCTGTTTCGGCCGAGAGCGTACAGGAACTGAGCGACTGGATGATCGCCAATGCGTTGGTTGCAGGCATTGGCGATTACCAAAGCATCTTCGAGGCGTTCTGCGAGCGCCTGTACGATTGTGGCGTGCCATTGTTTCGGGCACATGTCGCCTCTCAGACGCTGCACCCGCTTATCCACGCCGTTTCGTTGACCTGGTACCGCGGTGAAAAAGCGGTTCTCCGCCAGTACTCCGTCACCTCAAGTCCGGATGACGACGAGGGTTGGCGGGTCAGTCCACTCAAGGCACTGATCGACCGAGGCGAGACGTCGGTCCACTACCGTTTCGATCACGATTTCGCGGCGCTTGACCGTTACCCGGTACTTCGCGAACTCGCGGCCAAGGGCGCGACAGGCTACTTCGGCGTGGCGATAAATATGGCCCCGGGCGGGATCGACGAACGGCTGCGCAACCAAAGCGGCCTGATCGCGTCGTTCTCGACCGATCGTCCCGGCGGTTTTACCGCCGAACACATCGCCGTCATCAACAGAATCCTGCCACGTTTCGCGCTGATATCGAAACTCGCGAACCGCGAGCAACTACTCGACAACGTCCTCAACGCCTATCTCGGTCAGGATGCCGGCCGACGCGTCCGCGAGGGGCAGATTTCTCTTGGCTCCGGACAAATGATCAACGCCGTCATCTGGTTTTGCGACCTGCGCAACTCGACGCCGCTTGCCGAGAGCCTCGGCCACGAACGATTTCTCGCCTTGCTCAACGATTACTTCGGGGCGCTGGCCGGCGCGGTGATGGACAACGGCGGAGAAGTGCTGCGGTTCATCGGCGACGCGGCGCTGGCCATCTTTCCGATCGCCGATGATGCCTACTCGGACGCCGAGGCACGGAAACGGGCCGTGAAGGCCGCGCGTGACGCCTTGGGCCGCGCCGCCGCGGTCAACGCGGAACGCGCCGGTCACGGCGATGAACCGTTCGAGTTCGGTATCGGGCTTCACGCCGGCGAGATCATGTACGGCAATATTGGCGTGCCGTCGCGGGTCGAGTTCTCGGTCATCGGCGCCGCGGCGAACGAAGCGGCACGGATCGAGGGCCTGTGCAAGGCCGTCGGCGAGCCGGTCCTGGTGTCGGCTAGTTTCGTCGAGGGCACCGATCTGCCGTGGCGAGACCTGGGCCGCCACGCGATCCGCGGCTCAGAGCGAGAAATGCACCTGTTCGGTCTGCCGGCCTGAAATCAGCAGTCGGCCCTGTCGCACTCCTTGCCGCTGATCGGCTTCGGGATCACGTCCCGGGCGAGCCGCCGCGAAAACGCCTCGAGCGTAACGTCGGCCGACGCCCGAGACTCGGCCCAGTACCGCACGTCGTCGCCATTACAGAACGCCGCAATCGCGTACAGCCCGCTGCTCTCACCGGCCGTCGTCAGGCCGTCCAGTGCCGACGCCTCTGTGCGGCACATATTCCGGACATTGAGCTCGGGTCCCGGATGGAAGGCGACAACGAAGCGCGACCCGCCAAAATCCATGCTTGCCGGATCGCTCGAGAACTCGGCGGCAGGCCCGGGTACGTTGACCGCGCTGAACTGCTCGGCGACGAACGTCTTCAGCCGTTCGCGGCCGACATCGCCGGCCTGTCCCGCGACCGCGACATGCACGGTGCCGTCGGACGCCGCGGCGCGGTAGTGGAAGAAATCCGACTTGTCCATGTCGACGGACGTCACGGTCGAAATACCGCTTGCGCAACCGGCGAGCAGGACCGTCATTGCCGCCGCGGCCAGCACATTCCTCGACTGCTGTAATTGTTCGGACACGTTTCTCTCCTGAATCAAGACCGAAACCGATTATCGACATATTTGGGTGCGACTGGGCGTGTGCGCAATCGTTCGTGCGCCCGGATATCGTTTCGATCATGTTGACTTCGCCGGGAGGAGCGAACAAGTCTCTGGGCAACCAACGGAGAATGAGAACCGATGTCTGATTACGAGTTCGACCTGTTCGTCATTGGCGCAGGGTCGGGCGGCGTGCGCGCCGCCCGGGTCGCGGCGGCGCTCGGCAAGAAAGTGGGGATAGCCGAGAACCTGCGGATCGGCGGAACCTGCGTCATGCGGGGCTGCGTGCCGAAGAAGCTTCTGGTCTACGGATCGCACTACGGCGAGGAAATCGAGGATGCCCACGCGCTTGGATGGACCGTCGACCCCGCCGAAACGAAGCCGGACTGGGCCCACCTGATCGGGCTCAAGAACAAGGAACTCGAACGTCTTGAAGGCGTCTATCACCGCCTGCTCGACGGCCCGGGCGTCGAACTTGTTGACGGCAAGGGTGTTCTTGTCGACGCGCATACGGTCGCCGTCGGCGAACGCACGGTCACGGCCGAAACTATCCTGGTCGCGACGGGCGGCTGGCCGTCGCTTCCCGACATACCCGGCATCGAGCATGCGATCACGTCGAACGAGGCGCTCGAGATCACCGAATTGCCCGAGAGCATGGTCATCGTCGGCGGCGGCTACATCGCCGTGGAGTTCGCGGGCATCTTCAACGCGGCTGGCGTCAAGGTCACCGAAATCATTCGGGCCGCCAACATTCTTCGCGGTTTCGACGAGGACGTTCGCGTTGCGCTCCGCGACGAGATGATCCGCCGGGGGATCGATATCCGGGACGATTCGGTCATCGAGCGGATCGACAAGCGCGATGACGGCGGATACTGCCTGACGTTCACCGACGGCTGGACCCTCGATACCGACTGCGTGATGTACGCGACGGGCCGCCGGCCCAACACGGCCGGCATCGGGCTCGAGGACGTCGGTGTCGAGGTCAATGACAAGGGTGCGATCGTCGTCGACGAGTACTCGAAAACCTCCGTCGACAACATCTATGCGATCGGCGACGTGACCGACCGGATCGCCCTGACACCCGTCGCGATCGGCGAGGCCATGGCGCTGATCGACACCCTGTACAAGGGGGCTCCCCGTGCCATGGACTACGATTTCGTGCCATCAGCGGTCTTCAGCCAGCCGCCGATCGGCTCGGTCGGACTGACGGAGGCGCAGGCGCGCGAGACGTTCGGCGACATCGACGTGTATGTGTCGCGCTTCCGGCCCATGAAACTGACCCTGACACCGCGCGAGGAACGCTCGATGATGAAGCTCATCGTCGACCGGGCGTCGGATCGGGTTGTCGGCCTGCACATGGTCGGGGTCGATGCGCCGGAGATCACCCAGGGCTTCGCCGTCGCGATGAAAGCCGGCGCAACGAAGGCGCAGTTCGATGCGACCGTCGGCATCCACCCGACGTCGGCCGAAGAGTTCGTCACGATGCGGGAGAAACGTCCCGACTGAGGCCTGGCCCGCCGCCTTGTTCAGTGCGCGCGGGCGAAATCCCGCATGGTGTTGACCTCGAGCTCCGTTTCGTCGAGTTGGTGCTTCACGAGATCGCCGATACTGATCATGCCGACCAGTTCGCCGCCATCGATGACCGGCGCGTGGCGGACGCGCCGCAAGGTCATCATGCCCATCACGTCCCGCACCTTGTCGTCCGGCGCGCATACCCGCACGCTGGACATCACCTCGGACAAGGACTTCGCAAGCGTCTCCGCGCCGTGATCGGCGAGATCGTTCAGCACATCGCGCTCGGTCACGATTCCGGCGATGTCGCCGCCAGTCTCACGCACGATGATGGCGCCGATTCCTCGTTCGCGGAAAGTGCGGACCGCGGCGGTTACCGACTCCGTCGGCCGCATGGTGAAGACACCGCTTCCCTTCGACTTGAGAATTTCAGAAATGCGCATGGCAACTGCCTCCTGCCTTCGCCCGGAGAACAGCCCTGGAATGCCCAGAAGTCAGCCCGGGCGTCTTGCCGTCAGAGTCTAGCAGATTCCGGTCCGGCGGAAAATCGGCGGCCGCTCCTCATTCGCCGGTTTCGGCATAACCCAGCCGTTCGATCCACGGATCAAGGTCTGGCATGGCCGGCGCCAACTGCTCGCGATACCGCAGCCAGCGATAGCGCGCGCGGGTGTAGAGCTTCTCGGTAACCTGGGAATAGCTCGGCGTGTTGATCGGGCCGCGCGCCCGGGCGTGCTCGGAGAACGCGCGCACCGCGTCCTCCCAGGGCAAATCCAGGAATGCCAGCAGGGCCTCGATGGCGCGATCGAAATCCTCGACGACGTCTTCGTACCGGATGGCGTATCGCACCGGATCGAAATGCTCTTCGTATGCCTGCCAGAGGGTCAGGACGCGATCATAGGTCATTGCCGTCCGTTCGATCGAGTAGAAGTTCGCCATCGCCGGGTTGGGCACGAAACTCTGCATGAAGCAGCTCAGCACCACGTCGCACGGATGGCGCAGGGCGAGGATGAACCGTGCGCCGGGAAACAGCGCGGTGATCAGCCCGGTGTGCACGAGATGCAGCGGGAACTTGTCGACGATCCGCTGCCCAGGCCGGCGGTCGAAGGCGCCGTCGACGCCGGCGAAGTAAAGCGCCCGGTACTCGGCAATCTCATCCGCCGACATCCGCGTTATCGCCTCCGGGTAAGGCGGCTCTGCCGATCGCAGGCGGTTGACGATCTGGTCCAGAAACGGCTGTTCCTCGGCCATGACAAGGCCGGAGTGACTGTCCAGCACCTGGCCCAGCAGGGTCGTGCCGGACCGGGGAAACCCGACCAGAAAGACCGGGTCCTGAGCTTCGTCCGCCGGTCGCTCGAGCGCCCCCACCGCCTCGGCGGCCGCCGGCGAGACCCATGCCTGAAGCGCGGCAACGCCGCTGATGAAGCTCTCACCCATTGACTCGTCGACGCCGGACGCCTGCATCGCCAGCGCATTGGCGTCCGACATGGCCTGAAACGCCTCGACCGCGTTGCCGAGCCGGTCCTGCAGCTTGGAGCGCTCGAATGCGATATCGCGACGCAGCGTCGCCCGGGTGCCGGTGTCGTCAATGGCATCGAGATGCTTGAGGGCGGCCTCGATATCGCCATCGCGCCGGTCGCAGCGCGCCATGATCAGGTTTGCGCCCGGATCACCCGGAAACTTCGCCAGCAACGGTCCGCACACGGCGCGGGCATCATCGAGCCGGCTCGTCTCCTCGTAGGCGGCGGCCAGGTTGTTGGCCGCGTCACGGCTGCCGGGGTCGAGCCGGAGAGCCTCTCGAAAACACGCGAGTGCCGCCTCGAAGTCACCCGACGCCCTGAGTGCACTGCCGAGTTCGTTGTGGGCCGCGGCGAGTTGCGGCGCCAGTTTGACGGCTTTGCGGCAAACCTCGACCGCCTGCTTCGTGCGATCCAGGTCAGTCAGCAGGCTGCCGAGGTTGACGTACGGCTTCGGATCACCGGGCTGCAGCTCAATGGCGCGGCGGAACGATTGTTCCGCCTCGTGGTAGCGTGCCAGCGAGACGAGAACGTTGCCGCGGTCGTTCCAGATTGCGCCCTGCTCAGGCGCCAGCCGCGCCGCCGCATCGTAGTTCGACAACGCCTCCTCGAACCGCGCGGCCGACTTCAGCGCGAACGCGTAGTTCTTGAAGTGGTCCGCCGACTTGCCGCCGGCCCGGACGGCGCGGCCAAGCTGATCGATCGCTTTCGCCGTCTGGCCGTTCTGGAATGCGATGATGCCGATCAGATGCAGCCCGTCCGGATGTCCCGGCATCGTCTTCAGGAAGGCCTTGGCATGCTTTTCCGCGGCGCGCAGGTTCCCGGCCTGGAACTGCTCGATGGCGCTCTTCAGCTGCGAAAACCGCTTGTCGGGGACGGGCGCCCGCTGGCCGGCGCCGGAAGGCGCGGCTCCAGGGACGGGAATTGTCGGACGTTTGGCGGAACCACTCATGGCCTGACGGTCTCACGCGGACGGGCGGGATAACAGCCCGTATACCCCGCCCGTCAATTCTTTCCAACCGTGAGCCGGCCAACCGTGAGCCGCAATGGCTCAGATGCTCAGTGCGATCGCCTCGTCGAGCGTGAACGTGCCGTCGAGCAGGGCGTAGCCGATCACCGTCCCGGAGATGTTTTCCAGATACTTGATGGTCGACAGTGCGTCTAGGCTTCGGGTCAGGCCGCTGGAAATGACCGGCACGACGAGCTGCCGGCCCATGTTCTCGACCGCGCTGAAGGTCGATTCGGGCAGTTCCGGATCGGCGTTGATATCGGTGTAGATGATCTCGGCGACTCCGTCGTTCTGCAGCTCCCTACCCAGTTGAAGGGCCGTGTACGCGGTCTTTTCCTTCCAGCCCTCGACGTAGACGTAGCCGTCGCTTCCGGCATCGATGCTGACAACGATGCGCCCGGGAAACTGGGCGCAAGCCTGGCGGGCCAGGTTGCGGTCCTTGACCGCGAGCGTGCCGATCACGACGCGCGTTGCACCGTGCTCGATCCACCATTCGATGCTGGAGATCGTCCGCATGCCGCCGCCGACCTGCACCGGAATGTTCACCGAGTCGATGACCTTCAGGATGATCTCGTGGTTGAAGCGCCCGCCCTGCTTAATGGCGTCCAGATCCACCATGTAGATCCACTGAGCGCCGGCCGCGGCGTACTTCAGGGCAAGCTCGACCGGATCGATATCGAAGATCTGGGGTTTCTCCAGATCGCCGTCCGTCAGTTTGACGACCTTGCCGTCGAGCAGTTCGATTTCAGGGTAAATGATCATTGCTTCGTTTCCCCCACGGGTATCCGCCTCTCGTCGGCGGAATATTGATTGGTGCGGCTGCGTCTATGCCGGACTTCCACCAGGCGGCGCCGGGTATGCCTGAGCTATCGCGCCGGGGTTTTTCTGTACGAGACCGTTGCTGTCTTCGATGCGTCCGCACGACGCAAATCAACTCTCGTTCTTTCAAAGGTATAGAGGTTATGGGCGGAAATCGCGAGTCTGGAGTCTCTGAAAAGTTCATGAAACCCACGGATTCCGGCGCGCAACTCGCCAAAGTTCGCTGCAAATGACTGGAAAACGAAACGGCAAACGCGTATATCCGGGGTTCCCTGAGGCAGAGGACCGCCCCGCGAGCCGAATGTTCGGACGGGCCGGCCCGAAAATTGAAGCGAGGATAGTCTCATGGCCGATACATGGTCGCCCGATAGCTGGCGCGCGAAGCCGGTCGTTCAGATGCCGGAGTACCCGGATTCCGCGGCGCTTGCCGCGGTTGAAAGCCAACTCGCCAACTATCCGCCGCTCGTCTTCGCCGGCGAAGCCCGCCAGTTGAAGTCGTCGCTCGCGGATGTCGCGGCCGGACGTGCGTTCCTGCTGCAGGGCGGCGATTGTGCCGAGAGCTTCGCCGAGTTTCACCCGAACAACATTCGCGACACGTTCCGCGTGCTGCTGCAGATGGCCGTCGTGCTGACGTTCGGCGCCGCGTGTCCGGTCGTCAAAGTCGGCCGCATGGCCGGCCAGTTCGCCAAGCCGCGCTCGGCGCCGACCGAAACGATCGATGGCGTCGAACTGCCGAGTTACAAGGGCGACATGGTCAACGGCATGGATTTCACGCCCGAGGCCCGTATCCCGGATCCGGAACGCCTGGTCCGCGTCTACAACCAGTCCGCCTCAACCCTCAACCTGCTGCGCGCCTTCGCGCAGGGCGGCTATGCCGACCTCCACAAGGTTCACCAGTGGACTCTCGGCTTCGTCGCCGACAGCGCCGAAGGCCACCGCTACCAGGCACTCGCCGATCAGCTCGACGAAACTCTCGCGTTCATGGCGGCATGCGGCCTGACGTCGGAAACGACGCCGCAAATCAAGGAAACGGAGTTCTACACGTCCCACGAGGCCCTGCTGCTGAATTATGAGCAGGCAATGACCCGCGTCGATTCCACGTCGGGCAACTGGTACGACACCTCCGCCCACCTGCTCTGGATCGGCGACCGCACCCGTCAGCTCGATCACGGCCACGTCGATTTCATGCGCGGCATCGCCAACCCGATCGGCATGAAGTGCGGTCCGTCGCTGGAACCGGACGACCTGATCCGTCTCATCGACGTGCTGAACCCGGACAACGAACCGGGCCGGCTGACGCTGATCGCGCGCATGGGTGCGGACAAGGTCGAGGAAGGCCTGCCCCGCCTGATCCGCAAGGTGAAGCAGGAAGGCCGTCACGTGGTTTGGTCGTGCGACCCGATGCACGGCAACGTGATCAAGAGCTCGACCGGCTACAAGACCCGCCCGTTCGATCGCATCCTCGCCGAGGTTCGTGGCTTCTTCGACGTTCACAAGGCGGAGGGCACCTACGCCGGCGGCATTCATATCGAGATGACCGGTCAGGACGTCACCGAATGCACCGGCGGTGCCCAGGCGATTTCCGACACCGACCTGCAGGACCGCTACCACACGCACTGCGATCCGCGCCTGAACGCCCAGCAGTCGCTCGAACTCGCGTTCCTGCTGGCCGAGACGCTGAAGCAGGCTCGTGTCAGCGAACCGGCGAGGGCTGTCGCGGGCGCCTGAGCACGCCCCGCGAACGGCCCCGGGGCTGTCGCAACGGAGCACCGGCCGATGAACGAACGCAAGCGGAGATCGACGGCGGAAGCGGCTCCTGGTCAGCCCGCCGAGGACAGGCTGACCCCGGCGGTCGCGGAGCGGTTCATTCATGACTGGGCCGACAACTATTTCCTGAAGACGCGCAACGTCGTCGGGCGGTTCGGCGACAAGACCGTGACGTACGCCGTGTTCATGCGCCGCCCGGTCATCTTCACGCCGAGTATCATGGTCGATTGGCTGGAGCGGATCGCCGATGCGCGTTCGACCAGCTTCGAGATTCAGCTCAACTACGACGAAGGCGACTGGGTCGGCGCGGGTGAGCCCCTGCTCTACATCACCGGACCGTTTCGCGAGCTCGTCGACCTCGAGACCATCTACCTGCAGAAGCTCGGCGCGCCTTGCGTCGCCGCCTACAACGCCTACACGATGTGCGTCGATCTGCCGAACGTTGCCTTCCTGGCGATGGATGCACGGCATTCGGCGGGCGTCGAGATGGCCGAGATGATGGCCTATGCCGCCTCGGTCGGATCGGAAGCCGCGCGCAAGCGCGCAAACGCGGTCGGTTTCGTCGCCAACGCGACGAATGCCACGGCACACTACTTCGGCCAGACCGAGGGCAAGGGCACGATGCCCCACGCGCTGATCGGCTACGCCGGCTCGACGGTGCGTGCTGCGGAGATGTATGCCGAAACGTTCCCCGACGGACCGATCACCGTGCTGGTCGACTATTTCGGCAAGGAAATCTCCGATGCGCTTGCCGTCTGCCGGCGGTTCCACGACCGCGCCGTGGCGGGCGACGTCAACGTGCGGCTCGATACCCACGGCGGGCGCTTCATCGAGGGCCTCGACCCCCAGTCGTCGTACGCGGTGCTTGAGCGGAATGCCCCGGACGGGGTGCGGCGCTACCGCAACGAGACGGAACTGCGGTACCTGACCGGCACCGGTGTTTCCGCGGCGGCGATCTACCACATGCGCGAAAGCCTGGACGCGGCCGGGTACAACGCGGTCAGGATCGTCGCCTCTTCGGGGTTCGGCGTGACCAAGTGCAAGGTCATGGCCGACATCGGCGCGCCGATCGACGTCATCGGCACCGGTTCGTTTCTGCCCGATAAGTGGACGGAAACCTATGCCACCGCCGACATCGTCGATTACGACGGCCGGCCGTCGGTCAAGGTTGGCCGGGAGTTTCTGCTGAAGAAGCGTTGAACGGCGGCATCCGCTCCGTCCACGCCATGACGACCAGCGCGCACAGGCCCATCGCGCAGAAACCGCCGACCAGCGGCTCCAGCCCGCCTGCGAACCGACCGGCGATGAACCAGCCCAACGGCACGGCCATGATCGTCGAGACCGAGCCGACCAGCGCGGCACCGAGCCCGGCCATGTGACCGAGCGGCTGCATGGCGAGCGCATTCAGATTGCCGAACTGCAGACCGATGAAGAAGAACGTCGGCAGCAGCCAGGCCATGAACAAGGTGATCGACGGTTGCGGATCGACGGCAAGAAGAAAGCCCAGGAATATCGCGGATAGCCCGGATACACCGGCGAACCCGTATTGAGTCAGTTTTCGCATGCCGAGGCGCATGACCAGCATCGAGTTGACGACGCTGGCGGCGCCGATGGACAGGGCGGCGGCGCCGAAATACAACGGGAACAGTTCGCCGGTGTCGAAGACCTCCTGAAACACCTGCTGCGCCGAGCTCAGGTACGACATGAACGCGCCGAAGATGAGGCCGGCGCAAACCGAATAACCCATCGCCACGCGGTTACCCGCTGCCTCCCGGTATCCTTCAAGGACATTGCGCAACGAGAACACGCGGCGATTCTCATGGGCCAGGGTTTCCGGCTGACGCGCCGCGAGCCATACCGCGCCGACAATCGAGAACGCGATCATCATCAGGAAGATCGATTGCCAGTCCGCGAAGAACAGAATCCCCTGACCGAGTGCCGGCGCGACCGCAGGCACCAGAATGAACACCGACATGACGATCGACATGATCCGCGCCATCGCCCGGCCCTCGTACAGGTCGCGGATCAGCGACATGACGACGACGCGGGGCCCGGCGGCGCCGAAGCCCTGCAAGATGCGCCCCGCGAGCATCATCGACAGATCGTCGGCGGCAACCGACAGCACGCAGCCAATCACGAAGACCGCGTAACCGAGACAGATGACCACCTTGCGGCCGAAACTGTCGGACAGCGGTCCGGCGAGCAACTGCCCCATCGAGAACCCCAGGAACAGCGTCGTGATCACGAGCTGGGGATCGTTCGGATCGCTCACCTCGAGGTCCTGGCCGATCATCCTGAGTGCGGGCAGAACGACGTCCGTCGCCAATGCGACGATCGAGGTTGTCACCGCCACGAGCGCGATGAACTCGGGCAGCGCAAGAGATCGGGTCGGCTTGAACATGATGATGCTGTTTGGGCGCATAACGCACCCAAGGCAACCCTGTATTTGATGAAACGGAAAGCCGGGCTGCGGCCCGGATGCGGCTACTTGGATGCTGCGGCGATCTTCTTGTCGAACGTATCGAAGGCTTCGATCAGTGCCTCGAGAACCTCGAACCCGTGGCGCTTGGTAATGCGCAACCGCCCGAGATCGTCCTCCAGGGCGACCCGAAGGTCGGCAAACAGGGCATCCATCAGCCGAACCAAACCGATCGCGTCCAGCGTCCAGCCCGGGTTGCCGCTTGTCGGTTTTGCCGGCTGCATGTTCGAATTGATCAGCTCACGCATCCACTCGAGGCGTTTCTCCAGATCCTCGAAGTGCGGGGCTGCGGCGACGAGAACGTCGAGAACAATCGCCTTGGCCTCACGGTGCGCATAGGCGTGATCCCAGGAAAACTCGGCCCCGAACTTCTGGCGGAGCTTGTCGACGACCCTGTTGGCATGATCTTCGAACTCGTTCAGATGCTCGCGGCCGATCATCATCTCGAGCGCGTGGAAGAATCCGGGCAGAATTCGCCGGGATAACCCGTCCGGCTTCTTGCCCATCTCGATCTCGTCGACCAGCAGATGCGAGAACTTCTTCACCACCAGCCGGTTCAGCGAATTGACGCGTTCATGTGTCCAGTGACTCTTGTTGCGCGCGTCGGCGAAACTCTTGAGCTGGCGTGAGAACGTCTCCGCCAGCACGTCCGCCTGCTTCTCGAACGAACTGCTCAACGCCTCGACGTCTTCGACGGACAGTTGGCCGCCGCGCTTCGCGGCCTGGCCACGCAAGGCGCCGACGAATCCGCCGACGACGGACTCGGCGACCATGCGGCCCTGCTCCTGCGGGTCGGTCGACATGCGCTTGCGCTTTTTTGGTACGGGGTCGGGCGGCACCGGCGGCGGCGAAGCGGATTTCGACGGGCGCGGTGCCGCTTCGGCCCTGGGGGCCGCCTTAGGGGTAACCTTGGGCGCGGGTTGAGGCGCGGGTTTCGCCGTAGGCGGCGGTGGCGGCGGTGTCGGCGACTGCAACTCCGCCTTGAGATCGTCCATCAGGGAGGACCGCTTGCCGCCCGCGGGCGCTGGTCTTACGACATCGGGGCCCTTGCGGCGGTCTCGCTGACCGGGTTGGCCGTGAATGACCTGCGGTTTCTTGAAACCGGGTTTCTCGTCTTCGACGGCGAACGGAAGCTTGTCTGACGCCTTGTTCATGGCCGGCTTGCCGCCGTCTGATGATTCCGGGCGTACACCCAGTTTGCCGGGTTTATAGACCTCGACATCATCCCGCCCCTCAATCGTCTCGCGCTCGTAGTTCTTGACGGTCGACATATCGCCCTTCAGACCCGCAGAACCTCGATCCCGGCTTTTTGTATATCACGGAACCCCTTGATTCGCGTAACCATATTGGGAACGCATTGAGACATGGTTAATCGGTTAACCTTATTTGGCATTTGCGTCGATTCTGCTGCGTTGACAGTCTCACCCTCACCCCATACGGTCCGCGAACTCTGATCCGCCCCGTCGCAGACAACAGCTGCAAACGATTACCGATGACCCTGACCGTGCGTTTTGCCCCCAGCCCGACGGGCCGGCTGCATGTCGGCAACGCCCGCATGGCGCTCGTGAACTGGATTCTGGCACGCAAGTCCGGCGGCTCGGCGATCCTGCGGTTCGACGACACCGACGCGGAACGCTCAACCGAAGAGTTCGCTGCGGCCATCGTCGAGGATCTTGCGTGGCTCGGGCTCGACTGGGACCGGACCGAACGCCAGTCGGCGCGCTTCGCGGCCTACGATGCCGCCGCCGACAGACTTCGTGGCGCGGGTCGGCTGTATCCCTGTTACGAGACGCCGGAAGAGCTCGAGTTCGCCCGCAACCGCCAGCGCCGCATGGGCAAGCCGCCGATCTACGATCGTTCGGCGCTGAACCTGACGGATGAACAGATAAAGATGCACGAGGCCGAGGGCCGCAAACCCCACTGGCGTTTCAGGCTTGCGGACGGCGAGATCGCGTTCACCGATCTTGTCCGCGGTGCCACGCGCTTTCAGTCCGAGAACCTGTCCGACCCGGTACTGATCCGCGAGGACGGGACTTACCTCTACATGCTGCCGTCGGCCGTCGACGACATCGATATGGGCGTGACCCATGTCGTGCGCGGCGAGGATCACGTCACCAACTCCGCCATTCAGAGCCAGCTGTTCGCCGCGCTCGGCGCCGGCGCGCCGACGTTCGCACACCTGCCGCTGCTGACCGATGCGGAGGGCGCCGGCTTCTCGAAGAGGCTCGGGTCGATGAGCCTCGGCGACCTGCGCGATCAGGGTTGCGAGCCGATGGCCGTCAACTCGCTGCTGGCGACGCTCGGCACGTCGGACGACATCGAGCCCTTCGCCGACCTGGACGCGCTTGTCGCCGCCTTTGACATCGGGCACTTCGGCCGCGCCCAGCCGCGCTTCGACACGGCTAGGCTGTGGGCACTGAACGCCCGCTGGCTGCACGAGCGATCCTATGAGGACGTCGCCGACCGGCTGGATTCGATGTCGCTGTCGTATGTCGACAGGGCCTTCTGGGAGGCGGTTCGCGCGAATCTGGAGAAACTCGATGACGTCCGGCAGTGGCATGACGTCTGTTTCGGCGACGTGTCGCCGGTTGTCGACGATACCGGCTTTCTGTCCGAGGCCGCCGCTCTGCTGCCGGACGAGCCGTGGTCGGAAGCCACCTGGGGTGACTGGACGACAGCGGTGAAACAGGCCACCGGTGCCAAGGGCAAGGCGTTGTTCATGCCGCTGCGCCTCGCGCTTACCGGCCTCGATCATGGACCGGAACTGAAGAACCTGTTACCTCTCATCGGCCGCGAACGGGCCTTGCGCAGGCTCGCCGGCGAAACCGCTTGAGCCCCGACATGTCGCTGCAGATTCACAACACCCTATCGCGCCGCAAGGAGCCGTTCGAGCCGATCGATCCGGCGCATGTGCGCATGTACGTCTGCGGTCCGACCGTTTACGACCTAGCGCACATCGGCAACGCGCGGCCCGTTGTCGTGTTCGACGTTCTGGCGCGCCTGTTGCGGTCGCTCTATCCGAAGGTAACGTACGTTCGCAACATCACCGACGTCGACGACAAGATCAACGCACGCTCACGCGAGTCCGGCGAGGACATCCGGACCATCACCGAGCGCACCGCGGCGGTGTTTCACGAAGACATGGCGGCGCTTGGCGCTCTCGCCCCGGACGAGGAACCGCGCTGCACCGATCATATCGCCGAGATGATCGAGATGACGGAAACCCTGATCGCCAGGGGCAATGCCTACGAGGCGGAAGGACACGTGCTGTTCAACGTTCCGTCAATGGCGGAGTACGGAGGATTGTCGCGCCACAGCCGGGACGAGTTGATTGCCGGTGCGCGGGTCGAGGTCGCGCCCTACAAGAAGGATCCGGCCGATTTCGTACTGTGGAAGCCTTCGGATGAAGAAACGCCGGGATGGGACAGCCCGTGGGGCCGCGGGCGGCCGGGCTGGCATATCGAATGCTCGGCCATGGCCAAGTGCTACCTCGGTGAAACGTTCGACATTCATGGCGGCGGCCAGGACCTGATCTTTCCGCATCACGAAAACGAGCTGGCCCAAAGCCGCTGCGCGCATGATAGCGCGATCATGGCGAAGTACTGGATGCACAACGGCTACCTGATGGCCGAGGGCGAGAAGATGTCGAAGAGCCTCGGCAACTTCTACACCGTCCACGAGCTTCTCGACGAGTTCCCGGGCGAGGCGATCCGGCTCGTGCTGCTGAAGACGCACTACCGCCAGCCGCTCGATTTCACGAAGGCGGGCATCGCCGAGGCCAAGCGGGAACTCGACGGTTTCTACCGGACACTGCAATCGGCGCAACCGGATGAAGCCGGCGTGGTCGATGCGGCCGTAGTCGAGGCGCTGTCCGACGATCTGAACACGCCGCGCGCGCTGAGCCGGCTGCACGAACTGCGCGCCGGCGGCGACGAATTGATGTCGACCCTCAGGAAATCCGCGGCAATGCTGGGGCTTCTTGGGCAAGACCCGGACGAATGGTTCAAGTGGGCGCCGGCATCGGCGGCGGAAGTCGATGAAGCCGCGGTGGAGGCATTGATCGCGGAGCGCAATCAGGCGCGCGCCGACAAGAACTTTGCCCGCGCCGACGAAATCCGCGACGAACTCGCCCAGCAGGGCATCGTGCTCGAGGACGGCGCCGGCGGCACGACCTGGAAGCGCGCCTGACCGGCCGATTTTCCTTGACATAAAAGGAATAACATCCTATAACACCATGCGCTCTTTTGCGATGGTGAATACGGTGTCGGCGCCGGCGTCACTGGACTCGCGCCCTGCCTCCGCCGTGGATAACCGGGTCCAGCCCGAGCATGAGGGGGCAAAGAACGTTCCTCACCCTGAGCCTGACGATCTGCCTTCGCCGAAGCGAAGCTCCGGCTTCGCGCAGGCAGGAGGGCGAGATGCAGAGAAATGCGGTCCGCCGGGGGTCGATGGGCCGAAATAGCCCGGAACCCGGATTCGCGCGTGATTCCAATGTTTTGAATATTGCCAAACATGGTCCAGCGATGGGTCGCGGATAGGCCGTAAATGGGCGGGGCATGGGCAGAGGATCCGCACGGCGCGAATGCGAAGGCCATCGGAATGCGTTGACCATCCTGACCGAGAATAGCCCTGACTGACCGTTCACGGCCGGACCCGGTTCGATTTTTCTTGTCCGCCGGACAAGAAAAATGCGTTGGCGCGGCGGCGCGGCGCGGCGCAAAGTCGCGACCATGTTCGCCTTCCTCGCGCCCGTCATCGCCTTGCTGGTCTCGCTGTTCCTGCTGCAGATCGGCGCCTCGCTCTCCGGCACCCTGATCCCGCTTCGCGGCTACGCCGAGGGATTTCCGACGCCGCTGATCGGCGCGCTCGGCACGGCGTACTTCGGCGGCTTCGTGATCGGCTGCTTCCTGGCGCCGCTCCTCGTCCGACGGGTCGGCTACATTCGGTCCTTCGCCGCGTTGTGCGCGATCTCCGCCGTCGCCGTGATGGTCCTGCCGCTGTTCCCCGACCCGGTCATCTGGCTTGTCCTCCGGGTCCTCGGCGGCGCCGCGGCCTCCAGTCTCTATGCCGTGATCGAGAGTTGGCTCAACGAGAAGACCGACAGGGAGCATCGCGGGGCGACGTTCTCGATCTACCAGGTGCTGATGTTCATCGGCTCTCTGAGCGGCCAGAACATGCTGGGCCTAGCCGACGTTTCGACGCCCGATCTGTTTACCTATGCGACCGCGCTGATCGTGCTGGCGCTGGTGCCGGTGGCGATGACGCGGCGCGAATCGCCGAGCCCGCCGACCCGGGTGAAGATCGATATCCGGTGGGCCATCTCGATGTCACCCATCGCCACGTTCGGCTGTCTGTGCGTCGGCCTGACCAACGGTTCGTCGTGGTCGCTGGCACCCGTGTTCGTCTCGTCCCAAGGCTTCACGGCGCAGCATTCTGGCTGGTTCATGATGGCGTTCCTGCTGGGCGGCGCGCTCGGTCAGTATCCCGTCGGCTGGATCTCCGACCGTATCGACCGGCGCTGGGTCATCATGGGCGTCGCCGCCGTTTCCGGGGCGCTGGGGCTGGCCCTGTCGTTCGAGTACGGCGGAAGTTTCGAGACCCTCGCAGCGACCATGTTCTTCTACGGGCTCGTTTCACTGACGATCTATTCGTTGTGTGTCGCGCACATCAACGACATGGCCGACCCGCAACGGCGCATGGAAATCGCCAGTGCCATGCTGTTGTTCTACAGCGTCGGCGCATCCATCGGACCGCTCGTCGTCTCGGCGATCATCGACGCCACGACGTTCGCGAGCCTTTACCGGTTCACCGCCGTCGGTCATGGGGCGATCGCCATCTTCGCGGTATGGCGCATGATTCGCCGCCCGCGCACACCAACCGACGACCGAGCATCCTTCGTGGTCACCATGCCCCGGACCGCACCTGTCGTCTCTGATCTTGATCCGATGATGGATGAACCGGATGATAAGGGCAGGAAGTAACAGGATCGGGGCGGAAACAGTTGAGCGATCCCGTCATCAAGGCGCTCGCGGTGCTGAACGACGCACTGGCCCGTGACCCGGAAGCGATCACGCAGTTGATCAACCTTCGCGTCCCGTGCCGCAAGAAGCTCGGCGATCATCCGACCATACGCATCGCGCTCTACGGCGACGAGTACAGGGTCGGGATTCTCGGCCTGATCAACGGGATCCTGGGCGACTCGCCGTCCGGGGTCATCGGTGCGGAGGGGCCCCTGGACGACGCCGGTCAGTTCACCCGCATCAAACGTTTCGTCGACATGCGTGAAAGCAAGCTTGACGTTCTCGCCTAGGTTGTTCTTCAGTTTCGCGGCGGGAAACGGCTGTTCGCAGATTCTTTTATGAAATCTTCGAATCACCTGTTCCCAACAATGATGTTTCAAGATAAGATGTACGGGATTTTACCTATAGTACGATTGCGTATTTACTCCTGCGCAGGAACCGCCGTCGATGCCCCTGGCTATTGCAGCCGACAAACCGAAGAACGACGACCGCGCAAAGGCGTCCGATTCGGCCGCCGATGTTTCGCTTGAAGCACTGCCGCTACCCATCTTCTCGGCGATCAGAATGGACAGCTCGGTTCACCTCGTTCCCGGCAACAACCGGGCGTGCGAGATTACCGGAAGCGCCGCCGAGATCGGCCGGCCGCTCGAGCTCGCTCAGGCGTTCGATTCAGGTTCGCTTGAGAACGTGCAGAAGTCCGTCGTGGAGTGCCTCTCCGACGGACTGACGAAACAGACTGTCTGCGGCCGCCTCATCGGTGCCGGCTCGGAGACCTGTGTTCTCCGCATTGCACGGGTTTCAACCGATGTCGCCGCGGTCGTCATGATCCCTTCCGATTCGGACCCGAGCACGCTCGCCGGCCGCGACACGCTCGCTGCCATCAGCCACGAACTCAGGACGCCGCTGAACAGCATCATCGGGTTCGCGGAAATGATGACCCAGGAGTTCCTCGGACCGCTCGGCAGTCCCGAGTACCGGGAGTACGCGAATCTGATCGGCAACGCCGGTCGCAACATCCTCGAGCGGTTCAACCAGGAAACCGAGCGCGAGCGGCTCACGGCGATCCAGAATCAGGACGACTACGAGCAGATCATCGAACTTGCCCCGGACATGATCTGCATCTGCGTCGACGGATGCATCAAGAAGATCAATGCCGCGGGCATCGCCATGCTGGGCATGTGGGACGCGTCAACGCTGATCGGGCGACCGTTCAACGAGTTCGTCCTCGACGATTACAAGGATGTCTTCTCGGGCGACATGACGATGTTGATCGAGGAGAACGCACAAGTCCCGGTGAAGCTTCTACGGCGCGACAAGATCGCGATCGATGCGGAAATCAACGTGCTGCCGTTCGAACGTCCCGGCGGTTCGGAGATCGGCCAGAACGCAGTCATTCTGGCGGCCCGCGACGTGACCGAGCGCCAGCGCTCGATCCGTAACATCCTCGATCGCGAGGAACGGCTCCGTCGAACCATGGATACGGTCAACGACGCCATCGTGGTCATCGATGAAACCGGTGTGATCGAGTCCGTCAACGCTGCCGCGTCGACGATCTTCGAGTACAGCTCACGCGAACTCGTCAACCGCCGGTTCGAGACCCTGATCGATGAGTCCTCCTCCGAGGAAGGGGTCATCGATGTCCTCAAGCACGCTGCCCTCGGCAATACCGGCGCCAGCGCTTTCCAGGTCATCGAGATGCGCGGCCGCCGCAAGGGCGATGACACCTTCCCGTTGGAGATCTCCGTGAGCACCATGACGTTCGACAGTCGGCGCGTGCTGATCGGATCGATACGCGACATCTCCGAGCGCAAGGCATACGAACGCGAGTTGCACCGCATGGCGACCTGCGACGCATTGACGGGCCTGCCGAACCGATACCTGTTCGAACAGCAACTGGACGCCGCCATCGAGAACGCCGATCGTCTGGGCGGCGGGTTCTCCGTGATGAGCTGCGACCTGAATGCCTTCAAGAGCATCAACGATGCCCTGGGGCACGTCTTCGGCGACAAGGTCCTGCGCGCCGCCGCCGAGCGGATCAAGAACATCCTCGACGGCCGCGGCTTCTTCGCACATTTCGGTGGCGATGACTTCTTCATCCTGTTCCGCTCGGAGAAGAACCGGAACGACATCGAGAGCATCGCCTCGGCGCTGTGCTACGAAATGGCCAAGGCGCTGCAGGTCGAGGACAAGGAAATCTTCACCTCCTGCACCATCGGCATTTGCCATTATCCGGACGACGCCGGCGACCGGGTCGAACTGATGCAGCACGTCGACACCGTCACGCACTACGCCAAGAAGTACTTCGCCGGAAGTTACGCCTTCTATACGCAGCCACTCAGCGAGCAGGCGCAGCGTCGCCTCGACATCGAACGCAACCTGCGTCGCGCCATCGAACGCGGCGAGTTCAGCGTTCTGTTCCAACCCAAGGTCGATCTCATGACCCGCGACGTCATCGGCGCCGAGGCGCTGCTGCGCTGGAACTCCAGGGAACTCGGCGTTGTGCGGCCGGACGAGTTCATCTTGATCGCCGAGCAGACCGGTCAGATCATCGAAATCGGTCAGTGGGTTCTCGATCAGGTTTGCACCCAGGGCGCCAAGTGGGCGAACGACGGTTTCGCGCCGATCCACCTGGGGGTCAACATCTCGGCGGTACAGTTCCTGCACGGCGACCTCAACCACAGCATACGGCAGTCGCTCAGCAATACCGGGTTCGACGCCCAGCTTCTCGATCTCGAACTGACCGAAAGCATGATGGTTGAAAACGCCGATCGGACCATCGAGATCCTGCTCGAGCTCAAGAAAATGGGCGTCACGGTTTCCATGGACGACTTCGGCACCGGCTATTCGGCGCTCAGTCTCCTGACCCGTTTCCCGATGGATACGCTCAAGGTCGACCGGGCCTTCGTCATGAACCTGCCGCACGACCGCGACGCCGCGACGATCGCCAAGACGATCATCTCGATGGCCCAGCAGCTCAACTTCTCCGTCGTCGCGGAGGGAATCGAGACCGAGAGCCAGATGACGTTCCTGAACGCGCTGGGTTGCGATATCGGGCAGGGCTATCTGTTCGGCAAGCCGATGACCGCAGACGAACTATCGGACATGATCAAGGCGGCGTAGGCCGTCCCGTCTGTTGTTCCGGCCTAGCTCTCGATGATGGCGTCGATCTCCGACTGGCCGACGATGTTCTCGCCGCCGTGCACGATGGCGCCGGCGACATCGACCAGCCGCTGCAGGGCCCTCGAGTAGCCTTCGGCTGTCTCTCTCAACGCATTGTCGTCACCAGCTTCCAACAGCCTTTCGATGGTTTCCTTTGCTTCGGCGACGACTTCGTCCATCTGACTGATGGTCGTATCGAACGGTTCCCGGAAACGGGCGGGCACATGGGGGAACGCCTCGATGGCGAGGTCCCGATCGGAGATCGAACTTCCCTCGAAGTGCTCGACGTAGGTGACTGGCTGCCACTCGCGAACATCCTCCATGATCTCGGGCATGTCCGGCACCATACCGATCAGCATGATGACTTCGTTGAAATGATTGAAGTAATCGGTCGAGAGCAGCGTTGTATCATTGAGATTCGTGCCACGGGCACGTTCGCACAACGCTTCGTACGCGGTCTCGTTCGTGCCGGAAGGTGCCGTTTCGACGCTCATGGCGACCCCGTGCATTGTCTTTCTGACAACCAGATAACCCATATCTGGAGTTAGGGCCAATACTAGCCGGATTGGATGTCGCCCGCCAAGGCAAAGGCAGGAACCCAGGACATCGTCATGCGTCGAAGTCCTTGAGAAGTCGCACGAAATGATGCACTCTCCGGCCTCTTTCGGGCATGGGACATCCCACCGCATGAGCGATAACCGCGTCTATATATACGACGTCACGCTGCGCGACGGCGCGCAGACGCAGGGCGTTGATTTCAGTACTCGCGACAAGGAAACGATCGCGCGCGAGCTGGACAAGCTCGGCGTCGACTATGTCGAGGGCGGATGGCCCGGTGCTAACCCGACCGACGATGCGTTCTTCGGCGCGCTCCCTCAGATGAATCGGGCGCGCATGACCGCATTTGGCATGACCCGCCGTGCAGGACGTTCCGCGGACAACGATCCGGGCCTGAACGCGTTACTCGACAACGCTGCTCCGATCGTCTGCATGGTCGGCAAGACTTGGGATTTCCACGTTGACGTGGCGCTCGGCATCGAACGTGACGAGAACGTCCGAATGATCGCCGAGAGCGTCGAGCATGCCAAGACGCGCAAGGACGAAGTGCACTTCGACGCGGAGCATTTCTTCGACGGCTACAAGGCCAATCCGGATTATGCGCTCGAGTGCGTCACGGCCGCCTACGAAGCCGGAGCGCGTTGGATCATCCTGTGCGACACCAACGGCGGCACGCTGCCTCACGAAATCAGCGACGTCGTCGCCGAAGTCATAAAACACGTACCGGGCGACCATCTCGGCATCCACTGTCATGACGATACGGGGAATGCCGTCGCCAACTCGCTGGCCGCGGTTCGCGCCGGTGTCCGCCAGGTCCAGGGCGCGCTCAACGGCCTTGGAGAACGCTGTGGAAACGCCAACCTGATTTCCATCATCCCGTCGCTGATGCTGAAGATGGGCTTTGAGACGGGCATGACGAAGGACGACCTGAAACAGCTTTCGCACCTGTCGCACGTCCTCGACGAACGCCTCAATCGCGCGCCGAGCCGGGGTGCTCCCTACGTCGGTGAGTCCGCGTTCGCCCACAAGGGCGGACTGCACGTATCCGCCGTCGAGAAGGATCCGCGGACCTACGAGCACATCGAGCCTGAGCTGGTCGGCAACCACCGCCACATCGTCGTTTCCGACCAGGCCGGGCGGTCGAACATTCTGGCCCGATTCCGGGAGATCGGGATCGACGTCGATGCCAACGATCCGAAGGTCACGCGCCTCGTCGAGTTGGTCAAGGACCGTGAGTTCTTCGGCTACGCCTACGACGGTGCCGAGGCGAGCTTCGAACTGCTGGCCCGCCGGGAACTCGACAGGGTGCCGGAGTACTTCAAATGCTCAAGTTTCCGGGTCATCGACGAACGCCGCTGGAACGCCAAGGGCGAACTGGTCACCATGTCGGAAGCGACCGTCAAGGTTCAACTCGGCGAGGACAACCGGATGGCGGTCGCCGAAGGAAACGGCCCGGTCAACGCGCTCGATGCGGCGCTCCGCAAAGTCCTGATCCCGAAGTATCCGTCGCTCGAGGAGCTTCGCCTCGCCGACTACAAGGTGCGGATCCTCACCCCGACGGACGGAACCCGCGCGGTGACCCGCGTGCTGATCGAATCCACCGACCAGCACGGCGAACGCTGGTCGACGGTCGGCGTGTCGCCCAACATCATCGATGCGTCGTACAACGCGCTCCGCGACTCCATCGTCTACAAGCTGCTGCGCGACGGCGCCGTCTGCGTTATCGACGCGTCCGACGCCGCCTGATTATCCGCTGCTCGTCATGGCCGGCACCGACCGCTCAAGTACAGACAATACCGATCTTCAGTTCATGCCCGACGGCCCGCCCGCGGTCATCCTCGTGCGGCCGCAGCTGGGCGAGAACATCGGCATGTGCGCGCGCGCCATGATGAACTGCGGCCTGACGGACCTGCGTCTCGTCGCGCCGCGCGACGGCTGGCCCAACGAGAAATCCCACGCATCGGCCTCCGGCGCCGACAGCATTCTCGATGCTGCCCGCGTTTTCGAGACCACGGCCGAGGCGGTGGCCAATCTCCGGTTTGTGCTCGCCACGACGGCGCGGCCGCGCGATTCCGCTCAACGCGTCCTGACCCCGCGCGACGCCGCAACGGAACTGCACCGCGCCCACGCCGACGGCATCGAGACCGGCGTCATTTTCGGCCCGGAATCGAAGGGTCTCGCCAATGAGGACGTCGCCGAAGCCGACGCGATCCTGGCGGTACCGCTGAACCCCGCGTTCAAGTCGCTGAACCTGGCGCAGGCGGTGTTCTGTATCGGCTATGAATGGCTGCAAACCGGGATCGACGAGGCGGCGTGGCGCGAAACCGCGTCGACCCGCGAAAGCCGGCCGGCGACCAAGCAGGAACTCCTCGGCCTCTTCGAGCACCTCGAGAGCGAACTCGACGAATGCGGCTTCCTCAGGCCGCCCGAGAAACGCCCGGCCATGGTCCGCAACATCCGCAACATGCTGCATCGCGCCCAGCTGAGCGAGCAGGAGACCCGCACCTTCCGTGGCATGATTTCCGGGCTGACGCGCCGGCACCTGCGCGGCCGCGACAAGGGCTGACGGTCAGATCCGTTCGGACAACCAGATCGCCAGGCGCGATCCGCGCTTGATGACGCCGGTCAGCAGTTCGTAGGCCGGCGCCTGTTCGGCGTCGTGCGCCAATCCCGTTTCGCGATGCTCGAGCTCTTCCTGGCGAAACGCCTCGAACGTCTCGCCGAGTTCCTTTTCGTCGCCATCGAGGGCTTCGATCTGCCCCTTGTAGTGTTCGTCGATGACTTCCTCGACCGCGACGGTACAGGCCATCGCCGCCTTCTCGCCAAGCAGCGCGGTCCCCGCGCCGAGCGCGAAACCGGCCAGGTGCCAGAACGGCAACAGCGCGGTCGGCCGTACCCGGCGCTCGGCAACCAGCTTGTCGAACTTTGCCAGGTGGCGTTTCTCCTGCTCGGCCATGTGTTCGATGGTCGGCGCGCAGTCCTTGCGGCCGAGCACCGCCAGTTGCCCCTGGTAAATCCGGCATGCGCCGTACTCGCCGGCGTGATCGACCCGGATCATACGTTTCACCGCGTCTTCCGGCGACAGATCGCCGGGCAATGGGTCGCGGATCGGGCGGCGTTTTCTCTGCGAGGACCTCATGCGTTGCTCCGGATACGGATCAGTCCGCAAAGGGTGAAGCCCGCCAGGGCGAAACTCAACACCGCATTGTACGTCGCCGCCGAAATGCCGAACATCACCCAGGTTGGCGCATCGCACGCCGGGTCCGGCGGCGCCGACAGGGCCGCCATCAGATCGCCCGCTTCCATGGCGATCGGCAGTTCGCCGCCGCAGCTGGCGACGCTGCCCCACCAGTGCTGTTCGACGCCGATGTGATGGATCGCCAGGCCGCCGCCCACGGCAAAGGCAACGCCACAAAGCGCGAGCAGAACCGTACGCCGCGTCCCGGCGCCCGTTGCCAGCGCCGCAAGCGAGAGACCGCCGGCGACGAAATAGGGAACCCGCTGCCAGAGACACAAGTTGCAGGGCTTGAGCGCGAAGCCGTACTCGGCGACGTAAGCCGTCGCCAACGCCAGCACCGAGGTCAGGACCACGACCCGCGGCACGAAACCGGCCCAGTCGATATCGTTCCGGAAGGGCATTGTGTCGTCACTCATAACAGATACTTGGCAAGGACGAAGCCGCCGATCAAGGCAAAGAGAGAGACGGCGGCGACCCACCCGAGCCGCTTCTCGACGAAGTCGCGGATCGGCTCGCCGAACTTCCACAGCAGCGCGGCCTCGACGTAGAACCGCAATCCGCGGGCGATCAGTGCCGAAACCGTGAACACCCAGATATCCAGCGAGACCGCACCGGACAGAATCGTGATGACCTTGAACGGAAACGGCGTCAGCCCGGCGAACAGGACCGCCCATGCGCCCCACGTTTCGTACTGTTCCTGGAACGCCGTGAACTTCGCATCGTAGCCCCAGAAGGCGAGAACGGGTTCGCCGACCTGTTCGAACAGGACCGCGCCGATGAAGTATCCGGCGATGCCGCCGAGAACCGACGCCAGGGTGCAGATCAGCGCGATACGCCACGCCTTCAACCGGTCGGCAAGCACCATCGGCACCAAAAGCACGTCCGGCGGAATCGGAAACACGGAACTCTCGATGAACGAAACGAACGCCAGCGTGCGTTCGGCGCCGGGCCGGGCAGCTTGATCGAGGGTCCAGTCGTAAAGGCGGCGCAGCACGGTGGCGGATTTCCGGTTCGCAATCGGGTGCCTGCTCTTAGCAGCCCCCGGCAATACTGACAACGCGTTCGGCAAGGTTGACCCGCGCCGGACCTTGGCTATCATGCGCGCTCGCGCACGGCATGCCCCTGTGGCGGAACTGGTAGACGCGCTGGATTCAAAATCCAGTTTCCTTACGGAAGTGCGAGTTCGATTCTCGCTGGGGGCACCATGCGCGGCGTTCGTTACCCCAAGCCACGTCACCAGTCCGGAGTTCCCCATGGCCAAGATCAAGTTCACCGTTCACGAATTCCTGGCCATCATGGGCTACATGGACGAGGAACTCGGCGGTCGCAACCCGCATCCCGATTCCGTGTTCAACGACTGGTACACGCAGTGGCGCCAGATCGACGACCAGGCCGAATCGATGGCGCCGATGGAACGCGCCGACTTCCTGTTCGACGGCCGGGTCAACATCAAGACGATCTCCGAGCCGCACCTGATCGAGGTCATCAAGGTTGTCGAGGCGCAGGTTGCCATGCACAAGCAGCTGCTCGCCGACAACGATCCGGATGCCGACGAGGACGATCTCGACATCTGGGAGCGCAAGCTGGTCGAGCTCAATGCCGCGCTCAAGGAAATGCAGATCTGACGAACCGATGAAGAAGCCCGCCTCCGACACCATCTGGCGCGATTTCATCCAGTGGTGCGCGAAGCGGCGCCTCCGAAGCCTGCCCGCCCATCCCTGGACCCTCGCCGCCTACCTGCGCTGGCGCGACGAATCGGGCAACCCTTACGAACTCAAGGCCGTCGTCGACGCGGTACGCCGCGCCCACAAGAAGGCGGACAAGCGCTCGCCCGAACGCGACCCGATCGTCGAGCGGACCCTGGCGCTGATCAGGAACAAGCGCGAGGCGCGCGAACAGGGCTCCGACCTGTTCGACGCCGACAGCCTGCTGTTTTCCGAAGCACCGCCGCCCGACGCCATCGAGGCGGATGAGACGGATGACAGTGACGGCCGCACCGAGGCCGAAGGCAGCCGCAAGCTGAGCTCGACGCCGCGCCTGGTTTCGCGCCGGCCGCGCCGTTAGGCCGGCTTGCGGGATTGGCTCGCCGGCCCCACATTTGACCCAATCGCCAACACCCCAAACGGACCGGGAGAGACTGATCATGAGCGATATCGACGAGAAGACCCGCACCGAACTCGAGGCCGCCGCGTTCCGCGGCCTGATCGCCCACCTGCAGAAGCGCACCGACGTGCAGAACATCGATCTGATGAACCTCGCCGGGTTCTGCCGTAACTGCCTCGCCAAGTGGTACGCTGCCGCGGCCCGTGACAAGGGTGTCGACATCGACCTCGAGGGCGCCCGCGAGATCGTCTACGGCATGCCCTACGCGGCCTGGAAGGACACCCACCAGGAACCGGCCAGCGACGAACAGAAGCGGAAGTTTGAGGAAACCGCGCCGCTGCACGCGGAGACCGGCTACTGATCAGCGCCGCCATCCTTCGATACGCGCTCAGCGCTACTCAGGATGAGGATGGGCTGGCGGCCTCACCCTGAGTAGGCCGGCAGGCCGTATCGAAGGGCGAGGTCAGCGCCGCTCGGCGAAGAAGTCCCTGAGCAGCGCCGCCGCCGCGCTTTCGTCGATCCCGCCGTAGACCTCCGGCGCGTGATGGCAGGTCGCGTGGCGGAACACGGTCGCGCCGTGCTCGACGCCGCCGCTCTTCGGATCGTAGGCCCCGAAGTAGAGCCGGCGGATGCGCGCCGCCGAGATCACCTGGGCGCACATCGCACACGGCTCCAGCGTCACGAACACGTCGCAGTCCGGCAGCCGTGGAGCGCCGGCGCGCCGGCAGGCTTCGCGGATCGCCAGCATTTCGGCATGCGCGCTCGGATCGTTATCTTCCTCGGTGCGGTTGCCGGCGGCGGCCACGACCTCGCCGGCGGCGTCGACGACGACCGCGCCGACGGGCACCTCGCCCCGGCCCGCCGCAGCGCGCGCCTCGGCCAGCGCCAGCGCCATGTATGGGTTGATCCCGTCGCTCATGACGGCACGGTGCGGCGGGCCACGGCAAACGTCAAGGACACAGCCTCCGCATGACACGGCGCGTCCGGGCTGATACGTTCCGCCACCATTTTCAGGCGCCTTTTGACAGGAGATCGACGTGCCCCGGAAATCCGGCCCCGCAGCCGACGCCAAGCCCGAACGCATCGCCAAGGTCATGGCGCGCGCCGGACTGTGTTCGCGGCGCGAGGCGGAGCGCTGGATCGAGGCCGGCCGCGTCGCGGTCGACGGGCGCAAGCTGACGACCCCGGCGGTCACCGTGACCGAGAGCCAGATCGTCACCGTCGACGGCAAGCCGATCGCCGCCAAACCGGAAACCAAGCTGTGGCGCTACCACAAGCCCGCGGGCCTGATCGTCAGCCACGGCGACCCGGAGGGCCGGCCCACCGTGTTCGACCGGCTGCCGCCCGAGATGCCGCGGGTCGTCTCCGTCGGCCGTCTCGACATCAACTCCGAGGGTCTGCTGCTGTTGACCAACGACGGCGAACTGGAAAGGTTGCTCGAAAGTCCGAAGACCGCGTGGACCCGCAAGTACCGGGTCCGGGTGCGCGGACGTGTCGAGCCGAAGACGCTGGCGGGGCTCGCCAACGGCGTCACGGTGTCGGGCATCAGGTACGGTCCGATCCGCGCCGAGCTCGAAACCGCCAAGCAGAAGAGCGCCGCCAACATCTGGATCTCGGTCGCCATCCAGGAAGGCAAGAACCGCGAGGTCCGCAAGGTCATGGAACATCTCGGCCTCAGCGTGAACCGGCTGATCCGCGTCGGCTACGGCCCGTTCCAGCTCGGCAACCTGGCGCGCGGCGCGGTCGAGGAGATCGGCCGCTCGGCGCTGCGTTCGAGCCTGCCCAAGGACTTCAAACTGGATTGACCGCATGAAGATCGTCGCCGGCAGGTTTCGCGGTCGAACGCTCGAGGCGCCGAAGGGCCGGGATGTCCGCCCGACCAGTTCGCGGGTGCGCGAGGCGGTGTTCAACATTCTCGAGAACGGTAAACCGGCCCTCGATCTCGCGGGCATCGTCGTGCTCGACCTGTTCGCCGGCACCGGCGCGCTCGGCTTCGAGGCGCTGTCGCGCGGCGCCGTCAGGGCCATCTTCCTCGACCGCGCGGCGGAGCCGCTGGCGCTGATCCGGCGCAACGCCGGCCGGCTCGGCATCCCGGACGAGTGCGTGACCCTGAAGCTCGATTCGTCGAAGCTCGGGCCGCCGCCCCGGGTCGCGCCGGCCGCCGATCTCGCGTTTCTCGATCCGCCCTACGGCCTCGGCTTGGTCGAACCGGCGCTGCTCGGTCTGGCGCGCAACGGCTGGCTGAACGACGGCGCCGTCGTCGTCTGCGAAACGCCGGCCAGGACGGATGTCGGCAGGGTCTCGGGCTACGAGGTCCTCGATGTGCGCGACTACGGCGCGGCGCGGGTGACGTTCTTGTCGTTCGCCGCCTGACTACCTAGACTTGAGCTTCCGGATGAGCGCGCATCCCCGTGAAGTAGTGAAAGAAGTGCCATGAACGTCCTACTCGTCGATGACGATCCCGTTTCCCGCGAAACCATCAAACTTTTCCTGCAAACCAAGTTGTGCCACGTGGAGGAAGCCGCCGGCGGGAAGCAGGCCGTGATTGAGGCGTTGCGGGTTCAGCCCGACCTCATCCTCATGGACCTGATCATGCCGGATATGGACGGAGTCGAGGCCATCAGGATCCTGAAGTCGATGAGCTGGACGAAAACGATCAAGTTCTTTGCGATTACCGCGAGCGAAAAACCGGATCTGCACGATGCCGCTCTCGAGGCCGGCGCGGATGTCGTCCTCGGCAAGCCGTTCGACCTCGAGGAGTTCGGGCGTCTGGCGGGTATCGCGTGACGGAAATCCGCCTTTTCTAACGTCGCCCGAACAGCTTCTCGATGTCCTCGAGCCGGAGCTCGACGTAGGTCGGGCGGCCGTGGCTGCACTGGCCGGAGTGCGGCGTCGCCTCCATCTCGCGCAGCAACGCGTTCATTTCCTCGCCCGTCAGGTGGCGGCCCGACCGGATCGAGCCGTGGCACGCCATCGTCGCACCGGCCGCCGATTCCGCGTTTCTCGATCTGCCCTACGGCCTCGGCCTGGTCGAACCGGCGCTGCTCGGCCTGGCGCGCAACGGCTGGCTGAACGACGGCGCCGTCGTCGTCTGCGAAACGCCGGCCAGGACGGATGTCGGCAGGGTCTCGGGCTACGAGGTCCTCGACGTGCGCGACTACGGCGCGGCGCGGGTGACGTTCCTACGGTTTTCCGACGCCGGAACGTAGCGGGACAGAATGGTCATGGGGTTTCGATGGTCCTGTCTCGATCGTCGCCAGGCGATCGTTTCAGGTCTCGACGCCGGCAAGACTCCAGGTGCATCACCCCCGCGAAGGCGGGGGTCCAGCCCTCGGAACAACAACCTCTGAATAGGCCCTTGACCCTAAAGCTAACTTCAGGGTGTAGACTCCACTTCGTTGGCAAGTAGGAGGGAACAGTGTTGAACATTGGCGAAGCCGCGCGACAAGGCGGCGTGAGTGTTGAAACGCTGCGATACTATGAGCAGCAGGGCCTTGTCGTATCTCCCGACCGGGACGCCAACGGCTATCGCAAGTACGTGCCGGATGTTGTTCGGCGTATCCGGTTCATCAAGCGTGCGCAGGACGTCGGCTTCACCCTGCGTGATATCGGCGAGCTTTTATCTCTCAAAGCCGACCCCGGAGCATCGTGCAGCGACGTTCGGGACAGGGCGCTCGGGAAGCTCCATGAGATTGAAGAGAAGATCGAAGTTCTTTCTCGCATGCACGACCTGCTCAGCACATGGGCCGACGCCTGTCCGAGCAGGGGCCCCGTGGATGCGTGTCCGATCCTGGATGCATTAGACCGCGAGGACGAGATCTGTGATGCCAAACGTTGAGTTCATCTACGAACAAACCTGCCCATTCGTCCGTGACGCGAGACGACGACTGATTGAAGGATTCAACCAGTTGGGCCTGATGCCGCGCTGGTCGGAATGGGAAGTTTCTGATCCTCATGCCCCGGAACACGTGCGCGGACTGGGCTCTCCGACCATCCTGATAGATGGCCGCGATGTATCGGGTTCGCCTCGCGAGGAAACAGAGAACTGTTGCCGTATCTACACCTTGAACGACGAGCCGCGAGGCGTCCCGCCGCTGGAAATGGTTGTCGAGGCCCTGAAAGCGTCCGGCGCCCCTGAACAGATCCCGTCGCCACGCGAACGGTCGATCCTCCGTTCCCATGCGGCGCTTCTGCCCGCCGTCGGCTTGGCGGCACTTCCGAAGCTTACGTGCCCTGCTTGCTGGCCCGCGTACGCAGGGGTCTTGAGCAGTTTCGGCATCGGGTTCGTCAACTACACCCCCTATCTTCTACCGTTGACCGCCGGGTTCCTCGCGATCTCCATACTCTCGCTGGCCTATAGGGCCGAGAATCGTCGCGGGTACGGGCCGTTTCTCCTGGGCGTCGCAGCGGGGTTCACGGTGGTTATCGGTAAATTCGGCTTCGACAACGATGCGGCTATGTGGGCCGGACTCGCGACGCTTGTCGTTTCCTCATTATGGAACAGTTGGCCCAGGCAGAGGTCGGACGACGAAGCGGCGGTGGCGTGCGGAGTCTGCGCCAGATAATGCACCGTCCGCCGGAAATTTTACTTCGGGAAAGGAGACGGAGAATGCTTGAGAAGCGAAGGATTGAAGTTTTCACCGCCGGGTGCGGTTTGTGCGAAGACACCATAGAGATGGTGGAAAGCGCAGCATGTTCATCATGCGACGTGACCATCCTCGACATGAAGGACGCTGAGACGATCGCCCGTGCCATGGAGCTGGGCGTGAAGTCGGTTCCTGCCGTCGCGATCGACGGAGTCCTCGCGTCATGTTGCTCGGGACGCGGCGTTGACCTGGAAACGTTGAAGGCCGCCGGACTGGGTCGAGCTTAGTTGACTTACTCTCGTGAACGGCTGCATTTCGCAAGGTGAGCGGACATCAGCGGGCTGATGGCCGATGATGGCTCCTGGCCACAACCGGACGCCCACACGTCTCATCGTGTCTGGCCGTTGAACGGCCAAGCCGGACATCCGGGACGCCGCCGATCCGCTAGCGCCTCCCGAACAGCTTCTCGATGTCCTCGAGCCGGAGCTCGACGTAGGTCGGGCGGCCGTGGCTGCACTGGCCGGAGTGCGGCGTCGCCTCCATCTCGCGCAGCAGCGCGTTCATTTCCTCGCCCGTCAGGCGGCGGCCCGACCGGATCGAGCCGTGGCACGCCATGGTCGCGCACACGTCGCCGAGCCGGTTCTTGATGGCGATCGCCTCGTCGTACTCGGCGAGGTCGTCGGCGAGATCCCGGAGCAGCCCCTGCACGTCGACCTCGCCCAGCATCGCCGGCGTCTCGCGCACCATCACCGCGCCGTGGCCGAAACCCTCGATGACGAGGCCGAGCTCGGCGAGCTCGTCGGCGCGGTCGAGCAGATGCCCGGCGGCGTCCTCGCCGAGCTCGACGATGTCCGGGATCAAGAGCCCCTGGCGCGGCACGCCGCTGCCCTCGAGCGCCTTCTTGATGCGTTCGTGCACCAGGCGTTCGTGCGCCGCGTGCTGGTCGACGATGACGATGCCGTCGGCGGTCTGGGCGACGACATAGGTCTCGTGCACTTGGGCGCGGGCGACGCCGAGTGGGTAGTCGGCGGGCGGCGCATCGGCCTCGGCGGGCCGTGCATCGTCGTGGTAACGCGCCGTCGGCTGATCCGAAAGACCCGGCAATGGCGCGTGCAGCACATCGGCGTGGCGCGCCAGCGCCGCGCTGCCGCCGCCCCATGACGACGGAGCATAAGACGGTCCGGAGTTCGGAAACGGCCGTGACGGCGTCTGTCCCGGCCGGAAGGCGCCCAGGGTCTGGCCCGCCACCGTCGTCGAGGCGCGGTGGCCGGCCTCGGCCAGCGCGTGCTTCAGCGCACCGACGATCAGACCGCGCACCGATCCGGCGTCACGGAAACGCACCTCGGTCTTGGCCGGGTGCACGTTGACGTCGACTTCCGATGCCGGGATATCGAGGAACAGCGCGACCAGCGGGTGGCGGTCGTGGCTCAGGAAATCGCGGTAGGCGCCGCGCACCGCGCCAACGATCAGCTTGTCGCGCACCGGGCGGCCGTTGACGAACAGGAACTGCATCGCCGCGTTGCCGCGGTTGAAGGTCGGCAGCGAGGCATAACCCGAAAGCCGCACCTCGCCGCGCCCCGAATCCCGGACGGCGTCGATCGGCATGGCGTTGTCGGCGAAGTCGCGGCCCATGATCGCCGCCAACCGGCGCAGCCGGGTCTCGAACAGGTCGCCGGACGAGGCGGCGAGGTCGATGCTGCGGCGGCTGCCGTCGGACAGCGTGAAGCCGATCTCGGGATGCGCCATCGCCAGCCGGTTGACGGTCTCGGCGATGCGGCTCATCTCCGTGCGCACGGTCTTGAGGAACTTGAGCCGGGCCGGCGTCGCATAGAACAGGTCGGCGACCTCGACCCGCGTGCCCTTGCCGAGGGCCGCCGGCGCCGGCGGCGTCACCTTGCCGGCATCGACCTTGAGGGTCCAGGCCTCGTCCGCACCCGACTTGCGCGACGTGATCGTCACCCGCGCAACCGAGCCGATCGACGGCAGGGCCTCGCCCCGGAAACCGAGCGAGCGGATGTCCACCAGGTCGTCATCGGGGAGCTTCGACGTCGCGTGGCGTTCGATCGCCAGGGACATCTCGTCGGGCGCCATGCCGCCGCCGTCGTCGGTCACGCTGAGATAGGTCTGCCCGCCGTCGCGCGCGACGACATCGATGGCCGACGCGCCCGCGTCGATGGCGTTCTCGATCAGCTCCTTGGCGACCGACGCGGGGCGTTCGACGACCTCGCCCGCCGCGATGCGGTTGACCAGATGTTCCGGCAGCCGGCGGATCGCCAACGTCGCCCCCTATCCCCTGTCCTTGAATCCGCGCAGGTGATCGATCAGCCCGGCGCTCGACTGATCGCGTTCGTCGCGCGAATCGTTGTAGCCCATCAGCGCGCGTTCGATGTCGCCCGCCAGCTTCTTGCCGCGCTCGACGCCCCACTGGTCGAACGGGTTGATGCCCCACAGCACGCCGGCGACGAACACGCGATGTTCGTAAAGCGCCAGCAGCATGCCGAGGGTGCGCGGCGACAACTCGTCGAGCAGGATGGTGGTCGACGGGTGATCGCCGCCGAGCGCCCGGTGCGACGCCAAACGTTTGTCCTTGCCGCCGTCGTAGCCGCGCATCAGGGCCTCGCCCTGGGCGATCAGGTTGGCGAGCTGGCGCTCGTGATGCACCGGCAGGTCGTGGCCGGGTCGCGCGCAGCCGATGAACTCGACCGTGAACCGCCGGGTGCCCTGATGCAGCGCCTGGAAGAAGCCGTGCTGGGCGTCGGAGCCGACGCCGCCGAAGACGATCGGCGCGGTGTGGCGGTTGACCGGCAGGCCGTCGTTGCCGACCCGCTTGCCGAGGCTTTCCATCTCGAGCTGTTGGAGGTGCGGCGGCACGTGCCTGAGCCGGGCGTCGTAGGCGATGATGGCGCGCGCGTCGATGTCCTCGATCGAACCGGTCCACGCGTCGAGAGTGCCGAGCATCAGCGGCAGGTTCTCGCGGAACGGCGCGCTGCGGAAGTGCTCGTCCATGGCATGCGCGCCGTCGATGAGCGCGCGGAATCCGTTCATGCCGATGGCGACCGCGATCGGCAGGCCGACGGCCGACCACAGCGAGAACCGGCCGCCGACGGATTCCGGAATCGGCAGGATGCCGTCGTCGTCGAAACCGAAGGCCCTGGCGCGCTCGCGGCTCGCGGTGATGGCGATCATCTGCCTGTTCCAGGCGGCGCCGAAGCGGCGTTCGAGCCAGTCGCGGGCGGTCGCGCCGTTGGTCAGGGTTTCCTCGGTGCCGAAGCTCTTGGAGGCGAGCGTGAAGTGGGTCGTTTCGGGGTCGAGTTCGGCGAGGGTCCCGGCGATCTCGTGACCGTCCATGTTGCCGACGAAATGGACCCGGGGATCGGCCTGCGCCCCGGCCAGCGCCGAAACCACGGCGCGGGGGCCGAGCTCCGAGCCGCCGATGCCGAGGTGCACCAGGGTCTTGAGCGGCTTGCCGGTGACGCCGAGGCGTTCGCGGCCGCGGATATCGGCGGCCATGGCCTGCATGGTCGCGAGGCTGGTTGCGAACTCGATCCCCGCTTTCGGGTTGCGGAGTTCGGTATGCAACGCCGCGCGGTTCTCCGTGGCGTTGACCCGGCCACCCGAGAACAGCGCCTCGCGCGCCGGTGCGACGCCGGCCGCCTCGACGAGCTGCTCCAGAAGGTCGAGCGAGGTTTCGCTCAGGCGCGACCGCGACATGTCGACGAAGACGCCCTCGATGCGGCGGCTGAATTGCGCGAAGCGTTCCGGGTTGTTGGCGAACAGGCTGTCGATGCGGCGCTTGCCCTGTTCGCGTCCGTGCTTCTCGACGGCGGACCACGCCGCTTCCCGGGCGATCGCCAGGTCGGCGTCAAACGGATCGAAAGGCTCGCTCATGCAGGGTATCCGGAACAGGAAGGCGACAGTGATACTCGGCGGCATCCTAGCAAAGGCCCGGATGACCAGCCAGCGAAGGCTTGTCCACAGCTTCGGAAAGTCAGGGTGGGCGCGGCTTTCCGCTGATCAGCCGCCGTCGCCGATGCCGTCGGGATCGCCGACCACGACGATGGTCAGCGAATCGGGGTCGAGCCAGCGCCGCGCCGCGTCGTTGGCCTGCTCGAGGGTCACGGCGTCGATCAGGCCGTTGCGGATGTCGAAATAGTCGCGCCCCAGGCCGTCAAGCTGCAGACCGACGAGCATGTCGGCGATGTTGCCGCTGGAGGTGAAACGCAGCGGGTACGACCCGGTCAGGTACTTCTTGGCGTCTTCCAGCTCCGCCTCGGAGATGCCGTCCGTCGCCATGCGTTCCCACTCGGCGCGGATGACCTCGATGGTCTCGCCGACCCGGGCATTCACCGTGCCCGCGCCGCCGGCGATCATCGCCGCATGATCGTAGGGCGCCATGTAACTGTAGACCGAGTAGGCGAGGCCGCGCTTCTCGCGCACCTCGTTGTAGAGCCGGGCGGTGAAGCCGCCGCCGCCGAGCACGTGATTGACGACATAGAGCGCGTAGAAATCCTCGTGATGACGGTCGGGGCCGCGCTGGGCGAACAGGATGGAGCTTTGCGGCACGTTCTTGCGCACCACGCGGAGGCCGCCTTCATCCGGCGCGTCGACGTCCGCCACCGTGCCGTCCTCGGCGACCGCGGGCAGGTGGCCGAAAACCCTGTCGATCGCAACAGCGAGTTCATCCGCCCCGATGTCGCCGACGACGCCGATCACCAGGTTGTCGCGCGCGAGGCGCTCGCGGACGAATGCCCGCAGATCGTCGCGGGTCAGCCCCTCGACGCTGGCGACGGTGCCGTCCGTCGGATTGGCGTAGGGGTGGCCGGGATAGAGCGCCTGCATCAGGGTCTTGCCGGCAATCGCGTCGGGGTCTTCCTCGTCCTGGCGGAGCCCGGCGAGAATCTGGCCGCCGATGCGCGCGACCGGTTCCTCGTCGAAGCGTGGCTCGGACAGCGCCAGATCGAGCAGATGCCATGCCTCGTCGGCCTTGCCGGTCAGCATGGTCAGGCTGCCGCTGAACGAGTCCTTGCCGGCGCTGAAGCTGAGACTGATCGAGTGCTCGTCGAGCCTGCGCTGGAACGCCTTGGAATCGAGATCGCCGGCGCCCTCGTCGAGCAGTCCGGAAACCAGGTTGGCCAGCCCGGCCTTGCCCGCCGGGTCGACGGCCGCGCCGCCGCGCCAGGCGAAACGGACGGAAATGATCGGGTTGGTGCGATCCTCGACCAGCCATGCCGTGACGCCGCTTTCGCCGACGACTTCCTCGACCTCGACGGCGGCGGCCGGACGCGCCAGTGCGACGATGATCATGGCGGCCAGCGCCAGTCCCGCGTATCGCGCCGGCTGTCTCATTGGCCCGCCTCCGGCACGAGGCGCGCGGTGACCGAGCGGCGCTCGTCGAACACCGCGCCGGTGGCGGCGAGGATCTGTTCGGGCGTCACCGCGGCGATCCGCTCGGTCCAGTCCTCGACGATGTCGATGCTCTGGCCGGCGGCCAGCGCCGAACCGATGATCCGCGCGCCGGTGCTCAGCGAATCGCGGGCGAAGATAACGCTCGCCCCGATACCGTCGACGGCGCGCTTGCGCTCGTCCTCGGTCACGCCGTCGGCAATCAGGGCGGCGATTTCCGCGTCGACGGCGGCCGCGACCTCGTCGAGGCTCACGCCCGGGGCGGGACTGGCATAGACCGTGAACGTCCCCGGCCCCCGGCTGTCGGGGTTGTACCAGGCGCCGGCGGAGACCGCGAGGCCGCCATCGATGACCAGGGCCCGGTACAGCCGGCTGGTCGACCCGCCGCCCAGGATCTCGGCCATGATCTGCAGCGCGTCGACGTGTTCCGATGCGCCGTACAGGTAGCTCGGCGCCATGTAGGTGCGCTGCCACGACGGCTGTCGTACCCGCGGGTCGCGAAGTTCGATGGTCCGCGCGGCCTGGTGCGGCGGTTCCTCGAGCCAGTCGCGCGGCGGCGTATCGGCGCGCGGAATGACGCCGTAGTACTTCTCCGCCAGGGGCTTCAGCTCCTCGGCCGTGATGTCGCCCGCGACCACCAGGATCGCGTTGTTGGGCGCGTACCACTTGCGATAGAAGGCGATGATCCGGTCGTAGTCGAGACCGGCGATCTCGTGGTGCCAGCCGATGACCGGCCTGCGGTAGGGATGGTTGAGATAGAGCGCGGCATTGAGCTGTTCGCGAAGCCGCGCGCCGGGGCTGTTCTCGACGCGGCTGCGGCGCTCCTCGATGACGACCTCGCGCTCGGTCGCGACATCGCGTTCCGACAGCTCGAGATTGGTCATGCGGTCGGCCTCGAGCTCCATCATCAGCTCAAGCCGGTCCCGGGCGACGGTCTGGAAATAGGCCGTGTAGTCGTAGGACGTGAAGGCGTTCTGCTGGCCGCCGTTCTGGGCGACGATGGTCGAGAACGATGCGCCCGGATAGGTCGGCGTGCCCTTGAACATCAGGTGCTCGAGAAAATGCGCGATGCCGCTCTCGCCCGGCCCTTCGTCGGCCGAGCCGACCTTGTACCAGACCATGTGCGTGACCACCGGAACCCGGTGATTGGGCACGACGACAACCTGCATGCCGTTGTCGAGCGAGAAGATTTCAGGATTGAAGATGCCGGCGTCGGCCCGCCAGGAACACAGGAAAAGGATCGCCGCGAGAAGGAATCTGGTGGTCAACGTCGGCGTCCTGCCCGATGAAAACACGAGGGGTGATGGTCAAGATATCGGTATGGGACCGCCGCCGTGCAAGTGCCCCGAAACCGCCAGGTCCGCTCAGAAGACGCCTTCCAGCAGACCTTTCTTCTTCTTCTCGATGGTCGGCACGCCTTCGCCGGTGATCGGGTCGCCCAGCGCCTGCTTCTCGCGGATGCGTTTGGCCTCGGCCGTGGGATCGACCTCGGCCGCGCTGGTGTTGTTCTGCCAGAAGATGATGTTGTTGACGAAGGTCTCGTTCTCCTCGGCGAGGATCGAGGTCTCCCGGTTCACCAACTGGCGGATCTCGGGGTCGACGTTCAGCGCGCCGGTGCGCACCAGCAATTCGTTCTCGCCGGTCGACAACTCCGAGCCTCCGGTCGCTGTGCCGATCGTGGCCTTCTGGGCGAGATCGCTCGGCGTCACCGACTGCGGACGCTCGGCGCCCGGTTGCGGAACAGTCAGGTCATACTCCGGCGGCAGGCTGAGCGGCGCACGGGAATAGGTCGCGAACTCGTCGGGCGACCGCTTGCCGGGAATCACGGCCTCGCGCACGTTCGAACAGGCCGACGTCGCAAGGGCGCACGCAATCAGGACAAGGGCTGGTCGCATCAGAGTCATGGCGTTCTTATCTTGGGCGTTTCGATCTTGGGCATTTCGATCTTGGGCGCTTCGGCCTTAAGCGGGTTCATCGGTCGGCCGGCTCGTTATCACTATTGTGCGTGCTCGCCGTTAAGGAATCAAGAATCAGCAGGCCGGCGCCGATCACGATGGCGGAATCGGCGATGTTGAACGCCGGCCAGTGATAGCCGGCGGCGTGCACGTCGAAGAAATCGACCACCGCGCCGTGCACCACACGGTCGATGACGTTGCCGACGGCGCCGCCGATGATCAGGCCGACCGCAATGACGGTCAGACGGTTGCCGGCCTTGCGCAGCATCGCGACGAGCACAGCGCAGACCACGGCCGCGACAGCGATGAGCAGCCACTTGCCGGCGCCGGAACCCGCCTGGAACAGGCCGAAACTGATGCCCTGGTTCCACACCAGGACGAGATTGAAGAACGGCAGGACCTCGATGACCCTGGGCGGGTTCATGACATCCAGCAGGACCCACCACTTGCTCGCCTGATCGGCGGCGGCCAGCAGGGCCGCCAGGATCAGGCCGCTTCGCAACGGCCGTTCAAGGATCACGCGGCCTCGCTCTCGAAGTGATCGACGGCGTCGGCGCAGCGGCCGCAGACGTCCGGACGCGACGCATTGCCGCCGACCTCGTCGAGCATCTTCCAGCAGCGCTGGCATTTCTCGCCCTCGGCGCGGGCGGGAACCACCGCCACGCCCTCGATCTCGGCAACGCGGAAGGCATCGGCCGGGGCGTCGCCGTCGGCCAGCGTGATTCCGGACGTGATGCAGAGATCGGCGATCTCGTCGACGGTCCAGCCGTCGAGCGCCTCGCGATACGCGGCATCGGCATAGACCACCGGGCTCGCCTGCAGGCTGGCGCCGATGCGCTTCTCGGCCCGTTCGACCTCCAGCGCGCCGGTAACGACGCGGCGGAAGCGGCGGATGGTCTGCCACTTGGCGTCCAGCGCCTCGTCGCGCCAGTTCGCCGGAATGTCGGGGAAGGTGCGCAGATGCACGCTGCCGGCGTCCTCGCCCATGCGCGTCCGCCACGCCTCTTCGGCGGTGAAGCAGATCAGCGGCGCGAGCCACGCGGTCAGGCAGTTGAACAGCGTGTCGAGCACCGTGCGGGCGGCACGGCGGCGCAGCGAGTCGGTGCGGTCGCAGTAGAGCACGTCCTTGCGGATGTCGAAGTAGAACGCCGACAGGTCCACGGCACAGAAGTTGTGCAGTTCCTGGAACATCGGGTGATAGTCGAAATCGTCGCATGCGCGGCGCACCGCGTCGTCGACCTCGGCGATGCGGTGCAGCACCCAGCGCTCGAGTTCCGGCATGTCGGCCGGATCGACTTTCTCGGCGTCGCTGAAGCCGTTGAGGTTGCCGAGCAGGTAACGCAGCGTGTTGCGCAGCCGGCGGTAGATGTCGGCATGATGCTTGAGGATCTCCGGCCCGATGCGCAGGTCTTCGGAGTAGTCCGAGCCGACGACCCAGAGGCGAAGGATGTCGGCGCCGTGCTGTTGGATCACGTCCTGCGGCGAAACCACGTTGCCGAGCGATTTCGACATCTTCTGGCCGTCCTCGGCCATCACGAAACCGTGGGTCAGGACCGCTTCGTAGGGTGCCCGGCCGCGCGTGCCGCAGCTTTCGAGCAGGCTGGAGTGGAACCAGCCGCGGTGCTGGTCCGAACCCTCGAGATAGAGCGACGCCGGCGAATGCAGGTCGTCGCGGGCTTCGAGCACGAAGGCGTGGGTCGAGCCCGAGTCGAACCACACGTCGAGAATGTCCATGACCTGTTCGAAGTCGGCGGCATTGTAGTCGTCGCCGAGGAAGCGCTCCGGCGGCGACACGAACCACGCGTCGGCGCCTTCGGCCTCGATCGCGTCGGCGACCCGGTCGAGCACCGCCTGGTCGCGCAGCGGCTCGCCGGTCTGCTTGTTGACAAAGACCGTGATCGGCACGCCCCAGGCGCGCTGGCGGCTGAGCACCCAGTCCGGGCGGTCCTGGATCATGCCGCGCAGCCGCCGCTGACCGCTTTCCGGAACGAAGCGGGTCTCGTCGATGGCCTTCAGCGCCTTCGCGCGCAGGCCGTCCGATTCCATCGACACGAACCACTGCGACGTGTTGCGGAAGATCAGCGGCGCCTTCGAGCGCCAGCTGTGCGGGTACCGGTGCACCAGCGAGCCTTTCGCCAGCAGGCCGCCGGCATCGGCGATCGTTTGCGCGACGTCGTCGTTGCACTTGTAGACGTGCATGCCGGCGAACAGCGGCACGTGGTCGTAGAAACAGCCGTCCTCGCCGACGGTCTGCGGCACCTCGATGCCGTTCTTGATGCCGAGCTGCCAGTCGTCGGCGCCGTGGCCGGGGGCGATGTGCACGAACCCGGTGCCCTCGTCGGTCGTCGCGAAATCGGCGGCCAGCGCCGGCACGTCGTAGTCGAAACCCTGGCCGCGCAGCGGATGGCGGCAGACGACGCCTTCGAGATCGCGGCCCTTGCCCTGCCATTCGACGCTGTAGCCCTCGATCTTCGCCGCCTTGCAGACCTGGCCGGCAAGCGCTTCGGCCACCAGCAGCTTCTCGCCGATGACGGCGTTGGAGCCCTCGACGACGGCGTCGATGCGCATCAGCTGGTAGTCGATGTCCGGGCCGTAGGCGACGGCGCGGTTGCCGGGCATGGTCCAGGGCGTCGTCGTCCAGATGACGATCGCCGCGTCCTTCAGCACGTCGGGGCCCGCGATGACCGGGAAACGCACGAAGATCGTCGTCGAGGTGTGGTCGTGGTATTCGATCTCGGCCTCGGCGAGCGCGGTCTTCTCGACCGGCGACCACATCACCGGCTTGGAGCCGCGATAGAGCGAGCCGTTCATCAGGAACTTGCCGAGTTCGCGCACGATCTGCGCCTCGGCCTCGTAGGTCATGGTCAGGTACGGGTTGTCCCAGTCGCCGATGACGCCGAGCCGCTTGAACTCCTCGCGCTGCACGTCGATCCAGTGATCGGCGAACTCGCGGCATTCCTTGCGGAACTCGACGATCGAGACCTCGTCCTTGTCCTTGCCCTTCTTGCGGTACTGCTCCTCGATCTTCCACTCGATCGGCAGGCCGTGGCAGTCCCAGCCGGGCACGTAGACGGAGTCCTTGCCGAGCATCTGCTGGCTGCGGTTGATCACGTCCTTGAGGATCTTGTTGAGCGCGTGGCCAATGTGCAGGTGGCCGTTGGCGTACGGCGGGCCGTCGTGAAGGATGAACTTCTCGCGCCCGGCGCTCAGTTCGCGCTGCTTTTGATACAGGTTGTCGGCCTCCCAGCGCGCGAGGATTTCCGGTTCGCGCTGCGCCAGGCCGGCCTTCATCGGGAAATCGGTCTTCGGCAGATAGACGGTGGTCTTGTAATCGACGGTCATGATCGGATCATCTCTTGTCCTGCGCCGCATCCCGGCGCGTCATCGTTCCATTTTCAAAGGGGTATCGGTCAACCCGCGCGGGACCGCGTCGCGGCCCTCTCGGCGCGGGTCATATAATTCGCAGGACGGCTATGTCGCGGCGCATCGTCATGGCGGCGGACTATAGTCAATCAGACCGTGCCAGAGCAAGCGGCGAGGGCACAATCCCGCGCGCCATTCACGCCCTACCGCCGAGAATCGGTAGTCGGTTACCGAAGATACTCGGGCAGCTTGGTCTCCCACTCGCTCATGAGAATCAACGTGCCCTGCACGGTCTCACCGTTGTTCTGGACAAGCTCCAACTCCCCGGCCGGCACCTGGTTGTCCCAGGCGAAGTTGGCGGAGAGATACGAAAGCACTTCTCTCTTGTAGGCCGTATCAAGGTTGTCGAGTTGATCGCCCTTGGTTTCCAGCACGGTGATGCGCTCGGCGTTCCCTTCGCCTTCGACGGCGAAGATGAAATCGGGATAGATCTTCGCTTTGCGCCACCCCTGAATGCCGTACTGCGAACGCGCCACATTCTGGTGCCACCACGACAACGCTTTTTCGCCGTCGAGATAAACCGCCACGTCGCGTTCACTCTTGTTGAGGTCGTCCCTAAAAACCGGGCTGAACAGGCTCTTCTTGAGCGGCGCACCGTCCCGGCCGGGAAGCTGGTCCGCCCCCTCCGGCTGCGTGGTCTCCGTCTCGATCGGCATGCGCCAGTTGCGGCCGTCGAGGCGCAGGCGGAACTGTATACGGCCCGCCGCCACGTCCGCCTTGAACAGGGCTTCAGCCCTCGCGGCCCGCTCGGCATCAAGCCCCTTGCGCAGTTCCTCGACGATCAGGCTCGAGAGCCTGCCGATCTTGGCGTCATCGAACCCGCGTGTCGCAAGGGCGGACAGGAGGCGGCCGACAATGTCCCGGCCGACAAACGGGTTGAGTACGATATCCGATATCATGCGGACCGCATGAGCCGGCTGAAAGGCGAGTGTCTCGGGGTTTTCCGCAACTGTCTCGCCGACGAAAAGCTCGTCGCCGTCGCTACTTAGCGTGATGCGCTGAAGCTGGCTTTCGGCGGCCTGAGCATTCTCGGGCACCTTGTCGCCGATGGGTGAAGGGTCGAAGTCCCGCCAATCGATACAGGACAGGATATCGGTCTCGTAATCCAGTTCCCGCGCTTCTCCGCCCTCCACGATCAGAACCTTCGGCAGATAGATTTCGGTCTTCCTGAATCCGGCGCGCCGGTCGATCTTGCGCACGGTTCCACCGCCACCGCCGTTGGCATCCGGGGAAACCTGCAACACGAGATCGCCGAGACCGTCATTCTCAAGGCCGCTCTTGATCGCCCCCACGACCGTCGCGGTATCCGCGCGGTGGGTGATGACGTGGCACTCGTCGAGCGCCGCTACCCCGGTTTTTAACGCGCCGGGCTGGCGCAGGATGCGGCCAACGAGCTGGGTCATCGCCTTCAGGTTGGCGTTGGCGGCAAGCGCGCAAAGCACATAGGCGAACGGACAATCCCACCCCTCCTGAAGCGCCTGCTTGGTGATGATCGCCCGCACCCGGTTGGTCGGCGCAAGCAGGTCGAGATTCTCCGGCTGATTCAGGTCGTTTCGCTCCGCCGTCTTGATGGCGATTTCCGCCTCGTCGAAACCCGCCGTCAGAAGCCAGTCCCTGACGTCCTCGGCGTGGATGTGGCCACTTTCGCGTTGATCGGCGCCGGTGCGCTCCACCTGTATCAGCATGATGGGCCGGATGTAGCGCCCCGTGTCGGCCTGAAGCCGCCGGGCTTCCTTGTCGAGATCGTTGATCTTGTCGACGGCGGCATTCAGGGTCGCCTTCCAGTCGTTGCCTTGCCGGGGATCGAGGTTGAGCGGCATCTTGATCATGCCTTCGCGGTCCAGTTCCCGCCCCGTGATTTCGACCAGTACGTTGGCATGACGCCCCTCGCGCGGGCTCCGGCCGCCGCGGGGCTGCACGTCCTGCGGTGTTGCGGTCAGTTCGAGAACGAAACAGGGGTTGAAGCCATAGAGCGTTCGGAAGGCAAGGTCCGATATGGCCTTGTGGCCCTCGTCCAGCACCACGACAGGGCGGATGATGCGAAGCGCGTTGCCGAGCGAATCCTTTACCATCGGGAACATGTCGTTGTAGGCGGACAGATTCGGCGTGCGCTCCAATGCCGCCTGATGGGCCTGCTGCTCGCCCTCAGGCGGGAAGAAGCCATGCACGTCGCCGCGATCCTGGAACATCTTCAGCGTGTCCTGGTTCTCGCGGTTCGACGATTGCAACATCAGGATCATCACGCACAGATGCGTTTCCACGTCGCGGGCGTCGAGTCGGTCGGATTTCTCCATGATCCGCACGCGCCCGGCGGCCGCTCGGTCGAGCGCCTGTCGATAGGGGTGCTGCCGGTCCTTCAGGTGTTTCAGCGTCTGGCTATAGATCGCCTCGTTCGGCACGATCCAGAGAACGAAGCCGGTATTGCGGTCGAGGTAACGTCCCATGATCTTCGAGACGGCGGTTACGGCAAGCCACGTCTTGCCGCCGCCAGTCGGCACCTTCAGCACCGTATTGGGCACCGGGCGGCCGCATCCGTCCATGCGGGACGAGAACGGGATACCGGCACGGGACGCCGGCAGCCTGCCGTCCGCCGCCAATTCATCCCAGGTTTCCTTGGCGAAATCGGGAACGGGGATACCGAGATCGGGGTCCTGGGCCGCAAGCTTGGCAATTCTGTCGGCCCGCGCCTTCTTGGCTTTCAGCACGTCGAGATAGGCATCGAGCGTCGTCAGCACGCGATCCTGATAATCGAGTTGGCGAAACACGGCGCGTCAACTCCGGTCGACGCGATAGAGCGCGAACGGCAGCGGCACGAACTCCACCGGCACGTTCTGTTCGGCTAGCATCTTCTGACTGACGTAGCGCGCCGGCGCGAAGACCAGGTGGCGGCTGTCGGAATCGATCGCCGCGAACGCCTTGGCCCGCGACAACGTCAATGCCGCTTCGGGGGACTTCAACCAGTCGAGATCGGGCCTGTAGATCAGCCAGACGTGCTGCCCCTCGGTTTCGCCAAGATAGAAATCGTCCGGGCGCATGGCGCCCGGGTCGAAGGCCCGCGCGGTCGCCATGTGAAACAGCACGGCCCCGATGCCCTGGAACGACGGCAGGGTATCGCCGCTCAGGACCTTGTCCAGTTCAACGGGTTCACCGAGCGTGCAATAGGTGAAGGAGCTACCTAACCCGGCCCTATACTCACCGTCCTTCGAAGTCGGCACCCCACAGATGAGGCGACGGACACGCTCTGCTGTCAGTTCATCCGCATAATCCTCCATCTCGACAAGAATAAATTTGCGATCCCCTCCATCCCTCGCATTAAGCTTCATAACCGAATGCGCCGTGGTTCCGGAACCAGCAAATGAGTCGAGAACGACAGCGTTGGGACCGGCAGTGTATGAAAGTAACCACTCAATGAGGGTATAAGTTTTTGGATTCTTGAAGGCTTGTTTGGACTCTGGGAAAATCTTTCTCAATTCGTTCGCGCCGCGCCGACCATCTATTTCAATAATTCCCGGCATCTTTTCTTTGTAGTCCTTGACGTAAATTTTAAGCCGGATGAGTTGATCGGGATCGTCGCTAAAAATAATGCGGTCCTGCCCAAGCAACGCATCGCGGGTTTCTTCAGGAAATCGGTATCCCATGAGGGGTTGTGGCACCAACTTCTTAGTCTTGGGATTCATCAAGTCCCAGCGATACCCTTCACGGCCAGGGTTATGGACGCTACGCGAGGCGGTAAAAATCCCACTCCGGTCTATCTGATTATATTCCTGCAAAGGGCCGAGCTGCGGCTTATGCAGCCGGAACCATTCCGTATATTGCGATGAAAGCTCATCATCACTTAGATCAGCAGCTAAAAGCTCCTGTTCTACCACAAGAAGGCGATCCTTTAGGTCTGACCACGGAGAACTCCATATAGGAGCGACACCGTCCCGCTCTAGGCAAAACACATGAATATACTCATGCTCAATCGCAACATTCGTGGGGTTATTGTCGGTTGCGTTCTTCCATACGATGGTTCCAAGATGCGGGTTCGTCTTAGGATTGTTATTATCGCCGAACGTGGCGTGCAGCAGATGCTTGAACAGAGCAACCTCATTGTCGTCGATGCTCGCAAAGATTACTCCCCCTGGCTTCATGAGGTCGCGTAGGAGCTGAAGGCGCGGCCACATCATGCATGCCCACTTGTCATGACGGAGCGTGTCATCGACAGTGATCGGATTGCTATCCAGCCATTCTTGAATCATTGGTGCATTGACGTTGTCGTTATATGACCAATCGCTCTTACCGGTGTTGTAGGGCGGATCTATGTAAACGCAGTCCACCTTCCCGGCATACATCGGCAGGAGTGCCTTCAGGGCATGCAGGTTGTCGCCGTGAACGATCAGGTTGCCGTCGAGTGCGACGGGGCCGACGCCCTTGCTCTCGTCCGGCACCAGCGGGCGGAACGGTACCGCGAGGTGGTGGTTGTAGACAAACTCCTTGCCCTTGAATGTCAGCTCGGTCACGTGTCGATCCTGTCCTGTCGTTTTCGGCGTCATGTTGCGAATCACCGTAACCTTAGCGCGAGTCCACGTTGCAGGGACAGGCCACGAAGTCACATAGGCACCCTGGCACAAGACATTCTTGACATTCAGATTTTATTCCTATATTATCACCTGGCTGTTTTGGCATGGTGAATAGGAACGAAGCGTGGTTCTGCGTGGCAAGCGCGCCGCGCCATTCCTTCGTGACGCGTCTTCAGCGCTCCGCAGGATGAGGCGGGGTGCGGCGGCGCTATGAGCGGCAAACGAACGTGTGGTGCCGAGAGACCGGACGCGAGGCCTCTCCGGCCATTCCCCTCGCGTCCGGCGGCGGCCAAAGGCCGCCGGTGCAGAAAAATGCGGTCCGCCGGGGGTCGATAGCCGGAATTAGGCCGGAAATCGAAAACGCGTTTGTTTTCAACGGTCCCGGCATGGCACGAAATGGGCCGGAACCGGTCCGAAACTGGTCCGTGCATAGGCACGGCCCGGGCGCGCCTGGGCGCTCAGGCAAGGAGCTTGCGCGCGGTCTGGCAATCCTCGGCGATTTGGGCGGTGAGCGCGTCGAGGCCGTCGAACTTCATCTCGGGGCGGATGAACTCGAGCAGTTGCACGCGTACCGTCTTGCCGTAGAGGTCGCCGGAAAAGTCGAACAGATGCACCTCTAGCCACGGCTCCCTGGTCTCGAACATCGGCCGGATGCCGAGGTTGGCGACGCCGTCGATCCATACCGGCGCGCCGTCCCCGACGCCGCCGACGGCGAGGCGGACGGCGTAGATCCCGAACTTCGGCTCGATGTAGCCGTCGAGCGCGATGTTCGCGGTCGGGAAGCCCCATTCGCGGCCGCGCTGGTCGCCGCGGACCACCTCGCCGGCGATCTCGAACGGCCGGCCCAGCAGATCGGCGACCGCCCGCATCTCCCCGGCCTTCAGGTACTCGCGGATCAGCGTCGACGAGTAGACGTGGCCGTCGCCGTCGTCGACGGCATTGACCACCGTGAAGTCGAAACCGAGCCGCTGTCCGGCGTCGAGCAGCATGGCCGGATTGCCGGCGCGCCCCTTGCCGAAGTGGAAATCGTAGCCGCAGGCGACGTGCTTGACCCGAAGCGCGCCGACCAGCACATCGGCCACGAACGCCTCGGCCTCCATGGTCGCGAGCGCGCGGTCGAACGGCAGCACGATCATCAGGTCGCAGCCGAGGTCGGCGACCGCCTGCACCTTGGCCTGCTTCGGCGTGATGCGGAACGGCGGCTGGTCGGGCTTGAAGAACAGCCGGGGGTGCGGCTCGAAGCTCATGACCGCCCACGGATCGCCCTGCGCGCGGGCGATGCGGCCGGCCTCGCCGATCACCGCCTGGTGGCCGAGATGCACGCCGTCGAAATTGCCGATGGCGATGGCGCTGCCCAGGAAGGCGTCGGGAATGTCGCGATAGTCCTCGAATATGCGCATGGGCGGAGGTTGGCCCCGGCGGCGCGGGGGGTCAAGCCGGACGCGCGCCCCTTGAAATTCGGACTGGCGAGCCTACGTCAATGGTTCGTAGCGGCGTACGGCTCACCGTGCCGCGGTCCGTCATCGCCATGGCGCGTGTCGCCGGCCGCAGTGACCACCTTTCCACGAAAGGAGGACGCGATGACGACGCAAAATCCACTCCATGAAAAAGCCGACGACGCCTTCAACACGCCGTCACCGGAACCGCAAGAGGCGCAGAAGCCCGATGTCGGCCTGAAATCCGGCAAGCAGCAGTTCGCCATCCTGATCGTCGGCGTGGTTGCCATGGTCGGCCTCGTCGTGGTCGCCCGGATGTACACCTAGCTAGGCGCCCCGCGATCGATTGACGGTCGCGCTACGCGCGCTTGACCGCGCGCCAGCCGATGTCGCGCCGGCAGAAGCCTTGCGGCCAGTCGATGGCGTCGACCGCCTTGTAGGCGGTCTTCTGGGCGTCGCTGACCGTCTTGCCGAGCGCCGCGACACCGAGAACCCGGCCGCCGCTGGCGACGAGATCGCCGTTCTGGCGCCGGGTGCCGGCATGGAAGACCTGCGCGCCCTTAACGTCCTCGGCCTTGTCCAGCCCGCCGATGACCGTGCCTTTCTCGTAGTGACCGGGATAGCCTTTCGCCGCCATCACGACGAGCAGCGCGGTATCGCGCCGCCACGAGAGCTTGATCTCGTCGAGACGGCCCTCGGCGCTGGCCAGCAGGGCCTCGAGCAGATCCGACTTGAGGCGCATCATCAGGACCTGGCACTCGGGATCGCCGAACCGGACGTTGTACTCAATGAGTTGCGGCCCCGCCGGCGTGATCATCAGGCCTGCGAACAGCACGCCCTTGAACGGCCGGCCGTCCGCCGCCATGCCCCTGACGGTCGGCTCGATGACCTCGGACATGATCCGCCTGGTCAGCTTGGCATCGGCGATCGGCGCCGGGCTGTAGGCGCCCATGCCGCCGGTGTTGGGCCCCTCGTCGCCGTCGTGCGCCGCCTTGTGATCCTGCGCCGAGGCCAGCGGCAGGGCCCGCTCGCCGTCGACCAGCGCAAAGAAACTGAGCTCCTCGCCCTCGAGAAACCGCTCGATCACCACCTCGGCGCCGGCCTCGGCGCCGAACGCCTGTTCGGTCATGATGTGATCGATGGCGGCGAATGCCTCGTTGTCGTTGCGGCAGATGATGACGCCTTTGCCCGCCGCCAGCCCGTCGGCCTTGACGACGATCGGCGCACCGACCAGGTGGATGTATTCCTTCGCGGCGTCGGGCTCGTCGAACCGCCGATAGGCGGCGGTCGGAATGTCGTAGCGGTCGCAGAGATCCTTGGTGAACGCCTTGGAGCCCTCCAGCCGCGCCGCCTCCTGGCTGGGGCCGAAGGCCTTGATCCCCTCGGCCTCGAGACGGTCGACCAGTCCCGCGACGAGCGGCGCTTCCGGCCCGACGATGACGAAATCGATACCCTCCGCCTTGGCGAAACCGACGATCCCGTCGATATCCTCGGCATCGATATGCACGCATTCGGCGATGGCGGCGATCCCAGGATTGCCGGGCGCGGCGTAGAGCCGCTCGCAGAGCGGCGACCGGGCGACCGCCGTGCTCAACGCGTGCTCGCGTCCTCCGGAACCGACGATCAGGACCTTCATGCGCGTTTCATCCCTGGTCTTCTTCCCTTCTGGCCATCCCCATCGGCGCTCCGCTAAGGTGACGCAAGAAAATGCCGGGCGAGCCCGGACTTTCGAGCGCCTACCTAACCATGGAACGAGATGCCTGAAAACCGCGAACAAACGGAAACCGGCGGCAACATCCCGGTCTTCTCGGTCACCGAGATTTCCCATGCCGTGAAGCAGACCGTCGAAGGCGCCTTTCCCCGCGTCCGGGTGAAAGGCGAGATTTCCGGCTTCAAGCGGGCCGCCTCGGGACACCTCTACATGGCGCTCAAGGACGACGACGCCGTGATCGACGGGGTCTGCTGGCGGACCACCGCCGGCCGGCTTGCCGTCGACCCCGAGGACGGCCTGGAGATCATCGCCACGGGGCGGATCACGACCTACCCGGGCCGTTCGAAGTACCAGCTGGTGATCGACCGGATGGAGATCGCCGGCGAAGGCGCGCTGCTGAAACTCCTCGAGGACCGCAAGCGCAAGCTGGCCGCCGAGGGCCTGTTCGACGAAGACGCCAAGCAGCTGCTGCCGGTGCTGCCGTCGGTGATCGGCGTCGTTACCTCGCCGACCGGCGCGGTCATCCGCGACATCCTGCACCGCGTGCGCGAACGGTTTCCCGTCCGCGTCATCGTCTGGCCGGCGCTGGTCCAGGGCGACGGCGCCGCCGAGCAGATCGCAGCCGGCATTCGCGGGTTCAATGCCCTGCCCGAGGGCGGGCCGGTGCCGCGCCCCGACGTGCTGATCGTGGCGCGGGGTGGCGGCAGCCTAGAGGACCTGTGGGCGTTCAACGAGGAGATCGTCGTCCGCGCCGCCGCCGAAAGCGACATTCCCCTGATCAGCGCCGTCGGTCACGAAACCGACTGGACGCTGATCGACCTTGCCGCCGACGTGCGCGCGCCGACACCAACGGCGGCGGCCGAGATCGCCGTCCCGGTGCGCGCCGATCTGATGGCGCGGGTCACCGAACTGCAGCAGCGCCTGACACGGGCCGGACAGCGTTACCTGACCGATCGGGCCGAGCGCCTGCAGGCCATGGCGCGCGGTCTGCCGCGGCCGGGCCGCATCGTCGAGGACCGCTCGCAGCGCCTCGACGACTGGTCCGAACGGCTTGCCAACAGCCTCAACGTCGGGCTCGAACGGCGCCAGCGGCGCGTCGTCGGGGCCGGTGCCGGTCTTGTGAGGCCGACCGCCCTGATCCGCCGCGCGGGCGAGCAGCTCGCCGAGCGCTCGGCCCGCCTGGTTCGCGCCTGGCCGAGGGCGATGAAGACCCGTGAAGCCCGGCTCTCGGCCGCTGCGTCGCTGCTGGAGAGTTATTCCTACCGCCGCACGCTGGAACGCGGTTTCGCCCTGGTGTCGGGCGCGGACGGCGCGCCGGTCCGCAGCGTCGCCCAGGCCGCCCCCGGCGACACCCTGTCGATCGAGGTCGCCGACGGCCGCTTCGACGCCGTGGTCGGCCCCGGCGGCGCGAAGCGAAAACAGGCCAAGCGCCGCCCTTCGGTCAGTGGCGACGACGGCCAGGGGTCGCTGTTGTGATGCTCGGACGGATCCTGCTGGCCGTTTTCGTGGTGACCGCCGCGCCGGCGCTCGCCGCGCCCGCCATCGAGCTGCCGGAAGCCGCGCAGCAGGGCGCGCTGGTCGTCGGGCGCACCGATCCCGGAGCCTCGGTCAGGGTCGACGGCCGCGACGTCCGCGTCTCACCGGCCGGGCTGTTCCTGATCGCCATCGGACGCGACGACAGCGAACCGCGCCATGTCACGGTGACCGATCCCCTCGGCATCTCGAACGAAGCGACGGTTTCGGTCATTGCGCGCGAATACGACATCCAGCGGATCGACGGCTTGCCCAAGAAGACCGTCACGCCCGATCCGGAAACGGCAACGCGGATCGGCGAGGAGATCGCCGCCATCAGCGAGGTCCGCACCCTTGATACACCTCGCGACGATTTCGCGGCGGGATTCCAGTGGCCGCTGACCGGCACGATCACCGGCGTCTACGGCTCGCAGCGCATCCTGAACGGCAATCCGCGACGCCCCCATTTCGGCGTCGACATCGCCGCGCCGGAAGGGACCCCGGTGCGCGCCATGGGCGCGGGGACCGTGCGGCTGGCGCATCCGGACATGGTGCTGACCGGCCAGACCCTGATGGTCGACCACGGGCACGGCCTGATGTCCGTCTATACGCACATGAGCGACATCGCCGTCGCCGAAGGTTCGCGCGTCGAGGCGGGCGACGTCATCGGCGCCGTGGGTCAGACCGGCCGCGCGACCGGCCCGCATCTGCATTGGGGCGTCACCCTGTTCTCGGTCCAACTCGACCCGATGCTGGTGGCCGGCCCCATGCCTGAAGGGTGAGTTCGACGGTCTCTTGATCCGGATGGCCGCTTGACGCTACACTTTTTGATAGGTGCCGCTCTCGCGGTACCGATCACGAAAGGTGATGACATGCGTAAACTGAGCGTGTTCGCAGCCGCCTTGTTCGCCGTTACGATCATGGCGGCGCCCGCCGTATCGTATTCCGGCTGCACGACAACCCACACCGCCGACGCACAGTCGACAATGACGAGTGACGCGACGACGAGTACGGGCACCGTGGTCGTCGGAACCGACGGCGACTGAGCAGACTAATCCGGCCAGCGCCGGTGAACCCAGAACCACTGGGCCGGCCGTTCGCGTATCCAGCCTTCCAGAACGCGGTTGACCTCCGTCATCAGCGCCAGGATGTCTGCGTCGTGATCGCCTGATCTCGGCAGCGGCATCGGTTCGCTGAGGGTCACGCGGAACCGGCATCCTTCGAGGCGTTCGATCCGGGTCATGACGACCGGGCAATCGAACCGCAGCGCGAACTGCGCCAGTGCCGGCGCGGTCATCGCATCGCGCCCGAAGAACGGCACCGGGATGCCGTCGTTCATCTTCTGATCGATGAGGATGCCGAGATGCTCGCCCTGTGAAAGCAGCTGCAGGGCGCGCCGCGCGCCGCGCGTCCCCTTGGGCAGCAGTTCGCCGCTGCCGGGATGGCGATTGGCGAACAGCGGTTCCATCAGCGGGTTGTTCGGCGCCCGGTAGAACATGTGCGCGGGCAATCCATACTCGATCAGGCAGACCGGGCCGACTTCCCAGTTGCCGAGATGCGCCGCGACAAAGATGCCCGGCTTGCCGTCGTCGCGCATCCGGGCGATGACGTCGCCGCCGACGATCTCGATCTCGGCGTCGGGCCCCGTCGTCTTGAACCGGCGAAGATGCGGAAACTCGAACACGGTTCGGCCGAGATTGTCCCACATGTCGTGCAGGATGGCCTCGACCGCCGCGTCGTCGAGCTCGGGCATCGCCATCTTCAGGTTCCTGCGCGCGAGCCGGTGCTTGCCGACACGCGGCCCGATCGTCCGGCCGATCCATCCGCCGATCGCCGAGGCGAAGCGAACCGGCAACAGCCGGACGACGTAGAACAGGCTCCACGCAACGGCGGCCTCGAGGTGCTGTTTCACCGTCGGGCGGCGATCGGCTTCAGCGCCCATCGTTCATGGCCTCGTCGAGCAGGCCCTCGATTACCGCCTCGTCCGCCCAGTCGAGGATCAACGGCGCGGCAACGATTCCGTGACGGTCGGCCGGCGACAGCCGCACCAGGTCCTTCTCCGTCGTCACCAGCACGGCGTCAAGCAACGCCGCATCGTCTTGCAATCGCTGCAGTTCCGCGGGCGAATACGGGTGATGATCGGGGAATCCGCGCGTCTCGGCCAGGGTCAGGCCGGCGTCGGCAAGGGCATCGAAGAATTTGTCGGGGCGCCCGATCCCGGCGAAGGCGAGGACGCGGCGGTCGGCGAGATCGCGGACCACGGGATCGAGCGCTGCCCCGACGCGGGCGACGGCGACTCCGGCCGGTGCGCGTACTGCGACATTGTGCTGGTCCCCGCCAATCACCACCATGGCGTCGGCCCGCCGCAGGCCGACATGCACCGGCTCGCGCAACGGGCCAGCCGGAATCAGGTAGCCGTTGCCAAAACCGAAACCGCCGTCGACCACGACCAGCGACAGATCCTTGGCGACCGACGGATCCTGGAAACCGTCGTCGAGAATGATGGCCTCCGCGCCTCCCTGAACCGCGTGGCGGCAGCCTTTACTGCGGTCGTCGGCAACCCACGTCGGCGCGGTGCGGGCCAGCAGCAGGGCCTCGTCACCGACGTCGGCAGCACCGTCCGCTTCGTTGACGAGGTGCGGCCCGAACACCGTCCCGCCGTAGCCGCGGGTCAGAACGTGGACGTTGACCCCGCGCGAACGGAGCCGGGCGACGAGGTCGATCACCACCGGGGTCTTGCCCGCGCCGCCGGCGACCAGGTTGCCGACGCAGATCACCGGCACCACCGGTCTCGTCGTCCGTCCGAAACGCAGCCGAAGCGCCGTTGCCATGCCGTAAAGACAACCCGCCGGGGCAAGGGCCAGTGCCAGCGCGCCCCCCATGCCGGGACGCCAGAACGCCGGCGACTTCATGATGCGACGACCCGGGTATCGACCCAGGATCGCTCGGGCAGTCGGCCGACGAGCGCGTCCATGACAGCATCGAGGACCGAAGCCTCGGCCTCGGCGAACGACCGCGCCCGCGCGCCCTGTGCCGCAGCTTCGTCGGCGTCCGTCAGCAACGCGCCGAGCTTGGCCACGAGCCCGGCCTCGTCCGCGACCCGGCAGGCCGCACCGGCCTCCAGCATCCGCGCCGACAGTTCCTCGAAGTTCTGCATGTTGGGGCCGAACAGCACCGGCTTGGCGAAGCGCGCGGGCTCGATGGGGTTCTGGCCGCCCTCCAGGGTCATCGACTTGCCGATGAAAACGATGTCGGCGAGCCGGTAGAACAGACCGAGTTCGCCGACCGTATCGGCGACGTAGATGTCGTCCGTCGCACCGGGCAGCGCCTCATCGACCCCTCGGCGGGCAACCCGCAGCCCCTGTTTCGCGAGCTCGGCGACGATCGCCGCGCCTCGGTCCGGATGGCGCGGCACGACGATGGTCAGCAGACCGGGATGGCGGGCCGCGAGTTCGCGATGCACGCGGCCGGCGATGCGTTCCTCGCCGGCATGGGTGCTGGATGCCAGCCAGCACGGCCGCCCGGCGATGGCCGCCGAAAGGGCGGCGACGGCGGCATCGTCGGCCGGCAGCGGATCGGCGGCGAGCTTGAGATTTCCGAAGGACGCGGTGTTGGCCGCACCGAGCTGGCGGAACCGGTCGGCATCGGTCTCCGTCTGTCCGAGACAGATGTCGAAACAGCCGAGCAGTTCACGCACCACGTTCGGGTGGCGTTGCCACTTCTCGAACGAGCGGCCCGACATCCGGCCGTTGACCAGCGCCATGGGCACCCCGCTGCGACGGCATTCGAGCAGAAGATTGGGCCATAGTTCGGATTCGAACCACAACGCCCGGTCGGGACGCCAGTGTTGAAGGAAGCGCCGCACCCACGCCGGCCGGTCGACGGGTATGTATTGGTGAACGGCGCCGGCGGGCAGGCGCTCGGCCAGCAACGTCGCCGATGTCACGGTGCCGGTGGTGACAAGAATGTTGAGGTCGGAACGATGCTCCCGCATCCAGCCGATGACCGGCAGCATGGAAAGCGCTTCACCGACACTGGCACCATGCATCCAGACCAGGGGGCCCGCCGGCCGAGGTAGCGACGGCACGCCCAGCCTTTCGCTGAAGCGCGCGCGGTCCTCGCGGCCGCGCACCCGCCGGCGCGCGAGATAGGCGCGGATCAGCGGCAGACCGGCAATGGTCGCAAATCGGTAGAGCGCGAGCTTCATGACGTTGTCTCGACAGGCTTGAGCGGCGCCGGATCGATCACCGCCTGGCCGACCATGCGATCGGCTTCGGCAGTGATGACGTTGAGGCCGTCCTCGATCGCCCGGCGCGCAGCGTCGAGCGCCGATGCGTCCGCGTCGCGCGGCACGCTGACCGGGCTGCCCCAGACGATAACGCCCCTGTTGAAGGGCCAGGCAACGACGAACCGGTCCCAGGTGCCGAGCACACGCCGCCGGGCCACCGCGTACGTCGCCGGAATGACCGGAACACCCGACAGCTTGGCGACCGCCGCGATACCGTCGCTGGCCCGCATCCGGGGGCCGCGCGGACCATCCGGCGTGATGCCGACATAGCCGCCGGCCTTGAGGGTCGAGACCATCTTGCGAAGCGCGGCGGTGCCGCCCCTCGTGCTCGATCCGGTGACCGTATCGATCCCGAAGTGAGAGACCGTCTTGGCGATCAGGCGCCCGTCGCGGTGTTCTGAAATCAGCATCTCGATATCGCGGCCGCGCCGCCAGCAATAGGGCATCATCAGCAGCCGGCCATGCCAGAACGCAAGGATGAACGGCTTGCCCGCATCCCAGAACGCATCGGGAACGTCGCCGCGAACGATCTCCCACCGCGTCGTCGCGTGAACCAGGCGGATGTAGAGCGCGCCGACGAAACAGAGGACACCACGGACCCCGTCATTCGCCAGCAATCGCTTGAGCGGCCGCACGATCCGCGCCCCTAGGCCCCGGCGGCCCGGACGCCCGCCGGATCACCGGCCGCGTCGCCGTCGAGGTCGGCAACCGAATCGTTGTCGGCCCGGCCGAACTGCATGGCGTAGTACCGCGCGTAATGACCGCCGCTGGCCAGCAGCTCTTCGTGCGTGCCCTTCTCCACGACCGCGCCCTGGTCGAGGACATAGATGATGTCGGCGTGCTGCACCGTCGACAACCGGTGGGCAATCACCACCGACGTGCGGTCCGTCATCAGGTGGTCGAGCGCATCGCGCACGTGTCGTTCGGACTCGCTGTCGAGCGCCGAGGTCGCCTCGTCGAGCAGCAGGATCGGCGCATCCTTGAGGATCGCCCGCGCGATCGCGATGCGCTGGCGCTGCCCGCCCGAGAGCTTGGCGCCCTGTTCGCCGACCACGGTGTCGTAGCCGTCGGGCATGGCCGTAACAAAGTCGTGGGCGGCCGCCGCTTTCGCCGCCGCCTCGATCTCGGCGTCGCTGGCGTCCGGCCGGCCGAAGGCGATGTTGTTGCGGATGGTGTCGTCGAACAACGTTACTTCCTGACTGACCAGGCCGATGGCCTGCATCAGCGAGTCGTGGGTAACGCCGCGAACGTCCTGACCGTCGATCAGCACGGCGCCGGAATCGGTATCGAAGAAACGCGGAATCAGGTTGAGCACCGTGGTCTTGCCGGCGCCCGACGGACCGACGAGCGCGACCGTCGCGCCGGCCGGAATGTCAATGTCGACGGCCCGAAGCGCGGGTTGATCGCTGTCGGCGCCGTAGGCGAATGTCACGTTGTCGATCCGCACCGCGCCGCCGTCGACCTTCAGCGGCCCGGCATCCGGCGCATCGCGCACCTCGGGCTCGGTGTCGAGCACGTCGTACATGCGCTCTGCCCCGGCGAGGCCGGCCTGCACGCTGGCATTCAGGTTGGCCAGGCGTTTTGCCGGTTCGTAAGCCATCAGCAACGCGGTGATAAACGAGAAGAACGATCCTGCATCGGTCGCGTTCTCGATCACCCGGTAGCCGCCGTAGACGACGACGAGACCGACGGCGATGCCGCCCAGCGTTTCCATCACCGGGCTCGACAGCGCGCGCGAACTGGCCGCCTTGAGGCTGAGCCGGAAGATGGTATCGACGATCCTGTCGAGACGGCTCTGCTCGTAAGCTTCCATCCGGTAGGCCTTGACCAGGCGGATGCCCTGGAACGTCTGGCTGGTCAGCGTCGTCATCTGGCCCATCTCGCCCTGGGCGATGACCACCGCCTTGCGCAGGCGCCGGCCCAGCCGGTAGATCGGATAGATTGCCAGCGGAAAGACGAGGAATGCGATGACCGCGAGTTCGGCATCCTGATAGAACATCACGCCGATCAGGAAAATCAGCGACAGCAAGTCCTTGCCCAGCGTCGTCAGGGCGTCCGAGACCGCGACACGCATGGCGTTGAGATCGACCGAGAACCGGGACACCAGGTCGCCGGTCTTGCGCCGCTGAAAGAAGCCGACGTCCATGCGCGCCAGATGGGCGAACAGCTGCTTCTGGAAATCGGCGACGATCTTGAAGCCGACGTAGCTCATCAGCGTGATCTGGGCGTAGTTGGCCGCACCCTTGACGAGGAAGGTCGCGACGATAGCGCCGCCGACGAGCCACAGCTTGTCGCGGTCGCGGGCGATGAAAAGGTCGTTGACCACCGGCTCCATGAGATAGGCGCTCAGCGCCGTCGCGGCGGCGACCACCGCCATGAAGAACGCGGCGATGACCAACGGCCGAACGTAGTGGCGCACCCGGTCGCCGATCAGGCGCCGCATCAGGGCGCGCGTCGAAACGTCGCGCACCGCCTTCTTCTTGCCGGGCGAGCCGTCAGCAGTTTCCGTGTTTGAACTCAAGGGCTTAATTCCCCAAGTGGTGATGCCGGTACATTACCACGCGGGGCGGCGGCGGGACCAGCGGTGTGACCCGCCGGCGCTACTTCCCGGCGACTGTCATGCCGTCGATGCGCACGCTAGGCGAATCGGTGCCGTACTTGAACTTGAGGTCGTCGGCCGCCGTCAGGTTGGCGAACATGTCGATGAGGTTGCCGGCGATGGTGATCTCACTCACCGGGTAGGCGATCTCGCCGTTCTCGATCCAGAAACCCGACGCGCCGCGGCTGTAGTCGCCGGTCACGCCGTTGACGCCCATGCCGATCAGCTCGGTGACCAGGAGTCCCTTGTCGATGGCGCCGATCAGTTCGGCGCGACTGATCTTGCCCGGTTCGAGATAGAGGTTGGTCACCGACGGCGACGGCGGCGAGCTTGTGCCGCGCGCCGCATGACCGGTCGATTCGAGACCGAGCTCGCGCGCCGCATGCAGATCCAGAATCCAGGTCGTCAGGCGGCCGTCCTCGATGACGTTGCGTTTCGCCGTCGCCAGCCCCTCGGCGTCGAACGGCTTGGAACGCAGTCCGCGCGGCCTGAGCGGATCGTCGGTCACGACGACGCCGGCCGGGAACACGCTCTCGCCCATCTTGTCCTTGAGAAAACTGGTGCCTCGCGCGATGGCACTACCGTTGATCGCGCCCGCCAGGTGCCCGAGCAGGCTGCCGGCGACGCGCGGATCGTAGACCACCGGCACCGAGGCCGACGAGATCTTTTGCGGGTTGAGACGCGCCACAGCCTTCTCGCCGGCGAGGCGCCCGACCGTGGCGGGATCGTCGAGGTCCTCGGCGAAGACCGTGCTCGAATACTCGTAATCGCGCTCCATGGCGGTGCCTTCGCCGGCCAGCACGCTGGCGCTGATCGAGGAGCGCGTGCCGGCGCGCTCACCGCGAAAGCCGTTCGATGCGGCAAGCGCCACGCGCGAACGTCCGAAGCTGGCTTCGGCGCCTTCCGAGTTGGTCACGCCCGTCACCGCGCGGGCGGCGTCCTCGGCGGCCCGGGCGCGGGCCTCAAGGATCTCCGTGCTCGGCTCGCCGGGATCGTCGAGGTCGATCTCCTCGTAATCCGAGCCGATCCGCTCGGCATCCGCGAGACCGCAAAACTGGTCCTCGGGCACCGTCTCGGCCATGGCGACGGCGCGTTCGACCAGATCGTCGAGGGCTTCCGGCGTCACGTCCGAGCTCGACACGCAGGCCTGCCGCTTGCCCTTGAAGACCCGGAGGCCAAGGTCGGCCCCTTCCGAACGTTCGAGGTGTTCGATCTCGCCGAGCCGGACGGCGATGGAAACGGATGTTCCGTCGACGAAGATGGCGTCGGCTGAATCGGCCCCGGCCTTGCGGGCGCGGGCGAGCAGATCGTCGAGGAGCTGGAGGCGATGTTCGGCGGTCATGCGGTCTATATGTGATAATCCGCCGGAGGCCGCAAGCGCGCGAGGCACCGCTTGATCCACTTCGCGGTCAGTTTCTCCTGCACGCCGTTCTGGCGCAGCCGGTCCCTGAGGCAGCCGAAGTCGACATGGTCGAGGGGCTGATCCTGGTTGAAGCAGGAATAGACGACCGACTCCTGGCCGGTCTCGGGATCGACGTGGCGCTGCAGGCACTGGGCGCAGATTTCCTTCATCATGCACTGCATCGGCGAGTTGATCGAGCCGATCGCCGCGTGACCCGGCTTGAAATACGCCTTCAGCCTTTCGTGCCGTGCCTGCTTGACCGCGTTCATCATGCCATCGGAACCGATGGCGATGATCCGGTCGGCCTCGTCGAGGCCGATGCCTACGGGCCCGAGTTCGCCCTCGGCGTAGGCGCGCATCGCCTCGACGATGTTGCCGACAAAGGAACGGTCCTGGGGTCGGCCGGGCTTGAACCCGGGCCCGACGTCGCAGCACCAGACGACCATGTCGGCTGCCGCCTCGATGTTGTCCTCGTGGTAGCGGTCTTGCGCGTTCTTGTAGCCGGCGAAGTAGAGCACCCGGGCGCCGCGCCCGCGCAGCGCCTGGCCGATCGAGAACAGCACCGCGTTGCCAAGCCCGCCGCCGACGAGCACGACCGTCTCGTTTGGCACGATCTCGGTCGGCGTCCCGGTCGGTCCCATCAGCACGACCGGCTCGCCGGGTTGCAGGTGCGCGCACAGATCGGACGAACCGCCCATTTCGAGCGCGATCACCGAGACCAGTCCCTTCTCGCGATCGACCCATGCACCGGTCATGGCGAGGCCCTCCATCGCCAGCGTGGTGCCGTCGACGCGGGGCGCCAGCGCCTCGAAGTTCTGCAACCGGTAGAACTGGCCGGGCTGGAAGGTCCGGGCCGCGCGCGGCGCGCGGACGATGACCTCGACGATGGTCGGCGTCAGGCGGATGACCTCGTGCACCGTCGGGCGCAGGCTCTGGTCGAGGTGTTCGCGCACATGCCCGAGGTCGCCCGGTGTCGGCGTGCGGCGCGCCAGCGTGCGCGAGATCACCGGATAGCCCTGCTTGGCGCTGCCCATGGCACCGACCACGTTGCCCTTGTAGCTGGGATGCAGGTCGCCGAAGAAGCTGACGTCGCAGCCATCGTCATTGAGCGATATCATGACTTGCGGCGTCTGCGGTTTGGTCAGCGGTTCCGGGTGAACCGGCTCGCCGTCTTCGTCGATGGCGGCGAAGTACTTGCCGTCGAGCTTGTAGAGGCCGCCGCGCTCGCGCGCGAGCACGGTGTTGGGCTGGGTGCCCGCGGCGACCAGAACCGTGCGCGCCGCAAGAACGATGTCGTCGCCGGTGCCCGAGAGTTTGCCGTCGTCGTCGATCTGCTGGCGTTCGAGATGGATCGCCTTGGTACGGCCGTCGTCGTCGACGTCGATGGCGGTCGGCGACAACAGCTCGGCGAAGCGCACGCCTTCTTCCATCGCCTTCTCGACTTCCTCGTGATTGAGAGTGTAGCTCGGCGCGTCGACCATGCGCCGGCGGTAGGCGAGGGTCACCCCGCCCCAGCCGTTGAGCAGTTCCAGCAGGCGCGGCTCGCGGCCTTCGGCATCGGCCGCAGCCCGTTCGTCGCGAATGGCACGCGCGTGGTTGAGGAACTCGTCGGCGATTGCGGCCTCGGCGTGATCCCATCCGGCGCGCGCGCCGTCCTCGCCCAATTCCTCGCTCAGGGTTTCGTAGCGCTTGAGGAACTTCTCGACCTGCACGACATAGTAGGCCAGCGATTCGGTCGCGGTATCGATCGCCGTCAGGCCGCCGCCGATGACGACGACCGGCAGCCGGATCTGCAGATTGGCGATGTTGTCGGGCTTGGCCGCGCCGGTGAGCTGCAGCGCCATCAGGAAATCCGATGCCTGACGCACGCCGGGCGCGAGACCATTGGGAATGTTGAGCACCGTCGGCTTGCCCGCCCCGGCGCACAGCGCGATGTGATCGAAACCCATGGCGTAGGCCGAGTCCTCGGCCAGCGCGCCGCCGAAGCGCGTTCCGCCGAACATCGAGAACTCAGGCCGCCGCTCGAGCAGCAGGCGGATGATCTTCAGGTAGTTCTTGTCCCAGCGCACGGTGATGCCGTACTCGGCGACGCCGCCGAACCCGGCCATGACCCGGTCATCGAGTTCGTCGCGAATGTCGTCGATGCGGTGAACCGGGCGAAATGGATGGCGCTTGCCCCGGGCATCGACGCCCGAGAGCCGGGCGTCGAGCGGTTCGATCTTGGCGCCGTCGATGGCCGCGACCATGTGCCCGTCGTTGATCAGGTGATGGGCCAGGGTGAAGCCCGCCGGACCGAGGCCGACCACCAGCACCTTGTAGCCCGTCGTCGCCTTCGGGTACGGCCTTCTGATGTGAAGCGGATTCCAGCGCGTCAGCAGGCTGTAGATCTCGAAACCCCAGGGCAGTTCCAGCACGTCGTTGAGCGTCCGTGTCTCGGCCATCGGAATGTTGACCGGGTCCTGCTTCTGGTAGACGCAGGCCTTCATGCAGTCGTTGCAGATGCGGTGCCCGGTGCCGGCGATCATCGGGTTGTCAACGACGGCAATGCCGAGCGCGCCGACCAGATGGCCGTCGGCCTTGGCGACGTGCATCTCGGAGATCTTTTCCTCGAGCGGGCAGCCGGTCAGATTGACGCCGAACACGGTCTGGCGGAAATCGCCGGTCTTCTTGTCGCGCAGCCCCTTGGAGCACGAGTCCTTGTCCTGGTTGTGACAGAAGATGCAGTAGTGCGCTTCCGACAGCGCGGCCGCGAGATCGGCGCCCTTGTCGGTCAGCTTGAAGCCGGGCCGGCGGCGCAGATGATCGGCGGCGATGACCTTCACGTCCGCCTCGCCGGACCGCGCCGCCTCGAGATGCGGCACCAGGTTCATGAAATCGAGCCGGCCCGGTTCCTTGAACAGGACGCTCGGCCCCAGCGCCCGGCCGGCGCCATGGGTGCGCCACGCGGCGTAGCGTGCCGCGGCCTCCAGCGCTTCGGCGTTCGCGGCCTCGTCGGTCATCCAGCCGTTGACCTTGTCGGCATAAAGCGCGTCGGTGACGGGTCCGCCGAGCGCCGCTTCGATAGCGGCCGCCACCGCGCCGCCGTCGAGCGTCGCGGCCTCGTCCGGCTTGATCTTCTTGAGTGCGGTGCGCTGCACGAACAGACGGCGGCAGGCGAACACCGGCGCCAGCGCCTGGTGTTCGGCGGCTCGCGCGCGGAGATCGCCGGCAATGCCGAACAGTTCTCCGATGAAGTCGTCGACGTGCGGCGCAAGCGCGATCAGCAGTTCGGATTCGGCCGAGGCCGCGAAGGCTTCGGGCGCGGCGGCAACGACCTCGCGCGCGGTTTCGAGGGCCTGGCGCAGTTCCGCATCGGCATCGCCGAGATACTCGAGAAACGCCGCGTCGACCCGGACAAGGCCGTCACGGCTGTAGAGGTCTTCGAAGGTCAGCCCGAAGGCAAGGTCCAGTCGGAGGGCGTCCGTCGTCATCAGCTCTGCCTCGATGTCGCCGAGTGCGTAGCCGGGAGCATATAGGGCGAGGCGCGCCCAGATAAAGGAAAAGGGGGGCCCCGGGGCGATTCCTCACCCGTCGTCGGGCTCCGGGTGAGGTTTTCCTTTGCCAGCCCCTCATGCTGAGCCTGTCGAAGTATGAGAGGGCTGGCGGGAACCCGGTCGTGACTCAGTCGGCGAACGCCTTCTCGACGACGTAATCGCCGGGCTGGGAGTTGGAACCTTCGGTGAAGCCGCGGGCCTCGACCAGGGCGGCGGTATCCTTGAGCATGCCGATCGAGCCGCAGATCATGACGCGGTCGGTCGCCGGGTCGAGCGGCGCCTTGCGGATCTCCTTGAACAGCTGGCCGTTCTCGATCCGCGAGGTGATGCGCCCGACGCGGTGATAGTCCTCCTGGGTCACGCTGGTATCGTGGATCAGCTTGCCTTCGACGAACTCGCCGATCAGCGGGTCGGCCTCGAGCGAACCGACGATGTCGTAGCCGTACTGCAGTTCGGCGACCGTGCGGCAGGTATGGGTCAGCACCACGTTCTCGAACTTCTCGTACGTTTCCGGGTCGCGGATCAGGCTGACGAACGGGGCGATGCCGGTGCCGGTGGAGAACATGTAGAGGGTCTTGGCCGGCGTCAGTGCATCGAGGGTAAGGGTGCCGGTCGGCTTCCTGCCGAGCAGCACCGGGTCGCCTTCCCTGACGTGCTGAAGGCGCGACGTCAGCGGGCCGTTCTGCACCTTGATCGAGAAGAACTCGAGCTCGTCGTCCCACGCCGGGCTGGCGATCGAATACGCACGCAGCAGCGGTCTGCCGGCGTTGAACAGGCCCAGCATGACGAACTCGCCCGAGCGAAAGCGGAACGAGGCCGGACGGGTGATGCGGAACGAGAACAGCCGGTCGGTCCAGTGCTTCACCGAGACCACGGTTTCCTGGGTCAGCGAACCCGGCAGCGGCTGGTCCTGCGGCTCGATCGCGAAACCGCCTTCCGGTTCGAGGTCGTCCGGCTGAAAATCCAAATCAAGAGACATTGTCAAAACCCGTCTTTTTTGTTACGTCGCAGCCGCTTCGGCCCGTTCCAGATGGCTTAACTAAGCATATTCACATTAAAATCAAGTTATAATTTTTTATGCACATAAAAATTATGTGTAATTCTCCAGCCTACCCATGAAAATTCGCTTGGGCGCCAGAATTTGCTTGGGCCGATGGGCCCCGGCCATAGAATGTCGGCCATGAGCGATCACGATTACGCCGGCGACCGCACGCCGCAGCAAACCTGGGATATCCTGGAGAAGGAACCCCGCGCGGTTCTTGTCGATTGCCGCACCGAGGCCGAATGGGCCTTCGTCGGCTTCCCCGTGCTCGACGCCATCGACAAACAGCCGCTGTTCGTCGAGTGGCTCTCGTACCCGGCGATGAAGCCCAATCCCGTGTTCGTCGACGCGGTCTCGGCCGAGGTCCCGGAAAAGGACGCGCCGATCCTGTTCCTGTGCCGCTCCGGCCAGCGCAGCCAGGCCGCCGCCGCCGCCCTGACGAAGGCGGGCTATACCGCGTGCTACAACATCCTCGAAGGTTTCGAGGGCGACAAGGACGCATCCGGCTGTCGCGGCACGCTCGGCGGCTGGAAGATGCGCGGCCTGCCCTGGAAGCAAAAATAGGCTGCTCAAGGCTGTGATAATTTCATACAGAGCAGGTGAGGATGTAGGCCGACTGGAAAGCTGGCCTTTCACTGGAGCAGCCTCCGACTATGTCGTCACGCGAGGGGAACCCAGGGCCAGTGGGCGTCTGGACGGCGGTGGACCCGGTTTCGTCTGGCGCGCGGGTATCTGGCGGTGCACGGCGGGCACGTTCATGTGCAATGAACTGGGCGACGAAATGCAAACGGTCCTGTCGGGCCGGGTCCGCCTGACACTACCGGATGGCAGTTCGCACGAGTTCACGGCTGGCGATACGCTCTTCACCCGTCGGGGTGACCGCGTCACCTGGGATGTCATCGAGGATGTCACCAAGGCGTTCTTCACCATCAATCCCGACGGCTTCTGACCGCGGGTCCGTCGACAAGATCGTTGTTTGTGTCGATTGTTCCGGCGAAGCCCGGAAATTGATCAAGAATCCCCCCGACCGTTACGTCGACTCCATCGACAGCCGCCCTGCCGGCCCGCTAACCCCTTGACCTCCGGCCCGGCGACCCCACGTCGTTAGGGTCATGACCGTCGACTGTTCCCGAACGACCCGCCGCCGGTTCCTCGCCGGCGCCGCCGCGCTCGGCGCCCTGCCCATTCTGTCGGCGCGCGCACAGGCCACCGCGCCGATCATGCGCGCCATTCCCTCGACCGGCGAGAAGATCCCGGCCATCGGCATGGGCACCTGGGTCGAGTTCAACGTCGGCAATGTCGAGGCGTTGCGCGAGAACTGCCTGGCGATCACGAGGCTGTTCCTCGAGCGCGGCGGCGGCATGATCGACTCGTCGCCGATGTACGGCAGTGCCGAGGACGTCGTCGGCTGGTGCCTCGAACGCATCACCGACCACGGCAGCCTGTTCAGCGCGACAAAGGTATGGTCGCCCGCCGGCGGCGACACCGCCGAACAGCTTTCGCGTTCGGAAGGCCTGTGGCGCAGCGAGCGTCTCGACCTCATGCAGGTCCACAACCTGGTCGACGCCGAGGAGCACCTGGAGCGCCTGTTCGCCGCCAAGGCGGCCGGCCGCATCCGCTACGTCGGCATCACCACGTCGCACGGCGCGCGCCACGACGCCATGGCCGAGATCATGACCGGGCATCCCATCGATTTCGCCCAATTCACGTACAACATCCTCGACCGCGAAGCCGAGGACCGGTTGCTGCCGCTCGCCGCCGACCGCGGTATCGCCGTCATCGCCAACCGGCCGTTCCAGCGCAAGGGCGTGTTCCGCCATGTCGGCGGCGCGCCGCTGCCGGGCTGGGCGGCGGACATCGGCGCCGCCAACTGGGCGCAGGTTTTCCTCAAGTTCGTCATCGCCCATCCGGCGGTGACATGCGCAATCCCGGCGACCTCGGTGCTCGCGCACATGGACCAGAACATGGGCGCGTTGACCGGCCCGCTGCCTGACGCCCGGCTGGCGCGCCGTATGGCCGCCGACGTCGCGGGCCTCTGACGATGCGGCGGCACGCAGCGTGACGGAACTCCCCTATTCGGTCGAGGTGCTCACCGCCACGCTGGCCGCCTTCAACACAACCTGGTGGCCGGTCGTCGCGGTCGGATTCGCATCGACGCTCTGGCTGCCGTTCGCGAACTCCGACCGGCACGCCCGCTGGATGCTGTTCCAGGCGGCCGGCACGGCGGCGGTCGTCGGCGGACCGTTCTGGCTCGGCACCATGGCGGCGCTCGATTTCATGGCGCCGGTCTGGGGCGGGCTTTGGTTGCTGCAGGCGGCGGCGCTGCTGCTCATCGGCTGGCGCGGCGGGCTGGATTTCACGGGGCGCGGCTTGCGCGGGGCATCGCTCGTGATCGTCGCCGTCGGTGCGCTTGTCTATCCGATCCTGTTCCAGCTCGAGACCGGTGCCGCGGGGCTCGGCGTGCCGCTCGCCGGCAGCGCCCCGGAGCCGACCGCCATTGTCCTTATCGGGTTGCTTCTGGGCGCGCGGGGCCGGCGCATGCCGGCGGTCCTGCTGATCCCCGCGCTGTGGGCGGGCGTCGCCGCTTTCAACGGGTATCTACTCGGGCTCTTCACGCCCTGGCTGGTCGCCGTTACACTGCTCGCCGCCGTCGCGGCCCGCATCGCCGCGCGGCAAAACGAGGACGACACCGTGGGGGAAGAACGATCATGACGCTGAAGACGACCTGCATCGGCGCCTACCCGAAGCCCGACTACGTTCCGGTCCAGGACTGGTTCCAGGTCGAGGACGGCATGAGTACGTCCAAGGTCACGCAACGTTATGCCGAGGACCTGGCGCGCGCCGGCGAAGAAGCGGAGTCCCTGTTCGGGAAAGCCACCGCCGAGGCCGTCGCGGACCAGATCGCCTGCGGCATCGACGTGCCGACCGACGGCGAACAGCGCCGAGAGAACTATGTCCACTATCACTGCCGCCACCTCGACGGGTTCGATTTCGAGAACCTGACCCGCCGGGTGCTGCGCGACGGCGCCTACGAGGCCGATCTGCCAACGATCTCGGGCGCCATCCGCGCGCGCAAGACCGGCTTCCTGGTCGACGACTGGCAGTCCGCCCAGGCGGTGAGCGACCGGCCGGTGAAGATCACCATTCCCGGGCCGTTGACCATCGCCGACACGACCGCCGACGAACACTACGACGACCCGGCCCGGCTCGGCGCCGACCTCGCCCGGGCGCTCAATCAGGAGGTCCGCGCGCTGGCGGACGCCGGCTGCAAGTACATCCAGATCGACGAGCCGCTGTTCGCGCGCAAGGTGCGCGATGCGCTCGACTACGGCGTCGACAACCTGGCGCGTTGTTTCGAGGGCGTGCCGGACGACGTGACGCGGGTCATGCACATGTGCTGCGGGTATCCCAACCGGCTCGACCAGACCGACTATCACAAGGCCGATCCGCAGTCCTACTTCGATCTTGCCGACGCCATCGACGCCGCGCCCGTCGACCAGGTTTCGATCGAGGATGCCCACCGCCACAACGATCTATCGCTGCTCGACCGCTTCAGGCAGACGACGGTGATCTTCGGCGCCGTGGCGATTGCGAAGAGCGCGGTCGAACCGGCCGACGCGATTCGCGAGCGCCTGACCGAGGCGCTGGGCCACATCGACAAGGAGCGCCTGTGGGCGGCGCCCGACTGCGGGCTCGGGTTCCTCGGCCGCGATCTCGCCATGACGAAGCTGCGCAACCTGGCCGAGGCGGCGCGTTCCGTCTGACCGGCGACGGTGAATATTTCTCCCGGCGTCCGCGAAAAATCATCAATTGTGTGACGAGCCCGTTTTCGCCCACGGTTCGCGGTGAGATTATTCTCTGGAAGGTCCGCCATGACCGACGCCGTGCCGAACACCCCCCGCAGCCGCTGGAACTTCGTGCCCCGCGACGTGCCGTTGCGCCACGCACCGTACGCCGAATGGCCGCTGCGGCCGATGGCGGGGCTCGCGTATTACCTCCGGACCTGGCTGCCGGACGCGCCGCGCTTCTGGTTCCTGGTTGCCGCGATCGTCATCTGGACCTGGTTCACGCCCGATCTCGAGCGCGCCGTGACGTTTCAATTCGACTGGATGTTCGAGATCTGGCTGCGCGACTTCATCCTCGTGCTCGTCGTCGCCGGCGGGCTGCATCTCTGGCTGCACGGCTTCAGGGGCCAGGGCGACGACGGGCGCTACGACGGCCGGCCGCTGGCCCGCAAGTCGCGCGTCTTCCATTTCAACGACCAGGTCCTCGACAACATGTTCTGGACGCTGGCCTCGTCGGTCCCCATCGGCGCGCTGACCGAATGCCTGATGTGGTGGGCCTATGCCAACGGCTACGCGACGATGATCACGCTGACGGAGAATCCCGTGTGGTTCATCGCGCTGATGATCCTGGTGCCGCTGTGGGGCGGATTCCATTTCTACTGGTATCATCGCCTGTTTCATGTCGAGCCGCTGTACCGCTGGTGGCATTCGTGGCACCACAAGAACATCAACGTCGGCCCGTGGTCCGGCCACGCCATGCACCCGGTCGAGCACGTCGGGCTCTATTCCGATTCGCTGATCTATCTGCTGATCCCGGCGCATCCGGTGCACGTGCTGATGCAGATCATGCTGCACACCCTCGGCGGCCCGGTGAGCCACACCGGCTACGACGAGGTCAGGGTCGGCGGCGCGCGTCTTCGCGTCGGCGACTTCTTCCACCAGCTCCATCACCGCTACTTCGACTGCAACTACGGCGTCCTCGAGATGCCGTGGGACCGGATGTTCGGCAGCTTCCATGACGGCACCCCCGAGGGCGACGCACTGATCGCCGAGCGCCGGCGCCGGATGCAGGCGGAAAAGTCAGACGTCGCGCCCACGGCCGCCGAATAGGCGCGCCTCAGCCGACGACGAACCAGGTCGCCATGCCGGCCGCCGTGTGCTCCACCATGTGGCAGTGGAACAGCCACTTGCCCGGGTTGTCGGCAACGAAGGCGATGTCGGCGGTCTCGCCGCGCTCGACCACCAGGGTATCGCGCCACGGCCCGAGTTCGCCCGCCGCGCCGACGCGGCGGAAGTGGTGGCCGTGGGTGTGCATGGCGTGCGGCCAGGACGTGTCGTTGATCATCCGGATGCGCACCGTCTCGCCGGGGCGCGCAGCGAACAGCGGCTCGTCCGGCAGGTCGACGATCCCGTTGAAGGCCCACACCTTGCCCTCGCCGACGAGATCCTGGATGGCCATGCGCCGCCCCTTGTAGAGGGCCTCCGTCATGCCGCCCATGGCACCGCCCTCCATGCGCATCGTCACCGGCTCGACACCGGCGAGCGAACCGAGCGGGGGCACCGGGTTGGGGCGGAGCGGCGGCGGCGCGGGCAGCCGTTCGGCGCGTATCGCGTCGCCGACGCGGAAGGTCGCGATGGCCAGGCGCTCGTCGCCCGCCATGGCGTAAAGGAACGCCTCGCCTTCATGATCCGGGCCGTCGGCCGTGACGTCGGCGATGACGTCGGCGCGCTGCGCCGGGCCGAGCGCAATGTCGGCAAGTTCGAGCGGCGCCTCGAGCGGCTGGCCGTCGAGCGCGACGACCCAACCCGCGAGCCCCTTGAAGCCGAGATCGAAAATCCGCGCGTTGGCGGTGTTGACGAGGCGGAGCCGCAGCCGCTCGCGGCGCCTGACGTCCAACGCGTAGTCGCCGTCGCCGTTGACCGTGACCCAGTTGCCGAGCCGTCCCGCGTGCGCCCAGTCGTGCATGGCGCCGAGGCTCGGCTCGTGGATCGTGCCGTCGTCGGCGATGCGCCAGTCGTCGATCAGCAGGACCTCGTCGCGGTCGACGTCCGGGGGATCGGGCTCCTCGACGATCAGCGCGCCGTAGAGCCCGCGGGCGAGCTGTTCCCACGTCCGGTTATGCGGGTGGTACCAGTAGGTGCCGGCGTCTGGCGCGACGAAGTCGTAGAGGAAGTCGCCGCCGGCGGGCACCGCGTCCTGGGTCAGTTCGGGCACGCCGTCCATGGCGTTGGCGATGCGGATGCCGTGCCAGTGGATGGTCGAGGCCTGGGGCAGCTCGTTGACGAAGCGCCGCGCGATCCTCTCGCCCTGGCGGACCCGGAGCACCGGGCCGGGCGCCCGGCCGCCGTAGCCCCAGATCGGGGTCTGCTTGCCGTCAGGCAGTCCGAGGTCGGCCGTGCCGGTGCGCGCGACGAGGTCGACGGGCGTGCCGGCAAACGCTGCGGCCGGCAGGACGAGGCCGGCCGCGGTCGCGGCGGCGGTCCGAAGAAACGATCGGCGGGAATGGGGCATGGCACGGGACGTCCGGAACGGGGGTGCTTGAAGCCTAACAGTTGCTGTTTCCGTCGCCGGAAATCAAGCGCCCCGGCCGGCGCGGCGCCTCAATCCCCGAGCGGCTTCGCGTAGACGACCTCGTAGGGCGCGAAACCGAATGCCTCGTAGGATTTCCGCGCACCGTCGTTGCCTGCGAGAAAGCAGATCTCCATGACCGGCAGGCCGCGGGCGCGGAACCGCGCCTCGGCCTCGGCGAGCAGCGCGCGGGCCAGCCCGCGGCCGCGGTTCTCCGGCGAGACGAAAACATCGGTGACGTAGCCGATGCGGCGCATGTCTTCGCGGATGTGCAGGTCGCCGTCCGGCGGCGCATCGGACATGCCGATCAGGAAGCCCGCCGGCGCACCCGCGTCCTCGGCGATCAGGCAAAACCCGTCCTTCGCCGCGATCTCGGCAAACAGATACTCGGTGTGACCGGCGGCCATCGACGCCGCGTCGGCCCGGTTGGCACACAGCGTCCGCTCGAACGCCTGCAGCTCGGCCATGAAGGCGACGACGATCGGCCGGTCAGCCGGTCGCGCGTCGCGAATGACGATGCTCACGCCGCTTTCGCCAGCGCCCGGTCGAGGTCTTCCTTGATGTCCTCGACGTCCTCGAGCCCGACGGACAACCTGAGCAGACCGTCGCCGATCCCGAGCTCGGCGCGTTCTTCGGGGCTGAGGCGCTGGTGCGTCGTCGTCGCCGGGTGCGTCGCCAGCGACTTGGCGTCGCCCAGGTTGTTGGAGATGTCGATGAGCTCCAGCGCGCGCAGCACCCGGAAGGCGCCGTCCTTGCCGCCCGGCACCTCGAACGACACGACGGTGCCGCCGGCTTCCATCTGGCGGCGCGCCAGGTTGTGCTGCGGGTGGCTCGGCAGATCTGGATAAAGCACACGGCCCGTGGTGTTGTGCGCTTCCAGGAACTTGGCGATGCCGAGCGCGTTCTCGGCGTGACGCCGCACCCGGAGATCGAGCGTTTCGAGCCCCTTGAGCAGGGTCCACGCGTTGAACGGGCTGAGGCACGGCCCGGTGTGGCGCATGTAGGGCTTGAGGTAGTCCTCGAGATAGGCCGTGTCGTTGAACAGGATCGCACCGCCCAGCGTGCGGCCCTGGCCGTCGATATGCTTGGTCGCGGAGTACATGACCACGTCGGCGCCGTGCTCAAGCGGATGCTGGAGGATCGGCGAGGCGAACACGTTGTCGACGACGAGGATCGCGCCCGCCTTGTGGGCGAGGTCGGCGACCGCCTGCAGGTCGATGATTTCGAGCGTCGGGTTCGACGGCGTTTCGAGGAACACCGCGCGGGCCGGGCTCGAGAGCGCGCGCTCCCACTCCGATTGATCGGTGCCGTCGATGAGCTCGGCCTCGACGCCGAAGCGCGCGAGCTGCTCGGTCAGGATGTAATGACACGATCCGAACAGTGCGCGCGACGCCACCACCCGGTCGCCGGCCTTCACGTAGCACGCCAGCGACGCGAACATCGCCGACATGCCCGACGAGGTCGCGACGCAGTGCTTGGCGCCCTCGACGAGCGCCAGGCGCTCCTCGAACATCGAGACCGTCGGATTGGCGTAGCGCGAATAGATATAGCGGGACTTCTCGCCCTTGAAGGCCGCCTCGGCCTCTTCCGGGCTTTCGTAGACGTAGCCCGAAGTCAGGAACAGGCCCTCGCTGGTTTCGCCGAAGGGCGAGCGTTTCTGGCCGCCGCGCACGAGGCGGGTTTGCGGCCGCCAGCTGTCCTTGGTGGGTCGATCGATCGGCATCGTCGTTTCCTCCGTGTTCATGCGTCTTCGTCAAAGGAACCCGGGGCGACAACAAAAAACCCCTGGCCCGCTCGGGGTCAGGGGGTCGAAACCTCATGACCTTTTAGCGGTTATTTTTACCGTGGCCGCAAGCTGGTCGCCCAAATCACCACGTACGTCCGGTTTTTATGACAAGTTGCCGAATTGCGCAAGTGTTGCCGACGGCAGGCTCAGCACGAGGGGGCGCGGCCATGCCTCGTCGGGCCATTCCCTCAGAAATGAATGAACACGTCCTCTTCAGTGCGCTCGCGCATCTGGAAGTCCGCCGCGGCGATCGACCAGTTGACGGTCTCGCCGTCCGACGAGCACGGAAAGAACAGCGCTTCGGAGTACCGGAACTTCTTCTCCGGCAGCAACCCGAGCACCGCGTCACGATCGGTTCGGTCGGCCCCGGACATCACGGCGAAATCCTTGCGCGAGTAAAGCACCGTCTGCGCCTCGATCGCCTTCTTGACCTCGACGACGGTGCGGTCGAGCAACACGCCGATGCTCGGAAGTTCGGCATCATAGAGCCCCATGGTCGGCCGCTCGAGAACCTCGTCGTGCTTGCTGCCGGCGAAATTGACGTAGAGACCTTCCCGGCGCTCCGGCGTGCGCAGGTCGTAGACCCAGATGTAGGGCACCAGGTTCGGCACCCGCATCAGGTCCATCTGCTCGTAGTCGGGCAGGCCGCTGCCGCGGTCCGGATCGGCGTGCTCGAGCACGAACGCGCCGAACTTGCGGAGCGGCGGCCAGAGGCAGTGTTCATCAATCTGGGTCTGGGTGATCAATCGCGCACCGTCGTGGTTGGATGTCTTGCGGCCGATTATGGGACGGCGGCACCCCCTACCGTCAACCGGGGGGATATCATAGTCCGCCGCATAAGGCCCGCGGCCTTACGCTCCCGTCAGTTCGCGCTCGCGCGCAAAGATCGCACGGGTATCCGCGCCGCTGAGGTCCAGCGAAATGTCGTCCGAGCGTTGCCGGGTCTGCCAGTCGGGATCGATCCGGATCGGCGCGTTGCCGGCCGCCGCCAGGGTTTGGCCGCGGATCAGGTCGGCGGCGCGCTCCGCCAGCATCAATGTCGGCGCGTTTAGGTCGCCGGCCGTTGCCTGCGGCATGACGGAGCTGTCGGTCACGCGGAGACCCTCGACCCCTTTCACCTTCATCGTCCGCGGATCGACGACCGCCTGATCGTCACTGCCCATGCGACACGTGCCGCATGGGTGATAGGCGCTCTCGACCTTGTCCTTGATGAACCGGTCGATCTGTTCGTCGCGCGTACAGTCGGCCCCCGGAGCGAGCTCGCGTCCGGCGTATGGCGCCATGGCCGGTTGTGCGAAGATCTCCCGGGTGAGGCGGATGCAGGCGCGCATCTCGAGCCAGTCGTCCTCGTGCGTCATGTAGTTGAACCGGACACGCGGCAGGTCCGCCGGGTCGGCGCTCCGCAGCCGGACCCACCCCCGGCTCTTGGACCGCTTGGTGCCGACGTGAACCTGGAACCCATGGCCCCGCGCCAGCGACTTGCCGTCATAGGAGATCGCCAGCGGCAAAAAGTGGAACTGAATGTCCGGGTAGGCGATGCCCGCCCGGCTCCGGATATGCCCGCCGCTCTCGAAGTGATTGGTCGCGCCGAGGCCGGACCTGGTCAGCATCCACCGGGCGCCGATCAGCGCCTTGCCGAGCAGGCTCATATGGGGATACAGCGAAACCGGCTTGGTGCAGGCCTGCTGAAGGTAGACCTCGAGGTGATCCATGAGGTTGCCGCCGACCTGTTCGCGGTCGGCGACGACATCGATGCCGTGGTCGCGAAGTTCGCCGGCGGGGCCAACGCCCGAGCGCTTCAGGATGAGCGGCGACATGATCGATCCCGCGCTCAGGATCACGTCCCGTGCGGCCAGCGCCACCGATTTCTTTCCCTTACGGGACAGCAGCACGCCGATCGCACGGCGGCCGTCGAAGACGATCCTGTCCACCATGGCGTGGGAGAGGACCTGAACGTTTCCGCGCTTCACGGCGGGATACAGGTACCCGGCCGCGGCACTGGCGCGCTCGCCGCCGGCGACGGTCATCTCCATGGGACCGAAGCCCTCGTGCTGGAGATCGTTCATGTTGGCGCTTCGGGCATACCCGGCCTGCACTCCGGCCTCGACGAACGCGCTGTAAAGCGGGTTCGTCTCTTTCCCCCGGACAACGCGCAGCGGCCCGTCGCGGCCCCGCAACGCACCGGGATCGGCGGCGCACTCCATCCGCTGGAAGTACGGCAGGACGTTGGCCCAGTTCCAGCCGTCGGCCCCCTGATCCGCCCAGCGTTCGTAATCCATCGGGTTGCCGCGCACGTAGCACATGCCGTTGATCGACGAGGAACCGCCGAGCCCCTTGCCGCGCGGCAGGTTCATGACGCGCCCGTCGAGACCGGGCTCCGGCTCCGTCGTCATGCCCCAGTTGAAGCGCCGGGTGTTCATCGGGATCGAGAGGGCGGCGGGCATCTTGACGAAAAGCGAGTTGTCGCTGCCGCCGGCTTCCAGAACCAGGATCCTGACGCCGGGATCCTCGCCCAGGCGGTTGGCCAGCACGCAGCCCGCCGACCCGGCGCCGATGATCACGTAATCGAACGTCCCGAGGGTCGACGCGTCGCCCGGCAGAAACGACTGTTTGCTCGATCCTCCGTCCGCCATGACGCGATCAGTCGACCATCACGTAGTATTTCAGCATCGGCTCGGTCTGCTTCCAGAAACCGCGAAACCCTTTCGGCACGAGAAACGCGTCGCCCTTGGTATAGGTTTCCGAGAACGCGTCGTTCTCCAAAGTTACGGAACCTTCGAGCACGTACATGAACTCGTTGCAGGGATAGTCTTCGTAGAACTCGGTGTACGGCGACGAACGCCACAGTCCGGCACGGAGACCGGCGGTATCCTTTTCGAAGTAGACGTGATCCCGGCCCATCGGCTGCCCGTCGACCAGGGTCGCCGTCTCCAGCGCGACATCCGGCAACTCGGGCCATCCGTCCGGTCCGCCGGAACTGAACTTGACTGGGTTACTCATGCCGTCCTCCTTGCCGCCGGCCCGGGCCGGCCCGATGCGCCAGAGGATAGGGAACAAGCCGGTTAACCGAAACGACAAATGTTGCCTTTGGGTCGCGCCCTCAACGACAAGCGCCGAGGCCCAAAAGGAACTCAGAAAGCGCCCGCTGGCCGATAGGACACGACGGCGGACGAATCATGATAGGATTTTTTCCTTTGCATAATGTGATAATTATCCTATATTGGATCGCTTATGTCCTGCCGAGACAACCACGGGAGACCCCGATGAGAGGGTCATGCGATAGCCCTGTCACGGTGCGTTTCGGGGCGCCGACCTACCCCGAAATAGCCCTGAATGACCCTGTGAAACGAAATCGATCCCGTTTCATTTCAACGACTTGGGGATCGATTTTCCATAATTCAGCGGAGAAAACGACCGAAATGACCCCCAACCGGGCGGGCGCCGGGGCGGATCGTTTTCCGTTCCCTGTCACCCCCGCGCAGGCGGGGGTCCGGGGCCGGCGGCGGCTGGATTCCCGCCTGCGCGGGAATGACGGGTTGGTGGAACGCGCGAGGACATTGGCCTCAACCGGCATCATCCGGACCCTGTCGTCCTCGGGCTCAACCCGAGGACCCACTGCCGATTCATTCTGGGGATGCTCGGTCGAGTCCGATCATGACGAAGGGAAAGGCGTCCTCACGCTTCGTCGGGCTCAGCATGAGGGGACAAGGACCACGCCTCACCCTGAGCCTGACGAAGGGCGAGGCGGTCGCGCGTCAGGAAACCGCCGTGCCGCCCACCGTGAGGTTGTCGACCTTGATGGTCGGCTGGCCGACGCCGACGGGCACGCCCTGGCCGTCCTTGCCGCAAGTGCCGATGCCGGGGTCGAGTTCCATGTCGGTGCCGATCATCGAGACCTTGGTCAGGACGTCGGGGCCGTTGCCGATCAGGGTGGCGCCCTTGACCGGACGGCCGACCTTGCCGCCCTCGATCTCGTAGGCTTCGGTGCACGAGAACACGAACTTGCCCGAGGTGATGTCGACCTGGCCGCCGCCGAAGGTCACCGCGTAGATGCCCTTGTCGACGCTCGCCAGGATTTCCGCCGGGTCGTGACCGCCGGCCAGCATGACGGTGTTGGTCATGCGCGGCATCGGGCTGAAGGCGTAACTCTCGCGCCGTCCGTTGCCGGTCGAGCCCGAACCCATCAGACGGCCGTTGAGCCGGTCGTGGATATAGCCGGTGAGCACGCCGTCCTCGATCAGCACGGTGCGCTGGGTCGGCGTGCCCTCGTCGTCGACGGTCAGCGAGCCGCGCCGGTCGCTCATGGTGCCATCGTCGATCACGGTGACGCCCGGCGAGGCGATGCGCTGCCCCATCAGTCCGGCGAACGCCGATGTCTTCTTGCGGTTGAAGTCGCCCTCGAGTCCGTGGCCGATGGCCTCGTGCAGCAGGATGCCGGGCCAGCCGGCGCCGAGCACGACCGGCACCTCGCCGGCCGGGGCGGGCACCGCCTGCAGGTTGACGTCGGCCTGGCGGATCGCCTCGGCCACCGCGTGATGCCAGGTGTCCTCGGTGACGAAACCCTCGTAGGCGGCGCGGCCGCCGCAACCGTAGTTGCCGGATTCCATCTTGCCGCCGTCGTCGAGCACGACCGACACGTTGAGGCGGACCAGCGGGCGGATATCCGCCGCCCGCGCGCCGCCCTGGCGCATGATCTCGATGGCCTGCCACTGGCCCGACAGGTTGACCGAAACCTGGCGCACGCGGCTGTCGGCGTCGCGCGCGTACTTGTCGATCTCCTGAAGCAGCCGGACCTTGGCGTCGAACCCCATGTCCTCGAGCGGATTGTCGGCACTGTAGAGCGCCCGGTTGGTGCCGATCGGCGGCGCCGCGACGGCGCCGTGATGACCGGCGGTGACGGCCCCGACCGTGCCGGCGGCGCGCCGGATCGCGTCTTCCGAGATATCGGAGCCGTGGGCGTAACCGGTCGCCTCGCCGGCGATGGCGCGCAGTCCGAAGCCCTGCATGGTGTCGTAGGCGGCATTCTTCAGCCGGCCGTTGTCGAACGTCAGGCTCTCGGACTGGCGGTACTCGAGGAACAGCTCACCGTCGTCGGCGCCGTTCAACGCGTCGTTGACGACGCCCTCGACGCGTGCGCGGTCGATGCCGGTACGCTCAAAGAACAGGTGGTTCGTCTGCTGGCTGGTCGTCTTCTCGTCGACGCTCATGTCGGCTCCGTGTGCTGCGATTGTCTCCCACCCTATATGGGGCGAAGTCGGGGTCAAGGAAACCCCTCGAAACCGGCTCCGGCCGTTTGGGCCAAGCGGCACTTCCAATGGGGCCGGTTGCGCCGTAGGGTCCGGCACGCCCAATCGGAGAACGACGCATGACGGACAAGCCCGCCGAGCACAACGACCTTGGCCAGCCGCTCGACTTTCGGGTGCCGGATTGGACGGCCCGCGAACGCCCGCCCGGAACCCCGATCGCGGGGCGATGGTGCGACATCGAGCCGATCGACGCCGACGCCCACGCGCAGGAGCTCTACGACGCGGTGATGCACGACGCCGACGGCGCCAACTGGACCTATCTGCCCTACGGCCCGTTCGCGACCTTCGCCGCCTACGACGAGTGGCTTCGCGCCACGTGCCTCGGCGGCGACCCGATGTTTCACACGATTCGCGACAGGCAGACCGGCAAAGCCGTCGGCATCGCCAGCCTGATGCGCATCGATCCGGCCAACGGCGTGATCGAGGTCGGCCACATCCATTACTCGCCGCTGCTGCAGCGCACGCCCGCCGGCACCGAGGCGATGTACCTGCTGATGCGCCGCGTCTTCGATGAACTCGGCTACCGGCGCTACGAGTGGAAGTGCAACAACATGAACGCCGCCTCGAAACGCGCCGCCGAACGTCTCGGGTTCGTCTTCGAGGGCGTGTTCCGCCAGCACATCGTCACCAAGGGCCGCAACCGCGACACGGCGTGGTTCGCCATCATCGATCGCGACTGGCCGGCGGTGCGCGCAGCCTTCGAGGCGTGGCTCGATCCCGAAAACTTCGACGAGGACGGGCGGCAGCGCACGAAACTGGACGCCCGATACAAAGGCGAAACAATCGCAAAATAGACATTCATCGTGATATTTGAAATGGTTATCGGGGCCAGCAGGAGCAGCCGCCTCGATGGATCTGGAAGACGTCGCCCGTCTGAATGCCGATTACGGCCTGCTGATATCCTATTGGCGGGGCAAGATCGTGCCGCCCGCGGAGATTCCGAGACGCGCCGACCTCGAGTTGATGGACCTGCACGCCATTGCCCCGCGCCTGGTGATGATCGACGTCGAATCCGACGACAACGGCCAACCGCTCTACAAGTGGCGTTTCAGCGGAACCTTCCTGCGCGACGTCATCGGCGTCGAGATGACCGGCATGTACCTGCACGAGGTTGCCGATGCCGAAACCGCGCGCCAGACCGTCGAGGCCTACCGGAGCGTGGTGAAACGGCACGAAGCCCATTTCTGGACCCGCAACATCGGTATCCAGTCGCTCGACCGCAGCTTCGTCACCTATTCGCGGCTTATCCTGCCGCTGCTCGGCACCGGCGACGACGTCGAGCACATGATCGGCGTTTACGTGTTCGACGAGACCCGCGCCTGGACAACAACCGCCCAGCAGCAACAGTGGCGCTTCGTCATCGAACAGCCGCAGGGCGGCTAGCGGACTCCTGGCCGGCAACCGGCCGGTCGCGCCGCGGCGGTGCGGTGTCCCCGCCGAGTTCTCTCGCATAGTGATGGCCGGCGTAGACTGCCGCAGCGATGATGCCGGGCGCGTCGCAGTCGCCGATGCGCGAGACCGATTTCGGCAACCCGACATCGCCTGCAGCGCCGCGCGCCATGAGCTCCCGGTACAACGCGTCCCTGGGCTGCCGCGCGGTGACCACCAGAAGCTGGTCTGCCGCGACCGTCCGCTCTCGGCCGGTAAAGCCGCAAGAGAGCGTCGCTTCGGAACCATCGAACGCCTCGAGCGCGTGCGACGTGACAATCTCGACGCCGGCTTCCATCAGGCCGCGCTGCACGCGCTGCTGTTCCGCCGTATGTCCGCACCATGGCGAGACAACGGACTCGGTGGTCACGAACACCACCGGCAAGCCCGCGCCAACGAGGCGTTCGGCGATCACGCCGCCCATGTAGTAGTCGTCCTCGTCGAACAGCAGAACGCGCCCCGTCGGCAGTCGCCCGTCCATGATGTCGTCCGGCGTGAAGACCTGGTCTGCCGGACCGAGCTTTGCGGCCGGCTGGACATGATGGCGGCCGACACCGTCGGCGCGCCACGCCGCGCCGGTCGCGACGACAACATGATCGGCGCCGAACGCGAGCACCTCGTCCGCGTCGAGCCGGCTCTCGCGGTAGACATCCACGTTGGTCATGGGCAGCAACTGCTGTTCGCGGTAATCGCGCACGCGAATCCATTCACTGAGGCCCGGCAACGCCGCTTCGCGGACGACGCGCCCGCCGAGTTCCCGTCCGGCCTCGGCCAGCGTCACCCGGTAACCCCGCTGTCCCAACGCACGCGCCGCCTCGAGACCCGCCGGACCGGCGCCGACGATCAGGACGCTCTCGTCCGTTTTCTTCGACGCGATCTTCTCCGGGTGCCAGCCGCGGCGCCATTCCTCGCCCATCGTCGGGTTCTGGGTGCAGCGGATCGGCACCGCCTTGCTGTCGCCCGAATAGCAGACGTTGCAGCCAATGCATTCGCGGATGTCTTCAAGCCTTCCCTCGCGGATCTTGTTCGGCAGGAACGGATCGGCGATCGACGGCCGCGCCGCACCGACGAGATCGAGAACGCCGCGTCTCACCTGGGAAACCATGGCGTCGGGCGACGTGAACCGGCCGACGCTGACCACGGGTTTCGAGGTCACCGACTTGGCGAAGGCGACGTAGTCTTCCAGACCGCCCTGGGGGACGAACCGCGAGACGCCCATCTCGTAGGAATAGTCGGCGATGTTGAGGTCCCAGAGGTCGGGTAGATCAGCCATGAGTTCGAAGGCCTCGCGGCCGGCGCCGTAATCCGGGTTGCCGTCACCGCCGCCACCGTCGTCGACCGAGAACCGGACCGCCACGGCGCAGGTATCGCCGACGGCCTCCCGGGTCTCCTCGATCAGTTCCCGGACCAGCCGCGTGCGGTTCTCCAGCGATCCGCCGTACTCGTCGGTCCGGTTGTTGATCGTCGGCGACAGAAAATGCGACAGCAGGTAGCCGTGCGTCGCATAGACGTAGACGATGTCAAAGCCCGCCTGCTTCGCCCGCAGCGCCGCATCCCGGTGCCAACGCCGCAAGTCGCGAATATCCGACTTGTCCATGGCCCGCGTCTGATAGGGATTGCCGGCGGTGTTCGGCAGGCTGGCGACGTCCAGCGGCACCTGGCGCGAGTAGAGGTTGGCCGACCGGGCACCGCCGTGCCACAGCTCGACACCGGCCAACGCCCCGTGGGCATGCACCTGTTCCGTCATTGCCGCATGCGCGCGGATATCGTCCTCGTCCCAGAGTGACGCGTACGGGTACGGCAGATCGTCCGATGTCGGATGGATCGAGCAGTACTCGGTGTTGACGACACCCCAGCCGCCCTCGGCTTTCATGGCGCGCAGGCCGGCCAGCATGTGCGGGCGCTGCCAGCCGAGCCCGGTGCAATGGGGTACCTGATAGAACCGGTTCGGTGCCGTGACCGGGCCGATCGGCACTTCCTCGAACAGCACGTCGTAGCGCGAGGTGTCGTTCACAACGGTGCTTCCCCCTCGTCTATCAGGTCCTGCCAACAAATAAATACAGGGTCGAGGACCTTGGTGTAGACACCGTCATGGGCTCGGTTGCCAGGCTCGACGTGTTTCAGGATATGGGCATACGCCGCATCGACTTGTGCCCGGTCGCGAAACGACATGACGGCGAAGTATTCGTGATCGCGTTCGCCGTCGGTATCCATCGGCGTGTCCGATTGGCGGCGGCCGATGGGACCGGATCCGTCAACCAGCCCCGCAGTCTTCATCTCGGCGACGAACGCCTCATAATGGCGCCTGAAGGCCTCGATGTTCTCGCCGTCCTTGAGGCAGAAACACGACAGCATGTGAAACATTGGGGATCCCCGGGCTCCCGATCCGTCTGGCCCACTCCGTCAGTAGGCGTACTCCTGGAACACCGGGCGGATGTCCTCGCCCCAGCGCTTCTTGTAGGCGACCAGCATCTCCTCGGCCGGCGTGATCCCGGTATCGGCGATCTGGAACAGGGGTTTCAGGAAGTGTGTTTCGTCGAGCCCGACCCAGTCGGTCCTGTTACGTCGGCACAGCCCCGCGCGGGCGATCGTCAGAAGACGGCACGCGACATCGCGCACGGCCTCGCCGCGGAACGGCGTGTTGAGCGCCGTCACCGGCACGCGGTCGCGGAGTTGCTGACGTTCCTCGGCAGTCCAGTCGGCAATCAGGTCGAGCGCCGCTGCGCGCGATTCGTCGTCGTAGAGCAGACCGACCCAGAACGCCGGCAATGCGCATAGCCGGGCCCACGGCCCGCCGTCGGCGCCGCGCATCTCAAGGTATTTCTTGAGCCGGACCTCGGGGAAGATCGTCGTCAGGTGATCCTCCCAGTCGCTGGGCTGCGGATACTGGCCCTCGAAACCGTCGAGCTTGCCCGCGAGAAAGTCGCGAAACGACTTGCCCGAGACGTCGTGATACTCGCCATCGCGGTAGACGAAGTACATCGGCACGTCGAGTGCGAAGTCGACGTAGCGTTCGAAGCCGAAGCCGTCCTCGAAGACGAACGGCAGCATGCCGGTGCGGTCCGGATCGGTATCCGACCAGATGTGGCTGCGATAGCTCAGGTACCCGTTCGGCTTGCCGCCGCGGAACGGCGAATTGGCCCACAGCGCGGTGGCAATCGGCTGCAGCGCGAGACCGATGCGGAACATCTCGGTCATCGTCTTTTCGCTGTCGAAGTCGAGATTGACCTGTACCGTGCAGGTATTCTGCATCATCTCGAGGCCGAGCGCCCCTTTCTTGGGCATGTACTCGCGCATGATCTTATAGCGTCCCTTAGGCATCCAAGGAACGTCCTCGCCGGTCCAAAGCGGACGGTATCCAAGACCGAGGAAAACGATGTCGAGGTCGTGGGCGACCTGCTTGACCTGGCTTAGATGCGTGTTCACCTCAGCGCAGGTCTGGTGGATGGTTTCCAGCGGCGCGCCAGAGAGTTCGACCTGACCGGCCGGTTCGAGACTTATCGCGCCGCCGTTCATCTTCAGCGCGATGATGTTGTTGTTCTCGGTGACCGGTTCCCAGCCGAACTGGGTCAACCCCTCCAGCAGGTCGCGAATGCCGCCCTCGTCATCGTAGGCGAGGGGACGCAAGTCTTTTCGGTGATAGGCGAATTTCTCGTGCTCAGTGCCGATGCGCCATTGATCGCGGGGTTTGCAGCCGTTCGAGAGATGCTCGATCAGCTGGCGTTTCTCGGTCAACGGTTCGCCGGGCTGAGCCGCGGACGGTCCGGACATGGTGTTGTTCCAATCTCTGGAAAAGGGTTTTCGACATGGCCGCTACTGTAGCGCGCCAGCGGCCCGGTGCAATCCCCCGGCTGCGCCACCGGGATCAGTCGGCAAGATCGCCGGCGACCGACTGCCAGATGGCGAGGGCCGCCGCCGCCGCGGTTTCGGCGCGCAGCAGCCGGGGCCCGAGACTGCATGGCACCGCTGTCGGATGCTCGAGCAGCAATCGGCGTTCGGCCGGCGTAAAGCCGCCCTCCGGACCGGTGATCAATGCCGCCGGACATCCGGCGCGGGCCGACGCTTCGGCCGCCAGTGGGCGGGCGTCGCGTGTCTCGTCGAGGAAGAACAGGGTGCGCCCGGCGGGCCATGCCGCGAGAAGGCCAGCGAGCCCGACGGGTTCGGCGATCGCCGGAACCGCAAGGCACTCGCACTGCTCGGCTGCCTCGCGGGCGACCTCGGCCAGACGCCCGGTGTTGACCCGGCGGTTCTCGGTGCGGTCGGTCAGAACCGGACAGAGCCGCCGCACGCCGAGCTCGGTCGCCTTCTCGACGAGATAGTCGAGCGGCGACTTCTTGATCGGCGCGAAACAGTGCCAGATGTCCGGGACGTCGGCCTGCGACCGCGTCTGACGCTTGACCGCGAGCCGGCAGGCCCGCTTGTCGGCGGCGTCGACCGTCGCCGACCATTCGCCGTCGCGGCCGTTGAACAACCGCAGAACGTCCCCCGGCTTGCGGCGCATGACGCGGATCAGATAGTGGCTCCGGTCCGCGTCCAGCACCAGGTCGCCGGCGGCAAGACCGGCATCGACGAAAATCCGGGGCGAGGTCGCGAGATCGCTCATGACGCCGAGTGTTTCCATCCCGTGAGGCGATGGCAAGTCCGTTCGCGACGACCGGCGATTGACCTCGCGGCCGGGCGCGTTAGTCTCCCGCCATGACCGAGAAACCCCCGAGAGACGCAACCGATATTCGCCCCGACAGCTGGATCGACCGCGTCCTGCCGCCGAAGTTCCGGCCCTATGGCCGGCTGGCGCGTCTCGACCGGCCGATCGGAACGTGGCTGCTGCTGCTGCCGTGCTGGTGGGGCGTCGCGCTGGCCGCCGACGAGGCGACCGGGGGTTGGCCGGACCCGGTTCTGCTGGCGCTGTTCGCGATAGGGTCCCTGGTCATGCGCGGCGCGGGGTGCACGATCAATGACATCGTCGACCGCGAGTACGATGCCAAGGTCGCCCGCACCGCGACCCGTCCGATCGCCAGCGGCGACATCAGCGTCAACCAGGCGATCGTTTTCCTGGTGCTGCAACTCGCCGTCGGCTTCGCCGTGCTCAGCCAGCTCAACCTGTTCACCATCAAGCTTGCCGTTGCGTCGCTGGCGCTTGTCGCCGTCTACCCTTTCGCCAAACGCGTCACCTACTGGCCCCAACTCGTGCTCGGCCTGACGTTCAACTGGGGTGCGTTGATCGGTTGGTCGGCGGTCACCGGCTCGCTCGACACGTTGCCCGTGCTTGTTTATGCGGCCGGTGTTTTCTGGACGCTCGGCTACGACACCATCTATGCCCACCAGGACAAGGCCGACGACATCAGCGTCGGGGTCAAGTCGACGGCGTTGAAGTTCGGCGACAGGACAAGGTACTGGCTCGGCGGTTTCTACGCGATCACCGTCATCCTGCTGTTCGTCGCCGGGCATCTCTCCGACATGGGTATCGGCTATTCCGTCGGTCTCGCCGTCGGCGCCATCCACCTGATGCGCCAGGTCCGCGAGGTCGATATCGACAACCCGGCACATTGTCTCGCCGTGTTCCGCTCGAACCGGAACTTCGGCTTGATCGTTCTCCTGGCGATCGTCGCGGGCCGGCTGACGGCCTAGACGTCGACGCGGACGACGCCGTCACGCTCGAAGGCCAGCGCGGTGCGGTGCAACGCATCGGTACGCTCGCGGCGCCGTTCGGCGTCGGCGATGTTCTCGCGGATGAAGTCGTGGAGGGTCATGTCCGGCGCCAGCAGGCGCTGCGCGTGGCCCTGCATGTCGAGCTGGCCAACGGCCCGCCAGCGGCGGTTCTCGGCCGGCACCTCGGCGAGCGGCACCGGTTCGCCGCCGATCTCTAACGCGCCGCGGCTCGAGACATAGGCGAACAGATAGTCGAGACCGGTGCTGGCGCCACCGGCGGGCCCGGCCTCGATCTCCATCTCGATGTCGTCGAGCCGGCAGAACCCGTAGTTCTCGCTGGCGACCTCGGTCTCGTGCATGCGGTCTTCCTGTTCGGCGTTGAGCCACGTGATGAACAGCGTGACCACGGTTCCCGGCGACGGGTACAGCGTCGCCGGGATCGCGCCGTAGCTGGTGAAGTGAGTCGAATAGACCGAATCGAAATCGCGCAGCCTGACCCGGGTGACCGGGATGGCGCCGTGCTCGGCGTTCGGAAATTTTCGAGCCAGTTGCAGGGGCGACATGTTGGAACCGACAGCGAGGACCGGCTTGCGGCCGGTAAAGTCGGCGAGCGGATCGCCGGGCTCGAGGTAACGGTGCGTTCCGCCATCCATGATGAAGGAGCGGTCGAGCAGCACGTAGGGATATCCCGCGGCGCGGTAATGGGGATCGTCGAGCATGGCGGTGATCTGCTATCCGGCTATTCGGCCGCCGGTTTCTCGAGGTACTGGCCGACGTCGACTTCGTCGACCTGCTCCGGGTCGAGGAAACGCTCGGCATAATCCTTGTAGACGCCGGATTTCAGGAACAACTCGAAGAGATCGGCGTCGATGTGCGCGTCCTTCTTCATGAACGACATGATCTTGACGCTGTCGCTGAGTTTCTTGGGCGCCTTGTACGGCCGGTCGGCGGCGGTCAGCGCCTCGAAGATGTCGGCGATGGCCATGATCCGGGCAGGAATCGACATGTCCTCCTTGGTCAGCTTCTTCGGGTAGCCGGTGCCGTCCATCTTCTCGTGATGGCCGCCGGCATACTCGGGAACCCGCTTGAGGTGCTTGGGGAACGGCAGCTGCTCCAGCATGATGATGGTCTGCACGATGTGGTCGTTGATCTTGAAGCGCTCTTCCTCGGTCAGCGTGCCGCGCGCGATCGACAGGTTGTAGACCTCGCCGAGGTTGAACTGGTTCTCCGGCACGTCGAGCTGGAAGCCGTAAGGGTTGTCCTCGGCGAAGATCGGGCTCGCGGTGCGCGGTATGACCTGGTCCGGACGATCGACCAACAGGTTCTCGACGACCGGCAGCAGCGGTTCCGGGGTCCGGTTCTTGCGCTTGGCTTCCTCGTGGGACAGGCCGATGCGGTCGCTGAGCGTCCGCGTCCACGTGTGTCCGGCAATCTGCTGCAGCCGCTCGACGCGCTCAGGCGCCATGAACTCGCCGCCGACATTGCATTCGGCGACGAAGGCGAAGTCGTCGTCGAACTGCGCCAGCTTCTCCTGCAACTCGGCCTCGAGCGTGGCCTTGTCGCCGCCGGCGATGATCGCCTTCAGTGTCTCGATCTCGGCCTCGCGCTTGGCGACCTCGAAGCGCATGCGGATTTCGTGAATCCGGTCGTAGATGGTTTCCAGCTTGGTCGCCTTGTCGACGACGTACTCCGGCGTCGTGACCTTGCCGCAGTCGTGCAGCAGCGCCGCGATCTTGAGCTCGTAGCGCTGTTCCTCGTCGAGATCGAACTCGGCGAAGATGCCGTCCTTCGATTCCGCCGCCGCATCGGCCAGCATCATGGTCAGTTCCGGGACGCGCTGGCAGTGGCCGCCGGTGTAGGGTGACTTGGCGTCGATCGCCGAGGCGATCAGGGTGATGAACGAGTCGAGCAGCTCCTTCTGCGCCTCGATCAGCATGGCGTTGTCGAGCGCCACCGCGGCGAGCGACGACAACGCCTCGACCAGCGGCTGAACATCGGCGCCGAACGGAATGACCTCCCCGTTCTGGCGGTCGACGGCGTTGAGCAACTGAATGACGCCGACGACTTCGCCTTCGTGGTTGGTCAGCGGCACCGCGAGGAACGACTTGGACCGGTACCCGGTGCCTTCGTCGAATTTCTTGGTGCCGGTGAAATCGAACTGATCGGAATCGTAGGCGTCCGCGATATTGACCGACTCGCCCGAGAGCGCGGCGTAGGTCGCCACGTTCTTGTAGTTGGGCTCGCCGGTTTCCGGGTTGTACATCGGCAGCGGCGGGAAGGTGATGTCCTTGCCCGTGGTGCCGCCCATGGCGATGTTGAGCGAATCCGTGCGCATGATCTCGAACTTGAGACCGTTCTCCGCCGTCCGCAGGTAGAGCGTCCCGCCGTCCGCGTTGCAGATATCCTTTGCCTCGAGCAGAATCTGCTCCATCAGCCGGTTATGGTCGCGTTCGGAGGACAGCGCGATGCCGACCCCGATCAGCCGCTGGAAGTTGATCGCGCCGCTCTCGTCGCCGGGGGTCGTGCCTTCGGGCATTTGGTCCGCAGTCTCTGACGGCCGGAAATCGCCGATCGGGCGTCCGCCAGACCTCCACCCGACCGTATCCTTGCCGCCCCGAACCCTTCGGGGCAGCGGAGCAGCAAAATTAACCCGGATTTTGCCGCGAAACAACAGAGCCGCCGTTAAGTCTCTAATTTTCTTGACGCTTTACGCCGTGCGGGTGTTCATGGCGCAATCGTTCAACCGGCTGGACCTGTTTCATGGCGTATCCGTCGCTTCGCGCCTTCGTCAACGACCTCGAGAGCCGCGGCCTGCTGGTCCGGGTCAGCGAACCGGTGTCGCCGAACCTCGAGATGACCGAGATCCAGACCCGCGTCATCGCCGAGGGCGGCCCGGCGATCCTGTTCGAAAACGTGGTGCGCGAGGACGGTAACGGATACGGCATGCCCGTGCTGGTCAACCTGTTCGGCACGGTGGAACGCGTCGCGCTCGGCATGAACCGCACGCCGGACCAATTGGGCGAGATCGGCGAGACGCTGGCCTTTCTGCGCCAGCCCGAACCGCCGGGCGGTCTGTCGGAAGCCCTCGAGATGCTGCCGCTGGCCCGCCAGGTGATGGCGATGCAACCGAAGACCACGTCGACCGCGCTGTGCCAGGAGGTCGTGCACCTCGGCGAAGCCGCCGATCTCGGCAGACTGCCGATCCAGACCTGCTGGCCCGGCGAACCGGCGCCGCTGATCACCTGGCCGCTGGTCGTCACCCAGGGCCCCGACGCCGGCACCAAGGGCGGCGACAAGCGCGACGGCTTCAACCTCGGCATCTATCGCATGCAGGTCACGGGCCCGCGCTCGACCTACATGCGCTGGCTCAAGCACCGGGGCGGCGCCCAGCATCACCAGCGCTGGAAGGAGAAGCGGCCCGATCCGATCCCGGCCGCCGCCGTCATCGGCGCCGATCCGGGCACCATCCTCGCCGCCGTCACGCCGGTGCCCGACACCATGTCCGAGTACCAGCTCGCCGGCCTGCTGAGGGGCGAAAAGGTCGTTCTCACCGACTGCAAGACGGTGCCCTTGAAGGTGCCGGCCGAGGCCGAGATCGTCATCGAGGGTTACGTGTCGCTGGACGAGTACGGCGACGAGGGCCCCTACGGCGATCATACCGGGTACTACAATTCGGTCGAGCCGTTCCCGGTGTTTCACGTCTCGGCCATCACCCACCGGCGCGACCCGATCTATCTCTCGACCTATACCGGACGGCCGCCGGATGAGCCGTCGGTGCTGGGCGAGGCGCTGAACGACGTGTTCGTGCCGCTTTTCCGCCAGCAGTTCACGGAAGTCGTCGATTTCTGGCTGCCGCCGGAGGGGTGCTCCTACCGGGTTGCCGTGGTGTCGATGAAGAAGGCCTACCCGGGCCACGCCAAGCGCATCATGCTCGGCGTCTGGTCGTTCCTGCGCCAGTTCATGTACACCAAGTTCGTCATTATCGTGGACGCCGACATCAACGCGCGCGACTGGAACGACGTGATCTGGGCGTTATCCACCAACGTCGACCCGGCGCGCGACATCACGGTGATCGAGAACACGCCGATCGACTACCTCGACTTCGCCTCGCCCGAGAGCGGGCTGGGCTCCAAGCTCGGCATCGACGCGACGACGAAACTGCCGCCCGAAACCCACCGCGAGTGGGGCACCAAGATCCGCATGTCCGACGACGTCATCGACGAGGTCACGCGGAAGTGGGAGTCGCTCGGCATTCCGGGTTCGGGCAAGCCGATCTGGAAGTGATCTCGCTGAAACGCATCCCATGCACATCTGCCCCTGACCCGGAGCGGAGTTACAAGAGGCTCACTTCCGATATCGCCCTTTGAGCAGCATCACTAGAGACCAAACGGCAAATGCTGCCGGAAAGCTCGCAAACGCCAATTGCTCTGAAGTCTCGATGCCTAAATCCAGATACAGGCTTTGGACAATACCCCCAACTCCTAACATGAGCAGTACTATTAGATGCTTACGGGTCAACCAAATCTCTCCAGTGTCATCTGCTTCTGGGCGAATAAACACAGGAACCAAAGAAGCGGCTAGAACGACGAGTACCGTACCGATCACGATCGCTTCCCACGCACCTAAAACAAAAAAGAGTGTGAATGTGATGGCGTATCCGACGAGTACAACGGCGATAGCTACATTTCTTCTATCAACCCTAGTTATTGTCATTCCGGAAAACACCCAATCAAAGAGGCGCAAGAACTGTTTCAGATACTACCATGCTTGATATCAAACTTTGCTGGCTCGATGTACCCTGAAACCCGGTTGAACTGGCGGTGCCCCGCGATCATCGTCGGCGTTGACGTTACGCCCCCCGCTCCCTAATTTCGCACGCCCTGAAACCGCCCGCGCATGATCCTTGCGCGCAGCCCTGAAACCGGAAGCATCATGACCGACCCACTGATCACACGCGAGATGGCCGAAAAGGCCGGAGCCTGGCCCTTTGCCGAGGCGCGCGGACTGCTCAAACGGCTCGGCGGCAAGGACCCGGAGAAGGGCTACGTGCTGTTCGAGACCGGCTACGGTCCGTCCGGGCTGCCGCACATCGGCACGTTCGGCGAGGTCGCGCGCACATCCATGGTGCGGTTCGCGTTCGAGCACATGTCGGACATCCCGACCAGGCTGTTCGCGTTTTCCGACGACATGGACGGGCTGCGCAAGATCCCCGACAACATCCCGAACAAGGACGTCATCGCGCCGCACCTGCACAAGCCGCTGACCGAGATCCCCGATCCGTTCGGCACGCACGAGAGCTTCGGCCATCACAACAACGCCCGGCTGCGCGCGTTCCTCGACCAGTTCGGCTTCGACTACGAGTTCAAGAGCTCGAGCGAGTACTACAAGTCGGGGAAGTTCGACGACGCGCTGATGCACGTGCTCGAACGCTACGACGCGATCATGGAGATCATGCTGCCGTCGCTCGGCGAGGAGCGCCAGCAGACCTACAGCCCGTTCCTGCCGGTCTCGCCCAAGACCGGCCACGTGCTGCAGGTGCCGATCATTGAGCGCAACGCCGCCAAGGGCACCGTGGTCTACGAGGAGCCCGACGGCGAAAAGGTCGAGATCGCGGTCACCGGCGGGCACTGCAAGCTGCAGTGGAAGCCCGACTGGGGCATGCGCTGGTATGCGCTCGGCGTCGACTACGAGATGTCGGGCAAGGACCTGATCGACTCGGTCACCCTCGCGGGCAAGATCTGCCGCGCGCTGGGAAGCCAGCCGCCGGCCGGTTTCAACTACGAGCTTTTCCTCGATGACAAGGGCCAGAAGATTTCGAAGTCCAAGGGCAACGGGCTTTCGGTTGACGAATGGCTGCGCTATGCGCCGCCGGAGAGCCTGGCGCTGTTCATGTACCAGAAGCCGAAGACCGCCAAGCGGCTCTACTTCGACGTCATCCCCAAGGCGGTTGACGAGTACCTCGCGTTCATCGAACGCTTCCCCGACCAGGAGCCGGAGAAGCGGGCAGAGAACCCGGCGTGGCACATCCACCGGGCGGAGCCTCCCGCCGAGGACGCGCACCTCAGCTACAACATTCTCTTGAATCTCGCGAGCGTCTGTCACACCGACGACAAGGCCGTGCTGTGGCACTTCATCAGCCGCTACCGTCCGGGTGCGACGCCGGAGAACGCGCCGTTCCTCGACCGCCTCGTCGGCTACGCGATCAACTACTATCAGGACTTCGTCAAGCCGGCGAAACGCTACCGCAAGGCGATGCCGGATGAGGTCACGGCGCTGACCGATCTCGCCGACAGGCTCGAGGCTTTGCCCGCCGATGCCCCGGCCGAGGACATCCAGACGGTCGTCTACGAGGTCGGCAAGCGCGACGCGTTCCCCGAGCTCAAGGCCTGGTTCAAGGCGCTCTACGAGATTCTGCTCGGCCAGGAGCAGGGGCCGCGCATGGGCTCGTTCATCTCGCTCTACGGGATTACGGATTCGATCGCGCTCTTGCGCCGCGCCGCCAAGGGCGAGGATCTCTCGGTCTGATCGCCGCGGTCAGGCGTTCTGACGGCCTGCCCAGGACCAGTAGAGGTCGCGCGCGCGGCGGGTCATCTCGCCGATCGGCATCTCGTGGTCCTCGACCCGGGTGCACGGCTTGACCTTGGCGAAGTTGCCGGTGGCGAACATCTCATCGGCCGAGAGCAGTTCCGGGTAGTCGATCGAGCGCTCCTCGACGGTGACGCCGTCGTCACGCAGCAGGGTGATGACGCGCTGACGGGTGATTCCGTTCAGGAAGGTACCGTTGTCGGCCGGTGTGTGGACGACGCCGTCCTTGACCATGAACAGGTTGGAAAACGAGAACTCGGCGACGTTGCCGTTGGGGTCCATCACCACGCCCTGATCGAAACCCCTGGCCTGGGCCGCGCGCATGCCGCGCACCACGTTGGGATAGAGGCACGACGCCTTGGCGTCGGTCGGTGCCATGTCGCGCGCCGGGCGACGCTGCGGTACGGCGCAAACGCTGAACCCGCTGACCTTGGGCATCGGCGATTCGCGGACCATCAGCAGGAACCGGGTGTCATCGCTATCGGTGATCACCGACATGCAGTCGCCGGTGAATACGGGACAGATATAGAGCGCCGCGCCCGGGTCGAAGCGCGCGATGCCCTCGCGCGCGAGTGCCTCGATCTCGGCACCCGTCAGTCCCGGGTTGAGGCCAAGCGCCTCGGCCGAACGCACGACCCGTGCGCAGTGCCGGTCGAGGTCCGGCGCCACGCCATCGAACGCGCGGGCACCGTCGAACACGGTCGCGCCGAGCCAGAAGCCGTTTGACGCGGGGTCGATCGCCTGGCGCGTGCCGTCGGCGAGCCAACCGCCGTCCATCCAGATGTCGCAGCGACCATTCGAGGCGGCGCCGCTCAGTTCCTTGATCATGGCGTATTACTGACTTGCCCAGACGATCCTGGCAACCCAGTCGATGTCGCGGGTATCGAATGTGCGGTCCTCATGCTCGGAATTGAGCGAACCGAGTTCCAGCTTGCGGGCCGTCTGGCGACGAAGTTCCTTGGCGAGAATCTCGCCGTCCTTGGTCTTGACCACGACGCGGTCGCCGCGGCGCAGCGCCGCGCCGGGCGCGATAATGATGATGTCGCCATCGCGGAACACGGGCTCCATGCTCGCGCCGCTGACCTCAAGCGCGTAGGCATTCGGATCGGCGACACCGGGAAACGGGATTTCGTCCCAGCCGGCGCCCGCCGGATATCCCGCATCGTCGAAGTATCCCTCGCTGCCGGCCTGGGCCATGCCGATCAGCGGCACGTTGCGGTGGACCACGCCGCCGCCCGCTTCACCAACATACGACACAAACTCGCCGAGGCTGGCGCCGGTCGCCGCCAGCACCTTGGACACGCTCTCGGTACTCGGCCAGCGAAGCTTGCCGTCCCGGGTGGTGCGTTTGCTCTTGTTGAATGTCGTGGGATCGAGGCCAGCCCGCTTGGCCAGTCCCGAGGCAGAGAAACCGTGTTCGCGAGCCAGCCGATCAATCGCGGCCCATACGTCCTTGTGCTTCAGCATGGGAACATTGTCACATTATTATTCAGGATTCGCACTAGGAAAATGGTCTTATTTTTGTTGACTCATCTGGAGCCTGCGGTGTATAGGATTATTCCCCCATCATTGCCGGAGATCGCCAATGTCCCGACGCAAACGTTCCCGTCCGTCCACCGCCGAGGACGACCCGGTCGAACCGTTCACCGATTGCGAACAGGCGTGGTTCTGGTTCGCGCGCTGCCAGCGCCTGCGCCATGCCGGCGCCCGATTCGACCGCAACGCCGGCCGGGTTCGCCGACCTTGCGATCCGGACGACATTTACCGCATCGTCATGCAGCTGTTCCGGACCGGGCGGCTGAAACGGCGACACTTGACGACGCTCGCCCGCTTCGGCGCGCTGGAACGCGCCCCCGATCACCGCGTTCCCGAGGAGCATCGCCACGACCGCGACTGGCGCGCGGCGCTGGACTGCATGTCGGCTCCCCTGATCGCCAAGGGAATCGTGGAAAGTAACGATACTTCAGATAGATACGAAGATTCTCACCCACCGTTGCCGGCATGCTGGCGCTAGGCCGCGCCGGCGAACCCGCCGTCGTCGTGTTCAGCGACCGGGCGGATCTGTGGTGGTTGCGCGCCTTGCCGAGGGGTTTTCGCCACTGCTTCGTCCTGCTGCGCGGCCGGGATGGCTGGGTCGCCGTCGAGGCGCTGTCCAACGGAATCATCATCAGCGAACTGCCGGACGAAACGCCGGAACGGGTCGCGGGGGCCTATCGCCGGGTCGGCTGCCGCGCGGTCGTCGTCCGTTGCCGACCGCGCGTTGCCAGGGCCCTCCCCTGGGCACCGTTCAGTTGCGTGGAATCCGTCAAGCGCCTGATCGGGCTCCGTGCTCCGGCTGTCTGGACGCCCCGCCAGTTGTGGCGCAAGATTCGATGATAATAGGAAAAAATACTTGACATTGCGAACCCCGGCTGCTATACCGTTATCATCGAACAGCACGACTGCGTCCTGAGCCCGCCACCGGATCATTCCCGCGGCGGGCTTTTCCTTGGGCGCCCCCAAATGGTCAACGGAAAAGGAGCGATACATGGGCGGCATCTTCAGCACGCCGGAACCGGCCCCCCTACCCGCGCCGGCGGCAACCCCGGACACCGCGGCCACGGAACGCAAGGAGCGGCTGGAACGTCTCGAGCGCGCGAGGCGTGGCCGACGCGGCACGGTCGAGACCAGCGACCGCGGGCTGCTCAGGCTCGGCAACCTCACGCCGCAGCGCCGCTCGCTGCTCGGCGAATGACCATGGTGACGCCATCCCGCACGTCGGCTGGGGCCGGCGACGACGACGTCGCCGCGCTTGGGAAACGCTACCGCCAGGCCGTCGACCGCCGTCAGCCCTGGGAGACCCTGTGGCGCGACTGCTACGCCAACGCCCTGCCACAGCGCGACGGCGCGCTGAACGACCGCTCGCCCGGCAGCGCGCGCACCGCGACCCTCTATGACGGGACCGCGCCGGATGCCGTCGAGCATCTCGCGGCGAGCCTGCTCAGCGAACTGACCCCGCCGTGGAGCCGGTGGTTCGCCCTGGTGCCGGGCCGCGATGCCGGTCCCGGGGACGACCTGTCCACGGACGACTTCAGCCGCTCTCTTGACGAGGCGACCGAACGCCTGCACGGGCATTTCGAACGCTCGAACTTCGCCGTCGAGGTGCACCAGGCGTACCTCGATCTGGTTACCGCGGGGACCGCCTCGCTGCTGTTCGAGGAGGCACCGGTCGGCGACGCCGCCGCCTTCCGCTTCACCGCGGTACCGCTTGGCGATGTCGCCTTCGAGGAAGGCGACGACGGGCGGTTGGCGGTGACCTTCCGCCATTCCCGGCTGACCCCGGCGCAGTTCCGGCGTCGCTTTCCCGCGGCCGGCGGGTCGGGCATCGATCCCGGCAACGGTGCCGATCCTGCCCGGCGGCTCAGCGTCGTCGAGGCCTTCACCGCCGATGGCGAGGGCTGCCGCTACCGGGCGTTCTCGCCCGACGACGGCGACCCGTCCGCGCGTGCGACCGAACCTGGCGCCACCCTCGCCGAGGGCCGGTTCCTGCGCTCGCCGTTCATCAATTTCCGCTGGCTCAAGGCGCCGGGCGAGATCTACGGCCGTTCGCCGGTGATGAAGGCGCTGCCCGACATCAAGACCGCGAACAAGGTCGTCGAGCTCGTGCTCAAGAACGCTTCCATCGCGGTAACCGGCATCTGGCAGGCGGACGACGACGGGGTGCTCAATCCGGCAACCGTCGAACTGACGCCCGGCACCATCATCCCCAAAGCGGTTGGCTCCAGCGGATTGACACCGCTCGACACCCCGGGCCGTTTCGACGTTTCCGAGATCGTCCTCGAAAGTCTCCGCGGCCGCATCCGCAACGCCCTGATGGCCGACGACCTCGGGCCCGCCGACAAGCCGGGCATGACAGCCACCGAAGTGGTCGAGCGCGCCGCCGCCGCGGGCCGACGCCTCGGCGCCACGGTCGGCCGGCTCCAGGCCGAGCTGCTGACCCCGCTCGTCGAACGCGCGATAATGATCCTGGTCCGGCGCGGCGAGATTGCGCCGGAGGTTCTCGATCGCGGCCTCGTCGAGCTGCAGTGGCGCGCGCCCCTGGCCCGGGCACAGTCCCGAGGCGAGGCCCGCGACGTGATGCTGTGGCTCGAATCCCTCGCCAGGCTGGGCCCCGAGGCACTCGCCGAGGTCGACCCGGCGGCAGCGGCGCGCTGGCTTGCCAGTTCGTTCGGCGTGCCGCCCAGCCTGGTCCGACGGCCCGCCGAGCCGGCGGCCGTCCTTGCCGATATCGCCGAGGCCGTACTCGATACCGGCGCGACGCCATGATCGCCGACCCCCGGCAACTCGCCGTCGACACGGCACGGGTCTTCTCGTCGGACGCCGGTCTGCGCGTGCTTGCCCACTTGCGGACCCTGACCCGCGACCGCGTCCTCGGACCTGATGCGCCCGACGCGTTGCTGCGCCATGTCGAGGGCCAGCGCGCGCTGGTCCGCCATCTCGAAACCCTGATCGAGCGCGGCCGCCAACCGGCAACCGCGTCGCAACAATCCGGAGAAACCGACCATGACGACTGAAACCGAAGCGCCCGGCACGGAACCGCCGGCCCACGAGGAAACACCGGATGCGCCGTCGCGGCCCGACGGCGTGCCGGACAAGTTCTGGGACGCCGACAGCGGCACCATCCGCACGGAAGCGCTGATGAAATCCTATGGCGAACTGGAGCGCCGGCTCGGCGTGCCCACCGCCGCCGTGCCCGAGACCGCCGAGGATTACGAGATATCACCGCCCGAGGGTTTCGAGGAGCTGCTCGCCAGCGATCCCGACATCAACGCGCGGCTGCACGAGGCCGGCTTCAGCCAGGCGCAGGCCGCGCTGGTCTACGAGCTCGCGGCCGAACGTCTCGTGCCGCTCGTCGAGAACCTGGCCGGTGACCTGCAAGTTCGGGGGGCACACGCCGAACTCGCACGCCATTTCGGCGGCGACGACGCGTGGCGTACCGCGCGACCGCAGATCGAGGCCTGGGGCCGCGCCAATCTCGATGGCGATACGTTCCGCGCGCTCGCCTGCTCGGCCGACGGCGTCATCGCCATGCACCGTCTGATGCAGTCGGGCGAACCTGCCGTGATGCGCGACAGCCATACCGGCGGCGCCCCGCTCGGCGAGACCGAGCTGCAGCAGATGATGCACGACCCGCGCTACTGGCGCGACGAGGACCCGGCCTACGTCGCCCGGGTACGGCGCGGATTCGAAGCACTGTATCCCGACTGATCGATCCCCCAACCACAGGAGTGCCAGACATGAACCCAAACGACACCAGCGGTCGCGATCCGTTCGGCCGCCTCTCGGTCGGCGATGCCGACCAGGACGCTTTGCGCGCGATCACCGACCTCGCCAACCTGACCGGACCGGTCGGCCGCGATGCCGGCAACAAGCCCGAAGACGTGGCGCGCATCGAGATGCTGCTCGAGAACGCCGGCGAGATGGACCTCGGCCCGAGCGAGGGTCCGACCGGCTACGTCGGCCAGCGCCTGCTCGATGCCCTGACGGCGTTCCAGCGTCGCAAGGGCCTGCCCGAGACCGGCGTGGTGCGGCCCGGCGACGCGACGCACCGCGCCCTCGCGGCCCACGCCGACGAAACCACCAGTACACCCGACGACGGAGAACCGGGCCCGGCATACGCCGCAGCCCCCGGCCCGTCGGCAATCTGACCGCGCCGGTCTCGGGCGGCGGTCCAACATCCGGCCACTACAACCCGAAGCCGACAACGCGCCATCCCCAGAACCGAATAGGAGACGCACATGTCAACGGACGTGAAGGACTCGTTCGTCAAACATTTCCAGGCGGACGTCCATCTGCAGTACCAGCGGATGGGCTCCAAGTTGCGCAACACCGTGCGCGTGAAGAACAACATCATCGGCGCCACGACGACCTTCCAGACGGTCGGCAAGGGCACCGCGGCGACCAAGGCGCGCCACGGCAAGGTGCCGGTGATGAACGTCGACCACACGCCGGTCGAATGCACCCTCGCCGACTACTACGCCGGCGACTGGGTCGACTCGCTCGACGAGATCAAGACCAACATCAACGAGCGCAACGTGACCGCGCGCGCGGGGGCCTATGCCCTCGGGCGCAAGACCGACGAGCTGATCATTACCCGGCTCGACGCGTCGACCAACTATGCCGGCGACGGCTCGGACGGCCTGACCAAGGCGAAGGTGCTGACCGCGTTCGAGATGCTCGGCGAGGCCGACGTGCCGGACGACGGTCAGCGCTTCGCGGTCGTCGGCTGGAAGCAGTGGTCCGATCTTCTCGGCATCGACGAGTTCGCCAAGGCCGACTACGTCGGCGAGGACGACCTGCCGTGGAAGGGCACCCAGGCCAAGAACTGGCTCGGTACGCTGTGGATCCCGCACTCCGGCCTGACCGTCTCGGGCGGCGTGCGGTACTGCTACTGGTATCACCGCACCGCCGTGGGTCACGCGGTCGGCGCCGACGTGAAGACCGATATCACGTGGCACGGCGACCGCGCGGCGCATTTCGTCAACAACATGATGAGCCAGGGGAGCTGCCTGGTCGATGCCTCCGGCGTCGTCTCCATGCGCTGCCTCGAGAGCTAAGGGAGGTCCCGACATATGGCATACAACCCCCAGAACCTGAGCGTGCTGGCCTACGCCAACGGTTTCACGCTTTGGCACTACACCACGATTGATACCGCCGCCGACACCGAAGCCGCCGGCTACTTCGACGGTGCGGCCGATCTGCTGCGCGCCGGCGACCTCGTGCTGGTCAGCGCCGACACCGACGGTTCCCCGGAATCGAAACTGACCGGCATCGCCGACATCACGTCGGGCGTCGTCACCCTCGGCAACGTGCCGAACCAGGCGGCGTTCGTCGCCGACCCGTCGGGCGGTTCGACCGTCGATACGGAATGCCGCGCGCAGCTCGCCACCGCGCTCGCGGCACTGCGGACAGCGGGCCTGATGGCGGCGGCCTAGAACCTCCGGCAGGTCCCTCTCCCTGCCGGCCTCGCGGGCTCCGGTGCGCGACATCACGTGATGTCACCGCCGGGGCCCGGTCTCACTCTTTATATATAGACGGAGATAGTCATGGCGATCAGTTCCATCGCGCTGTGTTCGCGCGCGCTGCTCAAGCTCGGCGCGGACAGCATCACGTCGTTCGACGACGGCACCGCCGAAGCCGAAATCGCCGCAAACCTGTACGGCTCGGTGCGCGACGCCATGCTGTCGTCGCACCCGTGGAACTTCGCCACCGGACAGGTCACGCTGGCCAAGCTCGCCGCCGCGCCGGTCGCCGACTTCGACGCCGCGTTCCAGCTGCCGGACGATTTCCTGCGCGCGCTGTCGGCCGGATCAGACGCTCGCGGCCGCGGAGTGCGCTATCGCATCGCCGAGCGCCGGCTGCACGCCAACGCCGACGACATCGTGCTGACCTACGTCTTCCGCCCCGACGAGAGCACGTTTCCGCCGTTCTTCGATCAGGCGCTGATCGCGCGCCTCGCCGCCGAGTTCTGTATCCCGTTGACCGAGAGTGCGACCCGCGCCGAGCTGCTGTTCCGGCTCGCCGAGGGCGAGCTCCGCGCGGCCCGAGCCACCGACAGCCAGCAGGCGACCACGTCGCGCTTCGAGAACTTCTCGCTGATCGACGTCAGGGCGTGAGGGAGAGCGATCATGGCCCGCACGCGGATCCACAAGACCAACTTCACCGCCGGCGAGATCGCGCCCGACCTGCTCGGCCGGGCCGACCTGCGCGCCTACGAGAACGGCGCGGCGAAACTGCGCAACGTGTTCGTGCAGCCGACCGGCGGGCTGCGGCGGCGGCCGGGGCTGCGCTACCTCGCGACGCTGCCAGGGCCGGGCCGTCTCGTCGCCTTCGAGTTCAACACCGAACAGGCCTACGTGCTGGCATTCACCGACGCGCTGATGACGGTATTCCGCGACGGGGTCGAGGTCGCCAGCGTCGCCGCACCGTGGTCGCAAGCGCAGATCGTCGGGATCAACTGGGTGCAGAGCGCCGACACCCTGCTGGTCGTCCACCCGGACGTCGCGCCGCGCAGGATCACCCGCACCGGCGACACGGCCTGGACCATCGCGGCATGGACCTACGTCACCGTCGCGGACCGCATTCTTCAGCCGCACCACAAGTTCGCCGACGACGACGTGACGCTGACACCGAGCGCGACCTCGGGCGCCATTACCGTGACCGCGTCGGCCGATCACTTCACGGCGGACCATGTCGGCACGCGGCTGCGCATCGAGGACAGGGAAATCGAGATCACCGGCCACACGTCGGCGACGCAGGCGAGCGCGACTGTCAAGCAGACGCTCGCCGGGACGTCGGCGACGGCGGACTGGAGCGAACAGTCGTTCTCCGCCGCGCGCGGCTGGCCGCGTTCGGTCGCGTTCCACCAGGACCGGCTGGTCGTCGGCGGCTCGCGCGACCTGCCGAACCGGCTGTGGCTCTCCAAGTCCGCCGACCTCTACAACTTCGACCTCGGCGAAGGCCTCGATGACGAGGCCATCGAGTTCGCCATTCTCTCCGACCAGGTCAACGCCATCACCGCCGTGTTCTCCGGACGGCACCTTCAGGTCTTCACGTCCGGCGCCGAGTGGATGGTGACCGGCGATCCGCTGACGCCCGAAACCGTGCAGATCAACCGCCAGACGCGGATCGGCTCACCGGTCGCGCGCAGCGTGCCGCCGCGCGACGTCGACGGCGCGACGCTGTTCGTGCAGCGCGACGGGCGGGGTTTGCGCGAGTTTCTGTTCGCCGACGTCGAACAGGCCTACCAGGCCAACGACCTCGCCACGCTGGCGCGTCACCTGCTGGGCGACGTCGTCGATCAGGACTGCGACCCCGCCAACCGACTTCTGCATCTCGTCGACGCCGACGGCTCGCTCGCCACGGTCACTGTGTTCCGCGCCGAGCAGGTCACCGCCTGGTCGCGCCAGGAAACCGACGGCGCGTTCCTGTCGCTCTGCGTCTCCGGCAACGACACCTATACGATCATCAGCCGCGCCGGCGGCGTGTTCCTCGAGCGCTTCGACGAAACGCTGGCGACCGATGCCGCACTGACAGGTGGCGCCGTCCCGGCAACCGCGGTCTGGGCGGGTCTCGATCACCTCGACGGCGAAACGGTGAAGGTTATCGCCGACGGATCCGTGCGTGGCGACGCCACGGTCGCGAACGGCCAGATCGTTCTCGACGAACCCGCCTCGGGTATCGAGGCCGGGCTCGGCTTCGCCCACGAGATCGAGCCGCTGCCCGCCGTCGTCGGCAGTGGCCCGGGCGCGACCCAGGGCGGACGTCTCCGTCCCGTGGCACATTCGTTCCGGCTGCTCGCGACCGCCGTGCTCCGTGTCGACGCGGGCAAGGGGTTCATAGACGTGCCGTTTCGCCGCCTCGGCGTGGGTATCCTCGATACCGCGCCGCAGCCCTTTACCGGCGACAAGACGGTGCGCGCCTTCGGCTGGCGGCGCGCCGGTGTCGAACCGCTGTGGCGCATCGCCCAGGACACACCGCGGCCCTTCATGCTTCTCGCCGTCTCGAGCGAGATCGCCGTCAACGACTGACGCACTTCACCCACAACTGCCACGAAAGGAGACCCGCATGGCCGGTGTCGATCCGGTCAGCCTCGCCGTCACGGGGTTGACCACCATGTCCTCATTGCAGCAGGCCCGCGCCCAGGCAAAGGCGCGGACGACCGCCGTCAACACGCAACGTCGGCAGATCCTGGCCCGGCGCGAGATCGAGGAGCGGCGCGCGGCCGAACAGCTGAAGGAAGCTCTCGCGGCCCGCCGGGCGCGTTTCGGCGCTGGCGGCATCGGCGGTGTCGGCGGTTCGGCGGACGCCGTCATGCGGGGGCTTCGCGCCTCCACCGGGCGCGGTGTCGCGGACGGCCGCCGGCTCGGCGATCTGTCGCTCGGCGGCGGCAGCCTCTTCGACGACCGGCTCGGTCTCGCGGCAAACCTGATCGACAACCTGCGGCCCAGTGTCTCGCTGTTCGACGCCGCGCCCCGGCGTCGCGCCACCGTCCGGACCCCCATCGCAACCATCTGACAACCCGAACCGGGAGGCACGGCATGGCCGAGCACATCAAGATCAACGACATCAGCCCGCGAATCCGGTACGTCGCCGACGGATCGCAGACCGCATTCACGTTCCCGTTCCCCATCTTCGGCGACGCCGACCTCGACGTCTTCATCGCCGACGTCGCGGCCACCCCGATGACGGACTTCACCGTTGCCGGCGCAGGATCCGACAGCGGCGGTACCGTCACCTTCACGGTTCCGCCGGCGAACGGCGCGGCCGTGACCCTGGTGCGCAACCTGACCGTCGAGCGCACCACCGATTTCCAGGAATCCGGCGAGTTCAGAGCCCGGGTCATCAATGACGAACTCGACAAGATCGTCGCCATGATCCAGGAAGCCGGGGACGCCGTCGGCCGCACCCTCCGGCTGAGCGACACCGACGATGTCGCTAACCTCGAGCTTCCCGCGAAAACCGAACGGGCCGGAGCGTTCCTCGCCTTCGACGCCGACGGCCAGCCGGTCGCCGCGGCGGACGCCGCAGCCTATCCGGCAAGCGCCTTCATGGCGACCGTGCTCGACGACGCGGACGCGGATGCGGCGCGGACCACGCTAGGCGCCCAGGCCGCCGACGCGACACTGGCCCGGACCGGCGTCAACGAGACCGTCACCGGGGACTGGACGTTCACCGGCGCGGTTACCGGCATCGGCGACCGGGTCGCCCGCGACATGGCGGCGGCGGCCCTCGCCTACGCCATGGCGCAGAACGACGCATCGAGCATTACCGGCTCCATCGGTACGTTCCGTCTCGCCGACGACTTCGAAAGCGACACCCTGAACGTCAGCACGAACGCGACCTACGACGCCGACGGCGATTTCTACGGCAACCCGTCCGGCAGCCTCGGCGCGATCCCGGGCGCCGCCGGAACGCCGCTCGGCGACATGACCGACGACAGCGGACTGGCGGCGGCATTCGACGGCACGACCGTGCAGAGCGCCGCCAACTCGGCGGGCCGGTACGCCGCGACCGATGCCTACATCGGCAAGGACTTCAGTGCGGCGCCCAAACGCATCCAACAGGTGACGGTGCACGGCAGCAACGGGTCGGGTTTCATCGCGGGCATCGATCCGTCGACGACAATCACGCTTTATGGCCGAAACGGATCCGCGCCGTCGAACGGTACAGACGGCACGGCCATCGGCGCGACGTCGTTCACCGACGACTCCAGCGGCAGTGGGCAGACCATCGTCTGCACGGATCCCGATACCGCATGGGATTACGCCTGGGTTTCCGTCACGCACGGCGGCGCGGCGTCCAACATCAATGCCGCCGAGGTCGTCTTCGAGGAGTCGAGCGGCCACGCCGACATGACGTTGGCGCCCGCGCCGGCAGCCATCACCCCCGCTAACCCGACGGACGTGCTCGCCTACTTCGTTTTCAGGGATCCCGACGGCGGCGCATTCGGGACGGACGTCGCCGGGACGATCAGCATCGACGGCGGATCGACCAAGGCGGCGGGCAGTTGGACCAGGGTCGGCGATATCGGTTCCGACGGCGAAGAGCTTTGGCGCCTCGAGGCCGACGTCTCGGCGCAGTCCGGTTCGACGCTGGTCTACGAGATCACCACCGCCAACAACAAGGAAATCGAGTTCCACGACTGTGTGGGACTGGTCGCGATCTACTGAGGAGATCGAACATGAGCAAATCACGAAGCCGCCGCGAACGCGAACGGCTGAGAAACGGCGAAGCGCTGTCCAGGCATGAGCACGACATGATGCTCGTGCTCGCCGACATCATCGAGGCGACGCCCGCCGGTCAGCGGACCGCCCGGATGTCAAAGTTGCTTAGCATTGTCCGCGCCGCGCAACAGGCCGCGTAGGGGTGTGCGGTGCCCGACGGAGAGCTCGTTCGCCACGTTCATCGCCGACTGGAACACGCTGCAGCGACTGGAGATGCCCGCGCTCCACGCCGAGATCGCCGAGTGGCTCGGCGAGCGCCATCGGACCGGCGACCGAGAGCTTCTGCTCATGGCGTTCCGGGGCGCGGGCAAGTCGACCCTCGTCGGCCTGTTCGCCGCCTGGCTGCTGAGCGTCGACCCGGCGCGGCGCATCCTCGTGCTGTCGGCCGATCACGCACTGGCGCGGCGCATGGTGCGCAACGTCAAGCGGCTGATCGAGCGGCACCCGGCGACGGCGCACCTGAAGCCGGCGAAGCTCGACGAATGGGCGGCGGACCGCTTCACCGTCGAGCGCGACGCCGAACTGCGCGATCCGTCGATGCTGGCCAAGGGCATTGGCGCCAACATCACCGGCTGCCGCGCCGATGCGGTGATCTGCGACGACGTCGAGGTACCCAACACCTCGGCGACAGCGGCCAAGCGCGAGGATCTGCGCGAGCGGCTCGACGAGATCGACTACGTGCTGGTGCCGGGCGGGCTCAAGCTGTTCGTCGGCACGCCGCATTGCCGCGACAGCCTGTACCGCGCCGAAACGCCGCCGGCCGATGACGATGCGGACCGGCCCTACCTCGCGGGCTTCGCCAGACTGGAGTTGCCGTTGCTGACCGAGACCGGCAGAAGCCGGTGGCCTGAGCGGTTCTCGCCGGAGCGGATCGAGCGCATCCGCACGCGGAGCGGCCCGATCAAGTTCCAGAGCCAGATGATGTTGCGCGCCACGGCGATCGCCGACGGCAGGCTCGATGCCGACCGCCTGGTGCCGTACGACGCGGAGCTGTCCTATACCGAGGGCGGCGGCGAGGCCGTCCTCAGGATCGGCGAGCGACGGCTGGTCTCGGCGGCGTGCTGGTGGGACCCGGCCTACGGCGATCCGGATCGCGGCGACGGCAGCGTCATCGCCTGCGTCTTCACCGACGAGGACGGCAACCTGCGCCTGCACGCGCTCGAGTACCTGGCTTTCGACCGCGACCGACTCGACGAAACCGACGAACTGACGCAGCAGTGCGAGGAAGCGGCGGCCTTCGCCGAGCGGCACTACCTGCCCTTCATCAGGGTCGAGGAGAACGGCATCGGCAAGACGGTACCGGGTGCCCTCAAACGGGTCATCCGCGAACGCGGCGACGCGATCTCCGTCGTTCCGGCGTTCAGCAAACGCGCAAAGGCGCTGCGCATCCTCGATGCGTTCGATGCGCCGCTGGCCGCCGGGCGGCTGTTCGCGCACGCCGGTGTTCTCGGCAACGCGCGGTTCATGGCCGAGATGCGCGACTGGCGGCCCGACGCTCAAGGACGCGACGACGGCCTCGACGCCGTCGCCGGCTGCCTGTTGTCGGAGCCGCAGCGCCTGCCCCTGTTGCCGCCTTCGCGGCCCGCGCGACAGCGCCGCGACTGGCGCCGGGGGCTGCGGCCGACGCGCGCAACCATCGACTTCGACGTCTAACCGAAACGGAGACAACCATGACCGAATTTCTCAGCGCGCCGGGCGGGCCGGCGTGGACGCTCAGCCTCGTGTGGTGGATCACGGCGGTCGAACTGCCCGTGCTCGCCGGGCTTTTCTGGCTCAACTGGCGGCTGCGTCGCGACACCGACGACGCCGTGCGGGACGCCCGGCACGAGACCGAGACCGGCTTTCGCTACCTGCGCGAAAGCCTCGCCGCCTACAAGCTCGAGGTCGCCAAGTCCTACGCGTCGATCTCGTACCTCAAGGAGGTCGAACGGCGGCTGACCGACCACCTGGTGCGCATCGAGCAAAAACTCGACGGCATGCCGCGCGACGCGGCGGGCGGGCGGCCATGACGAATCCGGCAAGCGAGGCTCGCCGCCGCGAGATCGACATCCTGGCGCGCACCATCTGGGGCGAGGCCCGGGGCGAACGGGTGCGCGGCAAGGAAGCCGTCGCCGCGGTCGTGCTCAACCGGGTGCGCCGGGCGCAGAAGCGCGGACGCTACTGGTGGGGCAACGACATCGAGAGCGTGTGCAAACGCGCGTTTCAGTTCTCGGCATGGAACCCGGGGGACCCGAACCGCAACAAGCTGCTCCGCGTGACGCCGGCGAACCGCGACTTCCAGTCGTGCCTGCGGATCGCCAGACGCGCCGTGCACGGCAGCCTCGACGACCCGACCGGCGGCGCGACGCACTATCACGCGCGCTCGGTCAATCCCGTGTGGGCGCGCGGCCGCGCGGCATCCGCAGAGATCGGCCGCCACCTGTTCTACAACGACATCGAGTGAACGAAGGGAGACCCGTCATGCTACACCTGATCGGCGCGGTCGCCGCGCCGCTGCTCAAGGGCCTGTTCGACGTCGTCGACCAGGCCGTCGAGGACAAGGACCAGGCGGCGCTCATCAAGTCGCGGCTGCAACAGCAGGTGCTCGCGGGCCAGATGAAGGAACTCGAGCAGGCGGCGAAGATCATCGTCGCCGAGGCTCAGTCGGAAAGCTGGCTGGCGCGCAACTGGCGGCCGCTGACCATGGTGTTCTTCGTCGCCATCATCGGCGCCTGGTGGTTCGGCGTGACACCGGAACGCGCGTCGGAGGCGCTGATGCTGGAACTGTTCGGGATCGTCAAGCTGGGCCTCGGCGGCTACGTCGTCGGCCGCAGCGTCGAGAAAGGCATCCGCGTGTGGAAGGAGAAGTAACGCCGCCCGCGACGGCGTGCTAGGGTCACGCCGACCATCGGAGGGAGGGACGATTCATGCACAAGAGCCGGCTCGGCGGCCTGATCATCGACTGCGAAACCGACGACCTCGTCGGCGCGGCCCGGTTCTGGAGCGACGCCCTCGGGCTCGCGCTCGACCGCCAGCCCGACGACGACAACTACGTCCGGCTGAGGACCGCACCGGACGACCTGCCGCTCGAGGTCCAGCAGGTCGGGCATCAGTCACGCGTGCACCTCGACATCGAGACCGACGACATCGAGGCCGAGGTCGCCAGGCTCGAGGCGCTCGGCGCGAAACGCCTCAAGGCGGTGCGCGACTGGGTCGTGATGGAGGCGCCGACCGGCCAGCGGTTCTGCGTCGTCGTGCCGCAGCGCGCCAGCTTCGACGACGATGCCAACGTCTGGGATTAGGCGGACTTGCCCGCAAACAGCTTCAGCACCTCGGCTTCCGGCACCGCATCATCGGGAAACGGGAAGCGGCCTTCGGCCATGTCCCGGGCAGCCTGCACCAGCGGCGCCAGCGTCGCGCGCATCAGGCTGCCGCCGGTACTCAGCCGGCGCACGCCGAGGTCGCGCATTTCGTCAAGCGTCGCGTTCATGCCGGGCATGCCGACGAGCACGTTGACCGGCGCCCCGGCGTCGCTGCAGAACGCCCTGATCTCATCGCGATCGCGCACGCCCGGCGAATAGACGCAGTGCGCGCCGGCATCCGCGTACGCCTTGAGGCGCTTCATCGATTCCTCGAACGCGTTCTCGTAACCGACGAGATAGCATTCGGCCCGCGCGGTGACGACGAACGGGTGGATCAGGTTCGAAGCCGCCTCGACCGCGGCGGCGACCCGTTCGGCGGCGAGCACGATGTCGTAGAGCCCGCGGATCTCGTCGCCGGTGTGATCCTCGATGCTGGCGCCGACCGCGCCCGACGCGGCGGCCTGGCGGATGTTGGCGGCGACCCCCTCCGGATTGTCGGCATAGCCGTTCTCGAAATCGGCGCTGACCGGCAGGCTGACCGCGTTGGAGATCTCGGCGATGTTATCGAGGGTCGCGTCCAGCGGCAGGTCGGCGGTCTGGTCGCCGTGACCCCGTGTCAGCGCAAGACCGGCGCTGGTCGTGGCGATGGCCTCGAAGCCCATACCGGCGAGGATCTTGGCGCTGCCCGCGTTCCACGCGTTCGGCATTATGAAACAGCCATCGCGGTGCAGGTCCTTGAACCGCTTGGCGGGCGAGACGTCGGTGTGGTCGGTCATGGGGCGGGTTCGCCTGTCGTTGATGTGATCGCGGGGCACCGTTCACTTTCGGCGTGAACCAGCTTATATAAGGCGCGCGTTCCAACCAAGGAGGAGACCGCCATGAAACGCCGCACGTTCAAGCGGCGGAACCCGATGGCCGCCGTGGTGCGCCGGATGAAACCGAAACGCATCCAATCGGCCAGGGACTACCGCCGCAAGGTCAAACACCGGAAACCGCTTCGCGACATGTCGTCCGAAGCGGTTTTCGTTTGCACTGACCGCATGGCAGCAATGCGAAATCGCCGATGGCGGCGGGCACGGCGATCGGCTAAACGCAGCGCGTTTGAAACCGCTGGGACCCAAACCAATGCCTGCTGAAGAGCACCCGCTGAACGGCCCGCACCCGACCGACTGACCCCTGTCCGCCGGGCCGACCCATTCCAAAACGAAACCGCCCGCTGGCCGCTCGCTTGCGGGCGGTTTTGCTTTGGATTAAGTGCCTGCGCGGCCGTGCCTCGCCGGGCCATTCCCACGGCCGCGCGCAGACAGTCGCCGATGCGACCGGGGTCTTGATTCTACTCCGCCGCTTTCGGCGTCTCGCCCCGGAGCGCGGCCAGAATGTCCTTGGCCGCCGTCGGAATGTGCGTGCCCGGGCCGTAAATCGCCGCGACCCCCTTCGATTTCAGGAAGTCGTAGTCCCGTGTCGGGATCACCCCGCCGACGACGACGAGGATGTCGTCCGCGCCCTTGGCCTTCAGTACCTCGATGAGCTGCGGCACCAGGGTCTTGTGGCCGGCCGCCTGTGAGCTGACGCCGATGACGTGGACGTCGTTCTCGATGGCTTCCTGGGCGGTTTCCTCGGGCGTCGCGAACAGCGCGCCGATGTCGACCTCGAATCCGATGTCGGCGAACGCGGTGGCGATGATCTTGGCGCCCCGGTCGTGGCCGTCCTGGCCCATCTTGGCGACCAGCATGCGCGGCCGGCGGCCGTGCTCGTCGCCGAACGCCTTCACCTCGGCGCGGATCGCGGCGAACATCTCGTCGCCTTCGTAGGCCGCCGAGTAGACACCGGAAATCGCCTGGGTGTTCGGCCGGTGACGGCCATAGACCGTCTCGAGCGCATCGGAGATCTCGCCGACGGTGGCCCGCGCGCGGGTCGCCTCGATGGCCAGTTCCAGCAGGTTCCCCTCGCCGGTTTCCGCCGCCTTGGTCAGCGCAGCGAGGGCCGCGTCGCACGCCGCCTGGTCGCGTGTGCTGCGGATCTTCTCGAGCCGGGCGATCTGCGACTGGCGCACCGCGGTGTTGTCGACTTCGAAGGTGTCGATGTCGTCCTCGTCCGCGCGCTGGTACTTGTTGACGCCGACGACGACTTCCTCGCCGCGGTCGATGCGGGCCTGGCGACGGGCCGCCGATTCCTCGATGACGCGCTTGGGGAAGCCGTCCTCGACCGCGCGGGTCATGCCGCCGAGCTCGTCGACCTGGGCGATCAGCTTGCGCGCCTCGGCGGCCAGCGACGCGGTCAGGCTCTCGACGTAGTAGCTGCCGCCGAGCGGATCGACCACGTTGGTGATGCCGGTTTCTTCGGCGATCACCAGCTGCGTGTTGCGCGCGATGCGCGCCGAGAACGGCGTCGGCAGGGCGATCGCCTCGTCGAGCGCGTTGGTGTGCAAAGACTGGGTGCCGCCGAGCACGGCGGCCATGGCCTCGATGGTGGTGCGGATGACGTTGTTGTAGGCGTCCTTCTCGGTCAGCGAGACGCCGGACGTCTGGCAGTGGGTCCGCAGCATCGACGACTCCGGCTTCTTCGGCCCGAACGGGGCCATCAGTTCGGCCCACAGCATCCGCGCGGCGCGCAGCTTGGCGACCTCCATGAAGAAGTTCATGCCGATGGCGAAGAAGAACGACAGACGCGGCGCGAAGGCGTCGACGTCGAGGCCTGAGCTAAGCGCCGCCTTCACGTACTCGACGCCGTCGGCGAGCGTGAACGCGAGCTCCTGGACCTGCGTCGCGCCGGCTTCCTGCATGTGGTAGCCGGAAATCGAGATCGAGTTGAAGCGCGGCATGTTGCGCGCCGTGTGGCCGATGATGTCGGCAACGATGCGCATCGACGGCGCCGGCGGATAGATGAAGGTGTTGCGGACCATGAACTCCTTGAGGATGTCGTTCTGGATGGTGCCCGAGAGCTTGTCCTGGCCGACGCCCTGTTCTTCCGCCGCGACGATGTAGCCGGCGAGCACCGGCAGCACGGCGCCGTTCATGGTCATCGACACCGACATCTCGTCGAGCGGAATGCCGTCGAACAGGATCTTCATGTCCTCGACGCTGTCGATCGCCACGCCGGCCTTGCCGACGTCGCCGACGACGCGCGGATGATCGGAGTCGTAGCCCCGGTGGGTGGCGAGATCGAACGCCACCGACAGGCCCTTCTGCCCGGCGGCGAGGTTGTCGCGGTAGAACCGGTTGGAATCCTCGGCGGTCGAGAACCCGGCGTACTGGCGAATGGTCCACGGCCGCCCGGTGTACATCGTGGCGCGCGGCCCGCGCAGGTAGGGCGCGAGACCGGGAAACGAGTTGACGTGTTCGAGGCCCTCGAGGTCTTCGGCGGTGTAGAGCGGCTTGACGGTGATGCCCTCGGGCGTGTGCCAGACGTGCTCGTCGAGCGGCTTTCCCTTCAGATCCTTTTCGGCCAACGCCTGCCATTTGGCGAACTGCCGTTCCCGGTCGTCGGTCATCCTGGCTCTCCCCAAGTCTCGTTCTGCCGAGCGCTCGGATCAGTATATCGGCGCAACCGTTTGCCCCGAAAGCCTTTTGTGCAGGTGCGAACAAGCACTGCCCCAGGCGGCGCCGAGCGACGCGAAATGGCAGAAACGCGCCGTTATCCACAACAAAATATGGTGGCCGAGTTGCAGACGAAGTCTAAATCCGGTAGGTTTCCCAAGATGTGGTGTGTCCGGGGAGCGACACACCCAATGAATGGACAAATCAGGGGAACACCGTCATGGCCGAAGCATTTGAGTGGACACCGGAACGCATCGCCGCGTTGATCGCGCTGTGGGAAGAAGGTCTGACGACCAGCGTCATCGGCGAACGCCTCGGTATCACCAAGAATGCGGTCGTTGGCAAGGTCCATCGGCTCGGCCTGCCGAAACGGGTGACCTCGACCCGCGCCCCGGCGCCCGTCGAGGAAAAGCCGATGGGCGAAATGATCAAGCTCGACAAGCTGTCGACCGGCATGTGCTGCTGGCCCGACGGCGAACCGGGATCCGAGAACTTCCGCTTCTGCGGCGCCCCGGCGGTCGAGGGCAAGCCCTACTGCACGGAACACTGCCGCCGCGCCTACGTGCGCATCACCAAGGACGGCCGCAAGGTCGCCGCCGCCTGATCCCAACCCGCCCGTTAGGGAAAACACTAGCATTTTGCTCGCCTAGACATCGGCCCGGCGATAGGCTTGATCCCGGAACAGGGAAGTACGCCTGTCGTCAACGGATGCGGGAGAGCATGCGTGGCCAATCGCAACAGTAGGGCCATCCGTCTGCAGGCCGTGGCCGTCGTGCTCCTGCTGCTGGCGTCTGTCGTCGGCACGGCGGTTGTCGGGAACGTCATCGACCGGCAGTTCGACGAGGTCAACGCGGCCTGGTCCGAGCTGGCGGGCGAGCGCGAAAGCCGCGTCAACTATCTCAGCCTCATCAGGTCCGGTCTCGGATTCGGCGGCTTCATCCACGATTTCAAGAACGGCGTCCTGCGCGACGACCCGACATACATCGACGACGCCGAGATCGAGCTGCAGCAGCTCGAGGCCCTGCTGTCCTCCTACTTCGCGCTGGCGCTCAGCCAGGACGAGATCGTCGCGATCCAGGATCTGCGCAAAGCCCTCCGGGAGTATGCAATGCACATCGATACGGTCCGGCGCATGCATGAGCATGGCCTGGATCCAATGGCCATCGACATGGCCGTCCGGGTCGACGACGACCCGGCGCTCGAAGCGCTCGAACGGCTGACCGAGGCCACCGAGAACGCTTTCGAGCGGTCCCGCGAAGAGCTCACGAGGGCAATCGACACCGGACACGCGACGGTCCGCAACGGCTATGTGCTGCTCGCGATCCCTATCGCCGTGGCCGTCGTCGCGGTCGTGTTCGTTGGCCGACTGATGCGCGAGATCGCCGCCCGGACAAAAGCCGAGCAGGCCGCCGAAGCCGCCAACAAAGCCAAGTCGGAATTCCTTGCGACCATGAGCCACGAGATCCGGACGCCGATGACCGCCGTGCTCGGGTTCTCGGATCTCCTCCTCGAACGGGACCTCAAGCCGGAATCGCGGCGCATGGTGACGAACATCAAGGATTCGACCCATTCCCTGCTCGTCATCATCAACGACATTCTCGACATCTCCAAGCTGGAGGCCGGCAAGCTCAGCATCGACCGGTTGAACCTGGACGTCCCGGCCCTGGTGAACAGCGTCGTCGAGATATTCCGTCAGCGGCAGGAAGGCGAGACGAACGTCGAGCTGAGCGCCACCTTCAGCAATGATTTCCCGAGGGGCGCCCAGATCGATCCGACCCGGCTGCGCCAGGTGCTGGTCAACCTCATCGGCAACGCGATGAAGTTCACCGAGGAGGGCTTCGTGCGCATCGAATGCGAGCGAACCGCCGGCGATGGCGGCGCCCCCATGCTTCGGTTCGCGGTGCACGACAGCGGCATCGGCATCCGGCCCGAGGCGATCGACGGCATTTTCGGCGAGTTCAAGCAGGCCGACAGCTCGATCCAGCGCAAGTTCGCCGGCACCGGTCTGGGGCTTGCGATCTGCCAGAAGCTCGTCGAGGCCCAGGGCGGAAAGATCGGCCTGCGGAGCGTCTACGGCGAAGGCAGCGTTTTCTGGTTCGAGCTGCCTTATGTGCCGGCGAACGGCGATCTGTACCTGCCGGGCGACGACGTGACCGCGGTATCCCATTCGATCAAGGCCTCCCGCAGGCTTCGGGTGCTGCTGGCCGAGGATGCTGTGCTCAATCAGGAGATCGTGTCGGCCATTGTCCGCCGGTTCGGCCATGACGTCGACATCGCCGAGAACGGGCGGGTCGCGGTGCAGATGCACCAGAGCGGCGACTACGACATCATCCTGATGGACGTCCGCATGCCGGAACTCTCGGGCCCCAACGCCACCAGCCTGATCCGCCGGATGCCCCCCGGAAAGCGCGAGATACCCATCGTCGCGCTGACGGCCGACGTCACCAGGGAGAACCAGGACCAGTTTCTGGAAGCCGGCATGGACGCTTTCGCGGGCAAGCCGATCGTGCCCTCGGAACTGGCCGGCGCGATCGATCGGGCCATCGGCGAGACGATCCACGAGACCGCCGCCCCGGGCGACGGCGACGAGAGCACGACCGGACCGGAAACCGGCGTGACCGCCGAACCCGCGTTCAGCGCCGACGCCGCGGCGCAGCAGCTCGGGCTGCCGGAAGATACCGTCAGGAAGATCCTGCTCAGCTTCGCCGACCGCTACGGCGATGCGGCGGCGCAGATCACCGCCGAGCTCGGGAATGATGTCGAAGCCGCCAAGCGGACGGCCCACTCCCTGAAGGGGCTGGCCGGTACGCTCAAGATGTCGGCTGTCGCATCCGCCGCGCGGTCCCTCGAGCACGCCATTGAGTCGGGCGACGACGACGCCATATCGGCTTCCCTGGAAAGCCTCGACGCCGTCCTGCCGCCGGTTGTCGCCGACATTCGAACCGCGTGCGCGGAGACCTGAAGTTCACGCCCTGAGCGGCCGCAAGGCCGGCTCGATCACTGTACAAGGCGGTCCTTGCCGTCATCCATCGACGTCGCGACGAAGAAATCGATGAAAGCGTCGCGGTCCTCGTCGATGCGTTCGATCGGAGAGGCGTTGTGGAACAGCGCCCGGTCGTTGATGACGACGTAGTCGCCGGGCATCAGAGCGGCCTCGATGAACGGTTCGTCCCGCGCGTTCGCCGACAGGCGCAGGTTTCCGCCGTCGAGGTTCTCGCGCCCGACGACGTAGACCGCGATGCGGTCGAAGCCGTCCTGGTGCCGGCCTTCCGGCGCCATGACCGCGTCGCCGGTCTTGCGTATCCGGATCTGGTGAACGCCGATGTGCTTGCCGATATCGACCAGTGTATGTTCGTCGAAGTGTTCCAGCATGCGGCGAAACGCCGGATCCCGCCACGTCGCTTCGTCGATCGGATCGTAGGTTCTCTGGACATCGCCGAGGTACGCGTTGATCCGACGGCTCTGCGTGAACGTCTCGGGCGGCAGGATGTCGAGAACGCCGCCCTTGTATCGAAACGCCGAGTAACGCCGGAAACGGAAGTTGCCCTCGGTGTAGGGATCGGCCGGCAGGTCCCCGAACGCCGGCTCGAGGTTGCGGATCGCGTCGTCGTGGTCAATGAGATAGTTCATGGAAATCCTCCTGAACGATTGGTCTCGCGATACCTTCATGATACCGCCGACGGGGCTCGGGCGGTGATAAAAATTGCGTTACTTCAATGACTTGGTAGAAAATTGCGCATAACAGGACGAAACGGCAACGATCGATAGACCATCTCGCGGTATCGGTAGTTTCGTTGCGCGCGGCCCGTTAAGATCGGATCATCCCTCAGACCTCACGAGGCATCTTTTTCATCCATGGCCCTTGCCGATCGCATCCGTGAAGCCAACCGGCTCGACCCCGAGGGGCTTGTCCCTTTCATCGTCGCCGACGCCGAGGTCGGTCTCGCCGACGCGGCGTTCGCCGATCGGCTCGCCGGGTTCCCGGATGTCTTCGCGCTCGACGGCGGCAACCTGCGTCTCGCCGACACGCTGGCGACGCCCGAAGCGCGCTCGGCGGCGGTTGCCGCGATCCTCGGCGAGCTCCGCACCGAAGGCCTGGTGCCCGGCTGGCGCGACGAACTCTATCCCGTGTTTACCGAGCCGGATGCCGCGCCCCTGCTGCTTGTCGAGCGCGCCTCGGCAACGCTGTTCGGCATCGCCACCGTCGCGGTGAACCTCAACGGCTACGTTGTCGGCGAAGACGGCGACATCTCGATCTGGCTGCAGCGCCGGTCGCTGACCAAGCCGATCAACCCCGGCCGGCTCGACGTGCTGGTCTCCGGCGGCCAGCCCGCCGGCGCCGACCCGTTCGAAAACCTGGTCAAGGAATGCGCCGAGGAGGCGTCCATTCCCGCCCGGATCGCCCGCCGCGCCGCCTTCGCGGGCACCGTCGGATTCCGCGCGCGCCGCGATGACGGCGTCCACCACGGCCACTATCTGAACTATGATCTGGCCTTGCCAAGCGGGTTCAGGCCGGATAACCGGGATGGCGAGGTTGAGAGCTTCCATCTGTGGACGGCGGACAAGGTGATCGACGTGATGAGCAGTTCCGAAGACATGGCGTTCGATTCCGCGCTCGTCGTCATCGACTTCCTGATCCGCCACGGCGTCATCGGCGAAGACCATCCGGAACACGCCGCATTGGTGCAGGGGCTCGGAACATGGACGTAACGGAACGCAACCCGCTCTATCCGCCGGTCGAGCCGTACAAGAGCGGCTATCTCGATACCGGCGACGGCCACGAGGTCTACTGGGAATGCTGCGGCAACGCCGAAGCGCCGGCCGTGATCTTCCTGCACGGCGGACCCGGTGCCGGCTGCGCCACCGCCCACCGCCGGTTGTTCGACCCGGCGCGCTGGAACATCGTGCTGTTCGACCAGCGCGGCTGCGGCAAGTCGACGCCCAACGCCTCGACCGACAACAACACCACCCAGCACCTGATCGCCGACATGGAGGGGATCCGCGAGACCCTGGGGATCGAGAACTGGCTGATTTTCGGCGGCTCGTGGGGATCGACCCTCGGGCTGGTTTACGGCATCGCGCATCCCGGACGCTGCACCGGGTTCGTGCTGCGCGGCGTTTTCCTCGGCACCATGACCGAGGTCAACTGGTTCCTGCACGGCATGGGCCGGTTCTTTCCGGACGCCGCGGCGCGGTTCTTCGACTACCTCGATCCCGACGAGCGCGAGGACCCGCTCGGCGCCTATCACGCCCGGCTATGGTCGGACAACTCGGCCGAACAGCGCCGCGCCGCCGACCAGTGGGGCAGCTACGAGGCCGCCTGCGCGCGGCTGCGCCCGGTCCAGGGCGGCGGCGGCGGCGGCAGCCTGGCCCTGGCCCGGCTCGAGACCCACTACTTCGTCAACCAGATGTTCCTGCCCGACGGCTACATCCTCGGCAACATCGGCGCCATCGCGAACCTGCCCGCCGTCATCGTCCAGGGCCGCTACGACGTGATCTGCCCGCCGGCGACCGCGGCGGCGCTGGCGGCGCGCTGGCCCGGCGCGGAACTCCAGCTCATCGACGACGCCGGGCACTCGGCTTTCGAGATCCCGATCCTCCAGGCGCTGGTGTCCGCGACTGACGCGATGGCGCGCTGATGGCGCGTCGCGCCGTGTTGCAAAGCAGGGTCGTTCCCTTATGATGCGGCTGGGTTTCGAGGTACGCCGCAGAGGGGATTTCCGGCGATGAACAGAATACTTGCTCTCCTGCCGGCCGGCGCGCTGGCCCTGGCGGCCCTCGTCGTGACGGCGTCACCCGTTCTCGCCGAGGATGACGAGCCGGCGTTCATCACCCTCGTCGGCGGCGCCTACGACGTCAACGACGACGAGGACAACACCGCCGAGTTCCGTCTCGAGTACCGCTCGGACAAGCAGTTCTACTACCTCAAGCCGTTCGCCGCCGTCGCCGGCACCGCGTCGGGCAGCGTGTTCGTCGGCGCTGGCGTGCTGATGGACGTCTACTTCGGCCGCCGTCTCGTGGTGACGCCGAGCTTTGCGCCGCATTTCTATCACCAGGGCGGCTCCGACAAGGACCTCGACTACCCGCTCGAGTTCCGCTCGCAGCTGGAGATCGCGTATCGCTTCGACAACCGCTCGCGGCTCGGCCTGGCGATCTCGCACTATTCGAACGCCAGCCTGGGCGACTCGAACCCGGGCGTCGAGACGCTGTCGCTGAACTACTCGATCCCGCTCGACTGACGCGACAGACGCGGCGCCGTGGACAAATGGCGCTTTCCTGTGTAGATGAGCCCTCGGTTCAGCGCCCGTAGCTCAGTCGGATAGAGCACAGGATTCCTAATCCTGGGGTCGCAGGTTCGAATCCTGCCGGGCGCACCAATCTCCTGAGCACGCAGCTGCCGCCACCCCGACTTATCCACAGGCTGCGGTTTCGGCCCCTTGCCGCCGCCGGTCGACCCGTTAAGCTAATCCCGGTTGGGAAAACCGGGGGCATGACATGCGGACTCTCTACCTGCTCCGGCACGCCAAATCGAGCTGGTCCGATCCGTCCCTCGACGACGTCGAGCGGCCGCTCAATTCGCGCGGCAAGGAAGCCCGCGACGTCATCGCCGACTGGTTCCGGCGCAACCGTATCCGGCCCGACCTGGTCATCTGTTCGCCGGCGAAACGCACCCGCCAGACCCTGAAACCGATCAGGAAACTCTGGGATCCGTGCCCCGGTATCATATTCGAACCAAAGGTTTACGAGGCTTCCGCCGGTGACCTGCACGACGTGCTGCGCCATGCCGCGCCCAATGCGCGATCGATCCTGCTGGTCGGTCACAACCCGGGCCTGCAGTCCCTCGCGGCCGATCTGATGGACGACTCGATGGACGGACCGGCGCGCCAGCTCAGGGCCAAGTTCCCGACCGGCGCGATCGCCTGCCTGACCGCCGACAAGGAAGGCTGGATGCGGATGTCGGGTGGCGCCTTCCGGCTGCGCGATTTCGTCCTGCCACGCCTGCTGGCCGCCGCCTGACGAAGATTTAACATTTCAATTGTTGCCGCTGATCGGGCGTCACAATAGGTTCATGATCGATCTTTGCGGGGCGGGGGCGAGGCACCTTGGACGACACGACGGGGCAGGGCGAAACCACCGGTAATGGTTCCATCAGCCAACAGGGAAGCGACGCCGCGCCGGCCACGGCGGGCATGGAAACGGAGCTCAAGCTCGCGTTCCGCTCCGACGATCTCGGCAAGCTGACGGCGTTCTTCGGCGCCGATCCTCGGTCCTCCGGCAAGCGCCGCCTGTCGACCACCTACTTCGACACCGCCGACGCCGCACTCCGCGACAAGGGACTGGCGCTGCGCGTACGTCGCGACGGCCGCCGCTACGTGCAGACCGTCAAGGGCGAGAATGAAACCAGCGGCGGAGCGCTCTGCCGTCGCGAGATCGAAGCGCCGGTCCGCTCGTCGTCGCCGGATCTCGCGGCGATCCCGGACCCTGTCATCGCCGATCTCGTCCAGCGCTCGTCGCTCGCCGGGCTGAAACCGGTGTTCCGCGTCGATGTCGAACGCATCAGCCTCAAGGGACCGGCGGCGACGCCGGGGGTCTCCGTCGATATCGACGTCGGCGAAGTCAAGGCGGGCCGCCGCCGCGCGCCGATCTGCGAGGTCGAGCTGGAGTCGAAGGGGGCGTCCCTGCAGGCGCTCTACAAGCTGGCGCTGCAACTGCACCAGTCCGTGCCGCTCAGGGTATCCAAGGTTACCAAGTCGGACACCGGATACCGGCTCCGCGCCGGCGACGCACCGGCGCCGAGCAAGGCCGCCAAGCTGAAGCTGCCGGCCGACGCCACCGCCGAACAGGCGCTCAACGCCATCGTCTCGTCGTGTCTCGATCAGCTCATCGCCAACGAACCCTGCGTCGTCGCGACCAAGGACCCGGAGGGCATTCACCAGATGCGCGTCGCGCTCAGGCGGATGCGCTCGTCCTTCCGGTTGTTCCGCCAGCTGCTGCCGGCCGGGCAGTACGACGAGATCGTCGGCGAGTTGCGCTGGCTGACGTCGGTCCTCGGCCCGGCGCGCGACTGGGACGTGTTCTCGGCCGAGATCGTCGGGCCCGTCCTCGCCTACCTGCCGGAACACGAAGGGCTCAATGTCCTGCAACGCCGCACCGACGCGCGCCGCGGCCGGGCTCGCCGCACCGCCCAGGAAGGCGTCGCCTCGCCGCGTTTCACCGCGCTCGTGCTCACGCTCGGCCAGTGGTTGGCCGAGAGCGCGTGGCGCCACCAGGACCTGTCGGAAACCTCGGCGCGGCTGTTCGCACCGGCGCGGGTGTTCGCCGCCGACGCCATCGCCAGACGCTTCAAGGCGGTGCGCAAGCTCGGCAGGCGCATCGAGACGCTGCCCGTTGCGGAACGCCACCGGCTGCGCATCGAGGTCAAGAAGCTGCGTTACGCGATCGAGTTCTTCGGCAGCCTGTTCAACCGGGCGGACGTCAAGTCGTTCGCCAGGCGCCTGGCCTCGCTGCAGGACGATCTCGGCTACCTCAACGACGTCGCCGTCGCGGCGCATCTCGCGGGTGAGGTCGCCGAGGCGTCGCGTTCGCCGGACCGCGAACACCTGCGCGCCGCCGAGGGCCTGCTGATCGGCTGGCACGGCCACGCCGTCGCGGTGCACGAGGACGACCTGGTGCGCGACGTCAGACAGGTACTGAAGGCCAAACGCTTCTGGGAAGCGGACCGGCCCTAGGCTGTCGCGCGCTGCACCTCGCCGAACGCCTCACGCCCGAACACGTTGCGGATCATCGGTTCGAAGTATTCGAGCGGCAGGTTGTCGTAATCCGGGTCGAAGCAGTTCTGGTCGTACTTCTCGCAGAACTCCACCGTGTCGGCGTAATGTGGGTTGTCCTTGAACTGGTCACGCGCGTTGCGCTCAAGCCCCAGGTGGTGGGCGTAGTAGTACATCTGGAACAGGCCGTGGTGCTGGACGATCCAGTAGAGTTTCTCCGAGACGTAGGGCCGCAGAACGGCGCCGGCGACGGCGCTGTGGTTCATCGGCGCGATGCCGTCGCCGATGTCGTGCAGCAGCGCCATGACGACGTAGTCCTCGTCGCGGCCGTCGCGAAAGGCCCGCGTCGCCGACTGCAGGCTGTGCTCGAGCCGCGTGATCTTGTAGCCCTGCAGCACGTCCTCGGCATTCGTCAGCATGTCAATCAGGCGGTCGGGCAGGTTCTCGAGCGCCTGCTCCTCGAGCGAGTCGAGAAGTTCGTAGTCTTCCTTGGTGCCGTCTTCCATGCGGGTGAAGCTGACTGTATCCATGGCGGGGCCTCGTCGGTCACGGTGATCCAATGGCCCATGTGGTACCACGGTTCGCGGCCGCGGAAACGAGATTTTTCCGCACCTCGCAGTTCAATCCAGCTTAACAGATACTGTCGGACCTCTCCTTCGATATGGCCCTGACGGGCCTACTCAGGATGAGGCCGAGTGCAATCCCCTCATGCTGAGTAGGGTGCGCAGCACCCATATCGAAGTGTGAGGGGGTGTGGAGATGACGAATGCCGTGGCCGGCGTCAACCGCCGAGGAACAGCCGGCCGACTTCGGGGTCGCCGAGCAGTTCGTCGCCCGGTCCCGCCATGGCGAGCTGACCGGAAACCAGCACGTAGCCGAGGTCGGCGAACTCGAGCCCCTTCTTGGCGTTCTGCTCGACCATCAGGATCGTCTTGCCGTCCTCGTGCTGCAGGCCGTCCAGAATCTCGAACACCTGGTCGATGAACTTGGGCTCGAGACCGATCGACGGCTCGTCGACCAGCAGCACGTCCGGGTTCATGACCAGCGCGCGCGAGATCTCCAGCAGCCGCCGCTCGCCGCCCGACAGCACGCCGGCGCGCTGCTTGGCGCGCTCCTTGAGCCGCGGGTACTTCTCGAACACGCGCTCGGTCGACGCGAACGCGTCGGCGCGGTTATCCATCAGGTAACCGCCCATCAGCAGGTTCTCCTCGACCGTCATGTCGGGGAACACGGAGTTATCCTGCAGGATGTAGGCGATACCGCCGGTCTTGAGTTTCTGGCTCGACGTCAGCCGCGTGACGTCGGTACCCTTCGACGTGATGGTGCCGTTGTAGATCGTCGTGAAGCCGAACACCGAGTGCAGGATCGTCGACTTGCCGGCACCGTTCGGGCCGATCAGGCACAGCGACTGCCCTGCCGCGACCGCGAGGTTGAAGTCGTGCAGGATGTGCATCTTGCCGTACCCGGCGTTGAGCTTCTCGATGGTCAGGAACGGGTCGTTGTTGGCGAGCGCCCGCAGACGTTCCATGCTCGGCGCCTCGGTAGCGATCTTGGCGGCTTCCTCGGCGACCTGATCGACCGACAGAACCGTCGACACCGAGCCGAGACCGTAGCCGCGCACGCCGCGCTGGCGGGCCGTCTGTTCGTTGCTCTGCTGTTCAGCCATCAGTGCGCCCCCAGGTATGCGTCGAGCACGCGTTGGTCGTTCTGGATTTCGTCCGGCGAGCCGTCGGCGAGCAGTTCGCCGTGAGCCAGGCAGTAGATGTGCTCGGCGAGGTTCATGATGACGCGCATGTTGTGCTCGATGACCAGCAGCGTCACGCCGAGATGCTGGTTGGCGGTCTTCAGCCGGTCGATCAGTCCGTTGATCAGCGTCGGGTTGATGCCCGCCGTCGGTTCGTCGAGCAGCAGCAGCCGCGGCTCGTTCATCAGCGCCATGGCGAACTCGAGCAGTTTCTGCTGGCCGAACGAGAGATCGCCCGCCAGCAGATTGCGTTTCGAGTACAAGCCGACGAACTCCAGCAAATCCTCGGCCTTGTCGATCTCGTCGGCCGAGTGCTTCTGGAACATGTGCTTAAAGCCGGTGTTGCGGTGCGGCACGCTGATCAGCATGTTCTGCACGCAGTTCATCTTGCCGTAGATGCGGGTCTGCTGGAACGTGCGCAGCAGGCCGCGGCGCGCGATCTGCGGCACCACGAGGCTGGAGATTTCCTCGCCGTTGAACTTGATCGAGCCGCTGTCGAGCGGGTGATAGCCGACGATCGAGTTGAACAGCGTCGTCTTGCCCGACCCGTTCGGCCCGATCAGGCCGATGATCTTGCCCTCGGGCACCTCGATCGAGATGTCGCGGTTGGCGATGACGCCGCCGAAGGCCTTGGACGCGTCCGTGACGGAAAGCAGGTTCATGCCGCGCCCTCCTCCTGCCGCTTGGATTTGTCGACGACGAGGCCGAGCAGATGCGGATGCTTCTCGCGGATGTAGCCCATGATGCCCTGCGGGAAGAACACCACGATGGCGACGATGATGGCGCCGAGCGCGACGCGCTGCCAGCCGAACAGGTGGGTCCACAGGAACTCCTGCGTGACGTGGAAGACGATCGCGCCGATGACCGGCCCCCACAGCGTGCCCTTGCCGCCGAGGATCGTCATCAGCACCATCCAGACGCCGAACGTGGCGCCGGCGAAGGCCGTGTCGACCGGGTCGATGAAGCCGATCAGGTTGCCCATGGCGCCGCCGCCGATGCCGAGGAAGAACGCCGAGATCGCCCACCCGGTGACCTTGTAGCGGGTGGTGTGCAGGCCCATGGCCTCGGCCTTGTCCTCGTCGTCGCGGATGGCGTTGAGCGCGAGCCCGAAACGCCCCGCGTAAAGCCGCTTGAGGGTGAAGTGCACGGCGGCGCACAGCGTGAAGAAGATGAAGTAGAAGAAGGTGCCCTTGGGACCGAGCCCGTCGGGAAACACCGGCGTCACCAGGCCCGAGCCGGCGCCGATGAAGTCGATGCCGCCGGCGATCTCGCCCGCGGCGATGCCGAGACCGAGCGTGCAGATCGCGAAGTAGTGGCCGCGCAGGCCGAGCACCCCGGAACCGAGCACAATGGCGATCAGCACGCAAAGCACGCCGGAGGCGCCGAAGCCGACGGCGAGGCTGATGACGTAGTCCGAGGCGCCGATCGCGTCGAGCGTGCCGGCGGCCTGTTCGTATTCGTCGAAGTCGAAGAACATGGCGCGCTGGATCACCGCGGTGGTGTACATGCCGACGCCGAAGAACACGATGTTGCCGAACGAGTTGTAGCCGGTCTGGCCGCCCTGGACGTCCCAGGTCGTCGCCAGCAGCACCATCAGCCAGAGATACGCGAGCTGGATCTGGAAGTTCGGGAAAACGAACGGCGCGGCGACCGCGACGGCGAGTATGGTGCCGTAGAGCAACGGCTTGTTTTGCATGAACGCGGTCATCGCAGCACCTTGCGCTGTTTCTTGAGCCGGAGGCTGCGCCACACCAGGATGACGACCAGCAGAGAGAAGATGAAGGCCATCTGGAACTCGATGCCGAGGATGAACCCGGCGAAGTTCTCGAGCGCGCCGAGGCCCAGCGCGGCGCCGACCACGGCGGGCAGGTTGCCGAGCCCGGCGACGACGACGATCATGAACGACCGCACCGTGTAGGCCAGCCCCTGGAATGCCTGGACGTTCCAGACCATGACGACGAGCGCGCCGGCGGCGCCGCAGATCGCCGCGTTGAGCGAATAGGTGACGGCGTAGACGACATCGGTGTTGATGCCGAGAATGCGCGCCGCGCGGGCGTTCTGCGCGGTGGCGCGGATCGCCTGGCCCATCTTCGAGCGGGTCATGAAGACAACGACAATGGCGCCCAGGATGAGCGCCAGCACGAAGCCGACGACCTTGATCTCGGAAACGGTGACCATGCCGTCGAACAGGTACATGGTGCCGAGGCCGCTTTCCGCGGTCCGCACGTCGGCGGTGAACAGCACGTTCATCAGCTGCTGCAGCAGAATGGAGATGCCGAAGGTCGCGAGGATCGAGATGAACAGGTCCTGGTCGACGACCCGGCAGATGACAATCTTGTAGATGAGCCAGCCGATGGCGAACAGCGCGACGAACGAGATCGGAATGCCGAGGAACGGACTCACGCCATAGGTCGACAGCCACCAGGTGATGAAGCCGCCGAGAATGACGAACTCGCCCTGGGCAATGTTGATGATGTTCATGACGCCCCAGACCATCGCCATGCCGTAGGCGGCGAGGGCGAACAGCGCGCCGATCAGGATTCCGTCGATCAGCAGCTGAACGTTGAAGATCGGCGCCTGGACGAGAATGAGGGCGTTATCCCACATGATGTGCAGATCCCGGCTCGGTGAAACTCTGATGCAAAACGAAACCCGCCCCCGCGTTGCGCGGGGGCGGGATATCTCGGGCCGCGATTAACGCTGATCCCAGTTCGGCTTCGGGAACACGACCGGCTTCTCCGCCCACTTGGACGGCGCGACCACGACGTACTTGCCGTCGATGATCTGGCGCAACACCATCGGCTTGGCGATGTTGTTGCCGGCCGGCGAGAACTTGATGTTGCCGTAGAAGGTCTGCATTTCGGTCGCCGCGAGCGCGTCGCGCACCGCGTCCTGGTCGAGCGAGCCGGCGCGTTCGAACGCGTCGACGTAGACCAGCACCGAAGCGGTCGATTCGGCCGCCTGGTACGGCACCACCGTGTAGCCATCGAAGGTCGCGCGGAACAGGTCGGCGTATTCCTTCGCCGTGCCGAACCACTTGTCCTCGTACGTCAGGGTCTCGGCCCACTGGGTGGCGCACAACGTGTAGTCCGACTTGCCCGGGAACTTGTCCTGGATGGCCGCGGCTTCGCAGTGGGTCATCGCCAGCATGGCCGTATCGGCCTTCATCTCGTCGACCTGGCGAATGGCCAGCGCCGCGCCCTTCGAGTGACCGGAGACGATCAGCAGGTCGGGCTTCAGCGCCTTCACCTTGGTGAGCGTCGCCGTCATGTCGTTGAGCTCTTTCGGCAGCTTGTCGTCGATCACGATCTTCATGTCGTACTTGGCCGCGTCGTCGAGCACGCCGGCACGGATGTCCTGCGAGAACGGATCGTTCTCCATGGCCAGCGCGACGGTGATTTCGTTCGGCTTCTTGCCGATCGCCGCGGCGTTCTCGGCGGCGAGGTTGATCGATTCGGCGAGATACTGCTCGGAGGTCGACAGCACCGCAAACAGGTACTTGTAGCCCTTGTTGAACAGCGAACGGCTGGCGCCGTTGCCTTCGACCATGGGCACGCCGTACTTCTCGGTGACCGGCGCCATGGCCTTGGTCATGCCGGAGGAGTACGGGCCAAGCATGAACTTGACGCCGTCCTGCTGGACCAGGCGTTCGACCAGCTGGGCGCCGCGCGCCGGGACCGACTCGTCATCGTAGTACTTGATCTCGAGCTTGTAGGTCTTGTCGCCGATCTTGACGCCGCCCATCTCGTTGACCTTCTGGACGGCGAGGTCATAGCCGTTTTTGGTGTGCTTGCCGTTGGTCGAGTACTTGCCTGAGAACGACAGCGCCGCCCCCAGCGTCAGCACGTCGTCCGCGGCCTTCGCCGGGGCGCCGACGGACGTCATCCCCGCCGCCACGAGGGCGCCGGCGACAATGCCGTGGGCAAGTTTGCTCTTGGTCAGAAATTTCATGGTGTCCTCTCCCTGCAGTGATTCGGCGGCGTGACCGCCGCTTCGTGGATGTTGGCCGGGTTGACCCGGCGCTTGTTATGTCTGGTCTTGTGTCTGGTTCAGATCCGATTGACGTCCGGTCGTCTCCAATCTAGGGCGGCAAGATTACACATGCCAGCCGCCTCGCTCAAATTTTAATGGGAAGCCCGCGATCTATGGCGGTGCAGCAGGCTCTTCGCGGTTGCAAGAAAGCCCCGTCCGGCGCAGAACTAGGGGCCGAAACAGGAGGAGTCCCATGCGCACCTACCGCATTGCATCCGTGCCCGCCGACGGCATCGGCCCCGAGGTCATCGGCGCCGGCGAGCAGGTTCTCGCCGCCCTCGCCGAGCGCCTCGGCGACGTGTCGTTCGCCTTCGAGACCTTCGACTGGGGCTCCGACTACTACAGGAAGCACGGCGTCATGATGCCGGCCGACGGGCTCGACCAGCTCAAGAGTTTCGACGCCATCTACTTCGGCGCCGTCGGCGCGCCCGACATTCCCGACCACGTCACCCTGTGGGGGCTCCGGCTGCCGATCTGCCAGGGCTTCGACCAGTACGCCAACGTGCGCCCGACGCGCATCATCCCCGGCATTACCTCGCCGCTCCGGGACGTCGGCGCGCATGAGCTCGACTGGGTCATCGTGCGCGAGAACTCCGAGGGCGAATACTCCGGCGCCGGCGGCCGCGTCCACAAGGGCCTGCCCGAGGAAGTCGCCACCGAGGTCTCGATCTTCACCCGCACCGGGGTCGAGCGCATCATGCGCTTCGCCTTCGAGCTCGCCCGCTCGCGGCCGCGCCGGCACCTGACCGTGGTGACGAAATCCAACGCCCAGCGCCACGCCATGGTGATGTGGGACGAGATCGCGGCCGAGGTCGCCGCCGATTACCCCGACGTGACCTGGGACAAGCACCTGGTCGACGCCATGACCGTGCGCATGACCCTGCACCCGGAAACGCTCGATACCATCGTGGCCTCGAACCTGCACGCCGACGTGCTGTCGGACCTCGCCGGCGCGCTGGCCGGCTCGCTCGGCGTCGCGCCGACCGCCAACATCGACCCGGAGCGCCGCTTCCCCTCGATGTTCGAGCCGATCCACGGTTCCGCCTTCGACATCACCGGCAAGGGCATCGCCAACCCGGTGGCGTCGTTCTGGACCGCGGCGCAGATGCTCGAGCACCTGGGCGAGACGGCCGCCGCCGGGCGCCTGATGCGGGCGGTCGACAAGGTCTGCGAAGCGGGTATCCTGACCCCCGACGTCGGCGGCCGGGCGACCACGCGCGACGTCACCGACGCCGTCATTGCGACGATCCGCGGCGACAACGAATAGCCGCGCCGGAGTCCGCCGTTGGGAGAAGCACGCGCATGACCGTCAACCCCGGCAACATCCTGAAGATCGCCTGGATCATGCCGCCGCGCGATTTCTGGCGGCGCACGCGGCTCAAGCTCAAGCGCACGTTCGCCGCCGGCTCGGTCACCGTGCGCGACCGCTTCGACGCCGACCCGGACGCGCGCGACTGGCGCCGCCACTTCGCCACCCTCAGCCGCATCGAGACCGCCGCGAGCCACCGGCTGCCGGGCTGGGCGCCGTTCGCGCCCGAGGGCCGCACCGTGCTCGAGATCGGCTGCGGCATGACCGGCGGCACCGGGCCGCTGATGCTGTTCCGGGGCGCCGCGAAGGCCTACGGGATCGAGCCGAACTGGGACGCCTCGGTGCTGACGGATGCGCACTTCGTCGAGACCTATTACCGGCCGCTGTGGCAGCACCTCTCAGCCATCTACGGCGAGCGGCTCGCCTTCGACGCCTTCATGGCGCGGCTGCGCGCCGACCTGGTGATCAGCGCCGACACCGACGTCGCGCGGCTCGCCGACGCGATCGCACCCGGCACGCTGGACTTCTGCCTGTCGATCTCGTGTCTCGAGCACGTCGCCGGGCTCGACGGCACGATCCGCGGCCTCGCCGCGCTCGGCGGGCCCGGCACGCGGCACGTTCATCTCGTCGATTTCGGCAATCACTGGTCGAAGGACGCGCCGTTCGCCGGGCTCTACGATACGGAGCGGAGCCGCGCCGTGAAGGCCAACGCGCCCGGCATCAACGCGCTGCGCCTGCCCGATGTCCTGAAAACCTTCGCCGACCACGGCCTCGCCGCCCGGCCGCTGGTGTTCGAGCGCCGCGCGCTCGACCCGGCGGCGGTGCACCCGAGCTGGCAGGACGCCTACGCCCTCGACGACCTCGGCGTGCGGGTCGCGGTGGTGTTTGTTTGAGGGTCGCTACGGCTCGCGGCTCGGGTTCCAGATCCAGCCGTACGCCGGCCAGTCGGCGTCTTGCCGTTCGATCGCGCGGAACGCGACGAAGAACACCAGGTAGACGACGATCCCGGCGACGAACAGGGCGATCACCGTTTTCGGGCCCGAGACGCCGCGCGCCGGCCGCTTGTCCGGATTGTCGTCCTGCGTCATCGCCTTGCCTGTCCCGCTCTTGCCCGTCCCGGTCCGCCGCCGACGTTGCGGCGGCGCGCGGTGCTGTTCTCGACGGTATCGCACGAGGCGTCAAGGCGATCCGGCAGGCCGCGGCCCGCGTGGCTCAGTCGCATGAGTTTCACCGGGGTACTCATACGCGACGCGGCAGCCGGTCGGCTCGTCGGGTAGGCAATCGTCCCACAGCGAGTCGTCATAGTACTTGTTGAGTTTTATCGGCTCCGAGGGATCGATCAGTTGGCCGTTGCCGAGGCCGTTGCGTCGCGCCGGCTGACCCGCCTGCGACCAGCGGCAGGCGTCGAGCCCGAAACCGGTCCGTTTCCACGTCACTTTGTTAACGAGTCGCAGTAACTTAGCTGCTGTCTTAGCCACCTCCTCGCCGCCATCAGCCGAGTAGGCGACGGTTACCTCACCCCAGGCGAGCAACGGCGGATCGAAGGCCCACTTGATGGACGGATCGAGCCATTTCCATTTCGAACGACGAAGAGTGTAACCAAACTCCTGCTCTCGCTCACCGAGTCCAAGATCATCAAAGAGCGTGGCTCGTTCTCGTTCGTATGGGGTCAGAACCTGAAAATGTGCTTCCTCCGCGGTTCCGTGCGGCAGACTAGGAACCAACGTCGAGTTTCTCTTGACGGGATCATAGTCGGCGCAGGCAACTTTCATCGCCGGGTCGAACTCGCGCAGAACGCGGTCGAACGCCAACTCGTCGCGCTCTGTCATTACGACGCTCTTGCTCCTGAAGAATGTCTCGCGTCCGGTTGGCGATGGCATAGACGTAACTGTAGGTTCTTATCGATTGTTTCGAAACCTCCGGATGCGATCCAGTTGTGCTCCCTTTGGGATGAGAATGAGGTCTTCCTCTTCTTCGCCAACTAAGCGTTTTCTACCAATTGCCCGCCAAATCCGGTCTGCAGTGTCGAGTTCTCGCTGGCTTGGTTTACCGCTGCGATCGACATCGACAGTTTGGACGTGGACGATTCGTCCACGGGTGTCCCTGAAGGTCAGGTCCGTGAAGTGACCGCCTTTAAGGCCACCGAAATGTCGCTTGATGTGCCACTCACTTCGCTCGCCATTGGCGGTAGTTTTCTTCCTTTGTTTGTCGGAGACGGCCGGATCATCCGGCGCGTAGCGTCCGCCGGCGATGTGTTTCCATCCCAGGCTGCGTAAGTAATCGCGGATGCGCATGAGTTCTTGGCGGGTCGCTTCGTTGCCTTTGCGCTCGACGATGCCGTTGCCGAACTCGTCCGGTTTCGGCGCCGGCAGGATAAAGACCGTCGGTTCCGCCCGTTCCGCGGGCAAGTTTTCAATGCTCGGTATTTCGATGATGCTAGGGGGACTCTCCGTTCGGTCCGGCAACTGCTCGTCCGGCGGTTCGTAACCGGGATTGGGCGGTGGCGGGTTCTCGAGCAAAGACCTCCTAGAATGTTGCCTGCTTTGATGTGGCTGAGGAACCTCCCCGCCGCCGACCTTATCTGCTCTTTGATTGAGCAGGATCTTCGCGGCTGCAGCCGTACTAACGGTGGCCGCTCCCCAGCCGCCGCCGTCAGAAAAGAAGCCGCCAGATTTCATCGCCCCTTCCGGTCCCCACCGATCACCCGGGAATCGGCGTCTATAGGCGTTTGCCATCTTGATGGGCTGGCCACTGCCTCTGATTTCATTGCTTCCGTTTCCTCGGCCTAACGCCGTTCTGGTTTCCTCGTTCATCGCCCGGATCGCGGCGTTCAGCCCGGCTTCCGTCTCGTCGCCGGGCTTCATGATGCCGTCCTCGCGGAGGCCGCTGTTGCGCTGGAAGCTCTTCACCGCGTCGATCATAGGTTGGTCCTGATACTCGTCGATCCCGTAGTCGGGCACCTCCATGTGCCCGAGCGACGCCAGGATCCGCTTGGCGGCGAGCGTGTCCTCGGGGCCCATGTTGTACGGTTTGCCGATCGGGTTCTTCAGGCGAAGCGGCCAGAACATGCGTTTCCTCCTCGCGCCGGGCGCGGTGGTGCGGCGGCCATTCAGCGCGCCGCGTGGAACGCGGCTCGGTGGCCGGGGATCAAAGCCAGATTGTTCGGAAGTGTTATCCGCGACGGCGGGTTACCCCTAGCGCGGCGCCAACCGTCGGTCGGAGCGAAATCGCATCGGGGGCCCGAACGGGCACTGTGGCAAGACAGTACATGAGCAAGATTGAATTGTCAAGGATTATTTTCTTATCAACCATGCACTTGCAGCGTCAGGGCGCCGAGCCTCGCCGGCCATTCCCATGGCGCGCCAATAGCGTTTCGTTCTGAAGCAAACAATTCGGGGGATGGTGCACCCGACACGATTCGAACGTGTGACCTCTGCCTTCGGAGTTTACTCGCTCGAGAATTTAGGAAGCTAAATCAACAACTTGTTCGGGTGCTCTCGCGGCACAATTCCGAACAGAGCCGCCTAAAACCGCAGGAAACCGGATAGCGCCGGTACGGGATCGGCACACAAATCGCCCCTCGGCCGATTTGAGGCGGAGCCCCATACATAGTCGCCCGCCCCTATCGACGTACACTACTGCCCCCCATCCATCACTTGGTTGGTCAGTCGATCATCCCATAAGGAATTGTCGTAGTACTTGTTGAGTACTATTGGTTCAAACGGGTCGACCAGTTCGCCGTTCCCGAGCCCGTGGCGCGCCTCGTCGCGATCTGACTGGGACCATCTGCAGGCATCGAGCCCGAAGCCAGTCCGTTTCCAGGTCACCTTGTTGACCAATCTGAGAATTTTTCCTGCAAATTTGGCCATCTCGTCGTCGCCCCTCGGAAATCCGACGATGACCTCACCCCACCCTAGCAACGGTGGGTCGAACGCCCATTTTTTTTCCGGATTGGACCAAATTCGCGTCGAACGGCGAACTTCTAAAGCGACGTATCTATTGAAATCAACCAAGCCGACGTCTCTCAAGAACTTGCTGCGGCCGTCCACATCGACCGGAAACAATAGATTGTAAGACCGGGCTATATCCCCTTCGATGGAGTCCCAAGAATATTGGCCGTTGTGTATCTCAGGAAGACGCGTACGGACACGGAGTCGTTTTTCCGAATTGAACTCCCCCACAGCCCGGCTGAATGCGAGCTCGTCACGCTCAGTCAAGACGACCTTTTTTCTTCGAAAACTAGTTTCTTTGTCAGACCGGGGGCGCATGCCTGCGAGAATAACCGATCATTCTTCCTTACGGAATCGCCCAATACGATCTAGTTGTGCTCCTTTGGGAACCAGAATGAGATCTGCCTTTTCTTCGTCACCTAAGGCTCGCCGAATCCTCTCTGCGGTGTCGAGTTCACGTTTCGTCGGTTTGCCGTTGCGGTCGACATCGACAGTCTGGATGTGAACTTTTCGGCCGCGCGTGTCAATGAAGGTTAAGTCAGTGAAGTGACCGCCTTTAAGGCTCTTGAAGTGACCGGATATGTGATACTCGGGCCGTTCCGCGTCGGCGACAATCTCTGGATCATCCCCTCCCAATACTTTCGGATCATCCGGCGCGTAGCGTCCTCCTGCTTCGTGAACCCAACCCAAACTACGGCAGTAGTCGCGGATGCGTTCGAGTTCCTTGCGGGTTGCCTCGTTACCTTTGCGCTCAATGATACCGTTGCCGAACTCATTCGGTTTCGGCGCCGGCAGAATGAAGATCGTCGGCTCCGTCCGTTCTGCGGGCAAGTTTTCAATGCTCGGGATTTCGATGATGCTCGGCAGACTCTCGGTCCGAACCGGCAGTTCTTCATCAGGCGCCTCGAAACCGGGATTGGGTGGAGGTGGATTTTCGAGGAGCGATCTGCGATTTGGCCGCGGGCCTCGTGTCCCGCGGATAACCTCGCCACCGCCGATTTTCTCCGCTTGTTGATCCAGCAGGATTTTCGCCGCCGCAGCGGCGCTGACGGCCGCTGCTCCACCACCGTTTGAGAAGAATCCACCAGACTTCGTTGCCCCTTCCGGGCCCCATCGGTCGCCCGGGAATCGGGGTTTGTAGGCGTTTGCCATTCTGATCGGCCGCTCACCGCCTCCTGCTTCGAAGTTTCTGTTTCTCCTGCCCAACACCGTCCTGGTTTCTTCATCCACTGCCCGCATCTTCGCGTTCAGAGTGGCCTCGGTTTCACCGCCAGGCTTCATGACGCCATCCCTTCGGAGACCGCTCGCCCGCTGGAATGACTTCACCGCATCGATCATCGGCTGGTCGGGGTATTCGTCGATGCCATAGTCGGGTATGTCCATATGCCCGAGCGACACCAGGATCCGTTTGGCGGCGAGCGTGTCCTCGGGGCCCATGTTGTACGGTTTGCCGATCGGGTTTTTCAGGCGTAGCGGCCAGAACATATTCATCCTCCTCGTGCGGAACGCGGCGATGCGACAGACCGGCATCGCACAGCGAACGTGCCTCCGGCAGCCGGGGGGCAGAACAGATTTTTCGGAAGTGTTGTCCGCGAAGGCGGGTTGTCCGCGAAGGCGGGTTGTCCCCGGCGCCGCGCCAACCGTCGGTCGGAGCGAATTCGCATCGGAGGCCCGAGCGGGCACTATGACGATACGGTATACGGGCAAGAACGATTTGTCAAGGATTATGTTCTTATCTTATGACACATAAGAGCAAAAATGCGTCAGGGCGCGCCATGCCTCTCCAGGCCTGCCTGCGCGAAGCCGGAGCTTCGCTTCGGCGTAGGCAGGCCATTCCCATGGCGCGCCGCAAAGGCTGCGTTTGTGGCTAGCAAATGAAACAAGAGATGGCGCACCCGACACGATTCGAACGTGTGACCTCTGCCTTCGGAGTTTGCTTGTTCGAAAAATTAGGATGCTAATTCAATATCTTGTTCGGGCGCTGTCGCGGCACAATTCCGAATAGAACCGCCTAAAACCGCAGAAGACCGAATAGCGCCTGTACAGGATTGGCACACAACTTTGCCTGCTGCACTAACGCTTAAGCCACCATGAATTGTCAGTAAATGTCGGAAGGGGCATCCTCGTCAAAAGCTATCTCTCGACCGCTTGCATCGACCACCCTGCGGACACGATCCAATACCACGTCCCGGATGAACTTGTAGGACAACTCCCTTGCTTGGTTCTCGTCCCACCCGAAGACCATGAACGGTTTCTTCCGTACGAAGGAACACCTAATCGTACAGAAGTATCCCCGAGATTCTTCGTAGTCGGGTTGGGAAATGTGAATGGAAAGAGGGGCGACCGTCCCGTCGTCCCTCTCTGCCATCGCGTGCATCTGAAAGTATGTCTGATCGCCGCTCAATTGTTCCAAGTATCCAGTGGGGGTAGTTCCTGCGTGGGCGTTCCGGCAATACAGGCAGCGTATCGCCGATAGGCGGAAGCGTAGCATTTTTGAGCAGCGGCATCACCACGCGTTTGCCCGATTTTCTCGCAGACGGGGATATCGACCTCATAGTGCAAGTGATCACAGTGATCTAAGCCTGCGTCGGCGTCATCCTGGTCGTCATCTTCATCCCGGCGCCAGATTCTGCTTTCAATGGCTTGTTTCTCAGAATCGGACTGGGTCTGCCACCACTGCCACGCCGCTGCTATAGATATGCCCATCAGGCCCGCCAACCTGACGATCACCGGAGCAGCAAATGCGGTTTTGACCTCTGCCCTTCTGGACGCTTTGGGGTCTTGTTTAGTGTTTGCTTTTGGCTCCCGTTGACCAAGCACACGGCCAAGGGTTTTGGCTGTCTCACCATCAGGTTTCATAACGCCGTCGCGGCGGAGATCATTGTCGGACTGGAACATTTCGATTGCATTGAACAGGGGCTCGTCAGGGTAATCCGTGAGTCCATAGGAGGGCGTTTCGAAGTAACCGGTATAACGCAGCGCCTTCTTGACCCGCCGCACATCATCCAGATCGACATTGTGCTCACGACCGATTGTCGTCCTGAGTCCAAACGGAGAAATCATATAGGGATCCTTCTTTCAAGCGGCACCGAACCAACGCTTTAGAGTTCAAGAACCCCGCGCAATCGACGCCAGGCCACCCCTCTGGAGCGACCGATGTTGAGGCAAGTTGAAGAAGGAACGTTGTCCGCGATGGTTATCCAGCAAGGCCGGGCCAGCGGGCGTGCCAGCAACTAATATAGGATCAAAACCCTATTTTGTCAAGATGACATCAGCGCGCGTAAGGGCGTCGTTTGTGGCTAGCAAATGAAGAAAGGTTGGCGCACCCGACACGATTCGAACGTGTGACCTCTGCCTTCGGAGTTTGCACGTTCGATAAATTACGAAGCTAAATCAATAACTTGTTCGGGCGTTGTCGCGACACATTTCCGAATAGAACCGCCTAAAACCGCAAGAAACCGAATAGCGCTGGTACAGGATTGGCACAGGATTTCACCACACTTCATTCAGGATACTGTTGAAATCTTACATCAGTCACCCTCACCAGGGTAATCGTACGCAACGCGGCAGCCGGTCGGCTCATCGGGGAGACGATCATCCCACAGGGAATCGTCGTAGTACTTGTTGAGCGCAATCTTCTCCGTGGGATCGATCAACTCGCCAGTGCCCAAGCCGTTGCGCCGCTCGGGCTGGCCGGCCTGGGACCAGCGGCAGGCGTCGAGCCCGAAACCGGTCCGTTTCCAGGTCACCTTGTTGACGAGTCGCGACAGCCTGCCGGCGAATCTGACGATCTCTTCATTGCCATCAGCCGGATATGCAACGGTGACCTCGCCCCAACCGAGCAACGGCGGATCGAATGCCCACTTCTTAGTTGGATCGGGCCGCTCCCACCGAGAACGGTCGAGGTCAAGATGCACGATCGGGCGCACGACGATTGCATCCTTTTCCATGTTGAGATGCCAGCGTTCTTCCTGCCCTGGTGATGGTACAAGAATACCCGGTGAGGGATCGTCGCCGGTCGAGATGTTGGGTGCCCACGGTGAGCCGAGATATCCGTCATGATGCTTCCAACCGGCAATCAACATATCAGGGCAGAACTCGCGCACCGCCCTGCTAAATGCCAATTCATCCCGCTCCGTGAGAACGACGCTTTTGCGCTTGAAGAATGTGGTTCGACCGGACTTGGATGGCATGCAAACTATGATACACGTTCATTTCCGTTTGCGAAGTTTTTGGTTGCGCTCTAGCTGCCATGTCTTCGGTACCAAGTACACATGGCCATTTCGCCCCACCTTTCGGCGAATTCTCTCCGCAGCATTGAGCTCGGCCTCCGTTGGCCTCCCGTTTCGGTCAACATCCACTGTTTGTATGTGATAGATTTTCCCGGTCTTTTCGTCTTCAAAGGTTAAGTCTGTGAAATTGCCACCTTTGAGGGTCCCAATTGGCCCCGGTAAGTAATACTCCTTTTGTTCGTCACCTACTGCCCTTATCCCTTTCCGCACTAGTTCGTGTCGTGAGCCGAATCGCCCACCTGCGATGTGATTCCATCCGATTTCTTGCTCAAAGTAATCACGGATTTCTTCATGCTGTTTCCGTGTATCTTCGTTGCCTTTATTGAATACGATGCCGTTGCCGAACTCATCCGGTTTCGGCGCGGGAAGGATGAAGATCTTTGGTTCACTTAGATTTGCAGGGATTTCTGACGGCGCTTTGACTTCGACGTACTCGGGAAGTTCCTTCATCCGGCCCGGCAGCTTCTGGTCCGGCGGCTCGAAACCGGGATTGGGCGGCGGGGGACTCTCGAGCAAAGACCTCCTAGAATGTTTCCGGCTTTGAGGTGGATGAGGAACCTCCCCGCCGCCGACCTTCTCCGCTCGTTGATCGAGCAGAACCTTCGCAGCTGCCGCCGTACTAACGGTGGCTGCTCCCCAGCCGCCGCCGTCTGAATAAAAGCCGCCAGATTTCATCGCCCCTTCCGGTCCCCACCGATCACCCGGGAATCGGCGTCTATAGGCGTTTGCCATCTTGATGGGCTGGCCACTGCCTCTGATTTCATTGCTTCCGTTTCCTCGGCCTAACGCCGTCCCAGATTCCTCGTTCAACGTCCGCATCGCGGCGTTCAGCCCGGCTTCCGTCTCGCCTCCGGGTTTCATGATGCCGTCCTCGCGAAGCCCGCTGGTGCGCTGAAATTTCTTCACGGCATCGATCATCGGCTGATCGGGATACTCGTCGATGCCGTAGTCCGGCACCTCCATGTGCCCGAGCGACGCCAGCACTTTCTTCGCAGCAAGCGTATCCTCCGGGCCCATGTTGTAGGGTTTGCCGATCGGGTTCTTCAGGCGAAGCGGCCAGAACATATGATTCCTCCTCGCGCGGAACGCGGTGTTACAGCGGCAGCCCATCGTCGCACGGGAAGCACACCCCCGGGGCGCCGGGATCAGATTCGGATTGTTCAGAAGTGTTGTCCGCGAAGGCGGGTTGTCCCCGGCGCGGCGCCAACCGTCGGTCAGCGCGCAATCACGTTGGGGGCCCGAACGGGCACTGTGGCAAGACAGTACATGAGCGAGATTGAATTGTCAAGGATTTTATTCTTATTCACTGCCCGCATATCGGCGTGGCGACAATGTCCGCGCTCGCCGAGCCATTCCCTCGGCGCGCCGCGAAGGCTGCGGTTGTCGCACATAATCTGTAAAAAAATGGCGCACCCGACACGATTCGAACGTGTGACCTCTGCCTTCGGAGTTTACGTGTTCGACAAATAAGGTATTTATATCAATACTTTGTTCGGGTGCTGTCGCACACCATCCTCGAACAGAACCGGATAAGACCACCTAAGGGCAGCTGGGAGTGGCACGTTTTTGGCACAAAATGGGCAAACGTAGGTTTCGATTTTGTAGTCTGCTCATGACCCTAAGCGAGAAATCAATCTCTATTCGGGCTCAGTGGGGTTCATATCGTTTTCTCGGTGAAAGTAGGTGATCCGTTCCAGCACGACACCCTCGTCCGTGGTCTTGACCAGAGCCATGCCGCGCATCCGAGTGCCGACAAGCTCCCATTGCTCCCAGTCGATCAGCATCCCGTCACGGTCGACACGCACCTCGTCGCAGAGCAACCACTCGCCGGTCGACCCAGCTGCGGCAGCGCGGCACGCCCAGCTTTGCATATACTTGGACAGTGTCTCCCGGGTTACCGGTTCTGGCTCCGCCGGATCGTCGAAGACGAACCCCGGTGCCGTCGACGAAAGCAGCATTTCGAGATCCATCTCATACCATCCCGTCATGTAGCGGGCGCGGTGTCCGTATCGATCCGGCAACATCTCTTTCTCCATCAGTAGAGCCTCAAGAACACGTCAGCCTCCCAGTCGGTTATGGACTGGTGGTAGCATTCCCATTCGTCGTTCTTGAACGCCACCCACGCCTTGCGCATTGCCATGCTGGCGAAATCGTCAGCCTCAAGCCGCGCCGCCGCCACCATCAGGTTCAGTGGGGGCGACGGATGCCGAGCGCCAGGAACTTGTCCTCGGTCATCTGATAGAAGTCGCGGTCCGCCAGCTTGCCCGGAGCGGTCTTGTTCTCGATGCCCTCACTTCGTCCGGACGAAACCGTCCGGAGCGGGGATATCGGTTGATCGTCAAACATAACTCGAACTCGCTAAATAGATAGCATGCTTGATTGTGCGACCTCACGGCCAGTCAAGCTGCGCCTCGATCCGGTCGAGACGTTGGCGCAGTTCCCGGGTAAAGGCGTCGATTTTCGGTTTGCTGCCGTCGTCCTTCAACAAGCCGTACTCGTCGATCAGTTCGGCAATCAATTGAACATGGCCACTCTTTCCCGAGAGCCCCGGATCGGTATAAAGACAGGCAATTGCCGCACCGATCATCTCGGGCATGTCCGCGTCCCCTAGCTCCGCCGGATCGACGTGAAAGCCCGGGTGGTCGTTCCGGGCGGCGAGTTGAACCCGCTCGGTCAGGACCCAGCGCGGCCAAAGCGCGATTGCGGCGACGCCGTGATCCTTCAGGTCGCAGGCCATGGCTTTCGCCATCCGAGTGTTCGCCGCATGGGCGACCCGGAAGCCGAGGTTGTAGTATTCGGAAATGGCACCCGCAGTCGACACGTTGGCGATCAGCCCCCGCCCCTGTCGGATCAGGTGCGGGGTCGCATAGTACGCCAGCAGAAAGTGCGAACGGGCACCGACCGAGTTCTGCACGTCCCAATCCTCGACCGGGCTTTTCCAGAACGCCATGCCTTCGTAATCCTGCGGGAACCCCATGGCGCAGTTAACGACGATATCGACGCGGCCGAGTTGCCGAACCGTCTCTTCGACGAGCGATTCGATTGCCGATCGGTCGCCGAGATCGGCCGACATCATCAGCGCGGTGCCGCCGGCTGCGCTCACCGCGTCGGCGGTCTCCGACAACGTGCCCGGAACCTTCCGGGCGTCGTTCGACGCGAGTTCGGGTGCATCCGCCGGAGTCGCGGTTCGGGCTGTGATGGCGACCGACGCGCCGGCACTGGCGAGGCCGATGGCGACACCGCGCCCGATTCCGCGGCTGGCGCCCGTGACGATGGCGACCTTCCCGTCGAGATCGGTCATGTCCCGTGCCTCCGGGTTGAGTGGGTCTCGATGGATTCTCGACTTCTGCTCGGCGCAACGAATGGGAAGGGAACGACGACGGCGTCGCGGTCCCCGAGTGGCGCCCCAACGGTCAGCGGCGTTCCCGGCGCCGCCAACGCGGTCTCGACCATCGCGTAACCGATGTTCTTGCCGAGCCGGGGCGAGTGCAACGCAACGAGAATCTCGCCGACGTGCCGGCCGTCCGCGAAGGCGGGCCAGCGGTTCTCGAACACGCCCGGCGGCAGCGCGTCTCCGCCGACCTCGATGCCGACGATCCTTCGCCGCACGCCGTCCCGCTTGATGGCGGCGAGCGCCTTCTTGCCGATGAACGCCGCCGGCTTGTCGAGATCGACCAGCCGGTCCATGCCGGCCTCGAACGGGTTGACGTAGAGATCGATGTCGCACCTGTATCCCAGGATGCCCGCTTCGACACGGCGAATGTCGGAGGGTCCGGTGACCGCGATTCCATGCGGCTTGCCCGCCGCCAGGACGGCGTCCCAGAGATCGTCGGCGCGCCGGCTGTCCTGCAGGAACAGTTCGTAACCGAACTCGCCGCTCCAGCCGGTCCGGGTCACGACCAGCGGAATGCCGTCGAGCGTCGTTTCAGAGAGCCGGTAGTAGCCCAGATCCGCGACGGCGCGGCCGAACAGCGTTTCGATGACCGGGTACGACTTGGGACCCTGAAGCTGCAGCGGACTGACGTCGGGTTCGTGGATCCTGACATCCATGCCGGCGAACACCGCCACGCCCTTGGCCCAGAGGATCAGGTCGCTGTCCGAGCACGACAGCCAGAAGCGATCTTCGGCAAGCCTCAGCATCACCGGGTCGTTGACGATGCCGCCTTCCTCGCTGGTGATGATGAGATAACGACAGCGGCCGGGACGGACCGAGCGGATCTCCCTGGGTGTCAGCAGATCGACGAATGCCTCGGCATCCGGCCCGGCGATCTCGACCTGGCGTTCCGTTGCGACGTCCCAGAGCGTGACGCCGTTGACGAGATGGTCGTACTCGCGGAGCGGGTCGTCGTAGGAATGCGGCTGATACATGTGGTTGGCGACCGACCAGCCCTTGCAGCCGGCACGGCGGGCGGCTTCGAAGTAGGGGGACCGACGGGTCCAGTAGTCGAGTGCCGTAACCATGGCGATTGTCCTTTGCTGTACCTGACGGCGCGACGGCCGGCCTATGGCAGGTCGCGTTTCAGGAGGAACTGGTTCTTAAACATCTGGATGCCGCTCATGACCTCGACGTGAGCGACGTCGGTGTGGCCGAAGACGTTCTTCTGCAGGAAGGCCTGGAAGTCCGCATCGTCCTCAAAGACGACTTCGACGAGCAGGTCGAAGCGTCCGGTCACCCAGAGTATGTAGACCACCTCCGAGAACGGCGAGAGCCGGCTGGCGACTTCCTCTGGGGTGTTGCCCGGCGCGACCTTGATGCCGAGCATGGCGTCGGCGCGGTATTGAAAGGAAGCGGGATCGGCAACCGCGACGATGCGTAGCATGCCGCTCTTCTTCATCCAGGAAACTCGGTTTCGAACAGTGCCCTCGGAGATCCTAAGCTCCTCTGCGATGTCCTTGAACGGGCGCCGGCCGTCCTCCTTGAGTGTTTCGACGATGGCGCGATTCAGATCGTCCTGCGGCGACGCCAAGGTTCGCGACTTGGGCATGCCAGCCTGAAACACTCCGTCGCCGACTGCGGCGGTGGCGGCGGAATCTCCAGCGGGCGTGTCAGCCGAAGCGCGTTTCGTTTTCTGAATGCCCATGAGACGATCCTTCGTTCCATCATTTTGACGATTGTAAACCTATGGCGCTCATATTTTACGAAAAACGAAAAAATTAACATCAAATTTTATGAATTGCGAAAAATTATTATTTTCTGATACGCTGGACGCAATAAGATGAAAACCCGATGATGTAACAAGTTGTTTGGCACAAATCGGGCAGCAAGAGACAGAAGGGGGGGGGCATGAAATATTTGCACACGATGGTTCGTGTGACTGATCTGGAAGAGTCGCTCGATTTCTACTGCAACAAGTTGGGACTCACGGAGGTCGAGCGATACGACTATCCGGAGAACCGATTCACGTTGGTCATGCTGGCCGCACCGGGGCAGGAGGACGTCCAGATCGAGCTGACCTACAACTACGGCCCCGAGACCCTCGGCGGCGGGCGCAACTTCGGACATCTCGCCTACGAGGTCACCGACATTTACGCGGTATGCGACCGGCTCCGTTCACGCGGCGTTACTATCAACAGGCCGCCGCGCGACGGCCGCATGGCGTTCGTGCGCTCGCCGGACGGAGTCTCCATTGAACTGCTTCAGCAAGGCGACGCCCAGCCGGCACGGGAGCCGTGGGCGTCGATGGAAAATACGGGTGAGTGGTAGTGACAGGCGCCGCCAGCCGCGAGGGCGGGACCGGCGATCAATCTTGGGGACGTTTTGACATGACCTACCAGTTCAGCGACTTCATCAGCGACGACGCCTTGGCACGGGTCAACGGTAAGTCGGGGCTGCACAGTCGACTACCTCGGGTGGCCTACACCGACCCCGGTTTTCAGCGACTCGAGTACGAGCGCTGGCTCGACAAGACTTGGTTATTCGTCGGCCGCGGTGCCGCCATGCCCAACCCGGGAGACAGGATCACCGTACCCGGTCACCCCTATATCCTGGTGCGCAACGCATCCGGCGCGATCAACTGTTTCCAGAACGCCTGCCGCCACCGCGGGGTTCGACTGATGGACGGCGGATGCCAATCTGGCAAGACGATCGTCTGCCCGTATCATCACTGGACCTACGATCTCGACGGGCGGCTCCTAGGTGCGCCGCACTTCGGCGGATACAACGTCCAGGACGCACCGGGTTTCGACAAGGCCGACCGCGGCCTGAAGCCGGTCCGGTGCGCGCAATGGCACGACTGGATCTTCATCAATGTCGACGGCAAGGCGCCACCGATCGAGGAGTTCGTTGCGCCGCTCGCGGCAAAGTTTCCCGGCGTCGCTTTCGACAAGGCCGATCACTACCTAACGATCGACCTGGGGCAGGTTGACGCCAACTGGAAGATCGCAACTGAGAACAACGCCGAGCCCTATCACGTTCCCTTCGTCCACAAGGACACCGCCGCCGGCCAGCCGCTGGACGGGCACTACATGGTCGACGACGGTCCGGTGCTCGGCTGCGCCGTCGACGTGCCGGGATCGACATACACGAACAAGCCCGGCGACAATTCGCTGACGAACCTCGACATGAGCGCGCGATACCTACTGCGCACCCCCAATTTTTTCCTGACGTCCTATGCCCCGGACAAGATCATCGACTCCCTGATCCTGCCCGACCGGAGGGATCCGACGAAATGCTGGATTCAGACCGCGTGGTACTCGACGTCCGGCCACCCGCTGACCGAGCGCGAAGTAGAAACCTGGCGCGACCTCGAGCAACGAGTGGCCGACGAGGACTCCTCGATCATGGCGGCGGCGCAAGATGGGCTACTTTGCGACGTGATGGACGACGGCGGGGCCCTCTCGCCGGCCTGGGAGGCGTGCCTCATCGCCTTCTACCGCGAGCTGACGACGGCACTTCGAAAATGAGATCGGGAAAAACCGTTCCAGACAACAAGACCAATGAAATGAGATCACATGTGGAGGTTGAGATGTCTGACTACCATGAGCATTCCTATATTCCGAAGTTAAAGCAGCAGTTCGTCGACGGGCGATGCAGCCGGCGCGAGTTCCTTCGCACGGCAACGTTGATCGGCATGTCGGCGACGGCTGCCTACGCATTCGTCGGCAAGGTTACAGGTGAGTCGTTCGTCTCACCGGCGAAGGCTTCTATGCCGAAGGGCGGCACATTGCGGATCGGGCAGCGAATTCTCGACCTGTCATCGCCGCATGCCTACAGCTGGTTTGAGGAGACCGTGACCCGCCAGGTCTGCGAGTACTTGACGAAGACCGGCCACGACAACATCACGCGGCCCTATCTAGCGGAAAGCTGGGACGTGTCCAACGATTTGAAGACATGGACATTCCATCTCCGCAAGGACGTGAAGTGGCACAACGGCCGAGCCTTCACCGCCGCCGATGTCGACTGGAATCTCCGGCATGCGCTCGATCCCGAGACGGGCTCGTCGATGGTCGGCCTGATGCAGGCCTACATGATGAACGACGATTCGACCGGCTTGTGGGATGCGAAAGCCATCGAAACTCCCGACGATCACACGGTTCGGCTTAATCTCCGCGCCGCGCAGGTCGCCGTGCCGGAGCACCTGTTTCACTATCCGATGTTGATCATCGATCCCGAGGAAGGCGGCACCTTTGCCGCCGGATCGAACGGCACCGGGGCCTTCGAACTGCTCGACTACCGAGTTGGCGAACATGCCAAGCTCAAGGCGCGCAGCGATTACTGGGGCGAAGGTCCGTATGTCGACGAGTTGCTGTTCATCGATCTCGGCGACGACCCGAGCGCGCGGGTCGGCGCGATGGCGTCCAAACAGATCGACGGCGTCTACGAGATCGACTCGGCGCAGGTCGAGACCGTCGCGACCTTGAAGCATCTGAAGATCTACGACGCTGCTACCGCGCAAACGGCGGTGGTACGCACGCGGGTCGACAATGAGCCGTTCGGCGATCCGCGCGTGCGCAAGGCGCTCAGGCTGGCGGTCGACGCTCAGAAAGTCGTCGATCTGGCGCTTCAGGGTCGCGGCGTGGCGGCGGAGCATCATCACGTCAGCCCGGTTCATCCCGAATACGCTCCGTTGCCGGAAATGACGCGTGACATCGCGGCGGCCAAGGCGCTGCTGGCCGAGGCCGGGTTCCCGGATGGTATCGATGTCGAGATTGCGGCCAATGCTGACGAGGGCTGGGAAGTCGCCGCTGTTCAAGTGCTGACCGAGATGTGGAAGGAAGCCGGCATCCGCGCGAAGATCAACGTCCTGCCGGGCAGCAGTTTCTGGGACGTCTGGGACAAGCTGCCGTTCAGCATGACCAACTGGACCCATCGCCCGCTCGGCATCATGGTTCTGGCACTCGCTTACCGGACCGGCGTGCCGTGGAACGAATCGGGTTATTCGAACCCGGAGTTCGACGCCTTGCTCGCCGAGGCCGAAAGCACCCTCGACGTCGAGGACCGCCGTGCGGTAATGGAGAAAATCGAACGTCTGATGCAGGAGGACGGTCCGATCGTCCAACCGGCGTGGCGCTCGGTTTTCGCCGCCTACGATGAGAAGGTGCAGGGCTTCGCCATGCATCCGACGAGCTACATATTCGCCAACGAACTGGCAATCCAATCGTGACCTGAAGGCCACCTAGGCCAATGGCTGAACTGGGGGGAGCTGGCTTAGGCCGCTCCCCCTATTTTTCTCGAGCGATTCCGAACTGTGCCGGCCTGTGGCTGAAGCAGACATTTTCAGTCATCCTTGTGACATCCTGAAGGCAAGACTGGCAAACCTCGCGGTGCCGACATCTATCGGCATGGATGCGTCCGTGTAAGATTCCCGCGCTTAAGCAACCTAGGAACGACCCTTTCGGCGACGGCGATTCGCACTCCTAATAGGTTGGCGTTATAGAGAGCATGCCCTTTTGGGATCATTCCTCCATAGAGAATCGTTCCTGTAGGAACGCATGCGCGCACTCGCTTTTCGCCTAGATTGTTGGTCATGAGATCAACGAACTCGCATGATCGGCATTCCGTCAACGCCTTGCCGCAAAAAAATTATCGGTGCCGTCATTTTCCGGCTTCACCGTCGTAACGTTAACGTTACGGGGATGCGTCGTTTCGTTGAAAGGGACTAACAACTACTCCGTAACGTAACGGGATTTCGGTGAAGAAAAATGGCCCGAACGAAGTTTGGTCGATTCCCGTAACGTTACGTAACGGGCCGGACAGGAAAAGCAGAGATGTGCAAACACTGACACCCGATTCGCCAAAGAGACACAACTGATCTGGATTGAACCTGTGAAGGTAACCGTCAATCTCCCCGAGAAGCGCTATCTCAGCCACCAGGAAGCGGCTGCATGGCTCGGCGTGAGCGTCGACACCTTCGATAGCTTCACCATTCCCTACGTGGATTTCGGGCCGCGCAACCGGCGCTGGGACGTATTGGACATCGTCTCCTATGCCGAGCAGAATAAGACCTGCGACAGCGCCCGAACCTCTGAGAACAAGAGGAGACGGCAAACATGCGTATATACCAACGCAACGGCTCACCAAACTGGTGGGCATCGTGGACAGACCAGAAAGGTCGACGACACCGCAAGAGCACTGGGACTCACAATAAGGCCCTAGCGCAGGCTCTAGCCGCCAAGTGGCAACAGGACGACTTCATGGAACATCATTTCGGATCGATCCCGGATTACCCGTTCCAAGAGGCCGTTCTACGTTACGGTCAAGAGAAGCAACGGCAGAACGCCAACAGCTATGTCATCAGCTACAAGTACCGGCTTCAGGTCTTTCTCGACCGCTTCGGCGATTTGAACGTCGCGGACATCACGCCTGCGATGATTCAGGACTATGCCGACGAGAGGATCGAGGAATCGAAGCTCGCCACGGTTCAGAAGGAACTGGCGATCCTCAAGGCGATCCTGAACAAGGCCCGCCGCGAGGGCAGGCTGATGGTCACGCCAACGTTCCCGCGCTTGAAGAAACTGCCGGGACGGACGCGATGGCTTACGCCTGACGAAGAGAAACGCTTGCTGGCAGCGTCCGCTAGTCACCTCCGCCCGTTGATCGCGTTCGCGGTCGACACGGGCGGCAGGCGGTCGGAACTGCTGCGGCTCGATTGGCGGCAGGTCGATCTTGAACGAAACACCGTGACGTTCACCAAGACCAAAAACGGCGAAGATCGTTCAATCCGGCTGACGGACCGTGCCCGGGAAACGTTGCAGGATTTGAGTCCGAAGGATTCAGGTCCGGTCTTCACCTACGGCGGAAAGGCTTTCAAGGAGTTCAAGAACTCGTTCGACTCGGCCCGAGAGAAAGCCGGACTCGAAGATTTCAGGTTCCATGATCTCCGCCACACATTCGCCTCTAGGCTGGTGCAGAAAGGCATCCCGCTCTACGAGGTGATGCACCTGACCGGGCACAAGACGCTCGAAATGGTGCAACGCTATTCGCACCTCGCGCCCGACTATCAGGCACGCGCGATAGCGGCTCTCAACAGCTACGGTACGGAGTTGGCACACTCGCCAAGGCCGGAATCGGCGCAAAATGGGATAAGTGCCTGAAAAGAATGGCGCACCCGACACGATTCGAACGTGTGACCTCTGCCTTCGGAGGGCAGCGCTCTATCCAGCTGAGCTACGGGTGCTTACGCCTTCGTTGGACGGCCATGGTGTACGTCACCGCCCGCCGATTGTGAACCCTTTTCTTGGGTCCCGTCCGGGGTCCCGCCCGGGGTTCCGCCCGGGGTTCCTTACGGGGTCCCGCCCTAGGTCCCGCCTGGCCTTGCCGTTCGTCAGTCCTTGGCCTTGAAGATGACGTAGATCTTGGCGACCGTCTCCTCGCTCTTCCAGCAATAGTCGGCGCCTTCCGGCACGAACGCCGCGTCGCCGGGGCGGAAGGTCTGTTCGCGGCCGTTACCGATAAGCGTCATCTCGCCCTCGACCGGCAGCATCAGCTCGCAGCGGTCGAACGCCGCCGGTTCGCGCTCGAACGGCGTCGACATCCAGAGCCCGACCGAGAGCTGGCCGGTCGGGTCCTCGAAGAACACGCGCTCCGCCTGGTTGGGCACGCCGCCCCGGAACGACCCTCCCACCACCGGCGACGGGCTGAGCTCGGCATGGGGGTCGAGCTTGAAGGCGCGCAGCGTCGACGGGTTCTCGGCCTTCGCACCCGAGGGGTCGTCGAAGATCACGAAGTACTTGCGGATGTAACCCTGCTGCTTCCACGAACACACCGTGCCCTTGGGGATGACGAAGCGCTCGCCGGCCTCGACGGTGAGCTCCGAGCCGTCCTCGTGGACGATGGTCACCGCCCCTTCGAGGATGTGCATGAACTCGTGCACGCTGTAGGGCTCCATCACCGTGGTCATGGTCGTGCAGTCCCAGGCGCCGACCTGCAGGCCGGTGTCCTTGTCGTCCCACACCATGCGGCCGCGCTGGGTTGGCTTGCCGCGGATCAGGGCCGAGTCGGGGATCTGCTCCCAGACCTCGAAGCCGTCGGGGCCGGGTTCCATCCGGGTAATCCTGGAAACGTTCATGGCGTGACCTCCCTTGTCCTGGTCCGATTAAAACGCGTCGCGGGCCGCGCGGCCACCCCCCAAACGGGCCATGCGCCACGCCGGCGGACGAACGCTCAGTCGGAATACGGTTCGCCGGCGGCGAACGCCGCGCCCGCCGCGTCGGCGCCCGACGGCAGCGGGCCCGAGGGGTCGGCGATCCATTGGGCGACGTCGCGCCACACGGTCTCGGCCCCGAGATCGCGGATCAGCATGTGATAGCCGGTGTCGTAGAGCGCGACCCGGGGACGCCGCGCCGCATCGTCGGGCAGGCGGCGCAGCATCTCGATGGTCGGGCCCTTGCGGATGACGTCGTCGTTGGCGCCGTAGAGGATCAGGGTCCCGGGCCCCAGCGCCTCGCTCGCCGCCAGGGCGCGATCCATCAGGTTGACCAGGCCGTAGAGCGTGTCGATGCGGGTCTCCTTGATGACCAGCGGGTCGCGGCCGAGGGCCTTCAGCATCTCGATGTTGTCCGACGGCCGGATGTCGAGACCGCGGCCGCTGAGGCTCGCCCACGGGACGACGTGGGCGCTGAGATCGAGCAGCCAGCGCTGGTAGAACGGCATGGTCTCGCGCGCCCAGACCGCCGGCGCGGCGAGGATCACCCCGTCGGCGTCGAGGCCCGGCGGCTCGGCCAGCGCGACCATGGCGGCGGCGCCGCCCATGCTCTCGCCGAAGACGAAGACCGGCACCCCGGGATGGCGCGCGCGCACCATGGCGACCACGGCGCGCAGGTCCGCCGGGTAGGCGTCCGCCCCGGCCCACAGGCCGGTATTGGGCGCCGCGCCGAAGCCGCGCTGGTCGTAGGCGTAGGACACGATGCCGCGCGCCGCGAGATACTCGCCGAAGGTCTCGAAGAACGTGCCGTAGTCGTTGAAGCCGTGCAGCGCGACGATCGCGGCGCTTGTTTCGGCTTGCGGGTCTTCCGGCCTCCAGACGCGCAGCGGCAGCAGCGCGCCGTCGGCCATGCGCGCCACGCCGGGCTCGATCCCCGGGGCTTGCGTCGCGACGTCCATCATCGGGCCGGGCGCGGCGACGCGCGGCGCGCAGGCCGGCAGCACAAGAACAAGGAGGAGGATCGCGAAGACGCCGGGACCGGAACCAAGACCGCGCCTCGCCGTGCTACGCCGCATGGTCGTCGGTGGCCGTTGGGCCCGGCGCGCCGGCACCGGACTCGTCGGCGTCGCTGGTCAGGCTGAGGAACACGTCCTCGAGCTCCGCCTCGCGGGTCGAGACGTCGACCACGCCGAGACCGGCCGCGCCGATCGCGGTCAGGATCTCGCCGGCGCCGACGCGGCTCGGCGCGTAGGAGAACAGCAGTACCCGCTCGCTGCGCTGCTCGACCACGTAGTCGCGGCTCAGCGCCTCGGGCACGCCGTCGAGGTCGCGGTCGACGACGACGCGGAGCGCCTTGGAGTCCATGCGCTGCATGAGCTGCTCGGTCGGTTCGCAGGCGATGACCTGGCCGTGGTTGATGATGGCGATCTTGTCGCACAGCTCCTCGGCTTCCTCGAGGTAGTGCGTGGTCAGCAGGATGGTCACGCCGTCGTCGTTGAGCTTGCGGACCTGGCGCCACAGCTGGCGGCGAAGCTCGACATCGACGCCGGCGGTGGGCTCGTCGAGCACCAGGATCTTGGGCGAGTGGACCATGGCCTTGGCGACCAGCAGGCGGCGCTTCATGCCGCCCGAGAGCGACCGGGAATAGGCGTCGCGCTTGCCGGCGAGACCGACCGCCTCGAGGATCTCGTCGGAGCGGCGGTGCTTCTTCTCGATGCCGTAGAGACCGGCCTGCACATCGAGCATCTCCCACGGGGTGAAGAACGGGTCGAAGTTGATCTCCTGGGGGACGATGCCGATCGAGCGCCGCGCGGCGCGCATGTCGCGCTCGATGTCGTGACCCCAGATGCGGGCCTCGCCCGCGGTCTTCGTCACCAGGCCGGCGAGGATGTTGATCAGCGTCGACTTGCCCGCGCCGTTGGGGCCGAGAAGCCCGAAGAACGCGCCGCGCTCGACCGTCAGGTCGACGTTGCGGAGCGCCGTCTTCGGCGGACTGTTCTTGCTGCCGGCGTAGGTCTTCTCGAGGCCGACGACCTCGATCGCCAGGGCGGGATCGTTTTCCATGGGTGGTCCGTACCGCGCGGCATGATCGATGTCAAATGGCCGGGCCGGGCGGCGGCCCGGCAAACACGATCCCTGCGTTGCCTTGGCCGCGTGTATGAGTATCATCCCAGAACCCGCAAAATCTCGACCCACGCCGGAGCAACCGCCATGAGCGCCCAACTGACCGAACCCAGCTTCGAAACCGAGACCTTTACCGTCTCCGACGCAACGGTGGCCTGCGATGGTGGCGGTGGCGCGCTCGGCCACCCGACGGTCTATCTCAAGATCGGGCCTGAGCGGCAGATCGTCTGCCCCTACTGCAGCCGCACGTTTGTCCTTGCGGAAGGCGCCACGCCGGCGTCGGGCCACTGAACGCCGCCAAGCCCAAGTCGACGAACGATCCCGGCCACGTCTACCTGATCGACGGCTCGGGCGTCCTGTTCCGTGCGTTCTTCGCACAGATCCGGAGCCGAGACCGCATGCAGCGCTCCGACGGCACACCGACAAATGCCGTGTTCGTCTTCACCAAGATGCTGCTGAAGCTGGTCGACGACACCGACGCCGACCATATCGCGGTGGTCTTCGACACCAAGCGCCAGACCTTCCGCAACGATATCTACCCGGAGTACAAGGCCAACCGCGATGCCCCGCCCGAGGAACTGGTGCCGCAGTTCCCGCTGGTGCGCGAAGCGACCCGCGCCTTCAACATCGCCTGTGTTGAGCTCGAGGGCTACGAAGCCGACGACCTGATCGCGACCTACGCGAAACAGGCAGCCGAACGCGGCGCCGAGGTCACCATCGTGTCGTCCGACAAGGACCTGATGCAGCTGATCAACGACAAGGTCTCGATGATGGACCCCATGAAGGCGTCGCTGATCGGCCGCGAGCAGGTCATCGAGAAGTTCGGCGTCGCGCCCGAGAAGGTCGTCGACGTACAGGCGCTGGCCGGCGATTCGACGGACAACGTGCCGGGCGTTCGCGGCATCGGCGTTAAGACCGCCGCCCAGCTGATCAACGAGTACGGCGATCTCGACACGCTCCTCGAGCGGGCCGAGGAGATCAAGCAGCCGAAACGGCGGGAGAGCCTGATCAACGAGGCCGACATGGCGCGGGTCTCACGCGAGCTGGTGCGCCTGAAGGACGACGTGCCGGTCGAGGTTCCGCTCGATGAATTTGCCATCCGCAAACCGGATGCGGAACCGGTGTTCAAATTCCTTCGCGAGATGGAGTTCAAGTCGCTGGTGACGAGCGTGGCCAACCGATACGGCCTCGACGTGCCGCCCGAAGGCGAGGAACCGCAGGTCAAGCTCGACATCGCCGCTGCACACGAGGACACGCAACAATCCGGCGGTTCGGCGGATACCGCGCCGGTCGCCGATGCCGGCCCGAAAGAGAAGACCTACACGCTGGTGCGCACGGCCGACGAGCTGGCACAGTGGATCGAGCGGATTTACCAGGCCGGCAGCGTCACCATGGACACCGAGACGACCTCGACCGATTCCATGCGCGCCGCGCTGGTCGGCGTCTCGCTGTCGGTCGTGCCGGGCGAGGCCTGCTACATCCCGCTCGCGCACCGCAAGCCGGAGACCCAGGGCGCGCTCGATTTCGACGGTGACGGCGACGCGGACGGCGGCGGCGCCGGCCTGCTGGCGGACCAGATTCCGCTCGACGAGGCCATCGCCATCCTCAAGCCGATGCTCGAGGACCCGTCGATCCTCAAGATCGGCCAGAACATCAAGTACGACATGCAGGTGCTGGCGCGCTACGGCGTCGCCGTCGGCCCGGTCGACGACACCATGCTGCTCAGCTACGTGCTCGATGGCGGCCTGCACGGCCATGGCATGGATGCCCTCGCCGAGATCCACCTCGGGCTCGACACCATCAAGTTCAAGGATGTTGCCGGCAGCGGCAAGTCGCAGGTCACGTTCGACCTGGTGCCGCTCGACAAAGCCCTCGACTACGCCGCCGAGGACGCGGACATCACCGGACGATTGCACCGGCTGCTCAAGCCGCGCCTGGTGCGCGAACGGATGACGACGGTCTACGAGACCCTGGAACGGCCGCTGATCGATATCCTCGAGGGCATGGAACGTGCCGGCATCAAGGTCGACGCGAAGGCGCTGCGATCGCTCTCCAACGATTTTGAGAAACGCATGGCTGGCCTCGAGACCGAGATTCACAAACTCGCCGGTCATGAGTTCAACGTCGGATCGCCCAAGCAACTGGGGGAGATCCTGTTCGACGAAATGGGCCTCTCGGGCGGCAAGAAAGGCAAGACCGGCGCCTACGCGACGGGCGCCGACGTCCTCGAGGGTCTGGCGGCGGAAGGCCACGATCTACCTGCGCGCGTGCTCGACTGGCGTCAGCTCTCCAAGCTCAAGAGCACCTACACCGACGCGCTGATGCAGCAGATCAACCCAGACACCGGCCGGGTCCACACCTCGTATTCTCAGTCCGGCGCAGCGACCGGACGATTGAGCTCGTCCGATCCGAACCTCCAGAACATCCCGATCCGTTCGGAGGAAGGCCGCAAGATACGCACCGCGTTCATCGCCGAGGACGGCTGCAAGCTGCTGTCGGCGGACTACTCGCAGATCGAGCTGCGGCTGCTGGCCCATGTCGCCGGTATCGAGTCACTGATCGAGGCGTTCGAGGCCGGCGAAGACATCCACGCCATGACCGCGAGCCAGGTCTTCGGTGTGCCCATCGAGGGCATGGACCCCATGGTCCGGCGCAACGCCAAGGCCATCAATTTCGGGATCATCTACGGCATTTCAGCGTTCGGGCTGGCGCGCCAGTTATCGATCCCGCAGGGCGAGGCGAAGGCCTACATTGACGCCTACTTCGAGCGGTACCCGGGCATCAAGGACTACATGGAGAACACCAAGCAGTTCGCCCGCGAGCACGGATACGTCGAAACCCTGTTCGGTCGCCGGTGCCACACGCCGGAGATCGAGAACAAGCTGCCGAACCACCGCGCCTTCGCCGAACGCGCGGCGATCAATGCGCCAATCCAGGGTGGCGCCGCCGACATCATCAAGCGCGCCATGATCCGCCTGCCCGCCGCGCTGGAGGACGCCGGACTGAAGGCGAAGATGCTGCTTCAGGTCCACGACGAACTGATTTTCGAGGTGCCCGAGAAGGAACTCGACAAGACCAGGGACGTGGTGGTCCGCATCATGCAGAGCGCCGCGACCCTGAAGGTTCCGCTCGTCGTCGATGCCGGCGTCGGCGATACCTGGGCCGAGGCCCACTGAGCGGCGTCATGACGGATAACCGCAACCTCAAGGGCGAACGGACCGCCAACTCGTTCTCGGGATTGCCGAGCTTCTTCCGCCGCCACGCCGGGGATGATTTTTCGGTGGCCGACGTGGTCGTCACCGGCCTGCCGTTCGATCTCGGCGTTTCCAACCGACCCGGTGCCCGGTTCGGCCCGCGCGCCATCCGCGAGGCCTCGCTGCAGCTGGCGTGGGGGCCGGTCTGGCCGTGGGGGTTCGATCCGTTCGAACGGATCGCCGTGCTCGACGCCGGAGACATCGAGTACGCGTACGGTGACGCGGCGGCATTTTCCGACGCCGCGGCCGAACGAGCAAGAGCCGTCGCCCAAGCGGGCGCCGTGCCGTTCTCCCTCGGCGGCGATCACGGCGTGACCTATCCGACCCTGAAGGGCCTGCACGACGTCGTCGGCCGAGTGGCGCTGATCCATTTCGATGCCCACTCCGATACCGGCAAGGGCGCCGAGGTGCAGCATGGCACCATGTTCCGCCACGCCCGAGAGAACGGTCTGGTTGCCGATGATCGGTCGGTTCAGATCGGCATCCGCACCGAGTACGAAGCTGACGACGATTATCTCCGGCTTCATGCACCGGACGTGAACAGCGGTTACGCGGCGGATATCGCCAAGACCATTCGTTCACGGGTCGGCGACATGCCCTGCTACCTGACGTTTGATATCGACTGCCTCGATCCGGCATTCGCTCCCGGCACCGGAACACCGGTGCCGGGCGGCGTCGGCACGCTGAAGATTCTCGATATCATCCGCGCCCTGGGCGACACCGACGGCGGCCTGAACCTCGTCGGCCTCGACATGGTCGAAGTCGCGCCCGACTACGACCACGCGCAGATCACGGCGCTCGCCGCCGTGCAGATCTGTCACGAGCTGCTGTGCCTGTTGTCGATGAAGGGGTCGCGGTTCGCGTGACCCGACCGCGGCCTACAGGCCGCTCTGATCGCGGGGATCGATCGCCGTGTGATCCGTTGGCTGCGGCGTCATCGTCATCACGGTACATCCGTCCGGCGCCTGGAACCGGTGCCAGCAGCCGCGAGGTACGACAACTACCGATCCCGCCGGCATGTCAAGGACGTGTTCCTCGTCACCCTGGAGCACTGTCACCGTCGCGTGACCTTTGAGAATCTGCACCAGCTCATCTCCATTCCGATGCCGTTCCCAGGCGCTCTCGCCGACAAAGCTGCCGGCAAAGACGCCGCCGTCCTCGGTGGTCGCCAGCGTCGCGAAAGCGGGACCGAGTTCCTCCTCCGGTGTTGCCGGGGTGCGCCCCTCGATCACCTTCAGACCCGACAATTCGGTCTCGATATCGACTGCCTTGACCATGCTTGCCCCCCTTTCGGCTTCACGCGTGCGCCGCGCGACGGCGCGAAACGAACCTTACAAGCCGGACCGCCAGCAAGGCCACCGCGATTCCGAGATAGATCCACGGCTCCATCTGGTTGCCCTTCGCCATCATGATGTAGTGAACGCAGCCCAGCGGCGCGATGACGTAAATCATCTGGTGGACGCGCTTCCAGCGATCGGGGCCGAGCCGACGAACCATCCTGGCCGTCGAAGTCACGGCCAGTGGAATCAGCATGACGAAGGCGATCATGCCGACCGTGATGTAGGTCCGCTTCAGGATGTCCTCCCAGATGGCGCTCCAGTCGAAGAACTGGTCGATCACCACGTAGCTCGTCAGGTGCAGCGTCACGTAGAAGAACGCATAGAGCCCGAGCATCCGGCGGAACCGCATCAGCCAGGCCCGCCCCGTGAGCAGCCTGAGCGGCGTGATTGCCAGCGCGATCAGGACGAAGCGCAGCGCCCAGTCGCCGATGAAACGGTTGAGATACTCCGGCGGATTGGCGGTCAGTCCGAGCCCGTCGGGCCCGCCGGTCAAAGCGCGCCAGAAAATCCAGGCGACCGGCCCCAGGCAGACGATGAAGACACCTGCCTTCGAGATCAGCCGCGGCCAGTTGCGTTTCTTTGCCGCCATGTCACTGGTTTAGCCGAAAACGGCCGTCAGTAGAACTTTCTCAGGTCCATACCGTCATAGAGGTGCGCGACCTGTTCGCCGTATCCGTTGAACATCGGCGTCGGCCGGCGTTCGGGAAACAGCCCCGTGCCGATAACCCTCTCTCTCGCCTGGCTCCAGCGCGGATGATCGACCTCGGGATTGACGTTCGAGTAGAAGCCGTACTCGCGCGAATTGGCGATATTCCAGGTGCACGGCGGCTGCTCGGACGTGAAGGAGATCTTGACGATCGACTTGATGCTCTTGAAACCATACTTCCACGGCACGATCAGGCGTAGCGGCGCGCCGTTCTGGTTGGGCAGTGTTTCGCCGTACATGCCGACGACCATTAGAGTCAGGGGATTCATCGCCTCGTCCATCCTGAGACCTTCGACATACGGCCACGGGATGACGTTGTAGGCCTGGCCCGGCATGCGCGACGGATCGAGCAGGGTCTGGAAAGCGACGTAACGGGCCTGAGACGTGGGTTCGAGACGCTTGATGATGTCGGCGAGCGGAATTCCAACCCAGGGAACGACCATGGACCATGCCTCGACGCAACGGAAACGGTAGACACGTTCCTCGAGTTGATGGGGTTTCACCAGGTCATCGAAACTGTAGGTGCCGGCGCTGGCAACGTGACCGTCCACTTCCACCGTCCAAGGCAGCGGTTCGAAATCCTGGGCATTGGCGACCGGATCGCCCTTGGCCGTGCCGAACTCATAGAAGTTGTTGTACTGGGTTGCGTGCTCCTTACCGGTGACCTCGAGGCCGAGCGCGTCGGCGGTGTGAACATCGGATTTTACGTGCTGAAGGCTAGCCGCGCGGGCCGGCCCCCCGGCTAGTCCGAGACCGAGACCACCGGCAATGGCGCCGAGCCCGAGAGCCCCCGCCCCCTTGATGAAGCGGCGGCGATCCTCGAACTGCTCACGCGGCGTCACGGCGCTTTCAGGCAACTGCCAGCTCTCGGTGCGCTTGATCAACATGGCAACGGTTACTCCTGTGCAGCGGGGCCGTTTTCCCCTTGAATGGCTACTGTCTGGCCAGCATAACGTAAGCGGACCATATTTGGTGACACTTCCTCTGACGCGATCTGACAATCGCGTGATCACAACGGAGATCGCATTGTCCGACCGGCTCTCCCGACTGTCGTCTTGAGGCTCTGAATTTTTTGATGCGGACCCTCTACCACTTGTGGCTGTCGCCGTTCTGCCGCGCCGCGCGCATTGCGCTTGCCGAGAAGAATGCCGAAGTCACGCTGCGCGCAGAGAACGTCTGGGACCGGCGCGAGGAGTTCCTCGCCATCAATCCCGCGGGCGAGGTCCCCGTGCTGGTCGAACCGGACGGCACCGCGATTTCCGGCGCGACGGTCATTGTCGAGTACCTCGAGGATACCCAACAACAACCGCCCCTGCTCGGCACAGACCCGGTGACACGTGCGGAGACGAGGCGTCTCGCGGACTGGTTCAACGGCAAGTTCAATACCGAAGTGACCCAGAACCTGTTGGGCGAGAAGATGATGAAGCGGTTTCTCGGCCTCGGCGAGCCCGACGCCGGGGCCATCCGTGCCGGATACAAGAACCTGCGCTATCACCTTCAGTACATCGCGTACCTCACAGAACGACGGAACTGGCTCGCCGGCGCGGAACTGAGCTACGCGGACATTGCCGCAGCGGCGCACCTGTCGTCCCTCGACTACATCAACGAGATCTCTTGGGAAGACTACGACGCGGTCAAGATCTGGTATGCGCGGATCAAGTCGCGTCCGAGTTTCAGAAGCCTGCTCACGGACAAGATTCCGGGTTTTCCGCCGCCGGCGCACTACCCCGACCTAGACTTCTAGGAGAGGCCGATGCCGTCTCCCGAAATGTTCATCGCCTTTCTTGCCGCAACCGCCGTGTTCGCCTACATCCCGGGGCCCGCGCTTCTGTATACTGCGGCGCAGACGATCGCGCGCGGCAGACGCGCCGGTTACATGGCCGCCGCCGGCATCCACCTCGGCTGCTATCCACACGTTTTCGCCGCCGCCGCGGGGCTGTCGGTCCTGTTCGCGGCGGTGCCCGTTCTCTACACGGTGATCAAGATCGCCGGCGCGGGTTACCTCGTCTGGCTCGGCGTGGCGATGTTCCGGGGAGAGGCATCGCCCGGTGATCTCGCGACGCCACTGCCAAAAAGTGCCGGTCGCGCCTTTGCCGAGAGCTTCCTGGTAGAACTGCTCAATCCCAAGACGGCCCTGTTCTTCGTCGCCTTTCTGCCGCAGTTCGTCGATCCCGCGGGCGCGTGGCCCGTGTGGGTGCAGTTCCTCGCCCTCGGCACCATCGTCAACCTGATGTTCTCGTCGGCGGATGTCGCCGTCGTCGCCTTCGCCGGACCGCTGATCGAGCGGCTCCGCCGATCGGCGGCCGCGTCACAGGTTGCGCGGCGCATCGGCGGCGGCATCCTGATCGTACTCGGTGTTCGGCTAGCGCTGGATCAGCGCTGACGCTACTGAGCGCCGTCGCCGAGATCGAGCCGTTCGATGTTGGTGCGCGCCGCGTCGGCCTCGGCGGACTGCGGCGCCCGGGTGATGACCTCGATCCAGTCCCGCCGCGCGCCGGAATCGTCGCCTTCCAGGCGGCGTAGATTGCCACGTTCGAGGTAAGCTTCGGGCGACTCCGGGTCCAGGCGCAAGGCTTCCTCGACGTCGCGGGCGGCCTCTGTCCGCTTGTCGAGCATCCGGTACGCGCTGCCGCGCAGCAGCCAGGCTTGCGGGTTCGACGGCTCCAGCGTCAGGGCGCGTGACAGATCGGTTACGGCGTCGTCGTAGAGCCCTATTTCGGCAGCGACGATACCCCGGTCTAGCCACAACGCACTGTGTGAAGGCTCAAGCTCAATCGCCGAGGTCAGCACGGCGTAGGCGCGCTCGGCATCGCCGCCAGACAGCCATCCCTGCGCGGCCTGGCGCAGAATCTCGGGCTTCAGCGATCCGTCCAGAACCGGGTCCTGGGCGAGGTTCTCCAGGCGTTCCGCCGCCTGATCAAAGTACCCGAGCGCCATCAGGGCGGCGGCCACGCAATGCTTCGCCGCCGACCCGCCTCCGAGGCCCTGCCATTCGATGGCGGTGTCGAAGGCGGCTTCCGCATCGGTGTCGATCATGGACATGCACGCGTGATAGCGTGCGGCGTCCGAAGCTTCCTCGGCCGGAGCCGACGACGACCAGGCCCATGCCAGCAGCACGATCAAGATCAGGTGTTTCCCGGCACGCCGGCGTTCTCGGATTGAACTAGAGGACATGGCTTGTCTTAATCGCCTGCGTCGGACGTCACAAGGAGCCATCATGCCGCATCTGTTCGCTTTCGGTTTGGGATTCTCGGCCTTGGCATTGGCCGGGCGGTTGAAGGCCAAGGGCTGGGCGGTGTCCGGGACCTGCCGCTCCTCGGAAAAGGCGGACAGGCTCCGCGCCGAGGGGTTCGACGCCGTCGTGTTCGACCCGGCCAATGGCGTGAGCCCCGATGCCGGCATCCTTGACGGGGTATCCCACGTGCTCAGCTCGATCGCGCCCGACGACGAGGGCGACCCCGTCCTCCGCGATTTCGCCGACGCCCTCGGCGATCAGGCGTCGATCCGCTGGGCCGGTTATCTCTCGACGACGGGCGTCTACGGGGACAGCGGGGGCGCGTGGGTCGACGAATCCAGCCCGACCGAGCCCAGTCTTGCCCGGGCCCGGCGCCGGGTCACCGCGGAGAACGCATGGCTCGACCTGCAGCGCGACAACGGACTTCCGGTCCACGTCTTTCGCCTCGCCGGCATCTATGGTCCCGGGCGCAGCGCACTTGACGCGGTGCGCGCGGGTCGTGCGCGACGCATCGATCGGCCCGGCCACCTGTTTGGTCGAATTCATGTCGACGACATCGCCGCGGTGCTCGAAGCATCGATCGACAGCCCTGCCCCGGGAGAGATCTACAATGTGAGCGATGACGAGCCGGCGGCCCCTGCCGACGTGACGACGTTTGCCTGTGAGCTGCTCGGCGTCGAACCGCCCCCGCTGATCTCGTTCGAGGAAGCCGCCGCAACCATGTCACCCATGGGCCGGACGTTCTGGGAGGACAACCGCAAGGTCAGCAACCGCAGGATCCGCGAAGAACTCGGGGTCGAGCTAGCCTATCCGACCTATCGCGAGGGACTGCAGGCGATCCACGCGCAGGAATGAGGCTGTGTCACTGAATTCCGTTGTCGCCCTGGAACGCGAGGATTTCTTCCTCGTGGTTGGGCAACAGTGAACGCAGTGTGAGAAACGCGATGCGCTGTGCATCGGCGCGGGTCATGACCTTCGGGCCGGCCAGGAGCGATTCGGCCAGGCCGTCGAGCTGAACGTCGAGCGCCGTTGAAATATCGGCGGCGCAACGCCGGTCCTTGTCGCGTTCCAGCACCACGGTCACGCAGTGACGGACCGCCGCGTGGCGGACTTCGTCGCGCGCGCCGCAGATTTTCTGGTAGACCGGCCGCGACTTGGCTTCGGCCCAGAACGCCTTCCAGACGGCGATCTTGCCGAGCGTGCAAACGTCCGGCCGGAACTCCGTCTTGACCAAAACGCACAGCCGCTGGATCGGATCGGGCGGCGCGTCGAGCAGCGCCTTCTGCCAGACGTCGCGGTACTCATCCGCCATGTAGCGCAACGTCGCGACCAGCAGATCGTCCTTGGTCTTGAAATGAAAGATCAGGCTGCCCTGCGCGACACCGGCGATCTCCGCGACCGTGGCCAGCGTCGTGTCGGCAAACCCCACTCGTTCGATCGAGCGAATTGTCGCGCGCATGATCTCACGGCGGCGATCCTCGCGCTGAACCGAACGGCTGCCGCGCCGCAGTTTCGTTTTCTCAGGGGGCGTGATCTTATTCATCATCTCAAAATAGCAGTAATTTAAATTGATTACAAATAAATTTTGACTAAACACTCAGTCAAATTTATACTCCAACCATTCAATCGAAGAGGTCCATCATGAACAAGCATTACATTGCCGACGCCGAACCGTTCTCCGGTCGCAACGACGTGTCCCGCCGCGGCCTGCCGGCCTGGGCATACTGGAACGACGAACTCGCCGAGCTTGAGAAAGAGGTTCTTTTCCGTCGCAACTGGCTGCTGGTCGGGCACATCAATCAGATCCCGAACCCGGGCGACTACATGTGCCTGAACGAGGTCGACGAGCGGGCAATCGTGATCCGCGGCAACGACGGTGTGGTGCGCGGCTTCCACAATCTCTGCCGCCATCGCGGATCGCGTGTCACGATCGACGAAACCGGCAACGCCGGGCGCGCCATCACCTGCCCGTTCCATGGTTGGTGTTACAACCTCGACGGTTCGCTGCGCGGCGTGCCGCAGCCTGAGACGTTCCCGGGTCTGGACAAGGAGAAGAACGGCCTCAAGCCACTCGATCTTGAGATCTGGCACGGTCTCGTATTCGTCCGCTTCAAGGGAGTCGGCCCGAGCGTCGCCGAGATGGCCGCCAGATACGAACCGGAAATCGCGCCCTACCGGATCGAGGACATGGTGCCGATCGACTGGGGCTTCCGCGAGAATTACGACATCAACTGGAAAGCCGTTCTGGATGTCGACAACGAGGGCTATCACGTGGCCACGGCGCACCCCAGCCTGAACGCCCTGTTCACCGTCTACGTCGACGAGGATCTGGGCGGCGGCCTCAACCGGGCATTCGGCGACCTACGTGACGCGGCTTCCGGGCCGTGGAGTGTGCGGGCCTATCTCAATCTGCTGCCGAAGGCGCAGGCCGGGTACCTGCCCGAGACGCACCAGAAGAAATGGGTCTACCTCGCGCTGTTCCCTAATCTGGTGATTACGCTCTATCCGGACGGTAGCGCTGACTACTACCAGACGTTTCCCGGTCAGGGGCAATCCTCGGCAATGCGCGGCTCCGGCCTGGCACCGGGTGGGAACCGCACCCGGGAAAGCCTCGCCGTTCGTTACCTCAAGGACCGGATCGACCGGACCACGGTCGAGGAAGACGCCAACCTGGTCCGCTGGACCTGGGAGGCGATGCGTTCAAGCGCTTATGACGGGGTTCAATTGTCGGATGCGGAGTGCGGCGTGATCGCCTATCACGAGGCGCTGCGGCGCGCGTTACCGGTTCTGACACTTCCGGAAGCGCCGGCACCCGGCACCATCGCCGCGCGCAATGCGGAATTGGGCGGTACGGTTGACTGAGGCGCCTACCCGGCGTCGATGTCGACCTGCTCGAACCGGTTGAGCGCCGAGTCGTAGACCGACAGTTCTCCGGCGCCGATATCGAAGTACCATCCGTGCAGCCTGAGCGTCTTCTGCGCGATCTTCTCTGCGATCCAGGGAAACGTCGTCAGGTTCTCGAGCGACACCAGGACAGAGTGCTGCTCGCACGCGCGCTGGCGTTCCTCCGGTGTCGCGTCCGGCATGGTCGCAACCACCCGACGGGCGGCCGCCGTCAGCATCGACACCCAGGAGGCCACGAACAAATAGCCTTTCTGCTCGATGGCGACCGGGTCCATCACCGCCTTGACGCCGCCGCAATGGGCGTGACCGAGAACGATGATGTGACCGACGCCGAGTTCCTTGACGGCGAACTCGAGCGCCGCACTGGTGCCGTGATAAGTCCCGCTCTCTTCCATGGGCGGCACGAGATTGGCGACGTTCCGGATCATGAAGATTTCACCCGGACCGGCCTGGAACTCCTGGGCCGGATCGATCCGCGAGTCGGCGCACGCGACCATCGCAACCTTCGGTTGCTGGCCCTCGGCGACGAGGGTCTGCAGCGCGCTCGCCTGATCCGGCCAGGTTCCGTTGCGGAACCGCCGGTACCCCTCCATCAGATCTGAAATCGCCTGTCCGTCACTCATGCGCCGCCATCCTCCATCGGGCCCGGCCGTCCCGGCCCGTCCAGCAGTTGATCGACGATTCGCGCAAGCCGGTCAAGGTCCTGCGGTTCGGATAACCGGTGTCCGCCATCCTTGACGAGGGTTACGTCGACATCGGCGCTGGCAAGTTGCTCCTGCAATCGCAACGCCGTGTTCCACGGCACGTCCTCGTCCTCCATCCCCTGGATCAGCCGGACCGGGACATCGAGCGAGATCGGGTCGCGCAGCAGCAGATGATCCCGGCCGTCCTCGATCAGCCGGGCCGTGATCCGATAGGGCTCTTCGTCGTAGCAGTTGGGAATCTCGACGAAACCGTCCCGATTCATTGCCGCCTTCTGGTCATCGTCGAACGGCTGCCAGATCAGATCTTCGGTGAAGTCGGGCGCCGCCGCGATGCCGACCAGCCCGGCGACGCGATCGGGCCGGGCAAGCGCGGTCAACAGCATGATCCAGCCACCCATGCTGGAGCCCACCAGTATCTGGGGGCCGTCGGCAACCGCATCGAGCACGGCAACGGCGTCCTCGGCCCAGTCGCCGATACAGCCTTCCTCGAAGGAGTGGGACGACTGTCCGTGGCCGCGGTAATCGAACCTGAGAAACGCCTGGCCGCGTGCCTGGCAGTGCTCCTCGAGCGCAATCGCCTTGCCGCCTTCCATATCCGACTTGAACCCGGTCAGAAACATCACGCCGGGGCTGCGTCCCGGCGTATACTGATACGCCAGCCTGGCGCCATAAGGCGTATCGAGGAATTGCGGTTTCGGCATTTCTGGGTTCATATCGCGCACCGGATTCGTGATGGCAAAGATCGTGACGCCGTGATCTTGTCGGAAAGACCATGAACGACACTACAGACACTATCAACTTCGCGCCGATCCCGGAAACCCCCGCACCGGGAGCAACCGGCCCGCGCATGGCGACCGTCCTTCAGGTTCTTCCGGCGCTCGGCACGAGCGGCGGCGTCGAACGCGGCACTATCGAAATCGCCCGGGCGATCGTCGCTTCGGGCGGCCGGGCGATTGTCGCATCCGCCGGCGGCGCGCGGCAGTACGAGCTCGATCGCGTCGGCGCCGAGCATGTCACGTTGCCGCTCGACACCAAGGCGCCGCTCAAGATGTACAAGAACATCGGCCGCCTCGCCGACGTGATTCGCCGCGAGAACGTCGACATCGTTCATGCCCGTTCGCGGGCGCCGGCTTGGAGCGCGTACTACGCCGCCAAGCGGACCAAGCGACCTTTCGTGACGACGTTTCACGGCACCTATGGCCGGGCCAATCCGCTCAAGCGTTTCTACAATTCGGTCATGACGCGGGGTGAGCGCGTGATCGCCATTTCGGCTTTCATCGCCGGCCACGTGCGGCAATTCTACGGTGTACCGAACGAACGGATCCGCACGATCCACCGCGGCGTCGATATCACCCGATTTTACGCCGCCAACGTGACGGCCCAACGGGTCATCCAGCTGGCCAACGCCTGGCGCCTGACCGAAGGCTACCCGGTCATCATGCTGCCCGGACGCCTGACGCGATGGAAAGGCCAGACGGTCTTCATCGAGGCAATCGCCAAGTTGCAGCGGCACGACATCCGTTGCCTGCTGGTCGGCGGCGATCAGGGCCGGCTCGACTACCGGGCGGAACTCGAGGCCCTGATCGAGCGTCACAACCTCGGCAGCGTCGTCCGCCTCGTCGACAATTGTTCGGATATGCCGGCGGCCTACATGCTGACCGACGTCGTCGTCTCCGCATCGACGGACCCGGAGGCATTCGGGCGCGTCATCATCGAAGCCCAGGCGCTCGGCCGGCCGATCGTCGCCACCGATCACGGCGGCGCGCGGGAAACGGTGATCCCCGACGTTACCGGATGGCTGGTCCCGCCAGGCGATGCCGACGCCCTCGCCAAGGCATTGGAGAAAGCGCTGTCGCTCGACGAGCAGGCGCGCGCCAATCTCGCCAAGATCGCCGTGGACCACGTGCACCAGCACTTCACCACCGAGACCATGTGCGCCAAGACGCTCGCCGTGTACGACGAAATCCTGCTCGGCCGGACGACCGGACAGGCGGCGGGCGGCGACTGAGCGTCGATGTCCGAATATCCGGCCCCGGCTCGTCGCATTCTCATCATCAAGCTCGGCGCGCTCGGCGACATCGTTCAGGCGCTGGGCCCCATGAAGGCGATCCGCGATCATCACGCCGGCGCCCATGTCACCCTGCTGACGACGGCACCTTATGAGGCGTTTCTCCGGGCCAGCGGCCTGTTCGACGAGATCTGGGTCGACGACCGGCCGGGCTGGTCGAACCCGCGCGGCTGGATTGCCTTGCGGCGTCGCCTGCGCGACGGCCGTTTCGACCGGGTCTACGACCTGCAGACGTCGGATCGGTCGAGCGGATACTTCCGGCTGTTCCCGCGCGCCGGGCGGCCGGAATGGTCCGGCATCGCGCCGGGATGCTCCCATCCGCACCGCGACCCGTCGCGCGACAGCCTTCACACCATCGAGCGCCAGAAGGGACAGCTCCGCGACGCCGGTATCGACGACGTGCCCGCGCCCGATCTCAGCTGGGCCGATTCCGACATCAGCCGCTTCATGCTGCCGCAGCGGTTCGTGCTGATGGTGCCGGGAGGCTCGCCGCACCGACCGGGCAAACGCTGGCCGGCGGAACGTTACGCCGTCCTCGCCAACACGCTTGCGGCCAAGGACCTGACCCCTGTCCTCATCGGCACGAAAAGCGAGGACGCCGTCATTGGTGCGATCGTCGATGCGGCGCCCGCGGCCCGGAACCTGATGGGCGAAACCTCGATTCTCGATCTCGCCGCGCTAGCGCGGAAAGCCGCCGGCGCGGTCGGTAACGACTCGGGCCCGATGCATCTGGTGGCGGCGGCAGGCACCCCGTCGGTGGTGGTCTACTCGCACGAATCCGATCCTGCACTTTGTGCCCAGCGGGGCCCCGCTGTTTCGATTCTCCGCCACGAACGGCTGGACGAACTCGCCCCGGCCGAAGTTGCCGCCGCGCTCGAAGCCGTGATAAGCCGGGCGGCATGAGCAGGAAATCGCTGCTGATCGTCGGCCACGTTCCGTCGACCAATACCAAAGCGCTCAGGGATGCGGTCGAGCGCGGCGCAACGTCCGACGAAATCGACAACGTCGATGTCACGGTCCTCAGCCCGTTCGACGCCACGGCCGAGCACGTTCTCGCCTGCGACGCCATCATCCTCGGCACCACGGAGAACCTCGGCTACATGTCGGGTGCGCTGAAGGACTTTTTCGACCGCAGCTACTACGGCGTGCTCGAGCAGAAGCAGGGCCTGCCCTATGCGCTCTACATCCGTGCCGGGCTCGACGGCACGGGCACCCGCCGCGCCGTTGAATCCATCGTCGGCGGCCTGCGCTGGAAGGCCGTCACCGACGTGCTGCTGTGCAAGGGCGAGTGGGACGACGCTTTCATCGGCCAGGCGGAAGAACTCGGTCAGCTCGTCGCCGCCGGACTCGACGTCGGCGTCTTCTAGGTGGCCTGCCGCTTGACTTCGAAGGCCGGATTGCCGATACAAACGCCCATGATTTCGACGCTGACGACCGCGACCACTACCGCGACCCTCACGACACGTGGGGGGCGATGACGATCGCGCTGAGGACAGCCTGACCGTATCTCCCCCCTCCCGACCGGACCGGGAGGGTTTTTTGTTTTGAGCACAACCGAGGACAAGGCCGATGCCGAGCGACGCCGCAAACAATCAGGTCAACATCACGCTGCCCGACGGTAGCGTGCGCACCTTTGCGGGCAAGGTCACCGGCCGGACCGTCGCCGAGGACATCGGACCCGGCCTCGCCAAGGCCGCCCTCGCCGTCCGTGTCGACGGCGAGATGCGCGACCTCGACCGCGAAATCCCGCACGACGCCGAGCTTTCCATCGTCACCGCCAAGGACGACGACGCGCTGGAACTGATCCGCCACGACGCCGCCCACGTGCTCGCCATGGCCGTGCAGGAACTGTTCCCCGGCACCCAGATCACCTTCGGCCCGGCGACCGACGACGGCTTCTACTACGATTTCCACCGTGACGAGCCGTTTTCGATCGAGGATTTCGACGCCATCGAGCAGCGCATGGCCGAGATCGTCGACCGCGACGTGCCCATCGTCCGCGAGGTCTGGGAGCGTGACGACGTCGTCGAGTTCTTCGCCGAGAAGGGCGAGAAGTTCAAGGCCGAGTGGGTGCTCGAGCTTCCCGCAGACGAGGACATCACCATGTACCGCCAGGGCGACTGGGTCGACCTCTGCCGCGGTCCGCACCTGCCGTCGACCGGCAAGCTGCCGAAGGCGTTCAAGCTGATGAAGCTGGCCGGCGCCTACTGGCGCGGCGACGCCTCCAACCCGCAGCTCCAGCGCATGTACGGCACGGCATGGATGGACGCCAAGCAGCTCAAACAGCATCTGACGATGATCGAGGAAGCCGAGAAGCGCGATCACCGCCGCCTCGGCCGCGAGATGGGCCTGTTCCACCTGCAGGAAGAAGCCATCGGCTCGGTCTTCTGGCACCCCAAGGGCTGGAACCTCTACAAGGCCGTCGAAGCCTACATGCGGCGCCGGCTCGACGACGCCGGTTACGTCGAGGTCAAGACGCCGCAGCTCGTCGACCGGGTGCTGTGGGAGAAATCCGGCCACTGGGAGAAGTTCCGCGAGCACATGTTCGTCGCCGAAGTCGACGAGAGCGACCCGGAGGCGCACGGTCATGAGCACGACCGCGACGCGCCGTCGGTCGGCGCCAACCGCATGCTGGCGCTGAAGCCGATGAACTGTCCGTGCCACGTGCAGATCTTCCGCAACAGCGGCATCATGAGCTACCGCGACCTGCCGCTGCGCATGGCCGAGTTCGGCTCGTGCCACCGCTACGAGCCGTCCGGCGCGCTGCACGGCCTGATGCGGGTCCGCGCCTTCACCCAGGACGACGCCCACATCTTCTGCACCGAGGACCAGATTACCGACGAGACCAAGAAGTTCTGCGACCTGCTGATGTCGGTCTACAAGGATTTCGGCTTCGAGGACGTGGTCATCAAGTTCTCCGACCGGCCCGAGGTCCGCGCCGGCGAGGACGCCATCTGGGACAAGGCCGAAGCCGCGCTCAAGGAGGCGACCGAGGCCACCGGCCTGGAGACGACGCTCAATCCGGGCGAGGGCGCGTTCTACGGCCCCAAGCTGGAGTTCGTGCTGCGCGACGCCATCGGCCGCGACTGGCAGTGCGGCACGCTGCAGGTCGACTTCGTGCTGCCCGAACGGCTCGACGCCACGTACGTCGGCGAGGACGGCGAGAAGCACCGCCCGGTCATGCTGCACCGTGCCATCCTCGGCTCGTTCGAGCGTTTCCTCGGCATCCTGATCGAGAACTATGCCGGCCGTTTCCCGTTCTGGCTGGCCCCGGTGCAGTGCGTCGTCGCCGGCATCACCAACGACGTCGACGACTACGCGCGGGACGTCCTCGATGCCCTGACGGCGGCCGGCCTGCGCGCCGAGATCGACCTCAGGAGCGAGAAGATCAATTACAAGGTCCGCGAGCACTCCGTCGCCAAGGTCCCGGCAATCCTCGTCGTCGGCGGCCGCGAGGCGGAGAACCGCTCGGTCGCCATTCGCCGCCTCGGCGAGGAGAAACAGGAAATTCTTGCCCTCGATGACGCGATTGTTAGACTGACCGCCGAAGCGGCCGGGCCGCGTTAACTTTCTGGGGCAGCGTTCAACGGAACATCGTGAGAGTTTCAGCAAACGGCGCGGCAACGGAAGGCCCGCCGGAACATTAGTCGTTATTTGAAAGGTTCGAACCATAGCCAGACCCCCGATGAATCAGACGCCGACCCGCGATGGGCCCCGCGTCAACGAACAGATCACTGCCGACAAGGTCCGCGTCGTAGGCGCCGACGGCGAAGTGATCGGAGTCCTCTCCGTCGAAGAAGGCATCGAACACGCCTATGAGGCCGGCCTCGATCTTGTCGAGGTCTCGCCCAACGCGGATCCGCCTGTCTGCAAGATCCTCGACTACGGCAAGTACAAGTACGAGGCGCAGAAGAAAGCCAACGAAGCGCGCAAGAAGCAGAAGGTCATCGAGGTCAAGGAGATCAAGATGCGCCCGAACATCGACGACCACGATTACGATGTGAAGATGCGGAACGTGCGCAAGTTCATCGATGCCGGCGACAAGGTCAAAATGACGATCCGCTTCCGCGGCCGCGAAATGGCCCATCAGGATCTCGGCCTCGCGGTGCTGCAGCGCGTGCGCGAAGAAATGGACGAACTCGCCAAGGTCGAACAGTTCCCCAAGACCGAGGGCCGCATGATGACCATGGTGCTGGCGCCAAAGTAACGGCGCTCGGGTTCAGGCGCCCGGCAACGGAGAGCGGCATGGACGTTGAAGACTACGTCGCGAACAACGTCCTCCGCGAAGGCGAAAGCATCGTCTGGCGGGGCCGCCCCGAAACCGGGGTTTCCTTCAAGCGCAACTGGATGAAGACCGCTTTCGGCGTGGTCTTCTTCGCCTTCGCCATCTTCTGGACCATCGGCGCGTCCATCGAGGGCGGCTGGTTCGGTCTGTTTGGCCTGCCGTTCGTCGCCGTCGGCTTCTGGCTGGTCTCGACGCCGTGGCGCGATGCGCGCCGCGCGAACCGGACGTACTACGCGGTCACCGACAAGCGCGCCCTGATCATCAAGGTCGGCCGCGAGGTCACGACGACGACGATCGCGCCCGGCGACATCGATGGCCTGCGGCGCACCGACCGGCCCGACGGCAGCGGCGATCTCAGGTTGCGCGAACCGGCGCCGGCCAACCGTCGCGGCAACATCAGTCTCGATTCGGGCTTCACCGACGGCTTCTGGGGCGTCCAGGACATCAAGGGCGCGGCGGCGGCGGTCTCCGCCATGATGTCCGCAGCCCGATAACCGCGTCCCGTCATCCGAACGATCTTCGGGGCCGACAACTGCCGTCTGGGGTGAGGCATAACAAGGGGTCATTTTGGTCATTTTCCCCGCGCGAAATTCGCCAAGCCCTTGAATTCGCGACAAAGGTCATCCGGATTCGGGGTCACTTAGGGCTATTTTTGGTCATTTTGGTCGTTGTTTTGCGGTGACCGTCCGGGCCCGGCCCGGATGAGAAACGATGAGAAATGATCAGAATGTTCATACCCCCAGGGGTGGTTCGCATTTCTCAACATTCTCCGTTTCCTCCCCACCCTGTCTCTCCCCTCGATGAAGGGAGGGAACCCAGCCGCAACACCCGTCATTCCCCTCCCCCTCGCAGGGGGAGGGTTAGGGTGGGGGTCAGGATCAGCCGAACCCGTCGGCCCGCGCACGGAGCCTCGCAACCGTCAAGCCCGAGGACGACCGATGGGATCGTCACTGCTACATATTCACCATGGCAAAGAGCATTTATCATAATATGATTTTGTTCCTATCTTGTCAAGCACGCTCCTGAATCATGCGCTCGGACAACTGCCGGTTGCTTTAGGCGTACGGCTCGCCCCGCAATTCACGCAACGAACCGCCCCTCATAAAGGAACAATCATTGTGCCTTTTAACGCGACCCGCAAACGATGGAAGAACGACCCTGACTACTACGGAGCGTTTGCTGCAACCGTTTGTTTGTATTCGATTGCATGCATCGGGCTAATTTACATTTCTGCAGTCATGGGGCTCGCAGGCCACAGTTCGTTGGTCGAAGTATGGATCGAGCGATCGGCACCGCTCGCCGAGTATCTGACGTCATTCGTCCCTGGAATCGATGGAATCTCAAAGTCTCTTGTCCAAAACGGATACGACCATCGTGTTCCAATTCTGAAGCACGTCTATGGCGCTAGTATTTTGACGGGGATGCTTGTGGCCATTGCTTCAGCAGTCTTTTGCCGAGAATTCTTGAGGAAGGCAGCCAGTTTCCACACCAGTCTGATAAGACACGATCGGAACCCCAACGTCATGGGCTGGGTTTTCCTCTACACGATCGTGGGTCCTTTGTTGTTCACGGGTGGTGGATTCTTTGCCGGTTTGAGCGACGTCGATTTCGGGCGGGAGAACCTCTCGCCAACCAGGCCGAGCGTTAATCTCTTGCACGTAAGCAACATCGCTCTGGGTATCCGCGCCTCCCTGTTGGGTGGCGGTATCGGTACGGCGCTCCTTGGTCCAATGTTCGGTTTAGGCATCGGAATCGCGGCCAGATCGGGGAAGCACCGGAATCCCCCTCAAACCCCTTGATATCCCGGCCCTCGCCCGCTATAACCCGGCGCTTCCCGGGCTTTTGCGCGGGATCATGACGAGCGGTCCGGCGGGGCATGCCCAGCCGCTCAGAACCGAAAACGCACCGGCCGTCGCTTCACGCGGCCGGGCATCAATAGAAGGAAACGGAAAATGCCCAAGTTGAAGACGAAGTCGTCGACCAAACTTCGGTTTTCCCTGACGGCCAAAGGCAAGGTCCGCGCCAAGGCGGCGGGCAAGCGGCACTTCATGCGCCGCCGTTCGCAGAAGGTGATCCGCAACACGCGCGGCACCATGATCCTCGCGCCCCAGGACGCGAAGATCGTCAAGACCTACATGCCGAACGCCTGAGCCCATAGGAGAACCGAACCATGGCACGCGTAAAACGGGGCGTCACATCGCACGCCCGTCACAAGAAAGTCATCAAGCAGGCACGCGGCTACCGCGGGCGCAACAGCACCAACTTCCGGATCGCCATCGAGCGGGTCGAGAAGGGTCTGCAGTACGCCTATCGCGACCGCCGCGCCAAGAAGCGCACCTTCCGCCGCCTCTGGATCCAGCGGATCAACGCCGGCGCGCGCGAGTACGGCCTGACCTATTCGCAGCTCATCAACGGCCTGAACAAGGCAGGGGTCGAAATCGACCGCAAGATCCTGTCCGATCTCGCCGTACGTGAGCCGGAGTCGTTTAAGGCGCTTGTCGATCAAGCTCAGGCGGCTCTCGCTCAATCCTGATCCGGTCGTCGCCCGGTCTCGCGGCCGGGCACACCATCGGGCCATACATCAGTTTCCTCAGACATTGAGAGCCGCCCCGGAGCATCGACTCCGGGCGGTTTTCCGTGTTGACCACCAGACGGATGGAACGACATGCAGGACTTGGACAAACTTCGGGAAGAGCTGATGGCGGCGGTCGGCGCGGCCGGCACCGTTCAGGCGCTCGAGGACGTGCGTGTCGCGGCACTCGGCAAGAAGGGCTCCATCACCGCGATGATGAAGGGCCTCGGCGGCCTCGACGAGGATGCCCGCAAGCAGGCCGGCAAGTCGCTGAACGTGCTGAAGACCGAGGTCGCCGACGCCATAGAGGCGCGCAAGGCCGATCTCGCCGATGCCGAGCTCGACGCCCGTCTGGCGACGGAAACGGTCGACGTCACCCTGCCCGTCCGCCCCGAGGACCAGGGCCGCATCCACCCGATCAGCCAGACCATCGAGGAAGTCGTCGCCATCCTCGGCGAGATGGGCTTCACCGTCGCCGAGGGCCCGAGCATCGAGGACGACTGGCACAACTTCACCGCCCTCAACATCCCGCCGGATCACCCGGCGCGCCAGGAACACGACACGTTCTACCTGCCCGGCGCCGGCGGGACCGACAACGAGGACGACCGCACGGTGCTGCGCACGCACACCTCGCCGGTGCAGATCCGCACCATGGAAAACACCGAGCCGCCGATCCGTATCATCGTCCCGGGCCGCACCTACCGCTTCGACTACGACGCCACGCACTCGCCGATGTTCCACCAGGTCGAGGGCCTCGTCGTCGACAAGGAAACCCACATGGGGCACCTCAAGGGCTGTCTCATCGAGTTCTGCCGCGTGTTCTTCGGCGTCGACGACCTGCCGGTGCGTTTCCGCCCGAGCTACTTCCCGTTCACCGAGCCGTCGGCCGAGGTCGATATCGGCTGCACCCGCGAGGGCGGCGGCCTGCAGATCGGTCACGGCGACGACTGGCTGGAGATCCTCGGCTGCGGCATGGTCAACCCGAACGTGCTGGCCAACTGCGGCATCGATCCGGCCGAGTACCAGGGCTTCGCCTTCGGCATGGGCGTCGAGCGCATGGCCATGCTGAAGTACGGCATTCCCGATCTCCGGACGTTCTACGAGTCCGACCTCCGGTGGCTTCGCCATTACGGCTTCTCGTCGCTCAACCAACCTAGCCTCGTGGGAGGGCTCGACCGATGAAGTTCACCCTGGGCTGGCTCAAGGAGCATCTCGACACCAACGCGTCGATCGACGAGATCTGCGAACGGCTGACCATGAACGGCCACGAGGTCGAAGGCGTGGAAGACCGCGCCAAGGGACTCGAGGAGTTCGTCGTCGCGCGCATCGTCGAGGCCTCGCAGCACCCGGACGCCGACCGGCTGCGGGTCTGCACCGTCGATTACGGCGCCGGCGAGACCATCCAGGTCGTCTGCGGCGCGCCGAACGCGCGGACCGGCCTGCTCGGCGTGTTCGCCCGCGAGGGTCTTTATATCCCCGGCACCGGCATCACGCTCAAGAAGGCGGAAATCCGGGGCGTCGCCTCGAGCGGCATGATGGTGTCCGAGCGCGAGATGAAGATCAGCGATGATCACGACGGCATCATCGAGTTCGCCGAAGGCGAGGATCACGCCATCGGCTCGTCCGCCGTCGCCGCGCTCGGCCTCGACGATCCCGTCATCGAGATCGGCATCACGCCGAACCGCGGTGATTGCCTCGGCGTGCGCGGCGTGGCCCGCGATCTGGCGGCCGCCGGTGTCGGCACGCTGAAAGCGATCGCCGAGGGCCCGGTACCGGGCGCGTTCAAGAGCCCGATCGACGTCCACATCGACCTCGAGGGCGACGACCGCAAGGCCTGCCCGATGTTCGTCGGCCGCTACATTCGCAACGTGCACAACGGCGAGAGCCCGAAGTGGCTGAAGGACCGCCTCGAGGCCATCGGCCTGCGCCCGATCTCGGCGCTCGTCGACATCACCAACTACATGACGTTCGCCTACAACCGGCCGCTTCACGTGTTCGACGCCGACAAGGTATCAGGCGACATCCACGTCCGCTTTGCCCGGGGCGGCGAGACGCTGCTGGCGCTGAACGAGAAGCAGTACACCCTCGATCCGTCGATGACCGTGATCGCCGACGACAACCGCGCCGAGGCGCTCGGCGGTGTCATGGGCGGCGAGGAAAGTGGCTGCACCGAGAGCACGGTCAACGTCTTCGTCGAGGCCGCGTTCTTCGATCCGGTGCGCACGGCGGCGACCGGGCGCAAGCTCAACCTGCAGTCCGACGCGCGGTTCCGATTCGAGCGCGGCATCGATCCCGCGTTCCTGGTCGACGGCATGGAAATCGCCACCCACATGATCATGGCGCTGTGCGGCGGTGAACCGTCGGAGGTCATCGTCGCCGGCGAGGAACCGGCGTGGCGCCGCACCATTGACCTGCGCCTTGAGCGGGTCCGAACCCTCGGCGGCGTCGACGTGCCCGACGACGAGGTCGTGCGCATCCTGACGGTCCTCGGCTTCGAGATCGACCGGGCGGGCGACACGCTGCACGCCGGCGTGCCGTCGTGGCGGCCGGACATCGTCGGCGAGGCCTGCCTCGTCGAGGAGGTCGTGCGGCTGCACGGTTACGACAAGATCCCGGCGGTGCCGTTCTCGGCGCTCGACGGTCTGCCGACGGCGGCCTACGACGCCGACCAGAAACGCCGGGCATCGGCGCGCCGCGCGCTGGCCGGCCGCGGTCTGGTCGAGGCCGTGACCTATTCGTTCCTTCCCAGCGCCCACGCCGATCTGTTCGGCGGCGTCGCCGACGGTCTGCGCCTGGTCAATCCGATTTCCAGCGATCTCGACGTCATGCGTCCCTCGGTGCTGCCGAACCTGATCGCGGCGGCCGGACGCAACGCCGACCGCGGCATCCCGAATGCCGCGCTGTTCGAGATCGGACCGCAGTTCGACGGACCCAATCCTGGTGAGGAAACCATCGTGACCGGCGGCATCCGCACGGGCGATACCGGGCCGAAGCACTGGGCGCGCGCACCCCGGCCGGTCGATGTGTTCGATGCCAAGGCCGATGCGCTCGCGGTGCTCGGCGAGCTCGGCGCACCGGTCGACAAGCTGCAGGTTTTCGAAGGCTCGGCCGACTGGTATCACCCCGGTCGTTCGGGCGAGCTCCGTCTCGGGCCCAAGAACATGCTGGCACGGTTCGGCGAGATCCATCCGCGCGTGCTGCGCCGCATGGGCGTCAAGGGCCCGGTCGTGGCATTCGAGTTGTTCCTCGACGCGCTGCCCAAGCCCAAGGGCAAGGGTCCGGCCAGGACGCTGCTCAGGCTTTCCAACCTGCAGCCGATCAGCCGCGATTTCGCTTTCGTCGTTGCAGCCGACGTCCCCGCAGATAAAATCATCGGCGCGGCAAAAGGCGCTGAGAAGGCGCTGATCGCCGACGTCCAGGTGTTCGACGTGTTCGCCGGCGGCAATCTCGGTGACGGCATGAAATCGATGGCCATCCGTGTCGTCATTCAACCCGGCGAACAGACCCTGACCGACGAACAGATCGACGGCATATCCGCTTCGGTCGTCGAGCGCGTCGAGCAGGCCACGGGCGGCAAGCTGAGGGGGTAATGACGCCGATGGAGAAGGTCGAGTTCGAAGCCGGCGAGCGGATTTTCCGCGAAGGCGACGCCGGCGACCTGGCTTACGTCATCGAGGCCGGCGAGGTCGAGATTTCCTGCCGGCGCGACGGCAAGACCATCCTGATCGGCACCGTTCGCAAGGGCGAGATGATCGGCGAGATGGCGCTGCTCGATCCCGGCCCGCGCAGCGCGACTGCGCGCTGCCTGACGGAAACCCGCGCGCTCACCGTCAAGCGCGAGCAATTCGAGAAACGGCTCGGCCAGGCCGACCCGGTGCTGCGCCGCGTGATCATGCAGCTGATCCGCCGCCTGCGCGAGCAGAACAAGATCATCGCCAACAAGGGCTAGTCGTTGCGGCGGCGCACCGTGTAGATGTCGGTCGGCCGGGTCCGGCCGCGAACCACGACTTCGCCCATGCGTTCGTAGTCGAACTCGTCGCCGGCCGCGTCGCGGGTGCTCGCGGTGACCATGATGTGGGTCTCGTACTGTTTGCAGATCTGCTCGAGCCGGGCAGCGATGTTCACCTCGTCGCCGTGCACGGTGAAGATCAGGCGCTCCTCCGCGCCCACGGCGCCGACGGTCATCTCGCCGGTGTTGATGCCGCAGCGCGTCTTCATCGCGATTCCGTCGCCGAACGTGCGCGATGCCATGAGATCCTGGATGACCAGCGCGGTGCGCACCGCGTTGGCCGCGTGATCCTCGTTGGCCGTCACCGTGTTGAAGGTGATCAGCATGGCGTCGCCCTGATACTGGGCGATGACACCGCCGTAAGGCCGGATCGCCTCGTAGATCGCGCCGAAGTAGTCGTTGAGGGTGCGGACCAGTTCCGCCGACGTGAGCTTCTCCGAAATCGTCGAGAACCCCTCGATATCGGTGAACATCACCGTGGCGACCTTCGATTCGCCGTCGCCCGGCCGGATCGTCTCGTCGGCGTGAGTGATGCGGTCGGCGACCTCGCGCGAGACGAACCGCGACAGGTCCTGGGCCGCGACCGCGTCGAGCGTCGCGCGGCGCAGCATGCGCTCAGCCCGGAAGATCGCCACCGCCAGAACCAGGGTGACCAGGCCGATCGAGATCAGCTTGTCGACCTCGGCGCCGATCAGGATCGAGTTCGACGTCAGGTACTCGACGTAGTCGCGGGTGATCATCGGGTCGTCGGGCACGGCATAGAGCACGTAGACCATCAGCACGAGCCAGCCGCCGATGGCCGAGGCGCCGGCCAGCAAGACGTAGCGCGCATCGAAGCGGAGCGCGCGAAGGGCGATGAAGATGAACGCGTACAGCATGGTCGGCGCCTTCAGGTAGAACGACGCCGGTTGTTCGTACTGGATGTGGAAACTCCAGATCAGGACCATCAGGAGCGCGATGTCGACGACCGTGGAAACCGTCAGCGCCCAGTGCGGCAGGCTCGAGACGTAGGACGCGATCAGCCGGGCGACGGTGATCGCGAAGTAGATGCCGAGCGCGAACGGCACCACCATGATCGCATCCGGCGCGGTGGTCTTGGGCGACAGCGAGTAGAGCGTGGCCATGGTCAGCACCAGGGAGAGCTGGATCCAGCCGACGAGGATTTCGCTCTGGCGCTGCTGTTCGGCGATGCTCTGGCGAATTCGCTCGGGCAGGTTCTGCTCCGGCGCCGGGCCGAACAGGAACTGCTTCAGTCGGGCATAGGCGGATGGCTCGGCGGCAGGCGTTTCGGCAATGGACATCGGGGAACCTCGTGCGGGCGAATCTGGCAGCGATTATACGCCGCCAGGATTGCCTGACGAGACACGCGCGCACACGAATGCGAGAGATCGCGTGAGCGGCGGCCGACGGCTCAGCGGTAGCTCGGCGGCAAGACCAGGTAGACCGGCCGCAGACGGCGCGACCGCCCGCGGAACTGGCGCCACACGCCGTTCACGAATCGCCTGAAGAAAACCATGTTGCGAAATCCCGCCCTGATGGCGCGCCCGCCGTTCGGGGCGACGGAGGGAAGCTAGCGGGAACAGCCGTTGCGGTCTGTGACCAACGTCACGCGCGAGGGGCCTTCGGCAGGAAAGTCTAGAGTCCTAGAGCATGCTGGCGCTGGCGGCTGTAGGCCTGAAGGATGCGGTCCGCCGTCATCGCGATCAACGCCATCGACAGGCCGGTGACCAGGCCGGCGCCGGCGTTCGCCTCGCCCAGCGCGAGATAGACCGCCTGGCCGAGGCCCTGGGTGCCGACCAGCGCGGCGATAACCAGCATCGCCAGGCCGTACATGATGGTCTGGTTGAGGCCCAGCATGATGACCGGCAGCGCCAGCGGCAGCTTGACCTCGAACAGGATCTGGCGGGATGTGCAGCCCATCTGCTGCGAGGCCTCGACGATCTCCGCCGGCACGTTGCGCAGCCCGTGCTCGACGTAGCGGATCATCGGCACGATGGCGTAGGCGATGATCGCCAGCAAGGCGGTGAATTCGCCGACCTTGAACAGCATCAGCACCGGAATCAGCAGGACGAACTGCGGCATCGTCTGCAGGGTGTCGTTGATCGGCCTGAGGAATCGCGACACCGAATCGTTGCCCGCCGCCCACACGCCGAGCAGGCCGCCGAAAACGACGCAGATCAGCACCGCGGCGCCGCAAAGATAGACCGACAGCATCGCCTGGTTCCACAACCCGTTGATCAGAATGAACACCATCGAGAGCAGGGCAAACAGTGCGGTGTTCCGGCCGCCCGTCTGCCACGCGATCAGGGTCACGACGGCCATGAACACCGGCCACGGGGTGCCGGTGGTGCCGAAGAACAGCAGCCCGCCGACGATCACCACGGCAACCGACGTCCGCCAACCCCGGCGCCGCCACGCCAGGGCGGTCAGCGCGGCAACGGCCAGCGCGTAACCCCAGATCATGGCGCTGGTGAGCTCGAACCCCCAGGAGTAGGGGCTGATGGTCTTCACGAAGCCGATGCGGATCGGCAGCATCATGTAGAACAGCGTGTTGGTCTTCAGCGCCGTCATCAGGTCGCTGTAGTTGCGAACGATGTACCGGACGCCGTCGTTGAGAATGTCCGCCGGATAGAACACCCACGTGTCGGGGTAGGCCGCGATCCAGGGGATCGCCTGCGCGCCGACGACGAACGCGACCATGGCCGCGATTGCGACGATCAGGTGCTGGTGGCGCTGCCAGACGGACGCCAGGTGCCGATCGGGCAGCGCGTTCTGCTTTTCGGCCAGGCCCCAGCTGATGCGATCGAGAATCATCGCCAGCAGCGCGATCACCAAACCGGACAGCAGGCTCTGGCCGAACTGGGCCTTGCGCATGGTCGACAGCACCTCCCAGCCGATGTCGGCGAACCCGCCGATGATGGCGGCGATAATGACCATGCTGAGCGCCGCCATGGTCGTCTGGTTGACGCCGACCATGATCTGCGGCAACGCGGTCGGGATCTCGACTTGCCAGAACCGCTGACGCGGCGTGCACCCGGACATGACGGCCGAATCGACGATGTCGGACGGCACCCGGCGCAGACCGAGGATGGTGTTGCGGACCATCGGCGGTGCGGCGTAGATGGCGCTGGCGATCAGGCCGACGACGGGTCCGAAGCCGAACAGGAACAGGATCGGGATCAGATAGGCGAATGCCGGGACGGTCTGCATGAGATCGAGCACCGGCTGCACGATGCGGTCGACCCGTTTGGAGCGGAACGACCAGATCCCGAGGAACAGGCCGAGTCCGACCGAAAGCGGCATCGAGACCGCGACCAGCGACAACGTCGCCATGCTCTCGTCCCAGTAGCCGACGACGACCATGTAGCCGAGCGCCAGCGTTGTGAACGCGGTCAGTTTCCAGCCCCCGGCACGGTGTGCGACGACGCCGATTGCCGCCATGGTCGCCGGCCACGGCAACCAGTTCAGCACCGCGTTGACGGCCGTCATCGGCCACTCGAGAGCCCATGAGATCGCCCGGAAGATGAACCGGAAATTGTCGACGAACCAGCTGGTGATCACGTTGATCCAGTCGATCAGCGGCACGACCCAGCTCTTCGGATAGGCCGCGATCCACGATGCGTCCGCCTGGAGCCAGAAGCAGGCAACGGCGAGCGCCCCGATGGCCAGCCACGGCCGGAAACCCTCGGGCAGCGTTAGGGACCGCGAAGCGTTCATCCGTGCTGTGTCCTCGCTTCGCTCTCGGCAAGTGCACGAACGACGCCGCCCGGCGTCACCATGCCGACGACCTTCCCGTCATCGACGACCGGGACCGGCGCGTCCCGTTCGGCGAAGTTCGGCAACAGGTCCTCGAGCGTCATCGTCGGCGTCGCCGTCACCGATTGGTCGAGGTCGCCCTCGGCGGGCACCATGATCGAGCCGCAGGTGATGACGCGGACCAGCGGCACGTCCTCGGTGAACTCGGCGACGTAGTCGGTCGCCGGGTTGAGCACCAGCTCGGACGGCGAGCCGATCTGTACGACCTCGCCGTCCTTCATGATGGCGATGCGATCGCCCAGTTTCAGGGCTTCGAGGAAGTCGTGAGTGATGAACACGATCGTCTTGTGAAGCATGGTCTGGAGGCGCACGAACTCGTCCTGCATCTGGCGCCGGATCAGCGGATCGAGCGCCGAGAACGGTTCGTCGAGGAACCAGAGTTCGGGCTCGACGGCGAGCGAACGGGCAATGCCGACGCGTTGCTGCTGTCCGCCCGACAACTGCCGCGGATAGGCGTCCTCGCGCCCCGAAAGTCCGACGAGATCGACCATCTTCGCGGCGCGTTCGCGGCGTTCGGCCTCGCCCATTCCCTGAATCTTCAGCGGAAAGGCAACGTTCTCCAGGACGCTCAGGTGCGGCAGCAGGCCGAACCCCTGAAACACCATGCCCATCTTGCGCCGCCGGATCTGGATGAGCTCCTGCTCGCTGGCCTTGAGCAGGTCCTCGCCGTCGAGGAGGATCTCGCCGGCCGTCGAGTCGACCAGGCGTGACAGGCAGCGGACCATCGTCGACTTGCCGGAACCCGACAGTCCCATGATGATGAAAATCTCTCCGACATGGACATCGAAGCTGACATTGGCGGCCGCCGGGATGTGGCCGCTCTCGCGAATCCTCTTGAGGGTTGCGGCCGGATCGGCGACGGCGCCGTTGCGGTTCTCGAAGAACTGTGCCGGATCGTCGCCGTAGACTTTCCAGACGTTGCGGCACGCCATCTTGACGGTTTGTTCGCTCACAGCGTTCCCCTCCCCTCGCTCCCGAAGTATTGTTGCTTGCGGTCCGATCCAAAGCAACTCGGGAAAACAAGCAGGGCCGGTCTGTGCGACCGGCCCTGCCCAATCCGCCTGTGGCGGGACGTTTACATCGTGGCCTTGTCGACCATCGGCTTCCACACCGATTCGTTGTTCTCGACCCACTCGCCGGTGACCTTGACGACATCCTGGCCGTCATTGTCGACCGCGCCCATGATCGGCTCCTGGACGGCATTCGAGATCTGGAAGTTCTTCAGGAACTCATAGGCCGCCGGCCACTTGTCGGCCATGCCGGGCCATGCCGCCTTGAAAATCCTCGGCGGGACCAGCGAATGCGCTTCCTGAACCTCGCGCGGCATGTCGAGCCACTCGGTCTCGACCTTTGCCAGCGACCAGTGGGGTGCCCAGAACATCATCACCAGCGGTGTCTTGGCTTCCGCGGCCGACGTCAGCTCGGCGACCATGGCGCCTTCGCTACCGGAGGGAATCGCCGTGTACGGCAGACCTTCGCCGGCAATCAGGTCGGCGGAACGGGTGCCCCAGTCCGCCGGGTACGACAGCAACCGGCCGTTCGGGAACGTCTCGGGCGCGGCAAACGCCTGGGCGCAGGACTTGAAGGCATCCCAAGCCGGCAGGCCCGGGCACTTCTCCTTCATGTGCACCGGATACAGCCAGCCCTCGCGACCGGCGAGTCCGACGTCTCCGATATCCTCGATTTTGCCCTCGGCAATCAGCTTCGGATAGAACTCACCGAGGTTGTTGTCCCACTGTTCGAGCGAGGCGGCGATGCTGCCGTCTGCGACGGCGGTCGCGGAGCCGTAGTTGCTGGCAGTCACGTACTCGACCTTATAGCCCATCTTCTGGAGAATGTGCCCGGCGATGTGCGTCGTCACGTGAGCGCCCGTCCACTCGAGAATGGCGAGCTTGATCGGTTCGTCGACAGCGCCGAGGTCGGCGGCATCCGCCGGCGCGGAGCCGGCGCTCCAGGCACCGACGAGTACGGCGCCGGCTGCGAGTAGGTTTGTCGCAAATTTTCGCATGTTTCTTAAACTCCCTGTTTGCTTTCCGCGTTGCATTCTATCTTCGCCCATTTTCTCGGGCATCAAGTACCAAAGTCACTACGGCGTTACGTCGCATCGTTCATGGTCTGCAGCGCCCGCTCAACAAAGCCCGCCTGATCCATCGCCGACTTGATGATATTCGTCCTCACTCAATTTTCATAGACGCTGAGGCTGACCGGCAGACGTGCTGATCTTAGCAACGAATCGTTCCGAACAGGAAGGCCGCTCAGGACTCCAGGCCCGACACCGACTTGTAGGCGCCGCCGTGGAACAGCAGCGGGCTGCCGTCGTGCCGCGCCCGCAGGTTGACGACCTCGCCGACGAAGATCACGTGGTCACCGCCGTCGTAGGTCGCCCACGCGCGGCATTCGAACACCGCCAGCGAGCCGGGCAGCACCGGGGCGCGGCCCGCGCCGTCCTCGAACGCGACGCCGTTCCACTTGTCGGACAGCGGCTGCGCGAACTTCTCGCACAGCTCGATCTGGGAGCGGTCGAGAACGTTCACGGCGAAATGCGAGGCCGCTTCATATGCGCCGACGCTCGACGCCCGGCGGTCCAGGCTGAACAGCACCAGCGGCGGATCGAGCGAGACCGAATTGAACGAGCTGACGGTGACGCCGAGCAATTCGTCGTTCGGTGCCCTTGCCGTCACGACCGTGACGCCCGTCGCGAACGTGCCGAGAGCCTGGCGAAACTTGATGGCGTCGAAGCTCATGAGATTTGCTGTCTAACCCGGGAGGCTGGCACGCCGACCACTCTAGCCAATGTCGCCTGGCGTTCAATGCCGAAGCGGCCGCCGGCCCGCGTTCAGGCGCCGAGCGCGTGCAGGTGAACCTGGCGGCGGTGCGCGCGGGTGCGGTGTTCGAACAGGTAGATGCCCTGCCAGGTGCCGAGCACCATGCGGCCTTCGTCGATGGGCACCGACAGCGAGACATCGGTCAGCGCACTGCGGATGTGCGCCGGCATGTCGTCGGCGCCCTCGGCGGTGTGGCGATAGAGCGACGGGTCCTCGCGCACGGTGCGCTGGAAGAAGGTGTTGAGGTCCGCCTGCACGTCCGGATCGGCGTTCTCCTGGATGGTCAGCGAGGCACTGGTGTGGCGGCAGAACGCCGTCAGCAGGCCGCGCCGGATGCCCGCATCGGCGAGCCAGCGCGCAATCTCGCCGGTGATCTCGTAAAGCCCCTGCCCCCGGGTCGCGACGTCGATGCAGTGGCTTGCCTGGAACTGCACGGTTTCCATGGCGCCATGCTAGCGAGCCGGTCCGACGGTTGAAAGCGCGCCCGTTAAGGATTACGAAGGAAACCGGCGATAGGAACATAAGATGAACAAAATCAGGCGCGGCCAGATCCCCACCCCGTTCGATTTCGATTTTCACGGCGACGCGCTCGCTGCCGACGACATCGCCCGCAGCGTCTGCCGGCTGTTCTCCAACCTGGGATTCTCACCGCTGACCGAGTTTCCGCTCTCTAACAACCGCCGCGTCGATGTCATCGGACTGGCCAAGGACGGGGGTTTTCTGGTCGCCGAGGTCAAGGCGTCGGAGCGCGACTTCAGGGCCGACGGCAAGTGGCCGGAGTACCTGACCCACTGCGACGCGTTCTACTTCGCGGTCGCCGGCGGGTTCCCGCTCGACCTCATTCCGCCCGAGGCCGGCATCATCGTTGCCGATTCGTTCCACGGAGCCATCGTCCGTGAAGCGCCGCGCCGCAAGATGAACACGACGCGGCGGCGCAACCAGATCCTGAAATTCGGGCTCAAGGCCGCCAAGCGGCTGCACACGGTCAGGGATCCCCGGCGCTAGGCGTCGGACCCTTCGTGGTCGAGCAGCGTCTTCTTGCGCTCGACGCCCCAGCGGTAACCGGTCAGCGAGCCGCTCGATCCGACGGCGCGATGGCACGGCACGATCAGCGACACCGGGTTGGTGGCGCAGGCCCGGCCGACGGCGCGGGCCGCCTTCGGCTTGCCGAGCGCCTCGGCGATCTCGCCGTAGGTCATGGTGCTTCCCTTGGGGATGGCGCGCAGCGCCTGCCAGACGCGTGCCTGGAACGCGGTCGCCGCGACGTCGAGCGGCACGTCGGCGGCGGGCGCGCCGCCGTCGAGCTCCGTGCGGATCGCCGCAATCCAGCCGGCCATGCGGCCGTCGTCGGCGGCGATCCCGGCATTCGGGAAATCGGCCTGCAGTTCCGCCAGCAGGTAGCCGTCGTCGTCGCCGAAGCCGAGGAAGGCGACGCCCCGCTCGGTCGCGGCTACGATCATGCGCCCGAGCGGACAGTCGGTGATGACGTAACGCAGCAATGCCCCGGCGCCGCCCTTGGCGTAGCTCGCCGGCGTCATGCCGAGCCATTCGCCGGCGTTCTCGTAGAGCCGGCTCGACGAGCCGTAGCCCGCCTCGTAGAGCGCGCCCGAGACGTCGTTCTGTTCCTTGAGCAGGACGCGGACCTTGCCGCGGCGGACCTCGTCGGCGTACGTGCGCGGTGAAACACCCATGATGCGTTTGAACCTCTTCTGCAGATGTTGCGGGTTGATGCCGGCGGCCTCGCCCAGTTCGGCAAGCGTCGGCAGGCGTTCGTCCGCGTCGGCGATCGCCTGGCAGACGGTTCGCACCAGCCTGGCGTCGGGCGTTTCCGGCGCGGTCTCGTCCGGCCGGCAGCGGCGGCACGGCCGGAAGCCGTCGTGTTCGGCCGCCTCGGCGGCATCGTAGAAGCGGACGTTCTCCGGTTTCGGGCGCCGCGACGAACACGACGGCCGGCAGTAGACGCCGGTCGTCGCCACCGCGTAGACGAAGCGGCCGTCGGCCAGCGAATCGCGCGCCATGACCCGCTGCCAGCGGGGATCGGGGACCATGTCCGTCTTGTTCGTCATCTCGTTCATGCCCGCCAGTATAAAGGGCGGAGCCGGCTGCGCTATCCGATGCTTGTGCCCTAATTCAAGCGCCGGGCTCAGCCGTAGCGGTGCAGCGCCGGGCCGTGCACGCCGAGCCACGCCCGGCCGCGTTCGGCATCGCCGTTCAGCCGGTCGACAACCGCCCAGAATCGCGTGCTGTGATTGTGTTCGGCGAGATGCGCGACCTCGTGGGCGACGACGTACTCGAGCACCCAGAGCGGCGCCAGCACCAGCCGCCACGAGAAGTTCAGGCCGCCGTCGTGCGCGCACGAGCCCCAGCGCGAGCGGGTGTCGCGGATGGTGATCCGCCGGCAGCGCTCGCCGATGGTATCCGCCATCTCGAGCGCGCGCGGTTCGATCTGGCGCCGCGCTTCCGCCTTCAGCCAGTCGGCGACGCGGCGCGGCAGGTGCTCGACGGCGCCGGCGACGAGCAGTTCGTCGTCGGTGCAGACCACGGGCCGCCGCGTCCCGCCGGTATGCCGGATGGTGCGCTCGACACCCAGAACCGGAATGGCGACCCCGTCCTCGAACAGGGTCCGCGGCACCTGCTTCTCGAGCCGCCGCGCGATCCAGTCGGCGCGTTCCTCGGCAAATCGGCGCGCCTCGGCCCTGGCGACGTAGGGCGGCAACGTCACCACCGCGCCGTCGAGATCGTCGTCGACCCGGAGGATCAAACGGCGGGCGCGCTTGTTGACGCGGAACCGCAGCGGCACCTCGCGCCCTTCGACGGTCAGGCTCTCGACGGTGTTTGCCGGGCGTCGCGCCATCGCCTGCCCGGTCCTCTAGGCTGCCGCGGGCAAGGTGTAGCCGGTCGCGTCGAACGCGGCGAAGAGCTCCCGGCGGCGCTCGTCCGAGAGCTGCATCAGCGGCGGCCGGATGTTGCGCCATTCGGGATCGTCGTAGTTGCGCGCCAGCAGCGCCTTGATCGGCGCGAACAGGCCGTACTCGCGGAGCAGCAGGTTGACCGCGACCATGATGTCGAGATCGGCGGCGTTGATCGCGTCCGCGCCGCGCTGGTCCCAGACCGTGCGGATCAGCGAGGCCTCGACGTTGGCGCCCGCCGTGATGCAGCCGGCGACGCGCTTGATCGCGTCGCCCAGCAGGCGCTCCGAGCCGGGGAACATCGCCAGTTCCGGCACCGCGTCCATCATCGCGGTCATGGCCTCGAGATCGCCGGAGCTGTCCTTCATGCCGACCACCACGCCGGGGTAGCGATCGACGAGCGCGCGCGCGACACCCTGTGTCACCGGCACGCCGGACATCTGCGGGAAATGGTAGAGCAGCACCTTGAGACGCGGATCGTTGACCGCCTCGATGACCGAGGAGTAGGCGGCGACCAGGCCCTCGTCCGAATTGTTCTTGTAGAAGAACGGCGGCAGCATCAGCACCGAGGTCACGCCGGCGGCCAGCGCATGGCGGGTCAGCGCCACGGTATCGGCGAGCGCGCAGCACCCGGTGCCCGGCATCAGCCGCTCCGGCGCGATCCCGGCGGCGACAAGATCGTCGACCACCCGGCGGCGCTCGTCCATGGTCAGCGAGTTGGCCTCGCCGGTCGTGCCGAGCACGCCGAGCCCGTCGCAACCGTTCCGCAGCAGCCAGTGCGCATGGTTAGCGAGGCGGCCGGTATCGACCTCGCCGCGCGCGTTGAAAGGCGTTGAGACAGCGGCGTAAATGCCAGATGGGGCGTTAGGGTCGCTCATGCGGGCCACTCCACTATTCGGTTTTCAAGATCGAGAACTTCATCCTCGGACAATGCGCGGCCGCGCACCGAGATCCGGTGCTCGTGCACGGTTTCGGGGTCGCCCGAGACCAGCGGATGCCAGTCGGGCAGCGGCTTGCCTTCCGAGATCAGGCGATAGGCGCAGGTCGACGGCAGCCATCGGAACCCGGGCACGCCGACCGGCGTCAGCACCTGGCAGTCGGGCACTTCGGCCTTGCGGTTGGCGTAGTCGCGGCAGCGGCAGGTCTCGAGGTCGAGCAGCCGGCAGGCGACGTCCGTGTGATGGATCGCGCCGGTGTCGTCGTCCTCGAGCTTGTTGAGGCAGCACTTGCCGCAGCCGTCGCACAGGCTCTCCCACTCGTCCCGGGTCATTTGGTCGAGCGTCTTGGTCTTCCAGAACGGGGCGTCGGGCGCGGTCATGATTCGCGAACCATCATAGCGTTTTCGGGCGCAGTTTTCATGGCCGTCTGTTCATTCCGCCCAGGGCGCCGGGTGGTCTGCCGGATCGGCGGCGTCGCGTTCCGACAGGGCACGGCCCCGAACCGATTGTCCGGCGGCGTGCACGCTGTCCGGATCGCCGGTCACCAGCGGATGCCAGTCGGGCAGGTCGTCGCCGTTGGCCAGCCGCCGGTAGGCGCAGGTCGATGGCAGCCAGGCGAGTTTCCGCGCCTTGCGCGGATCGAGCCGGACGCAATCGGGCACGAAGCGGTGGCGGTCTGCGTAGGACGAACACCGGCAGGCCTCGATATCGAGCAGCCGGCACGCCACGGCCGTGGTGACCAGGCGCTTCGTATCCGGCTCCTCGACCTTGCCGAGGCAGCATTTGGCGCAGCCGTCGCACAGGCTTTCCCACTCGGCCCGCGACATCTGCTCGAGGCTCTTCGTTCGCCAGAACGGTGCCGCGCCGCCCATCAGCCGTCCTCGCGGTCGATCAGGTGAACGAACGAACCGCACACGCTGCCGCGGATGTGACCGGCGGCGGGTTGCGGATCGCCGAACGCATCGGTGGACTCGAACATCCGGCCCTCGCCGTCTTCCGAGACGACGCTGGCGTAGTGAAACTCGTGCGCCCTGAACATCGTGCCCGCCGCGCCCAGCGGACAGTCGGCCAGCAGCTCGGCGCGCCGGTAGCCGAGATGCAGCTTGCGCTCGGCGAACGAGGTTTCGACCGGCAGCAGCCCCGCCATGGCGTGACGCGCGCCGTCCGCGTCGACCAGGCCCTGACCCAGGACCATGTAGCCGCCGCACTCGCCGACAATCGGGACGCCGTCGTCCGCGGCCTGTCGCAGGCCCCCGAGGAACGCGGCGTTCGCCGCGATCGCCCCGGCGTGCAGCTCGGGATAGCCGCCCGGCAGGTAGACCGCGTCGGCACCGGCCGGCAGGCCGTCGCCGGCCAGCGGCGAGAACGGCAGGATGTCGGCCCCGGCCGTGCGCCAGCCGTCGAGCACGTGGCCGTAGCGGAAGGCGAAGGCGCGGTCGTCGGCAAGCGCGATGCGCTGGCCCAGCGGATCGAGTGGCGGCGGAACGGGCGCGGATGGCGACCCGCCATCCGCATCAAGGGCGTCCGTTGAAGATGCCCGCGACAGCAGCGCGGTCACGTCGACATGCTTTTCGACCAGCGTCGCGGCCGCCCCGATCATGGTCTCGACGTCGTCGATCTCCATCGCCTGCACGAGACCGAGATGGCGGCTCGGCACCGACAGCCCCGGGGCCGGGGGCAGATAGCCGAGCACCGGAACATCCGCCAGATCGGCCATGGCGTCACCGACGTGACGCCGGTGGCGGTCGCTGCCGACCCGGTTGAAGATGACGCCGGCGACGCGCACGCCGGGCCGGTGGTTGGCGAACCCCCGGACCAGGGCAGCGGCCGATCCGGCCTGGCGCGCGGCATCGACGACGAGGATGACCGGCCAGCCGGTGAGCGCCGCCACGTCGGCCGTGGACCCGGCATGCGCCGTGGCGCCGTCGAACAGGCCCATGACGCCTTCGCAGACGACAATCTCGTCGGAACCGCTCCGCCCGATCAGCGCGCCGATCAACCCCGACCGCATGGCCCAGGGGTCGAGATTGGCACAGACGGTACCGGCGGCGCGGGTGTGGAAGCCGGGATCGATGTAGTCCGGCCCGACCTTGAACGGGCGGACGGTGCGGCCACGCGCGCTCAGCGCCCGCAGCAGGCCGAGCGTCACCGTCGTCTTGCCGCTGCCCGAGGCGGGCGCCGCGACGATCACGCCTTTCGGCACCGACCGGCGGCGGTCGTCAGCCACCGTCGAGCACGCGGCGGATGCCGGCGGCCATGTCTTCCGCCGTGGCGGAATGGGAGAAGTGCGCGGCGTATGTGTTCTCGGGCGTCATCAGGTAGGTGATCGAGGTGTGATCCATCAGGTAATCCTGCGGATCGCCGGTCCCGCCGTCGGCCTTGGCATAGTAGACGCCGTACGCCTTGGTCACGTCGGCGATCTGCTGTTCGGACCCCGTGAGGCCGATGATGGCCGGGTGGAAGTACTTCACGTACTCGCTGAGCTGATCCACCGTGTCGCGTTCCGGATCGACGGTAACGAACAGCGGCGTGACCTTGGCCGCGTCGTCGCCGAGCATGTCCAGCGCCGTCGAGACGTTGCTGAGCGTCACCGGGCAGACATCCGGACAGTAGGTGTAGCCGAAGAAGACCAGCATGTAGGACCCCTTGAAGTCCTCGGCGGTCGTGGTCTCGCCCCAGTGATTGACCAGTTCGAACGGCCCGCCGATCTTCGGCCCGTTCGAGCCCTGCAGAACCCGCGACGTCTGCGGTCCGAGCACGCCGCTCTGGTAGGCGAACCAGAAACCACCCGCCGACACGGCGACGACGAGCACGATGACAACGATGCGGAGGGTTTGCATGGCGGTCCCTTCGGACGACGTGGAGCGGTCGGGTCGCGCGCATCATAAACGCCGCGAACGGCCAGTCCAGACATGCCTCCGGGCACCCCGGGAATCAAGGGCGGTGGCGCAGGTTGATCACGTGGCAGGTGAACGCGACGAATACACCCCCGCATCGGCGCGCTCGGGTGGCGGGCCCTTACCTAGTGCCATCGTTCGCCAACTCGGGGCCCGTAACAATTTTTTCGGAGAGATGCGCGCGTGGCCGATTCAAGCTGACTACTTGAGCTAGGTCCAGGTCCGTGCCTATGTCCTTCAAGCGTAACTCTTTTCGTCTTTCGCTTGGACGATCATGTCGAAACAACAAAAACGAAAAACGTTGTAACTGCAATGAAGGTACACGTTTGAATATCGTGCACTACGCGGATTTCCTTTTTGTTTCTTAAAAGGAGGTACAAATGCGCAACCGAGCCTAGTCGAAACAAGACATCGACAAGAATTTTTGTGCCGAAGTCTATGTGCAAATTCTCCAAGTTTGAGAGTCCAGAGAACTGCGGTTGCAAGATTGCGATTATATTGACAATAGCAACCGGGACGAACTGAACAGCAAACGCGATGTTATGCCCAAGACAGAGCTGGCCAAACCCGGGCATTCCAAATGAAAGAGCGAGAAGTCCCGAACGAATGCTCTGTTGTCCCGGTGTACTTTTCTTCGTGGCCATGACCTCTCAATCCTACATCCACTTAGGTTAAAGCCCGCCCGCCGCATCGCCGCCCCGGAACTCACGGCCGGCCGGGCAGGTAGATCACGTAGTAGGTGAACGCCACGAACAAGACGACGACGAAACCGAGGGCCACAATTCGTGCCGGTTTCCATCATCGAACCCTCGACTACTCCACCTGTCTGTCCTCAGAGATGTAGCTTAATCGCAAACCAGCGTTCTACCCGTGCTCAAGGCATACCGTTGTACCCCGACTTCTCCAGCACGGCAGAACCAGTCCTTTGCAACGGCCTCATCTTGGGGAAATCCATAGTCGCCAAACAAATGGGCGACGCCCAGCGTCAACTCGGCCATCGAGAAACCTTCGCCCGCTGCCTTCAGAACCAGCCGTCTTCCCTCGCTCCGGTTTTTTTCAACGCCGTCACCGACGAGGTACATCATGCCGATAGAAAAGGTGGCTGCAGTCATGCCGCTATCGCTTGCGTAGGTTAGAATTTTCAACGCGGTCAAACTGTCGGCTGGGCCGCCTCTGCCAAGATGGTACATCGTTCCGAGCATGAACGCCGCTTCAGCGTTTCCATCCTCGTAAGCCGACTGAAAATACCCCCGCGCTTCGGCATGGTCCTGCTGAACCCCTAGACCCTTGTAGTAGAGCAAACCTATAAAGAATTGCGCGTCGGAATTCCCGGATGCTGCAAGCGGTTCCCACTCTGCCAATGCTCGTTCATAATTATGTTGCTCAAACGCCTCTAACCCTTCACCTAGTCCAGCGCCAGCATGGTTGGAGGAAAGTAGAAACGCCAAGAATACGAAAACAAGACTGACAACGCGCGCCGATCGCTTCAGCATCAAGCCCCCTCAAGTCGCAATGAGTGTAGGAACGCTACCCGGCCTGACAACCTCGTGATGATCCGGAGTTGGAGCGGCAGCGCCGATACCCGCAATGGGAGGGCCGGGCGCGGGTGGTGACTGGGTCGCCGGTGGCAGCCGGGCGTGTCCGACAAGCCGGGCGCGCAACGTTATCTTGATGGAAAGGGATTTTCATCCTGTATTACCTTTTGCTGTTTTGCGATGGTGAATATGAAAGCGTGCCGTCCGCCGCCTTGGCAATAAGGGAAGTGCGGGCACCGCTCCGAGTTGTCATTCCCGCGAAAGCGGGAATCCGGGGATACGGCGGCTGGACCCCCGCCTGCGCGGGGGTGACGGATTGACATTCATCGTGCCGAAAAGGAGTTGATGGCTACCGGAACTCACGGCCGGCCGCGCAGGTAGATCACGTAGTAGGTGAACGCCACGAACACGCCGCCGCCGATCACGTTGCCGACGGTCACCGGAACCAGGTTGGCGACGAGGCCGCCGACAGTCACGCCTTCGGCGCCGGCGAACATGGCGAGCGGGATGAAGAACATGTTGGCGATCGAGTGTTCGAAACCGAGCGCGACGAAGGCCGAGATCGGAAACACGATGCAGAGGATCTTCGAGCCCGCCGTGCGCGCCGAGAAACACAGCCAGACCGCGAGGCAGACCAGCGTGTTGCAGAGAATGCCGCGGACCAGCGCGGTGACGAATGGCAATTCAGTCTTCGCCTTGGCGATGGCCACGGCGTTGTCGAGCACCGCGCCGCCGCCCAGCATCAGGAACCCGGACAGCGACGCGAGAAACGCCATCGCGACCGCACCGGCGAAATTGCCGGCGTACGAAAAAAACCAGTTCCTCAGCAGCCCCGCCAGCGGCACCGTGCCGTGCGCCCAGCCCATGACGATCAGGTTGTTGCCGGTGAACAGCTCCGCCCCGCCGACGACGACGAGAACGAGACCCAGCGAGAACGCCAGGCCGCCGAGCAGCCGCGTCGGCCCGAAGCCGAGGCCGCTGTCGGTGATGGCGACGAGGTAGAACATCCCGCCGAACGCGATGAACGCGCCGGCCAGCACGGCGAGAGCCAGCAACGGCAGGGTAGCGAGCGCGGCCTTGGATACGCCGGCGGTTTCGATCCGATGCGCCATCTCCGCCGGGGCGTAGGCGTCGATGCCCGCGGGGTTAACAGCGGGGCTAATAGCGGGATGAATGGCCGGGTTGATCTGTTCGCTCATGCAGCGTCTCCTTCCGTGGTCGTCATCCCATACACCGCGCGGCGAAGGCAGCGCCTTGCGCCAGATCAAAAAACCGTCGTCTCGGGGCATGAAAGGTTCATGACACGCGGCGCTGGGTTGCCCAGAATGCCGCCATGAGTGCACCCGTCGACGATACCCGGAAACCGGACACCGAAGCGCGCAAACCCGGCGGCGACCTGCGCAAGGGCTGGACGACCGGCGCCTGCGCGACGGCCGCCGCCACGGCCGCCTACGAGGCCCTGGTCGCGGGACACTTCCCCGATCCGGTCCGGATCACCCTGCCCCGGGGGCTGACGCCCGCGTTCGCGCTCAACCGCGAGTCCCTGTCCGATGACGTCGCAACGGTCGGCATCATCAAGGACGCGGGCGACGATCCCGACGTCACCCACGGCGCCGAGATCGTTGCCGAGGTCCGGCGCGGCGCCGCCGGCAGCGGCGTGACGTTCTTCGCGGGCGCGGGCGTCGGCACGGTGACGCTGCCGGGTCTGCCGCTCGCGGTCGGCGAGCCCGCGATCAATCCGAAGCCGCGCGAGATGATCCAGGGCAACCTGATGGCTGCCGCCGAGCGGCTCGGCGGCTTTACCGATATCGCGGTGACCGTTTCGATTCCCGACGGCGAGCTGATGGCCCAGAAGACCATGAACGGGCGGCTCGGCATCGTGGGCGGCCTCTCGGTCCTCGGCACCACCGGCGTGGTCGTGCCCTATTCCTGCGCGTCGTGGATTCATTCGATCCACCGCGGCGTGGATGTCGCCCGCGCCGCCGGCATCACGCATATCGCCGCGGCCACCGGCTCGACGTCCGAGAACGCGGTGCGCGCGATCTACGGTCTGGGCGAGCAGGCGCTGATCGACATGGGCGACTTCGCCGGCGGGCTGTTGAAGTACCTGCGCGAGCACCCGGTACCGAAACTCACCATCGCCAGCGGCTTCGGCAAGATGAGCAAGCTGGCGCAGGGGCACATGGACCTGCACTCGGCGCGCTCGAGTATCGACCTCGAGGCGCTGAGCCGCACCGCCGGGGTGCTCGGCGCCGACGCCGACCTGCAGGCCGCGATCCTCGACGCCAATACCGCGCTCGGCGCGCACCGTCTCTGCGCGGCGCAGGACATCCCGCTGGCCGACGCCGTCGCGCGCCAGGCCCGCGAAGCGGCGCTCGCCATCGTCGCCGGCGGCGTCGACATCGAGGTCATCATCTTCGACCGAGAGGGCAGGATGATCGGCCGCACCCACAACGACTTCATGGGCGGCAGCCGGTCATGAGCCGCCGCCTGCTGATCCTCGGCGGCACGACGGAGGCCCGCCAACTCGCCGAGCGGACCGTCGCACGATGGGGCGACGATCTGACCGTCACGACGTCGCTGGCGGGCCGCACCCGTGACGCGATGTTGCCCGCGGGCGAGGTGCGCTCGGGCGGGTTCGGCGGCACCGCGGGCCTGGCCGCCTATCTGACCGACGAGGCCGTGGATCTGGTGGTCGACGCGACCCACCCGTTCGCCGCGGAAATCTCGGCCCATGCGGCCGACGCGGCGGCGGCGGCGAACGTGCCCCGTCTGCTGCTCGTCCGGCCGCCGTGGACATTGCCCGAAGGCCTCGAGGTTCACCGCACGCCGGACATCGAGGGCGCTGCGTTCGCGCTCGCGGCGCTCGGCGCCTCGACGGTCCTGGTCACCATCGGCCATCGCGGACTGGAGGGTCTCAAGCGGCTCGATGCCAGGCTCGTCGTCCGCCAGATCGAGACCCACGAAGCGCCCCTGCCGCTGGACAACGCGGTGCGCATCGTCGACCGGCCGCCCTATACGCTGGCCGGAGAGCTTGCGCTGATGCGCGGGCACGGCGTCGACGCCGTGCTGACCAAGGAAAGCGGCGGCGCGGCGACGGCGGCCAAGCTGCAGGCGGCGGCCGATCTCGGCATTCCCGTCGTCATGATCGAACGGCCGCCGCTGCCGCCCGGCGACATCGCCGACAGCGTCGACGCGGCCATGGACTGGATTGCCGCGCAACTCGATGGGCTCGGGCCCTAGCCGGCCTTGGGCCGCAGCACGTGGTGGTGATCGGGCGCGTAGAGCCGGCTGTCGTCGAACGCTGCGTCGCCCAGCACATGCCCGACGAGGATCAGCGCGGTGCGCGTGAACCCCGCCGCCTTCACCTTGTCGCGGATATCGGCGAGCGTGCCGGTGACGATCTGCTGATCCGGCCAGGTCACCCGGTAGGCGACGACGACCGGACAATCGGCGCCATAATGCGGCGTCAGCTCGCGTACCACCTTGGCCAGGTTGTTGACCGACAGGTGGATCGCCAGGGTCGCGCCGGTCCGGCCCAGGGTTTCGAGGTCTTCGCCCGGCGGCATGCCCGAGCTGCGCACCGCGGTGCGGGTCAGGATCACCGTCTGGCTGACATCGGGCAGCGTCAGTTCGCGGCCGATGGCGGCGGCCGCGGCGGCATAGGCCGAAACCCCCGGCGTCACGTCGTAGGGAATGCCGAGGGCGTCGAGCCGGCGCATCTGTTCGGCGATCGCGCCGTAGATCGACGGGTCGCCGGAATGGACCCGGGCGACGTCGAGGCCGCCGGCATGCGCCGCCTCGATCTCGGCGACGATCTCGTCCAGGTTCATCGGTGCCGTGTCGAGCACGCGGGCATCGGCCGGCGCCTCGGCGACGACCTCGGGCGGCACCAGCGATCCGGCGTACAGCACCACCGGCGCCCGGCGGATGATGTCGAGCGCGCGGACGGTGATCAGGTCGGGTGCGCCGGGCCCGGCACCGATGAAATGGACGGTCATGCTGGGTTAGATCTCCTACTGGTTCCCGCCGTTGAGGATTTGCGGCAACGCCTGGATGACCGGCACGACCTCCGGCGGGATGACGTCGGGCAGCGAGTCGATCACCGCACCGGTCACTTCCTCGATGATCAGCACGTCGTCGTCGACGATCACGCGGCGCTGGCCCTCGGGCAGGTCGGGGAGAACGGTGTCGAGCTCGGCGGGCAGCGCCGATGCACTGAGGCCAGGCGGCAACGCACCGCTTTCCTCGAGTTTGCGCTGCAGACCCGGCGGCAGCTGGCCCCGTTCGGCCAGTTGCTTGGCGAGGCCCGGCGGCAAGCCGCCGGCGCGGCCCTTGTTCTTGCTCTTGTCCTGCTTGTCCTTCTTGCCCTTATTCTTCTTGCCGGATGCTTCGGCATCCGCATCGTCGTCGGCATCCGCATCGTCGTCCCTGGCCTTGCCGCTGCCGGTGGTGGCGATGATGACATCGCGAACGATGTCGCCGACACTGATGTCCGTGTCCTCCGACTGCTGCGCTTCGGCCAGCTTCTCGAAGAAGCCGCGCAGAACGGCCGATTCGTGATCGCCGATCACCGACTGGGGCGTCGGCGTATCGCTCTGGGCCAGCGCGGGACCCGCGATAAACACAAGAACGAACGTCAGGGCGTAGGCGAACGGTTTCATGATCCGGTTTTCTCCCGCTTGGCATCCGGTCCGATATCGAACTTGGCGGCGTATCCGCGCGGGGTATAGACCCATGCCCGGCCGCCGCGTTCGATCAGCCGCGACTGCGAATTGCCGATCAACACGAGGGTCAGCATATCAGCACTGTCGGGGCCCAGGTCAGTGAGCCGGATCACGTCGATGGTTTCGCCGGGCCGGCCTAGGTTTCGCGCCAGGACGACCGGCGTATCCGCCGGCCGGCCAGTCAGCAGGATATCCCGGGCCGCCTCGATCTGGTGGCGGCGGCGTTTCGACACCGGGTTGTAGAGCGCGACGACGAAATCGGCATGCGCCGCGCCCTCGAGGCGCTGCACGATGGCATCCCACGGGGTCAACAGATCGGAAAGCGAGATGGTGCAGAAATCATGCCCGATGGGCGCGCCGATCCGTGCGGCGGCAGCCTGGATCGCGGAGACGCCCGGCGACACCGAAACCTCGACCCGGTTCCAGTCGGCGCGGTCCTCATGGTCGAGCAGTTCGAACACCAGCGTCGCCAGGGCATAGATGCCCGCATCGCCGGAACAGACCAGCGCCACGGAACGGCCTTCCGCCGCGAGGTCGAGCGCCTTGCGGACGCGGGCTTCTTCCTCCGCCAGTTCCGAGTGGTGGCGCGTCTTGCCGGCGATCAGCTCGTCGACGAGATCGAGATAGAGACCGTAACCGACCACGTCGCTGGCCGCCGCGAGCTGGCGGCTGACCTCGGGCGTGCGCCACCCTGCCTGGCCGGGACCGATGCCGACGACGGCGAGACGCCCACGCGGATGGCCGACGGCGGCGCCGTCGATCGGGTCCGGCGCGCGGGCAATGGCACAGGTCGCGCGAACCGACTTGCACTTCGGCACGATCAGTTCGCCTGCCGCGCCGACCGCCGCCAGCGCCGCCCCCTCGGAAACGCCGTGACAGCCGGTCTCGTTGAATACGACATCGGATGGCGTCACGAGACGCGGTGCCTCCGCCTCCAAGGCATCCGCCGGAAAGAACCGCGCCGGCACGCCGAGGTGCGCGGCAAGCGCATGGACCGCCGGTTCGTCCGCCTTGAGATCGAGGGATACGACGCAGGCGATGGCATTCCGCGACAGCTTGTTGTCCGCAAGCGTACCTAGAACAAGCTCACGTAACTCGGCCGGATCGCAATTGCGTTCGCAGCCCACACCGACGACGAGGGATTGTGGCCGGTACACGAGATCACATTGGTTCTCTTCAACAGTTTCCGGTCCGGCATACACCCGAACACGATCCGGGGACCCATTTCCGTGCCGATCGGGGGTTAACCAGCCCGGCACCGGATCGACGCCTTCGACGAGAAGTTGTGCGCCGGCCAGCAGGCGCGCCGTGGCGTCCTTGACCGAGGCGGGATTCTCCAGCCGCCAGCCGGCCGGCGGATCGTCGAGCGCGACGCCGAGCCGCGTGTCGCTCGCGGTGGTGATCGCCGCCGCGCCGCCGATGACTCCGGCAATGGTCGCGGCAAGCTGGTTGGCGCCGTGGTGGCCGCCGAGCAACGGCACCACGGTGGAACCGTCACCGGCGACGGCAATCACCGGTGGCTCCGCGCCCTTGTCGCCGAGCACCGGCGCCAGGCTGCGGATCAGGATGCCGGCGGCGCACACGCCGACAATCGTCGTCTGGGCGGTGAACAGGCCGCGCAGGTGATCGGGCGCGACCTCGAACGTTTGATCGACGCCCGCCGTCACGCGGCCCACGAGCCCATGGATACGCGCGCCCGGAACGACGGCGCGGATCTGTTCGGCGAGCCCGACCGCCGCCTGATCGAGAACGATAATCGCTGTCACGCCGGTCATCCCGCCTCTCCTTCCGAATGTCGGACCAGCACCATCGAGAAGTACGGTGCGCTGTCGCCGGCGAAGTCGGCGAACGGCATGACCTGCTGGTTGTCCATGGTGGCGCGCTCGACATACCACGCATCGCCGATACGGCCGAGTTGCTCGAGAACGGTGCGGACCCGGTCGACGTGGCGGCCCACCTTCATCACCGCGGCGGCCTGGGAGTCGCCGATGCGGCGCCTGAGCTCGGCGTCGTCGAGGGTCGCGGGCAGCACGGTCAGGACCTGGTGACGCGATACCAGCGGCGCCCCGGCGGCCGCCGCGCAGGCGCCGAGCGACGAGACGCCGGGCACGACCTCGACCGGATAACCGGCGTCGAGGCGGGCGAAGACGTACATGAACGAGCCGTAGAGAAACGGATCGCCCTCGCACAGCAGCGCCACGTCCCGACCGGCGTCGAGATGCCCGGCGATCTCCGCCGCGTAGCGGTCATAGACGTCGTGCGCCGGGAACTTGCCCGGCACCATCGGCGTGACGATGGCGATCTCCGTGCGGCCGCCGGGAATGTGCGGAGCGGCGATGGCGCGGGCCAGGCTCTCCCCGGTATCGGGCGCCGGATAGGCGATGACATCGACCTCGGCAAGAATCCGCGCCGCCTTGATGGTGATCAGTTCCGGATCGCCCGGCCCGACACCCAGTCCGTAGAGCGTGCCGGTCTTGCTGTCGTTCATGGTTTCTCCGCCCGTATCTGCACCACGTCCATCATGGGCCGCAGGGCCGTGCGGCCACCGACCGCCCTGGCGCGCGCCACCGACAACCGGGTCACCGTCGTACCGACCGTCGCGCCCCAGCTCTGCAGCATGTTCTGTCCCTCGATAGTGACGGCGTTGGCGACCAGCCGTCCGCCGGGCCGCAGCGCACCGAACGCCTGCTCGATCAGGCCGGGGACCGTCAGCCCGCCACCGACGAACACCGCATCCGGCGTGTCCAGCCCGTCGAGCGCGCCCGGCGCTTCGCCCTCGACCACGGCGAGATGGGGCACGCCGAGGTTGTCGGCGTTAGTGCGGATGTTCGAAACCCGCTCCGCCTTGCTCTCGATGGCGACCGCGCACGTCCCTTCGACCGCGCGCAGCCACTCGATAGCGACCGAACCGGACCCGGCGCCGATGTCCCACAGCATTTCGCCCGGAATCGGCCCGAGCGCGGCGAGCGTCGCGGCGCGAACCTCCCGCTTGGTGATCTGGCTGTCGTGTTCGAAGGCTTCCTCGGGCAATCCGGGCACGCGGGACCACCAGCGTGCATCGGGCCCGGCCACGCATTCGATGCAGACCGTGTTGAGGTCCGGCACGACGCCGTGCGACCAGTCGTCGGCGCGGTTCTCGAAGCGCTTCTCCGACGGCGCGCCCATCTCGGCGAACACCGTGATCCGGCTCGGCCCGAAGCCGCGCGCAGTCAGGATCTCGGCCAACGCCTGCGGCGTCTCGCCGTTCCAACTCAGCGCGACGATGCGCGCGCCCGGGCGCAGGTGCCGGTTGATGGCCGTCAGCGCGCGTCCGTGCACCGTCATGGTCGCCACGTCGGGCACCGACCAGATCATGCGGGCGCACGCCAGCGAGAACGCCCCGGGATGCGGCAGCACCGTCATGTCGTCGGCGCCGAAGTGCCGGGCCAGCGTGGAGCCCGCGCCGAAGTTGAGCGGATCGCCCGTGACCAGCACGGCGACCGGCCGGCCCCGCCACTCCGTGATTCTCTGCGCCGTCTTGTCGATGCCGCAGTTCCAGGTCATGCGTTCGGCGTCGGCGCGCACGTCGCCGGCGCCGATCATCGCCTGATGACGCTCGCCGCCGACCACCAGGTCCGCCCCGGCCAGCGCGCGCCGCGCTGCTGATCCGAGCCCGCCCAGCCCGTCGGCACCGACGCCGATCACGGTGATCCAGGGCGTGGTCACGGCAGGTCTCCGGCAATCGCGTTGACCGCCGCGGCGGCCATGGCGCTGCCGCCGAGACGGCCCCGCAGCGTGATGAAGGGAATCTCGCCGGCATGCTTGATCAGCGCGTCCTTCGATTCCGCGGCACCGACGAAGCCGACCGGGAAACCGAGAATGGCCGCCGGTTCTGGCGCACCGTCGGCGATCAGTTCGAGCAGTCGGAACAGCGCGGTCGGCGCATTGCCGATGGCGGCGACGGCACCCGCCATCCGGTCGCGCCAGAAATCGACCGCAGCGGCCGACCGGGTGTTGCCGATCGATCTGGCATGCCCGGCGACGCCGTCGTCGTTCAGGGTGCAGATCACCGCGTTGTCCGCCGGCAGGCGACGGCGGATGATGCCTTCGGCGACCATGCGGGCATCGCACAGGATGGCCGCGCCGCCGTCGAGCGCGTCGCGGGCCCGGCCGGCCGCATCCGGTGAGGCCACGACATCCGCCACGATCTCCGGCATACCGCAGGCATGAACCAGCCGAACGGTAACCGCCTCGAGCGACGGCTCCAGCCCGCCGAGCGCCGTTTCCGCGCGAATGCGGCGGAACGATTCGGCGTAGATCGCATCGGGATCGCGGATGTAGTCGAACTGCATGGAAGCGGCCCCCGGCTCGCTGCCGTCAGGATTTGTCCTCGGGCCCGGCACCCGGCCCGTGATCATGATCGTGGCTGTGGCCATGGCCGTGCCCGTGGTCATGATGGTGATGGTGATCGTGCCCGTGATGATGGTGGTGGTGGCCGTGATGAACGCCGTGGTCCGCCGCGCCGTGGCCGTCCGTGCCGATTCCCTGAACGTGATGGTGATGGCCGACCTGCGGTACGCCGACGGCGTTCTCGTAGCCGATGATCTGCTCCCGGTACTTGCAGAGCTGGCAGTTCATCGCGTTGTCGCCGGCGAGCGCCTCGTGCACGCGGTCGATGAACGCGTCGATCACGCATTCATGATCGTTGAGGTATCCCGCCTTGACGACCTCGATATCGGGATGCTCGGCCTGGACCTCGTCGGCCCAGGTGTAGATGCGGCGTACCAGAATGCCGGTGAACAGGAAGTACGGGAAGACGATGATCCGCTTGTAGCCGAGCTTCGTCGCGCGGCGCAGTCCCTCGTCGACCAGCGGGTAGGCAACGCCCGAGAAACTGACCTCGGCCCAGCCGAACCCCATGCCCTCCCAGAGCATGCGGGCGACCTTCGACACGTTGGAGTTGGCGTCCGAATCGTTGGTGCCGCGGCCGACAACCATCAGCAGCGTATCTTCGCGGGAAACCTGGTCGCCGGCTTCGCGCTCGGCGGCCTCGATCCGCTCGCGCGCGGCGCGCAGCAGTTTCGGATCGATCGCCAGTTCGCGGCCGTAGATCATCTCGAGCGCCGGATTCTCGGCGCCGAAATTGTTGACCTCGCTCGGCAGGTCGTTCTTCACGTGGCCCGCGGCGAACAGCATGCTGGGAATGCAGACGATGCGCTTGGCGCCCCGTTCCCTGAGCTTCTCGAGACCCTCGCGGATCACCGGCGTGGCGAACTCGAGGAAGCCGCTCTCGACATCCATGTCGGGAAGCCGGTGGCGAAAATGAGTTGCGAGGGAGTTGAACTCGTCAACGGCGGCCTGATCGCGGCTGCCATGGCCGCAAATCATCACGGCGGTCGTGGTGTCGGTCATCGCTTGGTCCTTGCCTTCGAGCGTCTATCGGTTCTGCCGTCCGGGCTGCTGGTCCTTGCCTTCGGCAACCATCGAACCCGCGGACTATACCGATGCCCATGAACGCCTGACAGCGAAAACGTGACGGGAAGTGTTCCGGTAGCGACGCCGATGCTTACCCGGCCGCGCGGTTCCGATCCTGCGATTGTTCGGCACCGTCGGTGTCCGTGCCGACTTCATCGTCCGATATGTCACCGCCGTCCGACAGCGCGGCGGCCCGGCGCTCGTACATTGCGGCTTCTTCCTCGCGGTCGACAAGGCGGAGAATGGCGGCGTAGTTCCTGAGCCCGGTGAGCAGGCTCGGGTGTCCCGCATCGAGCACGGTCTCCTTGATCTCCAGCGCGCGCTTGAGCATCGGCTCCGCCTCTTCCGCGCGGTTCTGGTGCTTCAGCAACAGGGCCAGGTTATTGAGATCGGTCGCCACCGCCGCCGAAGCGGGACCCTGGGTCGCCTCGTCGATGGCCAGGGCACGCCGATACAGCGGTTCCGCTGCATTCAGATCGCCGCGGCTGTAGTACAGCATGGCCAGGTTGTTGAGCGCCGTCGCCACGTCGCCGTCCTGATTGCCCTTGAGCCGTTCAAGCAGCTTCACGGCGCGGCGGAACGACATCGCCGCAACCTCCAACCGGTCCGCCCGGTATGCCGCTGTGCCGTGCTTGTTCAGGCACTCGGCAAGCAGCGTTTCGGAACCGGATGGCAGCGCCTCGATGGCCAGCCGGTAGTGCCGTTCGGCGGTTTCCGGATCGCGAGCCGCCAGCGCCAGGTCACCGGCGACGAGTCGCGCCAGCGTGCCGGCCGTCAGTTGACGCTCGGCATGGCGCCGCGTCTCGCGCCCCTTCTGCGTCCGTTCCTCGCCCAACCGCTCGAGGTCTTCGAGCGCGTCGTCGAAGCGGCCGGAATCGAGGGCGGCCTGGACGTCGTTGAGCATCTGGGCGGCATCGCCGTCGGCGTCAGCGATTTCGCCGAGACGCAACCGGGCGTCATTGAGTTGTTGTGCGTATTCGCGAACCATCGCCGCCTGTTCGGCCGGCGGCACCCCCTTGTCGGCGAGCACGCGGCGGAAACCGGCAATCGCGGGGTTGTCGGGATCGGTGTCGACCGGTGCGCTGGTGCGGGCGAAGCTGGCCTTGGCCCTCTCCCCGCCATTGTCGTTCCGTTTGGCTTCCGTTGCCCGCGGCGTTGCCGATGGTGCGGGCGCGCGCCGACCAGAGGGTCGGAAAAGACGGCGCAGCAGCCACCACGCGGGCAACAGGACAAAAATGATCGCGCCCGCCGCTACCGCCCAGGTCGGCGCGTCATGCAACAGGTCCAAGAACCGGATGAAGTTGTCCATGCTTCCCGTCATCGAGCCAAAACCGGACCTTCCGGCGCATTCCCTCTTATAAATCAAGATCGACGGAATAGCACACGGCATGCGCAATCACCCGCGCTTGGCCGTTGACCTCTTCACATCCCCTGACCATTCTCGTTCGATGCTCTGGTCGGATATCATTCAGTGGAACGCGGGCTCCGGCACCGGGCTGGAGCCGCTGCTGCTCCTGCTGTTCGCCATGCTGATCGAGGCATACGTCGGCGAAGCGCGCTTCGTGTTCCGGTTCGTGCCGCACCCCGTCGTCCTCATCGGCCGGCTTATCGAAGTTCTGGAGCGAAAGCTGAACCGCGAGAAGCGCTCCAACATGGATCGCGCCGTGCGCGGCTTCATTACCGTAGTCGTCGTCTGCGCCGTCGTGGGTGCGTTCGGCGCCGGCATCGACTGGGTCTCCAAGAACCATCCGTTCGGCTGGATTATCGAGCTGTTGCTGATCATCAGCCTGATCGCCCAGCGCGGCCTGTTCAACGCCGTGCGCCGGGTCGGTGTCGCGCTGCGCGACAAGAGCCTCGAGGACGCCCGCAGCGAGGTGTCGCACATCGTCGGCCGCGATCCGGCGCAACTCGACGATCACGGCATTGCCCGCGCCGCCATCGAATCGCTTGCCGAGAACTTCTCGGACGGCGTCGCGGCGCCGGTCTTCTGGTACGTGCTGTTCGGCTTTCCGGGCCTGATCGTCTACAAGGCGATCAACACACTCGATTCGATGATCGGCTACCGCAACGACCGGTATCGCGCGTTCGGCTTCTCGGCCGCGCGCATCGACGACATCGTCAACTATGTGCCCGCGCGCATCGCCGGGTTGCTGCTCGCCCTGGCCGCAATGTTCACGCCCCAGGCCAAGCCCGGGCTGGCGTTCAGGACGATGTTCCGCGACGCCTCCAAGCATCGTTCGGTCAATGCGGGCTGGCCGGAGGGCGCCGTGGCGGGCGCGCTCGATCTCGCCCTGGCGGGCCCGCGCCGCTACCCGGACCGGGTCGTGAAGGATCCGTGGATCGGCGATGGGACCGCGAAAGCAACACACGCCGATATCCGGCGCGCGCTTTATCTCTATGCGGTCGCCGGTTTGCTGATGGCGGCCGCCATCGGCGGCCTGGCGGTCGTCAGCATGATGTATCTACGCTGAACGCGGCCCGCCCGCCGCGACAAGCAGGCCATCCAGGTCGGCGTGTTGTTCGAGATGGCGCGCCAGGGCATCGAGCGTGCGCTCGACTTCCGCGTCGTAGGCGGCCGCCTCCTGGCGGCCGCTGCGCAGATTTCCAAGGAAGGCACGGCGGAAATCGTCCGCCGCGAACAGGCCGTGGACATAGCTGCCGTAGACCCGGCCGTCGGCCGCGCGCGCGCCTTCGGGCTCGCCCCTGCGGCTCAGCCACGGCCGCTCGCGGTCGGGTCCGTCCGTCACGCCCATGTGCATTTCGTAGCCGTAGCCCCGCGTACCATGATGGACGTCGACGACGTCGACCTCCGTCAGGGTCTTGCTCCCGGCGATGACCGTCTCGACATCGAGCAGACCGAGGCCCTGCGTCGTTCCCGGTTCGCCCTCGATCCCGTTCGGGTCGGCAACTGAACGGCCGAGCATCTGATAGCCGCCGCACAAGCCCACGACCGTGCCGCCACGCCGGTGATGTGCGCGGATGTCAATGTCCCAGCCTTCGGCGATAACGGCCTCGAGATCCGGTCGCGTCGCCTTCGATCCCGGAATCAGCACGATGTCGGCGTCGCCTGGCAGCGCCTCGCCACGCTCGACGATGACGACCTCGACATCGGCCTCGGCCATCAGCGGATCGAGGTCGTCGAAGTTGGCAATTCGCGGAAGACGCGGAACGACGATCCGGATCGCGCCCTCGCGCGCGGCCTCTCTTTCGCGGTTGTCGAGGGCGAGCGCGTCCTCCTTCGGCAGTTTCCGCGCATCGGCGAAATAAGGAATGACGCCGAAGCAGGCGAAGCCCGTGCGCTCGTTCATCAGCGTGATCGCGCTGTCGAACAGGCTCGGGTCGCCGCGAAACTTGTTGATCAGGTAGCCGGCGATCAGCGCGCGCTCGTCTTCCGCAAGCAGCGCATCGGTGCCGACGATCGAGGCGATGACGCCGCCGCGGTCGATATCGCCGACCAGCACCACGGGTACCGAGGCGGCCAGCGCGAACCCCATGTTGGCAATATCGCCGTCGCGCAGGTTCACTTCAGCCGCGCTGCCCGCACCCTCGACGATGACCAGGTCGAAATCGGCGGCAACGGTCTCGAAGCTCTCCAGAACGCGGGGCATCAGTTGCGGTTTCAATGCACGGTAGTCGGTTGCCGACGCGTTGGTCAGGACCTCGCCCTGGACGACGACCTGGGCGCCGACGTCGGTCTGCGGCTTCAGCAGCACCGGGTTCATGTGCCGGGTCGGCCTGAGCCCGGCAGCACGCGCCTGCAGCGCCTGGGCGCGGCCGATCTCGCCGCCGTCGACGGTCACCGCCGCGTTGTTCGACATGTTCTGGGGCTTGAATGGCGCGACGCTCAGGCCGCGGTTACGGTAAGCCCGGCACAGGCCGGCGACCAGCAGGGATTTGCCGACGTCGGAGCCGGTTCCCTGCAGCATGATGGCCCCAGGTGTTTTCCGGGCCACCGGGCCTTACCGTGGATTGATGGCGGCGCGCAGCGGATCGGCCATCGGGTTTGCGAGGTCGCCGAACAGGATGGCGCGCGGCGTGGCGCCGGGTCCGTAAACCAATTCGTTGAGATCGGTGCGCCGCACGATTGCCGCGCCTTCAAGGGACATGCCGCCGAAAACGCCGAGATTGCCCGCCGACAGGGCGACGATGTCGGCGCCAAGCCCGACGGTCGTCGCACCCTCGTAGCCGATGCCGGCCCAGCCGACGGTGACGCCGATGTCCGCGCCGAACTTGCCCTGATGTTCGATCACCGCATCCAGCGCCTTCTGGTTGCGGATGATCATGACGATCGCGGTTTCCTGCAGGCCCATCTGGAAGCCGACGCTGCCGGAACTCAGCAGGTAGAAGGCCGGAGCGCTCCAGGTCGAGCCCGACTTGCGCGCCAGCAGCACGCCGGTGCCGGCCTCGGCGGCAACAATGAGCCCACCCTTGACGACGCGGGGCAGGATCAGGATGCCCGCCGCATCCGGGATCAGCTCGTCGATCTTCTTGAGGTCGGGATTGGCGCGGAACAGCGCCAGGGTATCGACGGCCTGGCTCAGCACGGCGGGCGCCAGTTCCTCCGGCTCGTTGGTGAACTGGGCGCATGCCGAGACGGCGGCCATGCACAGTGCGGCGACGGCGGCGCGAAATCCTCTCATCAGAACTCGATCCCCTTCTGGGCCTTCACGCCGGAACGGAACGGATGCTTGATCTGTGTCATCTCGGTGACCAGGTCTGCCGCCTCGATCAGCTCATCCTTGGCGTTCCTGCCGGTGACGACGACGTGCAGCATCTCGCGCTTGTTCTTGAGAGTGTCCAGAACCTCGTCGAGCGGCAGGTTGTCGTAACGCAGCACGATGTTGAGCTCGTCGAGAATGATCAGGTCGAAGCTCGGATCGGCGATCATCTCCTTGGCCGCATCCCACGCAGACCGTGCGGCGGCCAGGTCGCGCTCGCGGTCCTGGGTTTCCCAGGTGAAGCCCTCGCCCATGGCGCGCATCACGCACAGGTCGGGAAAATGCTCCAGCACCTTGCGTTCGCCGGTTTCCCAGACACCCTTGACGAACTGCACGATGCCGACCTTCATGCCGTTGCCAACGGCCCGCGCCGCGAGTCCCATCGCCGCCGTGGACTTGCCCTTGCCCTTGCCGGTGTGAACCATCAGGAGCCCCTTCTCGATGGTCTTGGTGGCAAGGATCTTGTCGCGCGCCGCCTTCTTCTTCTTCATCTTCTCGGCGTGGCGGCGGTTGAGGTCTTCTTGTGTTTGCTCGGCCATGGTCTCTTCCGGGTCAGCGAATCATGTGTGATGCGGCAGTATAACCAGTGCGCCGTCAGGCCGCGAGGCCGTCCAGCAGATCGCGGGTATCGTTGCGGCGCGGCCGCCACAGGCCGCGGTCCTGCGCTTCCTTGAGGCGCGCCGCCATCTCGGCCAGCGCCGCCGGGTTGTTCCGTTCGAGAAAGGCGCGCACCTCATCGTCGTTCAGGTAGGCGTCGAACACGGCATCAAAATGGTGATCACGCACGCACCGCGCGGTCGCCGCGAAGGCGAACAAATAGTCGACCGTCGCCGCCATCTCGAACGCGCCCTTGTAGCCGTGGCGCATGACGCCGGCGATCCATTTCGGATTGACCACGCGGGCGCGCACGATGCGCCCGATCTCGTCGTCGAGGGTGCGGATGCGCGGCGTTTCGGGCCGCGAGTGGTCGTTGTGATAGACCGTCGGCTGCGCGCCCGACAGCACCCGGACGGCAGCGGTCATGCCACCCTCGAACTGATAATAGTCGTCGGAGTCGAGCAAATCGTGCTCGCGGTTGTCCTGGTTGTGAATGACCGCTTCGGCACCCCGGAGCCGTTTCTCGAACGCGCCATGGGCGCTCTCGCCGCCGACACCGCCGCCGTAGGCATAGCCGCCCCAGGCGACATAGGCGCGCGCCAGATCGCCGTCGTCCTGCCAGCCGCGCTCGTCGATCAGGGCCTGCAGTCCGGCACCATAGGCGCCCGGCTTGGAGCCGAACACCCGAAACCCGGCGCGGCGTTCGGCATCGGCCGGCGCCACCCCGTCGGCAACCAGCTGGTCAATCTCGGCGCGGCGATTGGCGGCAGCGGGATTGATGCTCTCGGGTTCGTCGAGGGCGGCGACGGCGCGCGACGCGGAATCGAACAGGTCGATCAACGCCGGGAACGCGTCGCGGAAGAAACCCGAAACGCGCAGCGTCACGTCGACCCGCGGCCGGCCCAGCACGTCGGCGGGCAGCACCTCGAAACCCGTGACCCGGCGCGATGCCGTGTCCCACGTCGGGCGCACGCCCATCAGCGCCAGTCCCTGGGCGATGTCGTCGCCGCCGGTCCGCATGTTGGACGTCCCCCAGGCGCTGATCGCCATGGCCCGGGGCCAGCTGCCGTGGTCCTGACGGTAGGTTTCGATCAGCAGCGAGGCCGACTTCCAGCCCAGCGTCCAGGCCGCCGGCGTCGGCACCGTGCGGGTATCGACCGAGTAGAAATTGCGCCCGGTCGGCAGCACGTCGGGCCGCCCCCGCGTCGGCGCGCCGGACGGTCCCGGCGCGACGAAACGACCGTCGAGTCCGGTCAGCAGGCCCGCGATCTCACCGGCGCCGGAGGCAATCACCGCCGGCCGCAGTCCGTCGGCGAGACCGTCTAGAACGGCAGCGGTACGCGTCCATGCCGGATCGGCCTTCTGATCGTCACTGACCAGCGCCTTCGCCAGCAGTTCGAGCCGCTCGACCGTGTCCCCGGCCGTGCGCCACGGCTCGTCGAGCAGCGCGGCCAACGCCTCCGGTTGGTCGCCTGTCCATGGTGCTGCCATTTCGCAGTCGAGCGGGTCGAAGTCCGGCCGTCCGATACCGAGATCGTCGGCGAGCGCGCGCAGGATCGATTCGCCTTCATTCTTGCCAATCTTCGTCCCACTGGCGCGCGGAACCCGCAGCAAGGCAACCAGCAGATCGGTCAGCAGGCCGCCCACCGGCGCATCGCCGAACACGTGCAGACCGTCGCGGATCTGCAGTTCCTTGAGCTCGCAGAGATAGTTGTCGAGCTTCCTGAGCGCTTCGTCCTCGCCCTCGTCCTCGGCCATGCCGCAGTCGGCGCCGACGCCCGTCGCCTGACACAGCGACAGGATCTCTTTCTTCAGCACCTTGAGGCGGCGCGGGTCGACGCCCGCGGCCTCGTAGTACTCGTCGACCAGTTGCTCGAGATCGCGCAACGGGCCGTAACTCTCGGCCCGGGTCAGCGGCGGCGTCAGGTGATCGACGATCACGGCTTGCGCCCGGCGCTTGGCCTGGGTGCCTTCGCCGGGATCGTTGACGATAAACGGATAGAGGTGCGGCGTCGGTCCAAACACCGCCTCGGGAAAGCAGGTCTCGGCCAACGCCAGCGACTTGCCCGGCAACCATTCCATGTTGCCGTGTTTTCCGAAGTGCACGACGGCGTCGACATCCTCGACGTCGCGCAGCCAGGCATAAAAGGCGAGGTAGTTGTGCGGCGGCACGAGGTCGGGATCGTGATAGCTCTCGACCGGGTCGATGTTGTAACCGCGCGCCGGCTGCAGACCGACGATGACGTTACCGAGCCGGAACGCCGACAGCGCGAAACGGCCGCAGTCGACCTCGCCCGGCAGGTAGAACGGATCCTGTTCCGGCGCGCCCCAGCGCTCGATCACGGCATCGCGGACGACGGCGGGCAGACCGGCGAAGAACAGCTGGTACTCGTTGAGGCCGATGGACTCGCGGACCGTGCGGGCGCCGAGCTGTCGGAAATCGTTGGTCGGGCCGGACTGCATGTGCGCGATCAGGCCGTTGCCGTCGGCCGGCAGATCCTCAACCCGGTAGCCGGCATCCGCCATCGCGCGCAAAACGTTCATGGCGCCCGCTGGGGTATCGAGGCCGACACCGTTGCCAAGACGGCCGTCCTTGTTCGGATAGTTCGCCATGACCAGAGCGATCTTGCGCTTGGCGGCAGGCTTGCGCCGGAGCCGGGCCCAGCGGCCGGCCAGTTCGGCGACGAACGCCACGCGGTCGGCCACCGGTTCGTAGGCGACGATGTCGGTCTCGGTCAGCGGATCGCGCCGCGACCGGCCCTTGAACGAAACGGCCCGGCTGAAGATGCGGCCATCGACCTCGGGCAGGGCCACGTTCATGGCGATGTCACGCGCCGAAAGCCCGGCGACCCCGTCGCGCCAGCCGTCGAGATTGCCGCCGGAGAACACCGCCTGAAGGATCGGGCAATCGGCGCCGTCGAACGGCGTCTCGGATCGCGCCGCGCCGGGCGCCGATACCGCAAAGCCGGTCGCGTTGACGATGACGTCCGGTTTCGCGGCGTCAAAGGCATCGGCAATCAATGCGGCGACGACCGGATCCTTGAGGCTTTGGGCGAAGACCGGCAGCGGGTTAAGCCCGGCGGCCGCAAGGCCGTAGACCAGCGCGTCGACGGCACGGGTGTTCCCGGCCTGAACCAGTGCCCGGTAAAAGACCAGTGCGGCGACCGGTTGCCCGTCGACCCAATGCCGACGCAATGCATCGAGGCTGTCGAGGGTTTCGCCCGGCCAGTAGAGCCCGGCCCGCAGCAGCGGCTCAGGTTCCCGCCAGTCCAGGTCGACATCCAGCAGGCCCGCCGCGAAACCGAGGAAAGACCGCGCGTTCACCGCGCCGCCGTGAACCAGGTACTGCCACAGACGGTGCGCGGCGTCGGGCGCCAGCGTCGTCATGCCGGCCAGTTCGGCGTCCGGCTGATCGTCGCCGGGCAGGAAGGCGACCGGAATGCCGGCCTCGCGGCAGACGCCGGAGATCTGGTCGACGCCGTAAGTCCAGTAGCCGCGCCCGCCGAGCAGCCTGACGATCACCAGTTTGGCTTTGGCGATAACGGCGTCGGCGTAGAGGTCGACCGACATGTTGTGGCCGAGGTGCATGAGATTGGCGAGCCGGAGCTCCGGATACTCGCTGAGCGCGGCGCGCGCATCCGCGAGCAGGGCAAGCTCCGTATCCGCAGCCGACAGAAAGACGATGTCGCCCGGCGTCTGTCCGAGATCGATCGCTTCGGATCCGTCGTTGATCGCACCGGGTTGGGCGGCGAGAAGGTGCATCAGCCCTCCATCAGCCCCGCAGAATCTCCGTGACAACGGCCTGGTCGAAGTCGTGCAGGCCGATGACCACGAGCCGGCTCACGCGCGTTTCATTCTCCCGCCAGTCGCGGTCGAAGTAACGGTCGACCCGGCCGCCGACGGCCTGCACCGCGAGACGCATGTCCTTGCCGGGAACGTGGACGAAACCCTTGACCCTCAGCACGTCGTGTTCGCGGGCGATGCGCCGGATGCGATCTTCGAGGTCGGCCGGCTCGGTGACGTCGCCGATGGTGCAGATAAACGAGTCGAAGTCGTCGTGATCGTGTTCGCCGTCGACGCCGTCGTGATGTGACCAGCGCGCCTCGATCTTGTCCTCGACGGCTCCTGCGATACCGAGCAGGACATCGATGTCGAGTGCGCCGTGGCTCGCCGAGACGACCTTGACGCCCTCCGGCACGTCGCCGGCGATGCGCGCACGCACGGCGTCGAGACCATCGGCATCAAGGAGGTCGGACTTGTTGAGAATGACGAGGTCAGCACAGGCGATCTGGTCCTCGAAGACCTCCTCGAGCGGTGAATCGTGATCCAGCGCCTCGTCGGCCTCGCGGGCGCGCTGCACGGCGTCTGCGTCGTTGGCAAAGCGTCCCTCGGCCACCGCCGGCGCATCGATCAGGGCGACCACGCCGTCGACCGTGACCCGCGCCTTGATTTCCGGCCAGTTGAAGGCCTTGACCAGCGGCTTGGGCAGCGCCAGGCCCGATGTCTCGATGACGATGTGGTCCGGCGGATCGTCGCGGTCAAGCAGCGCTTCCATGGTCGGCAGGAAATCGTCGGCAACGGTGCAGCAGATGCATCCGTTGGCAAGTTCGACGACGTCTTCGTCCTTGCACCCCTCGATCCCGCAACCGGTGACCAGTTCCCGATCGATGCCGAGGTCGCCGAACTCGTTGATGACGAGTGCGATCCGGCGACCCTTGGCGTTGGCGAGCATGTGGCGGATCGTCGTCGTCTTGCCGGCGCCGAGGAAGCCGGTGATGACCGTGGCGGGAATTTTCATTTTGCGGCGTCCTTCAGGATTTGCGGTAGTCCGGCGGCGACGAATACCACACGCGAAGCCGCCGCCGCCACCATCTGATTCATGACGCCGTGGGCATCCCGGAAGCGGCGGGCCAGGGCGTTCTCGGGCACCACGCCGAGGCCGAGTTCGTTCGACACGATCACGACGGGCACGGCGATCTCGCCGAGCATTTCGGTCAGGGCGACGAAGGCCGCTTCGTGTTCGATCTCGTGGTGCATCAGGTTCGACAGCCAGATCGTCAGGCAATCGACCAGAACCGGCCGGTGCGCGAGGTCCGCCGCCAGCAGCGCATCGACCAGATCGACCGGCGTCTCGACCGTATCCCAGTGCTCGCCGCGGCGCGCCTGATGCAGCGTGATGCGGTCGCGCATCTCGTCGTCCGAGGCTTCGGCTGTCGCGATATAAAGACCACCGCCGAGCTCCTCGACGATCTGCTCGGCGTAGGCACTCTTGCCCGAGCGGGCACCGCCGAGTACCAGCGTCACATCCGTCATCACGTATTCACTCCGACCACCCGCCAGGCCTTGCCGCGCCCATTGAGGACGCCGCCTTCGACGTGATCGATCCTGGTCAGCGAGAGCGTCCCGATCGTCAGCGACAACGCGCGCTCGTGGTGTAGATCGAGGGCGTGCGCCACGGCAGCCCGGATCGAGCCCCCGTGCGCGACGCAGACGATGTCGCGCCCGGCGTGCCGCCGGGTCTGGCGCTCCATCTCAGGCGCGACCCGGTCGATCACCTGGGCGAAACTTTCGCCCGCCGGCGGGGCGTTGCCCGACGGATCGGTCCAGAACGCCGCATACTGTCCAGGGTCGCGCGCTTCCATTTCGTCCCATCTTAGACCCTGCCAGTCGCCGAAATGCTGTTCCAGAAACGGCGCAACAAGGTCGGGTTCCGGCTCGTGCCCGGCTGCCCGCGCAATCGCATGCAGGGTTTTCTGCGTGCGGCTCAGCGGCGTCGCCAACCACACGGCATCCGCCGGGATCAGCGCGCCAAGCGCCGCGAACCGTGCCGCATCGCTGATGTCGCAGTCGAGATCTTCCTGGCCGTACAACCGGCCGCCGCCGTCGATGACCGGCGCGTGCCGGATCCACCACCACTGGGTCACCCGCGTGGTGTCATGATCGAAACGCCGGGCGTTGCGGTCGGGGCCGATCTTGCCGGATGCCGTCATGACAGCACCGCCACGGCCGCCAGCAGGACCGCCGTCTCGGCAACCTGCTGCGCCGCGCCGATTACGTCTCCGGTCTGGCCGCCGATCTGCCGGCGGGCAAGAACCCCCAGACCGACCGTCGCCACCACCGCCGCCACGAAGGCGGCGATCGTCGTCATCAGGTGGGGTTGCAGAAACAACAGCATTAACCCGCCGCCGAGCGCCAGCGAGACCCCGGCGGATACGGCGCCCGGGCGGCCCGCCGAATGCGCCAGGCCGTCGTCGCGCGCATTCGGCAACGCGCGCATCAAGGCGGGTAGCACGGCGCGCGACGCGACTGCCGCACTCATCAGGACGGCGCCGGCGAGAACTCCGGGGCCGATCGCCGCCAGCGCCGAGGCGCGAAGCGCAACGCTGAAAATCAATGCCAGTACGCCGAAGCTGCCGATCCGGCTGTCGCGCATGATCTCGAGTTTGCGCGAGCGAACAGCGCCGCCGCCGAAACCGTCGGCGACGTCCGCAAGGCCGTCCTCGTGCAGTGCGCCGGTTACCAGTGCCATCACCGCAAGCGCCACGACGGCACCGACGAAAGTCGGCAGCTCTGCCAGACGGCAAAGATAGATCGCCGCGGCGCCGAACCCGCCGACGACGACACCTGCGAGGGGGAACGCCCAGGCGGCATCCGACAGCGGCCGTCCGGCGTGCGCGCCGCCCACCGGCAACCGTGTCAGGAACGCCAACGCGAGCCGCACGTCGGCGAGCCATCCGCCCGACGGCGTCTGCGGCGTTTCCTGTCCGCCGTGACCGCCGGACCTGTTCTCGTGTGCCTTGTTTTCTGTTGGCATGTGCCCTATGCCGCAATCTGTTCAGAACTGGCGTGATAGGGCGTTCCGCCGCCCGCAGCAAGGATTATGGCCGCGATGCAGATTTCACCCGATACGCTGACGGCGATCCGAGAGATGCTCGACACCATCCCGGGGCCCGATGAAAGCGCGGCGGCCGCTGCCGACAATCGTGAACCGCAGCTGACCAAGCCGCCGGGCGCGCTTGGCCGACTGGAGAAGATCGCCCGCTGGGCCGCCACCTGGCAGGGACGCCATCCGCCGACCGCGTCGAACATCACGGTGCGAATCTTCGCCGGCAATCACGGCGTCACCGCGCGGGGCGTATCGGCGTTCCCGGCGGAGGTCACCCACCAGATGGTCGGCAACTTCGCCGCCGGCGGCGCGGCGATCAACCAGCTTTGCCGTACCATCGGTGCGCACCTCGATGTGATTGCACTCGATCTCGATATCCCGACGGGCGACTTTTCTGCCGGACCGGCCATGAGCGACGCGGAAACCGCCGAAGCCTTTTCGTCCGGCATGGCGGCGATCGATCCGGCGGCCGACCTGTTGTGCATCGGTGAAATGGGGATCGGCAACACAACCTCGGCGGCGGCCCTGGCCATGGCGATACACGGCGGGGACGCGGTCGACTGGACGGGACCCGGCACGGGTGTCTCGGGTGACGCCTTGAAGAACAAGGCGAAGGTCGTCGCCGAAGCGGTGATCATTCATACCAGGGACAATCCCGACGGCCTGGCGTTGCTGGCACGCCTTGGCGGGCGCGAGCTTGCCGCCATGGCGGGGGCGATCCTCGCGGCCCGGCTCAACCGTGTCCCGGTGGTACTAGACGGTTATGTCGCGACGGCGGCGGCGGCGGCGCTGAAGGCGGTGCGCGAAGATGTGCTCGACCATTGCGTCGCGGGGCACGTCTCGCAGGAACCCGGACACCGCCGGCTGCTCGACAAGCTCTCGCTCGAGCCGATCCTCGATCTCGGCATGCGGCTCGGTGAAGGTTCCGGCGCTGCGCTCGCTGCCGGGGTCGTCAGGGCCGCGGTCCAATGCCACGGCGGGATGGCGACGTTCGCCGAGGCGGGTGTCAGCGACAAGGACGACTGACCGTCATTTATTGGCGGGCGCTTCCTCGTCCTGATCCTGCTCGGCGCGTTCCATGCGGCGCTTGAGGCGCAGCAGGTCGCGCCGCCGCCCATCCTCGGCGATGAGGTTCTCGACGTAGCGGCCCTGGAAGATGTCGATACCGACCGAGCGGCCGAACTCGATGGCTTCGCGATTGTCACAGCGGCAAAGAACGGATTTTCCCTCGCCGGCATCCTCAACGATCTGGCGCACCTGGGCGGCGACGTTCTCGCCGCCGTCGGCCAGTTCCCCGTTCCACACCAGCTTCAGAATATCCACGCCGAGTCGCTTGTGATCGATAACCTGCAGGGTTTCGAAGGTCAGGCCGTCGAGCGCGACCTTGTAACCCTTCGACTGGACGAACTCGCGCGCGAACAGGTAGGAACCGAGATCCGCGAAGATGTCCTCTTTCTGAAGCTCGATGATCATCGACCCGCGGCGGCTCGCCGCGACGTTGTCGTCGAACATCAGAAAGTCCTGCGCCATCAGGGTACGGATGTTGATGTTGAAACTGATCGGACCGGAGATCGCCACCCGGTCCGTCTTGGAGAGCATCGATAGCATGCGGCGGTCGAGGGTCTCGGTTAGATGCTGGAACAGCCACCGGTTGGCAACCAGGTTGATGTTCGGCATCAGGGTTTCCCGGAGATCCTGGATCGAGATGAACAATTCCGAGAACGATTGTTCCGGCACCATGTTGTCGTCGATCCTGCAGGCGAACTGCCGGCGAACGAGATTCGAAAGATCGGCATTGCCCAGAGAATTCTCGATGCGCGCCAGTATCTCCGGCGTCATCGGTTCGCCCATTTTCTGTTTCGCCCTGAGCGCCGCGCGCGCGTCCATGCGACTCTTGGCATCCTCAAGGCGCTTCGCCTCGGCTTCCGCCAGGGACTTAACGAGCCGCTGGATCTCGGGGAACTGGCTAGTCGCGTCATACCACGAGGAAAAGGTCGTGCCGGTCTTTTCTTCGTCAGCGACGAGCGGGTCGTCGCTGAACATATACTTGACCTTGCGGACCGCGGTTTCGGTCTGGCCGCGCGCCTCGTTCTTGAAAAAGAAGAAGATGTCGCCGGTCTTCAACAGGAAGAGCTGACCGGACATCGACTTGATCAGCGGCTCGAACTCGGTCGCCGCCGCGCGGAGGTGCTGGTCACGGCGGTTGAAAGGACGCAGCGCCGAGAGGTGCACCTGCACCAGGGAGCGGCCCTGGGCGTGCTGTTCCAGGCGACGAACATAGTCGACCAGGAGCTGCTCCTGGGACGCCATGCGCCTGTTGCCGTCTGCCGCCTCAGCCATGGTCAAGCACTCCCTGCGGGCTTCTGCGCCGGCGCTCGGGCGACGATCTTCGGCTTCGGTTTCTGAGCCGGCGCCTGTGTCGACGATTGTGCCGGCGCCTGTGCCGGGCTGGGCGCCGGTTTGGATTGCGCCGTCGCCCCGGCCTTGGTGTCGGCCTGCGACTTCATGGTCGACACCAGCTTGTCGATAAAGTGCCCCTGGAATCGCGTGATGCCGAGGGCCGCGCCCCAGCGAATTGCGTCCTGCGAATCGACACGTGACAGGATCACGCCGTCCTTACCGGCATGGGCGACGATCTGGCGCATCTCGGCGACCTTTTCGTCCTGTTCGTCGCCGACGAACTCCGGCCCCCAGGCGATCTTGAGGAAATCCGACTGCATGTGCGCCGGGTCGAAGAAGTTAATGGCCAGCGGGTTGAGGCCGTCGACGAGCACCTTGTAGCCGCGCTCGCGCAGGTGGTCGCGCGCGATCTTGTATGTGTTCATGTCGGCGAAAATGTCGATCACCTGAAACTCGATGATGAACTTGCCAGCATGTTCTTCGATGGCCTCGTGGAACGCCTGAAACTCACGTGACATGACCGTGCCGATATTGAGATTTAGGCTGATGGCGTCGGGTGCCGTGGCCGGGTTACGCTTGCCGATCACCGCCAGCATGCGGCGATCCAGCGTTTCCGTCAGATACTGGAACAACCAGGGGCTGGAGAAGAAATTGACGTTCGGGGCGACGCGCTTCTTCAGTTCCGCCATGGCGATGAAGAATTCGCGGAAGACGATCTCGCCTTTCTTGCCCGGGATCACCCGATAGGCCGCCTGGCTCCGGATCAGGTCGGCGATCTGCGTCGTCTTCATTTTCTGGTTGATCGCCGCGAGGTTGTCGGGCGCGAGCGGTTTGCCCTGATCTGCCTCCGCCTGCTGGCGGGCCGCCGCCTTGCGGTCCTCCTCGCGTTGCACCTCGGCGGCTGCCGCCAGATCGTTGCTGGCGGCAGTCAACGCCTTCAGGTCGTCCGGTTGAGACAGGTCGTACCAGGTGCTGAACCGGTCGTCATAACTGCCGAGCGGCGCTTCGGTCAGCGGGTCTTCCGGGAACAGGCCGCGGACCTTCTCAATGACCGGGTCGACATCGTCGATTGGCACGTTGCGACAGATCAGCAGGAGGTCGGCGTTGTAGAGCGAGTAGATCAACGCCTCGTTGTTGGCGATGAAATCGTCAAACGTCCGACTGGCGATATCGAGGAAGTGCTGCTGGCGATTGCCGGGACGCAGCTTGGACAGGTGCACGTGCACGGCGAAGTACCCAATCGGGTCATGGCGAACCCGTTTGAGCTGTTCGAGCAGCAACGACTCCTGTGTCTGTTTGTCCCGGTCGATACCGGTTGAGTAGCGCACTTCCGCCAAAAGCCTGTCTCCCCAAGGGGGCCTTCCGAATTGATAGCATACTTCGGGACCGGACATGTCCCGAATCGCCGGAATCTCGACGCTGAGCTTACGCCATTGCGCTTGCCGGCCAAACCGCGCCGAAACTCTTACATGCTCTCGTCACGATCAAAATCCTAGGTTAATATATCGCTTACACGAACGGAAAAGAGGGACTGTACGTGGTAAGTAAAGGCGCGCCCGGCGGCCTCGGCAAACTGAAATGCCATCGGTGGTTGGTCGCCGCCGGCGAAAAGTGGATTTCGATCGCGCCGGACGAAGACGCGCCGCTGGAAGACCGGGTTGGCGTCTGGATTTACCCCCGCGTCATCGACATCCACTGGGACGTCAACCTGGTCGCCCCCGAAGCCCTGATGGCGGCGGTCGACTGGATGGAGCGCGCCGACGCAGCACCCGCGCTGCACACGGCGCTCCGCTTCAATTTCGGGGCATGGGCGACGGAGCTCTACGAACATCCGTTACGCGCAGCCCAGCGAATCCGGGAAATCGCGACGTTCGCCGGATCCGAACCGTTCGGCGGCATGACGCGGAAGCGCCTGTCGCTGGCGCGAGCCTACGACGGCGGCCGCGACACGGTGAACCTCGTGGATACCTGGTTGCGGCTCGGCGGTTACATGATGCCGAACGAATCGGAGATGCTGACCGCGCTGATACCGAAGACCCTGATTTTCCGGCATGTCGCCAACGACAACGCCTTTATCTACGCACTGGCCGGCCGGGAATCCCACATGGCCCGCACCATGGGCGACGGCTGGTCGTCGAGCGTGCTCGGCCGGCGCGCCGAGGACTGCTGGTCCGATGACCGTTACGAGCAGGAAGTCTGCGCCGACTATGGTCCGGTCATGGATCGCGACGAGGGCCGCTACGATCACTTTCACGCGGTCATGGACCTGCCCGGACGGGAGCCCATCTGGGTCAGTTACGAGCGCTTGTCGCTGCCGTGGATCACCATATCGGGCGAACGGATCCTCATGGTGTTTACCGCGCCCTCGCAGAACCTCGACATCCCTTTCTTGTCGACCGGCTGACAGCCGCGGTCAAACCCCGGCCCGTTCGATCATCTCGATCAGGTCGCGCCACGCCATCCAGACCAGCCATTCGTCGAGTCGTTCTCCAGTCCGCGGGATGATCCAGTGGATTCCGCCCGGTTCCATGTTGCGATAGCCGTAGCGCGTGACCACGCCTTTCTCGGCGATGCCCGGCTGGACCGTACCGTAGACGAAGTCCGGCAGCCACCGCGCCAACGCGATCGCGAGCGCGAGCCGTGGGGTCGAGTGCGCGAGATCGTGGCCGCGGAGTCCGGATTCCTTCTTGATCCACACCTCACCGTGATAACAAATCCGCCCGGTGATGGCGCATGCGGCCGGCGCCGACACATCACATGATTCATCCGGGTGCGCCGACACCGCGGGCTCTGCATAGAAGGCGCGAAGCGACTTGAGGTGCAGCGCAAGCGTGGTGTGGCTCAGGTCGTCGAATCGGACCGCCTGGGTATGGACGATCTCGCCCCGGGCATCGACGCCCTTCAGCCAGAAACCGTTGACCGGGCCGATCTCCGACACGGCCGGGTCGAACTGCGGCGTCAGCGGAAGCTTGTCGAGATGTGGATTGATCGCCGCCAGCATCTCGAAATCAGTCGAGAGTTCCAGCCTCAGACCGCTGGCGAACGCCTGTTGATCGAAGTGTTCGATGAAACGCCTGATCTGTCGCCCGAGGCGCGTATCGCGCGTGATGACCGCGTCACCGAGCCGGATTGGCCGGTCGGGCGAAACAAGCGAGAGGATGTCCGGCCGGGGTGTCTTCTCCAAAGACAGCGGGACATTTTCGGCAATCGGTTCGATGGTTTGTTGGGCCTGCGCCATGGTGTTCTCCTTGACGATAATGTATATAAAAGGTTGTGTTCATACTACAACACTCGATATACGTGTAAATCGAAATTCTGCGCGAGCCCGGTCATGCCCCCCCATCCTCATTCCGCCAACAACGAAACAAGCGTCAGCCGATACGCCGATGATGCGGCCAACCGCCTCTATCAACGTGTCTGGGGCGGTCGCATTCATTTCGGCCTATGGCTGTCCGACAACGACACCATGGCTACCGCGGCGGCGCGGGTGCCGATGACGCTCGCACGCGACGCCGGTGTCTGCGTCACCGACAACGTCGTCGAAGTCGGCAGCGGCGCGGCCCGCACGGCCATCGACCTTGCGCGCACGTTCGGCTGCCGCATTGTGGCAACCAATCACTCGCCGGCGCACAAGCAGCTCGCGGACCGAGCCATCGCCGAGGCCGGATTCGACCACCTGATTTCCTCCGCAACCGCCGACGCTGAGCAGATGCCGTTCGATGACGGGCGGTTCTCGGTCTACTGGGCGCAAGAGGTGCTGGTCCACCTCGGCGACAAGGCGGCGGGATTCAGCGAAGCACACCGCGTCCTCAGCCGTTGCGGCCGTATCGTCTTCACCGAACAGACCAGCCGGCCCGGCCGGATGACGACCGGAGAACGATCCCGGGTCGCGGCCCGGCACGGCTCTGACGACCTGTGGGATCGGGGTGACTTTGTCGAAGCGATGGAGGCCGCCGGTTTCGGGCGTACCAGGACCGCCGACTGGTCGACCCATCTCGCTGTTCACTTCGCCGCACTGTGCCGTCGGATCGACGACAACCGGGCCGAGTTGGAGCGCGATTGCGGGACGGCATTGGTCGCGCGCCAGCTGGACAACTGGCGCTTCGCGCAGGCGCTTGCCCGGGAGGGCAAGATCGGCTGGCATCTGTTCATCGGCCACAAGTCCTGAACCCGGCTTCCCGGAAGGTCTGGCGACGGCGCTCCGGACCCGGCAAGATGGCGGCTCCACTTCGGAAGCCGGGTAAGCATCATGACCGAGAGTTTCATTCATGCCGCGGCCGACGGCCCGGTCGCCACCGTCCGCATCGATCGGCCGGCGTTGCGCAATGCGCTATCGCTCGGGATGGCGGGTGCGATTGCCGAGGCGGTCGAAACCTTCGACGCCGACCCCGCGATCCGCGTCATCGCGATCCGCGGCAGTGATGAGTGGTTCTCCGCCGGGGCCGATCTCAAGGAACTGCCGCCGAGCCGGGAAACAGCCAAGGCCGCGCGCGACTACGACACGCGGATAAGCGCGGCCGTCGCCAGGCTGGCCGCGTGCCGAACGCCGACCGTAGCGCTGCTCAACGGACCGGTCATCGGCGGCGCCTCGGCGTTCGCGGTGGCCTGCGACATGCGCGTCGCGGCACGGCGCTGCTACTTCCGCATCCCGGTGGCGCGAAACGGCCTGTTCTACGCGCCGGTCGATGCGCGGCGGCTGCTTGCACTGGTCGGCCCCGGGATCGCCAAGTGGATGATGATGAGCGGCGAAACCGTCAGCAGCGAGCAGGCCCTGACGTGGGGGCTGATCACCGCGCTCTATGACGACGATACCTTCGACGACGAGAGCCGCCGGCTGCTTGAGACCATAGCCGCCGGAGCGCCGCTGTCGCTGCGCTACACGAAACTGACGCTCGACGCGCCTTCGGACGAGACCGATCTCACCGCCGAGGCCTACGAGCGAATCTACGCGAGCCCCGATCCCAGGGAAGGCCTCGCCGCCGTGCGCGAGAAACGCACACCGCGCTTCCGGGGCGACGGGTAACCCCGGCCCGATAACCAAGACCCGGCGATTGGCGGGCTTTGCTTTCGCGCCCCGCCGGTTTAAAAGAGCGACCACACACCCCGCCGGGCATCTGACGGTCTTCACATGAATGTCGACGATTTCCTGAATGCCGAGTTCAACGAGCACGCCGACGTGCTGTCGAGAACACGCGCGGCCGTCGCCGAGCCCTTCGGTCGCCTGCTCGACGCCAGCGTTCAGGCCCTGAAGAACGGCGGCAAGCTGGCGTTCTTCGGCAACGGCGGCAGCGCGGCGGACGCCCAACATCTGGCCACCGAGCTGACCGTGCGCTATGTCGACGACCGCCCCGCCATCCCCGCGATCGCCCTGACGACGGACAGTTCGACGCTCACGGCTATCGGCAACGACTACGGTTTTGAGCGCCTGTTCGCCCGCCAGGTCGAAGCCCTGTGCCGCCCCGGCGACGTGGTCATCGGCATCTCGACTTCGGGCCGCTCGCAGAACGTGATCGACGCGCTGCGCCAGGCACGCGACCAAGGCTGTGTCGCCGCCGCGTTCGGTGGCAAGGACGGCGGCCCGATGGCCGACGTTGCAAATCCGTGTCTGGTTGTGCCGTCGGAGACCACGGCGCGCATTCAGGAGATGCACATCCTGATCGGCCAGGCGCTATGCAGCGCCATCGAGCGTGAACTGGGGTACGTAGCATGACGCAGACGCCCGATTCGGCCGTGCTGCTCTCGCTGCTCGACCGCGCGACGGACGTCCGTGTGCTGTGCGTCGGCGACGTCATGCTCGATCGCTTCATTTCCGGCTCGGTCGATCGAATCTCGCCCGAGGCCCCGGTACCGATCCTGCGCGTCGAGGACGAAGCCCACATGCTGGGCGGCGTCGGCAATGTGGCGCGCAACATCGCCGCGATCGGCGCCACGGCCGAGGTCGTGACCGTGGTCGGCGACGATCCGGCGGGCAGCGACGTCGCCGGACTGTTCAAGGACAACCCGGGTATCGACGCTCACCTGATTGCCGACAGTGAACGCAGGACGGCGATCAAGACCCGCTACATCGGCGGTACCCAGCAACTGCTCCGCGCCGATCGGGAATCGCCGAGCGTGCTCTCGGACATGTCGGCCGCCAAGATCGTCGCCGCGGCGAAGAAGGCCATGAAGCGCTGCGCCGTTCTGGTGCTGTCCGACTACGGCAAGGGCGTGCTGAGCCCGGCTGTCATCGGCGAGCTGATCGACCTCGCCCGCAAGGCTGGCATTCCGGTGATCGTCGATCCCAAGGGCCGCGACTTCTGGCGCTATCAGGGCGCCGACGTGGTCACGCCCAATCGCCGCGAGCTCGCCGAGGCCGTCGGCCACCCGACCAATGCAGAGAGCGAGATCGTCGACGGCGCCAAGAGCCTGATCATCGACAACGACCTCGGTGCCGTGCTGGTGACGCGCAGCCAGGACGGCATGACGCTGGTCAGCGCCGAGGGCACCGTCGATCACCTGCAGGCGGAAGCCCGCGAAGTCTTCGACGTATCGGGCGCGGGCGATACGGTGGTTGCCGCACTGGCGGCCGGCCGGGCGGCCGGCGCTTCGTGGGTCGACGCGGCGGCGCTCGCCAATGTCGCGGCCGGCATTGCCGTGGCCAAGGTCGGAACCGCGGTCGCCTTCGCCGACGATATCGTCCAGGCGCTGCACCACCAGGACCGCGAGCGCAGCGGCGCCAAGGTGCTCGGGCTCGAACAGCTCAAGGACCGGGTCTCGGTGTGGCGCCGTGGCGGCAAGAAGGTCGGCTTCACCAACGGCTGCTTCGATCTGCTGCATCCGGGCCACGTCTCCCTGCTGGCCCAGGCGCGGGCCGCGTGCGACCGGCTGATCGTCGGCCTCAACAGCGATTCGTCGGTTCGCGCCCTCAAGGGCGAAGGCCGCCCGGTGCAGAATGAGGCGTCGCGCAGCGCGGTTCTGGCGTCGCTCGGCTCGGTCGACGCCATCGTCCTGTTCAGCGACGAAACGCCGATCGAACTGATTCGCGCGCTGAAGCCGGATGTCCTGGTCAAGGGCGCCGACTACACCGTCGAAACGGTCGTCGGGTCCGACATCGTTCTCGGATACGGCGGCCGGGTCGTTCTGGCGGATCTGGAAGACGGCCACTCAACGACCGGCACAATCGCCCGGATGAGCGGGGAAAAGCCATGACGGCGCCGCGCAAGGCCAAGGCAGTCGGCATCAACCACGTCGCCCTCGAGGTCGGCAGCATCGACGAGGCGCTGGCCTTCTACGGACGTTTTCTTGACTTCGAGATTGAGAGTCGCAGCGAGACCGCGGCGTTCATCTACTTCGGCGACCAGTTCATCAATTTTTCGCGCGGCCGGACCCAGCCGCCGGACGATGACCGTCATTTCGGGATCGCCGTCGACGACAAGGAACTGGTGCGCGCGACGCTCGAGGACATGGGCGTCGAACTGCTGAGCGGACGGTTTCTGGATTTTCTCGACCCGTGGGGCAACCGCGTCGAGATCACGACCTACCAGAACATCCAGTTCTCGAAGGATCCGCACGTTCTGAAAGGAATGGGACTGGGGCATCTCGAGAAGACGCCGGCGGCACTCGACGAGTTGCGTGCCAAGAACATGGCGCCCGGCGACGAAGACTGATCAGCCGCCGTCCTTGCCGAGCAGCCCCGACAACCAGGTGATGAACCGGTCGCCGTCGACATGCGGGATGTCGTTGCCGTCGCCGGCCTTGCCCTTGACCGGCGTCGCCGGAACGCCCGGCGCCTCGAACAACGCGAGCACCGGCTGACCGTCTTCGGCCGCCGTCATCACGTCCTTCCAGAGACGCGCCGGTGCGCCGCCCCCCGTAAGCCGCCCGGCCGGCGAGCCGTCGTCGTTGCCCATCCACACGCCCGTCACCATGGTCGCGGTAAAGCCGACGAACCAGCCGTCGCGATGGTTCTGACTGGTGCCGGTCTTGCCCGCCGCCGGCCGGTCGAGCGCGGCATGCCGCCCGGTGCCGGTCCGCAGCACGCCAGCCAGCATCCGGTTCATTTCACCGGCGTGACGGGCATCGACAACCTTGCCGGGCCCGCCACCTTGACGCTTGTAGAGCACGCGTCCGCCGCGTTCGGCGATTTCCTCGATGGCGTATGGCCAGACACCGTGACCGCCATTGGCGAACACCGCGTACACCGAGGTCATGTCGATCAGCGACACCTCGGCGCTGCCGAGCGCGATACTCGGGTGCGCAGGAACGTCGGTGGTGATGCCGAGCCGCCGCGCGGTCTTCGCCACGTTGCCCCAGCCGGCATGGCGCGCGGCGCGCACGGCGACCGTGTTGACCGAACGGGCCAGCGCATCCTCGATCCGCATCGGACCGGCGTAGCTGCCGGAGAAGTTCGCCGGCGACCAGCCGCCGATGGTGATCGGCGCGTCCTCCAGCACCGTGTCGGGACGCAGCCCCGCCTCCAGCGCCGTCAGATAGACGATCGGCTTGAACACCGAGCCCGGCTGGCGCCGCGCCTGGGTCGCGCGGTTGAACTGGCTGCGGGCATAGGACCGCCCGCCGACCATGGCGCGGACGGCGCCCGTCGGCGACATGGCGACGACGGCAGCCTGCGAAACGCCCACTTCGTTGTCCACGGCGGCGGCGGCGGCGCGCTCGGCGGCGCGCTGCAGGTCGGGCGACAGGGTCGTGCGCACGACGATGTCGCGTTCGGCGGTGACGAAATCCGGCACCTGATCGAGAATCCAGTCAACGAAATACCGTGAGCCGCCGCCACGTGCCCTGGCGACGTAGTTCCGCTTTTCGGCTTTCGCGCGTTCGGCCTCGTCAGCACCGAGGTATCCGGTGGCGACCATGGCCGAGAGCACGACGCGCGCGCGCGCATCGGCGGCATCGCGGTCGGCGACCGGGTTGAGCCGGCTGGGCGCTTTCAGCAGTCCCGCGATCAGCGCCGACTGGTAGGTCGAAAGATGCGTCGCCGAAACGTCAAAGTAGCGCCGGGCGGCCGCATCGACACCGTAGGCGCCGCTGCCGAGGTAGACCCGGTTGAGGTAGACCGTCATGATTTCGTCCTTGGTGAACTTGCTCTCGAGCCACAACGCGAGCAGCAGTTCCTGGACCTTGCGCTTGATCGTGCGCTCCGGCGTCAGAAACAGGTTCTTGGCGACCTGCTGGGTGATTGTCGAGCCGCCCTGAACAACGCGGCCGGCTCGAAGGTTGGCCCACATGGCGCGCGCCAGGCCGACGGGGTCGAGCCCGAAGTGGCTGCGAAAACGCCGGTCCTCGATGGCCATCACGGCCTGGGGCAGGCTGGCCGGCACGTCATGGACGCTGACGGCGGTGCCGTAGACGTCGCCGACGGTGGCGAGTTCGCTGCCGTCGGCGGCCAGTACCGTGACCGATGGTTTTCGCGTCTCGGCGAACGCCGCATCGACGTCCGGCAGGTCGTAAGCGTAATACGCCAGGATACCGCCGAGAATGACGATACCCCAGACGGACGCCACCGCGCCCCAGTAGAAGATGCCGCGAACGGCGCCTCTGAAACCGCCGGATTTCGTGGGCTTCCTGGCCGGGGTTTTCCGGGCGGCCTTCTTCGGCGCGGGCGTCTTCGCGGATCTCGCGGTTTTCGGGGATTTTGCCATGGCTGCGTTATCGCCCGTCGGCGCTTACGGAAGGGTTAAAACGGCGTCGGGGGCCGGTGTCGGACGAAAGGCGGAAATCCCACCGGTTAACCTCGACATGCCGCGACCCCGTCTCTATATCTAGTAGAATTGCGTATAGCGCGCATCTGCGCCATCTCGAGGGAAAGTCAAGGCCACGCCGCTATGGCAGCCGCGCCAGGATTGAGCATTCTCGTCATCGAACCGGACCCGAACCTGCAGGTCCGGCTTTCCGATTCACTCACGGCTCAGGGTTTCGCGCCCGTTAGCGCAGCCGATGGTGAAACGGCGTTGTTGCTCTTCGCCGATCAATCATTCGATCTCGTGATCACCGAACAGAGGCTCCCCGGAATGACAGGTCTCGATGTCATCCGTCGCCTGTCCGAGGCCGACCCGCTGTTTCCTCTTCTGATGATCACGGGCGACGGTGGCGAACAACTGGTCATCGATGTGCTGTCCCTCGGCAACACCGGGTACGCCATCAAGGACGACGCCGAACAGTACCTGGATGATCTCGCGGACACGATTGCGATGTTGCTCGACCGTTCGGCGGCGCGGCGCAAGCGACAGCGCGCTGAGAGTGCATTGGCGGAGTCCGAGGAGCGGTATCGCCGGCTGGTGCAGGCGTCGCCCATCTGCATTCACGAAATCGACCTTGACGGTCGGCTGGCATCGATGAACCCCGCCGGGCTCAGGATGATGGGTGTCGAAAACGAGAACGAGGTCTGCGGCCTCCGCTACCTGGATGTCCCGGTTGCCGAAGACCGCGAGCGCATCGCAACGCTGCTGGAGCAGGCGAAACGCGGGACCAGTTCGGAGTTCGAGTTCCGCGTCGAAACACCGGATCGACTGCTTTACTTCGCCAGCAGTTTCCAGCCGGTCAGAAATGCCGCCGGCGACATCGTGAAACTGATGGGCGTGACCCAGGACATAACCGACCAGAGGGAAGCCGACCTCAGGCGGCTGAAATCGATTGAGGAACTCAGAGAGAGCCAGGAGGAGTTGCGGCGCATCAACGAACTGAACCGTCAGGCAAGCGATATTGCGCACCTGGGTCACTGGCTTTGGGACAACACGAACGGCGCGTGCGTCTACTTCTCGGACTCGCTGCCCAAGCTCAGAGGCGTGACCAGCGACGGATACCGGGCCAATGCCGCCGACATCGTTCTCCACCGCGGCTCAGTCCACGCGGACGACCGTGCCGCGGTCGACAAGGTCGACCGGGAAGCCGGCGAACGGCCCTACACCATCGAGTACCGGGCCTACCTGCCGGACGGAACCATGCGCTGGTACCGCGAGACCGGCGAACCCTACGATATCGGGGGCAGCGACATCAGCTACTCCATCGGTACGACCCAGGACATCACGGAGGCCAAGGAAGCGGAACAGAAGCTGCAGGAGGCTCTCGTTTCACTCGAGAAGGCCGACCGCGCGAAGTCGAATTTCCTCGCCACCCTGAGTCACGAGATGCGCACGCCGCTCAATGCGATTCTGGGGTTCAGCCAGATCATGATGGATGAGAATCTCGAATCGATCGGATCGGACAAACGCCTGCAGTATGCCCGCGACATTCACACGAGCGGGGCGCACATGCTCGCCCTGATCAACGACGTGCTGGATCTGTCGGCCATCGAGTACGGTCAGCGCAAGTTCGATCTCGAGCCGGTTGACCTCAAAGAGGTCCTCACGGAATGCATCAATCAGACGACACTCGCCGGCGCCAGCGACAAGCTGACGATCGCGCTCGATATCCCGGACGATATCCCGCCCGTTTGGGCGGAAAAGCGTTCGGTGTTCCAGATTGCGCTCAACCTGCTATCCAACGCCGCGAAATACTCGCCGGACGACGGAAAGATCGTTGTTTCGGCAACATCGGACGGCGACAGCACGACCGTCCTGATTGCCGACAACGGGATCGGAATTGCCAAGAACGAGCTCGAAACAGTGACCGAACCGTTCGCCCAGTCGAACAGGAACCCGACCCTCGCCAAGGAGGGCGCGGGCCTCGGCCTGTCGATCGTGAAGGCCCTGGTCGAAGGGCACGGCGGGCAACTGAAACTGGACAGCGAGCTCGGCGTCGGCACCAAGATCAGCTTCTCGCTTCCGAATCGGCCGGCCTGACAGCGGGCCTGCCGCGTCGTTGCGACTGCCCTTGTAAGGCCTCCCTGGCCATTCCCTCAGCGCGCGGTGCCTTCCCGTGGAGCACGGCTCAAACGTCCAGGTTGGCGACCTTTAGCGCGTTGGTCTGGATGAAGTCGCGGCGCGGCTCGACGATATCGCCCATCAGGGTCGAGAACACCTCCTCGGCGTCATCCTGGTGGCTGACGCGGACCTGCAGCAGGGCGCGTGCGTTCGGGTCCAGTGTCGTCTCCCAAAGCTGGTCCGGGTTCATCTCGCCGAGCCCCTTGTAGCGCTGCACCGACACGCCCTTGCGGCCTGCCTTCATGATGGCGTCGACCAGGCCCGCCGGGCCGGTGATCGGCTGGGCGACGTCCTTGACCGTCAGCGTGCCGTGGCGCGCGTAGAGCTTCTGCAGGTCGGGCGCGTGGGTGTCGAGCGCGCGCGCGTCGGCCGAGCGGATCAGCGCGGCATCGAGCACGTGGGTTTCTGTCACGCCGCGGAGCCTGCGGCGGAACTCGAGGCTGCCCGAGGCGTCGACGCCGCCGGACCAGCCGCGTTCGTGTTCGGGTTCCAGCGCATCGAGGCGCTTGGCGATGTAGTCCGCCGCCGCGCCCGCCTGTTCGGCGTCTGCGAGAACACCCTGATTGAGCGCGCCGAGAATCGCCGCCTGTTCGACGATGCTGGCCGGGACCCGAAGCGCAAGCCGGTGGATCAGGTTGCGGGCCTTGCGCGCCTTGTCGGTGATCTCGCGCAGGTCGTTGCCGGCCATCTGGTTGCCGTCGTAGTCGACGAACACCGCGCCCTCGTCGATGGCCGTCGAGAACAGGTAGTTCTCCATCGCCGGGTCGTCCTTGAGGTAAACCTCGGAGTTGCCGCGCTTGGCGCGATAGAGCGGCGGCTGGGCGATGTAAAGGTAGCCCGCCTCGACGATTGCCGGCATCTGCCGGAAGAAGAACGTCAGCAGGAGCGTGCGGATATGGCTGCCGTCGACGTCGGCGTCGGTCATGATGATGATCTTGTGATAGCGGCATTTTCCGAGGTTGAACTCGTCGCCGACGCCGGTGCCGAGTGCCGTGATCAGGGTGCCGATTTCAGCCGAGCTCAACATCTTGTCGACGCGCGCCCGTTCGACGTTGAGGATCTTGCCGCGCAGCGGCAGGATCGCCTGGTTGGCGCGGTGGCGGCCCTGCTTGGCGGACCCGCCGGCGGAATCGCCCTCGACGATGAACAGTTCGGCCAGCGCCGGGTCGCGCTCCTGGCAGTCGGCGAGCTTGCCCGGCAGCGACGATATGTCGAGCGCGCCCTTGCGCCGCGTCAGTTCCCGCGCCTTGCGCGCCGCCTCGCGGGCGGCGGCAGCCTCGACGATCTTGCCGATCACCTTGCGGGCCTCGTTCGGGTGCTCCTCGAAGTAGCGGTCGAGCGCTTCCGAGATCTCGCTTTCGACGATCGGACGCACCTCGGAGCTGACCAGCTTGTCCTTGGTCTGCGACGAGAACTTGGGATCCGGCACCTTGACCGAAACGATGCAAGTCATGCCCTCGCGCGCGTCGTCGCCGGTGATCGCCACCTTGGCTTTCTTGGCGAGGCCGCTCGAGGTCGCGTAGTTGTTGATGGTTCGGGTCAGCGCGCCTCGGAAGCCCGCCATATGGGTGCCGCCGTCGCGCTGCGGGATGTTGTTGGTAAAGCACAGCGTTGTCTCGTGATAGCTATCGTTCCACTGCAGCGCGAACTCGACGGTGACCCCGTCGCGCTCGCCACTGCCGCAGATGATGCGCTCGACGATGCTATTCTTGGAACGGTCCAGGTAGGCGACGAACGCCTGCAGCCCGCCCTCGTAGTGCAGATCGATGACAACGGGCTCCGGCTGTCGGTCGTCGATCAGCTGCAGGTGCACGCCGGAGTTCAGAAAGGCGAGTTCGCGCAGCCGGTGTTCGAGGGTGCCGAAATCGAACTCGGTCATGGTGAAGGTCTTGGGCGACGCCATGAAGGTGATTTCGCTGCCCGAATAGGTGCCTTTCTTGCCGTCCTCCTTCGGCGGCGCGTCGCCGACGACCTTCAGGGGTTCGACGGTCTCGCCATCCTCGAAACGGACATAATGCTCCTTGCCGTCGCGCCAGATCCGCAACTCGAGCCAGTCGGACAACGCGTTGACGACGGAAACGCCGACGCCGTGCAGGCCGCCGGAGACCTTGTAGGAGTTCTGGTCGAACTTACCGCCGGCGTGCAGCTGGGTCATGATGACCTCCGCCGCGGAGACGCCCTCTTCTTCATGGATGTCGACCGGAATGCCGCGGCCGTTGTCCGAGACCGTGACCGAGCCGTCGCCGTTGAGCCGCACCTTGACGATATCGCAGTAGCCGGCGAGTGCCTCGTCGATCGCGTTGTCGACGACTTCGTAGACCATGTGATGCAGGCCGGACCCGTCATCGGTGTCGCCGATGTACATGCCGGGACGCTTGCGCACGGCCTCGAGGCCGCGCAGCACCTTGATCGAGTCGGCGCCGTATTCCGCCGCCCCGTCGCCTTCGACATTGTCCGTTTCGTCGCTCATGTCTCTGTGTGTCCTGTCGGTCTGTCGTCTATGCCGGCGTTACGGCCGCCGCTGAAACCTCGAAAAACCGGGCGTGCCCGCGCAGGCCCCCGAATTGATCGGCATCCGTACCGGTGATCCAGATCTGCGCGCCCAGCGAACGCAGCAGCGCAAACAACGCATCGCGCCGGGCCGGATCCAGGTGCGCCGTGATCTCGTCGAGCAGCAGCATCGGCAGACGCCCGCATTCCGACGCCGCCATGCGCGCCGCACCGATGACGATGGCGATCAGCAGCGCTTTCTGCTCGCCGGTCGAACACAGGTCCGCCATCTGGCCGCTGGCCACGTGACGGACCCGGAAATCGCTCCGATGAGGGCCGGTCGATGCTCCGCCGGCCTCGGCATCGTGGTCGCGGCTCTGGCGGAGCGCGTCTCTGAACCGGTCCTCGGCATCGAGCGCCGCGCTGTCGACGAGCCATGCCTCGACGTCGCCGACGACCGACAACGCCGCCGCCGGAAACGGGCCCTCGGTTTCACCGGCGTAGGCCGCGAGCCGCGCGATCAGGTCGATGCGCGCCGCCGCGACGGCGACGCCTTTCGACGCCATCGTCTCCTCCAGGGCCGAGAGCCAGGAGGGATCGCGCCCGCCGTCACGCAGCAGCCGCGCGCGTTCGCGCAGCGCATGCTCGTAGGCGTTGATCCGCCCGGCGTGCGCCGGGTCGATGCCGTAGACCAGGCGGTCGAGAAACCTGCGACGCCCTGACCGGCCCTCGACGAACAATCGGTCCATGGCCGGTGTCAGCCAGTGCGCGCCGAGATGCTCGGCCAGTGCGCTCTGTCCGCGTTGCGCCTGTCCGTCGATGTGAATGTTGCGCTTGTCGCCGCCGCGCTCGACCCCGGTGCCGAGATCGACCGTGCCGCCCGGCCCTGAGACCCTGGCCGCCACGCCCCAATCCGTCGCCGTGCGGTCGCCGGTCCTGCGGACGAGATCGCAAAGCGGCGCACGACGCAGGCCGCGCCCCGGGGTCAGCAGCGAGAGCGCCTCGAGAATGTTGGTCTTGCCCGCACCGTTCTCGCCGGTCAGCACCGCCGACGATCCGCCGGTTTCGATGCGCGCCTGTTCGTAGCAGCGGAAGTTGGTCAGCATCAGTCGCTCGACCACGGTCGCGGTCTCGGCCGGCACGGCCGCGACGTCGTCGTCTGCAAGATCAAGCTTGTGTACTGGCGCTCCGGTCATGGCGCTCCGTTGCATCGAACCTCCGACCGCCGGGGTCCCGGCGATCGCGTCAAACCCGCATGGGCATCAGCACGTAAAGCGCGGCCTGGTCGTCCACGTCCTGGATGATCGTCGGCGAGGCCGAATCGGCGAACGTGAACCGCAGGTTGCCGCTCTCGATCTGCTGCGCGATATCGAGCAGGTAACGGGCATTGAAGCCGATCTCCAGCCCGTCACCGCTATGCTGAACCTCAAGCTCGTAGGTTGCCGAACCCTGTTCGCTGCTCGACGCCGAAAGCGTCATCGCGGACCCTTCGATGCCCAGCTTGATGGCGCGGGACTTTTCGCTGGTGATCGACGAGACGAGCTCGACCGCCTTGATGAAGCCGGCGCAGTCTGTCTCGAGCACCTTGTCGTTGCCCTCGGGAATGACCCGCTGATAGTCGGGGAATGTGCCGTCGATCAGCTTTGAGGTCATCACCGCGTCCTCGAACGAGAAGCGGATCTTGGATTCCGACAGATCGACCCGCACGTCGCCGGTCACGTCCTCGATCAGCTTGCGAATTTCGGCCACGGCCTTGCGCGGCACGATGACGCCCGGCATGCCCGTGGCGCCGTCCGGCAGCGGGCCCTCGCTGAGGGCCAGGCGATGCCCGTCAGTTGCGACCGCGCGCAGCACCGGTGAACCGTCCCGTTCGGCGGCATGCAGGTAGACGCCGTTCAGATAATACCTTGTTTCCTCGGTCGAGATCGCGAACCGGGTGTGGTCGATCAACGCCTTGAGGTCGCCGACCGGCATCTCGAACCCGTGCGTCGGGTCGCCGCTCGCCATGACAGGAAAATCCTCGGTCGGCAGACAGGCCAGCGACCCGTTGGCCCGGCCCGAACGCAGCGCCAGGGTGCCGTCGCCCGCTTCCATCTCGACCTGGGCGCCGTCCGGCAGCCGGCGGACGAACTCATACAGCGTATGCGCCGACGCGGTTGTCGCGCCCGGTTGCGCGACTTCCGCCGCGACACCGGCGACGATGTCGAGATCCATGTCAGTCGCGTTCAGGCTCAACTTGCCGTCCTTGGCCGAGAGCTTAACGTTGGAAAGAATTGGAATGGTGTTGCGGCGCTCGACGACGCTCTGCACGTGGCCAAGTGATTTCAGGAGCGCCGCCCGTTCGATGGTAATTTTCATGTTGCGGGCTTTTGTCTTCTACTGAGTGTCTAACGGGTTGTCGTCCGAGGCGGACGGTTCGGCAGCGACTGATGCGGTGGGACGCATTTCACCGGCGCGGTCTTACCCGGCGGTTTTCCTGATTCTTACCCCCGGCCCACGGATATCACCCGTAGTGGCAGTGCCCTCGGACAACCGCACGCTCAGTCAGTTTCGATTCGCCTCAAAGTATATCACAGAGGCCCGGAAACGTAAGCAGTTTCCGCCCCTGCAGGCCGGCAAATATTCTCTTTATTTCAAAGACTTGCGCTTTGCGCCCGGGCGATCAGCTCTCCAACATCCGACGCAGCAGTTCAACGTCCTCGGCGAACCCGGAATCACGTTCTCGGAGCTCGTCGATTTTCTTCACCGCATGCATCACCGTGGTGTGGTCGCGACCACCGAACTTGCGGCCGATTTCTGGCAACGAGCGGGCCGTCAGATGCTTGGCCAGATACATCGCGACCTGACGCGGCCGCGCCACGGAACGAGCCCGGCGGGCCGAGTGCATGTCTGAGATGCGGATGTTGAAGTGCTGCGCGACGCGTTTCTGAATTTCCTCGATGGTGACCCGGCGATCGTTTGCCCTGAGCAGGTCATGGAGGACCTCCTGAGTGGTCTCCAGCGTGATGTCGCGACCGATAAGCTGTGAGTGGGCGACGACCCGGTTGAGCCCGCCCTCAAGCTCGCGGACGTTGGACGTCACCTTGTGGGCGAGAAACTCGAGCACTTTCTGCGGCACCTGAACGCCGAGCGCCTCGGCCTTGGACTGCAGGATGCCGAGGCGAAGCTCGTACGTTGTCGCGTGGATGTCGGCGACCAAACCGCAGTTGAGGCGTGAAATCAGGCGCTCCTCCATGCCCTCGAGGTCGGACGGTGACTTGTCGGCGGAAATGATGATCTGACGGCCCTGGTCGACCAGCGCATTGAAGGTGTGGAAGAATTCCTCCTGGGTCGAGTCCTTGCCGCTGATGAACTGAACGTCGTCGATCATCAGCACATCGACGGAGCGGAACTGTGACTTGAAGTCGACCGTATTCTGCTCGCGCAGAGCACGGATGAACCGGTACATGAACTTCTCGGCCGAGAGATACATGACATTGCGCGTCGGCGCCGAATTCCGGATGTGCCAGGCAACGGCATGCATGAGATGCGTTTTGCCCAGGCCGACGCCGCCGTAGAGGAACAGCGGATTGAATGGCACGGTCTTCGCCTCGGCAACACGACGCGCGGCCGCGTAGGCGAACTCGTTGGGCTTGCCGACAACGAAGTTGTCGAAGGTATAGCGCGGATCGAGCGGTGCGCTGATGTCCTCGGCGGCCGGCTCCGGCTCCTTCGCCGCTTCGGCGCGAACTTCGCGCGTGGAATCTGCCGGCGCGGCCGTTGTCCTGTCCGACTGGACGACGACCTCGACCGAGTCGATATCGCCGACAATATCGTTCCACAGCTCGGTCAGACGTTCGGCGTAATAGGCCAGCACCCAGTCCCGCATGAATCGGGTCGGCACCGTCATGTGTACGGTCTTGTCCGCGATATCGCGGATGGAGATTGGCTTTATCCAGCTTTGAAAGGCCGCCTCGCCGATTTCAGATCGCAGTTTTGCGCTGATGGCAGACCAATGTTCTTGTTGTGTAGCGTCAGCCGATTGGCTCGTCATCGAAGTGAAACCCCCGCGCCGGAAACGGTCGTCCCCGGCAATACCCATATTCTAGTCACGCGTCGGCAAACGCGCCGTCGCAGGTTTCTTCCCTATTCACGGCCAAGCGCACGGCCGAAACGACCATCCTGACTTGAAACCCCCCGACAAACCCCTGGCCCACTCACGTGCCGATGATCGGTACGCGCTCCCACCATGTGCCGATTAAGGTTTGTGCTCCCAACGTGTCGAGTTTCACTGCCCGACGGATTACGCCAGAACGGCAATTCCGCCTTGATGGTTCTTGTCCCCTCATCCGGAAGGACGCTTGATCTTAGTTGCGGCTATTCACAGACGCAACGATGACAGATGGGGAATAGGTGGAAAAAATCTGGAATATGGGACTTGACTCTCGCGCCCCATCGGAGTCCGGCAAGCTCAGCGCGGTCGACGCGACGAGGCCATCAGAGCCGGGCATCAAAAAAGCCGCGCTCGATGAGCGCGGCTTGGACCGGCCGAAGATGCGGCCGGCTCGGCACCCTTAATCAGGCGCTGAGCGATTTGATGCGGGCCGACAGACGCGACACCTTGCGTGACGCCATGTTGCGGCTGACGACGCCGTGACGCGCCCCGCGCGCGAGCTCGGGTTCGGCGGCACGCAGCGCGGCCTTCGCGGCGTCGGCATCGCCTGACGCGATCGCTTCCTCGACGTACCGCACGTAGGTGCGGATACGGCTGAGGCGCATGCGGTTCGCCGTGGTGCGACGCGCGGTCTGGCGGATGCGCTTCTTCGCCTGCGGAGAGTTGGCCATTCTAAAACGTCCTGAACTGTTGATCCGGTATCGGAAAGCGAGGTGTATACTGATGCCGCCGGGCCCCGTCAACCCCCGATAGGAGCCCCCGCGGCCCCCGAAAATCCGCGTGTTTTCTAGCCGTCTGCCGGCGACAGGGCAAAGCGAACGGTCAAGGGGGCCGCCGTCTCCTGGCCGCTGATGAATTCGAGCACCAGAACCTCGTTGTCGCGCCGGAAATTTGTCGGTCCGTTCTTTTGCCAGCCCAGCTGCGGCAGGCTCTCTCCGTAGAAGCCTTCAACGTCGCTTCGGCTGACATCGCCAACCGCATAAACTTCGACGAACCGCCCGCCGGCGGATTCGAAGACCAACGATCCCTCCGCTGTCTCGGTGAGGCCCGGCATCAACGGCAGATCCTCGATGCCGCTGACGAACGCCTGGGCGTCCGCATCCTGCGCCAACGCGGCGTCCGGACGGACCAGAGCGGCGAGGATCAGAACAACGGCGGCGACGAGACGAAGGGAAAACATCACTGCCTTATATCACCGCTGGCAGCGCGAACAATAGAAGGTGGACCGCCCCGACTGTACGATCTGGCGGATCACCGCATTACAGACGCCGTTCGGACACGCCTGGCCGGCGCGATCGTAGACCTCGAACGCATGCTGGAAGTACCCGAGTTCGCCGTTCGGCTGGCGATGGTCGCGCAGGGTCGACCCGCCGGCGGCGATCGCCGCCGCCAGCACCGCCTTGATGGCCGCCGCCAGTTTCACCGCGCGCCCCCCCTGCACCGTCCGCGCCAGCCGTCGTGGCGAGATGCCGGCACGGAACAGCGCCTCGCTCGCGTAGATGTTGCCGATGCCGGCGACGACCCGCTGGTCGAGCAGCGCCGCCTTGATCGGCGTGTTCTTGCCGCGCAGGCGCTCGGCCAGGACGGCGCCGTCGAACTCGTCGTCGAGCGGTTCCGGGCCGAGATGCGCCAGCATGGGATAGCTGGCGAGGTCCTCGGCCGCGACCAGGTCCATGAAGCCGAACCGCCGCGCATCGTTGAATCGGATGGTCACGCCGCCGTCGGTCAGCAACTCGACGTGGTCATGGGCGGCGGGCGGTGGCGCAGGCGTCTCCGGGAAGATCATCACCCGGCCCGACATGCCGAGATGCCAGATCAGCGTATCACCGCCAGAGATCCTGACCATGAGAAACTTGGCGCGCCGTTGCACGGCATCGACGGTCCTGCCCGTCAATCGCTGACCGAACCCTTCGGGCATCGGAAAACGGAGGTCGGGGCGGCGCTGGATGACGCGCTCCAGCCGCCGTCCCTCGAGGACGGGAAGCAGGCCACGGCGGACGGTTTCGACTTCTGGAAGCTCCGGCATGCGCGGAGCCTAGCCTACCCCCGGGCGTTAAGCTATGGTGTCGCCAACTGACAATGGAAATCCCGGAAATGTCCGAAGAATCAACGCATTTCGGCTTTAGGACCGTGGACGCCGCGGACAAGGCGCGGCTCGTCGGCGACGTGTTTTCGTCGGTCGCGGCGCGCTATGACCTGATGAACGATCTGATGAGTTTCGGGATCCACCGGCTCTGGAAATCGGCGATGATCGACTGGCTGCGCCCGCGCCACGACATGGCGCTGCTCGACGTCGGCGGGGGCACGGGCGATATCGCCTTCCGCTTCCTCGAGAGCGGTGGCGGACACGTCACTGTTTCCGACATCAATCCCGACATGCTGTCGGTTGGCCGCGACCGCGCCGTCGACCGGGGCATACTCCACGGTATCGACTGGGTTCCGGCCGACGCCGAGGCGCTGCCGTTCGACGATCAGTCGTTCGACGCCTACACCATCGCGTTCTGCATCCGCAACGTCACCCACATCGACAGGGTTCTCGCCGAAGCCCGCCGCGTCCTCAGGCCCGGCGGCCGGTTTCTCTGTCTCGAGTTCTCCAAGGTTCTGCTGGCGCCACTCGACGCCGCGTACGACGCCTATTCGTTCAAGGTCCTGCCCGCCCTCGGCCAGATCGTCGCTGACGATCGCGAGGCCTACCAGTATCTTGCCGAAAGCATCCGGCAGTTCCCCGACCAGAAAACCTTCGCCAACATGATCGGCAATGCGGGTCTCGGCAATGTGACCTACCGGAACCTCTCGGGCGGCATCGCTGCGCTCCACTCGGCCTGGCGGATCTAGTTTCTGTGGGCGGACTGGGCAATGGGCTGAGACTGCTTCGCGTCGCGCGGATTCTTGCGCGTCACGATGCCCTGTTCCTGCTCGACAAGCTGGACGTCGCGCCCGTGGTCCGTCGCATCGCCCGGCTGGTGTCGCGGCGCAACGTCGACGGCCGTCCGGGAGAACGGCTGGCGCGCGCGCTGCAGGCCGCCGGCCCCAGTTTCATCAAACTCGGCCAGGCCCTCTCGACGCGCTCCGACCTGCTCGGCGAGGAACTGTGCGAAGACCTGTCGGCGCTGCAGGATGCCCTGCCGCCGTTCAGCGGGGCGGAGGCACGACGCGCCATCGAGGCCGAGTTCGAGCAGCCGATCGACGCATTGTTCGAGGCCTTCGACGATGCACCGGTCGCCGCCGCCTCGATCGCCCAGGTGCATTTCGCAATCACACGCGACGGCCGCGAGGTTGCCGTCAAGGTCCTGCGTCCCGGCATCGAAACCCGTTTCCAGGATGACTTGAACCTGTTCCGCTGGGTCGCCGGACTGGTCGAAGCCCGCGCACCGGCATACCGGCGGTTCCGTCCCGTGGCGGCGATCGAGACGCTGGCGGAAACCGTCGCCATGGAGATGGATCTCCGGTTCGAGGCGGCGGCGGCGGCCGAGCTCGGCGACAATTTCGCCGGGGATCCAGACTTCCGCGTGCCGACTGTCGACTGGAGTTTGACCGGTCACAGGGTGCTAACGACGGAACGCATCGACGGACTGGCGATCGACGACCGGGACGCGCTCGTGGAGGCCGGCCACGATCCCACCCGGATTCTCAAGATCGCGGCCAACTCGTTCTTCCGTCAGGCCTTCCGCGATGGCTTCTTCCATGCGGACCTGCACCCGGGGAACATGTTCGTGACGCCTGATGGCGCCGTCGCCGTGGTCGATTTCGGCATCATGGGCCGGCTCGACTTCCAGACCCGCCGCACGCTCGGCGAGATGCTGCTTGGCTTCCTGACCCGTGACTACCGACGGGTCGCGGAGGTTCATTTCGAAGCCGGATGGGTGCCGGCGCACAAGTCGGTCGATGCCTTCACCCAGGCGTGCCGGGCGATCGCCGAGCCGATCCTCGACAAGCCGCAGAACGAGATTTCCATCGGGCGCCTTCTGGGCCTTTTGTTCCATGTTGCCCAGACCTTCGAAATGGAGGTCCAGCCGCAGTTGCTCCTGCTGCAGAAGACCATGCTGGTTGCCGAAGGCACCGCCCGCCAGATCGAGCCGGACGCCAACATGTGGCTGATGGCCCGGCCGCTGATCGAGGACTGGATGCGCGCCGAGCTCGGCCCCGAAGCGCGGATCCGGCGCGTCGCAACAAGCCTCAGCGATATCGCCCAACGCCTGCCCCGCATTCTGGATGAGGTGGAACGCGCCGCGGCGACGCTGGCGGACGGCAGGATATCGCTCGACGACGCAACGCTCGATGCGCTCAAGCGGGGCCGGGGCGGCGGCTTCATGCGCTGGCTGTCCTTTGCCCTCGCCCTCGCCGCCGGCGCGCTCCTCGCATCGTTACAGTTCTGACATGCGACAGGGCTTGCAGCCGGGCGGCAGGACGCGTAGTTTATCCACACATTTTTTTCGTGAAATAAATCGGTTTCACATCACGACCGGGCGCGGGAGCATCCGCCATGCTGGCAGGCAAACGCATTCTACTGATCGTCGCGGGCGGCATCGCCGCCTACAAGTCGCTCGAACTGGTACGCCGCGTCCGTGAAACGGGCGCAAGCGTGCGTGCGGTCCTGACTGATGCGGGAGCCGAGTTCGTCACGCCGATGGCGCTCGGCGCCCTGACCGGCGACACGGTCTATCGAGACCTTTTCTCGCTGACCGAGGAGAGCGACATGGGCCATATCCAGCTATCGCGCGATGCCGATCTGCTGGTCGTTGCGCCGGCGACGGCGGACATCATGGCAAAGATGGCCACGGGCCAGGCCAATGATCTGGCGACCACCGCGCTTCTGGCGACCGACAAGCCGGTCATGATTGCCCCCGCCATGAACGTCCGGATGTGGCAACATCCAGCGACCCAGGCCAATCTGGACACCCTGAAGCAGCGCGGCGTCGCCGTGATCGGCCCCGACGACGGCGACATGGCATGCGGCGAGTACGGTCCCGGCCGGATGGTCGAGCCGGACGCCATCCTGCAGGCAATCGTTGGCTTCTTCGCGATGTCGGCGCGACTTAGCGGCCGGCGCGCCCTCGTGACCAGCGGGCCGACCCATGAAGCCATAGACCCGGTGCGCTATATCGCCAACCGATCGTCCGGCAAGCAGGGGCACGCCATCGCCCGAGCGCTCGCCGGGCTTGGCGCCGACACCACGCTGGTTTCCGGCCCGACAAATCTAGGCGACCCGCCGGGCGTCCGTGTCATTCGCGTCGAGTCGGCGCGCGACATGCTGACAGCTTGCGAGCAAAGCCTGCCGGCCGACGTCGCGGTCTGTGCCGCGGCCGTCGCCGACTGGCGCGTCGCCGACGAGGCCGTCCAGAAGATCAAGAAGGCGCCAGGCAAGGCGCCGCCGCCACTGGTGCTGGCCGAAAACCCGGACATCCTGCGGTCGCTCGGCGCCATGGGCAACCGTCGGCCCGGCCTGCTGGTCGGCTTCGCCGCCGAGACCGATAATGTGGTCGACAACGCCCGGCGCAAGCTCGCGGCCAAGGGGTGCGACTGGATCGTCGCCAACGACGTTTCGACCGGGACAGGCACCTTCGGCGGCGACGACAACACCGTCCACCTGGTGCGCGCCGGCGGCGTCGAGGACTGGCCACGAGCGAGCAAACAGGACGTCGCGACGCGCCTCGCGGATCGAATCGCCGAAACTCTCGAGAGCAGGCACTGAGGCGATACCTTTGAGCGTCACCGAACTCAAGCCGCAAACCGCTATCACGGATGTCGAAGTGCGCCGGCTGCCGCACGGCGCGGATCTCGATCTGCCGTCCTACGCGACCTCCGGCAGCGCCGGCTGCGATTTGCTCGCTGCCGTCGGCGAACCATTGACGATCGAGCCCGGTGCTCGGGCCACGGTGCCGACCGGCCTGGCGCTGGCGCTACCCGAGGGTTTCGAAGCCCAGGTCCGGCCACGCTCGGGCCTGGCGATCAAGCACGGCGTCACGGTCCTCAACAGCCCGGGCACGATCGACGCCGATTACCGTGGCGAGGTCGCCGTCATCCTGATCAATCACGGTGAGGCGTCGTTCGTCGTCGAGCGCGGGATGCGGATCGCGCAGCTCGTCGTTCAGCCGGTCACCCAGGTCCGCTGGGTCGAGACCGATGCGCTCTCCGAAACCGGGCGTGGCGCGGGCGGGTTCGGCTCGACCGGAACCGGCGGGCCGCCGGCCTAGGGGAAAAGGGGGCAACTGGATGCTGAGACTGTCGAAGAAAATGCTGTTCGCCATCGAGGCCGTTCTCGATATCGCCTATCACACCGGCAGTGAGCCAGTGCAGTCGAGCGAGATCACGCGGCGGCAGGGCATCCCGCGCCGCTACCTCGAGCAGGCTTTGCAACAGCTGGTGCGCCACGGCATCCTGATCGGGGTGCGCGGACCGCGTGGCGGTTACCGGCTGGCGCGCGAACGCAGGCGGATCTCCGTCGGCGACATCGTGCGGGTCGTCCGCGAGGTCGAAAGCGGCGACGTCAGCGAAACCGACATCTGCAAATCCGACCTCGGCGGCCAGATCCTGCGCCCATTGTTGAACGACCTTCAGGCCGAAATGATGGAGAAGCTCGATTCAATCTCGATCGAGGACCTCTGTGCCGATGCCTTCAAGGCGAACATCGTCAGCGAAGGCCGCCGCAACCTCGACTTCGCCATTTGACCGCCGCGTGAATAGTCGGCATCAAGCAACACCGTTCTGATCCAGGGGAAGACAACCATGAGCGAACCGGCAGCGCCCCGCGGCAAGATTTATGATTCCATCCTCGATACCATCGGCGGCACGCCGCTGGTGCGCCTCGACCGGCTGGCCGCGGATGCCGGGCTCAAGGCCAACCTGCTCGGCAAGTGCGAGTTCTTTAACCCGCTGGCCTCGGTCAAGGACCGCATCGGCCTGGCGATGATCGAGGCCGCCGAAAGCGACGGCCGCTTCTCCGGTTCGCCTGTGCTGGTGGAACCGACGTCGGGCAACACCGGGATCGCGCTGGCGTTCGTCTGCGCCGCCAAGGGCTATCGCCTGATCCTGACGATGCCGGAAAGCATGTCGGTCGAACGCCGAAAGATGCTCGCCTTTCTCGGCGCCGAGCTCGAGCTCACGCCGGCGACCAAAGGCATGGCAGGGGCCATCACCCGGGCCAAGGAAATCGTCGACGAGACGCCGAACGCGATCATGCTGCAGCAGTTCGACAACCCGGCGAATCCGGCGATCCACGCGGCGACCACGGCCGAGGAAATCTGGACCGACACGGGCGGCAATGCCGACGTGCTGATCAGCGGCGTCGGTACCGGCGGGACGCTGACCGGCGTCGGGCGTGTCATCAAGGAGCGCAATCCTGACTTCCACGTCGTCGCCGTCGAGCCCGAGGACAGCCCGGTGCTGTCGGGCGGCGTGCCCGGCCCGCACAAGATCCAGGGGATCGGCGCGGGTTTTGTGCCGGGCAATCTCGAGACGTCCCTGATCGACGAGATTCTCCGCATCGGCAACGAGACCGCGATGATCATGGCGCGGCGCGTCGCCAAACTCGAGGGTCTGCCGATCGGTATCTCGTCCGGCGCGGCGCTGTCCGCCGCTGTCGAGGTCGCGGAACGCCCCGAGATGGAGGGCAAGAACATCATCATCATCCTGCCGTCGTTCGCCGAGCGTTACCTCTCCACCGCGCTGTTCGAAGGGCTCGGGCTGGAGTAGCGGGCGGCAGGCATGGATTTCACGGAAGACCAGATTCAGCGTTACGCGCGCCACATCCTGCTGCCGGAGATCGGCGGCACGGGTCAGGCCAGGCTGCTCAAGAGCCGCGTCTTGGTGGTCGGCGCCGGCGGGCTGGGTTCGCCGGTGCTACTCTACCTCGCCGCGGCGGGTGTCGGGACCATCGGCATCATCGATCCGGACACGGTCGACCTTTCCAACCTGCAGCGCCAGGTACTGCACACCACGGATCGCGTCGGCGTCGACAAGGTGGCCAGCGCGGAAACCGCGCTCAGGGCGATCAACCCCGAGGTCAGACTGGAGATTCACAAAGACCGGATCGACGCCGGCAATGCGCTCGACCTGATCGGCGGGTACGACGTGGTCGCCGACGGCACCGACAACTTCGAGACGCGTTTCCTGATCAACGACGCGGCATACTTCGCGCACGTGCCGTTGGTGTCCGCCGCGATCCTGCGGTTTGACGGTCAGCTCTCGACCTTCAAGGCATTCGCCGCGGACACCGAAGGCAGCCACGGGCCGTGCTACCGCTGCATATTCCGCGAACCGCCGCCGCCCGGCCAGATTCCGAGTTGCGCCGAGGCCGGCGTGCTGGGCGCGCTGTGCGGTGTCATGGGCTCGCTGCAGGCGACCGAGGTGATCAAGGAACTGCTCGCGATCGGCGACAGCATGTCGGGCACCCTGATGATGTACGAGGGTCTCGCCGCCGAGTTCCGGCGCATCACGGTGCGCAGCGACCCGGGCTGTCCGCTGTGCGGCGACCATCCGTCGATCACCGATCTCTCGATCCACGCCGAGGCCCAGGGCACGGTCTGCCATGCCGGCTGACACCGTTCACACACCGTTGTCCGTCGTCGTCTACGACGGCCACTACGACAAGGTGCACTACGCCCTCGCCATGGCGGCGGCGGCTGCTGCGATTGACCGGCCGGTGACCCTTTTCTTCACCATGGATGCCTGCCGCGCGCTGATGACCGACGAGTCGGGCACCGAAGCGTGGCGCGCCATGCCGACCACCACCGGCGAGCTCGGCGGCGCCATGGACGCCCGTTTCCAGTCCGACAGGATCGCCAGCTTCGAGGAACTGCTTGAGAGCTGCATCGGGCTCGACGTCGCGATCATGGTCTGCGAGATGGGCCTCAAGGCGCGCGGGCTCGCATCCGACAGCCTGCGGCCTGACGTGACCGTGGAACCGGGCGGGCTCGTGACCTTCCTCGCCGGTCCGGCCAAGGACGGTCAGCTGGTGTTCATCTGATAGGCGGTCACGCGGCGCAGTCGATGCAGTGTGGCACGTGCGGGACGGCGTCGAGCCGCGCCTCGCCGATCGGCTTGCCGCAATGGGTACACTCGCCGTAGGTGCCGAGCTCGATCCGCTTCAGGGCCGCCTCGATGGCCTCGATCTCGTTCTGTGCCGAGTTGCCGAGGCCTTCCAGGACCTCGTCCTCCTCGCGTTCGGTTGCGCGGTCCTCGTCGTCGCGCGACTCCGGCTCCCGGAGCGTGCTGTCGATGGCTGCGACCTCGCGCTGAAGTTCTTCGAGGCGCGCCTCAAGGCGCTGCTTCATCTTTTCGGTTTGCAACAGTCTGGCTCCCTGGAAGTTGGACCATAGAACGAATGCGACAGGCCAGTGTACCGCAACGGCGGCACGGCCGTCACCCGCGGTCGATCGGGATCGACTTGGCCTGCGGCGCCTCAGCCTTGGCCTTGGCAATCCTGATGGTCAGCACGCCGTCCTTGTGAGATGCCGAGATCTTCGCCTCGTCAGCGTCGGGCGGCAGCCGGAAGACGCGTTGGAACCTGCCGTAGGAACGCTCAGAGAAGAAGAAGTTCTTGCCCTCCTCCTTGCGTACGGCGCGTTTCTCGCCGGTCACTGAAAGTCGACCGTCGTGAACCTCGACCTTCATGTCCTCTTCGGACACGCCGGGCAATTCGACGCAGACCTCGTAGTAGGCGTCGGTCGCCGCCGCGTCGGCATCGGGCGAGAAGAATTCGGCGACTTTTTCACCGAACCGGCGCACCGGTCCGTAGAACTGTGAAAACCAGTCCGGCACGTTGCCGGTGAGATCGGATTTTTCGACCATGGTCCTCGTTCTCCGTGGGTCATGTGGGGTTATTCAAGGATAAAATTGTAACGGTCGCGTGGCTTCGCAAGCATTGATCCGTGTCAAATTCTCGTCGATTGAGCGGGATCAGGGCCGCTGCAAAGCCTCTTCGAAGGTGTACAGGGCCGCGGGGATGTGAGAAGAGAGGACGTCGCAAAACCGCAACAGTCCCGGTTCTCTTGTCTGTTCAGAAAAATCCCGAACATCGCTATGTGAACGATCTGCGCCGCTATGGGTACACGCAGTCGCAGTTCCTTCGATTCCGGCGCCTGGTTCTGCCGGTCGGACTGTCCATCATCTTCCTGGCACTGGTCGGCCTCTACGTCGCCGGCACTCAGGGACTTTATGGCGAGAACTGGTTGATCGTCGCTGTCGCCGCCATCGTCGGCGGCTACATGGCGCTCAACATCGGCGCCAACGACGTCGCCAACAACATGGGACCGGCTGTCGGCGGCCGGGTGCTGACCGTCATGGGCGCCGTCCTGATCGCCGCCGTGTGCGAGAGCGCCGGCGCGATCCTGGCCGGTGGCGACGTGGTCAAGACCGTATCCAAGGGCATCATCTCGCCAGGCGAGGGTCTGAGCGTGACCGATTTCCGCAATCTCATGCTGAGCGCGCTGCTCGCCGCCGCGCTCTGGATCAATCTCGCGACGCTGCTCAACGCGCCGGTATCGACCACGCACTCCATCGTCGGCGGCGTTCTCGGCGCCGGCGTCGCCGCGGCCGGTGTCGATCTGGTCAACTGGGTCACCATGGCCGCGATCGCCGCGAGCTGGATCGTCTCGCCGGTATTCGGCGCGGCCTGCGCGGCGGCGATTCTGTTCTTCATCAAGAAGAAGATCCTCTACGTCGAGGACCGCCTGGAAGCAGCGCGAAGATGGGTGCCGGTGCTGATCGCGCTGATGGGCGCGGCGTTCACGGCCTACATGGCGATGAAGGGCCTGAAGAAAATCTGGCGGCCGTCCGCTGTCGAGATCGCGTTCTATTCGGGCCTGGCGTTCGCGTTGTGCTATGCGCTCTCCAGGCCTTATATCGCGCGTCGGTCGACGGATCTCGGCAGCCGCCGAACCGATATATACAAGCTGTTCGACCTGCCGCTGATCGCCGGCGCCGCATTGCTGTCGTTCGCCCACGGCGCCAACGATGTGGCCAACGCCGTCGGCCCGCTCGCCGCCATCGTCTCGACGGTCGACCATCCCGAAGGCATCGCCGCCACGGTTTCTATCCCGCTCTGGGTCATGGCGGTCGGCGCCTTCGGCATCGCCTTCGGGCTCGGCCTGTTCGGACCGAAACTCATCAAGGTCGTCGGCGAGAAGATCACCCGACTCAATTCGCCACGCGCCTACTGCGTCGCGTTGTCGGCGGCCATCACGGTGCTGATCGCCACCACGCTCGGGCTGCCGGTCAGTTCGACCCACATCGCGGTCGGCGCGGTGTTCGGCGTCGGTTTCCTACGCGAGTTCTTGGAGAACCCCAACAAGCGCAAGCTGCGCCCGGGCCACAAGCTCAACGCTACGGCGGACGACGCGTTCAACAGCCGGGGGTTCCGCTCGGTGCGGCGTCTCGTCAGGCGGCAGTTCGTGTTCTCGATCGCCGCGGCGTGGATCGTCACGGTGCCGGCGTCGGCGCTTCTGGCGGCGTCTGTTTATGGTCTGCTGCAGCTTTGGTGATCCAGGGACGCAGGCTTTCGAACTGACGGATCAGGTGCAGGTAGTCCTCGCGGTAGGCGACGCGGGGCGCATCCTCGATCAGCGCCCAGTGGCGCTGGCGCTTCTCGCGTTCCGGCCACTCGTCGACCTGCTCGGTAACCAGCAGCGGATAGTAGGTCACCGGCACCTCGCGCTTGCCGCCGTCGGTCAGCTTGGTGACGACGACGGTCATGGGAAAATCCTCGAGGACGATGCCTTTGATGCCCGCCTCCTCGAATCCTTCGCGCTGGCATGTTTGTGAGTGCGACTCCCCGGTTTTCTGCTTGCCCTTGGGCAGGATCCAGCGGCCGCGCGTCTGCGACGTGACGAAAAGCACCGCCACGGCGGTGTCGCGGGTATCGAAGGGAATGATGCCGACTCGATGCATGGGACCCTTATGCCACGGCGCCCGGGATCATTGAAGCGGTTTGCTGAGTGTCGCTGAGCCGAAGGGTGCTTGCTCAGAATCCGTCGGTCAGCACCCGGTCCGGCGGGTTGTGGCCGTCGGCGAAGGTCTTGATGTTGATCAGCACCTTCTCGCCCATGTCGATACGGCCCTCGATGGTCGCCGAGCCCATGTGCGGCAGCAGCGTCACGTTGTCGAGTTCCAGGAGCTTCGGGTTGACCGCCGGTTCATGCTCGAACACGTCGAGCCCGGCGCCGGCGAGCTCGCCCGCGCGCAGCATGCGGGTCAGGGCGTTCTCGTCGACGATCTCGCCACGCGCCGTGTTGACCAGGTAGGCCGTCGGACGCAGCAGCTTGAGACGCCGAGCCGACAGCAGATGATAGGTTGCCGGCGTGTGCGGACAGTTGATCGAGATGATGTCCATGCGCGCCAGCATCTGGTCGAGGCTTTCCCAGTAGGTCGCCTCGAGCTCGTTCTCGATGTCCTCGTGCAGCTGGCGGCGATTGTGGTAGTGCACCGAGAGCCCGAAGCCGCGGGCGCGGCGCGCCAGGGCCTGGCCGATGCGGCCCATGCCGATGATGCCGAGACGCTTGCCGTAGATCCGGTGGCCGAGCATCCAGGTCGGCGACCAGCCCTTCCACTCGCCGGAGTGGATGGCGTGTTCGCCCTCAGTCAGGCGGCGCGGCACGGCGAGGATCAGCGCCATGGTCATGTCGGCGGTATCCTCGGTCAGCACGTCGGGCGTATTGGTGACGACGATGTTGCGCTGGCGCGCGGTGGCGAGATCGATGTGGTCGACGCCGGTGCCGTAATTGGCGATCAGGCGCAGGTTGGGCCCCGCCTGGGCGAGGACGCCGGCGTCGATCCGGTCGGTGACGGTCGGCACCAGCACGTCGGCCTTCTTGACCGCGTCGATCAGCGCCGCCTTGGGCATCGGTTCATCCTCGAGGTTCAACTCGACGTCGAACAGCTCCATCATCCGGGTTTCGATGGCGTCCGGCAGTTTGCGAGTTACGACAACCTTGGGCTTCTTGGCCGACATCGGCGCGGATCCTCCAGAGTCTCCCGCCCGGAAAACCGGGGGTTACATGCAGTCATGGCCATAGCAAGCGGCCTTGGTCTTGTCCAGCCGCTCGTCCCTTGCGCACGCTGCGACATTTCGCGATATCTTAACGCTTGCGCCGCACACTGCGGCGAATCGCAGCGTTCACGGATACCGGCCATGACGACACAACCCCAGGCAATGCCGCGAGATTACGGACGGCTGATGCGCCGGAGCATGGCCCGCGCCTGCATCGCACTTTTGCTCGGCGCCATGTCGCTCATCGCGCCGGTGACCGCCAACGTTGCCGTCGGCCAGAACGCGTCCGGTCTGCCGCTGCCGCGGTTCGTCAGCTTCCGCGCGGCAGAGGTCAACATGCGCACCGGCCCGGGCATCCAGTACCCGGTCGACTGGGTCTACAGCCGGCGCAGTTTGCCGGTCGAGATCATCGCCGAGTTCGAAACCTGGCGGAAGGTCCGCGACTGGGAAGGCACGCAGGGCTGGGTGCACCAGAGCCTGCTGAGTGGCAAGCGAACCGTCATCGTCACCGGCGAGACGCGCAACCTGCGGGCCTCGCCCGATGCCGCCAGCCGCATCGTCGCCCGCGTCGAGCCCAGCGTCATCGGCGAGCTGAACGATTGTTCCGCCGGATGGTGCCGAATCTCGATCGAGGGCTACCAAGGCTGGCTGCGCCACGTCGACATGTGGGGCGTCTACAAGGAAGAAGCGTTCGAATAATCCGGCTCTTTCGCCGGTTGCTTCAATCGCCCTTCGATTCTGCTGCCGCCGCCTCGCGGGCGAGACGGAGCGCCCGGAGGCGTTCCGTCTTGGCAATGCGATCCTCACGGGCCTTGGCGCGTTCCGCCAACAAGCGCTCTTCCTTCTTCTGGCTGGCCGAGAAGTGCTTGTCGGCCTTTGCGCGGGCGTTCTTCGCCATGTTGCCTCCCTCTGGTTTGTCGGGTGCCCGGTCACGCGGCCCGATCGTTCTGCCAGTTGTCGCGGCGGCGAGCGCGACGGCGCTGGTTCTGTTTCCGCTTGCCCATCGAGTTCTTCACGCCCCTGCCCGGTGTCCCCCCGTCGACGGCCCGCAATTCGGCGCCTTCGACGTGGTGGGCATGGTTGGTGTTGATCGGAACCTGCTGGCGGATGGTCCGCTCGATCGCTGCGAGGTAGGCACGTTCATCGGGCTCGCAGAACGAGATCGCGGCGCCGCTGGTGCCGGCCCGCGCGGTTCGGCCGATGCGGTGTACGTACGAATCGGGCTCGTTCGGCAGTTCGAAGTTGATGACGTGAGTCACGCCGTCGACGTCGATGCCGCGGGCCGCGATGTCGGTCGCGACGAGAGCCCGCAAGGCACCCGACTTGAAGCCGTTCAGCGCGCGTTGGCGCGCGTTCTGGGACTTGTTGCCGTGAATCGCGTCGCACGCGACGCCGATGTTCTGCAGATGGCGCGCGACCTTGTCGGCGCCATGTTTGGTGCGGGTGAAGACGAGCACGCGCGAGAGCTTCCCGTCGGCCATCAGGTCGCCAAGCAAAGCGCGCTTCTTGTCCTTTGGCACGAACAGGATTTCCTGGGCGATACGCTCCACGGTGGTCGCTTGCGGGGTGACCTCGACGCGGACCGGGTTGTCGAGAAGGTCGTTGGCGAGTTTGGCCACCGACGACGGCATAGTCGCCGAGAACAACGCGGTCTGCAGGCCGTTCGGCAGCTTCGCGGTGATCTTCGCGACATCGCGCTGGAAGCCCATGTCGAGCATGCGGTCGGCCTCGTCGAGCACAAACATCTCGACGCCCGAGAGATCGACGTAGCCCTGGTTCATCAGGTCGAGCAGGCGACCGGGCGTGGCGACGACAATGTGCGCGCCCTTGTTCATCTGGACGATCTGGGCGCGGATCGAGACACCGCCGAAGATCGGCGTGACGCGCTGGTGCGCGTGACGACCGTAGGTCTTGATGCTCTCGTTGATCTGCACGACCAGTTCACGGGTCGGCGCGAGGATCAAGGCGCGCGGCCGGCGGCTCTCGGCCTTTTGGTTGCGGCGCGACAACCGGTCGAGCACAGGCAGCGCGAATGCCGCCGTCTTGCCGGTGCCGGTCTGCGCGATACCGAGCAGGTCGTTGCCGTCAAGCAGCGCCGGGATGGTCTGGCTCTGGATCGGGGTGGGTTGCGCGTAGCCGTTCTCGGCAATAGCACGCAGGATGGGCTGGTTCAGTCCCAGGCCTTCAAATTTCGTCATGGTATGCGGTCTTCTTTCATTCATTGTTGTGTCACCCGGCGGGCCGCGCAGCGTCGTCGCGCGCGGATCGATCAGGCGTGCCGGCAATATGCAGGCAAACTTGTCGTGGCCCCCCGCCACGCGACGATACGCGTGGTGGTGGCCGTTCAACGAAACGCCTGCCGGTAACCGGAAACTAGTGGCCCTGTTGGTGGTTCAATCCCCTGAAGATACGTGGGGAGAACCGTTGGCCAGTCGAAACGCGACCCTGAAAGGTGGTTCGTAGGGCGCACAAAGCGCCTTTTCCCGGCCAATGTCAAGCGCGGCCGGTGCGCCGGGGGAAGCGCCCTCTGGAACGCACCCTTTACACAGGCCGTTCAGTCGAAATCGCCAGCCAGGGCAGCGCGGGTTTCTTCGCTGAGGCGCGCGATATGGCCGTACTTGGGGTGACCGATGCCGAGCGTCACCTGGGTGCCGGGCGCGGCGAACTTCGCCTTCTGCTCTTGCGTGAACGGGAAGTGGATGAACTGCACCGAGGACGCCTTGCCGTGGGCGGTAGTGCGGTCGACGTCCGCCTCCGGGATACCGTTGACGACTTCGCCGGCGAACTCGATTGTCACGGTTTCCTCGACCCCGCCGAGGCCCGCGAGGAAGGCGTGACGACGGCGTTCGTCGTCGATCTCGAACATCAGTGTCGCGACCAGTTCGCTGCCGTTTGGGATCAGCGGGTTGTAAGCCGCGAGTTCGTCGGCAACCTGTTCCTCGCCGCCCTTCTCGATGTAGAGCATCTCGTGGACCTGATGGAACATGGTCTCGTAGCTCTCGAAGTAGAACGTCGCGTCAGGGCCGACATGCACGCGGCGGTGCTGCTTCGCCTCGGTGATCTTGCGCCGGCGTTCTTTTCGCTCGGCGGCATAGATGTCCATCGGCAGTATGTCCTTGGGGGTGATCTCGCGGGTCGATGCAGACATGATCATTCCTCTGTCTTCTCCTTTCGTCCGCGCCGTTCGGTCAAAGACCGTATGCGGCGCAGAGCAGTTCGATAGGGTGCTTGTCGGCGGCAGCCGCCTCGGCGGCGCCAGGCTCACCAAGCTTCTCGATCCCCTGGATGATGTGGTCGCGGGCCAACGGGCACTCCGAAACGATATACTTCGAAGCTGCTTTCGCCGCCTGGCGGGCGACCGGTTTGCCGACCTTGATGGCGACCTCGAAGTTATCCTTCATGATGCCCCACGAGCCGCCATGGCCCGAGCAGCGCTCGATGACGTTGATTTCGGTCTCGGGGATCAGGCGCAGCAACTCGGCAGCCTTCTGGCCGACGTTCTGGGCGCGGGCGTGGCACGCGATATGGACCGTTACGCCGCCTTCCAGCGGCTGCAGGCCGTCAACAAGGCCTTCCTTCTTGGCGATGTCGACGACGTATTCGCTGATGTCCTTGGTCGCGCCCGAAAGTTTCTTGATGTCGTCGTCGTCGGGCAGGATCAGCGGCCACTCGAACTTCAGCATAAGAGTGCACGACGGGACCAGCGGTACGATGTCGTAGCCTTTGTCGATCCACGGCAGGAACGCCCTGGCGACTGTCTTGGCGTGCTCGGCAACGCGTTCGATGTCACCGTGCTCGAGCTGCGGCATGCCGCAGCAGCCGGGATGCTGGATCTCGGTCTCGACACCGTTCCGGGCCAGAACCTTGCGGGCCGCGAGGCCTATATCCGGCGCGTTGTAGTTCGAGAAACAGGTCGCGTAGAGGATCGCCTTGCGGCCGTGCGCCGGGGCGTCCGCGTTGACCGGCGGCACCGACCGGGCGGCTTTCGTCTCCAGCGTACCGGCGCTGTACTCGGGCAGCGCCGCGTCGCGGTGAACGCCGGCGACGCTCTCCATGAGCGGTCGCGTCAGGCCGTTCGAAACCTTGCTCGCCCAGTTGGCCGGACCAGACACCGAACAGCAGAGCTTGCCGTTGCGATCGGTCTCGGTCAGCTGGCGCTCGAAAAAGCCTATTCCGCCCTTCTTCTTCTCGATGGCGCGGGCGCGTAGCATCAGGTGCGGAAAATCGAGGTTGAACTCGTGGGGCGGCACATAGGGGCACTTGGTCATGAAGCACATGTCGCATAGCGTGCAGGCATCAATGACCGGCTGGAAATCCTTGCTGTCGACGGTGTCGAGCTCGCCCGATTCGGACTCGTCGATCAGGTCGAACAGACGCGGAAAACTGTCGCACAGGTTGAAGCAACGGCGGCAGCCGTGGCAGATGTCGAACACACGGCGCAGCTCCTCGTCGAGCTTGGCCTCGTCGTAGAACTCTGGATTCTTCCAGGGAATGTCGTGACGGACCGGGGCTTGCAGGCTTCCTTCGCTCATCAGCTTACTCCCGTCGGGGGCCGGGGACGGTAATGCAGAACGGGTACGTAGCCGCGCCGAAGGGTTGCCCTTCGCGGGCGTACCTTCGACCGGCTGTCGTACCGATGTTCGGTCTTAGTCGTTGAGGCTGTCGAGCGCCTTCTGGAAACGACCGGCGTGCGACTTCTCAGCCTTCGCCAGTGTTTCGAACCAATCCGCGATCTCGTCAAAACCTTCGTCGCGGGCGGTCTTGGCCATGCCCGGGTACATGTCGGTGTACTCGTGGGTCTCGCCGGCAATCGCCGCCTTCAGATTCGCGTCGGTCGCGCCGATCGGCTCACCGGTCGCCGGATCGCCGACTTCTTCGAGGAACTCGAGATGGCCATGAGCGTGACCGGTCTCGCCCTCGGCGGTCGAGCGGAAAACGGCGGCGACGTCGTTAAAACCTTCAACGTCGGCCTTCTGCGCGAAATACAGGTACCGGCGGTTCGCCTGCGACTCACCGGCAAATGCTTCCTTCAGATTGTCTTCGGTCTTGCTGCCCTTGAGGCTCATCGATTTCTCCCTTGGTCTTTAGAAAATTTGGCAGGGGGTCTTGCTTCGGACACTAAGACACCCCTGGCGGCAATATGGACAAGGGTCGCCCGCGAGTCAACACTTTTTAGAACGATTCTAAAAAGTCAGCCGATGAGGTCGATGGGGTTTTTTACTGGCGCGCGCCGGATACCCGGACGACGACGTCGATACGCTCGACGGTGGCGCCATGCGGTGCCTCGGGCAGGTTGCTGACGACGACATTGGTGCCGTCGATGTCCTGAAGCGCGCCGCTGTCCACGTGGTAAAAGTGGTGGTGGTTCGAGACGTTGGTGTCGAAGTAGGCGCGGTCGCCGTCGACGACGATTTCGCGCAGCAGACCGGCGTCGGTGAACTGATTCAGCGTGTTGTAGACGGTCGCCAGCGACACCCGGATACCCGAGGCGGCAGCTTCCGAATGCAGTGCTTCGGCGGTCACGTGGCGGTCCGGTCCGTCAAACAGAAGCTTGCCCAGCTCCTTGCGCTGGCGGGTTGGCCGCAGCCCGGCGTCACGCAGACGTTCAATGACCGTGGTGTAGGTACGCTGGATGCTCATGTCCTGGTCAATGGTCCAGAGTTGGTCTTTATAATGTTTATAAAGTAGTGCGCTGCGGCCTCATTGTAAAGGCCGCGCAATGGAAACCCGTCAGGGTTCGTTGTTCAGCCTGTCGGGGTGCGGGATGCCGACCACATGATACCCGCCATCGACATGATGCACCTCGCCGGAAACCCCGTTGGACAGATCGCTGAGCAGGTAAAGCGCCGCACCGCCGAGGTCATCGAGATCGGCGTTGCGCTTCAACGGCGCGTGGGTCTGCGCCCAGCGGAAGGTGTGGCGCGCGCCGGCAACGGCACTGCCGGCAAGGGTGCGGACCGGACCGGCCGAAAGCGCGTTGACCCGGATGCCGTGCTCACCCAGATCGGCGGCGAGATATCGCACGCTGGCCTCGAGCGCCGCCTTGGCGACACCCATCACGTTGTAATTCGGCACGACACGCTCGGAGCCCGAGAACGTCAGGGTCAGCAGGCTGCCGCCGTTGGTCATCAGCGGCAGTGCGGCCTTGGCGGTCGCGGTGAACGAGAAGCAGGACACGTCCATCGTGCGCCGGAAGTTGGTCCGCGTGGTATCGACGTAGTGGCCGCTGAGCTCTTCCTTGTCGGAATACGCGATGGCGTGGACGACGAAGTCGATCGAGCCCATGGCATCGGCGACGGCGCCGAAGGCGCCGACGATCGACGCGTCCTCCTCGACGTCGCATTGCACGACGACCGAGCTGCCGGTCTGTTCAGCCAGCGGCCGGACGCGTTTCTCGAGCGAGCCCCCCTGGTAGGTGAAGGCGAGGTCTGCGCCATGCGCGGCCAGCGTTCGGGCAATCCCCCATGCGATCGAGTGATCGTTGGCGACACCCATGATGACGCCCTTGCGGCCAGTCATCATGCGGGCCGGGGCCATTTGGTCTTTCGGAGCAATGCGTTCCTTGCCGGACACGTGCTAAGTCCCGTCTTGTCAATCGTGATACTTGGCGAATGCCAGGCTGGCGTTCGTCCCGCCAAATCCGAAACTGTTCGACAACACGCAGTCGAGACCCGCGTTGTCGATGCGCTGGGTGACGACCTTGGCGTCGCCGGCCTCGGGGTCGAGATTGTCGACATTGGCCGTCGCTGCAACAAAATCGTTGTTCAGCATGAGCAGGGAATAGATGACCTCGTGCGCACCGGTCGCCCCCTGGGAGTGACCCGTCAGCGACTTGGTCGACGAAATGTGCGGCCGATGATCGCCGAACACTTCCTGGATAGCACGAAGTTCTGTCATGTCGCCAGCCGGCGTCGAGGTGCCGTGGGCATTGATGTAGTCGACCTTCTTGTTGCCGAGACTCTTGGTCGCCATGCGCATGCATCGCACCGCGCCCTCACCCGACGGCGCGACCATGTCGACGCCGTCCGAGGTCGCGCCGTAACCGACGATCTCGCCATATATCCTGGCGCCGCGGGCCTTGGCGTGCTCGAGCTCCTCGACAACCACGACACCGGCGCCGCCGGCAATCACGAAACCGTCGCGATCGGCATCAAACGGCCGCGACGCCCGAGCCGGCGTGTCGTTGTACTTGGACGACAGCGCGCCCATGGCGTCGAACAGCACGGTCAAGGACCAATGCAGTTCCTCGCCGCCGCCGGCGATCACGACGTCCTGCTTGTCCCACTGGACCAGTTCGGCGGCATTGCCGACGCAATGCGCGCTGGTCGAGCAGGCCGATGAAATGGAATAGCTCAGGCCCCGCATCTTGAAGGCCGTCGCCATATTGGCCGACACCGTCGAGCACATGGCCTTGGGCACGGCATAGGGGCCGATCCGTTTCGGACCCTTGTCGCGGGCAATATCAGCGGCGGCAACCTGAGCCGATGTCGACGGCCCGCCCGAACCCATGACCAGTCCCGTTCGTTCGCTCGAGACGTCAGCCTCGCTCAGTCCGGCATCGGCGATGGCGTCCTGCATGGCGACATAGGCATAGCCGGCGCCCGGCCCCATGAAACGGAACAACTTGCGATCAATGCGTTCTTCGAGATCGATTTTCGGCGCGCCATGGACATGACTGCGGAAACCCATCTCGGCGTACTCGTCGCAGAAAACAATGCCGGAACGGCTCTCGCGCAGACTATCGGTGACCTCGTCCAGCGTGTTGCCGATCGGCGAAACAATTCCCATTCCTGTGATAACGGCGCGTCTCATGGCCCCCGTTTATCCTTCCGCACCCTCAGGCACTACCGTAACCCGCATACCCTCGATTTCATAGGCCAGTTTGCCGTCGACAAGCATCTGACCATCGCCGATCCCGAGCGTGATCTGACGGGCCATGACGCGTTTGACGTCGACCTTGTAAGTCACCAGCTTGCTGGTCGTCAGCACCTGATCGGTGAACTTCACGTTGCCGACGCCCAGCGCCCGGCCCTTGCCCGGATTACCGGACCAACCGAGAAAAAAGCCGAGCAGCTGCCACAGGGCATCGAGGCCCAGGCAGCCCGGCATCACCGGATCGCCGATGAAGTGGCAGCCGAAGAACCAGAGGTCTGGCTTGATATCGAACTCCGCGACGACCTCGCCCTTGCCGTGCGCGCCGCCATCGGCGGTGATCGACGTAACCCGGTCGAACATCAGCATCGGCGGTGCCGGCAGTCGAGCAAACTCCGGCCCGAAAAGATCGCCACGTCCGTGCGCGATCAGCTCGTCGTAGGTGTAACTGGATTTCCGTTCCAAGAAGCGCTGCCTCTCTTCTCCCAGACTGGCCGTTCTCGGCCCCCCATCTCCGGAGCGAACCTTATCCCAAGCGGTCGCCCAGACCAAGCGTGGCGAACACCGGCGGGAGCTTGGTTTTCCCCAAGCTTCCCGCCGGTTAGATCGTTCGTCAGCCGGCGTCCGCCGCCTTCTTTTCTTTTTTGTTCGGGATGCGGTCGCTGATGTCCTCGCCGGTTTCCTGATCGACAGCGCGAAGCGAGAGCTTCACCTTGCCGCGATCGTCGATACCGATGAGTTTCACCTTCACCTCGTCGCCGACGTTGACCACGTCTGTCGTCTGACCGACGCGCTCGTTGGCGAGTTCGGAAATGTGAACGAGCCCGTCACGGCTGCCCATGAAGTTGACGAAGGCGCCGAAATCGACGGTCTTCACCACCTTGCCGGTGTAGATGACACCGATTTCCGGCTCCGCCGTGATTCCCTTGATCCAGTCGATCGCAGCCTTTGCGGCATCTTCGTCGACAGCGGCGACCTTGACCGTACCATCGTCTTCGATGTCGATCTTGGCACCCGTGGTCTCGCAGATTTCGCGGATGACCTTGCCGCCCGGGCCGATGACTTCACGGATCTTGTCCTTGTTGATCGTGAAGGCGGTAACCCGCGGGGCGTTCTGGCTCACGCCGTCGCGCGACTGGGTGATGGCCTTGGCCATCTCGCCGAGAATGTGCAAACGGCCTTCCTTCGCCTGATTGACGGCCACCTTCATGATCTCCTCGGTGATCGAGGTGATCTTGACGTCCATCTGCAGCGAGGTGATGCCGGTTTCGGTCCCCGCAACCTTGAAGTCCATGTCGCCGAGGTGATCCTCGTCGCCGAGGATGTCTGACAGAACGGCGAACTCATCGCCTTCCTTGATCAGGCCCATGGCGATACCGGCAACCGGCCGCGGCAGCGGCACGCCGGCATCCATCATCGAGAGCGACGAACCGCACACCGTCGCCATCGACGACGATCCGTTCGATTCGGTGATCTCGGAGACGACCCGGATGGTGTACGGGAAATCGTCCTTCGACGGCAGCAGTGGATTGACCGCCCGCCACGCCAGCTTGCCATGGCCGATTTCACGGCGTCCGGTGAAGCCGAAACGGCCGGCCTCGCCCACCGAGTACGGCGGGAAGTTGTAGTGCAGCATGAAGTGCGAGCGGTACTCGCCTTCGAGCGCGTCGACGATCTGCTCGTCCTGGCCGGTGCCCAGCGTGGTAACGACCAGCGCCTGGGTTTCGCCGCGGGTGAACAGAGCCGAACCGTGGGCGCGCGGCAGAATGCCGACTTCCACGGCGATCGGGCGCACCGTCTTGGTGTCGCGGCCGTCAATGCGCTCGCCGGTCTTCAGGATGTCGCGGCGAACGATGTCGCTCTCGAGGCTCTTGAAGACATCGCCAAAGACCTTGCCGAGAAGCTCCTGGTCGACGCTCTCGTCGGCCTCGAGGCTTTCGAGCACCGCGCTCTTGACCGCGGCGATCTTCTCCTGACGGGTCTGCTTGATCTTTTCGCCGTAGGCGGCACGGAGATCGGCTTCGGCCGCCGACTTGATCTTGTCGGAGAGTTCCGCCTTGCCTTCCGGCTCGCCGGCGAGCTCGATCGGATCCTTGGCGCAACTTTCGGCGAGATCGATGATCGCGTCGATGACCGGCTGGAACGACTGGTGACCGAACGTCACGGCGCCGAGCATGATCTCTTCGGTCAGTTCGTGTGCTTCGGATTCGACCATCAGCACGCCTTCCTGGGTGCCGGCGACGATCAGATCGAGATCACTCTCGTCCATCTGCTCCTCGGTCGGGTTGAGGATATACTCGCCGTCCTTGTAGCCGACGCGCGCGCCGCCGATCGGACCCATGAAGGGCAGGCCGGAGATAGTCAGCGCGGCCGAGGTGCCGATCATCGCGGGGATGTCGGGGTTGTTCTCGAGGTCATGGCTGAGAACAGTGCAGATCACCTGGGTCTCGTTGCGGTAACCCTTGACGAACAGCGGACGGATCGGCCGGTCGATGAGGCGCGAGGTCAGCGTCTCCTTCTCCGACGGACGGCCTTCGCGCTTGAAGAAGCCACCCGGAATCTTGCCGGCGGCGAACGTCTTTTCCTGGTAATGGACCGACAGCGGGAAGAAGTCCAAACCGGGCTTCGGCGTCTTTTCGCCGACCACGGTGCAGAGGACTTTCGTTTCTCCGTACGTCGCGAGCACGGCCCCATCGGCCTGACGCGCGATCTTTCCGGTCTCGAGGACGAGTTTGCGCCCGCCCCAATCGATTTCTTTCCGGTATTCCTTAAACATACCAACGTATTCCTTACTTACACTTACGTACATGCGTACTGGGGTACGAACGGCCCATCCGCCCGCATCCCGACCGATGTCATTCTAGACTTCCCAAATCATCGGCTTCGCAGTCCGTCCGGACCGAATACCCAAACGACTGCAACCGGCGCGGAGACCCATTTCCCCGACGCCGGCGTTGTCCAAACTTGAGATGATCGAAGGTCACTTAGCGGCGAATGCCGAGGCGCTTGATCAGATCTTCGTAGCGCTTGGCGTCCTTCTTCTTCACATAGTCAAGAAGGCGGCGGCGCTGACCCACGAGCATGAGAAGACCGCGACGCGAATGAAAGTCCTTGGCGTGAGTCTTGAGGTGCTCGGTAAGGTTGCCGATCCGTTCGGACAGGATGGCGACCTGCACTTCCGGCGAACCGGTGTCGCCTTTCTTGGTAGCGAACTCGTTGACGAGTTCCTGCTTGCGCTCTTGCGTAATCGACATCGTGTACTCCGTTTCTAGATGTTGACGTCACATGTTCAGAACACGCAACGGGCGGATTTCGCCGCCGACCAAACGGACCAGAGCCACCAACCGTTCATCCAGAAACGCACACGAAACTTGGGACTCGTGAACGTCTGTAAGCGGGGAACGGCGCGCCACCTCTTCGGCCGATATCGGCTGTCCGTGGCGAAGGCTCTGAGCCTCCTGTTCCGTCAAGGCCAGAGCCGGGATGTCGTCCAGCACGGTCTCGACAGGGAGCAGGGCTTCTCTGCGCGCGGGAATATGCCCAAGCGCATCCAGATTATCCAGTGAAATCTTATGTTCCTCGGAAAAACTTCCGACGGCGGTGCGGCGCAAAGCGGCCAGGTGTCCGACGGTTCCGAGGTGGCGCGCCAGGTCGCGGGCGAGCGAGCGGATATAGGTGCCCTTGCCGCAGACCACGTCGATCACCGCGTGATCCGCATCGGGCGTTTCGACCAGCGAAAGGGCCTCAATCGTCACCGTGCGCGGCAGCATCTCGGGCGCCTCGCCGCCGCGCGCCAAGTCGTAGGCACGACGGCCGTTGATCTTGATCGCGGAGTAGGCCGGCGGCGCCTGTTCGATCTCGCCGGTGAACGCCGGAAAGGCCGCTTCGACCTCGGCAGTCCGCGGCCGGACATCGCTGGTTTCCGTGACGTCGCCCTCGGCGTCGCAGGTATCGCGTTCCTCGCCCCAACGGATCGCCGCCCGGTAGGCCTTGCGGCCGTCCATTGCCCAGGAAACCGTCTTGGTCGCCTCGCCGAACGCGACCGGCAGCAAGCCGGTCGCCATCGGGTCGAGCGTGCCGCCGTGGCCCGCCTTCTGCGCCCCCAGCAGCCATCGGACCTTGCCGACGACCTGACTCGATGTCATGCCCTGCGGCTTGTCGATGACCAGCCAGCCATGCACCGGATCGCCCTTGCGCTTGCGCGCCATGCTATCCTGCGTCCTTGTCCGGCGTGTCGTCGCTCATGACGGATTTCAGCAACGCGTCGATCTTGCCGGCTTCGTCAAAACTGGTGTCGCGCTCGAACTTGATGTCGGGCGCATAGCGCAGGTTGACCATGCTGGCGATCTGATGGCGAACAAAGGCGCGCGCCTTCTCCAGCGCTGCGACGATCGGCTCGGCGTTGGCGCCGCCGAGCGGCACCACGTAGGCGGTCGCGTTCTTGAGGTCGGGGCTGACGCGCACCTCGGTAACGGTAATCGTCGCGTTGGCGATCACCGGGTCGCGCAGGTCGCCGCGCTCGAGAACCCGGACGATGGCGTGGCGCAACTCCTCGCCGACGCGAAGCTGCCGCTGCGAGGGAGCCTTCCCGCCGACCGGAGATTTGCCGTGACCGGACCGTCCGCCCATCAGAGCTCGCGCTTGACCTCTTCGACCTCGAAGCACTCGATGAAGTCGCCGACCTGGATGTCCTGGTAGTTGGCGAACGCCATGCCGCACTCCATGCCTTCGCGGACTTCCTTGGCGTCGTCCTTGAAACGCTTGAGCTGGCTGAGTTCGCCCTCGTGAACGACGACGTCGTCGCGCAACAGGCGCACGCCGGCGCCGCGTTTCACCAGGCCCTCGGTGACCATGCAGCCGGCGACCTTGCCGACCTTGGTCACGTTGAATACCTCGCGGATCTCGGCGTAGCCGATCAGGTTCTCGCGGCGCTCCGGCGACAGCATGCCCGACAGCGCATCGCGCAGATCGTCGATCACGTTGTAGATGATCGAGTAATAGCGGATCTCGATGCCGTCACGCTTGGCCATGTCACGGGCCTGCGGGTTGGCACGCACGTTGAAGCCGATGACCAGCGCGTTCGACGCGTTGGCCAACGTGATGTCAGACTCGTTGATGCCGCCGACCGCACTGTGCAGCACCTGAACCTCGACCTCATCGGTCGCGAGCTTGTCGATGGCGCCATTGAGCGCCTCGATCGAGCCGTGCACATCGCCCTTTATGACAACCGGCAGGACTTCCTTGTCGCCTTCCTTGATCTTTTCGAACATCTGCTCGAGCGTGCCGCGCGCGCCCTTGGCGGCGTTGGCGTCACGGATCTGGCGCTGACGGTAGTCGACGACCTCGCGGGCGCGGGCCTCTGAGTCGACAACCGTGACCTCGTCGCCGGCCATCGGCGTGCCGTTGAGACCGAGGACTTCGGCCGGCGCACCGGGGCCGACTTCCTTGATCTGCTTGCCGTGGTCGTCGACCAATGCGCGCACCTTGCCCCACTCGGCACCGGCGACGAAAATGTCGCCGACACGCAGCGTGCCGCGCTGGACCAGCACGGTCGCGACCGAGCCGCGGCCCTGCTCCATCTTCGACTCGACGATAACGCCTTCGGCCGGGCGGTTCGGGTTGGCCTTGAGCTCAAGGACCTCCGCCTGCAGAAGGATCGCCTCTTCGAGCTTGTCGAGATTGGTCCCGTCCTTGGCGGAAACCTCGACGGTCTGGGTATCGCCGCCCATGTCCTCGACGACAACCTCGTGCTGCAGCAGGTCCGTCTTAACCCGGTTGGGATCGGCTTCCGGCAGGTCGATCTTGTTGATCGCCACGATCATCGGCACGCCGGCCGCCTTGGCATGATTGATCGCCTCGACGGTTTGCGGCATGACGCCGTCGTTGGCCGCGACGCACAGCACGACGATGTCGGTTACGCCAGCGCCACGCGAGCGCATCTCGCTGAACGCCGCGTGACCCGGGGTGTCGATAAACGTGATCTTGTCGCCGCCCGGCATGGTCACCTGGTAGGCGCCAATGTGCTGGGTAATGCCGCCGGCCTCGTGGGCCGCGACGTCGGTCGTGCGCAGCGAGTCGAGCAACGAGGTCTTGCCGTGGTCGACGTGGCCCATGACGGTAACAACCGGCGGGCGCGCGACCTGGCTTGCCGGATCGTCGTCGTCGCCCTTGAGGCCGAACTCGACGTCCGCGTCCGAAACGCGTTTCACATTGTGTCCGAACTCGCTGATCACCAGTTCGGCGGTATCGGCATCGACAGTGTCGTTGATGGTCGCCATAACACCCATGTTCATCAGCGCCTTGATGACGTCGGCGCCGCGTTCGGCCATGCGGTTGGCGAGCTCCTGAACGGTGATGGTTTCCGGCAGGGTCACTTCGCGGACCTGTTTCTTGGACTCGATCGGGCCCTGGCGCATCGCCTTCTGACGTTCCTTGTCACGGGCGCGGCGGACGGAGGCCAGCGAACGCATGCGTTCCTCGCCGTCGGACAGTGCCTCTGAAATGGTCAGCTTGCCCGAGCGGCGGCGCTTTTCGCCGTCGCGGCGCGGCGCCGGCTTCTTGGCGGGTGCCGCGACTTCCGTCTTGACGTGTTTCTTGGCGCCCCTGCGGCGATCGTCGTCGTCTTCCTCGGGCGGCGGCGCCACATCCGGCGCGGCGGCCTCGATTTCGGCCTCGGCTTCCGGCTCGGGCTCCGGTTCGGGCTCGGGTTCAGGCTCGGGCTCGGGTGGCCGATTGGCCTCCTCCTCGGCACGGCGCCGGGCATCGTCGAGCGCGCGGGCGCGCGCCTCGCGTTCTTCGCGGGTCAGCTTGTCGTCGCTCGGCAGTTCCGGCTCAGCCTTGGCAAATGCCGCCTCGGCGGCTTCCTTCGCCAGTTCGTTCGACTCGTCGCCTTCACCGTGGACTTCCGACATCTTGCCGCCGGCGTCGCGGGCAAAGGTCCGTTTCTTGCGAACCTCGACCTGGACCATCTTGGTACGGCCATGGGAGAAGCTCTGCCGAATGGCGCCGGTCTCAACCGTCTTCTTGAGCTCCAGCTTCTTGGGCTTGTTAAGGCCCAGCTTCTTTCCCTTGTCGTCGCTTTCCGTCGTCTCGCTCATGATCCGTCTTTCATCTACTAGTCGTCTGTCGCACTAACCGGTCATGGCCCAATCGCCGATCAGGCCGCATAAAATGGTCTTTCAGGCCTCCGCCTGCAAACACTGTTTCTCCGCGTCGCTCCCGACCGCTTTCCCGGCGCCGGTGCGAACACCCAGCAGACGCAAGGCGTCGCATTTCAGCGCATCGGCATTGCCGCCCGCCGACACCGCGGCATGAACCGCATGATCGAGCCCAAGCGCCTGGCCGATCTCGGCAGCGTCGAAACATTCGACCGTCTCGACACGGATGCCTGTTTCCTCCCCAAGCGCCCGTGCCAGGCGGATGAGCTTGCCTTTGCCGTCGTTCGCCCCGTCGCGCGCCTCAAGCAGTAATCCGCCGCGCCCCTTGTCGCCGCCGCGCCTGATCCAGTCGGATACCTTCTCGAAACCGGCGACGGCCTCACCGGCCCTGCGGGCCAGCCCAATGCGCCGAAGGCAACGATCGAGAAGCAACGCCGCGACGTCGTCGGCAAGGCTCTCGGAGACGTCCACCTGCTGGCGCGCGGCCTTGGCGAACAGCCGTTTATCCCGGGCTTTCTCAATGGCGGCGCGGTCGGCGCGCAGCCAGATACCGCGGCCCGGCAGGCGGCCGTCCACATCGGGGACGAGCCGCTGATCCGGGCCGACGACGAACCGGATCAGTTCATCGGGCGAGCGAACGTCGCCGCTGACGATGCAGCGTCGCTCCGTTTCCCTGTGATGAGCCAAGCGGGGCATGATCCGGAGTACACCTCCCGAGCCTCAGTTGGCGGCCGCGTCGGCGGTATCCGCCTCAGCGTCCGCTTCGCCGCCGGCAGCTTCCGGTACGTCCTCCGACGCATCACCTTCGGCATCCTCGGCGCCCTCGAACCAGTGCGCGCGCGCAGCAACGATCAGCGCGTCCGCTTCGCTCGGCGACATCGGGCTCTCGCGCAACAGGTCGCGAAGCTCGTCTTCGTCCTTGCCAAGCAGGGCATCAAGATCCTTGGTCGTCGTGTCCTCGCGGAGGAGAAGCCGCAATTCCTCGCCGGTCATGTCGGCGAGTTCATCGCGGCTCAGAACGCCCTTCTCGCCGAGCTGAACCATCATGGTCGTCGATACGCCTTCGACCTCGCCGAGGTCCGGATTGATACCCAGCTCCTTGGCGCGCGCGGTGAGTTCCTCGTCACGACGCTCGAGGAAGCCGCGGGCGCGAGCCCGAAGTTCCTCAGCAATATCCTCGTCGAAACCCTCGATGGTCATCAGTTCGTCGACCGGGACATAGGCGACTTCCTCGATCGACGAGAAGCCCTCGGTCACCAGCAAATGGGCGATAACGTCATCGACATCAAGCCCGTCGATGAACATCTGCGATCGGGTGTTGAATTCAAGCTGGCGCTTCTCACTCTCGGCCTCTTCTGTCATGATGTCGATGCGCCAGCCCGACAACTGCGAGGCGAGACGCACGTTCTGACCGCGACGCCCGATGGCGAGCGATAGCTGATCGTCAGGCACCACGACCTCGATCCGCTGGTTCTCCTCGTCGAGCACGACCTTGGCGACTTCCGCCGGGGCCAGCGCATTGACGATGAAGGTCGCCGGGTCGGTCGACCACTGGATGATGTCGATCTTCTCGCCTTGAAGTTCGCCGACCACCGCCTGGACGCGCGCGCCGCGCATACCGATGCAAGGGCCGACCGGGTCGATGCTCGAATCGTGGGACAGCACGGCGATCTTGGCGCGCGAGCCCGGATCGCGGGCAACCGCCTTGATCTCGATGATGCCGTCATAAATCTCGGGCACTTCCTGAGCAAACAGCTTGGCCATGAAGTCCGGGTGGGTGCGGCTGAGGAAGATCTGCGGGCCGCGGGTCTCCTCGCGGACGTCGTAAATCAACGCGCGGATGCGGTCGCCGTTGTTGAAGTGCTCGCGCGGGATCGACTCGTCGCGACGCAGCAGCGCCTCGGCGCGGCCGAGGTCGACGATCACGTTGCCGTACTCGACGCGCTTGACGAGACCGTTGACGATCTCGCCCTTACGGTCCTTGTACTCCTCGTACTGGCGGGCACGCTCGGCATCACGGACGCGCTGGACGATGACCTGCTTGGCGGTTTGCGCGGCGATGCGGCCGAAATCGATCGGCGGCAGCGGATCCACGAGAAACTCCCCGACCACGGCGTCCGGCTTGCGCGTCTTGGCCCGGCTGACCGGCAGCTGCGCCGCCTCGTTCTCGATCTCGGCATCGTCCTCGACGACTTCCTGGTAGCGCGCCAGCGAGATGGCCCCGGTCGAGCGGTCGATGGCGGCGCGGATGTCGTGCTCCAGGCCGTACTTCGAGCGGCCGGCCTTCTGGATGGCCTGTTCCATCGCCTCGAACACTTCCTCGCGCTCGATACCTTTGTCGCGGGCCACGGTGTCGGCGACCTGAATCAGTTCAGGACGGGAATAGACGGCTTCTGTTTCCATCTTCGTTCTCTCTCTCCTAGGAAAGTCCCCGCTCCGGCGCGGCCTTGAGCAGGTCGTCTGTGATAATCAGTGATGCCTTGGCGATATCACCAAAGTCGAGCTTGAGCGGACCGTTGTCGGTTTCAACGGTGACCGTATCGCCGTCGATGCCGGCGATGCGGCCCTTGAAGCGCTTGCGGCCGTCGATCGGCCGGGCGACGTCGAGCTTGGCAAGCAGACCCTTGAAGCGGTCGTAGTCGGCAGGGCGTACCAGCGGCCGGTCGATGCCTGGTGAGCTGACCTCGAGGTGGTAGGCGCCCGGGATCGGGTCCTCGACGTCGAGCAGCGCCGAAACGGCGCGACTGATCTTGGCGCAGTCGTCCACTGTCATCGGGCCGAAGTTCTTGTGCTCCGCCATGACCTGCAGTTGCGCACGCTTGCCGCCGGACAGCTGAACGCGCACCAGGGTGTAACCCATGTCGTCCAGCGCCGGTTCAATGATCTCGGCCACGCGTTGTTCGATCGCCAAAGTGCGGTCTCCAGACAACGTCCCGGAAACGGGTAACAAAAAAGGCGGGCCGGAGGCCCACCCCACCGAACCGTTACGCCGGTTCAACGAGACGATGTGATTAACGTGACCGGGTTTTACACCCGCGCGGTGCGCGATGCAAGAGGCGCGATCCTACGGCAAGACACGACGGGGCACGCGGCGAAAGTTCAGATAGACGCAGGTCGCGCCCTGGCGTTTCGCCTTCGCCTCGTAGCGGGTCTCGATGGCGTCATCGGGCCGCGTCCGCCAATCGGCCGGAGCCTCGGCCGTCCACTCGAATTCGGGGTGAAGCCCGACGTGATCGAGGGTCCAGCGCACGTAATCCATGTGGTCGCTGGCGAACCGGAACATGCCGCCGTCCGCGAGCAGCCGCGCGAGTTCGTCGAGGTTCGCCCGGTTGACGAAGCGGCGCCGGTGGTGCCGGGTTTTCGGCCACGGATCGGGATACAACAGGAAGACGCGCTCGAACGCGCCGTCGGGCAAGGCCGCCAGCAGGTCGCGCGCGTCGTCGTCGAAGATCCGGACGTTCCCCAGGCCCCGCTCGTCGATGTGACTGAGCAGGCTGGCGACGCCGTTGACGAACGGTTCGCAGCCGATGATACCGATGTCCGGGTGCGTCGCCGCCATGTGTGCGAGATGCTCGCCACCGCCGAATCCGATCTCCAGCCAGAGGGCCGAAACGGCACCGGCAAAAAAGTCGTCCAGTGACGCCGCCGCGGCCGGATCAATGCGCAGCGCCGGCAACCGTTCGTCCATCAGCCGCTGCCGCCCGGGCCGCAGCGGCTTGCCGGTGCGTCGACCGTAGAAGCGTTCGCTCGAGGCGCCAACCGTGCGATTGGGTCCGCTCAAGTGGCGCCGAACGCGGCCTTCAGGTCACCGACCAAGTCGGTGCGCTCCCACGAAAATCCGCCATCGGTGTCCGGGTTGCGTCCGAAGTGACCGTAGGCCGCCGTACGCGCGTAGATCGGCTTGTTGAGACCGAGATGCGTGCGGATTCCGCGCGGGCTCAAGTCGACCAATTGGCACAGCACGTCTACGAGTTTGACCTCGTCGACCTGACCCGTGCCGTGGGTGTTGACGTAGACGGACAGCGGCTTGGCGACGCCGATGGCGTATGACAGCTGGATCGTGCACGCAGAAGCGACCTCCGACGCCACGACATTCTTGGCGAGATAGCGTGCCGCGTAGGCCGCCGAGCGGTCGACCTTTGTCGGATCCTTGCCGGAGAACGCGCCGCCGCCGTGCGGTGCGGCGCCGCCGTAGGTATCGACGATGATCTTGCGTCCGGTAAGGCCGGCGTCACCGTCCGGACCGCCGATCACGAACCGTCCGGTCGGATTGACGTAAAACTCCTCCTCGGGGCACATCCAGCCGTCCGGCAGCACGTTGACCACGTGCGGGCGAACGATCTCGCGGACCTCGTCGACGCTGAGATCTTCGTCATGCTGCGTCGAGACAACCACCGACGTGGCGCCGACCGGACGATCGTTCTCGTAGCGCAGCGTGACCTGGCTCTTGGAATCCGGGCCGAGTCCCGGCTCCGCGCCCGAATGCCGGGCATCGGCGAGGGATTCGAGGATCGCGTGCGAATAGTGAATTGGTGCCGGCATCAGCACGTCGGTCTCGGTGCAGGCATAACCGAACATGATGCCCTGATCGCCGGCGCCTTCGTCCTTGTTGCCCGACGCGTCGACGCCCTGGGCGATGTCCTTGGACTGGGCGTGCAAGTAGACCGAGACGCGGGCCTTCTTCCAGTGGAATCCGTCTTGCTCGTAACCGATGTCGCGGACCGCCGCACGCGCGATGTCTTCCATGTGTTCGGCGTCGATGACTCCGTCCGCACTGACCAAGGGTGCCGGACCGCGGACTTCGCCGGCGAGCACGATCCGGTTGGTCGTGGTCAGGGTTTCACATGCGACACGAGCCTCCGGGTCGGCCGTCAGAAAGGCATCGACGACCGCGTCGGAAATACGGTCGCAAACCTTGTCCGGGTGACCCTCGGAAACAGATTCGCTGGTGAAGAGATAGTTCGTAAGCGACACGGCAACGCCCTCCATAGGCTTGCAAGTTCAACGGGAGGGGCCGGCCCTCGCGAAAACGCGCGAGTCGCCGAGTACGGTGCCTCGCACTTAGCCCCTTTTTACGTGGCGGCAAGCAGCAGAAATCCACCCACGACGCCGGCGGACGCGGTCGCCCGACGGAGCGCGCGACTTTTCGCAGGCTTGCGAACCGCGGTCAAGCTTGAAGCAGCGCTCGCAGGCGAGAACTACTCGCCTTGCTCCGCCTTTGCGATGGACTTGGTCAGCTCGAAGATCCGTTTTCTCACCCGGGGGTCGGTGATCTTGTAGTACGCCCGGACGAGTTCGAGGGTTTCGCGACGGGCCAGCGGGTCGACTTCGTAGTCGTCCTGCTCCTTGTCACGCAGCCCTGCCTGGAGTCGGCCCTCATGGGTCTTGAGCTCCGTCGGCATGTCTTCGAAGAAGAACTCTATCGGGACATCGAGGATTCGGCTCAGCTCGTAGATACGCGACGCGCCGATCCGGTTGGCGCCGCGCTCGTACTTCTGAATCTGCTGGAACGTCAGCCCGACCGCATCGCCGAGTCTTTCCTGGCTGATACCGAGAAGCGTGCGGCGAAGACGCACGCGCGCTCCGACATGAACATCAACCGGATTCGGTGTTCCGGGCGGGAGCCTTTTGACCTTGCCGGTCCGTTTCGCAGCTTTTTTTACCATGTTGTTTCCAGTTCCGTATAGGTGAAGAAGACATCACCCCCCAACAGCCAAACCCCGAAAGAGGCCGCCACGCCCGGTGCCGAATTAGGTTCACTTGGGGGTTCAGCAGGCCCTCTATCATTATCGCTCACAACCTATGCAGCGCAAGTAGGTTACTGCCGCTCAACCGAGACGAGTAGGGCGACGACCAAGCGCCCGGATCACGCTAATCGCCAGAAATGCCAGAATCAGCACCGGCCCGTTGCCGTACGTCGAGAAAACCGTCGGCGCGGACGCGCGCGGCAAGCCCGCGTCGATGATCCCACGCGCGCCGAGAGGCAACGACGCGAGAACACGACCGTACGGATCGACCACCGCCGAGATTCCGGTATTGGCGACCCGGACCACTGGCACGCCTTCTTCGACCGCCCTGATCCGCACCATGGCGAAGTGCTGGTGCGGACCGCTGGACATGCCGTACCAGGCATCGTTGGTCACGTTCAGCAGCCAGGCCGGCCGCGTGCCGGTGGCGGTGACCTTCCCGGGGAAGATCGCCTCGTAGCAGATCAGTGCCTGAAACGGCGGCAGCCCCGCAACGACGGTGGCGGCCAGCCCGTCGCCGGCGGAGAAATCGACCATCCCGCTGGTCAGCTTGCGGAAGGGGATCAGCCCGGCGAGCGGCATGTACTCGCCGAACGGCACCAGGTGAACCTTGTCGTAGCTCGCGACGATCCGACCGTCGCCGTTGATCGCGAATAAACTGTTGAAGCGGGCATCGCCGTCACGCCGCAGACCGCCCGACAGCAGCACACCCCCGGCCGGCACCGCCGCGACCAGTTCGCGCAGCAGTACGTCGTCGCCGTTGACGTAGAACGGAATCGCGGTTTCCGCCCATATGACGTGGGTCGGCGGCGGTTCGCCGTCGGCGCCGGGCTGCAGACTGAGGGCGATCTGGTCCTGCACGTGCCGGGGGCGCAGTTCGCGAACCCATTTCAGGCGCTGCGGAATGTGCGGCTGGACGAGACGCAGGCGGACGTCTTCGACGGTATTTGTGCCTGGTGCCGGAACCTGTCCCAGGCGGACCGAGCCGCCCATCCAAATCAGCGCGATAAGCGCCGCCGGAACCATGCCGACCTGCCAGGCGCCGCCCCGCCACTTGCCTTGCCACCAGGTTCCGGCAAAGGCCGCGGCGGTGAACACCGTGATCAGACTGAGACCGTAGACACCGACGAGCCCGGCAACTTGCAGCATGGCGTCGGAGACTACCCAGACGGACCCCATCGGATTCCACGGAAACCCCGTCAGCAGCCAGCCGCGCAACCATTCGCCCAGCGTCCAGAGCGCCGCGAAAGTGATCGCCGCCGTCACGCTGAACGGCACGTTGCGCCCGCACAGCGCGCGATAGGCGGCACAAACCGCGGCCGGGAACAGCGCAAGGTAGAAACTGAGGCCGATCACCGCCGGACACGCGGCGACTGAAGCGGGCCCGCCGACGACCATGAACGCACCCGATATCCAGTAGAGCCCGGCAATGAAGTGGCCCAATCCGAACGCGAGCCCCGCGACCGCTGCGTCGCGGGGCCGGTCTGCCGAGGCGCTGAGCCAGATCAGGACGGCGATCGCCGGCGCCAACGCCGGTATGATGTGAAATGGCGGGAAGGCCGCCACCGCGACCGCACCCATGACGAACGCCAACAGCAACCGGCGCCACCCGCCGACGCCCTCGACCCCGGCCTGCAGCGCGCTGGCGGCAACCGGAGCGTCCGCGTCGCGATCCGAGACCACCGTCAGTCGTCCGAATCGTTGGTCTTTGGAATGCGGATACGAACGCGTTTGATTCGACGCGGGTCGGCCTCCATGACCTGGAACTCCAACCCGGCCGGGTGGTTGATCAGCTCACCTCGGATCGGGACATGCCCGGCGAGCGAGAACACCAGCCCGCCTAGCGTATCGATGTCCTCGCGCTCTTCTTCGTCGAGGAAGGCGCCGAGTGTCTCTTCCAGCAGATCAAGCTCGATCCGTGCGTCGGCTTCGTAGGTGCCGTCGGGCCGTCGAATCAGGTCCTGCTGCGGCGCCGCGTCGTGCTCGTCCTCGATCTCGCCGACGATTTCCTCGACCAGATCCTCGATGGTCGCGAGACCATCGACGCCACCGAACTCGTCGACGACGATGGCCATGTGCGAACGGGTCACGCGCATCTCAAGCAGCAATTCGAGCACGCGCATCGACGGCGACACGAAGAGGATCCGGCGCATCACCTTCTTGAGATTGAACCCGTTGGCACTGTCGCGGTGCGCAATCAGATCCTTGATGTGGACCATGCCGAGCACGTCGTCGAGTGTTTCGCCATAGATCGGCAGGCGCGAATGCCCGCTCTCGGTCATGATCTCGAGGACCGCCTCGAGTGTCGCGTCCTCGGTCACGGCCACGATGTCCGCTCGCGGCACGCAAACGTCGTACACCGTCAGGTCGCGGAGCTCGATGATGTTGGCGAGCAGGGCCCGGGCGCTCTCATCGACGCTATCGGACTCGCCGTCATGGTCCTCCATCAGCTCGTCGAGCGAATCGCGGAGCGACGAGTTGCCGTCGCGCACCCGGAACAGGTTCTTCATCCAGTTGCCGAGGCCGCCGCGCCGGCCATCCCCGGTCGCGTGCCCGTTACCGTTACCATTGCCATTGGCGTTGCCGTTGCCGTTACTTCGACTGGAATCGTCGGCGGTCATGACGTTGCTCCGCCTTTCCCGGCGCCCTCGCCGTCAGCATAGGGGTCGCCAATGCCCAGACGTCCGAGCGCCATGACCTCTAGTTTCTCCATGGCGTCCGCCTCGGCGTCGGATTCGTGATCGAAGCCGAGCAGATGCAGAACGCCGTGAACGATCATGTGCGACAGGTGGTCGGCTACCGTCCGCCCGTCGCGCGCGGCCTCGTCGCGAACGGTATCAAAAGCAACGGCGATGTCGCCCAGCATCACCGAGCCGTCGGGGTAGGCATCGCCGGCCGGAAATGACAGCACGTTGGTCGCTCCGTCTCGCTTGCGAAATACCTTGTTGAGTTCCGCGATTTCGTCATCATCGCTCAACAGCACCGACAGCACACCACGCGACGGCGCATCCGTCACCGACCGATAGGCCGAGACCGCGGCAGCTTCGCAAACCGCTTCGGGATCACCGACCGCTTCGCGCCACGCTTCTGCACGAACGTCGATATCGATACTGAGTGGGCGCTCAGGTTGATCCATTTCCGTTATCCGAACTGCCTTTCGTTTTGGCCGCCTGTTCGTAGCGGGCGGCCGCTTTACGGTCACTCTCGACCGAGTCGTATGCTTTCACGATCCGTGTCACGAGATGATGACGGACCACGTCCTCGGCGCCGAACTTGACGAATGCAATCCCTTCGACGCCGGCGAGGGTTTCCATGGCATCGCGAAGACCGGAGCGTATGCCACGCGGCAGGTCGACCTGGCTGAGATCGCCGGTGATCACCATGCGGGCGTTCTCGCCGAGCCGGGTCAGGAACATCTTCATCTGCACGGCCGTGGTGTTCTGCGCCTCGTCGAGAATGACGAACGCATTTGACAGAGTCCGGCCGCGCATGAAGGCAAGCGGCGCAACCTCGATCTCGCCGCTCTCAAGCCGCTTTTGAACTTGGGCACCCGGCAACATGTCATGCAGCGCGTCGTAGAGCGGCCGCAAGTAGGGGTCGACCTTCTCGCGCATGTCGCCCGGCAGAAAGCCCAGTTGCTCGCCCGCCTCGACCGCCGGACGCGACAGGATGATGCGTTCGACGTCACCGCGGACCATCAGTTCGACCGCCTTGGCGACGGCAAGGTACGTCTTGCCGGTACCGGCCGGACCCTGGGCGAACACAAGCTCGTGATCGTCGATGGCACGAAGGTACGACGCCTGGCTGGCCGAACGCGGCGAAATGGTCCTGTTGCGCGTCTTGATCGTCATCTGTGCATCGGCGCCGGTATCGGGGCCCGGGCCGCGCATCCGGATTGCCGCGTCGACCTCCTTGTCGGTTACATCCAGGCCGCGTTCCAGCCGTTCGTATAGACCGACGAGCACCTGGCGCGCCTCGGTCACGGCGGTCGGGTCGCCGCTCACCATAAGCTCGTTGCCGCGCGCGTGGATCGCCACGTCGAGCTTCTGTTCGATCCGCGAGAGGTGGCTGTGATGAAACCCGAAAAGCGCCTGCGCCAGCGTATTGTCATCGAACTGCAGATCAAGCGACGATTCGCCCGAGGGCGCCGTCGCGACAATTCCGCTGGTTTCAGATGCCATCAAGATCTCCGGGTCAGGCCGAACGCCTGGGCCGGACAGGGCCGGAATCGGCCGCATCCGCCAGAATGCCGGCGAGGCTGTTGGTGTGGGCGTCTGTAATGCGTACGGGCACGATACGGCCGAGCATATCGGCCGGCGCGTCGAGATGGACGGCCTGCATGTAGGGACTGCGGCCGACCAGTTGGCCGGGATGGCGCCCGGGTTTTTCGAGAAGAACCGACAGTTCCGTGCCGATACAGCGCCGGTTGAACTCGTTCTGCTGACTCTCAAGCAGGGATTGGAGGGCAGTGAGGCGTGCCGACTTTTCCGCCTCGGGCACCTGGTTCGGCATGGAAGCGGCGGGCGTGCCGGGACGCGGGCTGTACTTGAACGAAAACGCCTGAACGAAGCCGATCTCCTCGATCAGCTGCATAGTCGCCCCGAAATCCGCATCGGTCTCGCCGGGGAACCCGACGATGAAATCGGAAGACAGGGCGATATCGGGCCGCGCGTCGCGTAGCTTGCCGACCAGCCGTCGGTACTCGTCCGCATTGTGGCGCCGGTTCATCGCCTTGAGAACGACGTCGGAGCCGGACTGGACGGGCAGATGCAGAAACGGCATCAGCTCGGCGACATCGCGATGCGCGGCGATGAGTTCGTCGTCGACCTCGGCCGGATAAGACGTGGTGTAGCGGATACGCTCGACGCCTTCGATCCGGGCGATCTCGCGGGCAAGGCGTCCGAGACCCCATTCTCCGCCACCCGCCGCGCCGTGATAGGCATTGACGTTTTGGCCCAGCAGCGTGATTTCGCGCGCGCCGGCTTCCGCCAGTCGCCGGGCCTCGGCGAGCACGTCGGCAGCGGGGCGGGAATACTCGGCGCCCCGGGTGTAGGGCACGACACAGAACGTGCAGAATTTGTCGCAGCCTTCCTGGATCGTCAGGAAGGCGGCGTGGCCTTCGACGTTCACGGCCGCCGGCAGGTGGTCGAACTTGTCCTCGACCGGGAAATCCGTATCCAGCACGGCTCCGCCGGCGCGGCTCGCACGGGCAACCATCTCGGGTAGACGGTGGTAGGTCTGCGGCCCGAACACCATGTCGACATAGGGCGCGCGGCGGACGATTTCCTCGCCTTCGGCCTGGGCGACGCAGCCGGCGACGGCAATGGTCATATCGCGACCCGCGGCGGCCCGTGCCTTCTTCATGTTGTGCAGCCGACCGAGTTCGGAGAACACCTTCTCCGCGGCCTTCTCGCGGATATGGCACGTATTGAGGATGACCATGTCGGCATCGTCCGGCGTGTCACTGGTGCGAAAGCCGAGCGGCGCCAGCAGATCCGCCATACGATCGGAGTCGTAGACGTTCATCTGGCAGCCGTAGGTCTTGATGAAGAGGGTTTTTTCCATGATCGGACGGAACGGTCAGCAGCAATATACGGGCGTCATCGTTCCCCCGTCGATGGACCGAGCGGAAAGGTCGGCCCAAGCGGCAACAGCCTTTTGCACATCAGTCGTTGTTCAGCCCTCGCGTTCGGCCACAAAAGCGGGCCATTGATTCTCAAAGTAGCACCGTTCGGGTGCCTGTCAAGGAACGCCGGCCGCGGAACGGGCACGCCGCCCGGCCGGTCACGATTTCGACGACTTCTTGCCGCCCTTGATCGGCACGCCGAACAACTCCATGCGGTGGCCGACGAGGCGCAATCCGTGTTCGGCGGCAATCTTGTCTTGCAGCGCCTCGACGGCCTCATTGTGGAACTCGATGACCTCACCGGTCTTCACGTTGATGAGGTGATCATGGTGGTCGTCGGTGTGCTCCTCGTAGCGTGCCAGGCCGTCACCGAAATCATGCCGTTCGAGAATGTTCTCCTCCTCGAACAGGCGGACAGTGCGGTAGACGGTCGCCAGGCTGATACGGTCGTCGATGGCCTCGGCACGCCGGTGCAGCTCCTGGACGTCCGGGTGATCGTTCGCCTCGGACAGCACCTGCGCGATGATGCGGCGCTGGACCGTCATCTTGATGCCCCGTTCGCGGCAGGCCTGTTCAATTGTGCTGACTTCCTCGGCCGCCATCGTCAGGGACCCCCCTCGTCATCGCGCGTGGCCGCGCTGCCGGCGGTGTTCATCGCTTGCCTTTCTTCGTGGGCCTCCGGGGCTTCGTGCCGAGACCGATCTTCTTGGCCAGCGTGCTGCGCTTCTTCGCGTAGTTCGGCGCCACCATCGGGTAGTCCGCCGACAGGCCCCATTTTGCCCGGTACTCGTCCGGGGTCATACCGTAGGCGGTATTCAGGTGACGTTTCAACATCTTGAGTTTGCGACCGTCCTCGAGACACACCAGGTAATCGGGAAACACCGATTTTTTTACCGGGACGGCCGGCTTCGCCCTCTGTGCCGACGTCGTCGGTTCGCCGACGTTGGCAAGAGTGTTGAATACATCGTTGATCATCCGCGACAACTCCTCCGGCGACACCGTGTTGTTGCCGGCATGCGCGGCGACGATCTCCGTCGTCAGCTCAAGCAACTCGGTCTTGCTCGGTCCATCCGTCATGGCGTGTCATCTCCGCGCTGTTGGCGACCGGGCAGGATAACTCCCTGACCCGGATCGGAAAATCGGAACGGTTCATTAATATTGCCGATCCAGTGCACAATCAATATTTTCAGACCGGGAGATTGATCAGTATGGCCACAGTCGCCGATCCGAAAACAGGCAGTATTGATGCCGACTATTTTCTCGATATTACGGACCAAATCTGTCCGATGACCTTCGTGCGCACCAAGTTGCTGATCGAGCGAATGTCGAGCGGCGAGACAGCGGCCGTCCGGCTGCAGGGCGTGGAACCGCTCGACAACGTACCGCGATCGGTACGCGAGTACGGACACGAGGTGCTGTCGCTCGAGCCGGAGACCGGCGAGCCGGAAACCGGCATTCACATTCTTGTCGTCCGCAAGGCCTGATCAGGGCGTCGAGATCACGCCGGTTTCGGCAGCTTGACGTCGGGCGGCCGCAAATAAAGCGGCGACGGTCGCACGTGACGATCGGGCAGACCGTGTTCGACGGCAATTCGCATGGCGATACGCGCGACGTCGGCCGCATCGGGCAGGCCTCTTCCGGCAGCGGTTTCGTGCTCCACGCCGGACAGGGCGCCCGACGACACGAGGCGCGCAGCGCCGTCACCCGCCACGACGATGGGGCCGCCGGAACCGTGGCGTGCGACGTAGTCGCCGACATCGGCGGTCTCGAGCGCCGCCGGCGGGCCGAGTTCGTTCCCAACCGGGGCGATCATCTGCACGAAAAAATCCGCGCGACGCGATTCAATGACGGCGAGGATATCGCGCCCGCCTGCACCGAGCAGCGGCTCGGCAACGGCGGCGAACGTCGTTACGCCGACCACGGGAATGGACACGGTCAGGGCGAATGCCCGGGCTGCCGACAGGCCGATCCGCACGCCGGTAAACGCGCCGGGACCGACGGTGACGGCAATGGCGGCAAGATCGGCGGGCGCGGTGCCCGCGTCGGCGAGCACGTCGCGGATCATCGGCGCCAGGGCCTCGGCCTGGCCGCGCTGCATGGCCTCGAAACGATGCGCACGGACGCCGTCGGGACTGAGCACCGCCGCCGAACAGGCGCTGCTCGCGCTATCGAGTCCGAGAAACATCATTCGATCCGACAGGCCTCCTCGAACGTGAACCGCGCCTGGCGTGGCCGCAGGGTCGAACGATCGCCGTGTCCCAGGTTGCACAGGAAGTTGGAACGAATCTCGGTGCCGGCGAAGAACGCCGCATCGACCTTCTTCTTGTCGAAGCCCGCCATCGGGCCGCAGTCGAGCCCGACGGCGCGGGCCGCCATGATCAGGTAAGCCCCCTGGAGCGTGCCGTTCATATGCGCCGTCGCGCGGATGGCGTCCTCGCTGCGGTTGCGCCACTTCTCCGGATCGGCGTCCGGATCGAGGATCGGCAGGTCCTCGTAGAACGCGAGGTCGTAGCCGATGATCGCGGTCACCGGCGCCGTCATCGTCTTCTCGATGTTGCCTTCGGCGAGACACGGACGCAGTCGCTGACGAGCCTCGTCGGTCGTCACGAAGACGATTCGTGCCGGGTTGAGATTGTTCGCCGTCGGACCGAGCCGCGCGAGCGACCACAAATCGCGCAGAACCTCCTCGCCGACAGGCTCGTCACGCCATTGTCGCAACGTTCGCGCTTCGACAAACATGGTGTTACGGGCTTGTGTGTCTATCGGGCTTGGCATGGTGCGGCTCTTCTCGTTTTCGTTTCCACTGCGTAACAGTTAAACCGTAGATGATTCAATGTCTTGCACTCATCCTGCGAAGGAGAAACAATCCTCCGCAACGGTCCGACCAACCAAGAGCATGGCATGATTTCTTTTTCCATCACAATGGCGGCCCGTCGCCTGATGGCGATTTCGGCGGTTGCCGGCGGCATGCTCGCCGCCGTCGCCTCCGCCCACGCCGAAGTCAGCACGGCAGCCGTGGCCCTGATGTATCACCGGTTCGGGGACGATCGCTTCCCGTCGACCAACGTGACCCTGGATCAGCTCGACGCCCACATCGCCGAACTCAGGTCGGGCGGTTACAACGTCGTGCACCTGAGCACGATCGTCGACGCCATGGAGCGCGGCGAGGCGCTGCCCGACCGCACGGTGGCGATCACGATAGACGATGCCTACCGGACCGTGTTCGAGGCGGGATGGCCTAAGTTCCGCGACGCGGGGATGCCGGTCACGCTGTTCGTTTCGACCGGCCCGATCGATCAGGGGCTCGCGGACATGATGACCTGGGACCAGTTGCGCCAGATGCAGGCCGAGGGTGCCGAGATCGGCGGCCACACGGTCAGCCACCTGCACATGCCCGAGGCGGACGAAACGCGTAACCGCGCCGAGATGACCGAATCCAACGCCCGCTTCGAGGCCGAACTCGGCCAGGTGCCGACACTGTTCGCCTATCCGTACGGCGAAGCGTCGAGCGCTCTTTTGGACATGGTTCGCGAGGTCGGATACCGCGCCGCGTTCGGTCAGCATTCCGGCGCGATGTCCGACGTTGACGACCGGTTCTACCTGCCGCGTTTCCCGCTCAACGAGACGTACGCCGACATGGGTCGCTTCAAGACCGCGGTCAATGCCATGCCGCTGGCGGTCTCCGATCTCACGCCCGCCGACATGACGGTGCGCCCCGACGATGGCGAGGCCAATCCGCCGGCTGTCGGTTTCACGGTCATGGACGACGTCGGCGATCTCGACCAGCTGACCTGCTTCTTCTCTCACGAGGGCGCGGCGAGCATCGAAAGGATCGGCAGCCGGCGCATAGAGGTGCGCGCCACGACGCCGATGCCCAAGGGCCGCTCGCGGCTCAACTGCACGCTACCGGGCCGCGGCGAACACAGCGGCCGCTGGTACTGGTACGGCCGTCAGTTCGTCATCCCTGGCGGGTGAGGATCAGCTCGTCGGCGTCGACGCGAGGCGCGCACTGTCGAGCTGGCTCAGTTCGTTATAGCTGATCATCGTGCGGATCCGCTCGACATACTCCATGCCCAGTTCGCTGTAGCTCTTGAGGCCCAGCGCCAGCTTGCGTCCGTCGAGCGGCTCGCCGCGCTTGCGCATGCCGGCCCGCAGGCTCCGCAGTTCCCGGTATGCGCGGTGGGTATTCAGGTTGCGCATGTAAGCGCGAACCGAATCGATCAGTGTATCGAACTGGCGAACCAGATGGTCCTTGTCGGCATCCCGGTTCCGGGGCTCGATGCCGTGCTCCTCCGACCAGGTCCACTGGCCGAACAGGGCATTACCCTGCTGGGCGAATCGCGACGTGCCCCAGCCGCTTTCCTTCGCCGCCTGGGCCAGCGCCAGCGACGGCGGAATGACATCGACCCGCATCAGCAGGGCGCGGGTATCGCCGCGCTTGGTCTTGTAACGATCGCTCATCATGGCGAGCCACAACCGGTCTTCGGCCTTGACCGCGTGGCCGGCGTTGCGCTGTTTGGCAATGTCCATGATCCGGCGGCGATCCTTGAGGATTTCCTCGTTGACCTGCAGCACCAGCGGCAGCACGCTCTTGAAGAACAAGGCCTTCTTTTCCTTGACCTCGGGAACGTCGTTGATATCCGACGGCATCGAGGCGAGGAACACCCGCGGCACGGCCGCATCGCCGAGTCCGACGCTTTCGAGTTCGTATTCGAGCGTCCGGCTGACCTCGTCGACGGTTAGTCCGTTCGCGGCCGAAGGAGCCTTCAGGGGCGCGACGGAGACCGAAACGGTCGGCACCGGTTCGAGGCGCAAGACCGATTCGATGTCATAAGCCGCGCGGGGCGCGCCGGTCTCGCCAGCCGGCGGAAATGCCGCCACCGCGAGAACACCTGCGCAAACCATGCCGCCAATGCCGCCTAGAACGGCACGCTCGAAACCAGAAACCTTTGAAAACATGCCGGATTTCCGGCCGTGGGAACCGTTGGTTGGGTCAGATGTCATCGTCCGTTCTCGTATCCGCTGTGGATTCGGTCGTCGTGTCGTTGATCAGTTGCCGAGGGGGAAAAGCTCGTTCTCCGCTCCCCACGTCGTCGGAACATCTGGCCGGCATGGCGGCCATCTTGTACCCGACAGGGTTAACGTTTTCCATACGGGAAATTACGGGATGTCCAATGATGGACAGAAGCCCGGCGGAACGGCCTGGATCTGGTCTATTCGACCGGCCGGACTTCGCGGACTTCCGGCAGATAATAGCGCAGCATGTTCTCGATTCCGTACTTCAGGGTTGCCGTCGAGCTCGGGCAGCCGGAGCACGCGCCCTGCATGTGCAGGTAGACGATGCCGTCCTCAAATCCCTGGAAGACGATGTCGCCGCCGTCCTGGGCCACCGCCGGGCGCACCCGCGTATCGAGCAGTTCCTTGATCTGCGCAACGACATCGCTGTCCTCGCCACCGTCATCGTCGGAAGCCGCCGGCGCGGTTTCGTGCACCACGGGATCGCCCGAGGTGAAGTGATCCATGATCGCGCTCAGTACTCGCGGCTTGATATCTTCCCAGTCGGCGCCGTCCGCCTTGGTCGCGGTGATGAAATCAGCGCCGAGAAAGACGCCCTCGACACCCTCGACCGCAAAAACGCGCCCCGCGAGCGGCGAGGCCGAAGCCTCGTCAGCGGTGGTGAAGTTGGCCGTGCCGCGCGACATGACAGACTTGCCCGGCAGAAACTTGAGGGTGGCCGGATTCGGCGTCGGTTCGGTCTGAATGAACATGACATTTACTCCGAGTACGCGGTTGAAGTGGTCATCCCGCCCGCCAAGTTCAAGCGCCAGCCTGCAAAAAGCCGACGATATTGTGTACCTCGCGGATGATGGGTTCGGAAATCGCGCGGGCGCGCTCGGCCCCTTCTGCAAGGACCTTCTCCACGTGGGTCCGGTCCGCCGTCAATCGCCGCATCTCCTCCTGCATCGGCCCCAGCTTGGACACCGCGAGGTCGGCCAGCGCCGGCTTGAACACGGAGAACGGCTGGCCGGCGAACTCGGCGACCACCGCTTCGGCCGTGGTGTCCGACAACGCGGCGTAGATGCCCACCAGGTTCGCCGCCTCCGGCCGGCCCTCGAGCCCGGCCTTGGTTTCCGGCAACGGGTCGGGATCGGTGCGGGCTTTCCTGATCTTCTTGGCGATGTCGTCCGCGCTGTCGATCATGTTGATCCGCGACATGTCGGACGGATCGGACTTGCTCATCTTGTTCGACCCGTCGCGCAGCGACATCACCCGCGTCGCCGGCCCCTGGATGATCGGTTCGATCACGGGAAAGAAGTCGACGCCGAAGTCGTTGTTGAACTTCTGGGCGATGTCGCGGGCCAGTTCGAGATGCTGTTTCTGATCCTCGCCGACCGGCACATGGGTCGCCTTGTAGGCGAGGATGTCCGCGGCCATCAGGTTCGGGTAGACATACAGCCCGGCGGAGGATTTCTCGGCGTTCTTGCCCGCTTTCTCCTTGAACTGGGTCATGCGGTTGAGCCAGCCAAGCCGGGCCACGCAGTTGAACACCCAGGCGAGCTCGGCATGCGCCGGCACCTGGCTCTGGTTGAACACGATGTGCTTCTCGGCATCGACGCCGGCCGCCAGCATCGCGGCGGCAACCTCGCGCGTACTGCTGCGCAGCTGCGCCGGATCCTGCCAGACGGTGATCGCGTGCATGTCGACGACACAAAAGATGCAGTCGTATTCGTTCTGCAGGCGCACCCAGTTCCTGATTGCCCCGAGATAATTTCCGAGGTGCAGGTTTCCGGTCGGCTGAACGCCCGAGAAGATCGTGTGCATGGCGGTTCGTTCCCTAGGTTTCCGGTGCGGCATGATCCGCCGGACGCGGCGCGGTTTTATGGCGCGAGACCCGGCACCGGTCAAGGACGGCACGCCGCGCGGCTTTCGTCCGGCCGACCAAAATGATCGCGACCGTTCATTCTGCCGTCAGGTTCCGGGCGTATGACGCTAGTCGGGCTGAACCATAAAGAGACTTCAAAGGGGCTTCATGTCGCACGTAGAATTGATCGACGCACCGAATCGCGCCGCATCGGACAGGGGGTCGGCCCTTGCCGAAGCGACTGAACCCGCACGCCAGCCGCGCCGGGCGATGATGCGGGTTAGCGCCGCCAAAAAGCAACCGCGCGCTGCCGGTATCGCGTCGGTCATAGAGTTGGACCCGCACCGCCGGTCAGGCGAACCGGAGATGGTTGCGGTGGCGCCGCGCAGGAAAGGCGGAGCCGCCGAGCTGGTCGCCGATCGGCACCGTGGCCGGATGTCGGACGCCACGGTCGTTCCGCTGGCCATCGGCAAACGGTCGGTCCGGCGCGATGGCGATGCGGCCCGCACAACGAAGATCGACACCGGCGCACGCGAACGACCCGTTCCGACCGGTCGCGGACCCGCGGAACAGATCGTCGATTCGCTTGCCCGATCGCTCGCACGGTTGGCCGACAGCGGCCGGTTCCGGCACCTGAGCATTGAGCATGTCTCCGACACGCAGATGCGCCTTACCGGCAGCAGCCGGCGGCTGACCCTGGCATTTGAAGGCACGGACCAGGTCTTCGACTGCCTGACGGTGACGCCCCTCGTCGAGCCCGCCGAAGCTCCACTGCGCCGCGGTCTACTCGCCCGCGGTCTGGCGACGCTCGGATTTGGGCGCCGCCCGGAGGACGGGCCGGAAGTGTTTCACGTGATGATTGACGGGAACGCCGCGCGACAGCGCAACCGATTCCGGATCGTGCCGTTCGACGAGAACCTGCTGAACGGCGTGACGACGGTTTCCGGTACGTTCACCGACCTGGAACACAGGCGAAAGTGGTTTGTCGAACTGGTCGCGAGCAACCCTCGTCGTGCACGTCGCGGCAAGAACCGACTTACGGAACGCGGCGCCAGGCGGGCGATGCAGACGCTGCTCGACGGTCTCGCCTTTGCCCTGCGCCAGTACAACTGACTGGTATACATAGGACTCCACACCTGACATTCAGTCGTTTCTCCCATACAACGGGGTCATGGCTGAACGCTCTTCCCCAACCTGGCCTCATACGCCGGATGGCAAGATCGACTGGGAAACCGTGTTCGAGCATCCGGAGACGGGGCTCATTTCCCTGATCACCAGAGCTCCGTCGGCGGCCGCCCTGAGAAAGAGCACGGTCTTCGTCATCCGTTCCGTCTACTCCGAGGACGAGTCGGCAACCGAGCTGAAGTACTTCGTCAGGGAAATCGAGGGCATGCTGCCGGATGACTTGCCGCCGGCCATGCTACCGAAACTGTCCGAAGCCGTGGCGTCGATCCTTCGCGATATCAAGCTGGACCGGATCCGCCGCAGCGAGACTCCGCCCGTCGTTGAGTCGGCGAAGTCCAGCGTTCCGCCGCGCGGCGTCGTCAGGAAAAGGCCCCGGTCGGCCTGGTCGCCGGCCCAGATCATCGCGGCCGTTTTTGCCGTACTGCTCGTCGTCGGGGGCGGCGCCGGAGCGACATACTATTACGGGTTCATGGACCATGAGGTTGCCATGACCGCCCGCATCAAGAAACTGATCGCAGAGATGGAATCCGCGGCCGCCGGCCAGGGCCCCGACCACCACGAGTTCGGTTGGGGACTGACCGTCGAACGTCGCGCCGGCCTGATCGGGGTGACCGCCGTCGGCGTGCCGGTCGATGCCTGCACCAGCGCCGCGTGGTACTTCGTCAACCGCGGCAACGTGGTGATCAACGACCGCATGCCGGAGAAGGTCGCCCCCAGCGTCCTGAAACGGTTCTGCGGGGAGAAGGGACAACGTGCCAAGCTGTTGTGGCTCTCGGAAGACAAGGGACAAGCCGCGCCAACCACCGACGCCACGGCAGGAAACTGATCGCGATCAGGAGTTCCCCGTCGACCGCGCCGGCCCGAGAAAGGCGCGGAGATCGCTTGGCCGGGCGGCGCCGCTGACCACGGCCGCGACCCCGAAAGTCGCCAATCCGGCGGCGACCAACACCACGAGATTGAACACGCGGTCGGCGAGGGCCGGTGCGGCGAGCCCGTCGGCAAGATGCGGTTGCAGAACAACGAGCGTCAGACACATCGCGGCAACGGCGATGGCCGTCCGGGGCAGGCGCGTCGTCAGCCGGGTATCGAGCGGCAGTTGCCCCCGGCGGCGCAGGACGACAGCCAGCAACAGGCAATTGAGCCAGGCACTGGCGCTGGTCGCCATGGCGATACCGACGTGCAGGAACGGGCCCATCAACAGCAGGTTGAGCACCAGGTTGACGGCGAGGGCTATACAAGAAATCACGACCGGCGTCTTGGTGTCCTCGCGGGCGAAGAACCCCGGCGCCAGCGCCTTGACCAGCACGTAGGCCGGCAGACCGATCGCGTAGACGGCAAGCGCGGCGGCGGTGGCCGACGTGGTCGCCGGGGTAAACTCGCCGCGTTCGAACAGCACGCGTATGATCGGCTCGGCGATGATGAAGAGCGCGGCGGCCGCCGGCAGAGTCAGCAACAGCGCGAACTCGATCGAGCGGTTCTGGCTGTTCGCCGCGGCGCGAGCGTCGCCGGCGCGAAGCTGGCGGCTTAGCATCGGGAGCAGCGCGGTGCCGACCGCAACGCCGACGACGCCGAGCGGCAACTGGTTGACCCGATCGGCGTAGAACAGGAACGAGATCGACCCTGCCGGCAGCAACGAGGCAATGATCGTGTCGATCACCAGGCTGACCTGGTAGACACCGCCGCCGAGAGCGACCGGCAGCGCCCGGTTGAACAGGGTGCGCACGTCCGGGCTCAGCACCGGGGCGATGAAACGCAGCCTCACGCCGGCGCGGGCGGCGGCGACATAGAGCCAGACGAGCTGAACCACACCCGCCGCCGAAACGCCCCAGGCGAGGGCGTGACCGGGCGACGGCATGTAGGGCGTGACGGTCAGCAGTGCGCCGATCAGACAAATATTGAGCAGTACCGGCGTCGCCGCGGCGGCGGCGAATTTGCCGAGGGAATTGAGGACACCGGAGAGCAGCGACACAACCGAGATGAAGACGAGGTAGGGAAAGGTGATCCGGGTCAGCGTGACGGTCAGATCGAAAGTCTCGGGATCGTCGAGGAAGCCCGGCACCACCGCGCGCATGACCCAGGGCATGGCAACTTCGAACACGGCCGTCACCAGTACGGCCGATACGACCAGCACCGACAGCGCCTGCTCCGCTACCAGCTTGGCCCGCTCCGCGCCATCCGACTCGAGACGCCCGGCGAAGATCGGCACGAATGCCGCGGCAAATGCGCCTTCGGCGAACAATCGCCGGAACAGATTGGGCAGCTTGAAGGCGACGAAGAACGCATCCGCGACCGGTCCCGCACCCATGAAGGCGGCGATCAGCATATCGCGAATGAATCCGAAAACGCGGCTCAACATGGTGAAACCGCCGACGGTGGTGATCGCCCGAAGCAGGTTCATGGGCCCGGCGTACGCTCCGAATATGGCGACGTCATGACTTCGTCGGCGCCGTGAGCGTCGCGCCTTCCGGTCGCTCCTCGGGCCCGCGGTCGGCGGCCGCCATGTCGACCGACCATGCGGACCGCGTCGCCTCGTCGCCGGTCGCGTCACCCTCGGCGGCATCGAGTAGGGCCTGGCGCAGGTCCTTTATCCGGCGCTCGTCGCGCACCTTGAGGCCGAACGGATCGCGGACATAGAAGACGTCGACGACGCGCTCACCGAACGTCGATATGTGCGCGCTCGAGATCTGCAGTCGATTCTTGGTCAGCGCCGAGGTGACGTCATAGAGCAGTCCGAGCCGGTCGCGGCAATTGACCTCGATGACCGTAGAATCGCCGCTCGCCTCGTTGTCGATCAGCACCCGGGGCGGGACGAGGAAATGGCGGGCGCGGCGCGGCAGGGAACGCTCGCGGGCTTTCTCGATTTCACGGCCGGCGCGAATCTCTCCCTTGACGGTCTTGTCGACCCGGTCGCGCAGCCGCTGCAGTCGTCCCTCGTCGTCGAAGGCGCGGCCATTCTCGTCCTGCACCCAAAATGTGTCGAGCGCCATGCCGTCGGTCAGCGTGACGATCTTGGCGTCCACGATCGAGGCGCCGCTGACGGCCATGGCGCCGGCGATGTTGGCGAACAGGCCGGGATGATCGGGGGCGTAGACGAAGATCTCGGTTATGTCGCGTTCGGTGTCGACACTCGTGACGATGTCGAACAGGTTGCCGGTCTGCCACGCTCGGCGGACGATCTCCGCCTGGCGCGCGTGGGTTTCGGTGTCGAACGCCAGCCAGAAAGTATCGCGGCCGATCGCCTTGAATCGCTCGATGTCGTCGGGCGTCCAATTGTCGGCGAGGGACTCCGCGAGTTGGGCCTGGGCCTGTCGGATCCGGAAGGCGCGACTGTCCTCTCCGGACTCGCCGCTAAGGACTTCCTGGGCCCGGTAGTAGAGATCGCGCAGCAGTTCCGCCTTCCATGCGTTCCACACCTTGGGCCCGACCGCGCGAATGTCGGCAACCGTCAGGATCAAGAGCAGGCGGAGACGCTCGGGCGACTGAACCTGCGCGGTGAAATCGCGGATCGCCTGCGGATCGTCGAGGTCGCGCTTGAACGCCGTCATGCTCATCAGCAAGTGATGGCGCACCAGCCAGGAGACCGTTTCGGTTTCCCATTCGTTGAGCCCGAACCGCGGACACAGCGTCAGCGCGATCTCGGCGCCGAGTTCCGAATGGTCGCCCTTGCGGCCCTTGGCGATGTCGTGCAGCAGCACCGCGACATAGAGCACGCGGCGCGACTGGACTTCCTTGATGACTCGCGCCGAAACGGGGTGATCGGCGGCCAGTTCGCCGTTCTCGATCCGGCTCAGAATCCCAAGCGCCCGGATGGTGTGCTCGTCGACGGTGTAGACGTGGTACATGTCGAATTGCATTTGCGCGACAACGCGGCCGAAGTCCGGCACGAAACGGCCGAACACGCCGGCCTCGTTCATCGCCATCAGCATCCATTCCGGGTTCTTCTTCGCACACAGCAGTTCGAGGAAAGCCTTGTTGGCGACGGGATCATCCTGCAGGTCGTGATCGATCCGCCCGAGGCTCTGCTTCACCAGCCTGAGCGTGTTCGGATGGATATCCGCGTCGTTCTCGTGCGCAATGCGGAACAACGTGATCAGCCGCGACGGCTGTTCGTCGAATGCGTTCTTGTCGGAGACGCTGATCCGGCCGTTCTCGAAGTTGAAGGCGTCGTCGCCGGTTTCCTTGCGCCGCCCGAACCCGAAACTCGGCAGCGAGAATCGGCGGCGGCCCTTCTTCTGCTGCTCTTCGAGTACGGCACACAGGATTCGGGTCAGGTCGCCGACGTCCTTGGCGATCAGGAAGTAGTGCTTCATAAAACGCTCGACGCCGGTGGTGCCGGCGTGATCGGTGTAGCCCATGCGCCGCCCGATCTCGGGCTGCAGGTCGAACGTCAGCCTGTCGTCGGCGCGGCCCGCCAATTCGTGCAAATGGGTCCGCACCGTCCAAATGAAGTTGGCCGCCTTGTCGAACAACCGTACATCGGTATCGGTAAACACGCCGAGCGCCACCAGATCGGCCATGGTGTCGACCTTGTAGATGTACTTGGCGATCCAGAACAGGGTCTGCAGATCGCGCAAGCCGCCCTTGCCTTCCTTCACATTGGGCTCCAGCACGTAACGGGTGTCGCCCATCTTGGCGTGCCGCTCGTCCCGTTCGGCGAGCTTGCCCTCGACGAAGGCGAGTTCGCTGTCCTGCATCACGTCGGACTCGAAACGAATCCGGAAGGACTCGAACAGATCGGCGTCGCCGATCAGGTGGCGGGCCTCAAGCACCGCGGTTCGGATGCTGAGATCGTCGCGCGCCTGGCGGATCGCCTCGTCGATGTTGCGCGTCGCGTGACCGACGGTCAGACCGAGGTCCCACATCAGGTACAGCATGTACTCGACGACCTGTTCGATCCGGGGGCCGAGCTTGTGCGGCATCAGGAACATCAGATCGATGTCGGAATACGGCGCCAGTTCGCCGCGGCCGTAACCGCCGGTGGCGATCACGGCGATCCGCTCGCCGGTTGTCGGCGTGTTCGACGGATAAACCGCGGTTTCGGTGAACCGGTATAGCTCTTCGACGATCATGTCGACGACGAGGGCGCGCCGGCGAATGGCGATGCTGGCCGGCAGTTTTTTCGTTTCGAAGTCGTTTTTAACCGCCTCGTAGCCAGCGTTCAGGGCTTTCTTGAAGGCATCGAGCACGACCGGCCGGTCGGCGGCCTTGTAGCCGGACCAGCTGACGAAGTGATCCAGTGTTTCGCGCAGCGGACGACGCCACTCTTCGACGCTGAACGCCGCGGCGGCGACACTCTTCGGGCCCGCCCGTCTTTCTGCAACCGCGGTGTTGGAAGACGTCATCGATTCCGCTCCGGCACGTTGGTGAACCCATTCTGATGCCGATTAAAATCAACGCAGAAATCGCATATGGCCTCGAACCCAAAGGAGATCAATGCATTGATCATCATTCGAGCTCCTCGGCACGGCCGCGAAGGCGATAGAGGCAATCCAATGCCTCTCTTGGCGACATCTCGTCTATATCGAGGCTTTTGATCTCTTCGATGATCTTGTTTGGACGCGTTGCGGTATGCGATGGCGCGACGGACTGGGCTGCAAACAGCGGAAGGTCCTGTCCCATGGCGGCATGGCGGTCGCCGTTTTCGTCCTCAAGCCACGCCAAAATCTGTTCCGCTCTTGCAATGACACCGCCCGGCAGTCCAGCAAGACGCCCGACATGAACTCCGTAGGAACGGTCCGCGGCGCCGGCGGCGACCTCATGCAGGAAAACCACCTCGCCCTGCCATTCCCGCACCCGCATGGTGTGACAACTCGCCGCCGCCAACCGCTCGGCGAGCGACGTCAGTTCGTGATAGTGGGTCGCGAACAGCGCCCGACACCGGTTCTCATCGTGCAGGTGCTCAACCACGGCCCAGGCGATCGACAGGCCGTCGTACGTCGCCGTGCCGCGGCCGATCTCGTCGAGAATCACGAGCGATCGCGGTCCGGCCTGGTTGAGGATCGCGGCGGTCTCGACCATCTCGACCATGAAGGTGGAACGCCCGCGGGCCAGGTCGTCGGCTGCGCCGACCCGCGAGAACAGCCGGTCGACGATGCCGATTTCGGCGCTGTCGCAGGGCACGTACGCGCCCATCTGCGCAAGCACCGCGATCAGCGCCGTCTGGCGCAGGAACGTGCTCTTGCCCGCCATGTTCGGCCCGGTCAGCAGCCACACCCGGTCGTCGCCACCGAAATGGCAGTCGTTGGCCACGAACGGGCCGTCGTCCTGGGCCTCCAGCGCCGCCTCGACCACCGGATGGCGCGCGCCGACCAGATCGAGATTGGCGTCCTCGGTCAGCACCGGCCGCACGTAGCGGCGCTCCAGCGCCAGCGTCGCGTTGGACGCCGCAACGTCGAGCGCCGCCATGGCGCGGGCGGTGCCGGCGATCGCCGGCGAGGCATCCACCACGGCGCATCTCAGCGTTTCGAAGATCTCGAGCTCGAGCGCCCCGGCCTTGTCGGCGGCCTGCAGAATGCGGCCCTCAAGATCGGCCAGTTCCGTGGTCGTGAAGCGCACCGCGCTGGCCATCGTCTGGCGATGAATGAACGGGCCCTCCTTGTCGGCCATCATGCCGTCGGCGTGGCGGGCCGGCACCTCGACAAAGTAGCCGAGCACATTGTTGTGGCGCACCTTGAGCGCGCCGACGCCGCTCTTATCCCGATACTCGGCCTGCAGTCCGGCAATCAGCTGGCGGCTCTCGTCACGCAACGTGCGCAGTTCGTCGAGTGCCGGATCGTAGCCGGCGCGCACCAGCCCGCCGTCGCGCGCCAGCAGCGGCAGCTCGTCCGCCAATGCCGCCGTAAGCGTTTCGACCAGCGCCGGGCACCCGTCGAGGTTCGTCAACGTCGTTTCGACGGGCTTCGGCATGCCGCCGCCGGGCCGTGTCAGGGCTTCGCGCAACGCGGCCGCGCGTTGCAAGCCCTCGCCGACGGCAGCGAGATCGCGCGGACCGCCGCGCCCCAGGCTGAGCCGGGACAGCGCGCGTTCCATGTCCGGCGCACCCTTAAGGATATCGCGCACCTCGGTTCGGACCGCCGCCTGGTCGACCAGGAACTGCACCTCGTCGAGGCGTGCGTCGATGGCCGCCGGATCTGTCAGCGGGGCTGCGAGCCTGCCCGACAGCAGCCGCGCGCCGGGCCCCGTCAAGGTACGGTCGATTACCGACAGCAACGAGCCCTTGCGGCCGCCCGAGAGACTCTCGGATAGCTCCAGGTTGCGCCGCGTTGCCGCATCGATTTCCATGATTGCGCCGTCGCTCAGCTGTCGCGGCGGCGCGATGCGCGGCAGCTTGCCCTTTTGCGTCAGCTCGACATAGCCGACGAGCCCGCCGGCCGCGGCGATCTCGGCCCGGCTGAAACTGCCATAGGCCTCCAGCGTATCGACGCCGAAGAGATCGAGCAGGCGGCGCTCCGCCGTCGACGAGGAGAATCGGCTCGCCGGCTCCACGGTCAGCCGGTCGCGCCAGTCGGCGAACAGCGGCCGCGTGGTTTCGCCATCGGCAAGGCTGTCCGAGACCAGAAGTTCGCCGGGCGCGAGCCGCGCCAGCACGGCGGGAATGGCTGACGCGTCGACCGGTTGCGTGATGAGGATGCCCGTCGATACATCGATCCACGCCATTGCCAGTTTGCTCTCGGCGCGGGCGACGCACGCCAGGTAGTTGTGCGCCCGGGCATCGAGCAGGCTGTCCTCGGTCAGGGTACCGGGAGTCACGACACGGATGACCTCGCGGCGAACGACCGACTTCGAGCCCCGCTTCTTGGCCTCCGCCGGATCCTCCGTCTGCTCGCAGATGGCGACGCGGAAACCCTTTCGGATCAGGCGCTGCAGATAGCTTTCGTGGCTGTGCGCCGGGACCCCGCACATGGCGATGTCCTCGCCGAGATGCTTGCCCCGCTTGGTCAGTGCGATATCGAGGGCCTGCGACGCCGCCACGGCATCGTCGAAGAACAGCTCGTAGAAATCGCCCATGCGATAGAACAACAGGGAACCCGGATGCGCTTCCTTGATCGACAGGTATTGCGCCATCATTGGCGTCACCTTGTCATCGGCGGCTTGCGTCGCGCCATCGGTCCCGACGTCGTGCTTGCGGGCAGTCGCGGTTGCCATCGTCAAAGCGCCTCTATCGCGGCCTGGTGAAGCGCCGCTGACTCCGCGCCGAAGCAGCAGAATACGACCCGCTCGATGCCGGGCGACTCGGCGAGCTCATCGGCAACCGCGGAAATCGCGATACTGGCGGCGCGTTCGGCGGGAAAGCCATAAACCCCGGTACTGATCGCGGGGAACGCCACGCTCCGCAGTCCGTTCTCGCGGGCCAGGCCGAGCGACGACCGGTAACAGCTCCCGAGCAGCGCATCCTCGCCCTCGCCGCCGCCGCGCCACACCGGACCGACGGTATGGATGACGTGACGGGCCGGCAAGTCGTAACCGCCGGTGATCCGCGCCTCGCCGGTCGGGCATCCGCCGACAGCCCGGCACTCGGCCAGCAAGCCCGGCCCGGCCGCACGATGGATCGCTCCGTCGACGCCACCACCGCCGAGCAGGGATTCGTTCGCCGCGTTGACGATCGCATCGACGTCGAGCTGCGTGATATCACCTTGATGGACGGTCATGCGTTCGGACACGGCCTCTCCTCGGGCGCCGGCGTCACGATTTGCGGGCGCGCTCTATTCCCTCTCGAATGAGCTCCAATGCCTCCTCGGCCTCGCCCCAGCGCTGGACCTTGACCCATTTCCCGCGCTCCAGGTCCTTGTAGTGCTCAAAGAAGTGAGCGATCTGATTGAGGTGCACTTCGCGGATATCGCGGTAGGAACTGACGTCGCCGTAGTACGGATGAAGATCGTCGACCGGAACCGCGAGGATCTTCTCGTCGATGCCGCTCTCGTCCTCCATGATCAGCACGCCGATGGGCCGCGAGCGGATTATGACCCCGGGCTGCACCGGCATCTGACCAAGCACCGCAACATCGACCGGGTCGCCGTCATCGGACAACGTGTGCGGGATGAAGCCGTAGTTGCAAGGATAGTACATGGCCGTGTGCAGGAAGCGGTCGACGAACATGGCGCCCGACTCCTTGTCGAGCTCGTACTTCACCGGATTGCCCCCCATGGGAATCTCGATGAACACGTTGAGTTCATAGGGGGCATTGCGCCCGACCGGGATTTTGCTCAGATCCATTTCCGCCTGTCTCCAACCGCCGCGGGCGCGCGTCGCACCGGCCACCCCTCAAACTAAGGCCTCACCCGGTTTCAGGCAATGCCCGCCGCCGGTTCCTCGGTGTTTCGTCGGACGTGGGGCGGTGGATACCGCCGGATCAGCCAGACCAGCAGCGCGAGACCCGGCAGCGCGGCGGCAGCGGTGATCAGGAAGTAGCTGACCCAGTCGACCTGGTCGGCGAGCCAGCCGCCCCCCGACGACAGAATGGTGCGGGCGAACGCCGCCAGCGATGACAGCAGGGCATACTGCGTTGCGGTGTAGGCGACGTTGCACAGGCTCGAGAGGTACGCGACGAACGCCATCGTCGCCATCCCGCCCGTGAAATTCTCGACAGCAATCGTCGCGGTCAGCATCGGCACTGAATAACCGACCCACGCCTGCAGGGCGAACACCGGGTTCGAGGCCATCTGCAGTATGCCGCCGACCAGCAACGCTTTCAGGACGCCGTAGCGGGCCGCGAACGCACCGCCAACGAGGCCGCCCGCCAGCGTCGTGACCAGCCCCCAGGTCTTCGAGATCACGCCGATCTCGGCTGTTGAGAACCCCGTCTCGATGTAGAACGGGTTGGCCATGTTGCCGAGCAATGCGTCGCCGTACTTGTAGAGCACGATGAAGATCAGGACGAGCAGCCACCCGGGCCGCGTCATGAAATCGACGAACGGTTCGATGACGGCGCCACGAACCTGCCGCCATGCCCGGACGGGCCAAGGCGCGCCGACATCGTCGACATCCCCATCGACGGCGCCGCGCGCCGGTTCGGGGCTGATCAGGGTGGCAACGATGCCAAGCCCCATGAGGCCGGCCATCACGGCGTAGGCCCAGAACCAGCCCGCGAAGCTCGCGATGATCAGCGCGCCACCGCCGGACGCCAGCATGGCGACGCGATAACCGAAAACAAAGATCGCGGCGCCGGCGGCTAGTTGCTCTTCCTCCAGGGACTCGACCCGGTAAGCGTCGGCAACAATGTCCTGGGTCGCCGACGCGAACGCCAGGATGACAGCCCAGAGCGCCATCCATTCGAGGGATCGCGCCGGATCCATCGCGCCAAGCCCGACGATTGCGCCGATGACTCCGAGCTGCGACAGCAGCAGCCACGCTCGACGCTGGCCGAGCCACCGCGTCAGCAACGGAACCGGCACCCGGTCGACCATCGGCGACCACAGAAACTTTACGGTGTAGGCGGTACTGGCCCACGCGAACAGGCCGATAACCGTCTTCGAAATACCCGCCTCGGCGAGCCACGCCGACAATGTCGCGAAGACCAGCGCCAGCGGCAGGCCACTGGCAAATCCGAAGACGCCCAGGATTGCGACGCGCCGTTCGGCATAAACCGTCAACGAGCGCCGCCAGGAGATCAAGAGGCGGACCGATCGGGCACGGTGACAGTGACGCGCGTGCCCTTGCCGACGGTGCTGTCGATGGCGAGACTGCCGCCCAGACCGTCGAGCAGCGACTTGACGATCGAGAGACCGAGACCGGTGCCCTCGCGTGCCAGATGCGGATTTGAAACCGCCTGGGTGAAGGGCTCGGTCAACGACTCGATCATGTCGGGCGGGATGCCGATGCCGGTGTCGGTTACCGTGAAGATGGCGCCGTCGTCCGTACGGGTGACCACGAGAGAAATCTCGCCTCCGCTCTCCGTGAACTTCACGGCGTTCGACAGGATGTTGATCAGAATCTGCTGCAGCGAGCGCCTGTCGGTCAGCATCGTGCCGAGTGCTCCCGGCGCATCGTAACTGACCTGCACGTTCTTCCAGGTCGCAGCGACGCCCAGTTCGCGGATGCATTCCGCAGCGGTTTCGGCGATATCGACCTCCGCCAGGTCGAATGACCGCTTGCCGGCCTCGATGGTCGCAATATCGAGCACGTCGTTGACAAGCGACAGCATGCGCTCGCCGCTGATATGGATGTCCTTGACGTACTCCTTGTATTGCGGGTGCTCGATGGGACCGAGGATCTCGTTCCGCAAGAGCTCGCTGAATCCGATGATGGCGTTCAGCGGGGTCCGGAACTCGTGGCTCATGGTCGCCAGAAACTCGGACTTCGACTGGTTGGCCCTTTCGGCATCGCGCATCGCCGCCTCGAGATCGGCGGTGCGTTCGCGAACGGCCTGTTCAAGCATGTCGCGGCCGGCGCGGAGCTCTTCCTCCGCCGACTGTTCGCGCTTCTGCATGTCGTTGAAGGAGCGCACAAGCGTCCCGAACTCGTCGGGCGAATCCCAGTTGACGATCGCGCGCTCGGTACCCTCGCGCGGGCTGGTCACCGCATCGAGCAGCTTGCGCACCGGCGTCATCACGATTTGACGGTGAATCAGGTGGGCAATAAGCAATGCCCCGATCAGCAGCAGGAACGCGAGGGCCACCTGGAATGCGAAATCGCGGCGCAGCTCGGCGCGGACAGCGCCGTCGCCGTATCGCAGCGTCAGCGTGCCGATGGCCTGCTCGCCACTGCGCGTGATCCGGACGACATCGCGAACCACTTCGCGAATGCCGTCACTCACCTCCGCGCCGGGAGTCCCGGCCGACGCCAGCATCTGGCCGGACTCGTCGTGAACCGATGCGCCGATGATATCGGGGTCCGTGGTAATCGCGCGCAACACGACATCGACCCGGTCGTAATCGAGGTGCCACAGCGAATTCGCGATGACCTCACTCTGTGCCAGCGCGACGCGTTCGATGCGCCGGTCGAGTTGTTGCTCGGCACGCTGAAAACTGAGCACGCCGAATACCGTCAGAACGACGGAGAGAAACACCAGGAAACTGACGAGCAGGTAGACCAGGAACCGGCCCTGCGCCGTTCGTGGCAGGGCAAGCGCACCGGCAGCGGCCGCGGTGGTATCCTTGTCCATCATCGCCATTGCCGGCTCCTACTGCACCTCGGCCAGTGTCGCCTGCCAGATGCCGTCGAAGTCGACCGATCGGAGGCCGGCATCAAACAGGTTTCTCAAATTCTCCCCTCTCGGCCCGGCACGTAAACACAGGTACAGTTTTTTGCTTTCCAGCGGCTTGTCATCGATACGAAGCATGTCGGCATGATGGATCAGTCGCTTCTCGGTCCGCATGAGATGCTCAAACACATACCGGTCGACGACCGCCAAGTCGAGTTTGCCTTCCGCCAGTTTCAAAAGGTTTTCAGTGTCGCTGATCGACGAGATCACGCTCAACTGACCGTTGTTCACCCATTGATCGAACTCTTCGGTATTGGCATAGCCGACCACGGTGCCGACCCGTAACGGAATCAGGTCGTTGAGGCTTTCCCATGAAACGTCGGCGTCGCGGCGTTCGGCCAAGGCCAATGGACCTTCGCCAATCGGCTCAGACGCCAAGAGGCCGGGCTGCTGGTCGCAGTTGTAGCCTGGGAAAAAACCGACCGCGCCGGATTTTGCATCCTTGGCGTATGCGATAGCCCGTTTCCACGGAACGTAGATCACACTGGTTTCAATGCCAGAACGAGCGAACGCCTGCCGGACGACCTCCGTCACAGCGCCGCCGCCGGGCAGGTCTGCGCCCGTGTACGGTGGCCAGTCAAGCGTCGTCACGACGACCCCCGCCGGGGTCAGGCGGATTTCCTCAAGCAGTTGGGCATAGGAACCGTCACCCCGCATCGCGAGAACGGCATCATCGAAGGCGCCGGCGAACGCGGCCGAAATCGACGATTTCTTCGACAGCAGCAGGGTCAGGGGAATGCTGGAATACACCTCGGGTAGGACCTCGATCTTGTCTTCGAGGCCCTGGCTGGCCACCTCCTCGGCAACCGAGTCGACAGCATGGAGGTAGACGTCGACGTGACCCGCCGCCAGTTGCCGCAGGCAACTCGAGGTATCCCGGGTGGTCTCGAACGGAATGCCGTTGTCCTCGAGATACTTGGATGCCCAGGCATCCGCGAGTATGGCGCAGTGCGTGAACTGCCGATGGTTCTCGATTGACGGATCCTCGCGCAGGGCCTTCGCCGCTGGTGAGCCGCGAACGACATGGGCCTTGGTTTCGATGGTGAAAACGGCTTGTTCCGCGGCCCAGGCATATGCCTTCCGCTCGTCCGAGGCGAACGTGACCATGGCATCGACCTCGCCTCGCTCGACCGCGAGCTGGACACGGGCCCACGGCAGGCCGACGTTCTCGACCCGCCAGCCGAGGCGGCGGTCGATGATTTCCTCGACCAACCTGACGACGACGCCGTTAACGCTCGATTCGGAGCCGGACGAATACGGCGCCCATGCCTCGTTGTATGCGATCGTTATGGTCTCGGCCTTCGCTGCCGCCGGAAGAACTGCCAGGGAACAGGCGAACAGCCAGAGAACTATCCTCATCAGACTCTCCGATAGTCTTGCCCGCCCGAAACGGTCGCGTTTCAACCGGGTTCGGTACCAATATTAGTAGAGTCCCGTATAAAAGCCAACGTCGTTATCCCGGAACACTCGCCCGTCAGGGCAGGAGACCGGCGCCGTCGCGAACAATCAGGAACAGGGCCGAACCGCCTGAAATCAGCAGGATGACGGTCCGCGTGCGACCGGCGTCAAGATACGCCGCGAGTGGACGCGACACCCGGTATCCGAGCAGCCAGGCGGGAATCAACAGAAGCGTGACGATCGCCTCATCGGCGCCGAATCGCCCGATGACGGCGAGCACGACAACCATGATCGAGATCGCGATGGTGTAGAGCAGTGCCAGCGTCGCGCGGACAGCCGGGCCCGCTTGGTCCTGATACAGCAGGGCGAGCACCGCTCCGCCGACAGCGGCGACGGTGCCGACGATTGCCGATAGGGCGCTGGTCACGAAATAGACGGCCGGTGTCCGCACCGGCCGCCACCCGGCGGCGCTCATGATCACCGCGATGAGCAGCACGGCGCCGAACGCGACGCGATAGACCGGGCCGTCCATGTCGGCCATCAGGGCGCCCGCCAGGATCGCGCCCGGCGGCAAGCCGAGGATCACCGGCCACAGCAGATCCCGGTCGATGTGCTGGCGGCCGCGGATCGCCATCGGAATCGTCAAGCTGAGGCTGGAGAGGATCGACGGACCGGGAACGAACACCGGATCGATCAGGAACAGCAGTGGTGCAGCAAGCAACCCGACGCCGAGGCCGGTCGCCGACTGCATCGTCGATCCGGCGACGATGATCGCGATGGCCGCAAGAGCCGCGGGAACGGAAACCGGCAGGAACTCCATCCGCGCGTTCCCGGCGGATCAGGCGGCGCTTTCGCGGCGCTGATGCTTCTTGCGTTCGTGCGGGTCGAGGAAACGCTTGCGCAGCCGGATGCTCTCGGGCGTGACCTCGACTAGCTCGTCGTCCTCGATGTAGGCGATTGCCTGCTCAAGGCTCATCTTGCGGGGCGGCGTCAGGCGGATGTTCTCGTCCGAGCCCGCGGCACGGATGTTGGTCAGCTGCTTCGACTTCATCGGGTTGACCTCGAGATCGCCGGCCCGGCTGTTCTCGCCGATGATCATGCCCTCGTAGACCTTGACGCCGGATGGCACGAACAACGCACCGCGTTCCTCGAGGTTCCACAACGCGTAGGCCACGGTCTTGCCGGACGCGTTGGAGATCAGCACGCCGTTGCGGCGGCCGGGGATCACGCCCTTGTCCGGCCCGTAACTGTGGAACACCCGGTTCATTACCCCGGTCCCGCGGGTCTCGGTGAGGAACTGGCCGTGGTAGCCGATCAGGCCGCGCGACGGCGCCAGAAACACGAGCCGCGTCTTGCCGCCTTCGGCGGGTTTCATCTCGCGCAGTTCGGCGCGGCGCAGACCGAGGCTCTCGACGACCACGCCGGAATGTTCCTCGTCGACGTCGACGACGACCTCTTCCATGGGCTCGAGCCGCTGGCCGGTGTCCGGATCATCGCGGTAGATCACCCGCGGCCGGCTGATCGACAGCTCGTAACCTTCGCGCCGCATGGTCTCAATCAACACGCCGAGTTGCAATTCGCCGCGGCCGGCGACCTGAAACGCGTCCTTGTCCTCGGTCTCCTGCACTTCAATAGCGACGTTGCCCTCGGCTTCCGCCAGCAGGCGTGCACGAATCATGCGCGACGTCACCTTCGAGCCCTCGGTGCCGGCGAGCGGCGACGAATTGATCGAGAACGTCATCGACAGCGTCGGCGGATCAATCGGCGGCGCCGGGATCGGTTCGCTGACGGCCGGGTCGCAGAGCGTGTCGGCGACGTTGGCTTCGGCCAGCCCGGCGATGGCGATGATGTCGCCGGCCTCGGCGCGCTCGACCGGCACGCGCTCCAGGCCGTCGTATGCAAACAGCTTGGTGATGCGGCCCGTCTCGACGACCTTGCCGTCGCGGCTCAGCGCCTTGAGCGGCGCGTTGACCTTGACCACGCCGGCATGAATCCGGCCGGTCAGGATGCGGCCGAGAAACGAGTCTGCCTCGAGCAGGCTGGCCAGCATGGTGAACGGGCCTTCGGCCTCCGCGTCGGGCGCCGGGACGTGATCGCGGACCAGCTCGAACAACGGGATGAGGTCGTCCTTCGGGCCCTCGGGCTCGGCGGCGGCCCAGCCGTCGCGCCCCGAAGCGTAGAGCACCGGGAAGTCGAGCTGTTCGTCGTCGGCGCCGAGCGCGGCGAACAGGTCGAAGACTTCATCGAGAACGGCATCGGGCCGGCCGTCGGGCCGGTCGATCTTGTTGATGACGAGGATCGGCTTGAGGCCGATGTCGAGCGCCTTCGACGTCACGAACTTGGTCTGCGGCATGGCGCCTTCGGCGGCGTCGACCAGCAAGATGACGCCGTCGACCATGGTCAGGATACGCTCGACCTCGCCACCGAAGTCGGCGTGGCCCGGCGTGTCGACGATATTGAAGCGGATGCCCTGCCACTCGACCGAGGTGCATTTCGCAAGGATGGTGATGCCGCGCTCGCGTTCCAGGTCGTTGCGGTCGAGGGCGCGCTCGGCGATCTGCTGGTTGGCGCGTACCGCGCCGGACTGGCGCAGCAACTGGTCGACGAGGGTCGTCTTGCCGTGGTCGACGTGGGCGATGATCGCGATGTTGCGGCGTTGCGTGGTCATTCGGTCAGGATCCTCAGAGATGCCGCTCGATGCGGCCGGCGATCAGTTCACCGAGCGGTTTCGCGGGACGCGCGCCAATGTGGCTGATGACCTCGGCCGCGGCGATACCGCCGATCCGCCCGGCGGTTTCGAGGCCGAGATCTCGGGCCAGGCCGAACAGGAAGCCGGCGGCATAGGCGTCGCCCGCGCCGGTGGTATCGACGACCTCGGCAACGTGCTCGGCGTCAAGAACATGGAACTCGTCGCCGGCGATGACCACGGAGCCTTTCTCGCTGCGTGTCAGCGCGGCGATCTCGCAATGACCGCGCACGCGCTGCAGCGCGTCGTCGAACGACCCCGACTGGTAGAGCGAAGCGATCTCGTCCTCGTTGGCGAACAGGATATCGACGTGACCATCGACCAGGGCGAGGAAGTCGTCGCGGTGGCGATCGACGCAGAACGCGTCGGACAGCGACAAGGCGACCCGGTTGCCGGCCTCGTGGGCGATCTCGGCGGCGCGGATGAAGGCCTGCTTGGCGGCCGGCTTGTCCCACAAGTAGCCCTCGAGATAGGTGATCGCCGAGGCGCGGATCACGTCCTCGTCGAGGTCGCCGTCACCGAAGTCGGTGCTGGCGCCGAGGAACGTGTTCATGGTCCGTTGCGCGTCCGGCGTCACGAAGATCAGGCAGCGCGCGGTGGCCAGGCCGCTGTTCGCGGCGGGCGTGTCGAAGACGACGCCTTCGTCCCGAATGGCGCGCCGAAAGCTGTCGCCCAGCGCATCGTCGCGGACCTTGCCGATGAACGCCGCCCGGGCGCCGAGCGAGGCCAGCGCGGCGATCGTGTTGGCCGCCGATCCGCCCGACTGTTCGACGGGCGCGTGCATGGCGCGGTAGAGCTGCTCCGCACGGTCTTCGTCGATCAGCGTCATCGCGCCCTTGGCGAGGTCGTTGTCGGCGAGAAACGAATCGTCGCTGCGGGCGAGGACATCGACGATGGCGTTGCCGATGCCGACGACATCAAAGGTGTGCTCGGTCATGAAGTACTCCGTTGGCGCGGGTCGAGGGGCTTCGCAAGGCCCGCCGGGCCGGGCCGCGGCAGTATAGTCATCGCCGTCTCGGTCACAAGCGCCAACGCGCCGGCGCACAAGCCTCGCGCGCGCTTGCGCCGGCCGCGACGGATGGATACATAAACGGTCATGTTCGACGCCATCGGCAAGGCCCTCCGGCAACTCGACGATCCCGCCATCCAGCGGACGCTGCTGCTCAGCGTCGCCATCGCGCTCGGCTGTTTCGTCGCGCTATGGCTGGTCATCGGCTTCCTGTTGAGCGAGACGGCGATCTTCTCCATCGGCTGGCTCGAGACCATCGTCGACGTCCTCGGCGGACTGGCGACGGCGCTGTTCACCTGGCTGCTGTTCCCGGCCGTGGTCAGTGGTCTGGTCGGCGTGTTCCTCGACGGCGTCGCGCGCGCGGTCGAGGCGCGCCACTACCCGGAACTCGGCCCGGCCCGGGGCCAGAACGTCGGTGAGGCCATCGTGTCCGGCCTCAAGTTCATCGGCGTGCTGGTTGTCCTCAACATCTTCATGCTGCTGTTCCTTATCGTCCCGCCGGTGTTTCCGTTCGTCTTCTACGCGGTCAACGGTTACCTGCTGGGCCGCGAGTACTTCGAGCTCGTCGCGCTGCGGCGGATCGGCGCGGCCGATGCCCGCACGCTCCGCAAACAGCGCCAGGGCGCCCTGTTCGCCGCCGGAATCGCCATCGCGCTGCTGCTGACGGTCCCGGTCGTCAACCTTCTGGCACCGATCGTCGCCACCGCGACCATGGTGCATCTGTTCCAGTCGTGGCGTCCGACAGCAGGTGACGGCGGGCCCCTCAAGACTGTATAAACGGTAACGAATCGTATTTCGGACGCGCCGCCCGATTCTTGCGGCGCCAAGGGAGAGCCCCGATGTTCAGCAAGAAGAATCCGGAAGGCGGCGCCGCCAGCACGGGCAACGAATCGTCCGCCGACAACGGCCGCCCGGAAGAGGCCTCGCCGCCGCCGCTGAAGCCTTTTGCCAAGCCCGGCGGCGACGCGCCGCTGACCGCGCCGCGTTCAACGTTCCATCCGGACATTCCGGCGCGCACCCCCGACATTCCCGGCCTGCCGCCGCGCCGCTCGGGCGACCGCGCGCGCGACACCGACCAGGCCAAGACCCTGATGGTCGGCAGCGCCATCCACCTCAAGGGCGGCGAGATTTCCAACTGTGAACGGCTCGTCGTCGAAGGCAAGGTCGAGGACTCGGTGCTGACCGATTCCAAGCGTGTCGAGGTCCTCGCCGGCGGCACGTTCAAGGGCAAGGCGTCCGTCGAGGAGGCCGTCATCTCAGGTCATTTCGATGGCGAACTGACCGCGAGCACCCGCCTGACCGTGCGTGAAACCGGGCGGATATCGGGCTCGGTCCGCTACGGCTCGATCGTCATCGAACCGGGTGGCGAAATCCGCGGCGACATGCAGACCCTGGGCACGGCGCCGGCGCCCGGGAACAGCACCACGGGCGATGACGGCGCGTGATGCGTGTCCGACGGTGGCCCGCCGTCAGCGGCGCCCTGACCTGCCTCTTGCTGCTTGCGGCCTGCGCCTCATCGCCGGCGCCTGATCAACAGGCGGATGAGGCCGACACCTTCGTCGCCGACCCGATTGCCGATGCCGAGCCGGCCGCCGAGCCGCAAGTCGCGCTGGTCCCGGCGCCTCCGCCGGTGCCGGACGTCAATTCGTTTCTCAATCAAAACGGTGCCGAGATCGCCGGCGTCCTGGGCGAACCCGGATTCGTTCGCCGTGATCCGCCCGCCGAGCTCTGGCAGTACCGTACCGGGGCCTGCACGCTCGATCTGTTCTTCTACGACGAAGGCGGCGAGGACTATCGCCTGGCCTATCTCGATTTCCGCGACGTCGACAGCAGCCGCGAGGCGCGCGACGACTGCCTGCGCGCCATCATCCAGCTGACCGAGGGCTAGACCTCAACCGCCGAGCCCGGCGGCGGCCAGCAGCCGGCGCGCCTCGGCGACCGGCACGCCGATGTTCGAGCCGCCGAAGTCGCGGATGATCGCGGCGTTGACCGCGACCACCCTGCCCGAGGTGTCGAGCACCGGACCGCCGCTGCCGCCGTGGGTCGTGTCGGCATCGTAGATGATCGCCGTCGGGCTGACCTGGCCGACGATGCCGCGGCTGGCGAGCGGCGAGATCTGGCCACGCGCCGCAAGGAACGCGGCGATCGTCCAGAAATCCATGTCGGGCTGGTCCTGCAGTTCGGCGACCAGCGCCGGGTCGGTGCGCGCCAGCATGGCCACGAAGCCGGTCGGGAAGCCCATGACGACGATCTCGCTGCCGATCTCCGGCGGCGTCTCGGCCAGCGACAGTCCGGCGACCGGCCAGTCGTCCTCGGTCGGCACGAGAATGGCGAGATCCGTCTTGTCGCTAACGGCCTTTTGCGTCAACGCAGCGGCGTCCGCCCGGCCGGGGAAATAGACGCTGGTGCGGAGGTGAACCGGCACCAGGCCCTGCAACGCCATCAGCTCGACGTTGGAATCGTTCTCCCACGGCATGGCGACGTGGCGGTTGGTCAGCAGCGCGCGTTGCCCGGCAAGCGCGAAACCGGTACCGGTCACCTGAACCTCGGCGACGTCGCCGTCGCCCGCGAGGGTCAGCGCCGGCTGGCCGCGTTGGTTGGTGACGGGATCGCCGGCCTCGTCGAGCTGATAACGCAGCATCAGTCCGCTTTCCGTGTCGCGGAATCCAAACGCGGTTTGCAGGAACCCGGTCGAGGGCGCCGCATCGGCAATCACCCGCGCGAGCGCGGACGAGCGCTCCTCCAGCGCGGCAAGTCGTTCCGCGTTGGCCCGGACGCGCTCGTCGATCTCGCTGCCGAGCGCCTGCAGATCGCCCGGCGTCAGGGCATCCTGCTGGGCGCGGGCCAAGGCGGTGGCGACGCTGTCGAGCCGCGCCGCGCCGCTGGCGATCCGCTGTTCCAGCCGTCCGGCCCGTTGCTGCTGCTCGTAGATGACCCCGGCCAGCACGACGAGTGCGGCGATCACGCCGAGCCGGAACAGCACCGTCGTCTCGCCCGCCGTGCGGCGCGCGACGGCGCCTGCGGCACGCCACAACCGGCGAGCCAGGGGCTGCCGGCTGGACCGCAGATAGGCGGCGGCATCACTGAAGATTTCGCCGATGGTATGGCCCATGGCGCCTTCTTCGCGGAACAGCCGGAAGCGCGACAGCGGGCCCCGGTCGCCGAGTTCGATCATGTCGCCGGAACGCAGCACGCGCTCGCGCACCGGCTCGCCGTTGACCCAGACGGTCTGGTCCGCCGCGGCAATCAGCTCGTAGGAGCCGTCGCGGCGGCGGAAACGGGCGACGAGGCCGTCGGGCGCAAGCCCGTTCCGGGTCTCGCGGCAATGCACCATCGACGACGGCGTCAACGCGATATCGACGGCGTCCGCCGCGATCCACGTCCGCCGCCCGCGTGACGGCCCGGTGAGGTGCTCAAGCACGGCAACGCCGGTATCGGTGGCGGTAACCTGGGGCTGGTCGTTCATAGCCCGATTATCTCATGAAAACAGGACGCTGACTGTCGCAATCGCGTGATTGGGCCGTGACCGGTCACACCGTCGTCTTGGCCTTGTAGCGGCAGAGGTCGTGCACGACGCAGGCCGGGCAATCCGGCTTGCGCGCCTTGCACACGTAACGGCCGTGCAGGATCAGCCAGTGGTGGGCGTGCAGCTTCCATTTGTCGGGCGTCACCTTCTCGAGTTTCTTCTCGACCGCGAGCGGCGTCTTGCCGGGGGCCAGCCCGGTGCGGTTGGAAACCCGGAAGATGTGGGTGTCGACGGCGATGGTCGGCTCGCCGAAGGCGACGTTGAGGACCACGTTGGCGGTCTTGCGCCCGACCCCCGGCAGCCTTTCCAGCGCCTCGCGGTCGCGCGGCACCTCGCCGCCGAACTCCTCGATCAGCATGTGGCTGAGCTTGATGACGTTCCTGGCCTTGGTGTTGAACAGCCCGATGGTCTTGATGTAGTCCTTCAGCCCGGCCTCGCCGAGGGCGATCATCTGCGCAGGCGTCTGGACTTTCTTGAAAAGCTTTTCCGTCGCCTTGTTGACTCCGACGTCGGTCGCCTGCGCCGACAGCGCCACGGCGACCACCAGGGTATAAGGATTGATCCAGCTGAGCTCGCTGGTCGGCGCCGGGTTTGTCTCGGCGAGCCGCCTGTAGAACTCATCGACATCGGCTTTTTTGACCATAGAGCTCCCGCGCCCCCCTCATGCGAACGTCCGGACACGACTGTTCCCAGTCCCTCATGCTTCGTCAAGCTCAGCATGAGGGCCCGAGCATGAGGGATGGACGCGGCCGCGCGCCATGGGAATGGCGCATGGACGCCCCATGGGAGGCATGGCGCGCGGTCTGTTGGCGGCGAACGGCGGTTTTTCATCTGGAAACCGCCGGACCCGTTTCCTATGGTTGAGTCATGCAATCGCCAAGCCGCGCCGCAGACGATCCGACACCGCTCTACCAGGCGGTGCTCGAGCCGCACCGCAGCGCCAGTGCGCGCAACATCAACACCGCGATCATCGTCTTTGCGCTCGCCGCCCTGCCGCTGAGCCTGATCTTCTCGGTCATCGGCGCATGGCCGGTGTCGATCTTCATCGGCCTCGACGTGGTGCTGCTGTTTGCCGCGCTCAGGCTGCATTTCTGGTTCGGCCGCTCACGCGAAGTCATCACCATCACCCACGACCTGCTCACCGTGGAGCGTATCGGCGCCGGCGGGCGCCGGCGCACGTGGGCGGCCTCGCCGCACTGGATGAAGGTGGTGGTCACCGAGCTCGACGACGACCGCAACCGGCTCGAGCTTCGTACCCGCGACAACCGGACCGAGATCGGAAGGTTTCTTAATGCCGACGAGAAGGTCGCCCTGGCGCGCGAACTGCGCGGCAAGCTGGCGGCGTTTTCGGTGTGGCGAGGTTCGGTGGCTTAATCCCCAATCCGTCACCCCCGCGAAGCCTGTGCCCGCGAAGGCGGGTAGCGGGGGTCCAGCGCTACCGGCGGCTGGATTCCCGCCTGCGCGGGAATGACGATTATTGGGCGACGAGCGCAGTGCACGACCCGGTAACCGCCTAGTTCGATTTCTTTGATTCATCGCTCCGGCGTGGCGCGAATATCATTGCAAATAGACAAACCGCGCCAACCGTACCGACGCTGAAGAAGATCCATGCTCCAATTGGATTGCCGACTCTGGCACAGCCATACGCAAACGTGAATCCAGCGGAGGTCACGAGCGTAAAGACCACGTAAGCCAACCATCTTGAGCGCTCCGATTCGAGAGCGATCAGCCAACCGAAAGCTTCAACGACGCCCGCCAGAATCCACTCACCCATTTTGTCAGCGCCTCACTCATCCTCGCTTTACTGCCTCAACTGGTGAACATGCCACTCCAGTTCAGGAAGCGGCGACAATCGCTGGCCATACCGCGTGATATCGGCAGCCGCTTCGTTCGCCTTTGGCGGGACACATGACGCGAGAAAGGCGAAGTGGAAAACGAACGAAAAAAACGAAGCGAGGTCCAACATCCCGGCACTGTTTCCAAACCCGACAAGGTTGTCGTAGGGAGATGTTCGACAAGTATTATGGCGCGAATATGCGGCGGTCCGCACAATTCCGCCTCAATTCAAGGTGTGATGGCGTCAACCGACAACGCTGGAATTACTATGATCAGCACTTTCCCGTCGCGCGCAGGCAGGCCACGCGCCATGCCTCTCCGGCCATTCCCATGGCGCGCGGGTCTTTAACTAAAGACCTAAGACATCCCGCATCGTGTACCGGCCGGGGGCGCGGCCTTCGCACCACAGCGCGGCGCGCACCGCGCCGGTCGAGAACAGCGCCCGGTCGGAGGCCTTGTGGGTGATCTCGATGCGTTCGCCCTCGGAGGCGAACATCACCGTGTGTTCGCCGATGACGCTGCCGCCGCGCAACGTGGCGAAGCCGATGTCGCCGGCGTTGCGCGCGCCCGTCTGGCCGTCGCGGACCCGCTGGGCGACCTCGGCGAGGTTCACGTGGCGGCCCTTGGCCGCGGCTTCGCCGAGCATCAGCGCGGTGCCCGACGGCGCATCGATCTTGTGGCGGTGGTGCATCTCCAGCACCTCGATATCGAACTCCGGGCCGAGCACTTCGGCGACCTGTTCGACGAGGCCGCACAGCAGGTTGATGCCGACGCTCATGTTGCCGGCCTGGACCACGGCGACCCTCTCGGCGGCCGCGTCGATCGCCTCGTTGTCCTTGCCGTCGAGCCCGGTGGTGCCGATGACCAGCGCCGTGCCGGTTTCGGCGGCGAGTTCGGCGTGACCGCGCGTCGCCGCCGGAATGGTGAAATCGATGACGACGTCCGAGGCCTCGAACAGCGCCTTGGTGTCGCCGCCGACGGCGAGGCCGGTCTTGTCGAGGCCGGCGAGCTGGCCGAGGTCTTCGCCGATCATGTCGCTGCCCGGCCGCTCGGTGCCGCCCGAGAGAACCGCGCCGCCGCCGTTCTTGCGGTTTTCGATCACGGTCTTGAGCAGCATCCGCCCCATGCGACCGGCACAGCCGACGATTCCGATGTTCATGCGAGCCTCCGCCCCGTTTCGTTTGGTGGCGTCAGTGATAGGCGAAGCGGCGCAGAATTGCCAGACGCGTGCCGGGGCCGGCGCGGCGCAAGCGTCAGGCGCCGCCGGGTTTCGTCGGCTCCTCGGTCGAGCGGTAGCGGTACTGCAGCGCCACGGTGAGGCCGTTGACGCGCGGCAGCAGCAGCGCGGTCAGGCCGATGGAAAACGGCGCGAGAATGGCAATGAAGGCCCAGAGCGGCGGCTCGAAGGCGACCTCGACCCACAGCCCGACGCCGACCAGGAACGCGCCGATTACCAGGGTCAGCGGCACCACCGCGGCATCGCCGACGTCGCTTTCCCTGAGGGTCAGGCCGCAGACCGGGCAGCCGTCGGCGACCTTCAGGTACTTCTCGAAGATGCGGCCCTCGGCGCAGCGCGGGCAGCGCCCGGCGAGGCCGAGGCGAATGATCTCGCCGGTGGATCGTTCCGGATACTGACGGGTTTCCATGTCGGGCCCGCGATCAGGTGCGGCCGCTCAGCGCCGTGTTGACGCCGAGCCCGACGTAGACGCTGCCGCTCAGACGCCGGGTCCAGCGCCGGGCGCGCTCGGACCCGGTCAGGCGGTCGCGGATACGCCCGGCGAGCAGCGCGTAGGCGCCGTCGCTGACGATCGAGAGCGCGCAGTAGATCACGCCGAGCATGAGAATCTGCGCGGTGACGTTGCCGGCCGCCGGGACGACGAACTGCGGCAGGTAGGCGAGGAAGAACACCGCGAGTTTCGGGTTGAAGATGCTGATGACGACGCCGTCGGCGAACAGGCGGCGGTGCGGCAGCGCGCCGGGCACTCTCTCGAGCGGCGCCTCGCGCTCGAAGAAGATCGTGCGGATGCCGAGATACGCCAGGTACGCGGCGCCCGCGATCTTGACGACACCGAACGCCGTTGCCGAAGCGACGAGCAACGCGGAAAGGCCGAGCGCGGCGAAGATCACGTGGACGAAGGCGCCCGCCGACAGACCGAGCGTCGAAGAGAGCCCGGCGCGAAAACCGTGGGCCGCCGAGCGCGTCACGACGTAGAGCACGCCCGGGCCGGGCACGATCAGGACGATCAGCGAGGCGGCAACGAAACCGGCGAGCAGAACGGGATCGGGCATGGTGATACTTTCAATTCGTTCTAGCAATCCAGTATTGCCGGGCCTTTCCACATGGCGAACTTCCGATTACTGTTTCTATTTTTAGTATTATTCCGTGCTGTCTTGGTGATGATGTGGGGAAAATCGGATGGACCACGCTGTAACATTTGACGAGATTCCTGTCGCGAGTTTGTTTCTCAATCCTCAGAATGACCGACATGGCGAGTTGGACTCGCAGCCTACGATTCATGCTTGGTTCGTCCAAGAGCTTGGGGATAAAATTCTCGCTCTTGCACAAGATATTGCTGCAAACGGCCTTAATCCCACAGAACGAATTCTCGTCAAGAAACATTCAAAACCAAACTTGTACGTTGTTTGGGAAGGCAACCGTCGAATTGCTGCGTTGAAGTTCCTACTGGAGCCCACGTTAGTCCCAGACAAGTCGTTTCAACTCAGGTTTAAATCCCTCAGCGAGAATGCGTCCGTAGAACTGCCGTTGTCGGTTGAGTGTGCGGTCGCCAAAGATCAAGACTACATCGATCACCTAATTTCGCTACGACATACTGGCGAGAATAACGGCGTCGGAATTGTAAATTGGGGGCCACTCGCCAACGGGCGTTTTCAAGCAAGACGACAACAACCGGACAGAAACGCACTCGCCATTCAGCAGCTTGATTTTCTTGCTGCGGCAGATAAAGACCGATACGAAAAACTACCGAAGGTCCCGATCACCACGCTACAAAGGTTGTTACATGACGAGGAAGTTCGAGACTTCTTAGGCATGACGATCAAGGACCAGATGCTCCATTTATTGGTCGAGACGACTGAATCACTCAAGGGTCAGTGGAGGATCGTTGAAGATTTGGCACACAAGAATATCAAGGTTGACGACGTAAAGACGAAGAAGAAACGCGCGCACTACATTCGGCATATCTCTCGAACTGATCGGCCAAATGCTCAAAAGGCCACGCCATTCCCAATCCCACTGATTCCTCAAAATGCGCCCAAATCTGGAAAGAAGCCCAAAAAAAAGCGGAAAGCGCCTGATCCGTTTTCTTCGTCTCGCCCATGCGTCGTACCAAGCACAAATGATTGGATTGTCCACGATGCTCGGACAAGTCAGGTGTTCGACGAGTTATCAAACCTACACTTAGAACGGTTTCACAATGCCGCCGGGGTTTTGCTACGCGTGTTCTTCGAAATGTCGGTCGATGCCTATATCGAGGACGTAGGCCTTACTGTCGCTAGCAAGAGCGGCCCAAACAAATCCCCAACCTTGAGTGAGCGTTTCAATGCGTGCGCAGACCATATGGCAGATGAAGGTAAGCTCTCTCAGAAACAATCTCGTGCAATCAAGCAGAAGTTCAACGCGTCAAATTCGCCGCTCGCAATCGTCCAAATGCACGACTTCGCACACAGCCGTTTCACTTTTCCTGGTCCAATGGATTTGAACCAGCTTTGGAACACCTATGATCCATTCTTCTCCGCAATTTGGGGCGTCGACGAGTAATGACCGGTTACTCGCCCCTAAGGTATCCCGGTGGGAAAGGTCGATTCAGCAATGACATCGCGGCCGTAATTGCATCGCAAGGATATCGCGACGTTGACTACCTTGAACCATATGCAGGCGGCGCTGAGATAGCGCTTCACCTCCTATTCACGGAGAGGGTCACGCGAGTATTCATCAATGACTATGATCCTGCGATTTTCGCGTTTTGGCGATCCGTTGTGAACCAGCCAGAGCGTTTTTGTGAGGCAATTGAATCCTGTGAACTTTCAACAAGAGAATGGCAAAAGCAAAAGGCAACGTACGTCCGGAAGCAGCCCGCTGACGAATTCGACCTCGGTTTTGCCGCATTCTATTTGAACCGCACTAACCGCTCTGGAATCATAGCTACAGCCGGTCCAATTGGCGGTCACAACCAAAGCGGAAAATGGAAGATCGATGCGCGGTTCAACCGAGAGAGTTTATCAAAGAAGGTCGAACGGATTGCTCGATTCAAGGACCGTATCATTGTCACTTCTATGGATGGCGTCGACTTTCTAGCCGAGAACGCTAAAGCGGATGCTGGTGATCAGTTTGTATATGCTGACCCACCATACTACGGCCAAGGCAACCGCTTGTATCGAAGTTGGCTCGATGACGACGGTCACAAGAAGATCGCCGCCTTCTTCTCTGCGCTCGAAGATACGACTTGGTTGTTAAGTTATGACGAGTGCCCAGAAATCGCTCGCCTATATAAGGGTGTTCCACGAAAAAGGATAAGATTGCCGTATAGCGCCAATAAAACCTCGCTTGGGCGTGAACTGTTGTTTCACTCACCGGGAATTGATTTGAGCGTGTTTGGCTAGATCAGCAGGCTACATCAGTCCTTCAGGTCTTCCCAGATGTCCTTGACCTTGGAGAAGAACCCGGCGCTTTCCGGGTTGTGCTTGTTGTCGCCGGTGTCCTCCTGGAACTGCTTGAGGAGTTCCTTCTGCTTCTTGGTCAGCTTCTGCGGAGTCTCGACGAAGACCTGGACGAACATGTCACCGCGCGACTTGGTACGGAGCACCGTCATCCCCTTGTCCTTGAGCCGGAACTGGTGACCGGTCGCCGTGCCCTCGGGGATCGTCACCCGGGCGCGCTTGCCGTCGATCGTCGGCACCTCGATCTGGCCGCCGAGCGCGGCGGTCGTCATCGGGATCGGCACCTTGCAGTGGATGTTGGCGCCGTCGCGGTGGAACAGGCGGTGCGGCTTGACGTGAATGAAGATGTAGAGATCGCCCGGCGGGCCGCCGCGCATGCCGGCCTCGCCTTCGCCGGCGAGGCGGATGCGGGTGCCGTCCTCGACGCCGGCGGGAATGTTGACGCTGAGGGTCTTCTCCTTGTGCACGCGGCCCTGGCCGCCGCAGGTCTTGCACGGGTCGTCGATGACCTGGCCCTGGCCGCCGCAGGCGTGACAGGTGCGCTCGACCGTGAAGAAGCCGGACTGGGCGCGCACGCGACCGCGGCCGCCGCAGGTCTGGCAGGTGACCGGCGACTTGCCCTCGGCGGCGCCGGAGCCGTCGCAGGTTTCGCAGCCCACCGAGGTCGGCACGCGGATCTGCGTCTTGCGGCCCTCGAAGGCGTCCTGCAACGAAATTTCCATGTTGTAGCGCAGGTCGGAACCCTGCATCGCCGACGTGCCGCGCCGGCCGCCGCCGGCCTGCGCGCCGAAGTCGCCGAACATTTCGTCGAAGATGTCGGCGAAGCCCGAAAAGCCGCCGCCGCCGAAGCCACCGCCGCCGAAACCGCCGCCCGCGCCGGGACCGCCGTTCTCGAACGCGGCATGGCCGAACCGGTCATAGGCCGCACGCTTCTGGTCGTCCTTCAGGACGTCGTAGGCCTCGTTGACTTCCTTGAACTTCTTTTCCGCTTCCTTGTCGTCGGGATTGCGGTCCGGGTGATACTGCATGGCGAGCTTGCGATAAGCCTTCTTCAGCTCATCGGCGCTCGCGCCCTTGTCGACGCCCAGAGTTTCGTAGAAATCGTTGGCCATCGGCGTTTATCCCGGCTGATCCCCCCTCGTGCATCCCCGGCCCGCCAGGGGGCCGGGGCTTGTCACGAAGGTCAGTCCTTCTTGGAGTCCTGATCGGGATCGACTTCCTCGAAGTCGGCGTCGACGACCTTGTCGTCGCCGTCGCCGTCCGAAGATGACGACGCCTCGGCGCTGGCTTCCGTGAAGTCGGCGTCACCGCCTTCTTCCTGCTGCGCCTTGTACATCGCCTCGCCGAGCTTCATGGAAGCCTGCGACAGCGCTTCCGTCTTGGCCTTGATCTCGTCGAGATCGTCGGAGTCCTTGACCTCCTTGAGTTCCGCGAGCGCACTCTCGACCGCCGACTTGTCGTCGTCCGAGATCTTGTCGCCGTACTCCTTGAGGTTCTTCTCGACCATGTGCTCGAGGGTCTCGGCCTGGTTCTTCGCCTCGACGAGCTCGCGGCGTTTCTTGTCCGTCTCGGCGTTCTCTTCCGCCTCCTGGACCATGCGCTCGATGTCGTCGTCGGAAAGGCCGCCCGACGCCTGGATGCGGATCTGCTGTTCCTTGCCGGTCGCCTTGTCCTTGGCCGACACGTTGACGATGCCGTTGGCGTCGATGTCGAAGGTGACCTCGATCTGCGGCACGCCGCGTGCGGCCGGCGGGATGCCGACCAGGTCGAACTGGCCGAGGATCTTGTTGTCGGCGGCCATCTCGCGTTCGCCCTGGAACACGCGGATCGTCACCGCGGTCTGGCTGTCCTCGGCGGTCGAGAACACCTGGCTCTTGCGGGTCGGGATCGTCGTGTTGCGGTCGATCAGGCGCGTGAACACGCCGCCCAGCGTCTCGATGCCGAGGCTCAGCGGGGTCACGTCAAGCAGCAGCACGTCCTTGACGTCGCCCTTCAGAACGCCGCCCTGGATGGCCGCGCCGATGGCGACGACCTCGTCCGGGTTGACGCCCTTGTGCGGCTCCTTGCCGAAGGTCGACTTGACCGTTTCGATGACCTTGGGCATGCGGGTCATGCCGCCGACGAGGATGACCTCGTCGATCTCGGAGGCCTTGAGGCCGGCATCCTTGAGCGCCTTCTTGCAGGGCTCGACGGTGCGCTCGACCAGGTCCTCGACGAGGCTCTCGAGCTTGGCGCGCGAAAGCTTGATGTTGAGGTGCTTCGGACCGGACTGGTCGGCCGTGATGAACGGCAGGTTGACCTCGGTCTGCATGCCCGACGAAAGTTCGATCTTGGCCTTCTCGGCGGCTTCCTTGAGACGCTGCAGCGCGAGCTTGTCGTCGCGCAGGTCGATCGAGTTCTCCTTCTTGAACTCGTCGGCGAGGTAATCGACGATCCGGTTGTCGAAGTCCTCGCCGCCGAGGAACGTGTCGCCGTTGGTCGATTTCACCTCGAACACCCCGTCGCCGATCTCGAGGATCGAGATATCGAAGGTACCGCCGCCGAGGTCATAGACCGCGATGGTGCCCGAATCCTTCTTCTCGAGGCCGTAGGCGAGGGCCGCGGCCGTCGGCTCGTTGATGATGCGCAGCACCTCGAGACCGGCGATCTTGCCGGCGTCCTTGGTCGCCTGGCGCTGGCTGTCGTTGAAGTACGCGGGAACCGTGATCACCGCCTGGGTGACGTCCTCGCCGAGGTAGTTCTCGGCGGTTTCCTTCATCTTGCGAAGGATGAAGCTGGAGATCTGCGACGGCGAGTACTTCTCGCCCTGGGCCTCGACCCAGGCGTCGCCGTTGTCGCCCTCGACGATCTTGTAGGGAACGATCTTGGCGTCCTTCTTGGTGATCGGGTCGTCGAAGCGGCGGCCGATCAGGCGCTTGATCGCGAACATGGTGTTTTCCGGATTGGTCACCGCCTGGCGCTTGGCCGGCTGACCGACGAGACGTTCGTCCGAGTCGGTGATGGCGACCATCGACGGGGTCGTGCGAGCGCCTTCGGCGTTCTCGATGACCTTGGCGTTCGAGCCGTCCATGATGGCGATGCACGAGTTCGTCGTGCCGAGATCGATACCGATAACCTTGCTCATGTCCTCTTCCTTTCCTCTGGCGGCCCCGCCACCTGATCGGGTGTTGTTCGGCCTTCGTCGAAGCGCCGCCGCTGCGGAGCCCCATTCACTGGGGTTCGTTGGTGCCGGATGCCACGGTCAGCAAGGAGTTGTGGCTCCGGCGGGGTCGGCGGTTATATAGGCCGGGATTGCCCCCGCCGCAACTGTGGTTATGCGAAAAAATGCGCCGGATATCGGCACTTAGGCGCCGCGGTCACAGGCTTTCGTCGACGTGGCTGCCGGGCTCGGCGGCCTTGCCGCCGTAGTTCGCTTTCTCCTTGCCCGCCTCGTCGCCGCCGGCCTCGTCGCCGCCCGCGGCTTCCGCCGTCGGCGTTTCCGACGCCGTTTCCGGTTGCTTCTCGGGCTTCGGACCGCCCTTGGTCACGCCGACCTTGGCGGCGCGCAGCGGCTGATCGTGGATCACGTAGCCGGTCTCGATGACCTGGCCGACGGTGCCCGCGGGTTGGGATTCGTCGGGAATCTCGAACATCGCTTCGTGGAAGTTCGGGTCGAACGGCTGACCGACCGGCTGCATGCGGTGAATGCCGTGGCGTTCGAACGCGCTCATCAGTTCCCGCTCGGTCATCTCGACCCCGATCAGCAGGTTCTCGAGCGCCGGGTTCTCCTTGCGCGCACCGGCGTCGATGCTGTCGAGCGCGCGGCGCAGGTTGTCGGCCACCGCGAGCAGGTCGCCGGCGAAGCTCTTGATCGAACGCTTGTGCGCGTTCTCGACGTCCTTCTGCGCCCGGCGGCGGACGTTCTCCTGCTCGGCGACGGCGCGCAGCATCTTGTCCTTCATGTCGGCGACCTCGGCCTCGAGCATGGCGATCCGGCCGTCGGCCTCACCGGTGCCGTCCTCGTCGCCGGCCTCGAAGCTCGGCTCGAAGTTGGGCTCACCGGCCGCCGGCTCCGTCCCGGCCTGCGCGCGGGCTTGCTCCTCGGGGGCCGCGTCGGCGGTTGCTTCAGGTTCGTTCTTGGGCGCTTCGTTCGTGTTCATTTGTCGTTCTCTGCCTTGTCTTGGGGTCGCCGTATGCCGCCGCCGACGGTGCTGCCGACGAGCCTGGCGGTGTAGTCGACGATGGGAATGATGCGGGCATAGTTCATGCGCGCCGGACCGATGACGCCGACCGCGCCGACGATCTGATCGCGGCCGTTCTGGAAGGGGCTGACAATCATCGAGCAGCCGGCGATGTCGAACAGGCTGCTCGACGATCCGATGAATATCTGCACGCCGGCCGCGCTGTCGGCCAGCGAGAGCAGCCGGAGGACCGTCTCCTTGCGCTCCAGCGCCCGGAACAGGGCGCGGATGCGCTCGAGGTCGACGGTGCCCTCGACGTCTTCCAGCAGGTTGGCCTGGCCGCGCACGATCAGCATGCCGCCGTTCGAGTTGTCGCCGCCGGACCACGATGCGAGGCCGCGTTCGACGACATCCTCGCTCAGGGTATCGAGCGCCGTGCGGTGATCCTCGAGCTCGCTCATGATCTCGTCGTAGGCCTCGGCGATGGTGCGGCCGACGAGCCGCGCGCTCAGGTAGTTCGTCGCCTCGACCAAGGCCGAGGGCGGAACGCCCTCCGGGACCTCGATCAAGCGGTTCTCGACGACGCCGCTCTCGGTGACCAGCACGACCAGCGCGCGGCCGGGACTGAGGCTGACGTACTCGATGTGGCGCAGCGGCGATTCCGTCTTCGGCGCGACGACCAGGCCGGCGGCGCCGGACAGACCGGAAATCGCCGCCGAGGCTTCCTCGAGCGCACCCTCGAAGGTGTTGCCCGACGACATCTTGGATTCGATGTCCTGGCGTTCCTTCTCTGAAATGTTGCCGACTTCTAGCAGACCGTCGACGAACAGCCGCAGGCCGTTCTCGGTCGGCATTCGGCCGGCCGAGGTGTGCGGCGCGAACAGCAGCCCGGCATCCTCGAGATCGGCCATGACGTTGCGGATCGTCGCCGGCGACAGCTTGCCGTCGAGCATGCGCGAAACGCTGCGCGAGCCGACCGGGTCGCCGGTCTCGAGGTACGAATCGACGATCTGGCGGAATATTTCGCGCGAACGCTGGTTCAGTTCCGTCTTCATGATCTCTGCCGTTGTCCGAATGCCCTCGGGGTGCCGGGAATGTAGTCACGCGCCCATGAAGCGTCAACGAACCCGGTTGATGACCGGGCTGGCGGAGTCTAGCTTGGGCGCCGCCCCGTCCACACCTGATACAGGATGCACGCATGAGACCCTCCGGCCGATCCGCCGATGCCCTGCGGGAAATTTCCTTCGAGGTCGGCTATGCCCGCCACGCCGAGGGCTCGTGCCTGACCCGGTTCGGCGACACCCACGTGCTGTGCACGGCCACCGTCGAAACGCGGCTGCCGCCGTGGCGGCGCGATTCCGGTCTCGGCTGGGTCACCGCCGAGTACGGCATGCTGCCGCGCTCAACACACACACGGACCGACCGCGAAGCCGCCCGCGGCAAGCAGTCGGGCCGGACCCAGGAAATCCAGCGCCTGATCGGCCGGGCGCTCCGTGCCGTCACCGACTTCAAGGCGATGGGCGAGATGCAGGTCCGCATCGACTGCGACGTGCTGCAGGCCGACGGCGGCACGCGGACGGCCTCGATCACCGGCGGCTACGTCGCGCTGCATGCGGCGCTGCAGACCATGGTCGAGCGCGGCGCGATCCCCGCCGTGCCCCTGATCGGCGAAGTCGCGGCGATCAGCTGCGGCATCTATGAAGGCGTGGCGGTGCTCGATCTCGACTACGACGAGGACTCGAACGCCGAGGCCGACGCCAACTTCGTGCTGACCGCCCAGGGTGGCATCGTCGAGGTCCAGGCGACCGCCGAGGCTGATCCGTTCGACCAGGGCGCATTCGATCAACTGATGGCGCTGGCCCGCAAGGGCTGCGGCGAACTGGTTCACAAGCAACGCCTGGCGCTCGGCCTCTGAGGAACACCGATGGCGCATCGACGGTTCACCGAGGGCAAGCTGATCATCGCCAGCCACAACGCGGGCAAGGTCCGCGAGATCGGCGAACTGCTCGAACCCTTCGGCATCGAGGTCGTTTCCGCCGGCGATCTCGGGTTGCCTGAGCCCGAGGAAACCGGCGAGACATTCGTCGACAATGCGCGGCTCAAGGCCGAGGCGGCCGCCGCGGCAGGCGACCTGCCGGCACTGGCCGACGATTCCGGCTTTGCGGTTGCCGCGCTCGGCGGCGCGCCGGGCGTTTTCTCGGCGCGCTGGGCCGGACCCGACAAGGATTTCGGCAAGGCGATGCAGACCGTCGAGGAAATGCTGCGCGGCGCCGAGGACCGGTCGGCCAGGTTCGTCTGCGCGCTGGCGCTGAGCTGGCCGGACGGCGAGACCGAGGTCTTCGAAGGGACCGTATCGGGATCGGTGACCTGGCCGCCGCGCGGCGACAAGGGTTTCGGCTACGACCCGGTCTTCGTGCCGGCGGGCGACGAGCGCACGTTCGCCGAGATGGAGCCCGCCGAGAAACACGCCATCAGCCATCGCGCCGCGGCCTTCCGGCAGCTGGTCGACGCCTGTTTCGGCGATGGCTGATCGCGCCGCCGGTCCCGGTTTCGGGGTCTATGTTCATTGGCCGTACTGCGAGTCGAAGTGCCCGTACTGCGACTTCAACAGCCATGTCGCCGACCGCATCGATCATGCGCGTTGGCGGCGCGCCTATGCCGCGGAGCTCGATGATGCCGCCGCCGAGTGGCCCGTGGACGGACGGCCTCTGGTCACCAGCATCTTCTTCGGCGGCGGCACGCCATCGCTGGCCGAACCGGAAACCATCGGGGCGGTCATTGCCGACGTGTGCCGGCGGTTTCCGGTCGCCGACGGCCTGGAGATCACCCTCGAGGCCAATCCGTCGAGCGCCGAAGCGGCGCGGTTTGCCGCCTTCGCGCAGGCCGGCGTCAACCGCCTGTCGCTCGGCGTCCAGTCGCTCGATGACGAGGCGTTGCGGTTTCTCGGGCGGCGGCACGGACGCGCCGAAGCGCTGCGCGCCATTGAGCTTGCCCAGCGGACGTTCGGGCGATCGTCCTTCGATCTGATCGCGGCCCGTCCGGGTCAGGCGCCCGCCGACTGGGACCGGGAACTGCAAGAGGCGGTGTCGCTCGCGGCGGATCATCTGTCCGTCTATCAGCTGACCATCGAGAGCGGCACGCCGTTCGCGCGGGACGGCGTGCCCGAGGCCGACGAGGACACTGGCGCGGCGATCTTCGAGGCGACGCGGTCGCGTCTGTCGGCCGCCGGGCTCGGCGCCTACGAAATCTCCAACCATGCGCGCGACGGGTTCGCCTGCCGGCACAATCTGACCTATTGGCGGGGCGGCGAGTACCTCGGCATCGGACCGGGAGCGCACGGCCGCATCCGTCCGGCAGGCTCCTGGCAGGCGGAACATCGCATTCACGGCCCGACGCGATGGCTCGAGGCGGTTGAGCGTCAGGGGCACGGACGCGCCAAGCGTCGCGTTCTCGCTGCCGCCGAACGCGCTCAGGAGGTCGTCCTCACCGGCATGCGGTTGACGGGAGGGCTTCTCGATGCGGATTTGCAAGCCAGCGTTGGCGCGGGCATCTCCGGCGCCGTCGACGCGGCCGGCCTGGACCGTCTTGTCGCCGGCGGCCTGGTTGAGCGCACGCCGGCCGGCCTGCGTGCCACGAGCGAGGGGCAACTCCGGCTGAACGGCGTCGTCGCGATGCTGCTGGGCGGGTAGTCCGACCCCGAACCGCCCTGAGCTTAAGTGAGCTGGGCGATACCCAGATGATGTGGTATACAATCCCCGGTTGTTTGTTTGAGCGATTTCCACCTCAAGGAAAGCCTCATGTCATGGCTCCGTGAAATCCGTGAAGCCCTTGCCAGCCTCTCTCAAGACCTCGACGGCCTGGTGACCGCAGAGGAGGACGAGACACGGAAGGATCAACTCGCGACACACAAATCGAACGTCGACAATACGATCCAAAATCTTGATTCCGTGAATACTGACGTCGTGAACCTGGAGCAAAACGTCACCAGACTTCGCGAATCCCTCTTCAGCGGCTCAACGGGCGCCCCGACGCACGACGATAAATGGAGACTCTATGCGGAAATCGGCAACTACGATCGGCATTACAGCACGGTTCGGACCGGCGTAAACACCTTCCTGGGTGGTCTCGGCGTTACCGTCGGCAGTATCGGCGTCATAGAACACAGCGAGCCGTGGTCGATCATAATTGCCGGCGTCTTTTTCCTGTTCGCCCTCGTATTCAACGCACGATTCTACGTTATGACCCGGACTTGCTGGGAAATGCAGAAGGCAATCGAACAGGGCTCGGTTGATGAACTCCCAAGTATTGGTGGCGTGCGAAGGTGGGCCAAAATGTCGACCGCCCGACTCAAGGAATTCAACCCAGTTTGGTTTGGAATCGTTGCTTTCTTTTCGGTTTTCGGAGTTCTGCTCGTTCTGTTGCAAGGGCCATTGCGTGGCATGCTCCCGACAACCGCGTGGTTCGGCATTTACTTCGCCGTACTGGTGTTCGTGTTCGGCTTTGCGGCGTTCAAGAAGTGGCCAACTCCCGAGCGGCGATCGGGGATTGGGCCGGTCGGATTCTTTACCGGACCTCCGGATTTTCATTTTTGCGCCGCGTTGACCGGCTTCTCATTGGTTCTATGGCTCTTGATCACCTACTGCGCCAGTTTCAACGAGGAATGCGAATGCCGGATGAGAAGCCATCTGGGGGCGTCCAAACTGATTTGCGATTCGCCCAACGAAATACCTGACGGTCGGCCCGCTGTCGACGACCGGTTGATGGCCATCGAGGATAAACTCGATGAATTCCGCGCTTCCCACGACAGCTTCAGCAGCCATGCAACCGGACGGCTCGAGATCGTCATCGAGGTTCTCGGCGATCAGATTCCGACACCGGGCGCCGAAGGAAGCGATAACCTGACGACCGTGATGAGTGAGTTGCGAGAAATTCTCAGTCGGATCGACGGGCTGGAATTGACGCCTCCGCCACCCCGTCCGACGGGACCGTCTGATACCGAACTGAGAAATTTGCGGAATCAAATACAGGCCATTGCAGGCGAGTTTTCGGGAGCAACGGCGGCGGTTCGGAATCTGTCCGGCATCGTCGGTGAGAACTCCCCCGTTTTGACGACTATTCGGCTTCTTCGGGACGACATCGACGCTGGTCGCGAGAAAGCCGAAGAACTAATCAGGGCCCTCGACGGTGTCGTGACTCGCTGATTGGCCCCTCAATCGACGACTACTCCGCCGGTTTCGCGCCCTCGTGCAGGTTGACGCCGGAGGCTTCCTCGAGTTCCGCGGTCAGGGTTTCACCGCGCGCGCTGCGCGGCGTCGAGAAGCCGGCGATCCTGGAGTACAGCACCGGCGCGATCAGCAGTGTGATCAGACCGGCCATGCCGAGCCCGCCGAAGATCACCCAGCCGATTGCGGTGCGCGCCTCTGTCCCGGCGCCGCTGCCGAGGATCAGCGGCAGGCCCGCGCCGACCGTCGAGATCATCGTCATCATGATCGGCCGGAGCCGCACCAGCGAGGCCTCGCGCGCCGCTTCCATGACCGACAGGCCCTGCTCGCGGAGCTGGTCTGCGAACTCGACCATGAGGATCGCGTTCTTCGCCATGATGCCGATCAGCATCAGGATGCCGATCTGGGAGTAGATGTTGAGCGACGTGTCCGTCACCGACAAAGCGAACACCGCCGCGCACAAGCCCAGCGGCACGGTCATCAGCACGACCAGCGCGCTGGTCACGCTCTCGAACTGGGCGACGAGGACGAGGAACACGACGACCATGGCGATCGCGTAGGTCACGGCGATTTCATAGGACGTTTCCTCCAGCGCCCTGGCTTCGCCGAGGAAGATGAGGCCGACGTCGGGGCCGAGTTTCTCGCGGGCGAGCTCGCGCACCGCGTCGACGGCGTCGCGCAGGCTGTAGGCCGGGTCGATATCGGCGTCGATCTCGATGGCGCGGCGTTGCGCGTGGCGATCAAGCTCGGCGGCAATCGAGCTCTCGGAGAACGTCACCAGCTGGGTCAGCGGCACCAGCCGGCCGCCGTCGGCCGTAACGTACAGATTGGCGATGTCGGCGGGCTGGGTCACGGCCCCTTCCGTCGCCTGCAGGATGACCGGCACGGTCTGGTCGTCGACGATCAGCTCCGCGACCTCCTGTTCGTCGATCAGCACGCGGATTGTCGTCGCCAGGTCCTCGACGTCGACGCCGAGGTCGCTGGCCCGCGAGCGGTCGATGTCGATCGACAGTTCCGGCTGGGTGGCGCGGAACTCGACCCGCATGTTGTTGATCCAGGGCAGGTTCTCCTCGATCTCGCGAACGAAGTTGTTGGCCTCGCGAAAGATCGTCTGGTAGTTGGCGCCGAGCAGCGCGATCTCCAGCCCGCCGTCGGCATTGCGCAGGTTGAGGCTGTTGCCGCGCCGCACGCGGGCGTTCGCGCCGGGCAAGTTGCGGAGTTGCGGGTTGAGTTCGCGGGCGATCTCGCCCTCGCTGATGGTCCGTTCTGACCAGTCGATCAGCGGCGCGTCGACCTGGCCCCGGTTGAGGTCCCAGCGCCCGGTGACGGTGTACAGCCGCTCGACGATGCCGCTTTCGACATAGGGTCTGAGCATCTCCTCGACGCGCGCCACCTGGCGGTCGGTGAAGGCCAGCCCGACGCCGTCCGGCCCGGTCAGGAATACGCCGATGCGGCCACGGTCCTCCTCGGGGACCAGTTCCTCGTCGAGACCGGCGTAGAGATGGAATGCACCACCGATGATGGCGAGACAGAGCGCCAGCGGGACGACCGGCGCCCGCAGAAAGGCATCGAGGATCCGCGTGTAGAGCCCGACGAACGCTTCGCCGAGCGGCGCCAGCAGCCGTCGCCGGGACGTCGCGCCGGTCTCGGTTCTGTCCGGCAGCTTGGAAACCAGCATTGGCACCAGGGTGAGCGCGACGAACGACGAGATCGCCACGGTCACCGCGAGCACGAAGCCGAATTCGCGGAACAGGCGGCCGGCTTCGGACGGCAGGAACGAGATCGGCACGAAAACGGAGATCAGCGTTGCCGTGGTGGCGATGATGGCAAAGAAAACCTGCCGGGTGCCGAGCACCGCGGCGGCGCCTGATTTCACCCCTTTGGCACGCAGCCGCTGAATGTTCTCGAGCACGACGATCGCGTCGTCGACCACGACGCCCGTGGCCAGGATCATCGCCAGCAGCGTCACCAGGTTGACCGAGAAGCCGAGCAGCCACACGGCAGCGAGCGAGCCGACCAGCGCGACGGGTACGGCGAGGGTCGGTATGATCGACGAGCGCAGTTGCGCGGTAAACGCCATGATCACCGCGACGACGATCAGGATAGTGTAGCCCAGCGTCACCAGCAGTTCCTCGATGGCGCTCCTGATGAACAGCGAGTCGTCGGTGATGACCTCGATGGCGATGTGCGGCAGGGTCAGGGCGAGCCGCTCGACCGCGCGCCCGATCTCTTCGGCGATGGCGATGGTGTTGGACGACGCCTGGCGCACGATGCCGAGGCTGATCACCTGGCGGCCGTTGAGCCGGACCCAGCTCTCGGCCTCGGCCGGGGCGAAGAACACGCTGGCGACGTCGCCGATCCGGACGGGTTCGCGGATGTATAGGTCCTCGATCTCCTCGGGCTTGTTGACCGAGGCATTGGCGCGGACCAGGACCTCCTGTTCGGCGGACTTGAAGCTGCCGGCGGGAACATCGAAGCGAGCCGCGCGCATGACGTTCGCGACGTCGGCGACCGAGAGGCCGAAACCGGCCAGCCGGAGCGGGTCGATCTTGACCCGGAGCACACGCTCGCGTTCGCCGAACAGGGAGACCTCGGCAACGCCGTCGACCGCGGTCAGCTCGGGAACGATCTGGTTCTCGACCACCTGCGTAAGGCCATCGATCGGCAGGCGGTCGCTCCACACCGCGAGCTGCAGAATCGGTATGGCATCGGCATCGGCCTTGATGACCGTCAGGTTCTCGACCTCGTCGGGCAGTTCGCGCTCGACGCGGCTGATCGCCTCGCGCACGTCGGTCGCCGCGTCGGCGAGCTCGACTGACGGGTTGAAGATCGCGTGAATCCGCAGGTTGTTCTCCTCGCTCGATGCGCGGACTTCCTTGACGCCGTTGACGCGCGCCACCGCGGCCTCGAGCAGGCTGGTCACTTCGGCATCGAGAGTCTCCGGAGAGGCGCCCGGATAATCGGCGCGCACCGAAACCACGGGCCGGTCGATATCGGGCAGCTCGCGCACCTCGATGCCGAGCAGGGCGCCGAAGCCGGCGACCATGATCAGCAGGTTGAGGACGATGGCGAGGTAGGGCCGGCGAACGCTGACCGCCGGCAAGTCGTTCATCGAATGCCCCTGGCGCTTGAACATGGCTCAGTTCTCAGGCGTCTGCGCGATAAGAACCTCGGCGCCGGGACGGAGCCGCTGCACGCCCTCGACGACGACGACATCGCCGGGGTGGATGTCGCCCTCGACCAGGACGGTCTGGTTCAGCCGGCGCCGCGACTGCACGTCGACGCGTTCGGCAACGCCGTCGGTGATCCGCCAAACGTAACTCCGGCCGTCGCGCCACTGGATCGCGAGTTCGGGCACCGTGGCCAGAACCGGTCCGATCAGGTCGAGGGTCACGCCGAGCGACATGCCCGGACGCAGGGTGTCGTCCGGGTTCGGAAACGACGCGCGGACAAGCGCGGTGCGCGCCACCGGATCGATTCGACTGTCGATGTGGGCGATCTGACCCTCGATCAGCCGGTCGGGGAAACTCGGGGTCCGGGCGCGGATCGGCATGCCGAGCGACAGGCGCGAGAAGTAACGTTCGGCGACCTCGAACTCGACCAGCAGCGCGGAGCGGTCGTCGAGCGTGGCGATCGCCGTATCCGTCGTGACGCGGTCGCCGGCCTCGACTTTCGGTATGCCGACGACACCGGCGAAGGGTGCGCGCAGCGTGCGGTCGGCCAACGCGACCTGGGCCTGGCGCAATTCCAGTCTGGCGCGTTCCAGTGCGGTTTCATCATCACGCACATTGGCGTCTGACTTCACGTTCGATCGCCGCAGTGCGCGGGTGCGCTCGAGTGCGCTTTCGGCATCGCTCAAGTGGGTCCGCGCCAACTCGACGGCGAGCACGGCGTTGCGGTTGTCGAGCCGGAGGATGACGTCATCCTTGGCGACGGCATCGCCGGCCGCTACCGCAAGCTCGATGATCTCGCCGTTGGCCTCGGGATAGAGAATGACCGAATTGATGGCACGCGCGGTGCCGATGGCCTGCACCACCACCGTATCGGCGCGCTCGCCGACCGCCGCGACGATGACCGGAAGGCCGGCGCTGGCCGCCGGTCCCGCGGTCTGGCGCGGCGCCGGATCGGAGTTCGCCAGCAGCGGTTTCCACAGGTCGTGCGTCGCCGCGACGGCGGCCACCACAATGGCGACCAGGACAAGCCGAACGACCAGGGCTCTGGATCCCGATTGGCTCAAGCGGTTCTCTCCCTAAAGGATGCGCTCACAGATCAACCACGTGGGAAATGTCGTGCCCCCGATCAAGCGCCGGTGCCTGCACACAGTATACGACGGCGTCGCGATTCGGTCGCGGAATTATCGCTTTTTCCACTTGACAACAAAGGAATTTCGTCCTAGATAACCGTTTGCTCTTTTGCGATGGTGAATACGGTGTCGGCGCCGGCGTCAAAGGACTCGCGCCCTGCCTCCGCCGTGGATAACCCGGTCTGGCCCGAGCATGACGGGGGGAAGGGAAAGGCCCTCATGCTTCGTCGGGCCCGGCATGAGGGGGCAAAGAACGTTCCTCACCCTGAGCCTGACGACCTGCCTTCGCCGAAGCGAAGCTCCGGCTCCGCGCAGGCAGGAGGGCGAGATGCAGAGAAATGCGGTCCGCCGGGGGTCGATGGGCCGAAATAGCCCGGAACCCGGATTCGCGCGTGATTCCAATGTCTTGGCGATTGCAAGAAATGGTCCGGCGATGGGTCGCGGATAGGCCGTAAATGGGCGGGGCATGGGCAGAGGATCCGCACGGCGCGAAGGCGAAGGCCATCGGCAAACGATGACCGAAATGACCCGAAATAGCCTTAAATGACCATGAATCCGGGATCTGTTTATAGGGAAATCAAGGACTTGGCGAATTGGACGCAGAGAAACTGACCCAAATGACCATTTCCCGAGGGGCGGCGCGCTAGTTGGTGAGCTGGCTGAACGATGTCGGCGCCGGATCGATGACCTGTGCGCCTTTTTGCCGGACCTGCAGAACGGCCAGGCCGCGTTCGGTGACGCCTTCGGGCGTCAGACGGAAAATGCCGTCACGACCGGCGTACCCGCTGGCCAGCGTCAGCGCCTCGGTGGTATAGGGCCGCTCGGCGCCGTTGCGCGCCAGTACCGCCGCCAGCGCCATGGCGTCGTAGGCGAGTGTCGCCAGCCGGGGCGGTTCGTAGCCGAACACGGAACGGAACCGTTCGGTGAACTGGGCCCGTTTCTCCGGCGACGGCGCCGCGTACCAGCCGCCGAGCAGCGCCGGTTCCGCGCCGACGCCGGCCGTATCCCACTGGCCGGTGCCCAGCATCCGGACCTTGCGGGGGTCGATATCGTAGAACGGCAGCAGTGCCGCGAGGCGTTGCAGCCGGGCGCCGCCGTCGGCAATCAGCAGCGTGTCGTACGGCAGGTCGCCGAGCGTTTCCAGGTTCTCCAGCCGCTCGAGGGTCTTCTTCGAGAGTTCGTCATCCTTGCCTTCGAGCTCCTCGCGCAGGGATAGCAACGCGGCGCGGCGTTCGTCGAAATCGGCCAGCTCGCGGATCACGGCGTCGAGATTGTTGCCGGACGGGTCGAAGTAGGCGACCTCGATCACGCTGCCGCCGTAGCGGGTTACCGTATCGTAGAGCGAGCCCACGACCGTCGCGCCGTAGGCATCGTCGGGCGCGAGAACGGCAAAGCGGCCGAGACCTCGGCTCATGGCGTAGCCGGCGACCCGCTCGACCTCGGCGCCGGGCAGAAACCCGAGAGTGTAGACGCCGTCGCCGGCGACGGTCCGGTCGCTTGAGAAGCCGATCACCGGCACGCCGGCGGCGCGCGCCATCGGCGCGATCGAAACGACAGACGGCCCGAGCAGCGGGCCGACGATCAGCTGGGCACCGTCACCGATCGCGAGGCCGGCGGCATAGGACGCCTCGCCCGGCTGGCCCCGGGTATCGTGCGGCAGCAGCTCGAACCGCTCATCGCCGAAATCGAACAGCGCGAGCAGCGCCGCGTCGCGCATGGCGCGCCCGAGCGGGCCTTGCTGGCCACTCAGCGGCAGCAGCAGCCCGACCCGGATGGCGCTGCCGTCGTAATGCAGAACCGGCGGCTTGAGCAAGACCTGCTGGTCGGGCTCGGCATTCTGGGCACCCGCTCCCTGATTGTTCAGATAGGGCGCCAGCGCCGCCTGCCAGTCGCCGGCCGGTTCCGACCCGGCGCCCGCGGTTCCCGATTCGGGGTACTTCGGCCCCTCGACCGTCGGCAACTGCTGGGTTTGTGGCTGGTCGACCGTGCTGGTCGCCGGCTGCGCCGAGCCTTGCGAAAACGGTCCGGTTCCGAGATGCTGACACGCACCAACGACGAGAGTCGCGGCCAGCGCCGCGGCAACCAGCAGGGAACGTTTCGGCGATGGCGAAAACACGCGGCGAGTCGGTCGATCGGTCGTCTCAGTCACGGGATGGCGGCTCCGGGGCAGGGCGCAGCAGTCGCGATTCGGGTCGGCGCCAGCCTAGCCTCGCCGCAGCGGGGAGTAAACAAGGGCAAGGTGCGCCGGGACGCGGCGCCAGAACGTCGCGCGCCGCCGATGGCCGCGCCGGCACCCTGCACGTCGTCGCGACTCCGATCGGCAATGCCCGCGACATCACGCTGCGTGCCCTCGACATGCTCGGCAGCGCGGCGTTGATTGCCTGCGAGGACACGCGGGTCACCGGGAAGTTGCTGGCGATGCACGGTCTCAAGACTCCGATGGTGTCGTACCACGAACACAATGCCGGGCAGGCTCGGCCACGAATATTGGAAAAGCTGAAATCGGGCTTTTCCGTGGCGCTGGTGTCGGACGCGGGCACGCCGCTGATCTCCGATCCCGGCTACAAGCTTGTCGAGGCCTGTATCGAGGAAGGCATTCACGTCACCGCATTGCCCGGACCCTCCTCTGTCCTTTGCGCCCTGGCGCTGGCGGGCCTGCCGACCGACCGCTTCATGTTCGCCGGTTTCCCGCCGTCGAAATCGTCGGCCCGGCGCCAGTCGTTCCACGATCTCGCGGTCATCCCCGCCAGCCTGGTCTTTCTCGAAAGCACGAAACGACTGGCCGCGTCACTGGCCGACATGGCCGCAGAGTTCGGTCCGCGCCCGGCCGCGGTGATGCGCGAGATGACCAAGGTCTACGAGGAAACGCGCCGCGGCGGACTCGACGAACTCGCGGCGCACTATGCCGACGCCGGTCCGCCCAAGGGCGAGGTGGTGGTCGTCGTCGGTCCGCCGGACGCCGAAGAGGCGGAGATCGACGACGACGCGCTCGACGCCTTGCTGCGCGACGCGCTCGACGCGGGAACGCTGCGCGACGCGGTCAGGTCGGTCACCGCCGAGACCGGGTTGTCGCGATCGCGCGTCTACGACCGGGCCGTCGCACTGAAAGACGGCGGTTAGCCCGTGGCCGGCGCGGCGGACCGACGACGGGCATCGGAAGCCGGCGGCCGGCGGGCCGAGACGGCGGCGCTCCTTGCCCTGCGGCTCAAGGGCTACCGCCTCGTCGACCGGCGCTTTCGCTGCCCGCAGGGCGAAATCGACCTGATTGTCCGGCGCGGCCGTGTCCTGGCCTTCGTCGAGGTCAAGGCGCGTCCGACACTGGATGAGGCGGCGCACGCCATCGACCGGCGCCAGCAGGACAGAATCGCCGCCGCCGCCGGCGTGTTCCTGCAGCGCCAGCCGGCCGTCGCGACGCTCGATTGCCGCTTCGATGCCGTCCTGGTCGCGCCCGGACGCTGGCCCCGGCACCTGCCCGCGGCGTGGGAAGCGACGGCCTGAACAGCCGGCTCAGATCGCCGGGTGTTCCGTCTACCGTTGTATGCTATCAGACAAACAGGCGTCGGCGGTCGGGCCGTGTCGAGAAATCGCCACATTTCGACGGCACGGTCCCGCAATCGGCCCGACGGTCCGCAATCGCAAGGAGCACGACCATGCCCAGCCCTTCTGTCCGCAACCGATCCCCGAAGCGCGTCGCCGCCCTGATGGCCCTTGCCTTGCTGACACCGGTCCTTGGCGGCTGTGCCGGCGCAGCCATCGGCGCCGGCGCCACGGTCGGTCTCGCCGCCTTCCAGGAGCGCGGCCTCGAGGGCGTCGCGCGGGATACCGCGCTTTCCGCCCAGATCATCTCCAAGTACGTCGAGCACGACACCACCCTGGCGACCCAGGTCGGCGTCGAGGTCTGGGAGGCCCGCGCGCTGCTGACCGGCCTGGTCAAGACCGAGGACGAACGCGCCGAGGCCGTGCGCCTCGCCTGGGCGGTGGCCGGAATCAAGGACGTCATAAACGAGATCGGCATCAAGAGCGCCGAGGGAATCGAGGACTTCGCCTACGACACCTGGATCACCACCCAGCTCGAAAGCCGCCTGACGTTCGACCAGGACGTTTGGGCCATCAACTTCAACGTCGAAACGGTCAACGGCGTTGTCTACCTGATCGGCATCGCGCAGAGCCAGGCAGAACTCGACCGGGTGATCGCCCACGCGCGTGACATCAAGCGGGTTCGCCGGGTGATCAGCCACGTCCGGATCAAGGATCCGGCCGCCGCTTCGTAACCATGGGCGACCGAATCGACGATACCGGCGACACGCCCCGCTCGCCGAGTCTCGCGGAAGTTCGCCGCCGCCTGCGGACCATGGGCACCGATCCCGGCGATATCAGCGATCTGGCGACGGCGGCCATCGACCTGGGCGCACTCAACCGGCCCGGACTGCGGATCGATGCCTATTACCGCCATCTCGACACGCTTGTCGCCGACGTGCGCGCCTACGCCGGCGATCCGCGCGAGGCGGACGTCGCCGGGGCCCTCGACGCCCTGGTCCAGGTCATCGCCCGGCGATATGGCTACGGTGGCGGCGAGGATGTCTTCGAGGATATCGACGCCGCCAACCTGACGCGCGTCATCGACAACCGCGACGGCCTGCCGGTCGCCGTCGGTATTCTTTATATACACGTCGCCAGGGCCGTCGGCTGGCATGCCGCCGGGGTCGACTTCCCGGGCCGCTTCCTCGTCCGGCTCGAGGTCGAGGGTGAGCGCCGCCTGTTCGACCCGTACGACGACGGCCGGTCGCTGGAACCGCACGATCTCCGAGAGCTGTTGAAGTCCGGCGCCGGGCTGGATGCCGAGCTTGAGCCGCATCACTACCGCGAAGCCAGCAACCGCCAGGTGCTTGTGCGGCTGCAGAACAACATCAAGGTCCGCCTGCTCAAGCGCGACGCGTTCGACGATGCCTTGCAGACGATCAAGGACACGTTGCTGATCGCGCCCGAGAACGCGTCGCTATGGCGCGAGGCGGGCATGATCCACAACCGGCTCGATCAGGTGAAGGACGCCATCATGGCGCTCGAGGAGTTTATCCGGCTCGACACCGGGTCGGAGAGCCGTTACAGCACGTCGGTGCTGCTGCAGCAGCTTCGCGCCAAGCTGAACTGACCGGAGACACACCGCGATGCCGCTCAAGGTCGCCATCCAGATGGACCCGATCGCCGATATCGACATCGATGGCGACAGCACGTTCGTGCTCGCACTCGAGGCGCAGAAACGCGGGCACAGCCTGTGGCATTACCCGGCACCGGCGCTGGCGCTGCAAGGCAACCGCGCAGTGGCCACCGCCGAACCGCTCGAGGTGCGGCGCGAGAAGGGCAATCACCACACCCTCGGCGCACCCGAGACCATCGACCTCGCAGACATGGACGTGGTGCTGATGCGCCAGGACCCACCGTTCGACATGAGCTACATCACGGCGACCCACATTCTCGAACACGTGCACCCCAGTACCCTCGTGGTCAACGACCCGGCCGAAGTTCGCAACGCACCCGAAAAACTGTTCGTCACCCACTTTCCGGACCTCATGCCGCCGACCCTGATCACGGCGGATGCCAGGCGCATTCGCGAGTTCCGCGACGAACACAAGGACATCATCGTCAAGCCGCTCTACGGCAACGGCGGCGCCGGCGTCTTCCACCTGAAACCCGGCGACGAGAACCTCAACGCGCTCCTGGAAACGTTCGCCCAGATGTTCCGCGAACCGGTTATCGTGCAGAAGTACCTGCCGGAGATCCGCCAGGGCGACAAGCGCATCATCCTCGTCGACGGCGAGGCCAAGGGCGTCATCAACCGCATCCCGGCGGAGGGCGAGGCGCGTTCCAACATGCATGTCGGCGGCACGCCGCTGAAGTCCGAACTCTCGGACCGCGACCGCGAGATCTGTGAACGGCTCGGCCCGGAGCTCAGGCGCCGCGGCATGATCTTCGTCGGGATCGACGTCATCGGCCAATGGCTGACCGAGATCAACGTCACCAGCCCGACCGGCCTGCAGGAGATTGCGCGGTTCGACGGCACGCACCTGGAGGCCGACATCTGGGATGCGATCGAGGCGAAGGTTGCCTGAGTCGCGATCCGGCGGCTGCCTCTGCGGGGCGGTGCGGTTCGACGCGGTCGGCGCGCCGCAGGATGTCATCAACTGTCACTGCGAGACGTGCCGCCGCCATACAGGTGCGCCGATGGCGACGCTTGCAGTCTACGGCGTCGACCAGGTCACGTTCAGCGGCGAGCCGCGCAAGATTTACGGTTCCTCGCCAAGCCGGGGACGGGCGTTCTGCGGAACCTGCGGGACGTCGCTGACCTGGGAAACCGAGCTCGGCTCGCGCGGCAGGATCTGCGCCCTGCACATCAGCTCCTTCGACGATCCCGCGAGCCTGCCGCCCAATGCCCACTCGTTTTATGGCGAACGCATCTCCTGGTTTGATGTCGTCGACAACCTGCCGCGCCACGATACCTTCATTCGGGGTTCGGAACCGGTCCGCCATGGGCCGGCCGGAGGGACAACAGCCGGCAATCGTGAATAATCCTTGATGTTCTAGTTTTGTTCGCGCTAGGCTCAGACTCCTTTTCGAAGTCCTGATGGGAGCGCGGGCACGCCATGGTTGCGCGAATTTCAACAGTCGCCTTCGCCGGGGTCGAGGTCCTCGACGTCGACGTCCAGGTGCAGATCGCCTCCGGTCTGCCGGCGTTCTCCGTCGTCGGGCTGGCCGACAAGGCGGTTTCCGAGGCGCGCGAGCGGGTCCGCTCGGCGCTTCACGCGCTCGGTCTGGCGATGCCGCCGAAGCGGATTACCGTCAATCTGGCGCCGGCCGATCTGGCCAAGGAAGGCAGCCACTACGACCTGCCGATCGCGCTCGGGCTACTGGTCGCCATGGAGGTGATCCCGGCGGATGACGCCGCCGGCTTCGTCGCGCTCGGTGAACTGGCGCTCGACGGCCGGATCGCCCCTGTGGCCGGTGTGCTGCCGTCGGCAATCCACGCGGCGGCCAAGGGCATGGGGCTAATCTGTCCCGGCCCGCAAGGCGCGGAGGCCGGTTGGGCCGGTGAAATTGAGGTACTGGCGCCGGACGGCCTGTTGGCCCTGATCAACCATTTCAAGGGAACCCAGGTACTGAGCCCTCCGCCGGAAGGCGCCGCGCCGCCGCCACCGGTCTATGCCGATCTCTCCGACATCAAGGGCCAGGAAAGCGCCAAGCGCGCCGTCGAAGTCGCCGCCGCCGGCGGTCACAACTTGCTGATGACCGGACCGCCCGGCGCCGGCAAGTCGATGCTGGCGCAGCGTCTGCCGGGGCTGTTGCCGCCGATGACCGCCGACGAGGTTCTCGAGGTCTCGATGATCCACAGCCTCGCCGGTACCCTGCCGGAGGGCGGGCTTATGGCGCACCGACCGTTCCGCGATCCGCATCATTCCGCGTCCATGCCGGCGCTCGTCGGTGGCGGCAACCGCACGCGGCCCGGCGAGGTCTCGCTGGCGCACCTCGGCGTGCTGTTCCTCGACGAGTTGCCCGAGTTTCAGCGCGGGGCGCTCGAGGCCCTGCGCCAGCCGCTCGAGACCGGCTCGATCACGGTCAGCCGGGTCAACAATCGGGTGCGTTATCCGGCGCGGTTTCAGCTGGTTGCAGCGATGAATCCGTGCCGCTGCGGCTATCTAGACGATGCTGCGCAGGCCTGCACCAAGGCGCCGCGCTGCGGTCGGGACTACCAGGCGCGGATCTCGGGCCCGCTCTACGACCGCATCGATATCGCAGTCGACGTGCCCGCGGTTGGCCCGGCCGATCTGGCACTGCCGCCGCCACGCGAAACTTCGGAAACCGTGGCGCGGCGGGTTGCCGAGGCACGGGACATCCAGCGCCAGCGGCTGCGCGAGATTGCGCCCGGGACATCGCCGAATATTCCGCCGCTGCGCTGCAACGCCGAGGCCGACGGCGCAATCCTCGAGCGGATCGCGGAACCGGACACGGCGGGCAAGCAACTGCTGAGCGAAGCGGCCGATCGCATGCGCCTCTCGGCGCGCGGCTACCATCGTGTGTTGCGGGTGGCCCGGACGCTCGCAGACCTTGAGGGCGGCGGCGGGATCAGGCGACTGCACGTCGCCGAGGCGCTGGCCTACCGCCGGGTCACGCACGGCGCCGCGGAATCCGGCTCAGACCGTGGCCGCGTCGTGCGCTACCGGGCCAGCGCCTGACCCGCCAACCGCCGGCCCGGTAGCGGACGACGCATCAGGTGACGTCCGAGTTCCGAAGTCTGCGAGGGGCTGAGTATCCGGAAGACGGCGCCTTCCAAAAGAAGGCCGGCTGGAGCGTCCGCGTATGGGAGGACTGACGGACGCCCCAGCACGGCAGGGGAGAGAACGTTAGAAACGGATGCCTGTCGCTTCGCTCGCCTGAGCGAACAACTGGTGTGCGCGGGCGGGACTGATGCGCTGCCCGGCTCTGATCTCTCTTAGGGTGCGGCGCACAAAATCCAGCGTCCAAACAACCCGATCCGAGAGGGTCGGTGCGTCTGCGAGAGCGTGCGAGGCTGTGCCGGCGGCACCAAATTCAATACGGTTGTCGATCGTCATGGCCATTGTTCGTTACTCCGGCTCTCGTGTTATTAGACGTGCCCGCAAACCAGGTTAGCGTCGGCGTGATCATTCGTGCTCGCCGCTTTCCTGTTTGAAAACAATAACTTGATTGTGCCATATGCTGAAACCGCACTGGCTCGGACTGCCTCAGCCTGAAGCTGGCGCCCAAGGCGCACGTAACGCTCGATGTCGCGCGGCGACAGAGGTTCAATGTCCGTTCGGTCGGTCATCATGGTTGGCTCCTTCGGCTTTAATTGTGCGATGCAATATTTTGTTGCGCCGCAGCATCATTGACTTCAACATAGTCTCGGAACCGCTGAATGATTACCCCAATAATGTGCATAACGCCTTTGCGTTCTGGTCATAGATAGAAAGAGTCTAAGAAGTGGAAATCGCCAGCCAAATGATTGTTTTTGCTAAGGTTGTGGACGCCGGAGGGTTCTCGGCAGCGGCACGCGAGATGTCCCTGTCGCCGTCAGCGGTCAGCAAGCAGATTCACAGCCTGGAGGATCGCCTTGGTGTCAGGCTGCTGAACCGGTCGACCCGAAAGATCTCTCTGACCGAGGAAGGACGGGCGTTCTACGAGCGCTCACGCGAGATCGCAAGCGACGTCGACGAGGCCGAGGCGCTGGTCACGTCGATGGGCATGTGGCCGCAGGGCACGCTCCGCGTGGCTTCCACCGTGGCCTTCGGCAAGCGCCAGCTTCTACCCCTGCTGCCGGCGTTCCTCGACCAGTACAAGGACGTTCGCTGCGTGTTCGAGCTTTCGGACCGGCCCGTCGATCTGGTTAGTGGCGACGTCGACGTTGCGATCCGTTTTACCGAACAGATCAGCGATGACGGGGTGATCGCCCGCAAGCTGGCGCACAACACGCGAATCTACTGTGCCGCGCCGTGCTATCTCGCGCGCCATCCGGAACCCAAGGCGCCGGCCGAACTAACCGAGCACAACTGCCTCGGGCTGACGACGGTGTCGCGCTGGAACAACTGGACCTTCGGCAGCGGCGAGACGACACAGAAATACAGGGTCAGCGGCAATTTCGTCGCCAATAGCGCCGACGGCATCTACCACGCCGCGCTCGCCGGCATCGGCATTGCGCGACTGTCGACTTACCTGGTCAACGACGACATTCGCGCCGGGCGACTGATCCGGATTCTGCCGGAATACGCCGACCACGGGTCCGACCTGTTCGCGATCTATCTCGAACGCCGGCACCTGTCGCCCAAGACCAGAGCCTTCATCGACATGCTGAGCGAGCACTTCGGCGACGTCCCGCCGTGGGAGCGGACGGACGGCTGATCTTCGGAACCTAGCGGTTGCGCCGGCCGGGCCGGCGCGCCAGTGAGAACTCGAAGCCCATGCCGGCTCCGCTGTCATTCTGCGGTAGGATCGGCGGAGCCTTCGCGAACGGTGTCCCGGTCGGTCGCGCCACGGGTTCGGCATGCGAAGCGGCGGGTGCCGGTTTCCGGTCGATCATCGGCAGGTGATGGACCGGCGCGTCCGCTTCGGCATCGGAAACCGCCATGGACTCGCCGGGTTCTTCGGGCCCGGACTCGCCGGGTGGCTCGGTGCCGATCGTTTCGCGGCGCGACTGGCGAATCGCCGCCAACAGGACGTCTTCGGGGCTAAGACCGCCGTCGTCGAGATCGCCCTTCGAATCGGTATCGAACGTGTCGTTGCCGTCCGGTGGTTTGGCCATCGCGTCTTCCCCGGCCCGGCGATCAGGGCCGCGACAGCAGCGGGCCGAGCGGACCGCCGCCGCAGATGTGGTAATGGAGGTGCGGAACCTCCTGACCGCTGTCGGGCCCGGTATTGACCAGCAGCCGGTAGCCTCCCTCTTCGAGCCCGAGCTGTTTGACCGATTCGAGGATGGCCTCGTTTAGCGCGACCTGTTCCGCCGCCGTTGCCTTCGCCGCGAAATCCGAGAAGTCCTCGTACGGACCCTTCGGAATGACCATCACGTGGACAGGCCGTTGCGGGGCGATATCATGGAACGCTAGGGCGTGGTCGTTCTCGTACACCGTGTTGTTGGGAATCTCGCCTCGGAGAATTTTGGCGAAAATGTTGTCGTTGTCGTAGGCCATCACCGTCTCCGTCTGTCGTGCGCGCGTCATGCTGGCTTGCGCGACTTCTTCTCTTCGATGCCGGACGTGCCGCGTCGCGCCTCGAGTTGCGCCCAAATGTCGTCGGGCGTGAGGCCGGCGTCAGCCCACAACACCATCAAGTGGAACAAGACGTCGGCGCTCTCGGCGGCGATCTCGCCCCTGTCGTCCTTGACGGCCGCCAACACGGTTTCGACGGCCTCTTCTCCGAACTTACGGGCGATAAGCTCGCGCCCCCGGTCGAAGAGCTTGGCCGTGTAGGACGTTTCCGGATCGCCCCCCTTACGACTCTCGATCACCGCGAACAGTTCGTTGATGATGGCCGCGCCTGTCGTCTTGCCGCTCATTGCACTTCCATGTCGCCGTCGAGACGGACCGGAATCCCCGCCGCCTGCATGTGCCGCTTGGCCTCGCCGATCGAATACTCGCCGAAATGAAAGATCGAGGCCGCAAGCACCGCCGAAGCATGCCCTTCCGTAACGCCCTCGACAAGATGGTCGAGATTGCCGACGCCGCCGGAGGCGATCACCGGCACCTGCACCGCGTCGGCGATCGCCCGGGTCAACGGCAGGTTGAAGCCCGTCTTGGTGCCGTCCCGGTCCATCGACGTCAGCAGGATCTCGCCAGCGCCCAGCGCGGTCACCTGCTTGGCGTAGTCGACCGCATCGATGCCGGTCGGCTGGCGGCCGCCGTGGGTAAATACCTCAAAGCGCTCCCCGCCGGCGCCGTCGTCGACCGACTTGGCGTCGATGGCGACTACGATACACTGGCTACCGAACTTCTCCGCCGCCTCTCGCACGAAGCCCGGGTTTTTCACCGCCGCCGTCATGATCGACACCTTGTCGGCGCCGGCGAGCAGCAAGCTGCGGATGTCGTCCAGCGTGCGCACGCCGCCGCCCACGGTCAGCGGCATGAAGCATTGCTCAGCGGTGTGACGAATGACATCGAGCAAGATGCCGCGCTCTTCGTGGCTCGCGGTAATATCGAGGAACGTCAGTTCGTCGGCGCCGGCCGCATCGTAGACCTTGGCCTGTTCGACCGGATCGCCCGCGTCGACCAGGTCGACGAAGTTGACGCCCTTGACCACGCGGCCTCGGTCGACGTCGAGACAAGGGATGATGCGCACCTTCAGCATCGCGCTCAGCCCTCCGCCAACGCCCGTACCGCGGCGCCCAGATCGATCCGCCCATCGTAGAGCGCGCGGCCCGTGATCGCGCCGTCGAGACCGGGTATCGCCGCCTTGAGCCGCATAAGGTCGTCGAGACTGGAGACGCCGCCGGAGGCGATGACGGGAATCGAAACGGCCTCGGCGAGCGCTCGGGTCGCCTCGAGGTTCGGCCCTTCCATGGCGCCGTCGCGATCGATGTCCGTGTAGACGATCGCCGTGACGCCCGCGTCTTCGAAGCTGCGGGCGAGATCAAGCGCGGTAATCGAGGCGGTATCGGCCCAGCCTTCGACGGCGACCATGCCGCCCCGGGCGTCGATACCGACGGCGACCTTGTCCGGATGCGCACGGCAGGCCTCGCGGACCATGTCCGGGTTCTTGACGGCGGCCGTGCCGAGAATGACGCGCGCGATACCGGCATCGAGCCACTGCTCGACGGTCGCAAGATCGCGGATCCCGCCGCCGAGCTGAACCGGAACGCCGGCGGCATCGACGATGGCGCGAACCGCGTCCGCGTTCACCGGACGACCGGCAAACGCGCCGTTGAGATCGACGACGTGCAGCCACCGGCAACCGGCGTCGACGAACGCCCGGGCCTGGGCCGCCGGGTCGTCGCTGAAGACCGTCGCCGCATCCATGTCGCCGCGCAGCAGGCGCACACACTGGCCGTCCTTCAAATCGATCGCGGGATACAGGTTCAAAGCAAGGCCCTCATGGTGTCCAGTCGAGGAAGTTGGCGATCAGGCGAAGGCCGGTACGCTGGCTCTTCTCCGGATGGAACTGGGTCCCGACCATGTTGTCGCGGCCGACCACCGCGACGACCTCGCCGCCGTAGTCGGTATGGGCGAGGACAGTATCGTCGGATGCCGTTCTCAGGGCGTAGGAATGAACGAAGTAGGCGTGCGCACCGGTCTCGAGACCGTCCAAAACCGGGTGCGGCCGGTTGATGACCAGTTCGTTCCAGCCCATGTGCGGAATCTTGAACGCTGGGTCGGCCGGCTCGATCGCGGCCACGTCGCCAGCAATCCAGCCCAGGCCGTCGTGAATGCCGTGCTCGTGTCCGCGTTCGGCCATCAGCTGCATCCCGACGCAGATGCCGAGGAACGGCACGCCGCGGTCGATCACCGCATCGGTAATTGCCTCGACCATACCGTCAAGCGCCAGCAGTCCCCGGCGACAGTCGCCGAACGCGCCGACGCCCGGCAGGACGATGCGTTGCGCGGCGCGGACAGTTTCGGGATCACTTGTCACCGAGACGGACATGCGCCCGTCGGCAACGCGTTCTAACGCCTTGGCGGCAGAGCGCAGGTTACCGGATCCGTAATCGACGATCGCGACGGTCATCGGGCCGCTCCGATCATGGCCGCCGCCAGCGCTGGATTGTCGTCGAGGTATCGGCGTTCCGCGTCCTCAACGGAACGGCCGCTGGCCACGCCCTCTTCAACGAACCCCTGCCCAGCCAGTTTGGCGCGGCGCAGATCGTTGGCGCTCAGGCCGAAGAGCACAGCAACGACGATGTCGGCAGTGATGGCGACCGCGTCGTTGGCGCCGAACTCGATAACCGCCAATCCGGCGCCCGCGTGCAGGACGCCGAGGATAATCGCCGTCAGCCAGAGGCGGTGATAGAGCGCCCAGACGAAGGTGAGCACAAAGGCCCAGAAGCTGAACCCTTCGGGGACGAGCATGAAATCGCGATCCGGGTCCAAGCCGTGACGGCGTACGTGGACGGTGAAGACCTTCATGTTTCTATCCGGCGCCGGACGGCGCGTGGCCTCTGGCCGTTTTCAGAGCGAGCCGCCGAGCACGCCCTTGGTCGACGGAACCGCGTCCGACTTGCGTGGATCGATTTCGATCGCATGGCGCAGGGCCCGGGCGAGTCCCTTGTAACAGGACTCGACGATATGGTGGTTGTTCTCGCCGTAGAGGTTCTCGACATGCAGCGTGATCCCGGCAGCCTGGGCGAAGGCCTGGAACCACTCCTTGAAGAGCTCGGTATCCATGTCGCCGAGCTTCGGCTTGCTGAAGTCGACCCGCCAGATCAGGTAGGGCCGGTTCGAGACATCCAGCGCGACGCGGCTCAGGGTTTCGTCCATCGGGATGGTCGCCTCGCCATAGCGGTTGATGCCCGCCCGATCCCCGAGCGCCCTGGAGACCGCTTCGCCGATGGCGATCCCGGTATCCTCGGTGGTGTGGTGGAAATCGATGTGCAGGTCGCCTTCCGCCTTGACGTCCAGGTCCATCAGGCTGTGCCGCGACAGCTGTTCAAGCATGTGATCGAGGAAACCGATCCCGGTCGAGACCGAGTACTCGCCCGTCCCGTCCAGTCTGACGGTGGCGCTGATGTTGGTTTCCTTGGTCCTGCGTTCGACAGTAGCCTCGCGCATGGCGTCCTCCGGCGTTGTGCGCGCATCTTGTACCAGAGGGACGGCGCCGCAGACAATCAGTTAGCGGCCGCGGGACCGATTATCCCCCGGCCGGCTGGATTCCGCGGCCGGGAAATGCTACCTGCCGCTGGATCATCTTCGACCCCGACGGGAGTTTCGACTGTGCCGGTAACGATCGACGTGCTGGAGAACGACCGCATCACGGTGCTGATCGTGTTCGGCCGCCTGAGCGTAGGCGAGGTGGCCGGCGCCTATCAGATCGCGCGCGGTTCGGCGAATTGGCGACCCGATTGGAACGCCATGGTCGACCTCGCGGACGCGGACCTCAGTGACTCGACGCCGGACGACGCCCGGCGCGAAGCTGAGGCGATTTTCGATCTGCGCGGCCGGACGCCGTTCAAACGCGGTATTTATGTCGGGAGGAAACGTGTCAATGAAACGACCGGTCGTCTGTACGATGCATACCTCAAGAACCTCGGTGCGGTTCAGTTGACGCGGATGTTCACCGACCGCGAGGCGTGCCTGCGCTGGCTTCGGGCGCCGTGGACCGATGACGAGCGGCGCGAAGTCGGCCTGCCGGTCGAGTGATTTCCCACCAACGACTTGACCGGGCGCGCCGATTGGCACATTTCAGAGCTTCCACGCTGGGAGAAGCATCATGAGCGATCAATCAAGGCCGGTCTGGCACGGCACCACAATCCTCGCCGTGCGCAAGGGCGGCCGCGTCGTCATTGCCGGCGACGGGCAGGTCAGCCTCGGCGATACCGTCATCAAGGGCAATGCGCGCAAGGTTCGCCGGCTCGCAGGCGATGATGTGATTGCCGGTTTCGCCGGTGCGACTGCTGACGCGTTCGCCCTGTTCGAACGGCTCGAGGGCAAGCTTGAGCAGTACCCGGGCCAACTTGCTCGCGCTTGCGTCGAGATGGCCAAGGACTGGCGGACTGACCGGTACCTTCGTCGCCTTGAAGCGATGATGGCGGTCGCCGACAAGGACGTTTCCCTGGTGCTGACCGGAACCGGCGACGTGCTGGAGCCGGAAGACGGCGTCATCGGCATCGGTTCGGGTGGCAACTACGCGCTGGCCGCGGCCCGCGCGCTCTATGACCGCGACGACATGGATGCCGAGGCGATCGCCCGCCGGGCCATGGAGGTCGCCGCCGAGATTTGCGTCTACACCAACCGCGAAGTCGTCGTCGAAACCATCGACGCCGGAGAATGACCGACATGAAGAGCTTCACCCCGCGCGAGATCGTCTCGGAACTCGACCGCCACATCGTCGGTCAGCAGAACGCCAAGCGCGCCGTCGCGATCGCACTACGCAACCGCTGGCGGCGCCAGCAGCTCGACGACACCCTGCGCGAGGAGGTCCTGCCCAAGAACATCCTGATGATCGGACCGACCGGCTGCGGCAAGACCGAGATCGCGCGCCGCCTGGCAAAGCTCGCCGATGCGCCCTTCATCAAGGTTGAGGCGACCAAGTTCACCGAGGTCGGCTACGTCGGCCGGGACGTCGAACAGATCGTTCGCGACCTCGTAGAGATCGCCATTCACATGGTCCGCGAGCGGATGCGCAAGACGGTCGTGGCCAAGGCCGAAATCGCCGCCGAGGAGCGGGTTCTCGACGCGCTCGTGGGCGAGAATGCGTCCGCCGATACACGCGAGAAGTTTCGCAAGAAACTGCGCGATGGCTCACTCGACGACAAGGAAATCGAGCTCCAGCTGGCGAGCGGCGGCAGCGGCATGCCGACCATCGACATTCCCGGGATGCCCGGCGCACAGATGGGCATGATCAATCTCAATGACATGTTCGGCAAGGCGTTCGGGCAAGCGACCAAGACCAAGAAGGTCAGCGTGGCCGAGTCGTACGAGCTGCTCATCTCGGAAGAGGGCGACAAGCTGCTCGACGAGGACGAGGTCGTGCGCGAAGCCATCGCGCTGGTCGAGGACAACGGCATCGTCTTCCTCGACGAGATCGACAAGATCACCGCGCGAACCGAAAAGGTCGGCGGCGCCGATGTCAGCCGCGAGGGCGTGCAGCGCGACCTGTTGCCGCTGATCGAGGGTACGACGGTTTCGACCAAGCACGGTGCCGTAAAGACCGATCACATCCTGTTCATCGCCTCGGGCGCGTTCCACATATCCAAGCCCGCCGACATGCTGCCGGAACTACAGGGCCGCCTGCCGATCCGGGTCGAGCTCGGCGCACTGACGCGCGGAGATCTGGAGCGGATCCTGACCGAGCCGGAAGCGAGTCTCGTCACCCAGTACACGGCCCTGATGGCGGTCGAGGACGTGACACTCGCATTTTCGAAGGATGGTATCGAGGAAGTTGCCACGCTGGCCGCCGAGATCAACCAGGGTGTCGAGAACATCGGCGCGCGCCGACTGCACACCGTGATGGAAAAGCTGCTCGAGGAAATCAGCTTCGAGGCATCGGAACGCTCGGGCGAAACCCTGACCGTCGACGGGGCCTATGTCCGCGACAAGGTTGGGGGGCTGGCCAAGAACGCCGACCTGTCGAAGTTCATTCTCTAGGGCAACTCAGTAGATCGGGTCACGGCCCTTGTTGCCGCGCTCGCGGGCGCCGATCCGGCCGCGGATTTCATCCAGAATCCACTGCAGGGTATCCTCGTCGAGATCCGCAATTGTCTCGGACAACAGGTTGGCGAGTTCGGTCGCCTTGGGACTCAGACCCGCCGTATCGACAGTCGCTCGCGGGTGCGACAGCAGCGCGAGGCGCTTGAGCTCCTCGCTCTCGTCCCAGATCAGCCCGAAGTAACCGCAGATCTGCATGATCATGCCGGGCGCCGGGCGCCCGCGGTGCCCATGCTCGAGCGCCGACAGGTAAGCGTTCGAGACACCGAGGTCCGCCGCCATCTTCTTCTGGTTGATGCCGCGCTCCTTGCGTAAGGCCCGTACCCGTTCGCCGAAAGGTGTCATCGTTTTCGCCTGATCAGAACGTACAAGGCGCCGTCACCGCCATCCCGCGGTTGCGCCGGCTGCCATGATACGATCATTGGTTTGAGTTTAGAATCGGAAAGCCACCGCGGCACGGCCTGCCGCAGTACCCCATGGTTACCGTCTGCTGCTCGTAACCCTTTGCCAGTAATAACTAAAACGCATCGGCGCTGGCTCTCGTAGGACATTTCGATAAAGTCGTTCAGGGCCTGGTGGGCACTTGCCTGCGTATGTCCATGAAGATCGAGACGACCTTCTATCGCGAGCTTTCCTCTCTTTAAGCGCCCAAGCGTGCGCTTATCGACGTTGGCATTCGGATTTGGCAGGTCAACGTTCTTGCTCAGAGTGCGGACATTCTCCTTAATAGGTTCAATGATCGATTTCTTTGGTGCTTTTGGTACCGCGCGCGCACTCTCACCCTCTTCGGCGAGCACTGCCTTGCGCTTATTAGACGCAAGCGGCTTGATATCCCCGGTGATAGTGTCCCACAGTGCCGCCTCGTGCGGTTTGACCCTGCGCCCGGCCATCTCACCGGTCCTTGACGACGACGACGACCTCTGCCTGGGGTCCGTGGGCACCCATCAGCAGCGTCTGCTCGATATCCGCGGTTCGCGATGGACCGGTGATGACGTTGAGAATCCGGGGCATACCGTCGTTGGCGACCCGCGCCCGCGCGACAGCATCCTCGTAACCGCCGTCGATTCGGCTGGCGTAGATCACCGATACGTGGTGCATCGGCAGAACGTGCAGCGTAGCAGGCGTTTCCGGACCGGCAACGAACGCGAGAGAGCCCGTTTCAGCCGCCGCGGCGACCGCGACGGACACCGAAACCGCATCGTCCTGGGTCGCCGGACCGGTCCGCCATTCGCCAATTTCCGCACCTCCCCAGTCGAGCGCCTCAAGATCCGGATGGGGCGCCACACGCAACGGCCCGCCCGCGTTGCGCCCGCGCAGATAATCGGCCACCGTCGCCGGCAGGGCCGCCAGGTCGTCGATCTCAATCACCGTCGATCCGTTCCGTGTCGACTCCGCAACAAATTGTGCCAGACGCTGCGGCTGCGGTTTCGCGGCGCGCTCGGGCCGAGGCGCGCCACGGCCCTTGGCGCGGTTCTCGCGCCAGGCCTTGACGGCCTTCTCACGGGAGTCGCGATCCTCGTCACCAACGCCAAGCGCCCGGCCGATGCGCCCGAGGATGGCGGCCCGTGCGGTCTCGGACGTGCTCATCGGCGCTGTCCCCGGCGCCACGCCGCCATGAATGTTTCGCCACCGGAACTGCTGGGCGCGGCCAGATCGCGGGCCGCCGTCCACCCGCCGGCCAGTGGCCAGCGGCCGAGCCGCCCGCGCCCCTTGGCCCCGACACGCAGAGCGACGGCGCCGAGCCGGCTGACGATGCGGTAGAGCCACGCCCGCCGGGCGAGGAACGACCAGACGCCCAGACCCCAGCGCTGTGCGGGCTTGTTGAGCCGCGCGTCGTGCTGCCGTTGGCGCCAGCGCCGCAGCAGCTGCGGCAGCGGAATCTTCATCGGGCACACGGTCTCGCACTTGCCGCAGAGGGTCGACGCGTTGGGCAAATCGCCGGCACTCGCGAGCCCGCGCAGGCCGGGCGTTAGCACGGACCCCATGGGTCCCTCGTACATCGAATTGTACGCGTGTCCGCCGACCGTCGTGTAAACAGGGCAGTGATTCATGCACGAACCGCAACGAATACAACGCAACATGTCGCGGAACCCACCGTCGAACATGGCACTGCGGCCATTGTCGATGAGCACCATGTGGAACGTTTCGGGGCCGTCGGGGTCAGCGGCCCGTTTCGGCCCGGTGACGAACGACGAATAAACCGTGATGTCCTGGCCGGTCGCCGAACGGGCCAGTAGCCGCAGCACGGTCATCGCATCGTCGAGTGTCGGCACGATCTTCTCGATGGTCGAGACCGCGATATGGGTCTTGGGCAGCGTCATCGTGAGATCGGCGTTGCCTTCGTTGGTGACGACGACGATCGAGCCGGTCTCGGCGATCAGCATGTTGGCGCCGGTCATGCCGACATCGGCGCCGAGGAACCTGGAGCGCAGCTCTTCGCGCGCCTCGTCGAGCATGATGCGCGGCTCCTCGAGCTTGCGTCCGGGCGGGAGATGATCGTGCGCCGCGCGGAAGGTGTCGGCGACCTGTTGCCGGTTGAGGTGGATCGCCGGCATGATGATGTGGCTCGGCGGCTCCTTGCGCAACTGGATGATGTATTCACCAAGATCGGTTTCCACGGGTTCGATCCCGTGTTCCTCGAGGTAATCGTTGAGGCCGATTTCCTCGGTCGCCATCGATTTCGACTTGGTCACCGTCCGGGCGCCGACGTCCCGGCACAACTGCAGAACCGTCGCCCGCGCCTCGGCGGCGTCGCGGCACCAGTGCACCTGTCCGCCGGCTTCGGTGACTGCTGCCTCGAACTGCTCAAGATAGACGTCGAGGTTCGCAAGCGCGTGATCCTTGATTGCCTTGCCGGCGTCGCGCAGCAACTCGAACTCCGGGAGGCGCGAAATTGTCTCGGCGCGGGATGCCGGCGAGACGCGGGAAAACCGCGACAGCACCGTCTGCAGTTGTTCGTCGGCAATGGCGCGGCGCGCATCTGCCGAAAAATCGCCCGTCGACACCGGCGCCGCGCCGTCGTGCGTGGATGCGCTCATGTCGTCGAACCTTCAGTGTCCGGCGCACCGATCGGCGAAACCTCGTCGGTCATGCCGGCCAGCACCTCGGCGACATGGCGCGCCGCGACCGAGGATCCCCGGCGGTGCAGGCGCCCGGCGATGTTGAGCAGGCAGCCCATATCCCCGGCCAGCACCGTCGCGGCCCCCGTCTTCTCGATGTCGTCGATTTTGCGGTCGACCATGGCGCCCGACACGTCCGGATACTTGACGCAGAACAGTCCGCCGAAGCCGCAGCAGGTTTCCGCCAGCTCGCCCTCCACGAGGTCGAGCCCGGCGACGTTCTCAAGCAGCTTACGCGGCTGATCCTTGACGCCGAGCTCCCGCAGGCCCGAGCATGAGTCGTGATAGGTAACCTTGCCGTCAAACGCCGTCTCGATCCCGGGCACGGCGGCGAGCCCGACGACATCGACGAGAAACCGGGTCAGTTCGTGAGTCTTGCCGGCCAGCACCAGCGCCCGGGTGTGCCACGCGTGATCGTCGGCCAGCAGCTCGGGGTAGTGCTCGCGGATCATCCCGGCGCACGAACCCGAAGGCGCGACCACGTGGTCGAACTCTTCGAAGGCGGCGATCACCTGCCTGGCGATTGCCCGGCTGTTCTTCTGTTCGCCGGAGTTGAAGCCGGGCTGGCCGCAGCATGTCTGGGACGCCGGGACCTCGACCGTGCAGCCGGCCGCCTCAAGCAGGCGGACCGCGGCGAAGCCGACCGCCGGGCGCATCATGTCGACAAGGCAGGTCACGAACAGCCCTACGCGCGGCCTGCCGGCATCGCCCGGACCGCTCATGGCTCAGCCCCCCGCCGGAAGCGCATTGGCTGCGCTCCTCGGCAACAGGATGTAGTAAACGCCGGGCTCCTTCATGACCCCGGCGGCTGCGGCTGCAGCTTCGCCCGAGCCCCAATAGACGTCCCCGCGCACGCCGCCCTTGATGGCGCTGCCCGTGTCCTGGGCAATCATCAGGCGCTGATAGGGCGTCTTGCGCTTAGGATCACGCGGATCGCGCGTCGACAGCCAGACGGGGGTTCCGAGCGGGACGTAGCGGGTATCGACCGCGAGACTGCGTTCCGGCGTCAGCGGCAGACCCTGCGCGCCGACCGGGGAGTTCTCCTCGAGCACGCGGAAGAAAATGAAGGACGGATTTCTGTTCATCATGTCGGCGGCGGCCAGCGGGTGGGCGTCGAGCCAGGCGCGGATCGACTGCATCGACACCGTCTCCGATGTTAGCACGCCCATGCCGATGAGTTCGCGGCCAATCGGGACATACCGATGCCCGTTACGCCCGGCATAGCCGACGCGGACGGATGCCCCGTCCTGCAGGCGGATTCGCCCCGACCCCTGGATATGCAGAAAGAACGCATCGATCGGGTCGTCGACCCAGAGCATTTCCAGGCCGCGCCCAGACAGCGCGCCGCGGTTGATCTCGGCGCGCGAGAAGTACGGGACATAGCGGCCGTCGACCAGGCGGCCGGCGATCGAGGTGCCCTCCCATTCGTCGCGGAACTCGCCGAGATCGGCGGCGATGAGATCGTCCGGCCGGGCGTAGATCGGGATGCTGAAGCGTCCGCCGGGCTCCCAAGATCCGTCGAGTTCGGCCTCGAAGTAGCCGGTGAACAGGCCCTCAGGTTCGCCCGAAACACGGACCTGATAGGGCTGGAACCGGGACTCGAAGAAATAGTGGATGACGTCGCGGCTAGACGTCCGCTGGCCCATCGCATCGTCACAAATGCGGATCCAGTCCGAGACGCGTCCGGTTCGCGGATCGTTGCCGAACGGTGCGTCTGGCGAACGCCGAACAATGCGCTGACACGACGTCAGGAACACGTCGAGCGCGGCGCGGATATCGTCGCTGCGCCAGTTCGGGATTTCCTGGTAGGTCACCGCCTTCAGGTGAACGCGGCCGTCCGGCACGGTATCCGGATCGGGCGGCAGCACGGGATCGAGCTTGATGCCCGGCGTGCACGCCGCCAGCGCGGCCGCGGTCAGCGCGGTCAGCATGAAACGCAAGAAAGCCCGGGGAATCGTGTTGCCTGTCGTCGGGCCCGGCATGGCGGAAGCTAGTCCGCGCTCTGTGTCGCGACCAACGCCCAGTTCGGGTCGCTCGAGCGGGTGTCGCGGGAAAACGTCCAGAAGTCGGTCACCGAGATGACGGTATTGGCATCGCCGTCGACCACGTCGCCGTTTTCATCGCGGGTGACATTGATCTGCTGGCTGACGAACTTGACGGTGACGTAGGCGACGCGGCCCTCGACCCAGGCTTCAAGCACCGTCGCCTTGTCGATGCCGACCAGCGTGTCCTCGAGCGCCTCGCCGGCCTGTTCGCGATCGCGGATCGCCTGCGTGAAGTTGCCGTAGACCTCGGCGCTGAGCAGTGACTTGAGCGTTTGCGTGTCGCCTTCGGCGTAGGCGTTCAGGATCATCTCGAAGGCCTGTCCGGCGCCGGTCAGGAACTCGTCCGGATTGAAGCCGGGGTCCAGCCGCTGGATCGCCAGGATCCCGTCGCGCAGCGCGCCCCGGCCGTCCACGGCGGGCGCCTCCTCGGTCTGCTCACCGGACTGATCGGTCAGATGAACGACATTGTCGTCGGGCTCGGCCCAGGCGTCGTCCTTGCTGCTGTCCGGCGAATCCGGACTCTGCGAGAACGGATCATGGTACTTGCCTTCGTGCCCGTCCCGGCGGCCCAGTACGTTGCGCAACCGGAATACCAGGTACACGGCAATCATCGCGAACAGCAGGATGTCGATGGGGAAGCCTGCTTCCATTTGCTTGTTGACCTCGAGAGTGCCTTTTCGTCGCCGTCTGGACCTGAGCGCCATGCTCAAGTAAACACGGCGCGACGACGTAATCCAACCCGCACTATCGGATTCTCGGTAGACCGAAATCTCCTGCACGGCTGGGTTTTAGATAAGCAGTTCAAGGCGAAAGGGCAAGCGTGGGCTTAATCATTCTGCTGATCATGATCGCCGTACCAATCGGCGAGATCGCCGTCTTCATCCAGGCCGGCGAACTTATCGGGCTGTGGCCGACGCTCGGCACCGTCATCGTTACCGCCGTTGCCGGAACCGCGCTTCTCCGCCATCAGGGCTTCGACACGTTGCGCCGGATCCAGGAATCGGCCGGCCGCGGCGAAGCGCCCGTACGCGAGTTATTCGACGGTTTCTGCCTATTGATTGCGGGCGCGCTGCTGCTGACCCCGGGTTTCATCACCGACGGCGTCGGTTTTCTGCTGTTCCTGCCGCCGTTCCGCCGCTTGCTGGGCGGCGCCGCATTGCGCTGGATGATGCGGAACGCGACCGTCTACACGGCACAGACCGGGCCCCGGTCCGGACCCGGAACCGGTCCGCGGACCGGCGGAGACGGCGGCCCCATCATCGATGGCGAGTTTGAGGACCTCACCGGCGACCGCGGCGGCGGCGCGGCGCCCCCTGGACGCGACGCGATCGGCCGCCGCGAGCCGGGCGACGACAGGCGCGGATGACGCACCGTCTCCGGGCGCGCGGGAGTTGCCGCCACCCGGCATCCGTGATAGCCAACGCCACCCGCTTTCAACGACTGACCACCAAGGATTGACCGTATGACCGCCGAGTCCGAAACGCCGACCGAACCGGGCACCGAATCCCAGGGCGCCGCGGAGAGCAGCAACGCCGCGCCGTTCCAGCTCCTCGCACAATACATCAAGGACCTGTCCTTCGAGGCGCCGAACACGCCGCAGATATTCGCCGCGATCCAGGCCAAGCAGCCGGCGATCAACGTCAACGTCGATATCCGGGCGACGAAGCTGCAGGAAGAGACCTACGAGGTCGTGCTGCAGATCAACGCGGAGTGCAAGGCGGAGGAGAAGACCGCGTTCCTGCTCGAGATCGAGTACGCGGGCGTGGTCCATTCAGCGTTGGCGGACGACGCGCTGAAGGCCGTCCTGCTGATCGAGATTCCGCGGCTGATGTTCCCGTTCGCGCGCAACATCGTTTCCGACATTTCGCGCGACGGCGGCTTCCCGCCCCTGATGCTGTCGCCGATGGACTTCGTCGCCATGTATCAGCGCGGCCAGACCACCGGCGCCGCCGAACCGGCGGACGCCTAGTCGGCCCGCGCGCCGCTCAGGCCCGCGACCAGATTGGATCCTTGATCTTGTCGAGGAACGCCGCGTGGCGCTTCTCTTCCTCGGCGCTCGCGCTGTGCGGACGGGGCTCGCGAAATGCGCGTTCCTGCGCCACCCCGGCGGCCTCGGTTTCGCCGTTTTGTGCACCTCCGAGCCCGGTCATCTCGAATCCCGGCTGGCGGCCGCCGATCAGCTCCAGATAGACGTCAGCCAGCAGTTTCGCGTCCTTGAGCGCGCCGTGCAGGTCGCGGTGAGCGATATCGATGTTGAACCGCTGACACAGGGCATCGAGGCTGGCCCGAGCGCCCGGGAACTTGCGCCGTGCCATGTTCACGGTATCCACGGCCCGGTCGTCGGGCAGCGGGCTGCGGCCAAGATTGACGAGTTCGGCGTTGATGAAACCCATGTCGAACGCGGCGTTGTGAATAACCAGCGGCGCATCCTCGATGAAGGCGAGAAAATCGTCCGCGATCGCCGCGAACACCGGTTTGTCATCGAGAAACGCGCTGTCGAGCCCGTGCACGCGGTACGCCTCTTCCGGCATATCGCGTTCCGGATTCACATACTGATGAAAGGTCCGGCCCGTCGCCACGTGATTGACCATTTCGACGCAGCCGATTTCGACAATGCGATGGCCGGCTGCGGGATCGAGTCCCGTGGTTTCCGTATCGAGGGCGATCTCACGCATGCGGTTGTTCCTTTCCGGCCGGCGGTCAGGCCGTCATCTCTTTTACGATTTCCCTGACCTGTTGCAAGGCATGATGCCGGCCGAGCCCGCTCTGGACGATGAAGTCGGCGCGGCGGCGCTTCTCTTCATCGGGCATCTGCCGCGACAGGATCTGGCGGAACCGGTCATCGGTCATGCCGGCTCGCATCATCACCCGGCGGCGCTGCAGAAACGCGGGCGCCGTTACGACACAGGTCCGGTCGCACCGGGTGTCGCCGCCGGTTTCGAACAGCAACGGAATATCGAGCACGACAAGACGGTAACCCATGCGTCTGCAGCGATCCTTGAAAGCCCGCTCGGCCGCCTGGACCAGCGGGTGCAGAATGGCCTCGAGAGACCGCAGCGCGTCGTCGTCGCCGAAAACCCGCTTGCCCAGCGCCCGTCGATCGGTGCCGCCACTCGTCGCCGCTACGCCGGGGAAGGCGTTCAGAACGGCTTCGACCGCCGCGCTGCCAGGTCCCAGCAACTCGTGAACGACCGCATCCGCGTCGTGCACCGGCACCCGGAAATATCGGAACATGTTCGCCGTCACGGTCTTGCCCATGCCGATCGAGCCGGTCAGGCCGAGCACGTTCATGGCGAGCGACGCCCGAGCCCGGCAAGAACGTGGTGGCGCAATTCGTCCGTGACCTCCGGCCTGACACCGAACCAGGCCTCGAACCCGGGTCGGGCCTGATGCAGCAGCATGCCGAGACCGTCGACAACCGGGTTGCCGCGGGCCCGGGCCGCCACCAGGAGGCCGGTCTCGAGCGGGGCGTAGACGATGTCCGTCACCAGCGTCCCGGGATCCAGCTTGTCAAGCGACAGGTCGAGCGGCGGCTGCCCGATCATGCCGAGGCTCGTGGTATTGACCAGCAGCCCCGCGTCGCAGAGGCAATCGGCGCGCGCCGGCCAGTCGACGATTTCGATGGGCCCGCCCAGGTCGCCGGCCAGCGCCTCGGCGCGATCGCGCGTACGGTTCACCAGCCGGATGTCCGGGCACCCGGCATCCGAAAGCGCGGCAACGATGGCGCGTGCCGCGCCGCCAGCGCCGATCACCACCGCCGGCGCCGCCCGCAGATCAAGGCCGGGTGCGGATTGCCGCAGGTTCTCGATGAACCCGAAGCCATCGGTGTTGCTGGCATGCAGGCGGCCATCATCGTCGACGACGATCGTGTTGGCTGCCCCGAGTCGACGGGCCGTCGCGCCGACTTCATCGACCGCGCCCAGGGCCGCTTCCTTGTGCGGCACCGTCAGATTGACCCCGCGAAACCCCATTTTCGGCAGCGTCCGCAGGACCGCTGCGAGATCCCCGGGTTGCACCGCCATCGGCACGTACATTCCGTCCACGCTCAGGGTCGACAGCCAGTAACCGTGCAGGCGCGGTGACAGGGAATGCGCCACCGGCCAGCCGATAACCCCGGCCAGTCTGGCTTTGCCGCTGATCGTCATGATAGGTGCCCCCGGACCTGTGTCGGCTCGACTCTAACCAACAATACCGAGACGTCGGAGCGTTTCCAACAATGGCAGCAGGGGCAGGCCGAGGACCGTGAAGAAATCGCCCTCAACCCTGTCGAACAGCCACGCCCCCTTGCCTTCGAGATGGTAGCATCCGACGGAACCCAGGATCGCCGGGCCCGTGCGCTCGAGATAGCGCGAGATTTCCTTGTCCCCCAACGCCCGCATGGCCAGACGCGCCGTGTCCGTCGTCGACCACAGTACGTTAGCGCCCTGGTGAAGCGTCACCGCGCTGATCAGTTCGTGAGTGCGCCCCTGCAGTCGGGCCAGTTGACGGTGTGCAGCGCCCAGGTCATCCACCTTGTCGAACCGCTCCCCATGACAAATCAGGATCTGGTCCGCGCCAATAACCGGATGCTGGGGATTCTGCATGGCGACGTTGGCTGCCTTGGCATCGGCAAGCGCAACCGCCAGGGCCGCCGGATCCGGGTCATCTTCCAGCATAGCCCGGCGAATCGCGATCTCGTCGATCGATGCCGGCACGATATCCACAGCCAGGCCGACATTAGACAGAATCTGCCGGCGCGACGCGCTGCCCGAAGCGAGCACGATCGATTGGTACTGTCTCATCCGTGAGCGTCGCCGTCGCGGCCGCGGCGCTTCAACAACTGCATGATTGTCGTTGCGGTTTCCTCGATGGACCGGCGTGACACATTGATCACCGGCCAGTCATGCCGGCTGAACAGGCGGCGGGCATCGTTGATCTCCTGCGCCACGAGGTCCGCATCGACGTAATCCGTATCATCGTCCTGATTCAAGAGCCGCAATCGTTGACGACGGACTTCGACGAGGCGACGCGGGTCCTTGGTCAGACCAACGATGAGCGGACGGCGGACCTCGAACAGTTCGGACGGCAGATCTGTACCCGGCACGATGGGGAAATTTGCCGCCTTGATCCCACGGTTACCGAGATAGATGCAGGTCGGCGTTTTGGAGGTGCGCGAGACACCAACCAGGATGACGTCGGCATCTTCCAGGTCGCGGTCGGACTGGCCGTCATCGTGGCTCAACACGTAGTCCATGGCGTTGATGCGATTGAAGTATTCATCATCCAGTGTGTGCTGGCGGCCGGGCCGGGCATCCGTATCCTGGCCCAGGTAAGATTTCATCGCATCGATGATTGGCTGCATGACCGAAAGGCACGGTACACCAAGTTCACGGCAGCCGTCCTCAAGCTGACGGCGAACGTCCTGATCGACGACCGTGTAGAGAACGAAACCCGGGTTTTCGCGGATCGCAGTCATCAGTTCCTCGATCTGCGCGGGTGACCGTGTCATCGGCCACGCGAACTCTTCGGCGTCGAGTTCCTTGAACTGCACAATCACAGCTTTGGCGATAAGCCCAACGGTTTCGCCAGTCGAGTCGGATACCAGATGAAGTGACAGCTTTGTCAAAGGGATAACCCACCTTAAATGTCCTGTATGAATCTGGGGATAACTATCACGCACCGATACAACGTGCGATCGTCCCGCTTCAACAACAGCTATCGGAGTAGATCATGAACCCCCGATCAGTGTCATGAACAGGACTGGATATCGTTAAATTGACTTGGATCTCAAACGCCCCCTCACATTGGGATTCACAGGATTATCCACGGTATCGGCTGCAAGAAAACTGCTGAATCAGTAGCTTATCGAACCTATCTTCATATTTCTGTCAAACTCGCACCGATAACGTCATCTGGACGGGATAAAACTGTGGAAAAGATTCAATCCCCGGGACTCACCGTACTACAACAACAACAACCTTTTTATCTAAATAAATAGAGTGTTTTATGCCGCCGTGTTTGATTTACCGTCGAACCCTGTTTAGAGGCCTTCCGCATGCATGACACGGGCACAATTAAACCCATTCTTCGCGCCCTTCGGGGCGAAGTCCAGAACGTTCCTCCGGTCTGGCTTATGCGTCAGGCGGGCCGCTATCTCGCCGAATACAAGACCGTGCGCAGCCGGGCACCGAATTTTCTGGAGTTTTGCTACTCGCCCGATCTGGCGATCGAGGTCACGCTGCAGCCGATCGAGAAGTTCGGATTCGACGCGGCCATCCTGTTCAGCGATATCCTCGTCATTCCCGACGGCCTAGGTCAGTCGGTCCGGTTCGAGGAAGGCGTTGGTCCGATCCTCGAGCCGCTGCGTTCGATCGACGAGATAGAAGCGCTCGATACCGGCCGGGCAGCCGATCACCTGCAGCCGGTCATGCGCAGCGTATCGGGTATCAAGAAGGCGTTGGACGACCGAACAGCGTTGATCGGATTTGCCGGTGCGCCTTGGACGGTAGCCCTCTACATGGTCGAGGGCAGAAGCGGTAGTGAAGGCGAAACGCTGCGGCGCTGGTCGTATGAGGATCCGGCCGCGATCGACAGGCTGATGGACAAGCTTGTGAAGGCAACGACGCGCTACCTGATAGACCAGATTGACCACGGTGCCGAGGTCGTCCAGTTGTTCGACAGTTGGGCCGGACTCGTTGCGGACGGGTTCTTCACTCGTTGGATTACCGGGCCGACGCGCAGAATCGTCGATGGTATCCGGGATGTACATCCCGGCGTGCCCGTGATCGGGTTTCCGCGCAATGCAGGACCACGCATCGAAGATTACGTACGTGACACCGGCGTCGACGGGGTCGGGCTCGACGCTGGGGTACCACTCGGCTGGGCGCGCGAGCGGCTTCAGACTGTCGCGGCCCTGCAAGGCAATCTCGATAACCAGCTTGCGGTGGTCGGCGGCGACGCGATGGATAGTGCCATTGACAGGATCTGCGAGACATGGGGCAAGGGACCCTTCATCTTCAACCTTGGCCACGGTATCGTGCCCGATACACCGCCGGAGAACGTTGCCCGGCTTGTCGAGCGCGTTCGCATGACGCGTCCGGCCGGCTGAGTCGGTAAACAGGGGAAGTCATGACACGCAGGGTTGCCATCGTGACGTTCAATCTTGGCGGACCGGACGGACCCGACGCTGTCCAGCCGTTCCTGTTCAACCTGTTCAACGACCCGGCCATCATCGAGTTGCCGAACCCGTTCCGCTGGCTGCTGGCACGAGTGATATCCAAACGCCGCGCACCGGTCGCCCGCGAGATATACGGTCATCTGGGCGGTGGATCACCGCTGTTGAAATTGACGCAGGACCAGTGCCGTGCTCTCGAAATGGCAATGGAAACATCGGACAACGCGACGATGTTCAAGTGTTTCATCGCCATGCGTTACTGGCACCCGATGAGCCTTGAAACGGCCGAACGGGTCCGGGAGTTCGATCCCGACGAGATCGTCCTTTTGCCGCTGTATCCGCAGTATTCGTCGACGACGACTGGTTCCTCGCTCAAGGAATGGAGGCGCGCGGCCGATGCCGCGGGATTGACGGCACCGACCCGGGCGGTCTGCTGTTATCCGGTAAAGGAAGGTTGGATCGAGGCCCAGGTCGACCTCGTTGCCAAGGCGCTAACTGAGTGGCCGGATGTGGAATCCCCGCGTGTGCTGTTTTCGGCCCATGGCCTGCCGAAGAAGGTTATCGATGCCGGTGATCCCTATCAGGCGCAGGTCGAACAGACGGTCGCCGCTGTCGCCGACGGGCTTGCCGGCCGCGGCTTCCGGAGCCTTGATATCGTGACCTGCTACCAAAGCCGTGTCGGGCCGCTAAAATGGATCGGTCCGGCGACCGAGGATGAGGTCGAACGAGCCGGAGCGGAGGGCCGGGGGCTGATCGTGGTGCCGATCGCCTTCGTCTCGGAACACTCCGAAACCCTCGTTGAGCTAGATATCGAGTATCGCGAACTGGCCGATGAGAAGGGCGTGCCCCGGTATGCCCGGGTTCCCGCGGTCGGCGATCATCCGGCGTTCATCGCCGGGCTGGCAGACATGGTCTGGTCGCTGACATTGGACGGTCCGGCGGTTTGCAGCAGCGGCGGCAACCGGATCTGCGCCAGCGATCGCGGACGCTGTCCGATGCCGTCGGCGGCTTGACGTCGTGAACGGCTTCATCGCCGAGTATTATCTCTGGTTCAAGGCGCTGCACATCGTCAGCGTCATTGCCTGGATGGCCGGTCTTCTCTACCTGCCGCGTCTGTTCGTCTACCACGCCGACGCCGAGATCGGATCCGAAAAGTCGGAAACGTTCAAGGTGATGGAGCGCCGTTTGTTGCGCGCCATCATGAACCCGGCCGCCGCTGCTACCTTCGTGTTCGGCGCCATGATGCTGTGGGCGTTGTCGCCGGGCGTCTGGTCCGAGGGATGGATCTACCTCAAGCTGTTCTGCATCGCCGGGCTCGCGATCAGCCACGAAGTCATGGCCAAGGCGCAACGCCGGTTTGCGGCCGACGCCAACGACAAGACCGCGCGATACTACCGGGTGCTGAACGAGGTTCCGACGGTGCTGATGCTCATACTGGTCATCGCAGTTGTCGTTAAGCCGTTCTGATGATTGAGGGTTCACCTCGCCGCCTTCGAATCTTCGTTTGACTTCGTGACTGCAAATCGTTATTTACGATCATCCTTGGGCCGGCGGTTCTCGCGGGCGTTTCTCATACGTTTATCTTGAAGTCGACCTGACTGTCTTTGGGGTTCCCAGCCCCTGTCCGAATAAGCCCATTTGCCGCGAGCGCGGCTGCTCTTTCCCCATATCCCCCACCCGTGCCGGGCCGACGACGTCGATGACCGGCCGACGACGAAAACGAAACCGACGCCATGAATCTTAAAGAACTCAAGAAAAAATCGCCGGCCGATCTGCTCGCCTATGCCGAGGAATTGGAGATCGAGAACGCCAGCTCGCTGCGCAAGCAGGACATGATGTTCGCGATCCTGAAGCAGCTTGCGGACAACGACGTCGCCATATTCGGTGACGGCGTCCTCGAAGTGCTGCAGGACGGCTTCGGCTTCCTGCGCAGCCCGGAAGCGAACTACCTGCCGGGGCCCGACGACATCTACGTATCGCCCAACCAGGTGCGCCGTTTCGGCCTTCGCACGGGGGATACCGTGGAGGGCGAGATTCGCGCACCGAAGGACGGCGAGCGGTACTTCGCGCTTCTCAAGGTCAACAAGATCAATTTCGAGGACCCGGAGCAGGTCAAGCTCCGGATCTACTTCGACAACCTGACGCCGCTCTGTCCCGATGAGCGGCTCAAGATGGCGATCGAGGATCCCGCGGTGAAGGATCCGACCCACCGGGTGCTCGACCTGATCTGTCCCATCGGCAAGGGCCAACGCGCGCTAGTGGTCGCGCCGCCCCGGACCGGTAAGACGGTGATGCTGCAGAACATCGCCCACTCCATCGCCACGAACCATCCGGAATGCTACCTGATCGTGTTGCTGATCGACGAGCGCCCCGAGGAAGTGACCGATATGGACCGTTCGGTCCAGGGCGAAGTCATCAGTTCGACCTTCGACGAACCGGCGGCCCGCCACGTTCAGGTGACCGACATGGTACTCGAGAAGGCCAAGCGTCTCGTCGAGCACAAACGCGACGTGGTGATCCTGCTCGACTCGATTACGCGCCTGGCGCGCGCCTACAACACCGTGGTGCCGTCATCGGGCAAGGTGCTGACCGGCGGTGTTGACGCCAACGCGCTGCAGCGGCCGAAGCGCTTCTTCGGTGCCGCGCGCAACATCGAGGAAGGCGGCTCGCTGACGATCATCGGCACCGCGCTGATCGAGACCGGATCGCGCATGGACGAGGTCATCTTCGAAGAGTTCAAGGGCACCGGTAACTCGGAGATCATTCTCGACCGCAAGCTCTCCGACAAGCGGACATGGCCGGCGATCGACATCACGAAGTCAGGCACGCGCAAGGAAGAGCTGCTGGTCGAGAAGGGGGTTCTTTCAAAGATGTGGGTATTGCGCCGCATCCTGATGCCGATGGGCGTGACCGACGCCATGGAGTTCCTGCTCGGCAAGCTCAAGGAATCGAAGACCAACAACGACTTCTTCGACTCTATGAATACATAGACCCTGCACAAGGGCCCGGCGGTTTCCCCTGCTGACGGGCCGGCAATTATACCTTTACAACAAGTACTCTGTTTGGCATACTATCCCTTGTAAGCAAGCAAGGGGATAGAAGATGCGTTATTCATTCCAAGACTTCATGAAAGAGTACCCGACCGATGAAGCGTGCTTGGACAAAATCATGTCCATGAAGTTCGGCGATACCCCCACTTGTCCCGGCTGCGGTGCTGTCACCAAGTTCCATCGGATCAATAAGCGTCGCGCCTATGCCTGTCAGGAATGCGGCCATCACATCTATCCGTGTGTTGGCACTCCGTTCGAGAAGTCGCGGACCAGCCTGCAAAAGTGGTTCTACGCGATGTACCTGTTCACGTCCTCAAAGCATGGCGTCCCAGCCAAGGAATTGGAGCGCCAGTTGCAGGTCACATACAAGACCGCTTGGCGGATCGCGCACGAGCTTCGCAAGCTTATGGCCAACTCAGACGATCACGGCCCGCTTTCCGGTCACGTCGAGATTGACGAGACGTACGTTGGCGGTCGGCCCCGTCACGGCAAACGGAAACCGAAAGCGGTTGTGTTCGGTATGCTTCAACGTGGTGGAACCGTTCGCGCCGGTATCGTCCCCAAGGCCAACCGTGAAACCCTGTTACCGATCATCGCTCAGAACGTACAGCGCGGATCAACAATATCGACAGATGAGCATGGCGCTTATCGTAGCCTGCAATCACTCGGTTACACGCACGGTGCGGTCAAGCACCAGTACAAGGAATACTCCTACAAGGACTATTCGACGAACGGCCTAGAGGGTTACTGGAGCCGCCTCAAACTCAGCATTCGAGGCACGCATATTCACGTCAGCCCAAAGCATCTTTGGAAATACGTTTCCGAATTTTCGTATCGGTACAACAACCGCAAGGCAACGCACGGCGAGATGTTTACTGACCTTGTTTCTTCCCTGCGACTGCCGCATCTAGCAGAGAATTGAAATCCTCTCGATGGTCCGGGTTACATTCCGTGGTGGGAGGTGCCTTTGCTGCCTCGGAAACGTCCGATTCAGCGGGGAGTGATGCCGCGTTCGCGGCGATAATCTGCCCCTGAGTTTCCCGCATTTTGGCCAACTCCGGTTTGTTCAATAGATCCCAAATTGCCCACGCTGGGCACACGCAAGTCATTCCACTGAAGCCCTTTACGTAGTCGCCTTCTGTGACCAGCGCGGAGTCCGAAGCCTGTGTCTTCGTGACGCCTTTCTTAATTTCCCACATTTCCGGGAATTGGCCCCAGTGTATGCCGAGAAGTTTCATCGTGTGCCCCATCACGAACTCACCTTTCTCTGCAAACATTGATCCTGTGGTTCGGTAAACGAACACAGGACTCCCCGAAAACCCCGTCCTGCTATGCATGTCCACCAAGATAGACGGTTCGTCACAACCAGTGTCCTGCCGCACGCGAGCCTCCATGACGCTAATGTTGCCGAAGCGCATCGCGGGCTTGTTTACCTCAACACCGTCGTAATCGACAAAGCGCCCGATCATGAAAACGTCATCGCCCGGACCGACCTCATGCTCTTCAACAAAATCTTGAGAAAGAAGGTAGCCTGGTGCCTGTAAGATCGCTGCATCATGCTTCTTACCGTCGAGCTTTATTGGGACAGCGGCTATGTCATGGGAACCCGCGTTGAAGAACCACTCGGCAGGGTCGAACTCAAAGATATCTGGAGCCCCTTCGCGACAATTAATGCGAATCGTCGAGAAGCCAAGCTGAACCGCAACATGCCAATTCGTGATGGCGTAGGCGATGAAGTAGCTCTTGTCTTCATCCAACGCCACGCCAAGGAGGAAGCCGGTCCCGCCTGAGTTCGCGCCAGCGCGAGCATCCTCAGCGTTCCGATACAAGAAAAACGGAGTTTTCAGAAGGTGGCTGTATTTCCCGAGCTGCGGCAAACCGTCCGTGACCCATCTGGTGTATTTAGTTCCACCAGAAGAATACCCCACGACTGGCCGCCGAGAAAACTCAACATTGAAAGGCGTTTCAACCGGCACGCCTCGGGACAGCATATTTAGTCCTTACTTGTTTGTAGGGTATAGATGCCGACGGGCCGGTGGCGGAGGATGATCAGCATGAGCTCCGATCAATACACCTCACCCGGCCCGGAGGCCGAGCTGGTTCTCACCCGACAGTGCATGGAGACGTTCTTCGATCTCCTCGTGCAATGTTGGAACGAGTTTGACCGCGCCAAGTACGAGCATAAGGACACCAAACGCCTACTCGAACAGCTTACGGACATCCTCCTTAAGGGCGATTACGCGTCGACCGTGGCGACGGCCGCGACCCTGATCCGGCGTAGCGGCGGCGATCTCCCGGCGTCCTATCAGACCGCCATGGAGCTAGCGCAGAAGTATCACGGCCAACAACAATCCTGACGACCATGTCGGTCGCGTCAAGTTGCGGCGTACTGCCACGCGATGCCGACCGCCGCGCTGGTCAGGAGCGTCGGGATCATGCCGACCTTGAACCTCAGCGTCGCGATGAGCGCCGCCAGGGCGATGACCAGGGTTGCCCAGTCGATGGTCTCGAACGCCGGGATGTATAGCCGGACGACGGACACGTGGCGTTCGGCGACTTCGGCGAAGGCGACATGCAGGGCAAACCAGATGGCGAGGTTCAGCACCACGCCGACCACGGCCGCGGTGATCGCCGAGAGCGCCGCCGACAGGACGCGGTTGCCGCGCAACTTCTCGACATAGGGGCCGCCGAGGAAAATCCACAGGAAGCACGGCACGAACGTCACCCACGTCGTCAGCGCGGCGCCGAGAACACCGGCCAGCATCGGGTCGAGGCCGCCCGGATTCCGATAGGCGGCGAGAAAGCCGACGAACTGCAGCACCATGATCAAGGGGCCCGGGGTGGTTTCCGCCATGCCAAGCCCGTCGAGCATTTCCCCGGGTGCCAGCCAGCCGTAGTTGTCGACCGCCTGTTGGGCAACGTACGCAAGCACCGCGTACGCGCCGCCGAAGGTGACGACCGCCATCTTCGAGAAGAACAGCCCTTCCTGGAAGTAGACGTGTGCCGGGCCGAGCAGGGCATAGATCGCGATCAGCGGGCCGAGCCACAAGGTCAGGCAGATCGCCAGGACTCTCGCGGCGCGCGCGAGTGACGGCTCGGCGTGGGCGAGCCCATTTCGCTCAAGCGCTTCGTCGACGGCGCCGCCGTTCTCTGCTGCCGCCTTGGTCGGCGCGAACACCGCGGGCCTGAGCTTGAGCCCGATGATGCCGCTCGCCGCCGCGGCGATGACGATGATCGGGAACGGGACAGCGAAGAAGAAGATGCCGATAAAGGCGCCCGCGGCGATCGTCACCATCACGCCGTTCTTCAGCGCCCGTTTGCCGATCTTCAGCACGGCCTCGACGACGATGGCCAGCACAGCCGCCTTGATGCCGAAGAACAGGGCGTCGACGAAACGGAGGTCCTGATACCCGGCGTAGAGAATACTGAGGACGAGAATGACGATGGCCCCCGGTGCGATGAACAGGATGCCCGCCATCAGGCCGCCCGCGGTGCGGTTCAGCAGCCAGCCGACGTAGGTCGCCAGCTGCTGGGCCTCGGGGCCGGGCAGCAGCATGCAGTAATTGAGCGCGTGCAGGAAACGGGCCTCGCTGATCCAGCGCTTCTCGTCGACGAGAATGCGGTGCATGACCGCGATCTGGCCGGCCGGGCCGCCGAAACTCAGCAGCGCGACCTTGAGCCAGACGCGAAAGGCTTCGCCCATGCCCGGCGCGGTCATGCCGACACCGTTTTGCCGCCGGCCGCGACGTAGGCCTCGAAGCCGCCCTCCAGGTATCGGGCGTCGAGGCCGCGGGCCCGCAGATAGGCGGCAACCCCCTGGCTGACTTCGTGACCGTGAACGCAGTACACGATGACGGGTGCGGAAACCTCGCCGGCCCAACTGTCGACACGGTACGGATGACGCCATTCCGCACCCTCAATCAACTGGCCGGACTCGGCGAACGCCGCTTCCTTGCGAACGTCGAAAATATGAACGGAATCAGGCCGCTGCAGGAAATCTACGATGGTGATAGCGTGTTGTTCAGGCATACCCATGCTCATCCCTCCTCAACGAAAAGAGGTTCGAGCAGTGCTTGGGCAGGGGTTCTGCCTTGGTTGGCCGGGAGACTGCGATACCCCGACGGGAACGCAATCCGTATACTCCTAGTCGGGTGAAACTGCAACGGGCGCATATCGCGTCGGAGTACGGCCGTCCGGCGACGGGGGCGGGGTCCGGGTCTTTACCAGCAAGTGAGGTGAAATCGGGTCAGGCGGAATCCGGCGTCGTGGCCGTCGGTGTCATCTGGCCTTGCGCCATACCGCGGTTGATATCGATGAGTGCGTCGAGCAGGCCGGGATCGGCGTCCGCAATCGCTTCCACAGTACGGCGGTCGACGAAAATGCTAAGGGCAAGGATGTTGTCTCGCAGCGCGGGCGACATCGGGTGGTCGGGCGCGGAGACTTCGGCCTGGACCTGGGTCCATAAACTGAGATTGTGTTTTAGCGCCTGGATGACGGCCCGGCGGCCCTCATCCTTTGCTTCGTGAAGTCGTCGCGCGGCCTCGGCAAAGGCGTGAGCCTCGCCCGTGCGTCCGCCAAGTGCATTCTGTTGCTGCGCACCGTAGGCCTGATAGGCGACAGTCATGACGATCAGAAGAGCTGGAGGATGCCGAGCTGGCCTTGCTGGGCAATCTGCAGGGCTTCGGTGCCGAGCTGGCTGCGCACGTTGAGCGCGAGCTGACGCGCGGCGTCTTCGTTGAGGTCTGCGTTGCGCAGCTTGTCGGCGCCGGTCTGCAGCGTGTTGTTGATATTCTCGGTGAAGGTCTCGCGCGTGTTCAACAACGCGACATCCGAGCCGAGGCCCGCGGCCTGGGTGCGGAGAGACGCGCTTGCCGACTCCAGATCGGCGATGGCCGCATCGATATCGCCGGTGCTCGCGAAACCATTGTAGTCCGCTGCGGAACCGATCCCGAGACTGCCGGCGCCGGACCGTTGGCCGTCGACGGTCGCCGCCGAGGAACCGGTTTCGTTGAGCCGCACGGTAAGGTCGCGGGCGTCGTCCGAGATCAGGCTGGTGCCCTGATAGGAGGTGTCGCCGGCAAGGGCCGAAATCTGCTGTCGAAGCTGATCGAACTGTTCGGCGGCCGCGGCCCGTTGTTCATCGCTGCCCGACCGGGCGGCGGTCAGGAGCCCCCGCAACTGCTGGGTAATATCGTCGATCGCCTCGGTGCCGACCAGCGCCGTCTCGACGCTGCTCAGGGCCTGGCCGATGTTATCCTTGACGTCCCGCAGGTCGCTGACCCGGTCGGTCAGGGCCTTGGATTGGAAATAGGCGACGGGGTCGTCGGTCGCGCGCTCGACCTTGAGGCCGGTCGAAAGCCGGCGCGAGGTATCGCTCTGCAGGTTGTTTGTCCGCTGCAGAGATTGCAGGGCGTTTCGCGTCGCCGATGTGAGTACAATCTCGTCCATTGCTTGATCATAGCCAAGAACGGGCAATTCTTACAGTGATCTGAGTCACATAGCCCGTACCGGCCAATTTTCGGATACTGTTCTCAAGCGGTGTTCAGCCATTCCGCCGGCCCGCCGTGCGGTGGCCGGAAGTAGACGATCATGCGGCCGTCGGGGCCGGCGTCGGCACCGTTTTCCCAAGGCGCCATGCCGTGGACAGCGAGCCGGTGGACAAGAAAGGCTTCGCCGGGGCCGGCGTGCAGCGGGATGCGCTCGCATGTCTCGAATACCCGTTGGCGGACCGCGTGATAGGCCTCGGTCACGTCTTCGCGCGGCCATTGTTTCGGCGGCAGATTGCCAAACCGCGTTCTGAAGGCGGCCCGAACCAGATCGTGTGAACCGTTCCAGACGACGAATGGCGACGCCGTCGGCCCGAACGGCACCATCGGTATCCCGAGGATGAAGGCGTGGTACTCACGCAGGTACCGTCGCCGTTCCGGCCCCTCGCGCAACAAGCCGTCGACATGCGCAGCGTCGCGGTCGCGTCGGAACCGGTGAAGCGCCTCGCTTTCGCCCGCCATCGGCATGGGATAGCCGGGATAACAGACCGAGACCTGGGCCTTGTCCCAGGCGATATCCGGCAGGGCGAGCGCATCGGCGATAAAATGCACGGCGTTGCCGGCCAGCGGCCCGCTGTGGTCGACCGCGCCCGTCGTGTCATTGGGCAGAACATTGACGCCGGCGAACCAGGTATCCTGATATCGATGCCATTGGGCGTGGGCGGGATCATGGACGGTCGCCCGTGCCGCGGGCAGGGCGGCGCGGACCCAGGCCCGCAGCCGGTCGTCGGGGCCGAAACGGCACCAGCCGTCACGGAAGAAGTTCGCCGCGGTCATATCAGCAGGGCACCTTCATGGCGCAACAGCCATTGTTTCGTCTCGACGCCTTCACCGCCCGAAAAGCCCGTCATGCGGCCACCCGCGCCGACCACGCGATGACACGGAATGATGATGGGGATCGGGTTGGCGCCGCAGGCCCCGCCGACGGCGCGCGCGACACTGCCGATGCGACCGGCGATGTCGCCATAGGTTATCTGGTCGCCATAGGGGATGCGCGTCATTTCGCGCCATACGGCCCGGTCGTGGTCACTGCCTTCGGGCCGCAGCGGCAGGTCGAAGCTCTTCAGGGTGCCGTCGAAGTAGGCCGTGAGTTGCTCCGCCGCCTTTTGCAGGATGGCGGCGTCGTTGCCCTCTCCGGCCTCGTATTCGACGCGGCCCCAGTCGAGCGCGACGACGGCGCCGTCATCGACGAAAACGCTGAGCGTGCCGACCGGTGAAGGGACTGACAGGTGTGCCATCCGGCCGGCCCGTTACTCGGGCATCACGGTCTTGGGGATGTGCTTCGCGCCCCACTTGCCGGCGGCCTTGAGCACGGGCTTCACGTTCTTGCCCTGCTTCGTCGGCCGGTAGGCGTAGCGCACCGGGTTCGACTGATAGGCCTTCTTCCTGATCAGGCCTGCGGCCTCGAGTTTCTTCAGCCGGTCGGCCAGGATGTTGGTCGAAATACCCTCGGGGCTCGCGAGGAACTCACCGTAGGTTTTCTTACCGTGATAGAGCATGTCGCGCAGGACCAGCATGGACCAACGATCTCCGAAGACATCGAGCGCACCGGCGATTGCACACGAGGTAGCCATGGTTGTTATGCCTCAACAGGGCTGGTGCAGCGGTATTTAATCGAGCACCGATCACGCGCAGCGCGCAATTCAGTCAGTGTTTCCGAGCGCCGCTTCTAGAGCCGCCGGGTCGGTGACCGGCAGACCGCAGACGGGGCCTCTGCATAAGTATGCAGCCGAATTGCCGTCGACAAGGCCCTTGCCGAATGCCGGATTTCTCTCGTTCAGCAGGCTGCTATCGGCGACCGGGTTGATGACGGCGAGCGGCGGTGCAACAGAGATCGCGGCGCGATAGAGCGCGCGCGCGGTGTCATCGTCGCCAACGATGACGATCTGCATGCCGGATTCCATGAGTTCCACGCCGGCGGCGACGCTCGGCTGATTCAGCAAGCCGCGCGGGTCGCCGGGGCTCAGGGCCGTGAGCAGGGCCTCGGCGTCGGCACGGCACAGTTCGTCACCGGTCAGCAGCCATAGCCGCGCCAGGACCTCGGCCATCAAGCCGTTGCCGCTCGGCGTTGCGCTGTCGAACACGACCTTGGTGCGGAGCGGGAGGTCGCGGGTGTCGTCGGCGGCGAGGAAGTAGGTGCCGGTGGCGGCGTCCCGGTAGTGCTCTCGTGCGACGCGCGCCCAGGCCGCGGCGGCATCGATGTAGGTCGAATTGCCGGTTGCCTGATGCAGGGCCAGGGCGCCGCGCGCCATGGCGGCATAATCGTCGAGGACGGCGGCGTGCCGCGCCTCGCCGGCACACCAGGAATGCAACAGCCGTGCATCGTGCGTCATGGCCGAAGCGACGAACTGAAAGGCGTCCTCGGCGGCCGCGATCCAGTCCGGCTCGTCAAAGACCATACCGGCACGGGCCAGTCCGGCGATGGCCATTCCGTTCCAGTCGGCGAGCACCTTGTCATCCCGACCGGGCCAGATCCGCTTCTCGCGGACCGCGAACAGGGCGGCCCGCGCCCGCGTTAAACGCTCGCTCCGGACGGCATCGTCATCCGTGTCGCTCGGATCGCGGTGAAGGATGTTGACGCCTTCCCAGTTACCCTCCGGCCGCGTTCCGTAAACTTGCTTGAACTCATCAATGGTGTCGGCCAGTCCGGCGTCGCCAAGAACGCGTGCGATCTCCTGTTCCGACCAGGTGTAGAACTTACCTTCGACGCCCTCGCTGTCGGCATCGTAGGCGCTGACGAATACCGTTCCGTGATCCGTCGTTACCGCCAGCTCGCGGCACATCCAGTCGACGGTTTCACGGACCCGAGTTTCGTATAGCGGCGTCCTTGTCCGCAGCCAGACGTCCGAGAGGAGCTCGATGAGTTGGGCGTTGTCGTAGAGCATCTTCTCGAAATGCGGCGCCAGCCATTCGGCGTCGACGGAGTATCGCGCGAAGCCGCCGCCCAGGTGATCGTAGATTCCGCCCTGACACAGATTGTCCAGTGTCAGAGTCACTGCCGTCTTCAGGCGCTCATCGCCGGAGCGGAGCGCGGCGTGCCAGAGAAAGCGGAACAGGGTCGGCTGCGGGAACTTCGGTGCGCCTTGGGTGCCGCCCCACTGAAAATCGATGAGCTGGGTCGCCGCGTGGGCAATTTCGTCCGTTCGCGCGAGCGTCATCGCGGGCGTGTGGGCATCGCCATCATCGGCGGGTGCCGACATCCGCTCGAGGCCGGCCCGCAAGGCCTCGGCGTTGGTCCGGACCTTTTCGGGCTCTTCCGCGTAGATTGTCGAGATCTGCTGCAGGACCTGGGCAAAGCCGGGCCGGCCGTAACGCGCGCTGGGCGGAAAGTAGGTGCCGCCCCAGAACGGTTCGCCTGCCGGGGTGAGGAACATGGTGAGCGGCCAGCCACCGTGTTCCCCGAGCATGGCGAGTGCCGACTGATAGATTGAATCGATGTCGGGGCGTTCCTCGCGGTCGACCTTGATGTTGACGAACTTCTCGTTCATCAGCCTGGCAACGTCTTCACTCTCGAAACTCTCGTGCGCCATGACGTGACACCAGTGACACGCCGCGTAACCGACGGAGAGCAGGATCGGCTTGTCGAGTGCCTTGGCCTCGGCGAGGGCCGCCTCGCCCCACGGCCGCCAGTGAACCGGGTTGTCTTCATGTTGACGCAGGTAAGGGCTGGTTTCGTGGGATAGCAGGTTTCCTGCGGGCAGCGTCTCGGCCATGGGCCTCTCCTGATTGGGCGGGCGACGATTGCCCTGCGGTGTGTGTGCGGCTAACTTCGGCGTTCATTCGCAACGTTGCAACCCGGCGCCTTGTCGAGATCATGCACGCCGCTTACATCGGCGATCGGAAACCACCCGGAGACGAGCCATGAAGATCACCGTCAATGTCGACTGTACCCCGGAAGAGGCGCGCGCCTTTCTTGGCCTGCCGGACGTCAAACCGTTGCAGGATGCCATGATGGCCGAAATCGAGGAACGCATGCGCGAGAACCTCGCCGCGGCGGACCCGGAAAGCCTGATGAAAACCTGGTTTCCGGTCGGCGTGCAGAGCTTCGATCAGTTCCAGAAGATGTTCTGGTCGCAGATGCAGGCGGCGACAGGCGGCAGGAAGAGCGACGACGGGGACCAGGCATGAGCGGCGGCGATCCGGCCCCTTACTACGATCGTCACGTCTTCGTCTGCACCAACCAGCGCGCCTGCGGCCATCCGCGTGGCTGCTGCATGGACAAGGGGTCCGTTGAGCTGCGCACGTACATGAAGGAACGGGCCAGGGACTTGGGACTTGAGAGCGTCAGGATCAACGCGGCGGGCTGTCTCGACCGCTGCGAGCTGGGCCCGACCATGGTGATCTATCCCGAGGGGGTCTGGTATCGCGCGCCGGATAAGGCGGCGATCGACGAGATTCTCGAAACGCACCTGCGGGACGGCGCCCGGGTCGAGCGGCTGATGCTCCGCCCGGACGACGGTTAGGCGTTCAGCATACTATATATAGTATTGCTGAGCTCGGATGGGCCCATATGTTTGGAATCCAGCGCCGATGACTGAGCCGACAATTTATGCCTTGGCTTCGGGACGGCCAGCGGCGGCGATTGCCGTCATCCGGATATCAGGTCGGGGAACGGCGGCGGTGCTGCGTGCACTCAACTGCGGCGCGGCGCTGGATAGCCCTCGGCACCTTGTGCGCTCGGATATGGCCACGCCGTCCGGCGAGCTCCTCGACGACGGCATGGCGGTCTGGTTTCCCGGACCCGCGAGCTATACCGGCGAGGACGCGGCGGAGCTGCATGTTCACGGCGGTCGGGCGACCATCGAAGCGGTTCTCGCCACGCTCGGCCAGATTGACGGGCTTCGCATGGCCGAACCCGGTGAGTTCTCGCGCCGCGCCTTCGACAACGGCAAGCTCGACCTCGCCCGCGTTGAGGGACTGGCGGACCTGATCTCGGCGGAAACCGAGGCACAACGACGCCAGGCGTTGCGCCAGTTGTCGGGCGTACTGGGCCGCGCGTGCGAAGACTGGCGCGCACGCCTGATCGGCGCCCTCGCCCACATGGAAGCGAGCATCGATTTTTCCGACGAGGATTTGCCCGACACGCTCGATGACGGGGCCCGCGCCGGGATCGCTGCCGTACGCGATGAGATTGCCGCAACGCTCGACGATTCACGGGCCGGCGAGCGTCTCCGAGACGGCCTTGTGGTGGCCATCGTCGGCGCGCCGAACGCCGGCAAGTCTTCGCTGTTGAATGCGTTGGCCAGACGGGACGCTGCCATCGTGACCGACATTGCCGGCACCACACGTGACCTGATCGAGGTTGCGGTTGCCGTCGGGGGGTATCCGCTGACGCTGATCGATACGGCGGGTCTGCGCGACAGTGACGATCCTGTCGAACAGGAAGGCATCCGCCGCGCGCGGGCTGCGGCCGCCGAGGCGGACATCCGCCTCGTGGTGATCGACGGCGCGAGCTGGCCGGCGGTCGACCCGGAGACGGCGAAAGCCCTCGGTACGGACGGGGCACTCGGCGTCGTCTCAAAGGCCGATCTCGCTGGTCTCACCGAGGTGCCGACACATGACGGCGAGGCCCTTCTCGCGGTTTCGGTGGTGCGCGGTGACGGGCTGTCCGGACTAGAGACCCGGCTGGCCCAGCTCGCGGCAGCACGATTGGGCGGCTCCGAGGCTGCTCTGATCACCCGCGCCCGTCATCGTCAGGCTCTCGCCGAGGCGCGTGAAGCTCTTGAGCGCGCCCTGGATGGACGCGGCGCCGAATTATGGGCCGAGGATCTGCGTTATGCGCTGTCGGCCATGGGCCGGATCGTCGGCCGGGTCGATGTCGACGACGTGCTCGACATCATTTTCCGGGATTTCTGCATCGGCAAGTGACGCCGGTTCAGGGCTCAATGTTTCACGTGAAACATCCGCCGGTGATGCGACACGGTCTTCAATTGAACTGGCGAGCGGAACTCTGTATGACAGCGCCCATGAACACGACGGATTACGAACGGTTCGACGTCATCGTTGTCGGCGGCGGCCATGCCGGGACCGAGGCTGCGGCGGCGGCTGCGCGCATGGGCGCCCGAACTCTTCTGCTGACCCATGATCTCGCAACCATTGGCGAGATGTCGTGCAATCCGGCGATCGGCGGTCTTGCCAAGGGCCAGATCGTTCGCGAGGTCGACGCGCTCGACGGCATCATGGGGCGCGCCATCGATCGGGGCGGCATCCAGTTCCGCATGCTCAACCGCTCGAAGGGGCCCGCTGTTCACGGGCCGCGTGCCCAGGCCGACCGCAAGCTCTATCGGCAGGCCGTTCAGGCGCTGCTGGCCGAGACGCCGAACCTGACCATGCGTGCCGAGCCGGTCGACGATCTGATCCTGGGCGGGGCGCAGCGCGTCGAGGGCGTGATTACCGAGGCCGGCAGGCGGTATCGGGCCGGGGCCGTCGTCATCACCAGCGGCACGTTCCTGCGCGGCATGATCCATGTCGGCGAGGAGCGCTTTCCCGCCGGCCGCGCCGGGGCCAGGCCGGCCATCGGGCTGAGCTACACCTTTCGCCGTCTCGGCGTGCCGCTCGGCCGTCTTAAAACCGGAACACCGCCGCGCCTCGATGGCCGCACGATCGACTGGGGTGCGCTCGAGGCGCAGCCGGGCGATGATCCTCCGACGCCGTTCTCGTACCTGACCGACACCATCAAGACACCGCAGATCGCCTGTCACATTACCGGGACCACGCCGGGCGCGCATGACATCATCCGCGCCAATCTGAGCCGCGCGCCGGTCTACTCCGGCGCCATCGCCGGGGCCGGCCCCCGCTACTGTCCGTCGATCGAGGACAAGGTCGTGCGGTTCGCCGACCGCGAACGCCATCAGATTTTTCTCGAGCCGGAAGGCCTCGACGACGACACGGTCTATCCGAACGGCATCTCGACCGCCCTGCCCCGCGACGCCCAGGCCGCTATGGTGGCCCTGATTCCGGGCCTCGAGAACGCCCGCATCATTCGGCCGGGCTATGCCATCGAATACGATTTCGCCGACCCCCGAGCGCTTGTGCCGACGCTGGAATGTCGTGAGATTCGGGGCCTGTTCCTCGCCGGTCAGATCAATGGCACCACGGGCTACGAAGAGGCCGCCGGCCAGGGCCTGGTTGCCGGCGTCAATGCCGCGCTCCGCGCCGGTGGCGGCGCGGATACCTTCGTGCTGGACCGCGCGGACGGCTACATCGGCGTGATGATCGATGATCTCGTGACCCTCGGCACGCGTGAACCGTACCGCATGTTCACCGCCAGGGCCGAATACCGGTTGCTGCTTCGCGCCGACAATGCCGATCAACGGCTGACGCCCCGGGGCATCGCCGCCGGCTGCGTCGCGACGGGCCGCGCGCAGGCCTTCGCGGCGAAGCGGGCACGACTCGAAGCCGGCCGCGGCGCCCTGAAGTCCGCCACCGCGACGCCGGCCGAACTGGCGGCGGCTGGCCTCAACATCAATCAGGACGGTCGCCACCGCTCGGCGTGGGACCTTCTCGCCTATCCGGATACCGGCCGCGCGACGCTGACGGCGATCTGGCCCGGGCTCGACGAGATGGACGCGCCAACGTTCGATCAACTTGCCGTCGAGGGACTGTACGACGCCTATCTTGCCCGCCAGCAAGCCGATATCGAGGCCTTCCGTCGCGACGAGGCGCTGATCATTCCGGACGGGATCGACTATGCCGCCATCGGCGGATTGTCGGCGGAGGCCGTCGACAAACTGTCGGCCGCGCAGCCGCGCACATTGGGTCAGGCGGCGCGGATATCCGGCGTTACGCCGGCCGCGTTGACCGCCCTGCTCGGTCATGTGCGCCGCCGCGCGGCCTGACAGAGCGGGCCCCGATTGCCGATGTTTCACGTGAAACAAAGACCGGTGCGGCGGGGTCAACCCGGGGCCCGGTGTTTCACGTGAAACACGGACCCGTCCCGCCGGAGCTCGATGCCACCGCCGACCAGCTCGAGCGGCTGACGACCTATCTTTCCCTGCTCCAAAAATGGCAGGCGCGGATCAATCTGGTCGGCGCCGGCACACTGACCGACGCCTGGCGACGGCATATCCTCGATTCCGCCCAGCTCCGGCGCTATCTGCCCGACGGCAGTCCGATCATTGCGGATCTCGGTAGCGGCGCCGGATTTCCCGGTCTGGTGCTCGCCATACTCGGCGCCGGCCGGGTTCACCTGATCGAGAGCGACGGCCGCAAGGCGGCCTTTCTCAACGAGGCCCGGCGGATCACGGAGGCGCCGGCGACCGTTCATCCGGTGCGCATCGAATCCTATACCGGCCCGGTGGCGGACGTCGTCGTGTCGCGGGCGCTGGCGCCCCTCGACGCCCTGCTCGGGCACGCCGAAACCGCGCTCAAACCGGGCGGCAAGGCGCTGTTTCTCAAGGGCCGCCAGTGGCAGGACGAATTGACCGCCGCCCGCGGGGCATGGCATATAGAAGCCACTCATCACCCCAGTCTGGCCGACCCGGCCGGTGTGGTCTTGGACATCGATGCTTTCAACCGACCTGCCTGATCCCGCCCGCGCCGACGACGGAGCCGGCGCGCGTCGTCCCCGCATCCTCGCCGTGGCCAATCAGAAAGGCGGCGTCGGCAAAACCACGACCGCGATCAACCTGGCGACGGCGCTGGCCGCAATCCAGAAACAAGCCCTGATCATTGATCTTGACCCTCAGGGCAACGCAAGTACGGGTCTCGGCTTGAGCCAAGGTGACCGCGTAGAAAATATTTACCATGTTTTGATGGGAGAGGAGCAGCTTGGTGAGATTATTAAGCACACCGAGATTCCTGGCCTCGATATCGTTCCGTCTGGTATGGATCTTTCCGGTGCCGAAATTGAATTGATCGATCTCGATCGCCGCGAGTACCGGTTACGCAACGCCCTCCGCGGACAGTCGTTGCCTTATGATTACGTGCTGATCGATTGTCCGCCTGCCCTCGGCCTGCTCACGGTCAACGGACTGGTCGCCGCCGATGCGGTCCTGGTGCCGCTGCAGTGCGAGTTCTTCGCGCTTGAGGGCATCAGCCACCTGAGCCGGACGATCGAGCGCATTCGCGCGAACTTCAACCCGCGCCTGTCGATTCAGGGGATCGTCCTGACCATGCACGACCGCCGCAACAATCTCTCGCAGATGGTCGAGCAGGACGTGCGCGGGCATTTCGGCGACATCGTCTACCAGACGGTTATCCCGCGCAACGTGCGGGTTTCGGAAGCGCCGTCCCATGGCCGTCCGGTCCTCATCTACGACATCAACTGCGCCGGCAGCCAGGCGTACCTGAACCTCGCGAGCGAGGTCATTCACCGAGAACGGCAGGTCCATGTGACATGAACGACAAGAAACGAAGCAACCTAGGCCGCGGCCTTTCCGCCCTGCTCGGCGGTGACAACGACGCGCCCTACGCCGCCCCGGCCCCGGCCTCCAGGCCCGGACCGGGCCGCGATGCGGTCGCGACGACCGCGCTGCATCCCGGCCGATACCAGCCGCGGCGCGGGATGGACGCCGATGCGTTGACCGCGCTCGCCCAGTCGATCGCCGAGAAGGGTATCCTGCAGCCGATCCTCGTGCGCCCCCATCCGGACAAGCCCGACGACTACGAGATCATCGCCGGCGAGCGCCGCTGGCGCGCCGCGCAGCAGGCCAAGCTGCACGAGGTCCCGGTCATCGTCCGCGACCTCAGCGATGCCGACGCGCTCGAGATCGGCTTGATCGAGAACCTGCAGCGCGAAGACCTGACCCCGATCGAGGAAGCCGAGGGCCTGCGGCGCCTGATGGAGGAGTTTGGCCATACCCAGGAAGTTCTCGCCAAGCACATCGGCAAGAGCCGCAGCCATATCGCCAATACCCTGCGCTTGCTGACCCTGCCGGCATCGGTGCAGAAACTGCTCGGCGACGGCACGCTGTCGGCGGGGCACGCGCGGGCCCTGGTCGGGCACGATGCGGCGGAACAACTTGCCCGCCAAATCGCCGCGCAGGGCCTCAGCGTCCGCCAGGCCGAGGCCCTTGCCCACAAGCCCGGCGGCGGTACGTCGGCCAAGCGGTCGCCGCCCGCCAAGGACGCCGACACCGCGGCGCTGGAGCGCGACCTCAAGGCGACGCTCGGTCTTGCCGTCGACATCAGGAACAAGGGCGGCAGCGGCACGTTGACGGTGCACTACAAGACCCTCGACCAGCTCGACGACGTGCTGCGCCGACTGAGCCACCAGCGGAAGAGCTAAGATCCTAACGCCGGCTTGCCCGCTTCGGCGCGTGGCTGGTGACCGCCAGCAACGCCCGGCTGCAGACCAGAGGGGCCGGCTCGATGCCGGACTTGCAGCCGATCTCGGCTTCCGTCAGCGCGGCGAGGGCGCGGCGGATCGCCGTCAGCGACCAGCCCCGCGCCTGTGCTTGGAACCGGTCCTTGAAACGGAAGAACACCGGCGGGCGCAGCCGCGACGCGGCGTCCGGCCCCTGCGCGACGACCCATTCGAGGCGGGTAAAATGCTGCTGCAGGGCGCGAAGCAGGGCGATCTCAGAGACCCCTTCGTCGAATGCGCGGCGCGTCAGCTGGTCGACCTCGCCCGCGTTGCCGTCGCCGCAGGCAAAGACCAGCCGGTCGAGAGAAACGGCGGCGGCGTCGGTGAGGCACGCCGTGACGTCGTCGACGCCCACCTTGCCGCCCGGCCCGACGTAGAGGATCAGCTTCTCGATCTCGCCGCGAACGATGCCGCGGTCCTCCGCGAGATGGGCGCACATGAGGTCGACGGCGTCGCGGTCCACTGACACATCGGCATCGGCGAGGGCCTGCCGGATGAGCGTCGCGAGACCGCCGCCGTGGTCGGCATAACAGCCGATCGAGGCACACAGCTTCTCCTTCTCGCAGGTCGCCCGCAGCGCCGCCTTCGGCGCGAGGTCGCCGGCTTCGACGATGACCAGCGAGCCGTCGCCCGGCGCCTCGAGATAACGCTTGAGCGCGTCGGCCACGGGCTCGCCGCCGCCGCGCACGCGGACCAGCCGGCGCCCGCCGCCGAACGAGAGCGCGCGGGCCTCGTCGCCGAGCCGCACGGGATCGTCCTTGAGATCGCTCTCCGAAAGATCGACCACCGCGAACGGGTCCGCGAGGTCATCGACCACGGTGCGGCCGAGCGCCCGGCTGCGTTCGAGCACCATGCCCTGGTCCGGCCCGAACAGGAGCACCACGCGCACCGCCGGATCCGGCTGCTTGAGAAACCCGTCGACGGCGCGCGGTTCTATCTTCATACCTGCGGCGTCATGTCGCTTGGTCGATCTTCTTCCAGGGCTCGTCGCGCAGCCAGATGGCGATCTGGCGGGCGATGTCGCGCGCCACCACGCGAATGGCCTTGGCGCGGGCGTCGCGCTCGGCGACGACGTTGGCGTACTCGTTGGTCGCTTCCAGAAGGTTGTAGCTGCCGATCGCCGAGGTCGTGGCCGCCGGCACCGACAGCGGCTGGTCGCCGAGCGAGACGATCCGGAACTTCGCCCTGACGGTCAGGTCCGCCCGGGTCGCGAACGACGTCTCTTCGACGAGAACCTCGGAAATCGATTCCTCGAGCTCGACCCGCAGCTCCCACTCCGGAACGTCGTTCAGCCCGTGCGGCGTCAGGTAGCCGCGCAGTTCGTTACGCAGCTGCTGGCCGATCCGGTCGTCGATCGGGGCGACCCGGATGCCGGAAAGCTGGGCCGCGCCCGATGCCGTGCCCTGGCCGTAAAGCGGTTCGAACCCGCAGGCGCCGAGCGCCATGAGGGCGACGACCAGAACCCCGGTCCGCAATCGTTCAGACAACCACATTGATGATCCTGTTCGGGACATAGATGACCTTGCGGATATCCTTGCCGTCGATCGCCGCTTTGACCGTCTCCAGCGCCAGCGCCCCGGCCCTGGCATCGTCTTCCGGCGCGTCGGGCGCCAGCGACACCGTGCCGCGCATCTTGCCGTTGACCTGGACGCCGACCTCGACGGTATCGAGGCTCAACATCGCCGCCTCGGCCTCCGGCCAAGGCTGCTCGACCAGCAGCGTCTCATGGCCGAGCCCGCGCCACAACTCCTCGCAGAGGTGCGGCATCATCGGCCCCAGCAGGCGGATCGCGGTCTCCCAGCCGAAGCGCCGCACGGCGGCGGCGTCCGCGTTCTCGTCCTTGAGGTCCTCGAGCGCGTTGGTCAGCTCGCGGACCCGGGCGACGGCCTTGTTGAAGTGGAAGCGGCCGAGATCGCCGGTCACCCCGTCGATCGTGCGGTGTGCCAGCTTCAGGACATCGAGCGCCGCACCCTCGACAGCCGATGCGTCGGCCGGCGGCGCCTCGCCGATCGCCGCGCGCGGCTGCATGACGCCTCGCCACACCCGATTGAGATAGCGCCAGGCGCCTTCGATGCCGGCATCGGTCCATTCGAGATCGCGGTCCGGCGGGCTGTCCGACAGCATGAACAGCCGCGCGGTGTCGGCACCGTACTCGCGGATGATCAGTTCCGGGTCGACGACGTTGCGCTTGGACTTGCTCATCTTCTCGATGCGCCCGATGGTCACCGGCTTGCCGGTCTTCACGTGCACTGCCTGGTCGCCCTGGCGATCGACGTCGGTCGGGAACAGCCAGCCCTTGTCGTCGCGATAGGTCTCGTGACAGACCATGCCCTGGGTCATCAGCCCGGCGAACGGCTCGTCCATGTCGAGATAGCCGCACTTGCGCAGCGCCCGGGTGAAGAAGCGCGAATACAGCAGGTGAAGAACCGCATGCTCGATGCCGCCGATGTACTGGTCGACCGGCATCCAGTAGTCCGCCGCGTCGCGCGAAAAGCCGATGTCCTCGGTGTGCGGCGAGCAGAACCGCGCGAAGTACCAGGACGATTCGAAGAATGTGTCGAAGGTGTCGGTTTCGCGTTCGGCCGCCTTGCCGCAGGTCGGACAGTCGACGTGCTTCCACGTCGGGTGGCGGCTCAGCGGGTTGCCCGCGCCGCCGAGCTCGACGTCTTCCGGCAGCACCACCGGCAGCTGGTCGTCCGGCACCGGCACGACGCCGCAGGCGTCGCACTTGATCACCGGGATCGGGCAGCCCCAGTAGCGCTGGCGCGACACGCCCCAGTCGCGAAGCCGGTAGTTGATGGCGCGCTCGCCGATGCCGTCGGCCTCGAGCCGGTCGGCAACGGCCGCCTTGGCGTCGGCGATCTCCATGCCGTTGATGAAATCCGAATTGACGATCACGCCGTCGCCGATATAGGCCTCGTCACCGAGTTCGAAGGTCGCCGGGTCGACGTCGCGCGGGGCGACCACCGGGATGACGTCGAGGCCGTACTTGCGGGCGAAATCCATGTCGCGCTGGTCGTGGCCGGGGCAGCCGAAGATGGCGCCGGTGCCGTAATCCATGAGCACGAAGTTGGCGACGTAGAGCGGCACCGTCTTGCCGTCGACGAACGGATGCCTGACCCGGAGACCGGTATCGAAGCCCTTCTTCTCCGCCGTCTCGATGGCTTCCTCGCTGGTGCTCATGCGGTTGCATTCCTCGACGAACGCGGCGAGCTCCGCGTTGCCTTCGGCCAGCCGGGCGGCGATCGGGTGGTTGGCGGCGACGGCGCAGAACGTCATGCCAAAAATCGTGTCGTGGCGCGTCGTGTAGACTTCGAGCTTCTCGTCGGAGCCTTCCATGTCGAACCGGATGTGCGCGCCCTCGGAGCGGCCGATCCAGTTCTCCTGCATCAGGCGGACCCGGTCGGGCCAGCGTTCGAGGCCGGCGAGCGCGGCGCGCAGGTCCTCGGCGTACTCGGTGATCTTGAGGAACCACTGGGCGAGCTTGCGCTTTTCGACCGGCGCGCCGGAGCGCCAGCCCTTGCCGTCGATGACCTGTTCGTTGGCCAGCACGGTGTTCTCCACCGGGTCCCAGTTGACCCAGGATTCCTTGCGGTAGACCAGGCCCTCGCGCAGAAAGTCGAGGAACATCTTCTGTTCGTGCTTGTAGTACTCGGGCTCGCAGGTGGCGATCTCGCGCGACCAGTCGTAGCTCAGGCCCATGGACTTGAGCTGCCCGCGCATGGTGGCGATGTTCTCGCGGGTCCACTTGGCCGGGTGCACGTTGTTCTCGATCGCCGCGTTCTCCGCCGGCAGGCCGAACGCATCCCAGCCCATCGGGTGCAGCACGTTGTAGCCGCGCGCCTTCATGAACCGCGCCACCACGTCGCCGAGGGTGTAGTTGCGCACGTGTCCCATGTGGATCCGCCCCGACGGATACGGGAACATCTCGAGCACGTAGTACTTTGGCTTGTCGCTCTGTTCGCTGACCGCGAAGCAGCCCTGCTCCTCCCAGACCTGTTGCCAGTGGGTCTCGGACTGCTTGACGTTGTAGCGGGTATCGCCGCTGGTGGTTTCTGAGGCGTGGTCTTCGGGCACGGAGAACTCCGGGAACAGTCTGATGGGAAAGTCTTGTTAAGAGACGGTTTTCATATACCAAGCGCCCGGTCTGTACCAGACAGAGAAGGCTCATCCACCGGCAATGCCGATCCCGGCGATGCCGGCGGCGCCCGATCCCCGGAGCCTGCGCAGGCCCGCCGTGTCGATGCCGCCCAGCGCATAGACCGGCACGGCCGCGTCGCGACACAGGGCGCGGAACCGGAGCGGCCCGAGGACCCGGTCGCCGGGGTGGCTTTGGGTCGCGAACACCGGCGAGAGCAGCACGGCATCGACGCCCGCACCCGCCGCCCGGGCGAGCGCCGCGCCCGAGTGCGCCGCCGCCGTTACCAGCCAGCCGGGTTCATCCGGAAACGGCCGCCGCGGCCGGCGCTTGACCGCCGCTTCCGGCAGATGCACCCCGTCGGCGCCGAGCCGGCGGGCGAGATCCGCATCGTCGGCGATCAGCACCCGCATGCCGCGCCGGCGGCATTCCGGCAGGATCGCGCGGGCCGTCGCCTCGCGCGCGCCGGGCTCGCGGCGGCGCACGATCACCGCACTGCCCGCGGGCAGCCGGTCGAGCGCTCCCAGGGGATCGGCCAGCCGCTCGTCGTCGGTCATCAGGATCGCCGCCGGCAAATCCGCGTCAAGTGCGGGCCATGGGGGCCGAAGCCCGTGGAGCGCCCGTGTCAGGTCTGATAGGCTCGCCGCCATCAACGTCTCACTGGGATGTCTTACCGGTCCATCGAACATCAGGAAGCACAGCACATGGTAGAGAACGCGGACGCAAGCGTCGATGTCGTCGCCAACCTGCGCGCCGTCGAGGCGCGGATCGCCGAGGCCGCCGGCGCCGCCGGGCGCGACCCGGCGGACGTCTCGCTGGTCGCCGTGACCAAGGTCCACGGGCCCGACCGCATTCGCCCGGCGATCGAGGCCGGCCACCGGACGTTCGGCGAGAACCGGGTGCAGGAGGCCGAGGGCAAGTGGCCGGCGATGCGCGACCTCAGCCCCGATATCCGGCTCCACCTGATCGGCCCGCTGCAGAGCAACAAGGTCAAGGCCGCGCTCGAGACCTTCGACGTCATCGAAACCGTCGACCGGCCCAAGCTGGCGCGCCGCATCGCCGGCCTGATGGACGAGACCGGGCGCAGGCCCGACGTCTTCGTCCAGGTCAACACCGGCGCCGAGCCGCAGAAGGCCGGCGTCCTGCCCGAGGACGCCGACGCCTTCGTCGCCTTGTGCCGCGACGACCTCGGCTTGCCGGTCGTCGGCCTGATGTGCATTCCGCCGGTCGATGAGGAGCCGTCGCTGCACTTCGCGCTGCTTGCCAAGATTGCCGCGCGCAACGGGCTAACCGGTCTCAGCATGGGCATGAGCGCGGATTTCGAGGTCGCGGTGCGCTTCGGCGCGACCCACGTGCGGGTCGGCAGCGCGATCTTCGGGGAACGCCCCAAGCCCGCTGGCTGACGGTTCATCCGCATCATCCGAACTCTCGCCGTTTCCCGGGCCCGGTACGCGAAACGGATGAGAAATGATGATATTTGCTGAGAATGTTTATGACCCCCCGGGTGCTTCGCTTTTCTGATCATCTTCTGCGTGGTCACGGCCACCTGATCGGTGCCCGCAATCCCGCCACCGTTCACATCACCGTCCAGCCTATGCTCCGCCCATCTGCCACCTATTCGCGGCCCATCGCCGGACCATTTTATGCAATCGCCAAGGCATTGGAATCACGCGCGAACCCGGGTTCCGGGCTATTTCGGACCATCGACCCCCGCCGGGCCGCATTTCTTGGCATCTCGTCCAATTGGCCAGGATGTCCCTAAGCATCGGTTGATGGGTATGTCTGGCCCGTTCCTCGCCCTTCGTCAGGCTCAGGGTGAGGAACGTTCTGGCTCCCTCATACTGAGCCCGACGAAGCATGAGGGGGTGTTGTTTGGCCTCATCCTGAGGAGCGCGACAGCGCGTCTCGAAGGAGAGGCCAGCTTGTCCTATTCACCATCGCAAAAGAGCGATCGGTATCATAGGACATAATTCCTCTGATGTCAAGGACTCGCTGCGTTGGCGGCGGCGTCAGTCGAGTAGGTTCTCGACCTGAATGTCCGGCGCGGCGACCTTGTAGATGTGAATCCGGGACGCCGGGTCGAGGGTCTTCAGCACGGTGTCGATGTCGGCGGGCGCCAGGGCGACGCAGCCCTCGGTCGGGGCGTAACCCGGTCTGGCGACGTGCATGAAGATGGCGCTGCCCGCGCCCGGCACCGGCGGATCGTCGTTGTAGCCGATCTCGACGACGACGTCGTAGAGCGCGTCGTCGCGCGTCATGACCTCGTGACCGGCGGCAAGCGGCAGCGTGACCAGCGTGTTGTAGGCCTCGTGCGCCGGGTCGTCGCACCAGCCGTCTTGGGGCGCGATCTCGCGCACCGGAAGGTCGGTCGCCGGCGCCGCGCGGCGGTCGGCGCGATAGTGCACGCGGCGCAACGGAAACGATCCTGCCGGCGTCCCGCCGTCGCCCTCGGACTTCGCGTTGACGATGCCGCCGGACCCGAGCGCGCAGCGATAACGCTCGCCACCGGTGATCAGGATACCGTTGGAAAAAACGTGAAGGTCCGCCATGGCCGCCCCGTCGTCCCGTTACTGGGAGACGTCGACCAGCGGCTGCCTGACCTGCTGGCGGAGCGCGGCGCTGTTGTCGTACTTGCCGAGCGCGTCGTTCATGGCGGCAGTGAACCAGCCGCCGTCGCTGGCAATCGCGCCGTAGGCGTCGGCGTCGGAGAACGCCGTGACGTCGGGCACCAGCGCCGGGCCGAGACCCGCGAGACCGTCGGTCAGCGGCGTCGGCCGCTCCGGCGTCATGTCCCGTTCGCCGTTCGGCAGCACCTGCGCCACGCCGAGCGAGCCGAAGCCGTCGCCGGCGGCCGGGGCACGGGATTCCGTGCCGGCGCTGACCGCGTCGACCGGGCGCACCGGGTTGCCGCTCATCAGCGCGGCGAGAATGTCGGCCGGCAGGGCCTCGACGGGGACGGCGCCGGACATCGCTTGATTGCCGCCCGGCACCGAAACCGTGCGGGCCGAGAGGGCCTGGCCCGTGCTTTGGCCCGATGCCGGGGCGGCGAATTGCTGGGTGAATGCGGCGGCGGCCGGTGCCGCGCCGAGGGCGCTGGCCGCCTCGGCGGTGCCCGGCGCCGGCTGCGCGAGCCAGTCGTCGATGCTGAGGAAGTCGTCGCCGCTGCCGCCGGCGATCGCCGTGGCGAAGCCGTCGTCGTTCTCGGCGAGCTCGCTGTCGCTGTCGCCGTCTTCGCCGAACAGCGAGGCGAAATGCCCGCCGACATCGTCGCCGGTGACCGTTTCGACCACCGCGTTGACCGTCGAGACGGCGAAGCCGATCGGACCGAAGTAGAGCGTGCCGCCGGCGACCCGGGCGGCGGGCGAGATCTCGTCGCCGGTCAGGTTGCGGTAGACCGTCGAGACGCCGGGGATGTGGTGCAGCGGGTTGATGATGTCGACGACGTCGAGGAACGACAGCTCGCCCGAGTCGTTGCCGGGCCCCGAATCCTCGAGATCGTAGCGCCCCGCGGCCTGGCTGGCCGGATTCGACAGGACGTGGCTCGCCGGCATCAGGCCGCGCGCCGCGCTGTATGAATGTGTCAGGTCGCCCAGTTCGGACATGGTTTTCTCCCGTTCCCCAGGAGAAAAGCAAGCCCCGTGCCAGACATTATTTCATGAATTCAATAGGTTGGGATTACCGTCCCGCCCGAAATACAGGCGGTCGGCAGAACTTGCCGGGTCGAAACCGCCGTTGCCGCCGGAAATCCAGCCACGCCCGCGACGCCCTCACCCGTCATCCCTGCGCCATACCCATTCGTCACCCCCGCGCAGGCGGGGGTCCAGCGATCTCGGCCCACAGGTCCCGCCAGTCCGGGTTGGACTCCGATATCAGCCGCAGTTTCCACGCGCGTCGCCACTTCTTGATCGCCTTCTCGCGGGCAATGGCCGACGCAATGTCATCGAACACTTCGTAGTGAACGAGCGTCTTCACGCCATTCCGTTTGGTGAATCCGGGAACCAAACCCTCCCGATGCTCATGGACTCGGCGAACGAGGTCCGATGTCACGCCAACGTAGAGCGTGCCGTTCGGTGTGCTGGACAGAATGTAGACGTAACCCGATTTCGACATGGGTGCTGTCCGTCTTCACCGCTGGATTCCCGCCTGCGCGGGAATGACAGGGTGGGTGAGTACGGACCAGCATTCTATACAACCCGGCAGCACACCACCCTGGCGACACCCTCACCCGTCACCCCCGCGAAGGCGGGGGTCCAGCCGACGTAACCACGGATTCCCGCCCTAGCGGGAATGACAGCCATTGTGTCGGGACTACACTTAGATCAAATGCCCGCTGCGGGCCGCCTTGGTGCGCAGGTACTGTTCGTTGTGCTGGTTTGACGGGAACGCGTGGCCGACCCGGTCGGTGACCTCGACGCCGCAGGCCGCAAGCTGGGCGACCTTCTCCGGGTTGTTGGTCATCAGCCGCACCCTGGAGAACCCGAGATCGCGCAGCATCTGGGCGGCCGGCAGGTAGACCCGCTCGTCGGCGTCGTAGCCGAGCTGTTCGTTGGCCTCGACCGTGTCGAAGCCCTCGTCCTGCAGGGTATAGGCGCGGAGCTTGTTGACGAGGCCGATGCCGCGGCCCTCCTGCGCGAGATACAGCAGCACGCCCGCGCCCTGCTTGGCGATTTCGGCGATGGCGCCGCGCAGCTGGTCGCCGCAGTCGCACCGGAGACTGCCCAGCAGGTCGCCGGTAAAGCATTCCGAGTGCAGCCGCGCCAGCACCGGCGTGTCGCCGTCCGGCTCGCCGATGACGATGGCCAGGTGTTCGAGCCCGCCGTCGGCCGGGCGAAAGGCGATGACCCGCGACACGGCGGCGTCGGCGAGCGGCACCGAGGCCTCGCTGATGCGCTTCAGGCTGCGCGCGGTCGAGGCTTCGTACTGGAACACGTCGCCGGCGTCGACGGCGATCAGGTCGTGGCGCGCGCTCCAGGCGATGACGTCGTCGTTGTCGCTGAGACTGACCGCCGCGACGATGGCCGCCGGCAGCAGCCGGGCGATCTTGGTCAGCTGGATGGCGGCGGCTTCGGCGCTGTGCCTGTCGGCGCGCTCGACCCGGTGACGCTTGAGCCGCTGGATCAGCCCGGCGCCTTTGACGCCCGACAGCGGGTCGGCGAGGTCGAGCGCCAGCGCGGCGTCGAGCGGGCTGTCGCCGCGCGCCGCGACGATCGCGACCTTGTCGGGCGACGGCACCATGTTGAGTACCGTGGCGCGGCGGCCGGTCATCGCCATGGCGGCGGGCGCGCCGGCCTGCTCGCCGAGCGCGTCGAGCCGCGCCTGCGTGGCGTTCTCGGCGGCCAGCGCCAGGATCGCGCGGCCGTCACCGGCGAGGATCACCACGGCGCGGCCGCGGCGCAGCTCGGAGACCGCGCGGTCGACCGCGAGACGCGACAGCGGCTCTCGCGTGGTCGGTACGGCGGAGAGGTGCGGCGGTTTGGTCATCGTGCCCCGTTCCCGGTTGGCCCCGTGCTATGCTGCCCGCGGGCGGCTGCGGCCAAGGTTATTGTACAAAGCGGGCGCGGAGACAATTATTATCACGGGACGGTGGCCCGCCGCGCGGCTTTCACGTGTCCGTGATTCCCGGGCGCCGGATCGGGCGCACCGCTTGCAGGCGGCCGTTTTGTCGGCATGATGGGGCCGGGTAACAGCGAACGGGATAACCGCATGAGCACCGGCAAGAACCTCCTGCTGATCGACGACGACGACGCACTGGTCGAAATGCTGACCGAGCAGTTCGAGCTCCACGAGGAGTTCAGCGCCGTCGTCGCGCGCACCGCGCAGGAAGGCCTGCAGATCGCCAAGCAGGATTACTACGACATCATCCTGCTCGACGTCGGCCTGCCCGACATGGACGGCCGCGACGCCTGCAAGCTGATGCGCAAGAACGGCGTGCGCTCGCCGATTATCATGCTGACCGGCGCCGACACCGACGCCGACACCATCCTCGGGCTCGACGCCGGGGCCAACGACTACGTCACCAAGCCGTTCCGCATGGGTGTGCTGCTGGCGCGCATCCGTGCCCACATCCGCCAGCACGAACGCTCCGACGACGCGATGTTCGTGATCGGCCCGTACACCTTCCAGCCGAGCGCCAAGATGCTGGTGCACAACGAAACGGAAAAGAAGATCCGCCTGACCGACAAGGAAGCGGCGATCCTCAAGTACCTGTACCGGACCGGCGACCGGGTGGTCAGCCGCGACGTGCTGCTCGACGAGGTCTGGGGCTACAACGCGGGCGTCACCACCCACACGCTGGAGACCCACGTCTATCGCTTGCGCCAGAAGATCGAGGAGGATCCCTCGAATGCGCGGCTGCTGATCACCGAGCCGGGCGGCTACAAGCTGGTGCCGGCGCCTTAGGCCATCAGGGGGTTTGAACTAGGGGGGAGTGCGCGCAATGCCGATAGCTGAACTGAGACCTTATTCGGGGGCTGTCGCGTCGTCAGCATCGCAGTATCCATTTGGCGCGCCCAATCTGTCAGGGTGGGCCGCCGGACATGCCGGCCGTCTTCTTTCGTCATTGATCTGGGCTTCGTCGGCGATTTCTCAAGCCAAGCGATTCATTGGCCGCAGACTGCGCCCGCGTTTCATCCGCAGCAGCCTCGGCAGTTCAGGCGCATTCTTTTTTGACAATGCGCCGATCGGCATCTGGGAGGAGGACTATTCCGGGGTTAAACCGATGATCGACGAACTGAAGCGGCAGGGCGTTACGGATTTCCATGCCTACTTCACAGAGAACCCCGAGGTGGTCGAACGTGCTTTCGAGGCGATCAAGGTGATTCGGGTCAACCCGGCAGCCTGCCGAATCTATGGCGTCGAAAGCTCGCGTATGCTGATGGACTGGACGTCGACCAACGAACATGCCGAAATCATGCGCCCGTTTTACATCAACGAACTTGCCCGACTAGCGGAGGGCGCGCGGGTCTTTCATCACGAACAGCCGGGCATTGCCCACGACGGCCGGCCGTTGATGACGTGGACGTCGACACTCGTTCCGGACGATTCAGTCGACGATTGGAAACGGATCATTTCGACAGAAGAGGAAATCACCATACGTCGAACGGCCAGCGCCGAGATCGACCGCACGAAGCGTCGAGCTGAAGAGGCGATTCAGGTGAAATCGTCCTTCCTCGCCAACATGAGCCATGAACTCAGAACACCGCTCAATGCGATCATCGGGTTCTCGGAAATTCTGCATGGTCAGGTACTTGGGCCGCTCGGCGACGACAAGTACATCGAGTATGCCGCGGACATCGAGGCGAGCGGTCATCACCTTCTCGATCTCATCAACGACATGCTGGATATGTCGAAGATCGAGTCGGACGAGTATCCGCTGGACCTTTCCCGCTTCAACCCGGCCTTCCTGATGTCGGATTGCGAGGCACTGGTCCTGACCCGGGCTGCGCAGCAGGGCGTGCAGGTGCGCAACCGGCTGAGCGAGGCGAATGAACTGATCGAGGCGGACAAACGCGCGCTCAAGCAGATGATTCTCAATCTGTTGTCCAACGCGCTCAGGTACTCGGTAGCCGGAGATACAATCGAGATTTTCGCCAAGTGCGAGGACAACGTATGCCGGGTATCTGTGACAGACTCCGGTGCCGGTATCGACGAAAGCGATATTGCGCGGTTGACCGACCCGTTCAACGCTGGTGTTTCGGATCCGTATCTTGCGGGCGACTCGTCCGGTCTCGGGTTGGCGATCACTTGCGCGCTGGCCAAATTGCACGGCGGGTGCGTCGAGATCGAATCGGTTCGAGGTGCCGGGACGACTGTCTCGATCCTTCTGCCAATGCAGCCTCGTCTGATCGGGGGCACGGGGACCCGCCGGCGGTGATGGACCGCGACGACGTCGCGGGGAACCCCTGAGCTTAGTGGCTGCCGACCAGGACCTCGCGCTTGCCGACCCGGTTGGCGGCCGAGACGACGCCCTCTTTCTCCATCTGTTCGATGATGCGGGCGGCGCGGTTGTAGCCGATCTGCAGGTGGCGCTGGATGAAGCTGGTCGAGGCCTTGCCCTCGCGCGCGACCAGCGCGACCGCCTCGTCGTAGAGTTCGTCCGAGCCGCCGCCGCTGCCCGATGAACCGGGGCCGGCGCTGCCGGGGTCGTCGTCGCGGGTGACTTCCTCGATGTAGCTCGGGTCGCCCTGACCCTTGAGGAACTCGACGACGCTCTCGACTTCTTCATCCGAGACGAACGGACCGTGCGTGCGGGTGATGCGCCCGCCGCCGGCCATGTAGAGCATGTCGCCCTGGCCGAGCAGGTTCTCCGCGCCCTGCTCGCCGAGGATGGTGCGGCTGTCGATCTTCGAGGTGACCTGGAAGCTGATGCGCGTCGGGAAGTTGGCCTTGATGGTGCCGGTGATGACGTCGACCGACGGGCGTTGCGTCGCCATGATCAGGTGGATGCCGGCGGCGCGCGCCATTTGCGCCAGGCGCTGGATGGCGGCCTCGACGTCCTTGCCGGCGACCAGCATGAGATCCGCCATCTCGTCGACGACGACGACGATGTAGGGCAGCGGCGCATTGGCGATGGCCTGATCCTCGTAGACCGGCTGGCCGTCGGCGTCGAAGCCGGTCTGCACCCGGCGTGTCAGGGTTTCGCCCTTCTTCTGCGCCTCGACGATGCGCTGGTTGAAGCCGGCGATGTTGCGCACGCCGAGCTGCGACATGGCACGGTAGCGGTCCTCCATCTCGCGCACGGTCCACTTGAGCGCGACCACCGCCTTGGAGGGATCGGTGACGACCGGCGTCAGCAGGTGCGGGATGTCGTCGTAGACCGAGAGCTCGAGCATCTTCGGATCGATCATGATGAACTTGCACTCGTCGGGCGACGTCCGGTAGAGCAGCGACAGGATCATGGCGTTCATGCCGACCGATTTACCGGACCCCGTGGTGCCGGCGATCAGCAGGTGCGGCATGCGCGCGAGATCGACGATCACCGGCTGGCCGCCGATGTCCTTGCCGAGTGCCAGCGGCAGCTTGGCCGATGCCTTCTCGAAGGCCTCGGACGCCAGCAGCTCGCGCAAGCCGACCATCTCGCGGTCCGAGTTCGGCAGCTCGATGCCAATCACGCTGCGCCCGGGCACGACCGCGACGCGCACCGAGATCGCGCTCATCGAGCGCGCGATGTCGTCCGACAGGCCGATGACCCGCGACGTCTTGGTGCCGGGCGCGGGCTCAAGCTCGTAGAGCGTGACTACCGGGCCCGGGCGGACCTTGACGATCTCGCCGCGCACCCCGAAGTCCTCGAGCACGGACGACAGGAAGCGGGCGTTCTCCTCGAGCGAATCGCTGGAAACCTTGCGGCCTGGAACCGACGGCTCGTTCTCCTCGAGCAGCGCCAGCGGCGGGTGCGAATAGACGCCGTCCTCGCCGAGATCGAGAGTCTTCTGACGCTCGCGCTCGGCCTTGCGGCCGGCCCGGGTCTTGGGCGCCGGGGCGGAGACCACCGTCTTCTTTCGCGGTTTCTCCGACTTCACCGCGGCGGGCTCGCGCACGAAACTGGCGTCGTCGTCGGCGTCGAGCGCGCCCGAGACGCTGGTTTCGTCGATGCGGCGTTCGGCGAACCGGGTGCGCACGGAATCGAGGGTACCCGCGACGCTCTGCAGGCCGCCGCCGACGCGCTTCACGCCGCTGACGGCTTCGTTCGAAGCGCGCTGCACGGCGCCGCCGGCGAGAACCCAGTCGCGCCACGACCAGCCGAAGGCATAGACCATCAGGCTCGCCGAGATGCCGGCGAACAGCGCAGCGCCGGCCGCCGGGCCGGCGTCGGCATGGACCAGCACGCCGACCTGGTGGACATAGCCGTAGATCATGTCGCCGACGAAGCCGCCCATGCCGCAGGCCAGCGGCCAGTTGCCGGGTACCGCGAGCGCGGCGAGGGCGCCGCAGGCGAGAGCCATGGCGATCAGCAGCGCCATGACGCGGAGCGCCGGGCTGGCGATGCTTTCCTTGCGCAACAGGCGCACGCCCCAGGTCCAGAACGTCAGTGCCGGCAGGGCGGCGACCACGCCGATGGTCTGCAGGAAGATGTCGGCGAGCAGCGCGCCGGGCGTGCCGAGCAGATTGGCGGGCGCGTGGCCGCTGGCGCTGTTGAGCGACGGATCGCTCGGCGAATAGGTCAGCAGCAGCGCCATCAGGCCGGCGCCGGCGGCAATCAGCAGTCCGCCCGCGGCCTCGAAGGCGCGGCGTTTCATGAAGGCGACGAGGGCTGCGGGCAACAGCGCATCGCCGGAGGCCGGTGACGCCGTTCTGGCCATGCGGAGACTCCTGGCTAATCGGTCGAATTTCGTCCGCCTATTGGTAGCCCGCAGGACGTTTAGAGAGTGTTAACGAGCCGCCTCAGGGCCTCTTCGAGAACCGGCCTTGCGGTCACCAGGGCGACCCGGATGAAACGGTCGCCGGGACTGGCGCCGGTGGCGTCCGGGCGCGAGGTGTGGGCACCGGCGAGGACCTTCAGGCCGGCCTTGCCCCACAGTTTCGCGGTCGCCGCCTCGCCGTCGCCGACGTCGAGCCACAGGAAGAAGCCGCCCGGCGGCCGGTAGAAACCGAAGTGTCCGCCGACGATGGCTTCCGCCGCGTCGATGTTGGCGCGGTAGAACGCGCGGACCTGTTCGGCGTGGTCGTCGTCGGCCCACAGCGCGGCGGACGCGGCGTCGATGGGCAGCGGGATGCTGGCCGCGATATAGCGCCGGAAGCGGCCGTACCCGGCGATGATCGCCGGATCGCCGGCGAAGAAACCGGACCTCAGCCCGGCCCCGTTCGACCGCTTGGAAAGCGAATGAAAGGCGATGACGTTGTCGAAGCCGCCGTCGCTCATCGAGCGGCAGACCTCGAGCACGCCGGTCGGCGGGCCCTTGTCGTAGACGTCGGCGTAGCACTCGTCGACGACGAGCAGGAAGTCGTGCTTGCGGGCGAGCGATACGGCGCGCTCCAGGTACGCGGCATCGGCCATCACGCCCTGCGGGTTGGCCGGCGTGCAGACGACCAGCATGGCGAGCCTCCCGAGTGTCGCCGCGTCGAGCGCATCGAGATCCGGCAGGTGGCCGGTTTCCGGCGTTGCCGGCAGGTAGAGCGACTCCGCGCCCGACGCCAGCGCCCCGGTGCCGTAGACATGATAGAACGGGTTCGGCATGGCGACGATCGGTCGGCCTCCGTTCTTCTCCCGGGGCACCGCCCACGTCGGCAGCAGATAGAGCGCTTCGCGCGTGCCGGCGCACGACAGGATATGGCGCTTGGCGTCGATGTCGCCCTCGCCGAGGCCATAGCGCCGCCGGAGCCAGCCGGCGACGGCCGCGTGCAGTTCCGGCGAACCGGTGAACGGCGGGTACTTGTTCCAGCTGCCGCGGCCCTCGGCGATGATTGCCTCGGTGAAGGCCGGGATCGGCTGCTGCGGCTCACCGATCGCCAGCGAGATGGGCTCGAGGCCGTCGGGCGGCGCGATTCCGTCGAGCAGGTCGCGCAGCCGGTCGAACGGGAAGTCCGGGAGGACGGCGAGATCGGGATTGTGTTCCATGCCGTCGTTTGTCGAGCGTTTCGCGATGTCAGACAAGAGAAAAGCGGAAGCGCCGGTCGCGCGCCGAGCCTCTCCAGGGAGTCACCGGGCTATTCCCTCGGCGCGCGATTGCAGGTCGAACCGTTCAAAAGGAAACGGGCCGGAGCACCCCGCTGAGCGATGCATCCGGCCCGTCCCTTCGACCCCCTTGGGGGAGGGTTCGGTCGGCTTAGACGATCTGCGAACCGCGGCCGAACTCGGGGTACGCTTCCATTCCCAGTTCTGCCTGGTCGAGACCGGCGTACTCGTCCTCTTCGGTGACCCGGACGCCCATGACGGCCTTCAGGATCAGCCACACGACGCTGGTTGCGATGACCGTGTAGATGCCGATCGAGACGATACCGACGATCTGCACCATCAGGTCGCCGCCGCCGAAGATGCCGACGGCCAGGGTGCCCCAGATGCCGGCCACGAGGTGAACCGAGATGGCGCCGACGACATCGTCGATCTTCATCTTGTCGAGCAGCGGCACGGCGATGACCACGAGGATGCCGCCGATGGCGCCGATGATGATCGACATGAAGTGGTTGGTCAGGTCCGGACCGGCGGTGATCGACACCAGTCCGGCCAGTGCGCCGTTGAGCGCCATGGTCAGGTCGATCTTCTTGTAGAGGATCTGGGTCAGGATGACCGCGGCAACCACACCGCCGGCAGCGGCCAGGTTGGTGTTGGTGTAGACGATCGCCATCCAGGTCGCCGACGCCGCGTCGCCGAGGGCGAGAACGGAGCCGCCGTTGAAGCCGAACCAGCCGAGCCACAGGATGAACGTACCCAGCGTGGCGAGCGGCAGGTTGGCGCCCGGCATGACGTGGATCTTGCCGTCGGCGGCGTACTTGCCCTTGCGCGCGCCGATGATGATCGCGCCGGTGAGCGCGGCCCAGCCGCCGACCGAGTGAACGATCGTCGAACCGGCAAAGTCTGAGAAGCCCATCTCGGAGAGCCAGCCGCCGCCCCACGTCCAGGACCCCTGGATCGGGTAGATGATGCCGGTCAGGACCACGGTGAAGATCATGAACGGCCAGAACTTGACGCGCTCGGCAACCGTACCGGAAACGATCGACGCCGTGGCGGCGACGAACACCATCTGGAAGAACCAGTCGGACGCGACCGAGTAGCCGTTGTCGGTGACCGCGGCGACCAGTTCCTCGGTGACCTCGTCGGCGCCGAGCAGCGCGAGCTCCGCGTCCGAAGGGTTGTAGAAGAAGTCGAACGAACCGATGTAGCCCGAGACGTCGGTGTACATCAGCGCGTAGCCGACGATGTAATACATGATGCCGGCGACCGAATAGAGCGTGATGTTCTTGAGACAGATGGTCGCGGTGTTCTTGGTCCGCACCAGGCCGGATTCGAGCATGGCGAAACCGGCGGCCATCCACATGACGAGGAACCCGCTGACCAGGAACGCGAAGGTGTTGAAGATGTAGGACACCTCGGCGGTCACGGCGGCGGAGGCGTCGGACGGCGCGAGAGCCATCAATGCTGCAAGCACGAATGCGCCGACAGCGGTCGATTTGAGCCGGTCGATGGACCGGACGAGGCGATTAGAGTTGAGCATTTCAGTCTCCCTTCTTTGCTGGGGTTCCCGTGGCCGAAATGCCGGACCTCTGCGGTCTCCTCTTTCAACTCCCGTGCCAGATTCGACGGTTTCCATGAACGTCGAATTATCAATGAGTTAGGGGTGTTTATTCGACTCACTTGTCGTCAACGGATCGACGCTCATGCACAAATTTTGTGCAACGAGTGGGTCCCGCTCATGAATTGTGCAGGCGCGAAGGTCAAATCAAAGGCATGCGCGCGCCGCTGGACAACCGCCCCCGGCCTCGCCAAGTTACCGCCATGACCAAGCGCCCGTCCGTCATCGATACCGAAGTCGTCATTGTCGGCGGCGGCCTTGTCGGCGGCACGCTGGCCTGTCTGCTGGCGGGTGTCGGGGTGCCAAGCGTGCTCGTCGACCGCGCACCGGTCGAGGCCGGGCTCGACCCGGCGTTCGACGGGCGGGCGTCGTCGATCGCGGTTTCCAGCCACCGGGCGCTGCGCTCCGCCGGGCTGTGGCCGGCGCTCGAAGCGGTCGTCAATCCGATCGAGGACATCCGCGTTTCCGACGGCGCCTCGCCGCTGTTCCTGCATTATGATCACCGCGACGTCGGCGACGAACCGTTCGGCTACATGATCGAGAACCGCCACATCCGCCACGCCATCGCCGAACGGTTCGGCGGGATCGCCGACCTCACGGTTCTGGCTCCGGTTTCAATCGCCTCGGTCGAGCGCGACCAGACCGGCGTCGCGCTGACGCTCGCCGACGGACGCACCGTGCGGGCTCGGCTGCTGGTCGGCGCCGACGGCCGCGGCTCGGCGATCCGCGAGGGCGCCGGGCTCCGCGTCACGCGCTGGGACTACGACCAGGCCGGCATCGTCTGTTCCGTGCGCCACGAGAAACCGCACAGCAACATCGCCCACGAGCGTTTCCTGCCGTCGGGCCCGTTCGCCATCCTGCCGCTGCAGAACAACCGGGCGAGCATCGTCTGGACGGAGAAGAAACACCTGGCGCCGACCATCATGGCGCTCGACGACCGCGATTTCGCCGGCGAGCTGCGGCGCCGCTTCGGCGATTTCCTCGGCGAGGTCGAACCGGAACCGAAACGCTGGTCCTATCCCCTGTCGCTGCAGTTCGCCGAACGGCATACCGACCGGCGCCTGGCGCTCGCCGGCGACGCGGCGCACGCCATGCACCCGATCGCCGGCCAGGGCCTCAACATGGGCCTGCGCGACGCCGCCGCGCTGGCCGAAGCGGTGATCGACGCGCGTCGGCTCGGTCTCGACATCGGCGGCGGCACGGTGCTCGACCGTTATGCCCGCTGGCGCGGCTTCGACAACACGCTGATGCTGGGCATGACCGACATGCTGAACCGGCTGTTCTCCAACGACATCGGTCCGGTCCGCGCGGCGCGCGATATCGGCCTCGCCATGGTCAACCGCGCCGGTCCGTTGAAGAAGGTCTTCATGCGCCATGCCATGGGACTGGTCGGCGAGCTGCCCCGGGTGCTCCGCGGCGAGCCGTTGTAGGCAGTTTCGCGCACTTCGCCATCGCGGTTACCGGACGCCAGATAAAGACCAGTCATTCCCGCGAAGGCGGGAATCCAGGGATGCAGCGGCTGGACCCCCGCCTTCGCGGGGGTGACGGTTAGTCGGATGAATTCGCACCGAGTTTCTTGGCCACTTGGGAAATCCGTTCAAGATCGTCGGACCGGCCGAGGGCCGCGACGGCGGCTGCGACGGTATCGTACCTGCGGGTTCTTTCCGGCGATCCCGCATGCTCGGACACGTCGTTGTAGAGTTTCACGAACCAGTCGGACTGATCAGCCGGCAGGACCACGGCGCACAACGTCTCGTCGATGTCATCGGGGGCCGCCCCCGCGACGAAGCCAGACAACGCGCGGATGTCATCGATCGACACATCCATGATGGTACTGTCGGCAATGATCACGATTTCGTCGTACTCGCTGCCGCCGGCCATCTGTCGGTACGCCTCGCGAAACTCGCGTCCGGTTACGTGGCCCGTGCACACCGTCACGATCAGACGCAGATCGTGCAGTACCTCGTGATACATTGCCATGCCGGATTGCCGCCGATCATCGTGAAGGGAGCCTAGCAGTATCCATAGACTTCCCGGGACTCAAGCCGCAAAGACCGCCGGGGACCATCACGGATCCCGGCTCATGCCCTGTTCCGCGAGCGCCGCGAGGTAGTCGTCCCACATCTCCTGATAGTGCAGGCCGTAGTGGTAGAGGATCGGCCACGAGAAGATGCCAGTGTCGTGCATGTCGTCGAACTTGAGCCGCACCGCGTAGTTGCCGACCGGCTCGACGCCGATGATGCTGACATGGCGGCGGCCGTGCACCAGCTGCTTCTGGCCGGGGCCGTGACCCTGGACTTCCGCCGACGGGCTCTCGACGCGCAGGAACTCGGCAGGCAGGGCGAACGAGCGGCCGTCGTCGAACGACACGTGCAGTGTCTTTTCCTGCTTGTTGAAGCGGATCTCGGTCGGCGTCGGGCCCTGCTCGGTCGAATGAACGTTCATGTCGCTCATGCGATCAGTCCTCGACCAGCTTCGGGCGCCGCGGTCCCTTTTCGCTGTCCGGATCGATCTCGCGCGCCTCGTCGGGCAGCATGATAGGCACGCCCTCGCGGATCGGAAACGCCAGGCCGGCGCGGTCGCTGATCAACTCCTGGGCGTCCGCGTCGTAGCGTAGCGGCCCCTTGGTCAGCGGGCAGACGAGGATTTCGAGAAGCTTCGGATCGACGGTACGCGACGGTGCTGCCATGGAACTGTTCCTCGTGCCGCCCTAGTGCCGCACGGTGGTCGATGCGCCGTCGCCGTGCATGGCGAGGATCATCAGATCGATCAGCATGGCGCCGCGCGAGCGCGTATCGGCGCATTCCAGCAGCGCCTGCTTCTCGCCGGCTTCGAACGGGCACAGCATCGAGAGCGACGTCACCAGCGCGGTGTCGTCGGCGTCCTCTATGGTCGACCAGTCGGCGTCGATGCCGGCCTGCGAGAAGTACGCCTCGACCGCTTCCATCAGGCGCGGCCGGTCGTCGAGCGCGTCGTGATCGTCGTCGAGGTCGACTTCGAACCCGCCGTAGTCGAGCCGGGCGCGGCGATAGCCGCGGTGCACCGGCAGTTCCTCGGCGACCCGGAACCGGGTCAGGCCGAGCAGGGTGATGATGAAACGGCCGTCGCCGGTCTCGGCGAACGAGACGATTCGCCCGAGGCAGCCGATGTCGTAGATCGGCGGCTGGCCGGCGGGCGATTCGACGCCGTCCGCGCGCGGCTGCAGGATACCGATCGTGCGCCCCTGGCCGAGCGCGTCCTCGACCATGTTGAGATAGCGCGGCTCGAAGATGTTCAGCGGCAGCTTGGCGTCGGGCAGCAAGAGCACGCCGCTGAGCGGGAAGACCGGGGCGGTCTCCGGCAGGCCGAACGGTCCGGGGCCACCGTCGTCGCTCACGAGAACAGCACCGTCGACAGCTTGCGGCGGCCTTCGACCGCGTCTTCGTTGGTGAACCCGAGGGCCTCGAAAATCTTCAGCAGCTGCTGGCGCGCGGCCTCGTCATTCCAGGCCTTGTCGCGCCTGACGATCTCGATCAGTTCATCGATGGCGTCGCCGTTGCGGCCGCCGCCGTAGAGCGCCATGGCCATGTCGAAACGCGCCTGGTGGTCGTCGGGATCGAGTTCGAGACGCCGGACGAACTCGGTGACGTCGACCGGATTGGCCGACTGTTCGGCGAGATCGAGCGCGGTCATCGCCGCCTTGACCTCGGCGCTGGCCTTGAGTTCCTCGGTCAGGCCGTCGGCGATTTCACGCGCACCGTCGAGATCGCCCATGGCGGTCGACACGCGAATCAGTCCGGCGATCGCGCCGGCGTTCGAGCCGTCCTGCTGCAGGACCTCGCCGAACTTCTGCGCCGCCTGTTCGGTTTCGCCGGCGTCGAGCGCGGCCTGGGCCTCTTCGAGCATGGCCTCGAGCGGCGGCTTGGCGCCGCCGGTGAGTTTCGAGATGAAGCTCTTGAGCTGGCTCTCCGGCAGCGCGCCCTGGAAGGCGTCGACCGGCTGGCCGTTGGAAAACGCGTACACCGTCGGGATCGACTGAATGCGAAGCTGCTGGGCGATCTCCGGGTTCTCGTCGACGTTGATCTTGACCATGCGGACGGCGCCCGCGGCCTGCCCGACGAGCTTCTCGAGCATCGGCCCCAGGGTCTTGCAGGGGCCGCACCACGGTGCCCAGAAATCGACGATCACCGGCGTCTGCATCGACGTCTCGATGACGTCGGCCATGAAGGTCTCGACCGAGCCGTCCTTGACATAGGCGCCGCGCTGCGGCGACGCGCCGCCAGCCGGCGGCATGATCTCGCCCTGCAGGGGCTGCCGTTGCTGATTGGGATTGCGGTCGCCGCCGTTGCCACGGTCGTCTTTCGGGCCCCCGCCGCCGCCGTCCATGATAATTGCCATGGTCCGTAGTCCTGTTTTCTGCCTCGAATGCTGCCCTATAGATGGCCGCAATGGCCCGTCAGCGCAAGAGCCGGTCCGCCCGCGTCAGGCGAGGTCGCGAATCTGCGGATCGTGGCCGCAGGCGCGCACGAAGGCGATGACGTCCGATGTCGCGATCCGCGTCGTTGCCGTGTTGACCAGCGGATGGCAGTTGAGCACCGCATGTTCCATGATCGCCGCGTCGATGACGACGTTGACCCGCCGATCCGTGTCGTTGATCAGCGCCAGCACGGTCACCGAGCCGGGCTCGACGCCGAGAACCTCCATCAGCAGGTCGGGCTTGCCGAACGACAGGTGGTGCGCGCCGATCTTGTGGCGCAGCTCCTTCATGTCGATGGCGCGGTCCTCGTCGGCGACGACGAGATAGAGCGCCCCTTTCTTGTCCTTGAGGAACAGGTTCTTGCAATGCGCGCCGTCGAGCTCGCCCCATGGGCTCCCCCTGTGCGCCTTGGCCTCCTCGACCGTGTAGACCGCCGGATGCTCCGTCGTTTCGGTCGCGATCCCGAGCCCGTCGAGGAAGGCGAACAGGTCGTCTCGTGTCTTGGGCATGGCGGTCTCCTCTGCGGCCTTGCGGGCGGGACATTAGACGGGCGGGGCCGGTGCGGCAAGGTGCGGCGCCGGGCACCCGAAGCCGGTCGAACACACGCGAAATCGGCCTTGCAATGCCGCGCTCGATGACTATTATCGCGGCGCTCTCGGCAATGAAGATATCTGCCGAACCCGGTGCGGGCGTAGCTCAGGGGTAGAGCGCAACCTTGCCAAGGTTGATGTCGTGAGTTCGAATCTCATCGCCCGCTCCATTTCTCTCCCCCTCGTGCGTTAGTGGCGGCCCGGCGACATGGTTTGTCCCGGCCCGGCTTGGCGCGTGCGCGGCCGCCCGCTAGATTGGTCGCGGCCGGCGCGGCGAGGGGAAGCGGGCAATGAAGCTGTTTTTCAATCACATCCCGAAGGCCGGCGGCGATTCGGTCCACCAGGTCCTCGGCCGGGCGTTCGGCCGCTTCTACGCCAACCTCAACACCAACGGCTTCGGCCAGATCGGCCGCGCCACCCCGCTCGAGGCGCTGATGCGCTACACGCGCTCGCCCAACCTGCTGGCGCTGGGCGCCCACGCGCAGTCCCCGGACGAGTTCGTGCGCCATGAGTTGCTGGAAACCTGCCTCGGCGTCTCGATCGTCCGCGATCCCGTCGCCCGCCTCGGTTCCTACTACGCGTTCGTCAAGGGGGCGGCCCACCTGCCCTATCACGCGCTCGCCAACGAGGTCGGCATCGACGCGTTCTTCGAGACGATGCTGAAGGATGAGAGCCACGGCTTCACCCTGCCGTCGCAGCGCTCCCAGCTGATGTACGAAATTACCGCCAGGCTGTCGGGCGAGGTCGGCGAGGCCGAGAGCATCGGCGCCATCCGGCGGTTTTTCGACCGCCATTATCTTCTGGTCGGCGTGACCGAGCGCATGGACCTGTTCTACGACCGGCTGCAGACCATGCTGCGCACGATCCTTCACCGGCCGGGACTGGTCGTCGAACAGGTGCACGCGAACCGCACCGGCGGCGGCGCGGCGGCGATGCTGTCGCCGGAGAGCATGCGGACGTTCCGCGACCGGGTGTCGACCGACATCGACCTTCACGCCCATCTCAGCGACGAAGGCGTCTACTACAACGAACCGCTGGTCGCCGAACTGGCGAAACTGTTCCGCTGACGGCCGGCGGCTCCCGGATCAGGGATAGCTGTCGCGGAACGGGTCGAACAGCGAGCGCTGGTGCTTGAAGGTTTCCGACAGGGTTTCCATGCGCTCGCCCAGGGCCGGTTCGCGGAATCCGATCAGGTTGAACGGAAACGCCGCTCCGAGCCGGGCGGTCAGCAGGTCCGGCGAGGCATCCAGTTTCCACATGTGCGGCATGACGTCGTTGCGGTACCAGGTCGACACCCAGCAGGCGTAACCCGAACCGTGCAGCGTTTCGGCCAGGGCGGCGGCGGCCTCGAGCATGCGGTCGCCGCTTTCGGGCAGCAGGAAGGCGCCGCCGTCGATCGGACTCGAGACGAAGTTGGCCTTGACGACGGCCGGGCGATCCCGACCGATCAACGCGATATGGTCCGGCGTGAAGGCGGCGAGATCGCCGAGGACCATCGCGACGGAACCGGGCGCCGGCGGCCATTCCGGGAAGTCGATGTCTAAGGCCCCGAGGTCGACCGCCTCGGCGGCCATCAGCCCGTTGATCGCGACCCGCCAGCCGGCGCGCTGGAAGAGTCCGAACTCGTCGGCACGGCGAACCGAAAGCAGCAGCACGCGCCGCTCGAGCGGCGCATCGGCGAGTGCGGCGAACAGAAAGGTATCGTCGAACATCTCGCAGTTCCCCGGCGGCCCGCCGTCCACTCAAGGCCAGCGGCCCGCCGACTTCAAGAAATATTAATGTCGAGCAGCCCTTATGAGGCGACGTTTCCCATTGTTCCGCATAGGGCGCGACGACGATGATCCGACTGGCGACGACCCGTGACCTGATCGAGCTCAAGGCGAAGTATCGCGACAAGTGGCTCACGGAGGAGGACCACGCGATCACCAAGCTGCGCGACCCGACCTGGACCTTGACCGAGGATGCGCAGTGGGGCCTCAAGCAGATGGGCAGCCTGTTCTGCTGGGACGCGATCGCCACGCGAAAGCCGAAGACCCTGCTCGAGGTCGGCGCCGGATACGACCTGACGTTTGGCCGCCGGATGACCGACGACCAGGAATTCTGGATCGCCGATACCAAGGGGTTCTATCCCCAGAACCTGCTCGACGAGGCCAACAAGGTGCGCAAGGCCCGCTTCGTCGATACCCTCGTCGGAAAGTTCCACCCGGAGCTGCCGGAGAACTACTTCGACATCGTTTTCTCGGTGTCGGCGCTCGAGCACTCGAACCACGACATGATCCCGAACATCTGCAAGGACATGTTCCGGGTGACCAAACCGGGCGGCGTGTCGGCGCACTCTATCGACGTGCACGGCTGCTACACCGAGGGGATCGCGAAAATGTGGTTCGAGGCCGCGCAGGCCGCCGGGTTCCTGATTGCCGGCGGTTTTGGCGAGAACCGCTGGATCATCTCGCCGGACCGCGGCTCCTCGGTGCTGAGCGAGTCGCTGTCGCGGGTCTTCCTGAACTACGAAGGCCGGCGCGAGGACCCGTGGACCGATCCGGTCATCCCGATGGGCCCCTACGGCACCATTCTACTGCTCGCCGAGAAACCCTAGACCTCAGCGCACCGGCATCGGCAGGAAGACTTCCGCCGTTTCGGTAATGCCCTGCTTGATCTCGAACGAGGCGATGCCGATCAGGTAGAGTACTTTCTTGCCGCTCTCGTCGATGCGGCTGTCGCTTGCCGGGATGATCAGCAGATCCTGGGCGCCGCGTTCGATGCCGCGAACGTTGAACTCGTAGGACGATTCGCGCTGGCGGAAGTAAAGCTCGCTTCGGTCGGCGCAGCGCCGGTAGAGGTCGCGCATGGTGGTGACGTCGCGGTCGCCCCGGTAGACGTCCTCGAGGCGGCGGCCCTGGACATTGGTGCCGAAGTGCTCATCGATCATCGTGCCGCTGAACTTGATGAGCAGGCCGTCCGCGTATCCGTTCCGGAGGTCGATGACGAACATGTTCCGCACCAGGTCCGGCACCCGCATCGGATCGATGCGGGTGTAATCGGGCAGTCCCCCGTCGGGCGCGGCAGCAAGGACGAAGTCGACGAATGCCCACGTGCCCGAGTTGTCGGTCAGCGACCGGATTCCCTCGCTGATCACCTCCGCTCCAGCCGATGGCATGCCCAACGTCATTCCTCCCGTTTCGCGCCAGCGCGCGTCCGCTCCGGCAACATGCCGCGCCGGGCGCGCAAAAACCAGCCAGCAAAACCAGACAATGGCCCGCCTTCCGTCGCGACCCGGATTGGTCTAACCTCGATACGGCGGGCGGGTCAAACCGCCCCTTTGATCCTTTTGGGGGACACGAGGAGACGACCATGGCGTCGACCAGCGAACAATCTCTGCAGCGGCTCATCGGACGCATCGCGTCCCAGGCATCGAAAGGGCAGAGCAAGGCCCGGAAGTCGCAGACCAGCCTGTTTGCCGAGCAGTACTACCGGCACGTTTCGCCGCACGACGTGGTCGAACGCGAAGACGCCGATCTCGCCGCGATCGCCGTCGGTCACCGCGCGCTCGGGGACCAGCGCCGTCCGGGCGAAGTCAAGCTCGACATCTTCAACCCGAGCAAGAAGTCGCACGGCTGGACGGCGGAACGCACAGCCATCCAGATCGTCAACGACGACATGCCGTTTCTCGTCGATTCGGTGACCGCAGCGATTCAGAGCCTGGAGCTTTCCGTGCACGTCGTCTTCCACCCGATCATCCAGATGACGCGCGACAGCAAGGGCAGGTGCAAGCAGATCTGCGAGGCCGGTCTCGGTGATCCGGACGTGCTGCGCGAGTCGTTCATGCACCTCGAGATCACTCACCAACCCCACGAAGGCCACGCCAGGATACGCAAGAAACTGCTGCAGGTCCTCGAGGATGTGCGCAACGCGGTCAACGACTGGCGCCCGATGCGTCACCGCATGTGGTCGCTGATCGAGGAGCTCGAGTCGGGCGGCGCCGCCGGTTCCAGCGCCGAGCAGGTCGCGCAGACCCGAGAGTTCCTGAGTTGGATCCATGACAACCACTTCACCTTTCTCGGCTTCCGCGATTACAAGTTCACCGGCTCGGGAAAGACCCTGAAGGCGTCGATCGAGCCCAGGTCGGGTCTCGGCGTGCTGCGCGATCCGAAGGTCCGGGTTTTCAAGGCCATCGGCAACGACAAGAGCGCGCTGCCCGAAGTGCCGGTCTTCGTGCGCCACCGGGAACTGGTGATGGTGACCAAGACGCAGACCCGCGCGACCGTGCATCGCCGCGTGCACATGGACGCCATCGCCATCAAGCGCCTCGATGCCAAGGGAAACCTGATCGGCCAGCGCCTGTTCGTCGGCCTGTTCACCTCATCCGCCTACAACCGCACGCCGCGCGAGATACCGATGCTGCGCGAGAAGCTCGACCGCGTCGTCCAGCGCGCCGGATTCCGCCCGGCGAGCCACGACGGCAAGGCGCTGATGAACATCCTCGAGACCTATCCCCGCGATGAGCTTTTCCAGGTCTCCGACGACGACCTGTACCGAACGGCCATCGGCATCCTGCATCTGCAGGAACGCCAGCGCGTCGCGCTCTTCGTCCGAGCCGACGATTTCGAACGGCACATGTCGTGCCTGGTTTTCATTCCGCGCGACCGCTTCAATTCCGACCTGCGCGCGCGGATCGGCGAAATCCTGGCGGCGCGCTTCGACGGCCGGGTCTCGGCGTTCCGCGTACAGTTCGGCGACGGCCCGCTGGCCCGGGTGCACTACATCATCGGCACCACGCCGGGCAGCATTCCCGCTCACGACCTGAACGACATCGAGGCCGAGCTGGCCGATGCCGCGCGGTCGTGGTCGGACAAGATTTCGGAAGCCTTCGTCAACCTGTACGGCGAGCGGGTCGGCATGGCGCATCACGCGCGCTTCGAGAAGGCGTTCGCCGCCGCTTACCAGTACCGGTACTCCGCCGAGGACGCCGTCGAGGACGCGGCCATGGTCGACTACGTGCTGGCGACCGGCGACATCGGCATGAACCTCTATGACGCCGATGGCAGCGCGCCGCACCAGGTTCGTTTCAAGCTGTATCACCCGGACCACCCGATCCCGCTGTCCGACGCCTTGCCGATGTTCGAGCACATGGGCTTCCGCGTCGTCGAGGAATCGCCGCACGAGGTTTCGCCGGCGTGCGAGCCGCAACGCGCGGTGATGATCCACGACTTCGGCCTCGCCACCCGCGACGGTCGGCCCGTCCACGTCGAGCAGATCCGAGAGAACTTCCACGAAGCGTTCCACCGCGTCTGGCGCGGCGAGATCGAGAGCGACGGTTTCAATGCGCTGGTCTGCCGGGTCGGCCTGACCTGGCGCCAGGTCGCCGTGCTGCGCGGCTATTGCAAGTACCTGCGCCAGGCCGGCATCCCGTTCTCCCAGACCTACATGGAACAGACGCTGTCGCGGAATCCCGAACTGGCCTGCGAGGTCGTCAAGCTGTTCGAGGTGCAGTTCAATCCGAAGGGCCCGAAGAACCGCAACGCAGCGGCGGGGCGAATCCGCCAAGCGTTCGAGGCCGCGCTGGAAAGCGTCGCGAGCGCCGACGAGGACCGCATCTTGCGGCGTTTTCTCAATGCCGTCGAGAGCACGCTCCGGACAAACTACTACCAGGTCGCGGCAGACGGCGAACCGAAGCCATACATCTCGTTCAAGTTCGATTCCCGCGCCCTCGAGGAACTGCCGCTGCCGCGGCCGCTGCGCGAAATCTTCGTCTACAGCCCGCGGGTCGAGGGCGTTCACCTGCGATTCGGCCTGGTCGCGCGCGGCGGCTTGCGCTGGTCAGACCGGTTCGAGGATTTCCGCACCGAGGTTCTCGGCCTCGTCAAGGCGCAACAGGTCAAGAACGCGGTCATCGTGCCGGTCGGCTCCAAGGGCGGGTTCGTGGTCAAGCGGCCGCCGGTCGAGGGCGGCCGCGAGGCGTACCTCGCGGAAGGCATCGCGTGCTACAAGCTGTTCATCTCCGGCCTGCTCGATATCACCGACAACATCAAGGGCTCGAAGGTCGTGCCGCCGAAGAACGTCTTGCGCCGCGACGGCGACGACCCCTATCTCGTCGTCGCCGCGGACAAGGGAACGGCGACGTTCTCGGACATCGCCAACGGGGTGTCGCTCGAGTACGGCCACTGGCTCGGCGACGCGTTTGCCTCCGGCGGTTCGCAGGGCTACGACCACAAGGGCATGGGCATCACCGCCCGCGGCGCGTGGGAGTGCGTCAAGCGGCACTTCCGCGAGATCGGCACCGACATCCAGAACGAGGACTTCTCCGTCATCGGCGTCGGCGACATGTCCGGCGACGTGTTCGGCAACGGCATGCTGCTGTCGAAGCACATTCGGCTGATCGGCGCCTTCAACCACATGCACATCTTCATCGATCCGAATCCGGATGCCGGCAGGACGTGGAAGGAACGCAAGCGGCTGTTCGACATGGGCCGGTCGTCGTGGACCGATTACGACAAGAAGCTGATTTCCAAGGGTGGCGCGATTTACGAGCGCAGCGCCAAGTCGCTCAAGCTCACGCCCGAGATCAAGAAGCTATTCGGTATCGACAAGGACACGGTGACGCCGAACGAACTGCTCAAGATCATGCTGCGCGCGGGAGTCGACCTGTTGTGGTTCGGCGGCATCGGGACCTACATCAAGTCGTCGAGCGAGAGCAACGCGGACGCCGGCGACCGCGCCAACGACGCAATCCGGATTAACGGATCGGACGTCGGCGCCAAGGTCATTGGCGAAGGCGCCAATCTCGGCGCGACCCAGCTCGGCCGCATCGAGTACGGCCTTCAAGGCGGTCGATCCAACACCGACGCCATCGACAACTCCGCCGGCGTCGATTGTTCGGATCACGAGGTCAACATCAAGATCCTCCTCGATGCGGAAATGCAATCGGGCGGTCTGGGCGAGAAGCAGCGCAACAAGCTGCTGGCCGACATGACCGAGGAGGTCGCCGCACTCGTCCTCGTCGACAACTATCAGCAGAGCCAGGCGATCTCGATGGCGCAGGCCATGGGGTGCGAAGCGCTCGAGGGTCAGAAGCGCCTGATGCGCGATCTCGAACGCCGCGGGCGGCTCGACCGGATCGTCGAGTTCCTGCCGAACGACGAGGACATCGACGAACGGCTGAATCGCGGCGTCGGCCTGACGCGGCCGGAACTCGCGGTGCTGCTGTCGTACGCCAAGCTGTGGTTGTACGACCAGATCCTCGAATCGGACGTGCCGGACGATCCGGCGATGACCGCGGACCTGATCCGTTACTTCCCGACGCCGCTCGGCGAAAAGTACCGGAGCGGTATTCTCAAGCATCGCCTGCGCCGCGAGATCGTCGCCACGCGGATCACCAATTCGTTGATCAATCGGACGGGCGAACAGTTCGTTCACCGCTTCATGGAGCGCACCGGCATCGGCCCGGCGAACATTACCCGGGCCTACATCATCGCCCGCGAGGTCTACGGCGTGCGGCCCATCTGGGCGGCGATCGAGAGTCTCGACAACAAGGTCCCGGCGTCGGTCCAGACCGCCATGCTGCAGGACGTCTACAATCTTCTGGAACGCGGTACGCTGTGGTTCCTCAGAAACGGCGACAAGGGCCTGGTGATCGACGATCACATCCGTCGGTACGGACCGCCCCTCGCCGAACTGGGCGACACCGTGATGAAGATCATCCCGGAGCGCTACCGGTCGGATCTCGACAGACGCGCCGCACCCTACGAGGACGCCGGCGTGCCCCGTGCGACGGCAACCCGGGTCGCCGGCCTCGTCAATATGGTGCCGGGCTGCGATATCGTGCGCATCGCCGAGGCCGCCAAGTCACCGGTCGCGGCGGTCGCCAAGGCGCATTTCGGCGTCGGCTCGCATTTCCGGCTCGGGCGCCTGCGGGCGGCGGCCGAAAAGCTCGGCGCCGACGGACATTGGCGGCAACTCGCGGTCGACGCGCTGATCGAGGAAATCTACGGTCACCAGTCGGCGCTGACCGCGCGGGTCATGACGATGCCGGGGGCGAGGAGCGATTCCGACAAGGCGTTCGACCAGTGGCTGAAGGCGAACGACGAGGTTGTCTCGCGGGCGTCGGCCATTCTCGACGAGTTGTGGACGACGGACATGGATGATCTGTCGATGATCGCCGTCGCGAGCCGTCAGTTGCGATCGCTCTACAGCGCGTGACCCAAGCGCCGGCCATGCCGTCGACGCGGCGCGGACTCGTCGCTTGGTGCCTCTATGACTGGGCCAATTCGGCGTATCCAACCGTCATCATGACGTTCGTCTTCGCGGCCTACTTTACCGAGGGCGTCGCGACCGACACCGCCGCGGGCACGGCCGCCTGGGGCTACGCCGTCAGCCTGTCGGCCATCGCCATCGCCATCCTGGGGCCGGTGTTCGGCGCCATCGCCGACAATGTCGGTCGGCGCAAGCCGTGGCTGCTGGTCATGACCCTGACGTGCGCCGCCGCCGCGGCGGCGCTGTGGACGGTCGAGCCCGATCCCTCGTTCGTACTCACCGCCCTGGTGCTGGTTGCCGTCGGCAATGCCGCGTTCGAAACCGGCATGGTGTTCTACAACGCCATGCTCGCCGACATCGCGCCCGCGGGCATGGTCGGCCGGCTGTCCGGCTGGGGCTGGGGTCTGGGTTACCTCGGCGGGCTTTCGTGCCTGGCGCTGGTGCTCGTCGGCTTCGTGCAGACCGAGACGCCGTGGTTCGGTCTCGACAAGGATGCGGCCGAACACGTTCGCGCCGTCGGGCCCGTGGTCGCGGTATGGGTGTTGGTGTTCGGCGCCGCGCTGTTCGTGCTGACGCCCGACAAGCCGTCGACCGGAATCCGCATCGCCGAAGCCGTCGATCTCGGCATGCGTCAGCTTGTCGACACCTTCCGCAGGCTCGGCCGGTTTCGCGAGATCGTCCGGTTCCTGATCGCCCGCATGATCTATACCGACGGGCTCAACACCCTGTTCGCGTTCGGCGGCATCTATGCCGCCGGCACGTTCGGCTTCGGGTTCGAGGACCTGATCCTGTTCGGCATCGCCATCAACGTGACGGCGGGGCTCGGCGCCTTCGGGTTTGCCTGGCTCGACGACCGGGCGGGCCCGAAGCGCGTCATCGTCATCTCGCTGATCGCGCTCTCGGGGCTCAGCGTCGCGATCCTGCTGGTCGAGAGCGTCACCCTGTTCTGGGTGCTCGGCCTGGCGCTCGGCATCTTCGTCGGCCCGGCCCAGTCGGCGAGCCGGTCGATGATGGCGCGCATCGCGCCGGCCGACATGCGGACCGAAATGTTCGGTCTCTACGCCCTCTCGGGCAAGGCGACGGCGTTCGTCGGGCCGGCGGCGCTGGCCTGGGTCACGGCGGCGACGGACAGCCAGCGCTTCGGCATGGCCACCATCGTGGTCTTCCTGGTAGTCGGGTTGGTGTTGCTGCGGGGCGTGCCGGACCGCCCCTGAGGCCACGCGGTCAGATCGCGAAACCGATGGCCGCGAGGGCGGCGTCCAGCTCTGCGAACGAGTCGATGACCCGATCGGCACCGAGCTCGCGCACCGGCTTGTTGGTGTAGCCGAAACTGACGGCGACCGACGGCACGCCCGCGTGGATCGCGGCGTCGATGTCGTTCTCGCTGTCGCCGATCATGACCGCGCGATTGCGCGAACCGCCGCACGCGGCGATGGTTTCGAGTACGTGGCCGCCGTGCGGTTTCTTGTCGGTCACCTGGTCGCCGCAGACGATGGTATCGAACCACGGGGTCAGTTCGAGCGCATCGAGAACGGGCGCCGTGGTCACCGACGGCTTGTTGGTGCAGATCGCCAGGATCGCGCCGCGATCCCGGAGGCTCCCGAGAACGTCGAACACGCCCGGGAACACCGTCGAATGAACCACCGGGTGTGCCGCGTAGAACTCAAGGAAATCGTCGGTCATCCGGTCGAGCGCTTCGGCATCGCGCCGGTGGCCGTTGTCGGTCACCGCCTGTTCCATCAGGATTCGCGCGCCCTTGCCGAGATAGCCCTTCACCTGGTCGACGGTCAGCGGCGCCATGCCCTCGGCCTCGAACACGTGGTTGACGGCATGGCAGACATCCGGCGCGCTGTGGATCAGCGTGCCGTCCAGGTCGAACAGGATGGCGGGGGTCGGGCCGGACAAGGGAAGGATCCTCTGACGGTCGGAGCGGATGCAGCCTTAGTACACGCTGCCCGGGCCAACGTCGAGAGGGGGCGCCGTGTGGCGGCGAAGACTGCCGTCAGAGGCGGTACCCGGCGGCGCGGCTGTCGGTGTGGAACATCCGAACGGTCTCACGCGAGTACTCGTCGAGGTCCTTGCCGATGAGGCCAAGCTTGTCGATAAGCGCCGGCGTCGCGGTGATGATGTGACAGCCGCAGCGGTCGGCATGAAACACGTTCAGCAGCTCGCGCGGGCTGGCCCAAAGGATCTCGACGTCGGGCAGATGCCCGACCGACGCGACGGCGGCCCGCATCAGCGGTTCCGGGTCGCGTCCGGTATCGGCGATGCGCCCGGCGAAGATCGAGATGATCGCCGGCGCGCCGGGCGATATTGCGGCGGCCACCCGGCTGACCTGCTGGATCGTCATGACGGCAGTCACGTTCACGGCATGACCCTCGGCCGAGAGCCTGGCGATCAGCGGCAGGGTCGACAGGCCCTGGGTGGTGGTGACGGGAATCTTGACGAAGACGTTGCCGCCCCAGCCGAGGATGGTCCGCGCCTCGCGTTCCATGCCGGCGAGGTCGTCGGCGAGGACCTCGAACGAAACCGGCTTGTCGGGGAGCGCCGCGAGCACGGCCCTCGCGAAGGTTTCGTAGTCCTCGACGCCGGCGGCGCGCATCAGGGTCGGGTTGGTGGTGACGCCGGCGATGTCGGGATCGCGGCTCACGCGGATGATGTCGTCGAGATCGGCGCTGTCGGCGAACAGCCTGACGGTCGTCGTCCGCAGGCGGGATACGAAATCGAGCATCGCAACGTTCCCCCACGATCAGGACCTGCCTTGTGCCGGTCGGGTGTGTCACTCCGCGCCGCAGATCCGCTCCGCGGCGTCCCCGAGACCCTGACAGACCAGGTCCGCCCTTGCGCCCCGCTCGGCGTAGCCGCGATCGATCCAGATCGTGCGGCAGCCGGCGGCCCTGCCCGCGTCGATATCACGCCATCGGTCTCCAACCATGAAGCTCGCGGCGAGATCGATACCGTGGTCCCGGGCAGCATCGAGGATAAGCCCGGGCTTCGGCTTCCGGCAGTGACAGCCGTCACCGTCGTCGTGCGGGCAGACGCGCATGTCGTCGAGGCCGAGCTCGACGGCCAGCCGGATACTGATGGCGTGGACGGTGTCGGCGGACTGGATGCCGCGGGCGATGTTGGGCTGGTTGGTGACGCAGATCAGCAGGAATCCCGCCGCCTTCAGCCGGCGGCAGGCGTCCGGTACGTCGGCGTAGAGTTCGACCGCGTCCGCCGTCATCGGCGATGTCGGCATGCCGTCGATCACGATGGACTTGTTGAGAACGCCGTCCCGGTCAAGGAATATGGCGGCGGCCGGCATCAGCGCACCGATTCCCACTTCGTTTGCGAGACCTTGAGCGCCGGGTGCGTAACCAGCGCGTGCCACAACACGGCGCACAGACCCTCGGCGTGCGGCGTGCGGCGATCGGGATGAAGCGGCGGGATGACGATGCAGGCATCGGCGTTCTTCGCCGTGTAGCCGTCCGCCGAGCCGACAATTCCGAAGGTGCCGGCGCCGACCGATTTCGCGTGGCGCAGGGCCTCGATGATGATCGTCGAAACGTTCCTCTCGGCGTCGCCGCCGCCAACGGAAAACACCAGCACACCGTCGGCCCCGGCCAGGCCCGAGCCCTTCAGCCACTCGGCGAAGGCCGAGTCCCAGCCGTCGTCGTTGATGCGCGCGGTGAGCTCGGAAACGTTGTCGGTCGGGGTATAGGCCTCGAATCCGCAGATCTTGCGAAAGTCGTTCACCGCGTGGCTGGCGTGACCGGCTGAGCCGCCGACGCCGAGGATGAACAGGCGGCCGCCGCGTTCGCGCACGGCGCCGAGCCCGGCGACCACGGCCTCGAACGCATCGGCGTCGAGCGCGTCGAGAATCTCGTTGGTCTGTCGGATGTAATCCTGAAGGAACTCGGACACGATTCCGCTCCCGGCTTCAGATCCGGTCGGGGCCGAATATGCGCCCGAGGATCGAGGTGCCGTCGCGCTCGGCAAACGTCAGGACGACCAGCGAGCGGATGGCGAAGATGCCGGCGACGACGCCGAGGATCAGGAAGCGCACGCCGAGCGCTGCCAGCCCGGCGGCCGCCAGCGGCAGCCCGAGGCCCACCAGCATGGCGGCCATCATGCCCTCGCCCGCACCGATTCCGCCGGCCGCCTGGATCGGCAGCGCGGCGCCGATTTCGGCCAGCTTGCCGGCGAGGATCGCTTCCGCCCAGCCGATGTCGATGCCGACGGCTTCGATGGCGAACAGGTAGGTGAAACCGCTGGCGAGCCACGGCACAAGGCTGATGAGGCCGAGCTCGATCCGCTGGCGGGTGGTCAGCTGGCTCGTCCAGTGGCGTGCCTGGTTGATGGTACGGGAGACCTTGCGGCCAAGCGCGAAGCGGTGAAGCGTCGACTGGAACAGGGCCAGGGCAATGCCGAGCAGAAGATCGATCCGCGCCGCGGCGACGATCAGCGCCAGCACCAGCGGAATGACGACGCGATAGAACCGTTCCAGCTCGGCGCCGGCGTATGCCAACGGCGCCAGGGCGGCGAGAATGACGCTGATCGCCATGACATCGAAGATCCGGATGACCAGCAGGTTGCCGAGGCCGGCGCCGACCGAGACTTGTGCGCGCCGGGCGATCAGGAACGGGTAGTAGCCGTCGGCCATGCGGGCGGGCAGGAACGAGACCAGGAAATTGTGCAGCACCATGGCGTCGGTCATCTGGCGCAGAGACGGGAACCTGCGGACGTCGCCGTGCAGCGACAGCGAATGGCTGAGCCGCACCGAGTTCAGTCCCAGTGTGGCAGCGTGGGCGGCCATCGCCGCGAGGAACAGCTGCGGCGCGAATCCCTTGAAGGCGTCGGCGGACACCAGCGCGTCATGCAGGAAGACGAAGCCGCTGACAAAGACCAGAAAGGTGATCACCGAAATGACCACCGTCCGCAGACTTATCTGAAACGGAAAGTTCAAGTGGACTGCCCTCGCCCCCCGTTAGCCGGACACAACCCCAGCGGTATCACTGTAGCCTATGTAGCCCGGGAGGAATGAGCAAACTGTAAACTGGGTCACATGGACCGGGCGGGCCTAATGGCGGAAGTGCCGCATGCCGGTCAGCACCATGGCGAGACCGGCCTCGTCAGCGGCCTTGACGATGTCGTCGTCGCGCACCGATCCGCCGGGCTGGATGACGGCCGTGGCCCCCGCTTCGGCCGCCGCGAGCAGCCCGTCGGCGAACGGGAAGAACGCGTCCGACGCGACCACGGAGCCCCTGGCGGGACTTTCGGCGAGGCCCTGCTCCCTGCCCATCTCGCCAGCCTTCGAGGCGGCGATCCGAGATGAATCGACGCGGCTCATCTGGCCGGCACCGATGCCGACCGTGGCGCCGTCCCTGACGTAGACGATCGCGTTCGACTTGACGTGCTTGCACACCGTGAAGGCGAACATCATGTCGGCCATCTCCTGTTCGGTGGGCTGGCGCCTGGAAACAACCTTGAGGTCGTCCGAGACCAGCGCCGCGTCTCGGCTCTGCAGCAGGATGCCGCCCGACAGCGTCTTCGCGGTCATGCCGGCGGCGCGCGGGTCCGGCATGTCGCCGGTCAGCAGCAGCCGCAGGTTCTTCTTCTCGGCGAGGACCGCGCGGGCTTCGTCGTCGGCATCCGGCGCGATGATGACCTCGGTGAAGATCTCGGTGATCTTCCTGGCCGCCGCGCCATCGAGCCTGCCGTTCAGCGCGACGATGCCGCCGAAGGCGCTGGTCGTGTCGCAGGCATAGGCCCGTTCGTACGCCGACAGCAGGTCGTCGCCGGTGGCGACGCCGCACGGGTTGGCGTGCTTGATGATGGCGCAGGCCGGGGCCTCGGTGAACTCGGCGACCAGTTCGAACGCCGCGTCGGTGTCGTTGAGGTTGTTGTAGCTCAGCTCCTTGCCCTGGATCTGTTCCGCCGTGGCGACCCCCGGAAGGGCGTCGCCGCTGATGTAGAACGCCGCCTGCTGGTGCGGGTTCTCGCCATAACGAAGGTGTTGGGACAGCGTGCCGCCGAGCGCGATGGTGCGCGGGAAAGGCTCGCCGATCTGTTCGCCGAACCACGCCGAGATCGCCGCGTCGTAGGCGCCGGTGCGGGCGTAGGCGGTGGCGGCGAGACGGCGGCGCAGCTCCGGCGTCGTGGCGCCGTCGTTCTTCGCCATCTCGGTCATCACCGTGGTGTAGTCCTCGGGATCGACGACCACGGTGACGTCGCCGTGGTTTTTCGCCGCAGCGCGGATCAGCGCCGGCCCGCCGATGTCGATGTTCTCGATGCAGTCGTCGAACGGCGCGCCGCCGGCGACGGTCGCCTCGAACGGATAGAGGTTCACCACCAGCAGGTCGATCGGCTTGATGCCGTGCGCTTCCATCTGGGCCATGTGCTCGTCGTTGGAGCGCACGCCCAGCAGGCCGCCGTGGATCATCGGCTGCAGCGTCTTGACCCGGCCATCCATGATCTCCGGGAAGCCGGTGAAGTCGGCGACCTCGGTGACTGGCACACCGGAGTCGCGCAGCTTCTGCGCCGAACCGCCGGTCGACAGGATCTCGACGCCGTTGCCGGCGAGGAAGCGGCCGAAATCGACGAGACCGGTCTTGTCGGAAACGGAAATGAGGGCGCGGGCGATACGGCTGGTCACGACGGAACTCCTGCGAATGGGATCGGCGGTGTCTAGGGGTGAAGGTGTTTTATCACGGTGCCTGACGAGGTCCAGCCGGAACGGTCGCGGTCGACGGCTTTCCCCTGAGTGCCGCGGTCATGCCGCTGAATCGGGCGAGGTCGCGGCGTGCCTTGCCGCTCTGAACCGTCAGGGCATAGAACGCGGCCTTGACCAGCAGGCGCGGCGCGGTGCGGAGGTACTCGCCCCAGGCCGCGCCGCCGTGCTTGCGGGCGAAGTAAAGCCGCGACCAGCCCATGTGCCAGTACTTGAACCAGGAGTAGGTTCCCGTCGCCGGAACCGAACCGCCGCCGATGTGGGTGATGACGGCGGCGGGATCGAGCACCAGGCTGTACCCGGTCCGGCGCATGCGGCGGCAGACGTCGTCGTCTTCGTAATAGAGGAAGATCGCCGGGTCGAAGCCGCCGATCGCGCGCAGCGCATCCATGCGGACGAGCCAGCCGGCGCCCGACAGGAAGTCGGCGCACAGCGGACCGGCCGGCGCGGGCTCCCCGTCGCGGCGGCCGAGCGCCGCGCGGCGTTCCAGCTCGACATCGTGCGATAGCTCGACGGAGCCGTCCGGGTTGCGGATTTCGGGACCGACGAGACCGGCGCCGGGAAACCGTTCGGCCGTTCCGGCGAGGCGTTCGATGGCGCCGTCGGCCAGCGTCGTGTCGGGCCCCATGAGGAAGGCGTAGGGCGTGTCGACCACGGCCAGCGCGCGGTTCATGCCGCGGCCGTAGCCGTCGTTCACGTCGCGCCGGATCAGCGTCGCCGACGGCCGGTCGCGCGCGACGATGTCGGGCGTGCCGTCGTCCGAAAGGTTGTCGCAGATGATGACGGGAATGTCGGGTGGAATCGAGGCCAGCATGTCGCCGATCACGGCGGCGCTGTTGTGGGTCACGCAGGCGACCGTGACCCGGCGGTCGGGCGGGGCGGCGGCTTCAGACAATGCCCTGATCGACGAGTCGCTTGAGATAGCGCCCGTACTCGTTGCCGGCCATCCTGTCGGCGAGTGCGATGAAATCGGCGCGGCCGATGAACCCCTTGCGCAGCGCGATCTCTTCGAGGCACGCGATCTTGAAGCCCTGGCGCTGTTCGATGGTCTGAACGAACTGGGACGCCTGCAACAGCGTCTCGGGGCTGCCGGTATCGAGCCACGCGTAGCCGCGGCCCATGAACTCGACGTGCAGGTCGCCGCGCTGCAGGTAGGCGCGGTTGACGTCGGTAATCTCGAGCTCGCCGCGCGCCGACGGCTTGATTTCGGCGGCGATGTCGAGGACGTCGTTGTCGTAGAAGTAGAGGCCGGTCACCGCCCAGTTCGACTTGGGGTCCTTCGGTTTCTCGCGGAGGTCGGTGACGCGGCCCTCGCCGTCGACCTCGGCGACGCCGAAGTTCTCCGGGTCGGCGACCCAGTAGGCGAAGACGGTGGCGCCTTCGGTGCGCGCGCGGGTATCGGCCAGCATGCCGGAGAGACCGTGGCCGAAGAAGATGTTGTCGCCGAGCACCAGCGCGACCGAGTCGCCGCCGACGAAATCCCGACCGATGATGAACGCTTCGGCGAGCCCGTTGGGCGCCGGCTGTTCGGCGTACTCGATCGACAACCCGAGCGCCGAACCGTCGCCGAACAGGGTCCGGTAGTGCGGCAGGAATGCCGGTGAACTGATGATCAGGATCTCGCGGATGTCGGCCAGCATCAGCACCGACATCGGGTAGTAGATCATCGGCTTATCGTAGATCGGCAGCAGCTGCTTGTTGATGACGTTGGTCATCGGGTAGAGCCGCGAGCCGGTACCGCCGGCCAGAATGATGCCCTTCATGCCTGCTTTTCCTTTCCGCCGGCCAGTCCCAGCCGGCCGCCATCGTAGCGGTTCTCGACGAGCGGCCGCCACCATGCCTCGTTGGCGATGTACCAGGCGACAGTTTCGCGCAGGCCGGCATCGAAATCGTGGCTGGGCCGCCAGCCCAGTTCGCGCGTCGCGTCCGAGGAATCGATGGCGTAGCGCAGATCGTGGCCTGGCCGGTCGGCGACGAACTCGATCAGCCGGTCGTGCGGCGCGTTCGCGCTGTCGGGGAAGGTCTCGTCCAGGATCCGGCAGATCGAGCGGACCACATCGATGTTCGAGCGCTCGGCGTTACCGCCCAGCAGATAAGTCTCGCCGAGCCGTCCCTGCTTAAGAACCATGACCAGCCCGCGCGCGTGATCCTCGACGTGGATCCAGTCGCGTACGTTCTCGCCCTTGCCGTAGACGGGTAGCGGCTCGCCGGCGAGCGCGCGCAGCGTCACCAGCGGGATCAGTTTCTCCGGGAACTGGTGGGGCCCGTAGTTGTTGGAGCAGTTGCTGATCACCACCGGCAGGCCAAACGTGTGGCCCCAGGCGCGAACCAGATGATCGCTTGCCGCCTTGCTGGCGGAATAGGGAGAGCGCGGATCGTAGCGGCTGTCGGCGTCGAACGCCGGGTCCCCGAAGCCGAGCGAGCCAAACACCTCGTCCGTCGACACGTGATGGAAACGGAACACCGCCCTGGCATCGTCGTCGAGCGCCGACCAGTAGCCGCGCGCCGTCTGCAACAGCTGGTAGGTGCCCATGATGTTGGTCTCGAGAAACGCCGCCGGCCCGTCGATGGAGCGGTCGACGTGGGATTCGGCGGCGAGATGCATGACCGCGTCCGGCCGGTGCTTCTCGAACACGCCGCCGACGGCGTCGCCGTCACGGATGTCGACTTGCTCAAATGCGTAGGACGGCGCATCGGCCACGTCGTCGAGATTGGCCGGATTGGCGGCATAGGTCAGGCAGTCGACGTTGACGACCGCGTCGCCGCCGGCGATCAGCCGGCGCACCACGGCCGAGCCGATGAATCCGCAACCTCCCGTGACGAGAACCTTCATGGCGTCAGAAGTACTCCGGCAGCTCGCTGAGTTTCGGTAGCGCCGCATCCCGGTCCGAGACAACGGCGTCGTTCTCGGACACCGGCCAACGAATGCCGAGCGCGGAATCCGACCACAGGATGCCGTGCTCGTGCTGTGGCGCGTAGTCGGCGGACATCTTGTAGTCGATCTCCACGTGGTCGCTCAAGGTGCAGAAACCATGCGCGAAGCCGGCGGGAATGTAGAGCAGCCTCTGGACGTCCTCGTCGAGCTCGACGGCGGCGTGCTCGCCGAACGACGCGGAGGCATGACGCAAGTCGACGATGACATCGAGAACCCGGCCCCGGTTGATGCGCACCAGCTTGGCCTGGGCGTGCGGCGGGGCCTGAAAGTGCAGACCGCGCACGACGCCCGTTCCGGTCGACACGGACCGCGCGCCGAGAACGAAGGTGTCGGCGATCCCGAGGACCGCGAGCTTCTGAGTGCTGTACGTCTCGGCGAACGAGCCGCGCCGGTCGCCGAATACGTCGAGCTCGACCAGGCAGGCACCGGCGAGGGACAGGTCGGTGCGTTTCATCCACGGTCCCCCGCCGACAGCATGCGCCGAACGCCGTGCTTGAGTTTGACCCGCGCCTGCCAGCCCGGCAGCGCGGGCCCGTCCCAGAGGGTCGATGGATGGCGTTCGGGCAGGGTAAACGCGCCCCGGTCCCGTGCGATCGCCGTACCGGTTTCGGCCTCGAAAGCCGAAACCACGGTGTCGACCGTCATGACCTCGCCGCTCCGGATGGCGTAAGGACCGCCCGTCACGCCGGCGTCGAGGGCATGGACGATGGCTTCGGCAGCGTCGTCGACATGAACCAGATCGAGCGGCATGTCCCGCGCGGGCAGCGGAACGGCCGTGCCGCCGAGCGCGGCGTCGCGCACCACCGACATCAGCTTCCGGCGGGGATCGTCCTCGCCGTAGACCTCGAACAGGACCAGGCGCGTGGCTTCGATCCCGAGCGCGTCCTCGTAGTAGTCGAGAATCGCATCGAAGGCGTTCTTCGCCGCCGCATAGAGATTGACCGCGCGCGGCTCTTCGGAGTCGAGGAACTGAAAGTAGGAACCGAGGGTCACCAGCCGCCGTGTTCCGGCGCGGCGCATGGCCTCGAGAACCTGCGTGCCGAAGCCGACGACGGCATCGATCATCGGGCCGATGTCGGCGGCCTCGTGCTCGCGGCGATAGAGGCTTGCAAGATGGCAGACACTGTCCGGTTCGGTTTCGGACAGCATGTGGCAAAGGCTCTCCGTGGCACCGTCGAGAACGTGGAGAACGGGCGGGTTCGCAAGCGCGGTCAAACGCATCGTGTCCGATTCGGCCCGGACTGCGGCATGCACCGTCGTCCCGTTGGCGGTCAGCCGCTCGACGAGCTTTCCGCCGAGATAGCTGGTCGCTCCGGTCACGAGAACGCCGCTCATGCGAGGTCGTCCAGGGTTCGATACTCCCGGCGTTCGGGAATGAAGGTCGCGAACTTGCCGCCCCAGTCGAATACATCCGCGTTGCGCCGGATGATCTCGGCGGCGACGTTCCACGGCAGGATGACGACGGTGTCGGGCTTCTCGGCGGCGAGCCGGTCCGGCGAGACCACGGGAATGCGGCTGCCCGGCAGCAGGCGGCCCTGCTTGGCGGGCGTATGGTCGCAGACGAACATCAGCGTGTCGGGCCCGGCGCCGAAGGTGTTGAGGAAGGTGTTGCCCTTGGCAGCCGCGCCGAAGCCGCAGACCCGCCGGCCGGCGGCGTTCTCCTCGGCGAGGAACTGCGCAAAACCGGCGATGACCCGGTCCACGCGCGGTTGAAATCCGTCGTAGGCCGACATGTCGTGCAGGCCGGCGTCGCGTTCGGCGCCAAGCACCTCGGCGACGCCCGGCTGTTCGCCGTGGCCGTCGAACGTCGAATGGCAGGCGTAAATCCGCAGCGAGCCGCCGTGGGTCGGCAGGCGCTCGACGTCGAACACGCGCAGGCCGTGCCTCTCAAGGACCCCCTTTGCCGCCGTTAGCGAGAAGTAGGAATAGTGTTCGTCGTAGATGGTGTCGAACTGGCAGTCCTCGATGAGCCGCTGCAGGTGCGGGAACTCGAGCGTCAACACGCCGTCCGGCTTCAGAAGCCGGGTGATGCCGGCGACGAAATCGTTGAGCGGCGGCACGTGCGCGAAAACGTTGTTGCCGCAGATCAGGTCCGCCCGGCCACGCTCGGCCGCGACCCGTTCCGCGGTCTCGGTGCTGAAGAAGTCGACGATGGTCTCGACCCCCTTGTCCGCCGCCGCCTCGGCGCACCCTCTTGCCGGGTCGATACCGATACAGGGGATACCGCGCTTCACTGCGTGCTGCAGCAGGTAGCCGTCGTTCGAGGCAATCTCGATCATCAGCGACGACGCGCCGAGCCCGAAGTGTTCCGTGACGGTCTCGACGTAGCGTTCGGCGTGGGCCACCCAGTCTTGAGAGTACGATGAGAAATACAGGTAGCCGTCATTGAAGATGTCGTCGGCGGCGTGATTGTGGGGAATCTGGACCAGCAGGCAGTGTTCGCAGACGAAGACGCGAAGCGGGAACCGCGGCTCGGTCTCGCCGGCCCGGTCCGGCGGGATCAGCCGGTTGGCCGACGGGTGCGATCCGAGATTGACAACGGTGCGCGACAGCGCGCCGCCGCAGGACCGGCATTGGATGTCGTCGTTCATGAGTTGCCGGCGGCCTGTCGGACCCGTTGGTGATCGTCGCTGCCGTTCTCGTCGGCGGCCCGGGATTCGGGCACTATCTCGACGAGTAGCTTCCGCGCGCCCACGGGGTCATTGGCGACGCAGGTGTCGCGCAGTTTCTCGAGGTCGGTGCGCAGCCGGTCGATCGCCGTGCTGCGGGGTGCCGCCAGCAACAGGCCGGGAACGCCCGCCGGCACCAGTGTCTCCTCGCCGTGGAAGATTTCCTCGAACAATTTCTCGCCCGGCCGCAAGCCGCTGATCTCGATCTTCACGTCCTTGCCCGGCTCGTAACCCGCGAGCCGGATCATCTGTTCGGCGAGATCCATGATCCGCACCGGCTCGCCCATGTCGAGGACGAAGATGCGACCGTTCTCGATATCGAGGCTGGCGGCCGTCGCCGACGCCATGAGCACGAGTTCGACCGCCTCGCGGACGGTCATGAAATACCGGGTCATCTCCGGGTGGGTCACGGTCAACGGGCCGCCGCTGGCGAGTTGCCGCTGGAACAGCGGGATGACCGATCCGGTGGAGCCGAGCACGTTGCCAAACCGCACGGTGACGATCTGGGTGGCGTTGCCGTGAACATCGTCGATGTCCAGCGCCTGGCAGTATTGCTCGGCGACGCGCTTGGTCATGCCCATGATGCTGGTCGGGTTGACCGCCTTATCGGTGGAGATCTGGACCATGACCCTGACGCCGTGGGCGCGGCACGCGTCGGCGACGTTGACCGTGCCGAAGACGTTGGTCAGCACGCCTTCGCACGTATTGGCCTCGACCAGGGGCACGTGTTTCAGCGCAGCGGCGTGGAACACGATCTCGGGGCGGAAGGCCTCGAAACAGGCGTCGACGCGCATCGCGTCCCGAACATCGGCAAGCACGGCCCGACGATCGATCTGCGGGGCCGCCGTTCCGAGCTCCTGGTCGATTTCGTAGAGGTTGTACTCCGAGCTGTCGACGAGACAGACCGCCGTCGGTTCGAGATCGGCGATCTGGCGGATTAGCTCGCTGCCGATGCTGCCGCCGGCGCCGGTCACCAGGATGCGGTTCCCGGCAATCAGCTGTTTCATCGCCGCGCGGTCGAGCGGCGTCTGCGGCCGCCCCAGCAGGTCGGCGACGTCGATCGGTCGGGTTTCGATCCTGTCGGCGGAACCGGAGCGCAGGTCGGTGATCTTGGGAATGCGGGCAACGGTCATGCCGTGCGCGCTGGCGACGTCGAAGATGCGCCGGACGACGGCGCCGTCGAAGCCCTCCTTGGTCAGGATCAGGCGATGCGGGGTGTTGTTGGACCGGGAGAGATTGGCGAGGACCCGTTCGACGTCGTCCGTCGATCCGACGATGCGGACGCCGTGAATCTGCTGGCCGACCCGGTCGGGCCGCTCGGAGATGATGCCGACGACGCGGTAGGGGCGGGTTGCTGAGCGCGAAAGGCCGCGGATGAAGAACTCCGCGCCGTCACCGGCGCCGACGAGCAGGACGGGGACGCTTTTCTGCGGCGAATCCGAACCGCTGATACCCAGTTGTCGGTCGCGGTACAGCCGGTAGGCGAGCCGCGGGCCGCCGAGCAGGGCCATCAGCACGAACCAGTTGATGATCGGGATCGAACGCGGCAGGAACTCGAGCCGCGTCCACAGGAACATGACAACGACGAAAATCAGTACCGTGAGACTGGCCGCCCGCGCGATCGCCGTCAGGTCGCGGATCGAGGCGTACCGCCAAATCCCCCGGTAAAGGCCGGAGAACCAGTAGACCACGGCGCCGATCGCCGTCATCAGCGCGGCGCCGATCCACAGATACTCGTCGACGTGCAGGTAGATCCTGTCGCCGAGGCGCAGGTAGAGCGCGATCGCGAACGACAACGCCGTCATGACGAGGTCGTGAATGTAGGCGATTTGGGCGCGGCGTTTCATGGCTTCTTCTAGCACGCGGATTCGACGATGGCAGCACTCAAGCGCCGGTCTTGGCTTGCGGCCCGCCGTCCCGTCTGGCGGCGGCCAGCGCCAGCGCGATGGTCATCGTCGAGTAGAACGTGACCATCCACCAGGACGACCAGTAGGAAAAGTTGAACAGGCCGGAAATCCAGTACCCGGCCGAGATCGCGATGGCGGCGAGCATCGCCGGCGAGCCGCCGCGATGATAGTGCGCCAGGAGCTTCCAGTTGACGACAAAGACGACCCCGAGCATCCACGCCAGTGAAATCAGTCCCGTTTCCGCGCCGATCTCGAGAATCCAGTTGTGCGGGTGAAACGAGATCGAGCGGGCGGTTGTCTTGCCGATCAGTTCGCGCGCGCTCGGCCAGGAGTCGATCTCGTTGACGCCGGCGCCCAGCCAGGGATGCTGCGCGCCGATCTCCCAGGTCGTGATCCAGATGTGCTGGCGGTGCCAGTCGATAATCCAGTCCGGCATGAACGTCCGCGTGCCGGCGGGAACCTCCATCTCCACCCGTTGTTCCTGATTCCAGGCCAGCGTCATCGCCGTGACGACCATGAAGCCGACCAGCGCCAGAGAAATCAGCTTCCAGCGCCTGCCACGGCAGGCGACCGACAGGCCGACGATTGGCAGCGCGCCTGCGACCCCGGCGATCCCGGCCCTGTTGCCGGTCACCACCATGACGCCGAACAAAGCCACGGTGACCGCAGCGGCCAGCCAGCGCCAGCGTCCTTCGAGGCGCCACGCGGCGTAACACGCCAGGGGAATCATCAGGATGGCGGCCGACCCGGTCTGCTTGTAGGCCAGTTCGATGGCGGGCGGCAGCTGGGCCTTCAGGTGGGTCACGAGATAGATGTCCGGCAGGTACAGGATCGCCGACAACGCCAGGCACGAGCCGACGATCGATACCACGAGAAACGACTTGATCGCGAGGACCGGCCGGTGGAACTCGGCCGCGAGGTAGTGGTAGAAAACGACGGCGACGATCAGGAACAATGCGCTTCGGACGATCGTTTCGAGGGAATGCACGGGATCCGGCGAAGCGATCAGGCTGGGCAGCCAGAGCAGGCAGGTTGCGGCGATGGCGAGGCCGAGCGGAGAGAGTACGGTCTCGCGGGACCGGGTCCAAACCGTGCGGAACCCTTCGCCCAGAACGATGCCGGCGACGGCGGCGCCGGCGACGATCCCGATGATGACCCGGCCGAAGAAGATCGCCGCCGGCAAGATCCCGAGAAGAACGACGACCGTGGCCGAGATTCTCGAGAAGCCGCTTTTATTTGCGTTAGTCATCGTCGACGGGGTCACCGGGCGAGTTCTTGTGGCGCGGCTTCATGCGGGCAAACCACGTCAGCGTCAGCGCGATGATGACAAGCGCGATTGCGATCGCCAGGAACGTGTAGCCCTGGGTGGTCAGGATCGCCACACCGGACAGGCAGAGGCCGACGAGAAACACTGTCACGGTGACCTCGCGGTGACTGGCGCCGCGGCGCACCGCGATCTGGAAGAAGTGATCGCGGTGGGCATGCCAGATTTTCTCGCCGCGAACGAGCCGGCGCAGGACGGTCAGCGTTGCGTCGGCGAGGTAGTATCCGGGAATGATCAGTGCCGCGGCCGTCGCGCCGGCGCCCGACATGGTCATGATCTGCCAGCCAAGCAGGAACCCGAGCGGGGCGCTGCCGACGTCGCCAAGAAAGATCCTTGCTGGCGGCCGGTTCCAGAACAGGAACCCGAGGGCGGCGCCGATCAGCACCAGGGAGTACGGCTGCATGGTGCCAATTTCTGGCGCGAACACCGAAAGCACGACGATGCCGATGTTGACGACGATGATCTCGGCTGCCGATATCCCGTCGATCCCGTCCATGAAGTTGAACAGGTTGATGAACCAGACCCAGGCCACAACGATGATCGGGGTCTCCAGCCATTGCGGCACGAGGCCGAGAAACGCGGGCTTTGCCTGCGGGATCAGCATGACGCCGGCGATTGCGACGAGGAAATGGATGATCAGCCGCGGGAGCGCCGGCAGGGCGCGCACGTCGTCGATCCAGGAGACCGTTGCCAGCAGCAGCGATAGCGCGGAGATGATGATGACGGTCTCGATCGCCAATGCGCCGTAGCCAGTCGCCGAAAGCGCCACCCATCCGAGAATGACCATCGGCAGCACGACGATTCCGGCACCTGTCGGCGTCGGGCGCGAGTGGCTCGAACGTTCGTTCGGGTGGTCCAGGATCTCGCGCCGGTGCAACGCATGGATGAACGGGCCGAGCCCGATGGCCACGGCGAGCATCGTGAGGCCGGCGATGATCAGTGGTTCCATGCTAATCCGTGCTCGTCTGGCAAATCATGCTGGTCAGGGGTTCTGCCGGCGTTCCACCCGCGCGGGGATGCGTTGAGGCGTCGGCGCGGTGTCGGCTGAAAGGGTTGGGACTCTGTAGTTCACCGGACGTGACGGTGTCTGCTGACAAGGCGGTCGGCGGACGAACGCGACGTGATTCAGGCTTGATTTTTGAGGCATCTAGCTTTACGCAATCGCACGTCTCAGCACAAGAAATCTTCTGGTCGGAGCCAGAGTCCCCCTAACCTCAGCGCCTCGAGTGGTCAGTTACATGCGCCAGGAACGGTCCATCGCCGTTGTCGGATTGGGTTACGTTGGGCTGCCGGTCGCCGTCTCGTTTGCCAAGGCAGGCATGGACGTCGTCGGGTTCGATATCGATGAATCCCGGGTTGCGGAACTCCGGGCCGGGCACGACCGGACCAATGAACTGACCGCCGGCGACCTGAAGTCCGCTGGCCTCCGGCTGACCGGCGACATTGCCGATCTTAAGGGCTCGGATTTCTTTGTCATCACGGTGCCGACGCCGGTGGACGAACACAACCGCCCCGACCTGACCGCGTTGTCGAACGCTTGCGGCACGGTCGGCGGGGTCATTCGCCAGGGCGATATCGTGGTCTTCGAATCGACGGTTTATCCCGGCGCGACCCGCAATATCTGCTGTCCGATTCTGGAGGCGGAGTCGGGCCTGCGGCTCAATGTCGATTTCTTCGTCGGTTATTCGCCGGAGCGCATCAATCCCGGTGACCGCCAGCACCGCTTCGAGAACATCATGAAGGTCGTGTCGGCATCCACGCCCGAGGCGCTGGATATCGTCGCCGATGTCTACGGCGCGGTAGTCAAGGCTGGCATCCACCGGGCGCCGAGCCTGGAAGTGGCGGAGGCCGCAAAGGTGATCGAGAACACCCAGCGCGATCTCAACATCGCGCTGATGAACGAGTTCGCCATCATCCTTGGGCGGCTCGACGTCGATACACATGACGTGCTGGCCGCGGCGGGAACGAAGTGGAACTTCCTTAATTTTATGCCGGGCCTGGTCGGCGGCCACTGTGTTGGTGTCGATCCGTACTACCTCACTCATTGTGCGGAGGAGACGGGTTATCGGCCGGAGGTCATCCTGTCGGGGCGCCGGATCAACGACCACATGGGATCGTTCGTCGTCGAGGAAGCCGCGGCCCGGGTGTTGGCCGCTGGCGGAAGCGCGGCGGACAAGACGGTCACCGTACTCGGCGTGACGTTCAAGGAAAATGTGCCCGATACGCGGAACAGTCGGATGCGTGACGTCATCGTAGCGCTGCAGACACGCGGCTTTAAGGTTCAGGCCTACGACCCGGTCGCCGACGCTGCGGCCGTGCGTCGTGAATGGCAGATCGAACTCTGCGACCGAAGCGATCTGATTCCGGGCGACGCTGTCATTCTCGGCGTTCCCCACCGCGAGTTCGTCGACGAAGGGTGGGCGCTGGTCGAGGGCCTGCTCAACGACGGAAAGGGCTTCGTTGCCGACGTCAAATGCTGCCTTGAGCGCAGCGAGAAGCCGGCCGACGTCGAGCTCTGGCGACTGTGATTCTGGCGGCGGGCCTAAGATGCTTCCCGCAGCACGCTGCGATACTCCCCGACGATCCGTTCAATCGAGAACGACTCGACGGCGCGCCGATGAGCCGCGCAGCCAAGTGCCTGCCGCTCGTCGGCGGGCAGGTTCGATAGTTCCACCACGGCGTGCGCGAGTTCGTCGGGGCGGCGTGGCGGAACGACCCGCCCGGTGACGCCGACGATCGCCGCGGCATCGCCGACATCGGTCACGACGCACGGAACGCCGCACGCCATGGCCTCGATCACCACGTTCGGCGCACCTTCACCGTACGCCGACGACTGGATCAGGACATCGAAGCCGGCCATCAGTCTCGGCGTATCATTCCGGCTTCCTAACAAATGGATACGGCCAGCGAGACGCTCGTCATTGAGAATGTCCGCGAAGTACGGGTTGGCGGGCTGAATCTGTTTGCCCGCGAGAACGAAATGGCTTTGCGGAACCCGCTCGGCAATCGTCACGATCGCCTCGAGAAGCGTTTCGTAGTCCTTCATCGCATGGAATCGGGCAACGTGACCGACCACGAACCCGTGCACCGGAATGCCGAGTTCCTGGCGGATTGCGGCCCCGGCCTGCGGATCGGGCCGGAAGCGATCGAGCTCGACGCCGTTGGAGATCACCTGCCAAGCGGCCGGCTTGTAGCCGAGCCGTTTGTGGTGGTGTTGCCCGGCGACCGAGTTGACGATGACCCGGGACGGCAACGGCGACAAATGCACGAGCAGCCAAACCGTCACGCGCGAAACAAAGGTCTGCGCCGATGGTGTCATGTCGGAGCATCGCAGATTCCAGATGACCCGCCGTACGCCGACAACCCAGCCCGCGACCAGCCCGAGCACGTCGGCGTGATAGAGCCACGTCATGATCACGCTGGGTTTCTCGCGCCACAGTATGCCGACCAACCGGGCGAAACGTCGGATGGACAGCAGGTCTCGGGTCATGCCGAGCGTGTAGAGCTTGGCGCCGCTCGCGGTGATCTCGTTGCCAAAATCACCCTCGTCCATGAGCGACACGACGATGGTTCGCTGCTCGGAGGACCGCAGTGCCGTTACCAGGCGGGTCAGCATGCGTTCGGCGCCACCGGTATTGAGTCCGGTGATCATGTGGCAGACGACCTGTGGGCCGGGTTTGCGAAGCCTGTCGAGGTAAAAGGATCCCGCGATACACGCCCCGATCGCGAGCCAGAAAATCCGTTGATAAAAGATCTCGTGCACCATCGAGAACATCGCGAAGGCGGCGAGCATGAACAACGCCGCCTTGCTGGCCCCGTCCCAAGAGGGCCTTTTGACGACCGACCATCCGACAAGAATGAAAACGGCGGCCATCGCGAGCAGGCCGATCAGGCCCATCTCGGTCAGCAGCCACACCGACGTGTTGTGAATGACCACCGTGCGGTCCATGAAGCTGTCGCTGTGATGCAGGAAGAACCCGAGTCCCTTGCCGAAGATCGGCGATTCCGACCAGAATTGAAGTCCCTGCATGATCGCGTCGATGCGCTCGCTCTGGCTGGCTTGGTTTGAGTAGAAGGACTGGATCTGCTCTACCCGCGCCGCCCGTTCGGCCATGGTGAGCGTGTCGATGGGCAGCAGATACCCCGTCGCCGTTACCACGAGGTCGATCAGCTGGATCAGCATTTCGGGTAGCTTCTTGATGATCAGTGCGAACGCGACACCGAGTTCAATCAGCCGCCGATCGGCGAGTTGCAGGAGCCACGCTCCGGTAATCATCACCACGCCCGCGACCAGGCCGCCACGGGAGCTGGTGAACAGGATGCCGGCGCCGACGATGCCAAACGCCAGCAGGTACACGATCAGACGAGACGAGACGATGGAACGGTACTCGTGGATGATGCTCTTGAGCCGCGGGTGGGGCCCGGGCAGCCGGATCTTCGCCGTGATGTCCGCGTGCCGCCGGTAGAGCTGCGAGTAACCGAGCAGCAACGACAGGCAAATGAGCAGCTGGTAGGCAAAGGCATTTCGGTTGCCGGTGTAGCCGTCGAAATTGAAATGCAGGTGCAGCCAGGTGTCGAAACCCAAAACGGTGACGAACCGCAGTCCCGTGTGCATCAGGACCACAGCGACCGACGTCAGGATCATGGTTTCGGCGAACCGCCGGATCGCATGGCGGCCGCAGAACTCGACCAGCAGGTAGCCGACACCAAGATATCCGATGATGACCAGCCAGCCGATCAGGCGGCTGCTCAACGCCCATTGTGTCACGCCGAAGTCGAGGGCGCCGTTGACGAAAGCCGCCAGCAGCAACAGGCCGATGGCGATCAGGATGAGCGACAGGTGGGGAACCTGCCATTGCGGCATGCGGCGTTGGGTCAGAGCGTGCATGACCATCGCAGCCAGTGCCACGATGGCGAGGGGATCGGACAGATTCACGCTGAGGGTCGAATCGTCCGATGTCGTCAGGCTGGCGCTCGGCAGGCCGCTGGTGAACGAGAGATGAAGTTGGAAGAAAATCGTGACCGACGCACAGATACCCAGAACGTAGGCGGCGAGGCGTTCGAAGGTGCCGTCCGCGAGCAGGAAGCCCTTCGGCGCGACCTCGTCATCATCGGCGCCGTCCCCGGACTTCTGTTTTGAGCGGGCGAAGATCAGCGTCGGCGACGCCATCAGAATGACGGCTGTCGAGCAGAGACCGATGAGGATCGATAGTGCCACTGCGCTTGCGCTCGTCATGCCGAGTGCACCGAACATGTAGATCGAGGCGATCTCGCGGACACCCCAGCCGTTGACAGTGATGGGAATGCTTGCCGCGAAACTGACGACGGCGGCCGCGGCGATGACCTCCAGCAGGTCGAGACCGGGATTCAACGTCAGCGCACCGACCACGAACGCGCCGAGCACCATGGCTTGCGCCGCCAGCGTGATCCCGAAGATCTCGGACAACTGGCCGAGGGCCTTGCCCGAGAACAGGCGCCGCAGGATCTCGCGATCGATTGCCGATCGCCCGAGCGTGAAGGTCAGGACAAGGCAGATCGTCGACAGCCCGATAACGTCGAAGATCGGCACCCGTTTGACCAGGTAGGTGAGCTCCATGGCGCCAAGGAAGTAGGCGCCGCCGACGACGCACAGCAAACCCGATACGGCTAGCAACACGATGCGTTCGTAGGTGGTCACCCCGGCGATCAGCATAGCCGGGATGCCGGACTTGTTGAGCGCGGCGTGACGGCCGACGATCTGGCCGAACACCGAGTTCATGAACAGGCTCGCCAGGTGCCCGGAAACGCTGGCCCGCGAGATCGGCCCGGCACCGAGCGGGGCGCCGAAGTGGGCCAATATCCGTGCCAGGCGAAACGAAACAACGACAAGATTGATGCCGATCAGGCAGAGGATGCCCAACACGGTGCCGGGCGAGAAATAGCGGAACGCGTCCAGCACCTCCTTGGTGTCCGAAATGACGAAGGCGGCCGCCAGCAGGCCAAGTGAAACCAGCGCGACGAGCCCGCGTTTCAAGTTGATAGAAATGGGTGCGCGCCGGGCGTCCGTCATGCCGCATCGCCTCCGGTGTCGCCGGCCGTCGACCGGTCACGGCTGAAGAACCGGCGGATCTTGTCCGCGTCGAACCGCTCTCCATTGTCGGCATCCTTTGACGTGACCCAGAGAATCGCCCCCGGAATGCCGGCCGACATGACCCCGAGTCCGAAGAGAACGGATACGGTGAACGCGGCATCGTACTCGACGCCGATTATGGCGAATGCGGTGATCATCACGCCCTCGCGCACGCCCCAGCCGGCGACCGAGATCGGCAGAACACTGAACAGGATGACCGGCGGCACGAGAAGAAGGCAGTCGATGAAACGGACATCGAGCGCCAGCGCTTGCGTGATCGTGAACACACCGGTGACGGACAGGGTGTGGATGGCGATGGATATGCCAAGCGTTTTACAGGTATTCGCCGGTCGCAGCATGACGATGCGGGCGGATGCCGACAGTTGCGCCATGGCGCGCACCGGACGCCAGGTCTTCCAATTCCTGGGCAGCCTGTCGAGGACGAACAGCACGACGAATCCCGCGATCCCGAGAGCGACGAAAGCCGGCGCGACGGCCAGTTCCGGATGATCGCCGTAGAGGGTGTACATGACCGGTGTCGCGACGCCGACGATGACGATCAGGGCCAGCAGGGCGACGATGCGGTCGAGAAGGACCGAACTGATCGCGACATCGGCGGCGATGCCGCTTCGGTATGTGCGCCACATCCTGATCGCGTCACCGCCGATCGTGGACGGCAGGATCTGGTTGAAGAACAGACCGATCAGAATGTTGGTCAGGGAGTCGCGATAGCGGAACGGGGCCCCGAGGATATTGACCACGGCGCGCCATCGAATTGCCTGCACGGCCGGTGATACGAAGAAGATCAACGCGGCGAGCGCCAGCGCGCCGAGGCTGGCTCGCTGCAGGTAGCCCAGTAGTTTTTCACCGTCCGCGTGACTGGCCAGGTAGCCGATCACGAGGATCGAGAACGAAACTTTCAGCAGGGTTTTTAACACTTTGGTGCTGGCTCGGTTTCTCGCGTGTCGGGTTGGATCGAACGGCTTCGTCGTGACCGGAGCGAACTCAGGTCGCCCGTGACGGTGTCTCTGCGCCGCGCCTGCGCATTCGGTAGATATCCGCGATCCAGATCAGCGCAGCGGCAAGGAAAATGTCCGATACGGGTTCGACGGGCAACCGGTACTTCGCCCCGGTGATGGGCCCGGTGATCGCGAATACGTAGAAAGCGATCAACAGCAATGCCGCGGAGGGCAGCCACGTAAGGGTCGGCGCCGGGAGTGGCACGCCGCGGACGAACCCGTTGGGAAGGAGTTGGACGAAACCAAGGATCGTGATCAGGCGGACGACGATGGTCGCCAGGGCGGCGGGCAGGATGACCAGGGAGAAGGCCGGTTCCTCGGCAAGATAGTTCCAGATCTTGTCCGCCGCATCGGCGCCGGTCGTCTCGTAGAAAGACGGTCGTTCCATTTCCCTGACGGGCGGCGAAACGACGATGGCGGGCGCCGAGAGGTTGATGATCGTGCCGATCGTCCACGCTTTGGCCAGATCAAGAAACCCTAGTTCGCGGATTGCCGCCGTGGCGACGCGTTTCATCTCCGCGCTTTGTTCGAAAGGATTGGTGCCGTCGGCCGGGTTGTCGATGCTTGCTCTGTAGTCGTTCCACCTCGCCCGCATCTCCCTGAGGCTTTGTTCGCGGGGGATGCCTGACGCCAGCTCGCGCGCCTGAGGATAGATCCAGAACAATGCATGCGTGCCGGTCTGAGTCGTGTAGTCGGCATGCCCGAAATCCTCGTAGTTCTTGAGGAATATCGGTCCGGTGAACAGCGCGAAAACAATCGGTAAGACGAGCACGTGCCCGGCCGCCCGGCGCGGGCCCGTTCGATGATGCCAGGCGCCGATCAGTATCATCAGCATCGGCACCGGCGGGAAATAGAGAAGGGACGGCCGGATCAGCAGGGCGGTCGCGAACAAGGCGGCGACACCCAGCGCCGCGGCCAGCGAGGGCCGGCGGAGGTAGACGAGCAATGCAATCATCCCGGCGACGAACGGCAGCAGGAAAAGACTGTCGCTGAGGACGAAGCCGGCGTTGATGATCATGTTGAAGTTAAGCGCCGCGAACAGCCCGGCGAGCAGGGCGAGGCGCTGGTGGATAATCGCGGCGAGCGTGCCGATCATGACGCAGGTGAACCCGTCGAGAACGAACTGGGCAAGGACGATGGCGAGCCGGGCGTCCTCGAACAACCAGCTGAACGCGGCGACGAAGTAGATGTAGCCCGGCGCCCGCTCGTACATCATCCGCGAGTAGTCGATCTCGGCCGCTGCGCGCGCTGACGGTTCCATCAGAAGCCAGTCGGCAAGGTTCACGTACATCGCCGAGTCTTCGTGCATCAGGCTGCCCGGGCCGTCGTAGACGATAGCGAGATAGAGCAGCCGCACGGTCAGCGCGCTGAAGAATATCATAAGCGCGGAGCGGCGGGTCATCTTCGCTCCAGCACGATCAGGATGCGGAATGCCATCAGCGCTCCGAGAATCGGCAGAAGCGCGTCCTCGACCCGGAGGAGGGTCGGGACAAGCGAGCTCGGCATCAGGCTCCAGGGGCGGAACCCGCCGGTCAGCGGATAGACGAACAGGCTGAGTTTCTTGCAGGCCTTCAGCTCCAGGTCCGGCAGTTCGGATGCCAGCCGGGCCTTACGCTGCTGGAACATCAGGGATGGCACGGCCTGGTTTGAGTCGTAGGGGTCGCGATCGGGATCGGGTTCCGCCACGGCGAACGGATCGGCGTCCATGTCGACAGGCTCGGGATGAAAGTGGTGGTAGAAGAACGTGCTCACAGGCGTCATCGCCGGCTCGACCATGATCACCCGGCCGCCCCGCGGCAGGATTCGAACGGCCTCCTCCAGGAACAGGCGCGGGCGTTCGAGATGATGGAACACGTCGAACATGACGATGTTGTCGAAGGCGCTTTCGGGGAACGGCAGCACGTGGGCATCGCACACCACGTCGAGCCACGATGCGAGTTGGATATCGGTCGAAACGGCATCCGGAACGAAAGTCTTCAGGTTGCCGGTGCCGCCGCCGATCTCCAGTGTTCTGCCGGGCACCATCGCATCCGCCATTCGACGGTACAGATCGTGATAGACGGCCCGGAGCGAAGGCTTGTCGAGCCAGGCGTTCCGGTGTTCGAGCAGCGTTCGTTCGGACGCCGCATCCGCCATCAGATGGCTTTCAGCTTGAAGAAGGCGAAGATCACCATGCGGATCAGCAGGAGCCCGTGGCGGAAGCGCGAGATCTGGGTCTCGCCGTAGGCCCTGTTGCGGTAGCGGATGGGGATCTCGGCGACCTTGAGGTTGAGTTTGCTGGCGCCGAAGATCAGGTCGAAATCGCCGAACGGATCGAAGTCGCCGAAGTAGCTCCGGTTGGCCTCGATCTTCCTGTAGTGCGCCTTGGTCATCACCTTGGTGCCGCACAGCGTATCGGTGTAACGCTGATTCAGCAGATAGGTGAAGATGTAGGAGAACATCTGGTTGGCGATCAGGTTGAGAAAGCGCATCGCGTCGCTTTCCATGGGATAGACCAGACGCGAGCCATTGATGAACTCACCCTGCCCACTCTTTAGCGCGTTGTAGAATTTCGGCAGGTCCTCGGGGGGCATGGTGAGGTCGGCGTCGAGGATCATCAGGACATCGCCGCGCGCCAGGTCGAACCCCTTGCGCACCGCGTCGCCCTTACCCTTGCCGTCCTGGCGGGTCACCTTGATGTCACGGTCGGGATAGGCGGCGATGACGCGTTCGATTTCCTCGTACGTGCCGTCTTGGCTGTGTCCCTCGACAAAGAGAATCTCGATGTCGTCGCAGAATGCCGGGACGCGTTTCACGGCCGCCTCGATATTGCCGCGCTCGTTGCGGCACGGGATCATGACCGTCGCCGACAGGTCTTCGTAGCCGGCGTGGCGGCGCGAGCACGCCACCAGATAGTTGCGCAGGCACAGCCGGCGGATCAGCGGCAGGGTTGCGACGAACCGGTTGATCAGCGTACCGATGCCGAACAGCCGCCGCGGCACCAGCTGGCGCCATTCCCGCTTGGTGACGGCGAAACCGGACAGTTCCAGCAGGTTGGCGATATCGGCGCTGGTCAGCGAGTTCTGCGCCGTCTGCGGCATCTTGAGCCCGGTCCATTCACCGATTCGCAGGATCGGATCCCAGAACGTCGAGTAGTAGGAAATCACCACCCGGGTGTCACGGGTACAGAGCGGGTGAAGCAGTTCGAGAAGCGCCTGGCAGTCCTCGAGCGACCCGATGGTGTCGGAAAGAACGATCACGTCGAACGGCCCCTCGAGGGCCGAGAGGGTCTGGGGGTCCTCGATATCGCCGTGCACGAACGTTAGCTCGGGGTGCGCCGAGCCGGGATAGGCCGCGCGGGCTTCTTCGATCATCCGATCGCTGAAATCGACGCCGACACCGTAGCTCGGCTTCAGCGCCGCCAGGATCTCGCCGATGCCGCAACCCAGATCGAGGATGCGCAGGCCTTCCGGAATCAGGAACCGCAGATAGCGGCGGTCTTCCTGATGAAATGCACGGTTCTTGTCGATCCAGCGGCCGCGTTCCGCCGCCATCCGCTGCGACAGGTCGTGAATGGCCTGCTTTCGCGGCGAGTACGGCGTTGCGCTCTCGGCATTCGCTGCGGTGTCTTCGGTTTCGGTCATCGGCGTTCTCTTGCGACCGGGCGTGATGCGTTTCGGCGTTCGATGCGGGCAACCAATGGCACCGTCGCGCCGGTTTCGCCAGCGGAAATGCCCTTTTCGGCGGATATGCCCGAGGAATTGTGGATCGTCGTCATGCCGACCTGAGGATATCGGACAGTGCCGCCGAAACCGTGTCGGCGCGGTATTCCGGCGGCAGCAGGCTCGTGCGGGGTCCGCCCGGCTTTGCGCGGGGCTCAAGGCCGCGCAGTGCGGCGAGGAACGGCTCGCCCATGGCGGCGACGGTGACCGCGCCGGCCGGCGCCCGGTCGGCGACCTCGGCAATTCCGCCCGCCTCCGGGGTCGCGATCACCGGTGTGCCGCAGGCGAGCGCTTCGAGCGCCGCGTTGGGCATGCCTTCCCACCGGGACGGCATGACGAACGCGTCGGCGCCGGCATACCAGGCCCAGGGGTTGTCCATGAATCCCAAGAAGACCAGACGGTCGGCAACGCCGAGGCGCTCCGCCTGCTGTCCCAGCGCGGCGCCATCCTCGCCGTCGCCGAGGATGGCGACCGAGACGGCGCGATCGAGCGACGGCAACAGCTCAATCAGGCGATCGAAGCCCTTCTGGCGGGTCAGCCGCCCGGCGGCGACCAGCCGAAGCCCGTCGCCCGCCCGCCGTTGCACGGCAGCCGCGGCGCTCCGGATCGCGTCCTCGTCGACCGGATTCGGCACGATGACGATGCGCACCGCGGGGACGCGGAAGTCGCGGCACAGTTCGTCGGCCATCCGCTCGGACGTAGCAACGACCGTGTCGGCCTGCCTGTAGAACCAGCGGTAGGCGGCGCGCAGCAGACCCGGTCTGCTGGTGGCGGCCAGGCTGAGGGACGGTAGGTTGGCCTCACGGACGACGATGCGGGTGCCACGCGGCAACAGCGGACGCAGGGCCAGCAGAGCCAGGTTGATGTAGCCAAGCGTCGAGAATACCACATCGGGGCGAAGGCGTCTGATCTCGCCGATGATACGACGCAAGGCGTGACGCAACCGGGGCACGCCGAGAACGGTGCAGGGTACATCGGCCGGGACCAGGGCCGCGAGCGGGCCGCTGCCTTCGAGGACCAGCAAGTGCGGCGTTACGTCACCAGCGCGCAGCCTGCCGACGATGTTGAGCGCCACCCGTTCGGCGCCGCCCCCGGCGAACGACGGCAGGACGAACAACGCACGCACCGGGGTAGCCGTCATCGCGCGACGCGTTCGCCGATTGACGAGCAGATACGGGCGATGTCGTCTTCCGTCAGGTAAGGATGCATCGGCAGGCTGAGGACCTCCGCCGCGGCACGCTCGCTGACGGGCATCGATCCCTCGCCGCCGCCGTAAGATGCATAGGGCGCCTGCAGGTGCATCGGTCTCGGATAGTAGACCGCCGTCGGGATTCCGTCGGCGGCGAGACCGGTGGCGAGACCATCGCGGTCGGCGGCGCGAATGGTGTACTGCGCCCAGGCCGACTGCGCGCCCGCTACGCGGGCCGGCCGGGTCACGGCGTTCGGTAGCATGGCGTCGTACGTCGCGGCGACCTGTTCGCGGCGGGCGATCTCGTCGGCGAAGACACCGAGCTTGGCGAGCAGGATCGCAGCCTGCAGCGTATCCAGCCGGGCGTTGAGGCCGAGGCGGACGATGTCGTACTTGCCGTCGCCCTTGCCGTGCGCTCGGATTGATCTGAGGATCCCGGCGACGGCATCGTCGTCGGTCAGGACGGCGCCGCCGTCGCCGTAGCAGCCCAGCGGTTTCGCCGGGAAGAAGCTTGCCGTGGTGATGTCGGCCAGCGTGCCGACACACCGGCCATTGAGCGCCGCGCCAATGCTCTGGGCGCCGTCGGCGATGACGGTCATGCCGTGGGCCGCGGCGATCTCGGCGATTCGCGGGTAGTCGGCGGGCAGGCCGAACAGATCGACCGGGATGACCGCCTTCGGGGTCAGGTTGCCGCTCGTCGCGGACCGCCGCACAGCATCCTCGAGGGCCACCGGATCCATGTTGTAGGTGTCCGGGTCGATATCGACGAACACGGGCGACGCGCCGAGCAGCACGACGACTTCGGTCGTCGCCGGAAACGTGAAGGCCGGGAGGTACACCGCGTTGCCCGGCCCGGCTCCGATCGCCATCAGGGCCGCGAGCAGGGCGTCCGTGCCGCTCGAGACCGCGACCGCGTGGGCGGCGCCGGTGAAGTCGGCAAGCGCCGCTTCCAGCTCGGTGACCTCCGGGCCCATGATGAATTGCCCGTGGTCCAGCACCTTCTGGATGCGGGCGTCGATCTCCGGTCTCAGGGCGTCGTACTGGGCCTTGAGATCGACCAAGGCGATGGCGTTGCCGTCAGTCATCGTCGTCCCGCTCGGGGTGCAGGGTCGTGCCGTCAAGAACGTAATTCTCACCCGTCCGCGGACACACCAGGTCGTCGCCCAGGCGTTCGCCGGCGCGGCTGACCCAACCCGCGATCCGGGCCGGGTTTCCGATCACGAGGGCGAAGTCCGGAACGTCGCGGGTGACGACGGCACCGGCGCCGATCATCGCGTACCGTCCGATCGCATTGCCGCAGATGATGGTCGCATTGGCGCCGATGGTCGCGCCGCGGCCTACCGGGGTCGCCGAGAATTCGTCCTTGCGTTCAACGAAGGCACGCGGAGTCAAGACGTTGGTAAAAACGCACGACGGGCCGCAGAAGACATCGCGGTCGAGGTCGACACCGGCGTAGAGCGAGACGTTGTTCTGGATCTTGCAGCCGTCGCCGATCCGCACGTCGGGGCCGGCCATGACGTTCTGGCCGAGCACGCAGTTCTCGCCGATCCGGGTGCCGGCTAGTACGTGACAGAAATGCCAGATCTTGGTGCCGCGTCCGATGACCACACCGTCATCGATGATTGCGGTCTCGTGACAGAAGAAATCGCTCATGGCCGCCTTCGCCTAGTCCTCGATCTTCGCCGCTAGCGGATGCACCGCGCCGCGCAGGCCGACGGCTTCTGCCCGGCGGATGCCGGCCACCGCCTCGATGCTCGGCCGGGCTTCTTCCAACAGGAAACCGTTGCCCGCCAGGATTGCCTCGTAACTCGCGGTGTGAAGATCCTCGAAACCGTCCGAGAACTCGAGCTCCTCGCCGTCGATGGTGATCGAGCGGTAGGTGCGCTTGCCCTTCGCGACGACCTCCGGCGGAAGGTGGCCGCCGTTGATCGACAGGAACCAGCGGACGCGCGCCCGGTTGTATTCCAGGTAGCCGGCGGCAGCATCGCCTCGGTGCACATGGACCTGCGATGACTTCAGCGCACCAAAGACCCATTGCAGCATGTCGAAGAAATGCACGCCGATGTTGGTGACGATGCCGCCCGACTTGTCCTCGTCGCCTTTCCAGCTGATCCGGTACCAGTGGCCGCGCATGGTCAGGTACGCGAGATCGACGTCGAACACCTTGTCGGCCGGGGCCGCGGCGACCTTGTCGCGAAGCGCCTGCACGGCCGGGTGCAGCCGGAGCTGCAGGATGTTGTAGACCCGCTGGTCGGACTCGCCGGCGATCTCGGTGAGCGCGTCGACGTTCCACGGGTTGAGGACCAGCGGCTTCTCGCAGATCGCGCCGGCGCCGGACCGCAGCGCGAAACGGATGTGCGCGTCATGCAGATAGTTCGGTGAGCAGATGCTGACGTAGTCGACCGCTTCTCCGCGCCGCCGCAGCTTGTCGATGTGCCGGTCGAAACGTTCGAACTCGGTGAAGAAATCAGCATCCGGGAAATAGCTGTCGATGATCCCGACGCTGTCGTTCGGATCGAGCGCAGCGACAAGCCGGTGTCCGGTGTTCCTGATCGCCTGCATGTGCCGCGGCGCGACGAACCCGGCTGCGCCGATCAGGGCAAAGCGAAGTGTTTCCGTCAACGTTCCAAACCTCCGTGCACTCGTGACCGGCCGTCAGACAGTGTCCATTAGCGCGCGATAAAACGATCGCTGGATCGGATCCCTGTTCCCCGAGTGGTAGAGAATACAGAGATTTCCCGCGAACGTCCGTACCTGTGCGGCGATCGACTTGCAATGGGCAATGGCGTCGTCCGGCGATCGCCCTTCGTATTCCTTGCCGAGGAGACCGAAGTCGGTGATGGCGGTCGCGACATAACGCAACGACATCGATTCTCGCCCGACGAGATCGTAAGCGGCGACGTCGCGGCAGCTCCCGGTTCGAAAGCCGGCGGCTTCCGGAAAGCATAGGGTGTAGTCCGTCTCCATGCCCGCGTGTTCCCAGATAACCGGGGTACGCGCGATGTCGTAACGGAGCACATGCTGGCGGCCTTCGGTCAGGGTCGCGCCGAGTACGGATTCGAGGCCGCGCTTCTGCGCGACCCAGGTCTCGGCATCGTCGAACGTCGCGTAGCCGGGATGAAAACCGATGCCGTGGCCACGGGCGCGGATTCTGTCGGCGCAGGTCCGCAGCAGGTCCGGCATCGTCGCCGCATAGGGGCTGTCCTTCGGATCGCGGCTCGGGCCGATGAAGAAGAACTTGCTGGTCAGGTTCTTTGCCTCGGCCCAGGTCATGATGTCGTCCATCGACGACCACGGATCGCCGCCGAGGAAAGACCGTGCGAACGTGCGTGCAGCGCGCGCCGGGTTCATGCGTTTCACGGCGTCGCCGGCAACTTCACGCAGGGCGGCCGATATCGTGTGGTGACCCTTCAGGCGGTCGACATCGTGGGTCAGGACGATCCGGTAGCTGCCCGCGCATGGCGGATTGCCGGTCTTCAAAATGGCTCCGGCGAGACGCCGGGCGGCGACGTCGGCCCAGGGGATTGCCGGTCCGCCGAGGTGCGGGAAGACGGAGTCGGCGTAGCGAAACCGGCCGTGCCGGTCGGTCGTATCGGGCGAGCGTTCCTCGACGCGCGAGATCATCAGGAAGATCATGCCCAGCGCGTCATAGGGAACGGAGTCGGTTTCCGTCGCCACATCGGCCACGTCGTCGATCAGCGGGCCGGTCAGGCCCGAGTCCGAAAACAGGTTCTGCAACTTGGCGCGGTCGGGATGAATTCCGTCGGCGCGCAGCGTCGTGCCGGCGGGCAGGATGCGGGCCGGATTGGCGACCGCGCCGGCGGGCGGGTTGTCGCCGTAGTGAAGCGCGACGCCGTCGCCCGAGGTGAACGTCAGGCCGTGCGCCGCCGCGACAAAGCGGCAGGCATGTTCGAGTTCCGGCCGGAAAGCCACGAGGGCCGGCGCAACCGAAAGATGGAAAGGCGTGGCGTCAGGCATGACCCTCGATACCGAAGGAACGCATCCATGAATCGTGGGTCAACAACTGGCGCAGAAGCTTGCCGTGGGACTTGCGGCCTTCAAGGTGCTCGTCAATGCAGGCTCGCACGGCACCGGGTTCCATGATGTCGAGACAAGTCTCGTCGAGCCGGCCGCGGATCTCCTTCAGTCGCCGGTTGAATCTCGGTTCTTCGCGGAACAAGGCGCTGAGATTCTGCCACGAACCCTGGCTATGCGTTTTCGACGGCAACGCCTCGCGCCCGAGGATCCCGAGGCGCCGCAAGGCGCCGCGCCCGAGCAGGCCGGCGATTTCCGCCCAGGGGTGAAGGTCGGCGCGGAAGTGGGTGTTGGCGTTGGCGATACGCGCCGTTTCGGGCGAGACGATCTGCATGGCAAGTTGCAGGACGCGGCCCTCGCATCGCCACGACGTTGGCATCCGCAGATAGATATCGAACACGTCGTTGTCGAACGCCGGCATCGCCAGGTCGGTCCGCGCACGCACGCTCATCATGCTGGTGAACGCATAATGCTTGCTGACGTTGTTAAGGATGAAGGCGTCCCAGGCGTTGTACGGGTCCTCGGAATCGAGCCACGGCGCCAGGATGGTCTCCAGCTTGTCGCCGATCGCTTGGCCCCATCGGTCTCGCCGGCCGGCCGCCGTGATCCTGTCGATCGTCGACCGCGGCGGGCCCTGGCGGAGACTGTTGAGGACGTCGTGCCCGGTCGGGCGTTTCGGAATCGGCCGCAGCGCGGGCAATCGGGTTTTCGATCCGCCGATCTCGAGGAACCGCGACGGCAGATAGTAGCCGCGCAGGGTGTAGTCCAGCCCGTGGCCGGTCAGCAGCAGGTCCACCGAGTCGTCGACCATCGGCAGGAACGCGGAGACCGGCGTCGATGCCGGGTAGAGGCCGCCGCACTCCCTGACGGTCGGATCGATGAAATCGAAGGTGTCTTCCGGGCCGATGACACAGGCGTGATGTTCGGCGCCGTGCTGTGTCGCGATGCGCCGCGCCAGGGCCAGTTCCGGGTTATCGTCGTAGCTTGCCGTCGTCCAGCACGATAGCGAGCCGGGCTCGGCCGCCGCGAGGACAAGGCGCGAGTCGATACCGCCGGAGAGCAGCAGTCCGCTCTCGTCGCCCAATGCGGCCTGGCGAACGACGGCCTCGCGGATCGCCGCCGCCAGCTGTTCGGCGCAGGCGATCTTCGACATCCGACCGCGCTGCCAGACCAGCTGCCAGTAGGTTCGTTCCGCCGAACGCCCGCCGGCATGGGTGTACACGGTTGCCGACGGCAGCGCCTCGATACCGGCGATTGGCGTCGAGCGGCCAAGGGTTCGCTGCATGGTGAACAGTTCGGTGATAATGCGGGTGTCGGCCTTTCGCGGTATCCGGCCGAGTCCGGCCAGTACGTACAATTGGCTCGCGAAGGCGATCCCCGTATCGTCCTGCCAGACGTAGATCGGCAAGGTCCCGTTGCGGTCAGTGATCAGCGTCAGTTCCCGCTTGGCGGGATCGAACGCGGCGGCGGCGAACTGGCCGTTGATGCGCGACAGACCGTCGATGTCGCCGCGCGCGATCAACGCGTGGACGACCTCCGCCGGGGAGGGGTCTGGTCGGCCGGGCATGTCGAAATCGTCCGTGTTGACGATCCAGCCACTGACGTGAACGGATATCCCGTCATCAGCGTCCGTCACCGATGAGGTGAACCGACCGCCGTGCGAAGCGGTTCCGAGAACGGCGCCGCCGAACCGTTGCTGCGAAATTGCAAGTGAGTCGGGCAGGCGGCCGAACATACCGTCGTCCTCGACGGGCGACGCGGGGTCGAACAGAACCTGACCGAAGAGACCGATCATTCGTTGCGGTCTGCGAGCGCCAGTACATTGCCGCGCGGGCCGACGAAGACGCGGTAACCGAACCGCTCGAGGACGGGCCGCACATGGTCGGCGATCCGCTTGCCGTCACGGGTATACCATCCCGCCAGCCGGACACGGGGCTTGAAGGTTTGCAGCGCATTTGTGGCCCCGTCGAGGGCCTCGATCTCGGCGCCATTGAGGGTCAGGCTGATCATGTCGAGCTTCTTCAGGCCGTGGTCGCCGACGATCCGGTCGATGGTGATGGTCTCGACTTCCTGCGTGTAGCGGCCCTTGTGCACCTCGCCGACGAGGGTGTTGGCCTGGGCGAAGTCGCTTTCAAGCTCCATCGTGGTGATTGTGTTCCAGACGGCCCGGTGGATCGGCGTGACGACGCTTGCGCCGCTGGCGTCGAGATTGCGCTGCAGGAATTCGAAGCATTCACGGCTCGCCTCGACGGCGATGATCCGCCCCCGCGTCACAGACTCCGCGAGCCGGATATCGCCGAACCCGATGAAGGCGCCGCAATTGATGATGACGTCTCCGGCACGCGGCGTGAAAGCGTCTATCAGTTCCTGCCGGTGCGCGGCGGGCAAGTTCTGGATCGAGTCCTTGTGCTGTCCGTGCATGCCCGCCATCTGGTCCGGCGTGTACCCGACGACGTCGAGGTCCGGACGCATGTGCGGATAGATGTAGCGGTTCACGTAATCCTTGAAGAGCCGGAAATGGCTCTCCGGCACGGCGGCGGGGATGTACGGCCGGATCAGCCGGTAATGACCGTCGCTCTTCGGGTCGTTCCAGAAACCGTAGAGCTTCAGGCCCTTCTCCTCGTTGGCGAGAAACGGTACGCCGTCTTCCTCGCCGAACGTCAGCCTGGGGGCATGCTCGTTGAAGTGGTCGAGCAGACACTGGCTCCGTCGTTTCCAGCGGGCGCGGTAGCCCGGGATGCATAACTTGAGGGACGTTGGCAGGGATATCATCGCGGCTCTATCAGGTCAGATGCTTGCGGGGGTCGTAATCGGCCAGATAGCCGATGCGCTGACGCATGTCGGCCGGCAGTCGCTCGCGGAAACGCAGGAACAGGTCGACGTCGGCCGACGCCGCGGCGGTCGCACCTTTACCTTGCTGCTCGTTGGTGTTGCGTGGGGCGACAGTCACAACCGGCGAATGCTCCAGCGCCAAGTCATCGAAGTGGGCGTTCATGCGCTCGGCGTCGTTCAGGTCCTCTGTGCGGATGATCGCGCGGGCGCCGATGTCGAACTCGTCGAGCAGCGCAAGATAGCGCAGGTACATTTCGCACCATGCCCACAGGTAGAACTCGCCTTTCTCGAAATCGTCGTGAGACATCCGGAGCAGGTTGCTGCGGGCATCGGGCATGTTGTTGTCGAGGGTGAAGCGCTTGTTCCGGTTGAGGAAGCTCCGCATGTTGAGGACCGGGTCGCGGACCAGCAGAATCAGACCCATGCCCGGGCACGCCCGGGCGAACGACTTGTGCAGGCCGCGCGCGAAGTACTTGCTGACGTCGACGTGGATCCGCGCACCCTTGGCGTCGATCAGGCGAAGCCGCTTGGCGGCGATCCTGTCGAGGTAGGCCTCGTCGCCGTTCTCAAAGGCGGTGAGGACTTTCCCTCGGCCCAGAAGCTCGTGCGTTTCAATGAAGCGCCGCCGGAAGTGACGCTCGAGATCCCGCAACGCGCCCTTGAACCGCAGCTTCGGGGAGGGCTCCTCGAAAGCCGCATAGCAGCCCTCGACATGCGTGTTGAGCAGATGCGTGAGCGACGATTGCCCGCACCGCCCCGTGGCCACGGTGAATATGTAGCGTTCCGTCATGGGACCGTTATGCCGAGAACAGTTCCTCGCCGCGGGCCAGCGTGTCGAGCAGCTTCTGCTGGACCTCGGGCCGAATGAACCAGTCTGGCAGCCGCTCGTTGCCGCGCAGTGCATCGCGGACCTGGGTGCCGCTGATGTGCGTCAGCGTCGTGCATTCCGACGACGGCCGGTAGCGCTGGCTTTCGCTGTCGTAGCCGATTGCATCGAAGAAGATCGGCGTGATGCCGATCTCGCCGAGCTCGTCGAACAGCGCCTTGTTGGCATCCGGCGGATAGTAATCGGCGACGCCGGTATGGTCGCGGCCGATGATGAAGTGGCTGCAGCCGAGGTTCTGCCGGCAGAGCGCGGTGAACACGGCTTCGCGGGGGCCCGAGTAACGCGAGTACGTCGGGAAGCTACCGAGCACGACCTTGCCCTTGGGATAGGCGCCGAGACCGATCAGGGTCTTGTAGCTATCCATGATCGGGCCGGGCAGGAAGTCGTTGCGTTTCTTCGGCCCGGTCACCGGGCTGATGTAGAGGCCGTCGGCGTGGCTCTGCATCAGCGCCTCAATCTGGATGTGTTCGTGGACGCGGTGCGCGACGTTGCGGGTATGGAATCCGACGACCCGGCTCCAGCCCTTGTGTGAGAACACGAACCGGGTTTGCGCCGGCGTCAGTTCGAAGTGTGCGGTCTCCGACGCGGGCCGTTCGATCAATGTAACGTCGCCGCCGACGAAAAGATCGCCGCCGGCATAAAGCCGCGCGACGCCCGGATGGTCGTCGCTGTCGGTGGTGAACCAGCGTTTCGCGACATCGCGCAGGTCGACCTGGTAAACCTCCGAAATGTCGAGGAACGCGCGCGGCGTGTCGCCGCCGTCGGTCAGCACGACGCGCTGCCCGGCTCCCAGTGACGCGACGTGGTCGGCATGGATCTGAAGCACGATCGGCAGCGTCCAGACGACGCCGCCCGGCAGGCGATGATGATCGAGAACGCCTTCAAGGGTTTCCCGGTTCATGAAGCCGGTCAGCGGCGAGTACGTGCCGAAGGCAATCTGATGACAGTCCATGATGTCTAGGTCGGAAACCGCCAGCTTGGGATAGTCGTCGATGCTGGCGTGCTCCGCGGCGGTTGCCTCGCGGTGGACCAGCAGGCCGCCGTGGGGATCGATCAGCAGCGACATCGGGTCGGTCGGATAGACGTCGTCGCGCTCGGCCTCGTGGGTCTCGAACTGGTGGATCATCTTCACGATCATGTTGGCGCAGCCGATCGGGTGCTTGCCGATCGCGGTTTCCGCCGCGAGGACGAGACCGTCGGCGCCGTCGAGCAGGGTGTTGTAGATGTCGTTGACCTCGGCCCGGGTCGGCACGGCGGAATCGATCATCGTTTCGAGAAGGTTGGTCGCGACGTAGACCGGCCGGTCGAACGCCTTGGCGCAGTGAATGATGCGCTTCTGGGTGCGCGGGATCTGTTCGATCGGAACCTCGCGCGAGAGATCGCCGCGGTCGATCAAGAGGGCGTCGGAACGGTGCGCGATCTCGGCCAGGTTGGCGAGGCCGTTGCGGCATTCGATCTTGGAGATCACCTGGGCGGGCTTGCCGAACACGGCACGGATTTCGTCGACGTCCTCGGGTCGGTTGGCGAACGACAGCGCGATGTTCTCGATCCCCATGTCGGCGCCGATCTTGAGCGCCCGACGGTCCTTGTCGGTCAACGGCGAGAGATCGATGCTGCGCTGGATCGTCACGGCCTTGTTCGAGCCGATACGGCCACCGTTCAGGATGCGCGCGGTCGCCGTCTTGGCGGACGTCTCGATGATCTGAACCAGCGCGCTGTCGAAGTCGACGCTGATGAAGTCGCCGACGGCAAGCTCGCCGACCACGTGCTCGGGATAGAGGCAGAAGCCCTCGCGCGTGCCTTCGTCGGAGCCGCTGCGCAGCGTCACGGTATCGTGTTCGTCGACGACCACGCTGCCGCCGGCCATCTTGCCGGTCCGGACCTGGGCGCCTTCGGTGTCGAGGCAGATCGGCACGCTGGTGTGCGCCTGGATGAACTCGATGATTCCGGGCAGATCCTCGACCCGTGTATGCGAGAGGTTGATCCGGAACAGCGAAGCGCCGAGATCCTCGAGGCGCGCCAGCATTGACTCGTTCATCGTCGCCGGGCCCAGCGTGCACAACACCCGGATGTTCCGTGTCTTCATCGGATTACTCGTCATCGGCAGTTTGTTCCAGAATCGGCCCCCAAGTAGGCGGGAACGGCCGGATTGGCAAGCACGCGGCGTCTCATGCCTTCCGGACGTAAGAGCGGCAGTTCTTCTCGAGCCCGTCGCGAAGGCGTTGTCCGCGTTCTTCGACAAACGCCTCGAGCCGCGCCGTGGGATCGGTCATCGGTGTTTCCGGCCACCAGATGGGATGGGTCAGCAACTGCATCGCGCGGCCTGCCGTGACGGCCTCGTGATCCAGCGGAGCCTGGAAGCGCCAGCTGCCCTGCGAATCCGAACAGTAGCCGATCTCGTCGAAGAAACGCGGCATGTAGGTATGCAGCCGTTCGGCCAGCGGTTGCGGCAGGCCGATCAGCTGTTCGGCCGGCCGGTGGAAGCTGATGACGTCGATGCGCCGGCCCGCGACTGCCTCGAGCGCGGCGAGCTCGTTTCGCGCGCCGGCCTCGACCTCGGCCACGTCGTTGCCGTACAGCGCGCCATCGAGATGGAGGCCGACCCGATGACCGAGGGCCTGGATCTCCGCGATCGTCTCGTGCGCCGTTTCGCCGAGGCAATTGTAGAAGTCGCCGCGAACCAGGACGAAGTAGTGCGCCGTCCAGCCCTGTTCCCGTTCGATCCGGGCGATCGGCAACGCCGCTTCCAGTGAGAAGTCGAGATCATGCCGCAGGATTAGTTGCCGCGCGTCGGGCTCGACCGCATCGTACCCGGTCGGGGTATAGCCGAGCCCGGCGAACCCCGACAGCAACTCCCGATATCCGTCTTGGCTGAATGGAACCATGCGATGTCCGGGCTCAGCCGCCCGTCTGCCTCGAGTCGTTCAAGCTGCCGAGCTTGGCCATGATCTTGGCCGGGTTGCCGACCGCCATCTTCCCCTGCGGCACATCCTTTATCACGGCGCAACCGATGGCGAGAACGGCCCGGCTGCCGACCCGAACGCCGTTGAGGACCGATGCGCCGGGCCCGACCCAGACGCCGGCTTCCAGATGACAGCTGCCGGCGATTGTCGCGCCGACGCCGACGAACACGTCCTCGCCGATGTGTGCGTTGTGACCGATGTTTGCCTGGTTGCCGATCGTTGCGCCGCGCCCGATGACCGTATCGCGCAGCGTGCCGCGAACGACGGTCGCGTTCGCGCCTATGCGGACGTCCGGGCTGATGCGCACACCGCCAAGGTGCGGCATCCAGATGTGACGGTCTTCGAGATCGAGCTCGCTCGCCTGCCCGGCAGCGCCGATCACGGTGTTGGCCTCGATCGTACAGCCGGCGCCGATCTCAGAGCCCGCGCGCACGATCGCGCCGGGATGGATGGTGCAGCCGTCGCCGATCCGGACATTCTTCTCGATCACGGCCAACGGGCCAATCGAGGTGTTCGCGCCGATACTGGCCGATCCGTGGATCACCGCCGATTCGTCGATCCCCCCTGCTCCCGACAGTTCGTCGGCGAACAGCGCGCGTAGCAGAAGCACGAACAGCAGGCGCGGATACTGCGTTTCGATGATCGTGCGGTCCTGACAGAGCGCGGCCCAGTTGGGCCCTTTCGGTACGATGACCGAGCCGCCCGGGGCGGTGGCGGCAACCGCGTCAAAGCCGGCGTTGCCCTCCTTGCGGCAGAACGCGAGGCTGCCCTCGCAGGCCTCGTCGAGGGTCGCGATATGCGTGACCGGCCTGACGGTGGATCCGTGAATCTCGAAATCAAGCCCGGTAATGCCGGCGACCTCGGCGATCTCGCGGGACGGTGAGACTGTTCTCGGCATCAGGCGTTCTCTGCCTTCTTATCCGCCTTGCGGATCTTCTTGAAACGCGGATTGCGGATGTCATCGGCGCCGACGATCTCGAACTTCATCGGCACCTTGTGCTTCGCCAGCTTCTCGCGGCAGTAGCGGCGCAACCGCTTCGTCAGATCGGCCGGCGATTCCTCATCCTTCAGGGTGACCCGCGCGACCGGCACGTTGCCGAGGATCGGATGGGATTGCTTGAAGACCGCGGCGTCCATGATGTTCGGCGCCGCCAGCAGCACGTCCTCGACCTCGTGCGGGTGGACCTTCTGTCCGCCGACGTTGATCAGCTCGCTTTGTCGGCCCTTGAACCGGAAGTGGTCGCCGCGAACCTCAACGACGTCGTCGGTGCACATCCAGCCATCGTCGTCGAACGGGCTCGGTGCGTTCAGGTAACCGATCATGTTGGAATCGGCCTTGATCCACAAAATGTTGTCGACGACCTTGGTCTTGTATCCCTCGCCGCCGACCTTGACCCACGGCGAACCGCTCGATTCGGATTGCGAACGAAGGATGCCGAGTTCCGATAACCCGTAGGTCTGCTTGATTCGGACGTTCGGGAACATCGTGCCGACGTTCTTCAGGGTCTCGTCTGACATCACCTCGGTGCCGTACGTGATCATCTGCAGCGACGACAGGTCGAACTTCTCCCATGAACGAGAGGAATACAGCAGGTTGAGGAATGTCGGCGTCGTCGGCAGCAGTTCGGCCTGCGTGTCCTGGATCAGGCGGCAGACCGCATCCGGTGTCCGCTCCGCCGTGCAGACCCCCAGGCCGCTGCACGAGAACGTCGACAGCATGGTGTTGAATCCGCCGATGTGATCGATCAGCAGGAACAGCATGGTCCGCCAGCCGGGCCGTTCGACGAGGAACTTGCGCAGCAGCGGATTGCAGTCGTGCAGGATCCCTTTTGCGCCGCCCGTCGATCCGGACGAGAACAGCACCAGTCCGGCATGACCGCGCGGGCGGAAATCGACGATCAGCGGATTTGTCTTGTCGACCGTCAGTTTCTCGATGGTGCCGGGACCATCGTCGTCAAGATGAATCAGGAACTCCACGCTGGCGATTTCCAGAAACCGAGCGAGTTCCGGCTTCGCCGCCGTCGAGAACGGCACCAGCACGGCCCGTTCGCGCAGCAGGGCGAAGTAAAGCGAGCAACTGGCGGCCGAGAAGTCGCCGAGAAAACCGCACACGGTGCCGGCACCAATTCCCTCGTCGGCAAGCCGGCGGCGCCAGCCGTCGATCATCTCCGAGAACCCGGCGTAGGAAACGGTCCGGTCATCCTCGACGATCGCGGGGCGATCGCCATACGCCCGGATCCTGTCGAGGATCGTGACGATCGGGTCGTCCTGACCGCCGACGGCGTTACCTGTGGTGATGTCTGTTGTGCTGGCCATTGATCTGGATCGCCGTGATCCGTCCGGTTCGCCCGCCCCGGCGCGGGTTACGATATTCTCGCCTCGATGATGGCGATGACGTTGTTGAGGGACGCGAGTTCCTTGATTTCGTCTTCCGGGATTTCGATCTCGAACCGTTCCTCTAGCGCCATCAGGACCGTCGCGAGATCGAGCGAGTCGATCCCCTGGTTCAGCAGCGAGTCATCAGGATCGGTAATTTCCGGAGTGTTGGGAAAGCAGACTTCGGAAATTTCCTCGAGAATGGCATCTTTCACGGAACTCATTAACTTACCTTTCTGACCACGAATGGGGTGCGAGCATCCGCGCGACGGCGGGCCGTTTACATCTCGGCGAGCGAGAAGAAGATATCGCCGAGCGCCTCGCCCGAAACGACGATCGACGATTTCGTCATGGCGTTGTTCATGTTCTTGACGATCTCGATATCGATGTCGGACGCGTCCCCGGCACGCAACGGGCGACGAATGTCTAGGCGGGTGAAGACCCACTTCTTGTCTCCCGGCGGGATGTTCAGGGTATTGATGTGCGTGGCCATCGACGAAATGACCTCGATCGGTTCGAACCCGGTATCCTCGCGGAGCGAGATGCGGGCGCCGTCGATCTCGCACTTCGAGCGGATTTCCTGCTCAGGATAGGGCCTCTGGTCGGCCACCTCGCGGTCGGACTCCACGTACCAGGCGACGACCGGCTTGCCGCCGACCTTAGTGACGGCCTCGACCATCACGCCGTCGGGCTTCTCAAGCGCTTCGCCGGGGCCGAAAAGATGGAGATCCAGCTGGCGGGTCGTCTTGTGCAGGATTTTCATGCTCAGCGCGTCCTTGAGCGGGCCGAAGCCGGCCTCCTCGAACGCCCTGATCACGTCCATGTACATGTCCGTGCCGTGGACGTACTTGCGCTCGCCCCGGAAAGCAAAATGTCGAGGTGTCGGATTCATCGAAAGGACCTTTTCTCTGGTTCCCGGTCTTCGCGGCCGGCGTCGCGCGCCTCAAGGCGGATCAGCACGTGAACCCGCCGTCAATTACAACAGTTTGTCCCGAAATGAAACCACCGGAGTCCGATGCCAGGAAACGGATGAGCGGCACGATATCCGCGGGTTCGCCCATCCGCCCAAGCGGCGTGCGGCGTCGGATTCGGTTGAGCGCCTTCTCGTCCAGACCTTCGACCATCTCCGATTCCATGTAGCCGGGCGCGATGGCATTGACGCGGATGTTGCGGCCGCCGAGTTCGCGCGCGAGCGAGCGTGTCATGCCGTCGAGCGCGGCCTTCGTCGCCGAGTACGCGACAACGCCCTTGTATCCGCGCTGCGCGACGATCGACGAGATGCTGATGATCGATCCACCGCCGGCGATCATCATCTGCCGGGCGACGTGGCGGGTCAGCAGCAGGGTGCCGGTGAGGTTAATGTTCACGGCTTGAGCGATCTCCTCCTCGGACTGGCGGGCGAGAAACCCGTCGGGTGCGACGGCGCCGTTGTTGACCAAAAGAGTTGCGGGCCCGAATGCATCATGTGACGCGTCGGTGACCTGTAGCAGCGTTTCCGGCCGCGACAGGTCGGCGCGGAGATCGAGGAGGCTCCCTTTGTGGCGCTTGCCGAGCGACACGATTTCATCCGTTGGGCGGCGGCTGAAGGTCGCGACCCTGTATCCGTCTTCCAGCAGCGCCTCGACGATAGCGAGCCCGAGGTTGCGGCTGCCGCCGCTGACGATGGCTACGTTCTGTTGGTTGTCTGTCACGCCTCAATTCCCCGTTGTCGCAAAGATACCGCCGAACGCCAGAACCCGAGGACATCGGCCGAACGACCTGGTCCGCTGCACAGCGCCATGACGCGTTCGCGGCCGGCCGAACCGAGACGTTCGCACTTGTCACGGTTCCCGGCCCAGTCGCAGAGGACCGCGGCGGCCGTTTCGGGATTGAACTCGTGCATTAGATATCCGGTAACGTCGGTCTGTACAAATGTCTCGACTGTTCCGGTCGTGAGCACTGGTCGGCCGGCGCCAAGACCCTCGAGGATGTCACGGCCCCACGGAAAGTCGCGCCGCGCCGTCTTGATGAGCGCCTGCGAACCAGCGATAACCTGGGCCGGTAGGGAAACGTGACCGAGGAACAGGCACATGTCCTCGACGCCGCGTTCGATGGCCCACTGGCGGACGCCGCCGCCATTTCTGCCGATCCGTCCCAGCGGTCCGGGCAGACTGCCCGGCACTTCCAGATTGCCGGCGAGAACGAACAGGATATCGTTTCGGCCGCGCCGCTTGAGGGCGGCGGCGACATCGACAATCTGGTCGACACCGCGCGCCCACGAATAGTTGGCCAGGGATGCCACCTTGAAGCGATCATCCTGCGGGATTGCCGGATGAGGCGGCGTATCCGGGTCGAACGGTTCGACTGCGTTATGGACGACGATCCCGTCGACGGCGCATCCGTTGTTCCGAATGTGGACCCGTTCCTCCTCCGATATGAAGATCAACCTGTCGATCGCGCGGTTGATCATCGACGCCTGGAAACGGGCGATCGCGCTGGCCGGCGCGACCCGCCTGATGTGCATGGTGAACGGCAGGTCGACACCCATCCTTCTCAGCATCAGGGCGAGCAGCCACAGCCCCTCGTGATTGAAATGAACCAGATCGAACCGCTCCGTGATCTCCCGCTTTATGCGCTCGCGAAATGATCGGTCGCGGAATGTCAGCCGGGCAAATTCCTGCACGGTGTCGTTGATGCTCGGAAGCTGCCGGTGGAACGCCGCGACCGACCGGATAGACGGCTCCTGGCGTGCCGGGATGCCCAGCGCTTCGTACATGGCGGCGATCGGCCCCGCTTTCCGATGCCAGACCTCGCACGATACGTCGCCGGCGGGGAGATACCTGATCGTGTTATAGAGACTCCTCGACGAGCCGCCGTAGCCCCCTTCGATGTCGAGACACAACACGCGCAGCGGGGCTACCGCCGTCGCGGGGCGGTCGATGGGTTGGGCGGGGATCGCGATCATCGGTGGCGTCAGGAGAAAACGGCCCGGAGCAGCTGCAGGCCCTCGGCGGCCTCCAGCCCGGATTCGCTGCCGCGAAGCCGGGCAAGGTGCTCGACGGCATCCGGCGAGCGTGGATGCGGGAACGGCCGGACTTCGTCCTCGTAGGCGGCGAGCGCGGCCTTCTTCTGTTCAAGATGGGCGGCGATGTCGACGTAGGTGTTGGGGACGAAGCGGTCGGCGGGTGCCGCGTACTCGCTGGATGAAAGGACTTCGCCGGCATAGATGCGCGCGGCCGGCCGGCCCGGCAGCGGCCGGGCGGCGGTCAGGACGGCACGGGCACAGATCCCGTGATCGACATTCAGGTCGCCCCCGTGATGGGTGAAGACAACGTCCGGGAACGCCGGTTCGAAGAATGCCTCGACCGTCTTGACGACATCGAGCAGCGCTACCGAGTCCATGCGGTTGTCCGGGAACTCGGCGAACATGGGCGGTTCGGCGCCTAGAAGTTCGCTTGCCCGGCGCGCCTGACCGCGGAGCGTTTCGAGCGCCGCGTCGTCGTGTTCCCCGCGTGATGTCAGGCCGGTTGCCAGGAGCAGGACGCGGACCGTGTCGCCTCTCGCGGCATGGCGGGCGATGGTGCCACCGAACGCCAGAACTTCGTCGTCGGGATGGGCGACGACCACAGCGATGTTGTTGGAATCTCTGGCGTTCATGTTTGTGTACTCCTCTCGAACCGGCGGCACTTCTGTGTCCGTGAGACTTCGGTGAACCCGGACCGTTCAAACAAGGCTGCTGAGGCCGTGTTATCGGGTTTGACGTTTGCAACGACTCTGGTCTCCGGAGTAACGGAGGACACCTGCGTGATCGCGGCGTCAATCAACTTGTCTGAAACCCCATGCCCGCGATTCTCCGGGGTGACATAGACATCGATCACGTACTTGCCACCGTCTCTTTGCAGACGGACTTGTCCGACCGCGCGTCGTTCGACCTCGGCAATCAGGATCAACGTTTCCGGGTCACTCAGCCGGGCGGAAAACCACTTGTCATGGACGGAACGGGGGATCGGTTCCGTGGTTTCTAGCTTGCCGGCCAGTGAGTCGGGTCGATTAACCCATTCGAACAGGATTGGGCCATCCGACGGAGTCGCTGTTCTGATCCTGAGATTCGAAATCATCATCGAACGGCGAATGTCGGTTGCACCCGGGCACCCCGGACAAAAGATGCAGGATCGCCGGAGTTGAGCGCATCGGCGACAACAGCGACCGCGGCTGCGGCGCGTTTCGTGGTGTCTTCGGTTACTGCATCGTCGTCATGACTGAGGGAAAGGTTCAGACTCGCACCGATGAGGAGACCATGGGCGACAAACTCCTGACGGAGGAGAGTCGTGAGAACTGCGGGATCCAGCCCACTCGGAGTCAGGCTCAGCCTTGGCCACCAGGATTCGCCACCAAAGATGGCGATATCGGCCAGCCCTGCATTCGCAAGAACGGTGTTGAGACGATCGATAAGAATCTGGCCGCGTCGGCCAAGACGTTTGGGAACGTCTTCTCTTTTGAGCTTTTGGATCGTTGCAATGGCCGCTGCCAGCGACAATGTCTCGCCGCCGAAGGTCGCCGAAAAAAATATGTCCTCCATGCCTTTCATGATGTCTCGCCGGCCCACGACAGCAGAGATTGGCATGCCGTTCGCCATCGCCTTGCCGAAACAAGCCAGGTCGGGTGTAACCCCGGATACCGCCTGGGCGCCGCCAAGCGAGACCCGGAACCCTGTAACGATTTCATCAAAGATTAGAACGGCACCATGTTTCTCGGTCGTGGCGCGCAGTCCCTCGAGGAATCCGGGCGCCGCGGGTTCCTTGCTCGTTGGTTCCACGATCACCGCGGCTATATCGTCGCCGTGATCGCGGAACATATCCTCGACGGCGTTCAGGTCGTTGAAGGTCACGCCGGAGGTCAGCGCCTTCGTTGCGGCCGGAACACCGGCATCCCGTGTCGTGGTGCCAATGTACCAATCGTGCCAGCCATGGTAGCCGCAGACGACGATCCGATCCCGGCCGGTATAGGCGCGAGCAAGTCGGACGGCACCTGTCGTCGCGTCCGACCCGTTCTTTCCATATCGAACCATCTCGGCGCAAGGAATCGTGTGCACCAACAGTTCCGCCAGCTCAGCTTCGAGGGGGGACGCGAGCGGAAAACAGAAACCCTTGCGAAGTTGACGCGCAATCGCTTCGTCGACGTCCGGGTCGCAATGGCCCAACACCACTGGCAGCAAGCCGAGAACGTGGTCGACAAAACGGTTTCCATCGACGTCCCAGACATGGCACCCCAAACCGTGATCGATGAACAACGGCGTTACGCCTTTGGCCCACTGCTGATAGCTTTTCGAGAACGTCTGGCTGGCCAGCGGGATGACGTCGCTGGCCCGCTCGAACAGCCTGTTCGACCTGTCGAACGCCGTTCGCTGTTCGTCGCCGTCCGTCGTCGGTTCGTGCATCTTCATGTCGCGGGCCGTTCCCTCGTTCGTCGCGATGTCTGCGTTGATCTTCATCAGGTCCGGGTGCGCGGTCAGGTAGGCGACGGCGTCCATCCAGCCGTAACCCTCGGGCAGAGCGGGGATCAGCTGTTGCAGGAACGCGAGATCCGCGGGCTCGTCGAGCGTCCAGCGCAGGTGGCTGAACTCGACGGGATTGACCAACTGCGCAACCTTGAAGTTGCCCCACGGATACTTGTCCTTCAGGCGTCCATGGATGTAGGGCGTGACGTGCGCCCTGAGGAACGGATGCCTGGCTTCCTGGTCGGCGCGCAGCAGGGCGTCGCGCGAGAACACCTCGACGTCGAGGCCGTCGGGAAAGCTGCGCTCGATCCCGTTCGAAACATAGTCCGAGCCGCTCTCGACGTATCTTGCGATCGCCGCATCGATGACCGACGGATCGGTCATCGGGCAGTCGGCGGTGATGCGGACAAAGGTATCGCTGTTGGTTCGCTCGGCGACGGCGACGAAGCGCGACAGGACGTCTTCCTCGTCGCCGCGGACGACCGGGATGCCGAGCTGCTCGACATGCGCCGCCAGTTCCGCGTCGCTTTCGCCCTGCGGGCAGGCGAGCCATATCTCGTCCGCGCGCTCGGCGCGCTTGGCGCGTTCGATCACGTGATCGATCACCGGGCGCCCGCCGATCGGCTTCATGACCTTGCCGGGCAGCCGGCTCGAGCCCATGCGGGCCTGGATGACGATGCTGACCCGGCCGCTCATCGCGCCACGGCCTCCGTGTAGGGCACGACCTCGACGTCGTGGTCGGGAAGACCGACCGGCAGCTCGATGCCGATCCGCATTCCGATGGCGGCATCGAGGAATGGAATGCCGGCCGCGAGACTGGCGGCGAGCGAGCCGCTCATGCGCGGGTTGACCTCGAGCAGCGCCGGCCTGCCGTCGTCGTCCGACATCAGGTCCATGTCATGGGCGCCGCTGAGGCCCAGTGCCGCCGCCGCATCCCGCGCGTAACTCTCGAACCGCTCGTCACGGCAGATCGTGTTGCCGGTCCACGGGATGCCGGCGAGATTGTGCCGCCGCCGGACGACCGTGGCCTGGACGCTGCCGTTGTCGGCGAGGATATCGACGTCGTAGACGGGCGCGCGCAGTGCGGGCATGACCATGGTCCGCCCGGTGATCAGCGCCGCCGGATCGCAATCGGCGAACGCCGCCGCATCGAGGCGGGCCTCGCGCTGACCTGCGCCCATCCATTCCGGCGCGCCGTCTTCGCCGATCAGCACCGCCACCCCGCGTCCGCCGCGCCCGTCGGCGGGCTTGATGACCGTCGTCCGGGCGGGATATCCGCAATCGCTCAGCGCGTCGGCCAGATCGCCCGGCCGGTCGATGACCCGGTGAACGGGTACGGCGACGCCCGCTTGTTCGAGGGCCGCGTAGGTGACGGCCTTGTCGCGGAGGGTCGCAAGCACCGGGGCCGGGCTGGTGGTGATGGCAGCACCCGCGGCGGCGAGGTCGCCGGCGATGTTCGCGAGGGCGAAGGCTTCCGCGTCCGAGCCGGGTACCACGACCTTGATACCGTGCGCCTTGACGAGGCGCAGCATGGTCTCGCCGTAGTCCGGCGCGTCGCCGAACGGAATGGTGTGAAAGACGTCGACAAAGGATGCCGCGAGCGGCGACTCGGCTGCGTCACAGCCGTGAATCGACACAGGAAACCGGCCGTGTTCCTTGAGCCATCGGAGGGCGGACGGCATCATGGCGCCGCCGACGCAGGTGATCAGGATGGGGATCGGCGCGGTCACGCCAGGTCCTCGTCGCGGATCGGTTCGTAGCGCGCGCGGGCCGATTTGAGCGTTCGGCCGACGACGCCGTCGAAGGCCACCGGGGCAAGCCCCCGGTTCTCGGGTGCCAGTCGCATGATGCCGATGTCGTCCGCACCCAGCACCGTGCCCGCCGGCAGGTCGCGCCGCGCGGCGAGCGTCCGAAGGTACCGCTTTGCGTTCTCCGCCACGGTTTCGTTCAGCGGCATGCCGTCAACGCCAAGGGCTGCCTCGGTTTGGCGAATGGCCTGGATCATGGCCGCGAACGCATCCGGGTTCAGCGAGATGCGATGATCGAAGCCCGGCCGGCCGGTATCGAGGCTGAAGTGCTTCTCGATCATCACGGCGCCGGCAGCAACGGACAGCGGCGCGGCCTCGATGCCGAGCGAATGGTCGGAAAACCCGACGGGCACGCCGTAGCGCGCCGACAGCCAGCGGATCGATCGCAGATTCAGCGTCTCGGGCGGTGCCGGGTAGAGCGAGGTGCACTGGAACAGCCCGATTTGCGACCCGCCCGCGGTCCGCGCGGCATCGACCGCCGCGTCGACGTCTTCCGGCGACGCCATGCCAGTCGACATCAGAACGGGACGGCCGGTCGCTGCCGTCTTCCGGATGATCGGCAGCGCCGTCAGCAGGCCGGAGGAAATCTTGTAGGCGACCGGTTCCAGCTTCTCGATCCACGCCAGCGCCGTCAGGTCGCCCGCGGTGGTGAACACGTCGATCCCGATTTCACGGCCGTACTCGAACATCCGGCCCGTCTCCTCGGGCGTGAGCTCGGCGGCGGAGAATACGGTATGACTCTCGGTGCCGGGAGCGTAGGTTTCGTCGACGTCGACGGTCTGCAGTTTCACCGCGTCGGCGCCGGCCTTGGCGGCCTGCTCGATCAGTTTCGCGCAGGTCTCGACGGAGCCTTCGTGATTGATGCCGACCTCGGCGATCACGTAACACGGCGCACCCGGACCGACGTCGCGGGCGCCGATCGTCAGCGGCGAAAGAGTGGGGGTTCCGTTCATTTCCGTGACTCGACCGCGGCGTGCGCTTCGGTGCCGACCCGCGCGGCACGGGACTCCTGGATGCCGATGATCTCGTCGGCGGCGCGGATGCCCGCGCCCGGTTCGGGGATGGTGAAGAACTCGCGCACCAGCCGCGGCCGGTTGCCCGCCTTCTCCGCCCACAGGGCCTCGATCTCATCGATCGGTTTTGACAACAGCGTGCGCAACTGCTCGAGCCAGTCCGGCGCACCGGCGTCGACGACGAACAGCGCCGCCTCGAACGCTTCGCGGGCCTCCGGGGTCAGCGGCATGTGGTCCGGGTAGTCGATGAAGATCAGCGGTTTGCCCGACATGACGCACCACGAGACGGTGCTGGTGGCGCGCGATGTCACGACCACCCGGTGTTTACCGATCTCGTAGCGCAGATCGAAATTGTCCTCGAACAGGTCGACGCGCTCCGATTCCCGGACGCGTTCGATCACCGGATCCGGATCGGGATAGCGGATTGCGGGGTACGGCTTGAACGTTGTCCGATGCGGGATGCGTTCCAGAACGTCGTCGATGATCTTGAGATCTCGCCGCGCCGCATCGACATCGCTGAGGCCGCCCGACAGTCCCTGAAGGTTGCCGGCATAGAGCGTCGTAGAGACGAACAGGACCGGCGGATAGCTGTCGTCTGACGGAGTGTCCCGGACACGGAAGTAATCCGCAGGGAACCCGACAGGCAGGGCCCTGCCGACGGCGAACGGGCTGGCGTTGCAGATATCGGCGCTGCGCTGGCTAAAGGACATGACCCAGTCGACGAAACTGACCTCGAACATGGGAACCAACTGGCGATGGGTTTTGTTGAACTGCCGGGTGGCACCGTGTTCGCAGGCGAATGTCAGAGCGCCGCGCCGACGGAATGCATCGATCAGCGCCAGGGCCACGGGACCGCCGGGATAGTTGACGGCCAGCATATCGCCCGGTGACGGATCGGCGGCGACGAGCGATCGCTCCCACGCCGTGAGCGCAGAATCGTATGTCGACCAGCGCAGACCGCAGCGCCGCAGGCAGGCCGCCACCATGTCGTTGCGAAACGGCTCGGCGACCCAGCCGGCCACGTGTTGATCCAGCACGCCCCGAAGGCTCTCCGTGACCGCAGGCGGCAGACCGAACTCGTCGAGGCCGCTGTTGTCTGTCGTGTCCGACGGAGCCGGCGCATCCAGGTTCAGCAATGGGTAACCGCGCGTGCCGAGCACGGCGCAGGTTTCCATGACAAGTTCGTTGGTCGAGAACACAAACACGCGCCGACGGCGGCGGACGAACCTTGTCACACGGGATACGAACTCGAGGCAGCGGAACAGGATCCGGTGCCATGGCGCGAAGCGGATGCGCGCCATGAGGGACGGCGACTCGCCGCCCTGCAGGAGAAACTTGTCATCCATCGGCAGGTCGTATTCGACCACCGTCACGTTGTCGCGTCCGGCGAGGAGACCGGACCATGGGGCGCCGAACAGACGATCGGTGCCGCCGTGACCGGTGTGCCCGCGCACCACGAGAACCGGGTCCTGGTGATCGCGTTCGTCGAGGCTCGCGGCGTGGGCGATCATGGCCTGCAGGTGGAGAGCATGGCCGGCCAGAAGATTGGCCTGGCTGCTCCCGTAACCGGCGCGGGCAACCGCATCGCGAATCTTTCCCGATAAGGCCAGCGTCTGCTCGTCGAGGGCCCGGCGCTTCTCGTAATCGAACTCACGATGAACGGATTCGGCATGGCCGCCAAGGATCATGGCGGGCGACGCGCTCAGGACCTGGACATCGGCCGGGAGTCCGTCCGCCCGTGCCCTTTCCAGCAGCGCGAGGCTGTCGCAATACGCGCGCCGAAATAGACCAAAGCTCATGCCGCGCCTCGCTTGATGACGGTCGGGGAGTCCTGCCGGGCAAGATCGCGCACGCTTCGCATCCAGAGTTCGATGTTGATCAACCGGAACATATAGCGGTCCTCGGAGGGATCGCCCGACCGGAACCGGCTAACGGAAGACGACAGCTCGGCGCGGTCGGCATAGGCGCCGAGCATGCCGTCGCTGTCCGTCAGCAACTCGAGATAACGGCCGACGCCCGACGGATCGCGACACCATTCGTCGTACGGCAACACCAGTCCGATCTTGCGGCGATTGACGAGGTCGTGCGGCAGGTATCGTTCGGCGACTTTCTTGAGCAGCGGCTTGGTGATCCCGCCCGGGGCCCGCACGCTGTTGGGCAGGCTGTTGACGATCTTTGCGACAGGCTGGTGGACGAAAGGGACCCTCGCCTCGACCGATGCGGCCATCGACATCTTGTCCTGCCGGACCAGCAGGGATTCGAGGTAGCACGATTGGTCGACGGCAAACAACCGATCGACGAAGTCGGCATATTTGGCGCTGGCGTCTTCCCGAGCGCCCGATACGGGCGCGAGGCCTGGGAAGATGCGGTCGACGCGAGCGGTGTTCCGGGTGACCGAGGCCCAGGCGGCCGCGTCCCGGCCGGACAGCCGCTTCATGCCCTTGAACGGCCAGGCATCGGGGATCAGGCCACCCGGGACCAGGCGGCCGATCCGTTCCTGCCATGCCGTCTTGCCCGCCAGCGCATAGCGTTCGTAACCGCCAAAGAACTCATCCGCGCCTTCGCCGACGATGACGACCTTGGACACCGACTTGAGCTCGTCGCACAACCGCATGAGCATCACGCAGCCGCCGTGCGGCACGGGGCCTTCCATGTGTTCGACCGCACGCGGCAGGGTATCGGCGAACTCGTTCCCGCCCATGGGGATTTCGTGATGTCTGAGCGGATAGGCGCGGGTGACCGCTTCACGCCACTGGCGTTCATTCTTCTCGTAATCGCCGAGATCGACACCGAAAGAGTCGAGTTCCCGGTCGGTCTCGCGAACCGTCAGGGCGGTGAGCAGGCTCGAATCGACACCGCCGGACAATTGAACCGTATAGCCGACGTCGCTCGCCAGATGCGCCTTGAGGGAATCCTGGATACACGCGTCGGCCTCCTCGACGGCGGCGTCGAGATCGATGGAGCGTTTTTCGCGCAGCGTTTCCGTGAGGTCGTAGAAGCGGGTCCGCTCGATTGCGCCGGAACGCAGCGAAACGCGCAGCAGCGTACCCGGCTCGACACGCTCGATCCCCTTGAGGTTGCTCAGGCTGCCGGCGGCCCACCCGAACGCCATCAGTTCCGCGAGCGCCCGCTCGTCGATTTCGACCGGGGCCAGACGCGAGAGCGGTCGCATCTCGCTGGCCAGGCCGACCATCGATCCGACGCAGCGGAGATAAAGCGGCTTGATCCCGAAGTGGTCACGGGCGGCGTGGGCCGTTTGCCGGGCACGGTCGATCAGCACGAAGGCGAACATGCCCTCCAGCTTGCCGATCGTCGGTTCGACGCCCCAGTGCATCAGGGCTTGAAACAGGACCTCCGTGTCGCCGGTCGAGCGGAACCGGACCCCCTCGCCCTGAAGTTCGGCACGGAGCTGTCGGTAGTTGTAGATCTCGCCGTTGTAGACGAGCGTGAAGTTGCCCGACGGGTCGGTCATCGGCTGGTTGGCGATCTCGGCGACGTCGAGAATCGACAGGCGGCGGAAGACCAGGGCGAACCCGTCTTCCGAAACGACGCCCCCGGAATCCGGTCCGCGGTGGAACAGGTCGTCGTCGATCCGGGACAGGAAGGCCCGCTCAAACTGCCGCTCGGGCGCGAGGAAAGCTGCGAATCCGCACATGTTGCTTTTGGCGCTCTCAGGTCCCTGCGTTGGCGGCGACCGGCGGACGTGCGATCAGCCCGCATAGATGTTCGGCGACCCGGCGGGCGCCGCGACCGTCGACCAGTTTGCGCCCGGCATCCGACATGGCTTTTCTCGCCGACGCGTCGGCGATCAATGCGGCGAGCTCCCCGGCGAGACCTTCGGGAGTGAGATCATCGATCTTTCCGGCGAACCGGGTCGCGTTCTCACGCGCCGCACCGGCGATCCCCGCAACCTGGACATCGTTCTGCGCGACGGTAACGGACGGCACACCCAGGGCCATGCGTTCGATCAGGCTGACACCGCCGCTGCCGACAACCAGATCGGCATCGCCCAGCAGTCCGGCCATGTCGCCAGCATCGACCAACAGCGCTACGTCGCCGGGGAACGCGCCGACCCGGCGTTCGATCTCGTCGCGGTGCGGCGAGCGGCCGCCGATGGCGATGGTAACCCGGATCGCCGCGGCATCGGGCGCGATCTCGGCGAGGGCGTCCAGTGCCAAACCGGTCGCGTTGACGCTGTCGAATGCGCCGAACGTGACAAGGACCGATGAGGCCGCTGGCGGAACCGGACGCGCCGGGACATCGGCGAACCTGTCGTCCAGCAGGGCATATGTGGGTCCGAGAAGCGCCGGCTTGCCAGCCGCGGTATCTCCCGACCGATGACACCCGTAATCGACGATCAGGTCGGCATGGTCGACCGCGTCGCCGGCCTCCTCGATGCAGACCAGCGGGCCGCCGCCGATGGTTTTCCGCAGGCTCTCGATCTCGTAACTGGTGAACGCATAGCCGTCGAGGACGGCACCGGTCCACTCGCCGGCGGGCGATGTCCCCGCGACATGAGTGAAGCCCGCGGCCTCGACCGCATCGATCCAGTCGGTGCCGTCGTCGTCCAGCAGGAAGCATGGTTTGGAGCTCGTGTCGACCGCCAACATGGACTTGGCGAGCGCCAGACTTCGGACCATGTGTCCGGCCCCCGATGAGGGCGACGACGCCACGCGGAAGCACCAGCTCATTGTACCACGCCCAGATGATGCATCAGCCGGTCGACGACCCGGTCGGCATCGTCCGTCGACATGTTTTGGTGCAGCGGGATCGAGAGCGACCGGGCGTAGTATTGTTCGGCGCCGTCCAGCCGGACCGGTCCGTGACGGTTCTCGAACAGGGGCTGACGATAGAGCGGAATGTAGTGAACCTGGGTGCCGATACCGTCCGCCGCCAGACCGCGCATCACGTCGCCGCGCGAACGGCCGAACCTGTCGAACTCGATAAGGGCGACGGCGAGGTGCCATGAGGTTTCGTCGGCCGGGCCGTCGGCCGTCATCGTCACGCCGTCGATCTCCGCGAAACGGGTTTCGTACCGATCGCGGATCCGGCGCCGGTGCGCCATGGCCTGGGCGAGGCGGCTGAGTTGCGAAATGCCGAGCGCGCACTGGAGATCCGAGAGCCTGAAATTGAAGCCCGCCTCCGCGACCTCGTAGTACCAGGGATTGCGCTGGCCGTTCTCGAACGCGGCGCGCTTGTTCGTGAAGCTCGACGCGTCGCGATTGATGCCGTGATTGCGGAGCCGGGACATTCGGCAGGCGACGGCGTCGTCGTTGGTGGTCACTGCGCCGCCCTCCGCCGTGGTGGCGGTCTTGACGGGGTGAAACGAGAAGGTCGTCGCGACGCTGTGGCGGCAATCGCCGACCTGGCCATCCGGGGTTGCGGTGCCGATCGCATGCGCGGCGTCCTCGATGACCGAAAGGCCGTGTTTCTCGGCGACGCCGGCAATCACCGGCATGTCGGCCGAGCGCCCGCCCATGTGTACCGGCAGCACGCAGGTGACGCGGCTGCCGGGGAAGCGCTCGCGCGCGGTCGCCACGGCGCGTTCGAGATCTTCCGCGCGGAGCAGTGCCGTGTCAGGATCGACATCGGCGAACATCACGTCGGCTCCGGTATGCAGCACCGCGCTGGCGGTCGCCAGGAACGTGACGGCGGGGACGACGGCAATCTGCCCTTCGCCGATGCCGGCGCCGAGTGCCGCCAAGTGCAGGGCTGTGCTGCCGTTGCTGCAGGCGACCGCATGCCGCGCGCCGACCTGTTCGGCGACCGCACGCTCGAACTTATCGACGAGCGGACCGGTGGTCAGCCATTCGCCACGAAGCACATTGACGACGGCGGCGATGTCGTCGTCATCGATGTGGTGCCTGCCGTACGGCAGAAACGGACGACCGTCAGTCAACGGCGTCGCCTGCAAACCGGGTCAGGAGCCACACGTCGATGAACGTGCCGTCGTAAACGGCCTCTTCGGCCAGGGTCGCCTCAAGGGCGAAACCCGCCTTCTCGAAAGCCCGGCGGCTCGCGACGTTGTTGGCGTAGATTCCCGCGGTCAGTTTGTGGAGTTCCATATCGTTGAAGGCATGGGCCGCGACGAGACGGATGGCATCGGTGCCGATGCCACGACCCCAGTAACCCTTTTCGCCGATCAACAGGGCGATCCGGGCGCGGTGATGTGTCCGATTGATCGCCGACAGACGGATATTGCCGATATGGTTGTCGGCGTCGACCATGATCCGCCAGAGCTTGTCGTTGGGTGATGCCTCGGCGGCATCAACATAATCCCGAACCGCGTCGATTGTGTGGTCATGATGCCGGGCCTCGGTTCCGGACGTGACGTCTGGATCGTTGAGCCAGGACACATAACGTTCTGTTACATCCGCCGACGAGATCGGCCGCAGCCACAACGCGTCTGTGCCGAGTTCGTCAGTGTGCTTCATCTTCGATCAGGGCGCGCAGTTGGGTGGCGTCGATCCAGTCGACGTTCGTATTGCTTGCGTAGCTGAAATCCTCGGCCACGGGCTTCGCGATGTCACGGGGCAGGTCTTTTCGACTCCACCACACCATCTCCGGTTCGATCACATAGCGGTCCTGCATCTCGACGGTGTTGCGTGCGCTGTCTTCAGGGATCATCACCTCATGCAGTTTCTCGCCAGGGCGAATGCCGGTGAACCTGACCGGCAGGTCAGGGGCCAGTGCCGCCGCAATGTCGGTGATGTGCATGCTCGGAATCTTCGGCACGAAGATCTCGCCACCCGACATCATGCCGAGACAGCTCAGGACGAATGCGACGCCCTGATCGAGCGTGATGAAGAACCGCGTCATGCGTTCGTCGGTGATCGGAAGGTGGTCGGCGCCGTCGCGGATCATCTTCTGGAAAAGCGGGATGACGCTGCCGCGCGAACCGACGACGTTGCCATAGCGCACCACCGCAAAGCGCGTCGGCGACTTGCCGCTCAGGTTGTTCGCGGCGATGAAGATCTTGTCGGATGCGAGCTTGCTCGCGCCATAGAGATTGATTGGGTTTGCGGCCTTGTCCGTCGACAGCGCGATGACCTGTCCGACATCGCAGCGAATCGCCGAGTTAACGACATGCTCCGCGCCAAGGACGTTGGTGTGGATGCATTCGAACGGATTGTACTCCGCCGCCGGCACGTGTTTCAGGGCTGCCGCGTGTATCACGATGTCGGTGTCGCGCATCGCCATCTCGAGCCGCGACTGATCGCGTACGTCACCGATGAAGAAGCGGACGGCAGGGTTGTCCTGGATGACGGGGTCGAGAGACATTTCCCACTGTTTCATCTCGTCGCGCGAGAAGACGACCAGCTTGCGCGGCCGGTAGTGGGTCAGGACGTGTTTGACGAAACGTCTACCGAACGAACCGGTGCCACCCGTGATCAGGATGGATTTTCCGTTCAGATCGTCTGTGAAATCAGGCATTGCAGGTTTCCTGGCACTCGTAGTGACCGAGCATGTGCTCAATCGAGTTCGAAGGATGACGCGTAGTCGGTCAGTAGTTCTTTGCGTTGTTCGCTTTTGCGCAGAATGCAGTTGCCGACCGCGAGCACGTCCATTTCGGTTCCCATGAAACAGCGGAAAGCGTCCTCGGGCGTGCAGACGATCGGTTCGCCTCTGATGTTGAAGCTGGTGTTGATCAGGACCGGGCATCCGGTCGCTGATTCGAAGGCGCTGATCAGGCGATGATAAAGTGGATTGGTCTTCGCATCGACGGTCTGGATCCGGGCGGAGTAGTCGACGTGCGTCACCGCGGGGATCGTCGAGCGGGCGACGTTGAGCTTGTCGATGCCGAACAGCTTGCGTTCGTCCTCCGTCATCTCGCGGCGGTGGTTGTTTGTGACATCGGCGACGACGAGCATGTAGGGGCTCTTGCCGTCGTATTCGAACCACTCACTGACGCGCTCCTCGAGAACCGACGGCGCGAACGGCCGGAACGATTCCCGGTACTTGATCTTCTCGTTCATGACCTTCTGCATCGCCGGGTTGCGCGGATCGCCGAGTATGGATCGTGCCCCGAGGGCGCGCGGCCCGAACTCCATGCGGCCTTGAAACCAGCCAACCACATTGCCGTCGGCAAGCAGGCCGGCGACCTCTTCGATCATCGATCCTTCGTCATCGGCGGCGCGATACACCGCACCGGCGGCGCTCAGGCGGGCCTCGATGTCGTCTTGCCCGAACCGCGGCCCGAGATAGGAGCCGCTCATGGAATCCTGCGGGTTGACCGTGCGGGTCTGGTTGGCGTGGAGATGGTAGCCCGTCAGCGCAGCGCCGAGCGCACCGCCGGCGTCGCCGGCCGCCGGCTGGACCCAGACGTTCTCGAAGGCGCCGTCGCGGATGACATGGCCGTTGGCCACGCAGTTGAGCGCAACACCACCGGCGAGGCACAGGTTGCGGATCTCGGGGTACTCGCGGGCCAGGGCACGCGTCATGGTGAGAACGACTTCCTCAGTGACGGCCTGAATGGATGCGGCGATATCCATGTGAAACGGTTCCAGCAGGTCTCGGTCCGGCACGCGCGCCGGGCGGCCGAACAGCGCGTCGAACCGCGCATTGGTCATCGTCAATCCAGTGCAGTAGTCGAAGTACGACTGATCCAGGCGGAACGACCCGTCATCCTTTAGATCGATCAGTTTGTCTAGGATCAGGTCCTTGTAGACCGGCTCACCATAGGGTGCGAGGCCCATCAGTTTGTATTCGCCGGAGTTCACCTTGAAACCCGTGTAGTAGGTGAACGCGGAGTAAAGCAACCCGAGCGAATGCGGGAAATGAATCTCCTTGGCGATCTCGATCCTGTTGCCGTCAGCGACGGCAACGGATGTCGTCGTCCACTCTCCGACGCCGTCCATGGTGAGGACGAGCGCCTTCTCGAACGGGCTCGGGAAGAACGCGCTGGCCGCGTGGCTCAGATGGTGCTCCGAGAACAGCAGCCTGTTCTCCCAGTCAAACCCGGGAAGAAACGCCTGGAGCTTTCGCCGCAGCAGGTCCTTCTGGAACAGCTTCTCCTTCAGCCACACCGGCATGGCGACCTTGAATGACGTGAACCCGCGCGGCGCGAAGCTCAGATATGTTTCCAGCAGCCGCTCGAACTTAAGGAACGGTTTCTCGTAGAACACCACGAAATCGATGTCCTCGAGACTCAGACCGGAAGCATCGAGGCAGTAACCGATGGCATTGTCGGGAAACCCGGCATCGTGTTTCTTCCGGGTGTAGCGCTCTTCCTGGACCGCCGCCACTATCCTGCCGTCGCAGACGAGGGCGGCTGCGCTGTCGTGATAGAAAGCTGAGATACCGAGTATGTTCATGACCGTTGTATGCGACCGCCGCACAGGCTGCTTCAGCGCGCCGGAACAAGTCCTGGTTCGGGAAGCGCCAACCGAGCCACCCTAAAATATCGTGTAGATGAAGGGTGCGACGGCGGATCCCTGGCTCAAGACGATCAATCCGCCGAACAAGGCGAAAATGACGATGATCGGTGCGAGCCAGTACTTCTTTCGCACACGCATGAACGCGATCAATTCTTTCACGAACGACATATTGCTACTGTCTGCCTTATCAAACCGGGCCTAAAACTGATTGCGGAAACTGTCCGACGCCGGTCCCGGAGGATCTCGTTCAATCCAGTAAGTGCCGGCACTCGGGTCGAACTTGCGATTTAGCGGGTCCTTCCCGAATATCCGGAGAATCGCCGCGATGGGTGTAACGGATACGAAGTACAAAATAAACAGAATGATCGGCGTCATGAGCCGGTGCAGAAGCAAACCAAACTTGAACCAGATCTTGTTGAGCGGCGTTAGCGCACGCGGCACCGCCAGCGCAACGCACAGGAAGCTGCCGGCGACGGCGAATGGCCACACCCGCCAGATGCCGTCACCAAAAACGAGAGGGAAAAAGCCGAGGATCGCAAAAAACGCGGCAAACACGATGCCGAACGCTCGGTTCGACCCCATCTCAGGGGTTTCTCTGTCCTCGACTTTGTCGTGGGCGTTCGTCATGGGGCGTACTCGGGTTTCAAGGTGACGGGCAACCAGGGTCCGTTTCGGTTTGGGCGAATACGTCTGACGTCTCTATGGCAGGCGGGCTGTTAATGATTGAGTTCCTGGCACCGTCGGGTAAACCATGTGCCCAATCAGGCCAGCCAGATACCGACCGGAGAACTGCAGAATGAACTGGTTCGAAGCGAATCCGAAAAAGACGATCCTTTTCATAATTCTGTTTCTTCTTGTGGCCCCGCTGATCGCGGCGGAACTGTTCGCCAAGACCTACATTCATATCACCCAGGGCAGAAGCGCGCCGCTTTTCTACTACTCCCCGCAGCAGAACGAAACCACTCAGGCGCGCGCGGAATCCGGTTGCGATCTCAGTTTCCTGGATCCGCTGCTGGGCTACTCGATCAGCGAATGTTCCGGTTATCCGGAGAAACGACAGGGCGGCCTCGTCGTGTATGGTGGTGAACCCGTCCCCGAAGCGTACGTGATCGTTACGCTCGGGGGATCGACGACGGATCCCTTTCATATGCAGGTCAGGGAGGACATCCAGGAAAAGACCTGGCCATACCTGCTCCATCAGAACTGCACGCCGGTCGAAAAATGCGTGGTCGTAAACGCGGGCGTGGGCGGATACTCGTCCAGCCAGGAACTTTTCCGATTGATTCGCGACGGATTGATGGTGAGTCCGGATGTGGTGATCTCTCTCAATGGCATCAACGAGTGGTATTACTACATTTCGGACGACTATCGCCGGTTTCCCTATGTTTCGCGTTACCAGCAGGACACCTTCCGTGCCCTCGGCGGCGCGTCACTGGACGGCAGGAGCGACGTCGATCGTTTCGGTCAACGCAACACGAGAATTCTCCCCAATGCACAGGAGCTCTTCCTCGTTGCCATGCGAAAGTTCAGAACCTTGCTGACGGGTGCCGATCCCGTGGGCGCTGCATTCGATCCCGCGGACTTCGGTCTTTACTTCGGGTTCGAGAACAAAGGGCCCGAGGCACTGGCGCCCTGGGAAATCTGGGCGCGAAACGTGACGCTCATGCATGCTGTCGCGGGTGCGGTTGGCGCCGAGTACCGGGTGGTTCTGCAGCCGACTATGGGCGTCGGCGCCTGGGAACCGCAAGCTGACGGCGATATCGAACTCTTCGAGAATATGCGTGACAACTATCTTCCGCAGATCCGCGACTTCTACACCAAAGCGCGGCAGGCTTGCGCAAGCATGGATTTCTGTATCGACGGAACCGACGCATTCGTCGGCCACGCCGGAGAACTGTACAGCGACGCGCGACACCCGAATGCCGCGGGAAACAAGATCATTGCCGATCTGGTGTGGAATGCGCTGCGTTAACGCTCCGGCCCGGGCAATCTCAGGTTGATGGGAAACTGGCATACTTTTCGGTAAGTCCGGCTTTCTTGGCGCGAAACAACGTAACCAGCAGTTCGCCCATGCGGGCGATGCCGTCGTCGTCCATTCGAATATCGTTCTGCCTGAAGATCGGGCTGCCTTCGCCGTTGAATGATATGGCTTCGATCGCCTTGAGGAGACGCGCGGCGTTTCGACGAATCTCGGTGATCTCCTTCTCCGTTTTCGGCGCCAGGAGGCGGGTAAGCACGTCGCGCATCTCGTGAATTGACGTGACTGTTTCGACATGCGGCATGAAGGAAAACACCGTGTGCTTGGAGAACTCCATGACAGGTTTTCCCAGAAGGCCCGCCTCCAGGGTGACGGAACTCGCCATGGTCGCAACGGCCTCGGCCCGTGCCGCGAGGTCGACGCCTCGGACGGACGGATGCGCCATGCGGATGTTCGGAAACTTTAGGAGATCTCGATAATAAGAGATCGGACGTCGGCCGAGCAGCACATGTTCCTTGATTACTAGGTCATAGCCCGCGGGTAGCGACATGGCGATGTGGCGGATGACGGTCGACTGGTCGGTGAACTCCTTGCTCCGCGCCTGAATCGAAAACTCCGGCTCCAGTGCGAGACCGTAATACACGAAGGGACGTCCTTCGAATGCCTCTATTCGTCGCTCCGACATCGATCCGATCTTCTTGTAGAACCACCACTTGTAGAGATCCTGAATGATCTCGCGCGCCGTGCTCATGCGGCGAACCTTGTAGAACCGCCAGCCGAGCTTCTTGATGTCCAGGACCTTGAACTCCAGCCAGTGGAAACACTTACGGGCGATTTCTGTCAGGATACGAGGCAACGCATGCTGACGGTCCATGTCGGCAATTTCCTTCAGGACGCTATCCGGGGGCACGACCTCGGACATCGGGATGGGATCGGATTCGGGCATCTGCTCGAACGCTACCCGATGCTGTGAGTCATCCGCGTAGGCGCTCGGCGACCAGTGCAGCAGCCCCTTCCGGCTCGAGACGTACGGATAGGAGACCGGCACACCCGTTCCCTCGGCGACTGCGCAGATTGACGCGGAAAGCGCTTCAAGCGGCCACACCAGGGCCAGATCGATTCTCTCCTCGTCGAACAGCTTCGCCGACACCTCGATGAGATGGTTGATCTTGCCGATCATTGTCGAGGCGTCAGACGATCTCATCGCGGCAATGGGTGACCAAGGCGCGTGAGACAGGAACGACGTCGACATAGAGCGGTCGAGCTGGATAATGTCGCGCATGTAGCAAGTCCCGTAACGGGCTTCGAAGTCGCACGCCTTGGCCGCCTTCGTCTCGAAATCGACCGCCTGGTCAGTGTCCGCGATGGTCTCCATTTCCTGGTGTGTGACGACCTTGTCGCCTTCGACACACCAGTGCGCGGCGATTTCCTCGCGGCGTCCCTCGGGAACCAGTACGACAAATCGTGTACCGTACTTGCCGCGCATGTAAGGTATCAGGCGCTCGTAAACCCAGTAGTTGACGTTGTAAGGCATCACAAGAACGTTCCGCGGCGCGATACTCGGGTCGCCGAGACCGGACAGTGGGAGGTCGTCGGTGCTCATGAAACACTCCTGGAGTAGGCATGGCCGGCATTATCGCGCGGGGACATCGCGTCGCCCTTGATGAACATCTCGTGCCACAACGCGACATTTAGATACTGAAAGATGTGAAACCCGCTGGGCGGGAGACCGTCGATGGCGCGGTACTGCTGAAACTCTTCGCGGACGGCATCGGCATCGAAGTAACCGGTTTCCGCGAACGACTTCGAATGCAGGATGTCGCTGACCCAAGTGGCCAGTTCCTGTTTCAGCCACATGCGCTGGGGATCGACGACGCTGCGCTTCGGAGTTCGCCGGATCTTGTCCGCCAAAACTGACTTCATGGCCTGGCGCATGAAGTAGCGCTGCTCAGTGCCACGAACCCGGCTAACGTGAGTGGTGGAAAAGCACATTTCAACAATCCGGTGATCGAGAAGCGGCACCCGCGCCTCGCTTCCAACCGACATCGATGCGCGGTCGGCATAGCGCAGTACACGCGGCAGGTTTAGGCACCGCAGGTCGCGATACTGGGCATTGAGCAGATGCGAACCAAATGGCGACAGACGCTCCGGTGTCCGGTTGCGGTGGCTGTCTAGAAAGTCCCGATCCAGCAGCTGGGGTTTGATGAAAATACGGCCGTCCTGCGTCGCCGTCCCCTGTGCCGCAATGGCGCCCATGGCGTGAACGAGATACTCCGCGCGCTGTTCGGCGGGGACGCCATTGTTGTCCATAAAGGCCGTCGCCAGGTCATACGCCGCCGCACCACCCGCCTGCATGGCAACGTCCATCACCGCCGCCATCCAGTAGTAATGGAAACCGCCGCCGATCTGATCGCCCCCGTGGCCCTCCAGGATCACCGTGTAACCCGCTTCACGGCTGCGGGCGAAGAGCTGATGTGCCGACAGGACGCGAATCGAACTGACCGGCGCTTCCTGATGATAGAGCATGTTGGAGAAGCGGTTCGGCACATCCTGCCAGGCGAGCTTGCACAACTCGTGGCGCACGTTCAGCAGGTCGGCAACCGCTCTGGCGTGCTCGCCTTCCCCGGCATCTGAGGTGTCGTAGTCGTAGGTGAACGCGCCTACCTCGGATTGGCGGGATTCCATTAACATGGCCGTGACCGAGGACGAGTCGAGGCCGCCGCTCAGGAACGCACCCACCGGAACGTCACTACGGGCCTGCAGTCGAATGGAGTCGCGGAACAAGTCGAAGAACTGCCGGACCGCATCGTCGGTCTCTATCGGCCTGTTGGCGCGGACGATGTCGGGCAATGACCAGTACTCGCCAAACTCCGGTTCCTTGCCGCGCGCGAGTCGCATCCATGTGCCCGGCGCCAGATTTCGCATCCCGGCGAAGAAGGTCTGTTCATCGTGATCCAGCGCGCCCCACCGAAGGTAGTCGTAGATTGCCGTCTCGTTCGCCTCGAGGCGAATGCCGGCTGCGCGGATCGCCTTGACTTCGGATGCGAAGTAGACAGATTGACCCAACTGACAGTAGATCAGGGGCTTGATTCCGATCCGGTCGCGAGCGACAAACACCTCGCCGGTGCCGACATTGAGAATCGCGAAGGCGAACATGCCATTGAACAGATGAAGACATTCCGGGCCGCGTTCGATGAATGCCTGAAGGATTGTCTCGGTGTCGGTCTGACTCCGCCAGTCTGTGAAGTTCAACTGGTTTCGGATTTCGGGCCAGTTGTAGATCTCGCCGTTGTGGATGATCACATGCGACCGGTCGGCGTTGGCCATGGGCTGGTGGCCCGATGAACTCAGATCGAAGATCGACAGCCGACGATGCCCCAGTCCGGCATGTCGATCGCAGTATACGCCCTCGTCGTCGGGGCCGCGATGGCGCAAGGCATCCGCCATGGCCTGAACCATGCCACTTTCGACGGGCCGACCGTCGATGTTAAAGACTCCGGCTATTCCACACATGACAAGCTAAGGGACCGTCTCCGGCTCGGACCGTGCCGGAGAATCGTCGTCGTCTTCGTGCATTGAGTCTTCAGTATCGTGCCCCCCGATCACGGCCTCCAGCTCGTCAATGCCCTCAAGAACTTCCGATGCCGTACCGACCTTGTGCAGACGTCCATCCTTGAGCTGGACGACCTGATCCGCGTTTCGGATCGTCGAGAGGCGGTGGGCGATGACGATAACGGTCAGATTTCGGCTCTTCTGAAGCGTGTCGATAGCATTCTGAACGACGGTTTCGGTTTCGTTGTCCAGGGCGCTGGTCGGTTCGTCGAGAATGAGCACGGACGTGTTTGCGAGAAAGGCGCGGGCAAGCACGATCCGCTGCTTCTGTCCCCCGGACAACCTGTCGCCACCCGGGCCGAGCGACGTCTCTATGCCGTCCGGCAGCTCGTCGACAAACTCCGCGGCATTGGCGAATTCGAGAGCGTTGCGGACGTCGTCATCGCTCGCGTCCCGACGGGAGTACCGCACGTTGTCCTCGACGGAGGCATCGAACAGAAACGGTGTCTGCGTCACATAGTGGAACTGCGCCCGTAGCTCCTTGAGCCTGAACTCCTGCGCCGGGATACCGTCGACAAAGATCGTGCCTTCGTTCGGCCTGATGATTTGTGCAATCAGGTCGACAAGTGTCGACTTGCCCGCGCCTGATGGTCCGATGATCGCCGTGAACGAGCCAGCTGGAATTGTCAGCGTTACGTCCCTCAGTGCGGCCTCGTCGCGGCTCTCGTAGCAGAACGAGACATTCTCAAACCGGATGCCCTCCTTCAGGCCAACAATCTCGCGATCGCCACCGGTCGCCTCTGGCATTCTCTGCGCCGTCTCCAGGTCAGACCGGACCGCTTCGTAGAGCGGCAGATAGGTGGCGAACTGATTGAAGCTGTATTGAACCGACTGACTGACAGGCATCAGTCGGATGAGCACCAAGGCGAACGTCGAGATCGTCGCGACGTCGAGCAGCAGGACATCGAGCAAGATGTAGAGGCTGATGAACAGGAAGGCCATGATGACCGGGATGAAGATCAGCGCCATCAGCGCTTGCGTCCGAATCATCTGAATTCTGCTGTCAACCAGGTTCCGCTGAATCTGGTTGGCCCAGTCTCGTTCGAGTTCCAGCGTTCCATTCAGTTTGATCAGCTTCCAGGCATGGAACCGCTCGATCATGAAATCCAAATAGCTTCTGCGGTGGTGAAGAACGGTCTTGCTGAGTCGATTGGCGATTCGGATCAAGGTTCCCATGCAAAGCATAACGATGACAATCACGAGAACGGAAACTGCGCTGGCAACCGGCTCCGTCGAGAACAGGACGGCGCCATAGGCGGCCAGTGTCACGAACTGCATCCAGAGCCGAGAGAACGTGACCATGATGGTCGCCGTTGCCTGGCATTCGTGATCGACCGACTGGACAAAGTGGCCGGGTTTGTACCGCCGGATGTTAGCGGCCTGGCTGGCCATCACTGTTGCGAACAGATTGATGCAAAGCCGTCGCGCGATACTCGATTTTACGCGCTCAATCTCAATGCCGTTGAAATAATTGGCCAGTTGCCGCGCCAGAATCATCATGAAGCTGGCAAGGCAAAGCGTCAGCAGTGAGACCTCCAAGCCGACGAGCTGGTGAACGTCGACGACCAATGTGCCGAGCCACGAATCGGCGGCAAATGCGTCGATGTTCCTATCGTTCTGAACGAAGCTGAGAATCGGAACCAGCATCACAACGCCGGCCGATTCCGCCAGCACCGTCAACGTTGGCAGAACGATCAGCCACATGGTCTCGCTGCGGGTGACCGCCCGCTCCCGCCGAAGGAACCTGTAATAGGACGGCGCTATTTCGACCGCGGAGACCGCGGATTTCAAATTGGATAACATGAAGGTTCGGTGTTTGGTCGTTACAGTTGCATGGTAAATTAGAACCAGAGTTCCATGCGCCGGAGTGCGCGGCGTACAGCCTTCTCCGCGCGACGCCTGACCCCAACGTTCTCCATTGTCGGGTAGGCCCGATAGTACTCTAAGTGGTCGACATTATAGACGCTGCCGGATTCGTCCAGCTTGTGGCGGACATCCCAGCCGATCAAACGATTGTTACCCGTGTACATGACGCAGTTGGGGACGCCGTCTTCAAGGACCGGTTCGAGAGAAACGAGCTCGGCACTATTGCTGTTCAGTCGGTGTTTGAACACGCGGCCATTGGCGGCAGCTATTCTGGCGACGATCTGGCCTTCATAAGGGTTCACAAGAAAGGCCGAGTTTCCGGTATTCCGTGCGCGATCCATATAGTGCGAAGGATGAACGAGGCAGAACGTCCCCGTTTCGCGGATCGCATCGATAATCAGATGTACCGCATACTTCGCCTGCGCGATGATCGTCGTGAAGCCGCCATCGGGACGGCGCAGTATGGCGTAACCGAACTCGGGCTTGAGTCGGTGAAAGTAAGGCTCCGGGGCCGTCAGCGAAAGGACGACGTATCCGCAACGCGGCATGGTGTAGGTGCGCCGTATGAAGCGCGGGGACACCTTCTTATCACGAACCTTCAGAATCTCAGTTTCTGACGACATCACGTTGCCGTCCATAAACGTTTCGATCTTCAACGTCAGATCGATGTCCATCATCTCGGTGGCGGCCTGCATCAGGACTGTTTCGAAATCGGCCCCAACAATTGTTTCGCCCATCTCCTCCGGAAAGATAGGGAAAAGGTGAGGTGCGATGTAGTGGAAGGTCGTTGTCATGACGTGGTTATGGGAAGGTCGGGAAGTGGTCAGCGCCCCAACTACCGTCGGGCTGCTTGTTGATTATGTACTTCCGCGTTCTCGTGGTGCTCTCAACGGAGGCGATTAGGCCCTCGTCTTCAGGTAGAACAGGGAACACCGTGTCGAGATTGATAAACCGCGATCCCATGCCCGGCAAATCGAATGAGTGGGTGAGATTCACATTTCCCGCGCCGGTCAGGCGGATGGTCACGCGACCACTCCGCCGTTCGCCATTCAGGATGGATAGGGTGGTCCAAGTGCTGCCGCCCGTCGTCTGAACGCCGACCGACAGGCGGCGCACCTGGTTTGTCGCAAATCCAAGAAACTGTGTGTGGAAGGCGGATGCCCAATCCTGTCCGATCAGCAGCGCCTGCGGCCGCAATGTCCCGTAGTATCCGGCGGCTAGCGGAAGAAGACTGATCAAGAACCAGCCCTCGGAGGGGCAGTCATCGACGTTTTTGAGGTCGATGACGGCCTCAGATTTCGACGGAACCACCCCGCACTTTCTGGCCTTTACCGTACCGTTCTCGTCCAGCAACCAAAGCCGGTAACGATGTGCCACGGACTCGGGGCCGTCACCGAAAAGCGGTGCATAGTTGGCCAGCAAGATAGTCGTCCAAACGTCCTCATTCGCGACAAAAAAACCCGAGTCAACCCTTTCGACTGGGCTCGATCCCTGCGCGTCGGCGGTATGTCTGACGGCACTTCTGCTATTGTGGCGTTGGCTACGGCCTGCAACGTCGAGATCGCTGATGACCACGTCGAGATCAAGCAGGCACGCGGTGCAGCGAGTACCGAACCGAGTTTCCTGAACGAAATCGTCGACGCTTTTTCCTGGAGCGTTGAGATAAGATCGAAGTTGTCCCAAGGTAATGCTGAAGCACGCACAAAGAACGGTGTCGTCGGTTCGCTTCATCGCTCGATAATCCGTGTGATTCGAGTGCGTCTCATGCCAAGGTAAAGAGCCAGTCAGTCATTCCTTGATGACGTAAGGAGTCCCGCGGTTCGTGTTGCGCAGATCTTCCGGTTTGTCGGCAAAGAACTCAATCGTAGCCTGTCTGCCACCAGGAAAACGATCAGGCCCGTCAGGTACCGTAGCGAAATCATCGAATACGATGACCCCACCGACCGCAACACGGTCGTAGAGATTCAGCAACGGATCTCGGTACGAATCGTATAGATCGCCGTCAAGATGAAGGATCGCAATCGTGCCGCAATCGAAAGTTGGCAAGGTTTCACAGAAGAACCCCTTGTGCAGCGCGTCTCTTTTGACTTTGCCTTCGAGATTGGCGCAGGCGAGCACTTCTAGGATGAAATCTGGCGAGTATTCATACATGCCGCTCGGCGAACTGGACCATTCACCTTTCTTCGGCTCCCGATATGACGCGTCTTCGGGCCGCGGTTCGGGAAAACCCTGGAAGCTGTCAAAACCGAAAATCTCTCTGCCACCGCCGTGACCATCACCGAGAAGGGTGTTGAGAGCACTCAACACGACGAGTGAGCGACCACGCCCAATCCCGCATTCGACAATCGCTCCATCGACATTCTTCACCATCTGGAAGAAGTCATACCAGTAAAGTACGTATCCGATGTTTCCGATATCGAGCGTGTGAAAACGCTCATCGACTTCGGCCGGGTGCGAACCCTCATATGTTTTCCAAGGCTTGATGGCGGCCTCCTAAGCGGCTGGTGTTCCTTGCGAAGGTTTTCGTTGCGTAATCTTGAGCGTGTTCGGAATCCTGCCGAACTTTAGATCTAGACCGTCTTGCCAGTCGGACCGACCTTTACGATCGAAACCGTGCATTCAAGGAACTCGATCAGCGGGAGAGCGTTTCGGCAAACGGTATTCTTCAGGGAGTGGATCGACGTGGATGTCCCGGGAGGCCCAATATGCAAGAAGATGAAATCAGTGCGTCGTATCGGTTCGCGATCACCCTAGGCCCCGCGCGCAAGTAATTCTTCCACCGCAGTGAAGTCCTCATCGGAATCGATGCTCAGCGACGGGCCGTTGATGATGAATGCCCCGGTTCTCTCGCCGAGTCGATGCCTTTGCTCAAGGACGCACTGGCGCGTCAGGGCGTAGGCGACACCGTTGACGTGGTAGACGGGATCCAAAAACTGGCGTGGCGGAATCGCCGCGCCCTCCGGCATCACGAAACTTATCAAGCCGTCGTCAACGCGCATCTGCTTTGCCGGATGATACTTCAAATCGGTTTCGGTAACTGTCCACACGGCATCGAGGCGGCGGTCTATCAGCATCTGAATCGCGCCACTCACGTCTTTGGATCGACGCAATGGTGCCGTTGGTTGAAGCAGCACGACGATATCGTACGGGTCCCCGTCCTCGGCGTCCATAATACGCAGGGCGTGATCCATGACCTCCCAGTCCGACGCATTATCACCCGATATCTCGGCCGGGCGGCGAAACGGAGCAGCGATATCGTAACTCTCTGCGACGATCGCGATCTCGTCGTCATCGGTTGACACGACAACGCGATCGATCTCGGGCACCTTGTTGGCGCAAAGGCCCGCACGGCAGACGATGGGAACACCACACACGGTTCGAAGATTCTTGCGGGGCACGCCCTTGCTCCCGCCTCGGGCAGGGATCACTGCCAAAACTCGATTGCCGCCGTAAATCGCCTCAAACTCCTCTAGTGTTATAACAGACCATGAGCCATCAGACGCTGTAGATCGGAGTCTGGTTGCGCGTGAGAAAGTCGCGATACCAAGCAACTGTATGATCAAGACCCTCATCGAAGCGGTCGTTGCGCTGATAACCGAGTTGCCGGATCTTGGAGATATCGGGGCACCGACGCGATGTGCCGCCCGCGCGCGCCTCGCCGGTCGCAACCGTTACTTCGATGCCGAGGACCTGCCCCATGCGACGGATCAGATCGAGGATCGATATCTCGTTGTCCATGCCGATGTGGTAGATCTCGCCCTTCCGGCCGTGTTCATACATGACCATGAGCTCGTCGACCGCATCCTCGACGTAGCAGAAAGCGCGGGTCTCTTCGCCGCTTCCCTGAATCGCAAGCGTAGCGGAGTCCTTCGCCCATCCATCGGTCGACGCGTGGAGTTTCATCATGAACTCGGGAATGACGTGTTCGAAGCCCATGTCTGGACCGACGACATTGTGCGGCCGGAAGATCATGTCGCGGGTCGCGCTGTTTCGAAACCCGTTGATCGACAGCAACTCGCTGATCAGCTTACCGCCCGCGTAGCTATAGCGCGGGTTGGTGACGTCGGGGATGATCGCGCGCTCGTCCTCCGGCGTCGGGATGCGGGTCGGTTCCTGGTAGATCTCGGAGGACGAGGCGAGAACGTACGTAGACGTATTGCACGCAAGCGCCGCCTCGAGCGTCGTGAGCGCGCCCTTGACGCCGACATCGAGGACCTGGTCGGGTTTCTCGTAGAAGAACCGGGTGCCGTTGATGAAGGCCAGGTGAAACACGGTATCGCATCCCCTCGTGGCGTTCATCACCGCTTCCGGATCGCGGATATCGCCCTCGACGTACGTCACGCGATCAATCACGTCTTGAAGCCGGCGGAGACTGCCGCGCGAACCGTTGTCGAGCACGATGACGTCATGCCCCTCGCCGACCAGCCGGCGAACTAGGGCACTTCCCAGAAAACCCGATCCGCCGGTCACCAGAATGCGATCACTCATCGAAATGGACTCTCCGTTCTGACGGCCAACGAATCAGCCCGTGCCGGTCGCCGCGTACAGCACGCCGGGTACGTTGCGGATCTCGTGCGGCGGGAAAACGCTCCAGCCGTCGAAGAAGACGCCGGGCAGGTTCATCGAGGACAGCAAAGCGAACATGTTGAGATCGGAGTACGAGCGGTGATTGTTCATGATGAACACTGCGTCGGCGTTTTCGAAACCGGCTTCCGGCGAACATGGCCTGACGCCAAGCGCCGCGAGTTCGTCGTCCTCGACGACGGGATCGTGTCCCCAGATTTCGGTGAGACCCTTCGATTTCAGGTAATCCAGGAACCAGAGCGTGGTCGAATCGCGCAGGTCCGACGTCGCGGGCTCTCCCTTGAAGGCGAATCCGAGGATCAGGACCTTTGCCGTAGTCAGGTTCTTGCCGACGCCGCCGAGCAGGGCGTCGCAGGTATCGAAAATCATCTGCGGCGCGGCTTCGTTGATGCGCCGTGCCGCGGTCGTGACCGGACAATCGAGGCCGAAGGCGGCAAAGTTGTCGGCAAGAATGTAGGGGTCCTTGCTGAGGCAAGGGCCGCCGACGCCGGGTGACGGATAGGGGATCTTGTTGCGCCCGTACCCGAGGTTCACCTTCGTGATAAGTTCGGTGAGATTGAGGCCGAGCTTCTCGGCGAGCATGGCCATCTGGTTGGCATAGGCGAACACCGTGTCGCGGTAGGTGTTGTCGAGTAGCTTGCACATCTCAGCCGCTTCGAGCGAACCCACGTCGATCACCGTGTGGGTGTTCTCGTTGAAGAACCGCATGGCGAGCTCGCGGCTTTGCTGATTGAACCCGCCGACGATCTGCGGCAGTTCGCGGAGTTCCTTGAGCGCGCGTCCTTCAGCGGTGCGTTCCGGGCAGAACGCCACATGGAAATCCTTGCCCGCCGTCAGCCCCGACTCGCGCTCAAGAAGCGGTATGACGTGACCGCGTGTGCAGCCGACGCTCACGGTCGAGCGCAGAATGATGAGGTCGCCTTGCTTGAGCTTGTTTGCGATGCCGCCGACCGCCTGTAGGATGTGATCGATGTTCGGCTTCAGGGTTTCCTTGATGATCGGTGTGCCGACCGTGATCACGTAGATGTCGGCAACCAGTTCGTCGGTTGAGCGGGCCAGCCGGAACCTGTTGCCGACATGCAGATGCAGCAGGTTCTCGAGCCCGTTCTCGTAAAATGGCGGGACGCGTTCGCTGATCTTCTTGTTTAGGCCCGCGTCCGTATCGTAGCCCTTGACGACGAATCCGTTATCGGCGAGTACGAGCGACAGCGTGAGGCCCACGTATCCTAGTCCGACAACCGCAACGGTTCGCTGGCGGATGTTGAAGGCGTCCGCCATGTCGCGCAGGCGGATGACGCCGACGACGCGTTCGTACGCATCGATCACGGGGACGATCGGGACCCGCTTGCCGAGATGCTGGATGGCTTGTTCCGGGGCGTCTTCCTGGGCAATCGTGGCGCGCCGGTCATGGGTATCGCGCGCCGGCGACCCAAGCTGGGCACCGCCGATCAGGGCTCGGCGAATGTCACCATCACTGACCACGCGTAGCAAACGGTCGCCGTCGTCGAGGACGAAGCAGATCCGTTCTCCGCCCTGCTCGATCCGCTGCATGGCCTCGAGGATCGTTGCGTCTGCGCCGACGCACAGATGTCGGAAGTTCGAATCAAACGCGGCCGCGCGGCGTGCTTCGCCTAGCATGGGGCTTTCCGTACTTTTGTCTGTCATTGTCGTTCAGGCCGCCGCGCCGGAGTGCAGGAAGGCCGGGACCGGATCGCCGCCCGCGAAGTTCAGAACCTGTCCGTTGTAACGAACGGCGGATAGTCGCACGATGCCGTCGCGGCACGCCACACCGGGCAGGTCCGGGTCCGTCGTGGTGCCGGCTTCGGGCTGCGCCGACAGGGTCTCGAAGGTTTCGCCGCCGATCTCGGCCGTCGCGCACGGAAAGCGTGGATGCCAGAGCGCCCGCACGAAACGCGCGACGTGCTCAGCCGTCCAGGTCCAGTCGATCCTGCCGCCGTTGGGCAGGGCGTTCGGATAGTATGCCGCGGCGGAGTCGTCCTGCGGCGTCGACATCGCTTTGCCCGCGAGGATCGCGTCGATGTTGCGTTCCAGGAGGGCTGGGAGATTGTCGACGAGCCGGAGGTAAAGCGACCAGCCCGTGTCATTCTCGTCGATGGCGACCGTCTGTCGGTCGACCACAGGCCCTTCGTCGAACCCCGCCGTCATTTCATGCAGCGTGTAGTCCGCCGTTTCATCACCGTTGAGGATCGGCCAAACGGTCGGGAAACATCCCCTGTACGTCGGCAGTCGTGCCGGATGCAGGTTGAAAGCGCCCCGTACATGCATATCAAGAACCGTCATCGGTATCCGTTTCGGATAGGAAACGCAGAGTGCGGCTGCGGGTGTTCCGGCCTGCAGCGTTTGCAGGAAATCGTTCCCGGAAAAATCCGGATCGACAATGAACGTGGCCCCCAGGTCATTCGCGGCGGCTTCGAGCTGTTCGATGGCCTCGCCGTCGGAGGCAATCACGCAGGTGACCGGAACGTTTCTCCCGGTCAGGATTTCCAATACCCGCACGCCAACCGGCTTGGCGCAGAAAACGGATAGACCTGCCGTCGCCGGCGAGCTCATGCCGCGTCGGCCGCGCCCGTGAAGAACGCGCGGATACTGTCGATGACGCGGTTCTGGTTGTCGTCGCCCATGTCTGCCCAGATCGGAATGTCGACGAACGAATCGAACGCCTGCATCGCGAGCGGAAAGTCGTTCCGGCGGTAACCGAAACGATCGACATAGTAGGGTTGAACATGGACCGGCGGGAATGAGAGCCGTGTGTCGATCTGGCGTCCGGCCAGGAACTCCAGTAGCGAGTCTCGCTTATTGGCATCGACGGTGATCGCGTACATGTACCAGCTCGGGCGGTCGACGTAGTCGGGCACCAGGGGCGCGGTAACGCCGTCAATCGCGGCAAAGGCGGCGGAGTAGGTTGCGGCAATCTCGACCTTGGTGTCGAGCAGGTCGTCGATCTTCTTGAGCTGCTCGATGCCGATGGCGGCCAGTACGTCGGTCATTCGGTAATTGTGGCCGAGGTGAGTGTGATTGTAGCGACCCTCCTGACCCTGGTTGCGGATGATCAGCAGCTTCTCGTAGAGCGCCGTGTCGTTGGTCGTTACCATGCCGCCTTCGCCTGTGGTGATGTTCTTGTTGGCGAAGAAACTGAAGGAATGGGCGAGGGCCTGGGCGCCGACGCGTTGGCCCTTGTAGACGGCGCCATAAGACTCCGCGCTGTCCGAGATGAACGGGATTCCAGTCTCCTCGCTCAGTGCATTGAAGGCATCGAAGTCGACGGGCAGACCCTTGAGGTCAACCGTCATGAATGCCTTCGTGCGCGGCGTAATCTTCTCGCGGATCTGTTCCGGCGTGACATTGAACGTGGCTGGATCGCTTTCGCAGAGAACCGGTGTCGCCCCTTGATAGAGAACCACATTGCTCGAAGATATGTAGGTTAGCGTCGGCAGGATGACCTCGTCGCCGGGCCCGATGTCGAGCGCAATCAGCAGGGCGTGCAACGTCGAGGTTCCGTTGTTCATGGCGATGGCGTGCTTGGCGCCGGTGTACCCGGTCGCCATGTCTTCGAACGCCTGAACCTTTTTGCCCATGCTGATCCACCCAGACCGCACGACATCGTACACGGCCCTGGCCTCGTCCTCACCGACACGGGGGTTCGCAATCGGAATGAAATCCATCGATCTGTTTCCAGTTAAGACGTGAAGAGAAATGTCTCTAGGCGACGATCTCGTCGACCAGTTCAATGCTTTCGCGAAGTTCGGATTCGTCGGCCCGTCGCGCTTCGACGCAGTAGACGCGAGGGTCGCCCGTGGCCGTCGGCACGGCGTGGATGCGGCGCAGCGCATCGAGCTGCCAGCTCCCCTTGCGGACCGCGAGATGCTCGTCCTTCAGTCCCTCGTTTTCCGAGATATGAACCTCGATCAGCCGGTCGCCGAACTCCTCGAGGTAGGCATCCAAAAACGCCTGCCGGTCGAAACCCATGATGTTGCTCGAAACGTTCATGTGGCCGAGATCGAACAGCAGGCCGACACTTTTCGGCACCCGCGCCATGAACTCGCGGATCTCGTCGAGTGAGCAGAACAGCGAATGCCGCTTCTTCGGCGACGGGAACAGGTTCTCGACCAGGAAGTGAACGCCCTCGGCCTCGAACGCCGGCGCCACGCGGTTGACGAAGGCAACGGCCCGGTCGAGAGCATCGCCGTACGAGCTCATCTCGTCATCGAAGGCGAACATGCCGTCGGACTGAGCGTCAGCGCGGGCGAGATAACCGGCGTGAATACCGTAAAGCGGCGAGCCGGCGGCTTTCGAAAGTCTGAGCGCGTTCATCACGAGACTGGTCGTGCGCTCGAGGCCCAGATCGTCGGCGGCCGCCATGTTGAGAACGAAGGATTCCTCCGGCGCCGGGAAGTAGTTGTGCAGCGTCAACGCGATGCCGCGATCCCGAAAGCCGCAGAGAACCGCCTCCAGTTCCTCGATAGGCTGGTGATGGTGGGGGGCCGAGATCTCCACGCGGCCGGGCGCGATCGCATGGCAACGCTCGATGGCGTTGGCGACGAACGTGCGCCCGAAACAGCTGGTGGAGAGATAACAGCCCATGCCCGACTCAGACCTTCTCTGCCGCGCCCGACTCGACCGAGCGGTAGCAGGCGAGGATCAGTTCCATGGTCTCGATCCCGTGCTGCAACGAGGCCCGCGGCTGCTCCGATCCCTCGCAGCATGCGAGGAAATGCTTCAGTTCGGTGATGTAGTTCAGGTTGAAGTCCGGCGGGAACTTCCGATAGACGGTTTCCGTCCGGCTTTCGCCGTCGTAGTGGGTGACGATGTTGCGGGTCGAGCTCCAGTAGATGTTGCCCTTCTCGCCTTTGATCTCCAGTTCCTTCTTGTGGTCGCGGCCGAACATGTCGGTGTGGATCGAGGCGATGATCCCGTTCTTGAGCTTGACCGTCAGCTCCGAGTAGTCGTCGGAGTTGACCTCGAGGCTGCTGAGATTGCCGTTCAGCGCGTAGACCGTGTCGAAGCCGCCGAACAGGTAGTGGACGAGGTCCATGATGTGGCTCTGATCGAGAATCGAGCCGCCGCCCTGCTTCTTCTCGGCCATGTAGAACGAGCGGTAGTCCTCGTACGGATGCCAGTCCGGCAGGTACTCGGAGAACTCGCCGCGGACGAAACGGACGTCGCCGATGACGCCCGAGTCGAGAAGCTCGCGCACCTTGTCGGTCAGCGGCGAGAAGCGGAAGATATAGGCCATCAGGACGACCACGTTGTTGGCCGCGATTGCCACCTTGAACTCTTCGATGCCCTCGAGGTCGTGCGCCAGCGGCTTCTCCATCAGGATGTGGATGCCGCGGTTGGCCAGTTCGATGCCCTGCGGGATATGTAGGTTGGTCGGCGAGCAGACGAACGCCGCATCGTACTTGCCCGCGTCCAGCGCCTCTTCGAAGGTCGCGAACACCGACTGGATTCCCATGGCCTTGACCTCGTCGCGGCGATCATCGCGCGGGTCGGTCGCGGTGATGTCCGATGGGGAAACGCCGATGGCCAGCAGGTTGCGCATGTGACGCTTGCCGATCGATCCGGAACCAATGCAAAGAAACTTCATCCTCGATGTACTTTCCTGTTGAGTTTGTCTGTCTGGATCGTGTCCCGGCGCGTCAGGCGGTCAGGAAATCGTCCAATGTGAAAGGCGTGCCCGTCTTGATGGACCGCGTCAGTTTGCGGCCGACAACGCGCGCGGCCATGTCCGGCGAAAGCCCGTTGCCCGGGCGCATGATGTTGAAATCGTCCTCGCCGAGGACCGCCCCGGCATCGAGATCGCGGGCGGCAACGAGGCTGCGGCGCAGCGCGACGGCGGTGTTTTCCTCCTCGTCGGTGCGGAACTTGACGGCCGAACCAAGAGCGGTGCGGCATTCCCGCATCGCATCGACAAGGGTGCGCAGTTCATGCGGCTCGATCGACGCCTTCTGATCGATACCGGGCAGGTCGCGCGACAGCGTGAAGTGCTTTTCGATCGCGACTGCGCCAAGCGCGACGGCGGCAATGCAGGTGGTGTTCGTCGGCGTATGATCGGACAGTCCGACCGGAACGTCGAACAGCTTGCGGTAGGCGTCGATGACGCGAAGGTTGGCGTTCTCGGGGCGCGACGGGTAGTTGCTGGTGCATTGAAAGACGAGCAGCGGCGAACCCGCAGCCTTGAAGATGCCGACGGCACGGGCGACTTCCTCGATCGATCCCATGCCGGTGGACAGCAGGATCGGCGCGCCGCTCGCGGCCGCCTCCTCAAGGAACGGGATGTTCGTCAGATTGCACGAGCTGATCTTGATGCCCGGAAGCTCGATCGACAGAAGACCGCGCAAGCTCCACACTTCGAACGGTGTGGAGAGAAAATCGACGTTCTTTGTCGCCGAGTAGTCCCGCAGCTCGGCAGCCTGTTCGACGGTGATTTCGCAGGCCTTGATGATCTCGTTCTGTGTCTTGTCGGCGACGTCGTCCTGCTGCTGGTAGTCGGCCTTGCCGGCAAGCGGCGAAATGTACTTGTCGACCACGAAGTTCTGGAACTTCACGCAGTCCGCGCCGTTCTCGGCCGCCGCGTCGATCATATCGCGCGCCAGGTTCATGTCCCCGTTATGATTGATGCCAATCTCGGCGATCATGTAGGGGTGGTCGAGCGCCACGATCCGCTCGATGAAGTTCAGGGTCGGTTTCATGCGCATCTCATAGTCCACGGTTCGGGCTTCGTCACGTTTTTCCCGACAGGATCAGGCAGAAATCCGGGCCGGTTCCCCGGAATCGACGAATGTCCGGAACCATTCCTCAAGGTTGATCCACTGCCAGACGAAGAAGCTGTTTGCGAACTCGCCGGTGCAAAACTCGCGGAATCTGGCGCGGACGCGATCGGCATCGAAGAAGCCGCGCGCGGCGAAAGAGGAACTGTTGATCAGGTCCTCGACATATCCCTTGATCGGATCCGACCGCAGCCACGCGCCCTGCGGCGTATGGACGCTGCGTTTCGGCGCGGTCCGGACCGTTTCGTCCATCAGCCCGGCCATGGCCGCGCGGGCGACGGCCTTCGACCGGCCGTCCTGGAACCGCAGCTGCCGCGGCAGGCAAAGGCCCAGCTCGATCAGCCGGTGATCAAGGAACGGGCAGCGCAGTTCGACGCCAAAGGCCATGCTCATGCGGTCGACGAAGCGGGTATTGCGGGGGATCTTGCGGATCAGGATGTAGTCGAGCAGCGAATCGAGAATGGCGTCTCCCGTAGGATTATCCAGAGAAACAGCCGCGAGGGACGCCACCTCTGCCCGGGAGTCCCGGCTCAGTAACTCCGCGTCGGCCAGAACGGTGCCGTCGATGGCCTTGGCGCCGGCATCGTTGCGCAGCGCGCCGGCGGCCCTGGTACGGGCGGTATCATCGTCGACGCCCCAATGCGCCGCATAATCGCGGACGTCCTGCTCGCTGCCCGCCGGATCGGCGGCGATGCGTTCGCCGAGGTACATGTCGTGGTGCAGCTGATAGCCGCCGAAGGCTTCGTCGAGGCCGGTTCCGTCCTGCATGACCTTGATGTCGCCGTTCCGCGCCGCGTTCATCACCCGGGCCCGGGCCAGGTTCATCAGGCCGCCAAGCGGCCCGTCGGCGTGCCACAGTTGGGTCCGGAAATCGGACAGGAAATCCTCCGGCGTATACGCGATCATTTCCAGATCGAGATCATGATGGGCGGCGGCCGGAACGATCCAGTCCCGCTCGCTGTAGTCTTCGGCGCCCTGAAACTCGGCCGAGATCGCCTTTGTTCCCGCGTGCAGGGTTTCGGACGCCGCGAAACACGCCAGCATTGCCGCGGAATCGAGACCGCCCGACAGAGACACGCCGACAGGCACGTCCGAGCGCATGTGTATCCGGGTGGCGTCGATCATGAGATCGCGTGTCTGTGCGATTGCGTCGTCGCCCGAGATGTTGTCGGCGCGGATTTGCGCTGGCAAGTGGTACCAGCGCGATTGCGAGAAGCCGCTGGACCGGCTCCAGCGACCCATCGTTCCCGGGGCCAGTTGCTGCACGCCGTCGAAGAAGGTCTGCTCGTTGTCGTCGTACGACGAATGCGCGAGATAGCGCAGCCACGCGGCCCTGTTCGGCGACGCCGGCACGCCGCCTGCCAGCAGGCCCTTGATTTCCGACGAGAACAACAGCCGGTCGCCCATTGTGGCGACGTACAGCGGTTTCTGCCCGAACCGGTCACGGGCGAAATAGGCGGTACGTTCAACGCTGTCCCAGATACAGAATGCGAACATGCCATTAAGGCGGTTCAGGCAGCCCTCGCCCCACTTGGCCCATGCCGAGAGCAGAACCTCCGTGTCTCCCGAGCCGCGGAAATCGTTACTCGACGCAAGCTCCGCCCGCAGTTCCTTGTAGTTATAGATTTCGCCATTGAAAACGATCGTGTAGCGCCCGCCGGTATCCTGCATCGGCTGGTCCGCGGCCGAGCTGAGGTCGAGAATAGCAAGGCGGAGATGGCCCAGGGTCGCATCCGGCAGGCGGACGACACCCTCCCCATCCGGGCCGCGGTGCCGCTGGACGTCCAGCATGCGCTGCACGGCGCGCTCATCAGCCTGGCGTTGTTCGCCGAGGATGCCGGCTATGCCACACATGCCGATTTGTTCATGCCGAGTTGCATCGGGATCTTGTTCAGCCCTTCTCGAAGAAGGTCCGGAAGGTCTCGTGTTTCTTGTCGCTTTGGCCGAGTACCCGGTCGATCGCGTAGTCGTCGTAGTGATGCAGGATTCGGAACGGAACGTAATCGTCGGCCATCATGCGATGATACCGACAAATCGTGCTGAACCGAATGCGATTGGAGTTGTTGAAGCCGGAGCTGTGAAACAGGTTCATGTTGAAAAACAGGGTGTCGCCCCGCTTGAGTTCGCAGATCGTCTCCGGGTACCGCTTAACCGCATCATCGGGAATCGCGCGTTGCTCGCTTCTGCCCTGTGCCCCAGCCTCCGAGTAGTCAGGATCGACCGTCCCGGCAAGGTGGCTGCTCTTGCAGACGTGCAGCGCGCCGAGTTCCTCCGGCGTATCCTGGAGCGCTGTCGAGATCACGATTCCGCGTTCGCCGTCTAGGTTCTGCGGGAAGTAGCTGATATCTTGGTGCCATGTCAAAGTGTTGCGTTTGTCGAGCGGTGGGTCCATGCGAAACAGGAAGCCCGAGCACGACAGCTTCTCCATCGGATCACCGAGCAGTTCGGCGGCTACCGACACGATCGCTTCCTTCGTTGTGAAACGGTGAAATACGTAAGAAGCCTGAACGGCGTCGAACAACAGGCCGAAATCCTTCGGCCGCGCTGTTCGAAACTCCAACAGACGCTGATCGAACGCTTCCGTCTCCCACGGCGCGTCGAGCGAATCGAGTAAGTCGTCGGCCGGGACGATCGTGCGGTACATGTCGTAGACGAGGCGCCGCATGCCGGAAACCTCTGTCTCGGCATAGAGCCCTGGCAGGACCATGAAGCCGTCGACTTTGAACTTCTGGAGCTGTTCTTGCGAAATTCTCATTTCGGACCCCGCAATGTTACTTGACGATCAGGCCGACCCGGATGCCGGCGTCGAGCGGCTTCAAGTGGTCGGGGTCGGCCGGCAGAACATACGGCACCTTGTCGACGCGCCGGCAGAAATCGAAGAAGGCGGTGTTCGTATCTATATTGTCCGCCAGCAGGATGCCGCCGCTCCTGATGGCCGGCCACGCCTGTTCGAACTCCTGGGCCATGTTGGCGTAGGAGTGATCGCTGTCGTGGATGAACCAGTCGATCTGGTCGTGCACGCCGAGGACTTGGGGCAACAGATCGGAGGACGGGCCCTGTTTCAGGCTCCAGCACGACCGCAGCGATTCGTCGATGATCCATCCCGATGTGAGGTTGGGTGGCAGCGTGTCAGTATAGCCGTCCTCGTTGACCGGACCATCCTCGAAGGTCGACGGATAGTCGATCGAGTGCAGCGTTCCCTGATTACCGCCATCGATGAGACCTTGCAACACGAAGGCACTGGAGATCCCGTGCAGCACGCCGGTTTCGACTGTATGCTCCGGCGCCAGCTCGCGGGCGATGGCGTAGAGGCACGTGCGATAGAGTCCGGCGAGCCACAGTAGGTTATCCCAATGCTTCGTCTTGAAGAAATCGACAGGCGCGACGGCCCGTTCGAAACTCTCCCTGAGGCCGCTGTGGTTCTCGACGGACCGGACATGGCGACTCAGATCGAGCTCGAGCCAAGCGCCAAGATCGTTGAGGTTCTCGACAATGAACTGCCGTTTGTCTTCCAGCGAGAACATCTAGCTGTCCGCTCCATCGGTGCCGATGCGCGAGATCGCGACATCGTCAAACAACAGAACGTCTAGGTCTGATCGCAGGAACGTGCTGATCGCGTCCTCGGGGGTTTCGACGATTGCCTCGCCGTGCAGGTTGAACGACGTATTCATGACGCATGCAATCCCCGAGCGCTCCTTGAAGGCCGTCATCAAGTCGTAATACCCGGGATTGTTCTCCCGCCGCAGCATCTGCGGGCGGACCGTCTTGTCCGCCGGGTGCATCGCTGCCGGAATGGAGTTGACGTATTCGCGCTGCAGGTCGAAGGCCATGGTCATGAACGGCGAGTACAGGCCCTTCGGATTGACCAGCATCTCGTCGGCCTGCTCGATCGTCATTGAAGGCGTGAACGGCATCCAGAAGTCGCGATACTTGATCTTGCGGTTGATGCGCTCGACCGTTTCCGCCTGACGGGGATCGGCGAGGATCGATCGGTTGCCGAGTGCCCGTTGACCGAACTCCATGCGACCCGAGTAGCGCGCGATGACGCGCCCGTCGTCAAGCCATGCCGCCGCATCGGCAGCGATCGGACTCTCATGAACTGTGAAGCTGTCGTCTAAGCCGGCGCGGGTGATGGCGGCTTCTACGGTGCTCTTGTCATACGAGGAGCCGAGATAGACGTCGGGCATGCCCGTGATCGGATGCTCCGCATCCCGGTCCCGCGCCGCCAGCCAAGCGGCGCCGATCGCCAGCGACCCGTCGCCCGAGATCGGACCAACCCAGAGCTTGTCGAGTTGCTCGATCTCGGCAAGCCGCTTACAAGCCTTGATGTTCTGGGCGACGCCGCCCGACAGGATGACGTTGCTGCAGCCGTGGGCCGTGATGTTGTTGGTGACCCACTCGGTCAGAATTTCTTCGACCCATTCCTGGATGCCCCAGGCAATACCGTCGAAACGCTGGGCACGAAGGGCCTCCCGGACCGAGAAGTAGAGATCGGCGACGACTTCGTCGTTGTGGATCTCGGTTCCGGCGACGCGATTGATCTGACGGAAGAACGCCAGGCTATCGCGTCCGTGGTATTCCGTGCCGTAGGGTGCCAAGCCCATCAGCTTATACTCATGCTGACCGGGTTTCATGCCCAGCAGCAAGGTGACATACGCATAAAGACGGCCGACCTGAACCCGGTTGGATTTCCAGTACTCGGTAATCGTTCCGGCCTTGTCCATGGTGCTGATGGTTGCTGACGAGTCGTCGCCACCGCCTTCGATCGTCATCACAAGGGCGTCGTCGCGGGGGTATGGAGAGGAGTAGAAGCCGTAGGCTTTGTGGCAGTCCTCGTGACGATAGGTGATGACTCGTTCGCCGGGAATGCCAAGGAGTTGTTCGATCACATCGCGCCTGATCTCGTCGCCGATGGCACACCAGTCTTCGGGCTCACTGTTGCGCATTCGTTCGACAGACGGGAAATAGGGATCGCTCTCTATGTCGTCGCCGCCGAGATGGCGGAACTCGTCGTACAGCTTGAAGGGCGATACGAACTTTCCCTCCAGCAGTCGCGGCTTCCAGTAGAAATCCATCTCCTTCAGCCAATCCTGGACCGAGAATACCGCGGCCTTGTTGTAAAGCGTCTGCCAGATCAGGCTGCTGTTTCCGGCGAATACCACGAGATCGACCTCGCGGGGATCGACGCCGGCGATGGCGAGAACCTTCTTGATCGCACGGGCCGGGAACCGGGAGTCGGCCTTCAAGCGGGACAGTCGTTCTTCCGCGATGGCCGCGACCAGCACGCCATCCCTGACGACGCAGGCGTGCGACTCGTGATTGTCGCTGATACCTAGGATGATCATATTCGAATTCCGGGTGTTCTCAGGCGCTTGTGCGATTCAGAACCGAAACGCCCATCAGGTCTGGATTTGGCTTTGATAGTCGAACGAGTCGACCGCCTGTTCGAGCATGCCCCGCTCGAGAGCGTCACCGAACCGGAAGTCGTACATCATGAACGTGCCGTTCTGTTGCAGGAACAGGGCCATGTTTCTGATCTGGTTGGTCGTGAAGTCGTAACGCTCCATCTCGAACTCGATCATGTCGAAGAAGGCTTGAGTAACAGAGAACTGACAGGTCGCCGGGCTGTCCGGTTCGACGGAGGGATAGATCATCGACAGCGCCTCGACGACTGCTGGGCTGTAGGTCACCGATTTCTCCGTCGTCCGGGTGTCGAGGAAGAAAATGCGGTCGAGGCAGAAGTCGACGAGCTCGACGGCGACAGGGTTGTTGCTCTGCTCCGCCAGAACCAGAAGAACCTGCCGCGCAAGATTCCGGTCGAGTAGAATCCTGGCAAGGAACTTGAGGTTGATCTTGACGTAATCGGTGTCCAGCAGACCGTCGATGTTCTTGGTGAAGTGCTCGATCAGGTCTTCCTTGCTGTCGAACCACTCGCTGCGGATCTCCCGGACATAAGAGTCCCGCAGTTCGTTCAGCGCGGGGTTCGCCTTCGATTCGATCAGGCCGAGCAGCGCATCGAGCGGGTTCACGTTCTCGTTCACATGCATCCAGCGCAGCAGCGGTTGTCCCAGTCCCGAGTTCCAGATCGCCCACGCGAAGAAGTGGATGATACGGATCTGGTAGACGTCCTCTCGCGTCATGGTGCTCGACGACACCACGGACTCTTCGTACTCGACGACGGGCTCTCCGTCGTAAATACCGTACCCGCCGCTGATCAGGCGGTACTGGGTCTTGAGCGCGAATTTCTCGCGGGTCTCATCGTTCTCCATCTCCGAGCCGGGCAGCATGCGGATCTGCCCGATGTTGAAGTAGGCGAAACCCATCTTGAAAACGGTGCGCAGCGTCTCGAGATGGCTTTCGTAGGTCTCGCCGGGCAGGCATGTGAGAACGTCGGTACTGAACGGAATGCCGTCCTTCTCGCCCTGCTCAAGCAGATCCGTCATCGTCGACATCTTGATGTTGCCGCGCTTGATGGCCGCCAGGACTTCAGGGTCGGTGGACTGGACCGCGACGAGCGGGTCGGAGATGCCCTTCAGGATGTGCTGAATCTCGACGCAGAAGCGCGAAGAGTTCTTGGCCCAGTTCACCAGTACCTTCTGCAGGCGTGTGGTATCCGCCGCTTTCTTGAGGGCGTGGGCGATGTCGATATCCCGCTCGAACATACCGAAGTTGGCGTCGGCGAACTGCCAGTAAACCGACGGCGAGCGTTCGCTGATGTATTCAATCTCGCGGATGATTCGTTCCGTGCCGAAACGTCGAACCTTATTGAGTGCGGCAATGCCCCAGGCGCAGAACGTGCAGGCGAACGGGCACCCGCGATTGGTTTCGATCAGCGGCTGATAGGTTGCCGCTTCGATGTACTCGTCGAGCAGGCCGTTCAGGTAAGGCGACGGGATCAGGTCGAGGTCGTGCTTACCTGATGAGTAGGGCTGATACACCAACTCGCCGTTCCTCAGGAATGCAAGGCCCGGAATGGATTCGGCCATGTCGTTCGGCATAATGGTCCCGCCCTGCTCGAAGAACCGCTCAATCAGGAATGCCGTGGGCCACTCGCCTTCAAACATCGCGTAGTAGTGAACTTGCGGATGGTCGAGCAGGTACTCGCGGATGCCGGCGTTGTCCGTCCGGATATGAGGACCGCCCTGCAACACGACGGCGTCCGGTGCCAACTCGGCAAGGCGCTTCTCGACGAGCCTGTTTAGACCCTCGTTCCAGGAATAGTTCGACAGCCCGACGACATCGGGCGGATTGTCCCGAATCCTGTCGATCAGTTCGCCCGTAGATTTGAACAGCGTTACGTCGACGCGATCACTGAACTTTTCGTTCAAATAACTGGCGATCAGGCCAACACCGTAGGGCACGGTGAAATTGGCCTGCAGGTAATCGTGCGCCAGGTCGGCAAGAAAGATTTTCAGTTGTTCAGCCATTCCGCTATGTGCACATTGCCCGCTTGGGTCTGAAGATTGGCATTGACGTCCCGAACTTCAACCATCGGACATCTCGTTGCTTCGGCGCTCTCGAACAGCCAGCGACCGTTCTAACCCGGATGCACGCCATGAGGACAATCAAAATCGCCTACCGATCGCTGATCGATGAGGCCGCCATCGTCCGAAACGTGCGGCATGCCCTGACCCGAGACATTAAGACCATCGCGCGCTGCGAGGCTCGGGACGGCAGCCTAATCATCGTTGGCGGCGGCCCATCGGTCGCACGGCGAATCGACAAAATCAAGCGCATCGTGAACGAAGGCGGTCAGATCCTCGCTCTCAACGAGGCGGCGCATTTCCTGATAGAGAACGGGGTGCGACCCTGGGGCGTTGCCCATCTCGCACCGTCGCCCTACACGGCGAGATGTATCGGGACGCCGTATCCCGACGTGACGTACTTCCTCGCCTCGATGGTGCCGCCGGATGCGTTCGACCGGACGGACGGACTGGATGTCGTCATGTGGCACACCTCGGGACCGGGGGTCTCGCAGGCGTTGGACCGCGAGGACGTATGCATCGTCGACGGCGGACAGACCATCGGATTGCGCGCGTTTGGTCTGGGATACCATCTCGGATTCCGTACGTTCCATGTCTTCGGCATGGACAGCTCGTTCGAGGAGGGAGAGCTTCACGCCTATCGCAGCGTTTCCTATGCCGACGAGGCGGCCGGATTCCTGCTCAACTGTGACGGTCGCGAATTCCACTGCACGTGCGAGATGGCCGGCCAGGCACAGGATGCGATCGCCGTTCTGAATGGCCTGATCGCTGCGGGTTGCAAAGTCCAGGTCTATGGCGAGGGATTGTTGCCGCATCGTTGGAGGGCCGTGCAGGAAGGGCGCGGCCCGGCTAATCTGGAGGTCGGCGGCACCGGTCCGGATCCGCTCGTCCTCGAAGCCTACATGTTCTGACATCGAGGCCATCACCGCGCGATCCTCACGGTCAGCTCCACGGTATCGCGTAATCGTGCCTCGAAGCCATCAAGATCGAATGATCCTTCCGCTGCCATCAGCGGCAACAGATGACCGTGCAGGAATGCGCAGGCCTGGACGGCCAGCACGTCGTTCCCGGCAACCGCCTCGCGGAGTTTCCCGAACGCGCCATCAAAGCGGGCCGGAATCCGCGGGTCGAAATCGCAATCGGAACCGTATTCGGACGCGCTGATCGGCGTGTCGCCACCAGCTCTGTCATCGGACTTGGTCAGGAGATATCGCAGGTCGCCCTCGCCGAACAGATATCCGTCATCGGGGTACGTATTGAGACGGTGATTAAGATCCCACGGCGTGCCAAGCGGCATGGGCGTCGCATCGTTGAAACCGAGCTCGCGCAGCCGAGTCATGAAATCGTCATGGGTGTAGCAGCGCAGGTAAGCGGCTTTCCAGTCGTCCATGAACGTGGTCATGTCGTATACGGGCAGCCGCATCAGGCTGAGTATCGCGAAGCAGTCGTCACCGTCGAGTTCGGCGAGAATCTCGCGGAGCTTGCGGACGACGTACCAATAGATGCCGCCGGCACCGTATACGAACACGAACATGCCGCCGTTCTTCTTGAGTACCCTGGAGATCTCCTGCAGGCAGTTGTCGGGAATGGCGGTGTGCTGAATCACGCCATAACACCATACGAAATCGAACGTATCATCCTCGAACGGCAAGCTTTCAATGCTGCTGTTCAGACATTCGAATCGCTGTTCGCCGAACGGCGCCAAATTACGTTTGGCGCTCGCCGTGTTCTTTTCGCTGACGTCAACGGCCGTGACGTGCTCGGCACCGTGCTGCAGCATGAAGATCGATCCGCGTGCCGTGCCGCAACCGGCATCCAGGCATCGCTTGCCGGCGAACAGCGCAGAGGCGTCGATTCCGTTGGCGTCGAAACGGGTCTGAAACGGCTTTACGAAATCGATCATCTGCTCCGCGTCGAAACGCGCGAAACTCTGACCAAAGACGACGTCATGGTCCTTTTCCCGATTCTCGTTCACGTCACATCCGTTCCTTCAATACTGTGCGGTTACCTGATTCAATAAACTCTCGTAGGCTTGCGAGAGAACGGCCTCGCGCGGCGGTTCCTTGCCGCCAATGGAGTTTCTCCCCAGCAACTCGCTGACGGTTGCCGCCAGTTCGTCTGCGTCCCGGCGGATGAAGTGGTCGACCATGTCCGGTCGCATCGAACCGCCGCCGGTCGCTTCCAGAATCTCCTCGCTCGGGTCGGTATATTCGATGGTCGTTATCCCGCGTTCCTTTGCCATCGCAAACGTCGAAGAGTATCCGTTGGAGACGAAGAAGCAGGACTGGAACGTCAGCAGCATCGGATTGATGTCGGCATACCGGACGTCGGCCTGAGGATTGCGGGCGATGATCTCCCGTTGGATATCGAAGTACTTCGGCAGCGTCGCCGGATGCGGCTTGACCACGATGGGTACCCCGTCTGCGGACTTGGCGAGAGTCTGCAGGGTTTCTTCGAACAGGATCGGAAAATCATCGGCGTTACGCAGGAACCCGTTCGTATCCATCGATGACAGAATGTAGGTGATGATCCGCGTATCCGGGGCGATTCCGATTTCACTCAGGTACTTGCCCGATTGCTGTTTCAGATACGCGATCCAGGCCGGCCGGTTACAGGGTGGTGAGATGATGTGACGCCCGTGCTCGGATTCTCGATAGTAGGCGAGGTGATCCCAGTTCGGCCGGAAGGCCACGAAGTCGGTCACCGCCGGTTCCTTGTCGGAGTACGACCGAGGCTTGGCAATGTTGTCGACCTGTCTCTCCAGCGTCGTGCTGCCGGCGACGGATTGCTGGACGAAGTAGGTTCGTCCCCGATTCAGGATGTGGACGAGCCGCAGCGGCCAGACGTTCAAGGCCTTGAAATGGATGAAGTCCGCCTTGCCCGACAACGCCAGGAGACAGAAGCGCGCGAGCCTGAACAGCGCTTTAGGGCGGCCAACCAATCGGCCGAGCAGCGTCTTCGACGAAGAACCGAAGATACGCAGAGAGGCGAACTCGCGAAGCGCGTCCCAGAGCACGATATTACGGCAGATGGCGTCGTAGGTCTGAGCATTGAAACAGTAAAGTTCGATAGCCCGGCCCGGGTTCTTCTCCGCGACCTCGAACAGGAACGGCGTGATCGTATCGCAGGACAACAGTTTGTTGTTCAGCAATACAATGATCATTGCTCGTCCCAGATGTTCATCTTGTGCCAGGAGCCGTCGGTATCCTGCGCCCAGACCTTCGGGCTGCGGAACGTGTCCGCGATGGTGTCGAACCACTCTTCCGAGCGGTCGACGTAGTTCAGCCAGTAGTAAATGTCGGACGACTTCACGTGGTCGTACTTTCGGACGAGTTCGATGCCCTCCTCGCGCGTCATGAGGCCGGCACGGATGTCCTTCGTTACGTGATCAGTGGCGCGGCCGTAGCCGAACTTGATCCACTTCAGATAATCATGGGCACCGTTCTCATAGCGGTCGTCGAGATTGGAAATGGTCCGGTAGGTGCGCTCGAAAGGCTCGGTCGCCTCTTCCCAGCCGTACTTCTCCTTGATCAGCGCCACCTGGTCCTTGACGTTCCAGCGCGAGTACATGTCGAGATAGATGCCGCGCAGGCCGACGCGCTTTATCGCTTCGTCATCCGGGTACTCCAGCCACGACAGTTCCTTCTCCTGGATCGGGTCTTCGTCGTCGTCGAGCATGTCGCGCCAGTCATAGCCGCGCTGCAGCTGGTCGAGACGGTGCCGCTTGGTCCACTCGACCAGATCGTTGTGCGAGTGCATGCCGCCGAGTTCCTTGAACCCGTGCTCGCCCCAGATCACCAGCGGGATGTTCTGCTCGACCGCGAACTTCATCGGGATCGTCGCGATGCCGGCATGAGCATGCCAGTTCATGTCGCCCATGCGACGGAATGCCTGCCGGTTGAGCCGAATGAGAACATCGACGCTCGGTTGGAAAATGTGATGATCGCAGTTGAAGACTTCGCGCATACGCATCAGGTTGCGCCAGCCGACATCGAGGTAGTTGTTGCCGTTGTAGGTAATCAGCAGCGGTCGCAGGCCTAACTTCTCTATGACGAAGTGGGTTTGCCAATAACTGTCCTTGCCGCCTGAAACGCCGATGACGCACTCGGGGCCGGTGCTGCGACGATACGGCTCGACCAGCTCCAGCATCCACTCGAGGCGTTCGTCCCAGTCGATCTCGTCCTTTTCCGTGCCGACTTTGCAGCCGCTGCACACCCCGTCCTCGTCGAAATGCATAGGGATGGCGGACGGCGACGGATAGACGCACTTCTTGCACCAGGTGATCTTAGGAAGTTCGAGTTTACTCATGATGTTGCCGTTCTCGGTGTGCGCTTGGGTTGAGAAGGAAGCCCCGCTCAGCGGATGTCGTCTCGTTTGCTTTTCAGGAACGTCTTGAGATTCGGGTAGGCGTTCTCTGTGAAGTGAAACGTGTTACCGGCGGCGACGGCAGCGACATTCGTCTGCTCCAGACACGCCAGGAAATGTCTCGGGTGTCCGGCGCCGCCGCAGGCAATCACAGGGATCGAGACCGCGTCAACAACCGATTGGATGACGTCGACGTCGAAGCCGCTGGCCTTGCCGTCACGATCCACCGCGTTAAGAAAAATCTCACCGGCACCGAGCTTCTCTGCCCGCTTCGCCCATTCGACCGGCGTGACCCCTTGGCGTTTCGTCGCGTGGTGGGTCACGACTTCCGCCGTATCACCATCCCTGGTGAAGTCGATGCTGGCGACGATCGCCTGGCTGCCGAACTTCTCCGCCGCTTCGCGAACCAGGTCCGGGCTTTCGTCCAGGACGGCATTCAGGGTGACCTTGTCGGCGCCGTTCTGAATGCGCAGCTGGATGTCTTCCATGGTGCGGATTCGCCCGCCGAAGGTCAGCGGAATCCGGCAGTTCGAGGAAATCTGGTGAATGAAACCCAGCAGGTCCTTGGGCCCTTTGTAGCGGTAGTCGTCACGGTCGGTGTCGAACTTGGGCGTGTCGGTGCTGATGTCGATGACGATCAGTTCGTCGACGTCCCATTCGACCAAGCGCTCGACGTGATGGATCGGGTGCCCGAGCAGCTGATGGATGCGAAAGACTTCGCTTCGGGTCATGAACCCGTCGAGCAGATAAAGGACGACGATGACGCGGCGTTTCAGCATGCCTAGCCCTGAACGAAAGCGCGCAGCACCCGCTCGCCGTGGCCCGAGCTTTTCTCCGGGTGGAACTGGATGCCGCAAACATTGTCGCGGCGAACGGCGCAGACAAAGGACCGGCCATACTCGAACCGGCCGATGACGAACTCCTTCGGGCATTCCATGGCGAAGCTGTGACAGAAGTAGAAGTGATCGCCCGACACGTTGGCCAGCAGCGGATCGTCCGTCGTCGCCCGGATGTCGTTCCAGCCGACATGCGGGACCGTCAGTTTTGGATCGCCGGTTTCGATCTTCACGACCCGTCCGGGGATCCAGCCGAGCGTTTCATGGGCGCCGAACTCCTCGCAGGTTTCGGCCAGCACCTGCATGCCGACGCAAATGCCCAGTACGGGCGTCTTGCGGTCGATCACTAGTTCTTGCAGCACGGGGATGAACCCCCGGGCTTCGAGGCCCGCGTAGGCGGCGCCGACGGCGCCGACGCCCGGCAGCACGATCTTGTCCGGCGCCTGTGCGCGAAGTTCATCGCCGTCGGCCGGGATCGCCGCTTCGCAGCCGACGCGTTTCAGGGCGTTGGCGACGGAACGGATGTTGCCGATTCCGAGTTCGACGATGGAAACAGATGTCATGCGTGGGAGAATGCGCGCTGTTGTGTCGTGACGTCAGACCGGTGTCTTGACGGCGATGAACCCGGCCCAGTTGTACCACTTGTAGAAGACGTCGATGGAGCCGAAACCGCAGCGTTCCAGCAGCTCGATGTTCTCGTCCAGGCGATAGGGAATCAGGACGTTCTCCAGCGCCTCGCGCTTTTGGCGGATTTCCTTGTCGCTGTAGCCGACCGTGCGTTTGTACTCGTAGTAGAGCTCGATGTAGAGGCGGTTGAACAGCGAGTCGTTGCCAAGAACTTTCTCGATGAACAGGAAGCAGCCGTGGTCGTTCAGGGAGTTGTATATCTGCTTCACGACGGACTCGCGGTAGAGAGGACGGACGAACTGCAGCGTGTAGTTCATGAAGACGACCGACGCGTTCTCCATGCCCATGTCCTTCTCCGCGTCGGCCTGCACGAAGCTGATTCGGTCCTGCTGGCCGCGCTCCTCGATCTTCTTGCGCGCCTCATCGAGCATCGGGGCCGAATTGTCGATGCCGATGAGATTGGCGTCCTGTTCGCCCATGAGTTCCGAGAACGCGCTCAACAGCGTGCCGGTCGAGCAGCCGATATCGTAGACGTTGGATCCGGGCTGTACGAACTCGGTGGCGAGCTGTAGTTCCATGCGTTGCGAATCGGCGTACAGCGGCACGCTGCGCGACACCATGTCGTCGAACACTGTCGCGACCTTCTTGTCGAAGACGAAGTCCTCGACCTTCATGTCGTCGGCAAAGAATTTGTCCTCGCGCGTGGAGTCACTCATGGCTCGATTCCCCGTTGTCGAAACGTGATACAGATCTAGCGCTCAAGGTTCGCCGGCAGCTGTTCATAAACGAGGCATTCGCCCTCGTCGCCGGGCTGGCGTTTGGTCAGTACGAAAGTCACCAGGAACAGGTCCGGCTGCTCGATGGTGAACTGGACGTTCTTGCCGTATCGGCTCTGGTAGCCGGCAACCTCGTAGCGGGCGAGATGGTCGGCATCGGAAAGCACCGCATCTTTCAGGTGGTTATAGTTGATGAGCGCGTGTGCGCCGCGAATGTCGCCGTACTGGGCCCAGCAGACCTTATCATCGAAGATCTCCTGATCCAGGTTGCCGACGCGCATGTCGAAGATAACGTAACGCGTGGCCTTGGCGATCATCTTGGCGACGACCTCGCGCCAGTTCTCGAACGACTTGATGACCGACCAGCTCATGACGCAGTCAGGCGACGGACTGTCATCCAGGTAGGTCATCAGATCGCCGGCGGCAAAATCCGCGTAGGGAAACGCTTCCTTGGCTTCCGCCATCAGCGTCGCCTGGTGGTCCATGCCAGTGTAGTGCGTGTCGGGCGATATCTGGTGCACGATGGATGCCATGGCGCCGTTGCCGCAGCCAAGATCGATCACCGTCTTGCATTGCGGCATGATCCGGTAGAGCGCCCAGGATTCAGACGGATAGAGCTTGTGAAGCTCCGTCCGGTAGAGCTGGCGGGTGCGCTCTTCGAACTCCTTGGTGTTCCATCGGTGGGCTGGTTCGTTTGTCATCCGTGTTGTCTCTCGTTCAAGCGGGGGAAAAGTTCTTCGCGAGCCAAGTGTTCACGTTGATCAGATCCCAGAGCTTGAGATTGTGGTTCCCGTTTCCGGAAAAGTGATCGGTCATGGTTCGTTGGATGAAATCGTAGTCCGCGTAGGCGTAGATCGGATTGTTCTTCGAGCCAAGATTGTCGAGAACCCAGGTTTTCAGGACGCCGCGCATCCATTCGTCGATAGGCAGGTTGAGGCCGATCTTGCGGACGTCGCGCCGCCGCGACGCCGGGACGAAGCCGCGGATCGCCGATCGCAGCAGGAACTTCGAAAACCCGCAGCGGATCTTGAGCCGTTCGGGCAGCGAGATGCCCAGCTCTACAAGCCGGTAGTCAAGCAGGGGGTGGCGCGATTCGAGACCGCGCGACATGTAGAAACGGTCATCCATCTTCAGGGCATACGGTAGGGTCAATCGACCCATGTCGAGGACCTGCTTGCCGCGCGGGTCGAGCTTGCCGCCCTCGTAAAGCGCCTGCGGCCTGAGATGCGATTCGCGAACGGCCGGCTGCAGGGAGTCGCGGTAGTCAAACCCGCCGCTGCGCGCGAGGAAGTCCGGACTGAAGCGGACGCTGTCGCTTGCGACGTAGGCCTTGAAGGTTTCATAGACCGACAATGGACGCTGCTGACCTTCTTGCCAGCAGGCGAGCTCGCTCCTGAAGCGCGCCGAGTCCGATTGTTCGAGATGATGAAGAAAGTATAGGAAGTGGTCGTGATAGCCGTAGAAGGCTTCGTCGCCGCCGACACCGTTCAACACCACCTTGTACCCCGCGGCGGCAATCGCGTCGGACAGTAACGCGTGTAGCAATCCGTTGGGCGTCGGTACCGGTTCGTCGAACCGGTCGATCAGCGCGGGAACGACGGATTTGACAGACTCGCCGGTAACCGGGATGAAGTTGCTCTTGATGTCGAGCGTGCGGACGATCTCTTCGATCGAGTCGGTTTCGTTGAAACGCGCATCCGGAATGTCGAGACTGAAGGACTCCGGTTCGACGCCGCACTCCTTCTTGGCGATGCCGACCACGGACGAGGAGTCGACGCCGCCGCTGAGGATGAACGATGCCCGCCGGTCGCCGCGTAACCGGACCCGGACGGCATCCACGAACAGCGATCGGAGTTCTTCACGGGTGTCTCGGAAACCTGCAACGGCGCGTTCGCCAATGGTCGCCGGATTCCAGTAACGCTGACGGTGGAATCTGCCGTCGCGGTCGATACGGATCCACTCGCCGGGGCTGACCTCCTCGATGTTGGCGAACAGTGACTCGCCTGCGGGGCCGTGCAGCTTGTACGGGAACCCGATGATCGATGCCAGGCGATTGAGGTTGATCCCCTTTTCGTAGGCCGGCGACCTCAGGATCGCCTTGATTTCGGACGCGAAGCTGAGTTGGCGTTCGTCATGGTGCAGATAGAGCGGCTTGACCCCGAGACGGTCGCGGCCGAGGACGACTTCGCCGGTCGGCGTGTTGTAGATCGCGATCGCGAACTGGCCATTGAAATGACTGAAGCAATCCGCGCCCCATTGCTCGAACGCATGCGGAATGACCTCCGTGTCGGTCCTGGAGCGAAACCGGTGGCCCAGGGCTTCGAGTTCGGCTCGGAGTTCGATGAAGTTGAAAATCTCACCGTTCATGACGGCGAGAATCGTGCCGTCTTCGTTCTGTAGGGGCTGCAGGCCGTTGTCGCTGCGATCGACGATCGCGAGCCGGCTGCATCCCATCGCCAGTCGTAGCGGTTCCGGGGTGCCTTGCGGGTCGGACAGGCGCCGAAATACGGGGCGGTCATCCGTGTCGAACGACATCCAGGTTGTGCCGTCCGGTCCCCGCGGGATAAGGCTTTCCAGCATCGATCGGATCACCGTTTCATTGAAACGCTGATCGGCACGACTGACGAAACCGGCGATGCCGCACATTGTTTGATCTGGACCCTTGTCCCGATCAGGCGGGCTTGGTGGCGAGGAACTTCACCTGGGCGTCGCCGTACTTGACGGTCGCGTAGGGAATTCCGCGGCTAACCATCTCGATCGGATCGGAGTCGATCCCCCTTAGCATCTGGCGGAAGTCGGTAAATCCGTACTTGTCCATCAGGTCGATGACCTGCTGCTTTGACTTCCATTCGTAGGGTGCGAACAGGCAGTCCATGATCCAGTAGATTCGGCCGGAGTTGTCGCCGAGCAGCTTCAGGTACATCTGGAACAGCGGGCTCGGGATGTCGGCGCAGGCTTCACGCAGCTTGTCGAGGATGAGTTCGTACAGCCCGAAGCAGCCGTTGACGTGCAGGAATAGCGTGCCGCCAGGCTTCAGAACCCGGTAAAACTCCTCGACGCACTTTTCGTAGTTCAGCGTGTGGTGGATCACGCCGTTCGACCAGACGAGATCGATGCTCTCGTCCTCAAGCGGGATATCAAACGTGGAGCCGTAGCGAAAATCGACACGATCGCCGTAGTCGACCTTCGCCTGCTGTTTGCGCGCGAATGCCAGGCCGCGTTCGCCGATGTCGATGCCAATGACCTTTTTGGCACCGAAGCGGGCGAGTGCGTGGCTGAACTTCCCGCTGCCGCAACCCGCATCGAGAATCACCTTGTCGCGGAAAAGTTCGTCCGGATCGACACCGCTTTTTTCGAAACGGAGCCGGGTGAACTGGTAGGTTTCCTCAAAGTAGATGTCGTCGGTCATGTCCTGCCAGACATCGCTGAACAGGCCGGAGACCATTCCTTCGTAATCGACGTCGCCGTCGTCCGCCGCGGTCGGGTAGAGACCCTGCAGCACGCCTGACGTCGCCACGTTCTCGAGAACCGAGGATGCCTGGTCGAACGCCTCGACAAACAACGGCACCGGGTCCTCGTCCTTTTGAAACGCGTCGAGGTGCCACAGGAATAGATTGAGAGTGCAACCCATACGGATGGCCCAGGCGCTGCGGTCTTTCAGCGCCTGGTTGGCCTTGACGTACCGATCCGCGGCTTCGACACATCGCGGGTCGAACTCGGAGATGGATTTGGACGGTGCAGGAACAAACTTGTTCATGGTGGACGATTAACTCACGTTCTGAAGGGTTCGAAGATGATCGGCGACCTTCCGCGCCATGAAGACACGGGCGCCATAGATGGATTCGTGGGTCGCCCCGCCGATATGCGGAACGATAAGGAGATTGTCGTTCTCGCGGCTGTAGGCGATCAGGGGGTGCCTGAACAGTTCTTCCTCGGAGAGCCACTCGCCGTCGACGACGTCGAGGCCAGCACCCGCGATCCGTTTTTCTGACATGGCCGCGAGTAGCGCCGGCTCGTCGACGATCCGGCCCCGGCTCGTGTTGATCAGGATGGCGTTCGATTTCATCCGGGCGAATTCGGCGGCGCCGATCAGACCGTCGGTCTCCGGGCGCAAATGGATGTGGATCGTCAGAACGTCTGAACGCGCCAAGAGATCCTTCAAACTGACCATTTCGACATTCTCGGCCGACACGTCGGCGATATCGTGCGCGATGACGTTCATGCCGAAGCCCTGCCCGATCCGCGCACTAATCTTGCCGAGACGCCCGAGCCCAAGGATGCCGAGGGTCTTGCCGAGAAGCTGAAAGCCCGTGTACGTCTCGCGGGACCAGACGCCGCGCTTGGCCTGTTCCTGAGCCGGAACCAGTTTCCTGTTCAACGCCAGCAGCAGGGTAAAGGCCAGCTCCGACGTCGCGGTGAAGCCGTTGATAAGGTCGTACTCCTTCGAGATGTCGAAGCAGGTGATGCCGCGACGGCGGATCTCGGTGAGGTCAAGGTGGTCGGTCCCGGTCGAGGGGCTGCCGATGACCTTGAGCTTCGGTGCATGATCGAGGAACTCGGCATCGACGACGATACTTGTCGATGCCAGGTAGGCGTCCGCATCGCCGATAGCGGCCAGTGTCAACGCGCGGTCCCAGGGCAGGTTGACGAGTTCGCCGACCGCCTCGATGGCTTCCTTCGCCTCAGGCGCTCCAGCAGTATCGAGGGTGTTAACGATCTTGAAACTGGTCATGATGGCTATTCGGCGGCCGTGCTCTGATGGCGCCTCAGCGTCTCCTCAATCATCCACCGCATGGAGTCGTCGGTCAGAACAAGGCTTTGTTCGCGCGGCATCACGACATGGCCGTAGGTCTGGCCATAAAGGTTCTCGCCGGCCAGCACGTCGCGCCAGAAAACCTTGAGCGCATTGTTGTCGACGAACAGCTTCTCGCGCTCCAGCTGCAGCTGGTTCATCGCGCCGGTGTTGAGTGGCGTCAATCCGTACTCGCCGTGCTGGAAGTGCAGGTCGCTGTCTTCATAAACACTGGTAACGCTATCGACGTCGTGAAGAATGAGCGTATTGATGGCCTCTTCGACATTCTCGGAACGCAGCAGCGGGGTGTGCACGTTCATCATGACGAGGGCGTCGGGGAAGATCTCGTAATCGTCCTCAAGGTGTGAAATTGCATCCCGCATGACTTCGATGATCTTGACCTGGCTTTGCGACAACTCGAGAGACCGCAGATTGAGGATAAGTCCGGAAAATCTCGCACAGTGGTCGAGAACCCTCTGGTCATCGGACGTCAGTAGGATGTGTTCGATCGACTGGCATTCGAGCGCCGTCTCGATAGCGTACTCGATCAGCGGCTTGCCGTTGATTTTCTCGAGGCAGACATTGGGCTGCGCCGGGTGGGTGTTCCGGGCCGGAATCACGCACGCCAGCCGGATGCCGACTTCGCCCTCGTAACGTTTTACGGCGGATTTCTTGATCTTCCGTCGCGCGGCCAGCACCCGCTCGGTGTTCTGGGTCAGCGACGCGCGGTGCTGGCGATAGTAGAACAGCGGCGTCGAGATGTTGGCGACCCGATACCGGTTGATGATGTTGAACCATAGGTCGTAACCGTCCTGGGCGCGGTGATCCGTCGAATAACCGCCGACCGCCTTCAGGATACGCTTGCGTACCATCGTGCACGCACCGTGCGCCGGCAGGTCGAGCAGCTTTGTCTCGGTTTCGACCCTCTTTCGCTGTTCGACGCCGATATAGGTTCCGTCTTCCTCAACGTAAATATAGTTCGGATAGACCAGCGCGATCGCGTTGTTGCGTTCAAGATACGTCGCCATGATCAACAGCGCGCTTTCATCGAGATAGTCGTCCGCATCGAGGCGCAGCAGGTACTTTCCGCGGGCCTCGCTGATTGCGAGGTTCGCACAGGTCGGCAACCCCTTTGCCTTCGCGTTCCTGTAAGTCCGGACCTTGCCGGGCATCTCGGCCGCCGCCTGTCCGATAATCGACCACGAATCGTCGCTCGATCCGTCGTCGATAATCAGCAGTTCCCAGTCGTCGTAGAACTGGCGGTAAACGCTGTCGATCGCTTCGCGCACAAAACGACCGTAGTTGTGGCAGGTGATGTAGACGGTAACCTTGGGACGCATATTGACTAATCGTTCCGGCCGTGCTCGCCCATTAACGCCATGAGGGCCGGGTCGTTGTCGACGGCTTCGATAGCCTGCTCGATTCCGAAGTCGCGGCCGGAGGCATAACACTCGGCGAATACGCCGCGTATCAGGTCGAGGTTTTCGGGGAAGTTGACGGCGAAGGTCAGTTCCGGGCGGTTCAGGACGGCGAACGGTCCTGATGCCTCGACGTATGTCGTTTCGAACATTTCAGGGTGCGATGCGATGAAACTGGTCGCGTGTTCACGGTTTTCGGCGGTTTTCGCGCGTTCTTCGCATCGGCGCAACGTTTCGATGGAGAACACCTGCACACGGACGCCGATGGGGAAGCGCTTTAGCTCGGCGGCCGCCAGCGGGTACTCGTTGGTCACAGTGGCGACATAGTCGGGGTTGGCGTCCTCGTAGAGATCCAGGGCGGCGTCGATCATCGAGGCGTGGACCAACGGGTTGTCGCCCAGCATCTCGACGATCGTGTCCATCTCGAAACGTTCGGCTGCGGCCCGCAGGCGTCCCAACACGTCATCCGCGGAGCCGCGGAAGCACTGCACACCTTCGGCATCCGCCCAGTCTTGGAGGGCATCGTCCTCCGGCAATATCGTCGTGGCCAGAACCACGCCCTCAACGCGCGCCGCACGGCGAACGCGCTCGACCATGCGCGACAGCATCGGCTTGCCGTGCAGGTCCGCCAGGCTCTTGCCGGCAAAACGTGAGGATCCCATACGGGCGGCGATCAGGGCAGTCACGCTCATTACGGAACTCAGGTGAGATGCTCGGGCATGATTGGGTAGCCGGCAGGGATGTCTGCCGCAAGGGTCCGTCCGATGACTGCGCCGGTTTCTGTGCACGGGTACCCGGCGGCCGGCCGGGCGAAGCCGAGATCGTCAGCCCCCAGCGTATGACCCGCGGCGAGGTCGCGCAGTGCCACGATGCCTTTTCGCATCGGCGCGAGATTGCCGGACTCGGCGTCCTGCCGGAACGTGCCGGGCCGGCCAATACTTTGGCGAATCTTCCGGCCGGTCTTGATCAAACTCTGCAGGTCGTCTGGTTCGAACGAAAGAGCATGGTCGCGGAACGTGCGGCCCTTCTTCTGATCCGTGAAATGCACTTCAATCACCGGCGCGCCGAGCGCGATTGCGGCGAAACAGGCGTCGGGGCCGATGATGTGATTAGAGAATCCCGTTACCAAGCCGTAACGTTCGCGCAAGAACGGAATGTTGGCTACGTTGGCCTGATCAACGGGCGTCGGATAGGCCGCGATGCAGTGCATGAGGATCAGCCGGTCAGCGACGTCATCCGTTCCCGCGGCGCTCTTGAACCAGCCGACTGCCCTGTCGATTTCCTCGAGATCGCCAAGGCCGACGGACATGATCACGGTTCTCTCCGTTGCAGCCGCGGCCCGGATGACCGGCTCGAAATTCAGGTCGCCGCTGGCGATCTTGATGACGTCACAGTTCGCCGCCAGATAGGGAATCCAGTCGTCGGACACGGCCGTTGAGAAAAAGTTCACACCGCAATCCCGGGCGACAGACTTGAGATGATCGTGTGCCGCCTCGTCGAGCCCAAAACGGGTGACGCGTTCGAAGCGCTCCGAATCGATTCTGCTGACGTAGTGTTCCGGAGTATAGCTCTGGAACTTGACCGCGTCGGCGCCTGCGCCAGCAGCCAGACGAAGCAGCTCTTCGGCTTTGTCGAGACTGCCCTCGTGGTTGACGCCGATCTCCGCGATGAAGACGACATCGCTGCCCAGAGATTTATCGAACAGTTTCATGTCGATATCGTAACTTTCCAGATTCTTGCTGTTGGATGTTTCGGCCGAAAATCAGACCGACGGGGGCTTGATAGCCGTCTGATAGAGGCTCGGCGATTTCAATCTTGGCGCCTGAAGAACGGCCCTGACGACGTCGATTTTTCCAAGCTACCGCAGTCCGGGTGAAAAGCACACCCGAACGAGCGGAACGATCATAACAATCTGACTATACTGGTCAATTTAAATGTTCACGACGTGAACATCACGTTATCTTTAGTAATCCCGGTGGCTTCCTGTGTGCCGCCTAATGTGGCAGAAGAGCGCATGACGTCTTTGACTGCGGATCGTGTTTCTCCGATCACCTTGGGGACGGCGCAACTCGGAGCACCCTACGGGATAGCTAATCGTGTTGGCATGCCCGACGAAGCCCTTGCGATGTCGATTCTGGACGCCGCCTGGAACGGCGGTGTTCGTTCCATCGATACGGCGCGCGGGTATGGCGACGCCGAGGCGCGCATCGGGCGCTGGATGGCGGCTCGCGGTACGGATCCTTTCGTCGTGACCAAGATTCCCCGGATTGACGACGGCGGCGGCGTCGCGGCCGTCCGGACGGCACTGCGTGGTTCCCGCGACGCGCTGAGGTGCACGTTCATCGACGGCTTATTGCTTCATCGTGCCACCGACCTGGCCCGGGCGGGTGTAGCGGATGTTCTGGGGGAACTCGTCGCCAGCGGCGAAATCGGCGGCTTTGGCGTCTCTGCCTATTCGCCCGAGGATGTGGAAATGGCGCTCGGCCTTGCCGGGATATCCCTCATCCAGGCACCGTTCAATCTGCTGGACCAGCGTCTCGAAACATCGGGAATGCTCTCGCGGTGCGTCGATGCCGGCGTGACCGTGTTTGCCAGAAGTGTCTTCTTGCAGGGATTGTTCACCCTTGAACCGGATCGACTGCCGGACGGTCTCGCCGAGGCCAGGGTTCCGTTGCGTAAGCTTCAAGAGCTGGCCAGGGATGGGGGGTACAGTCTGGTAGAGGCGGCGTTGCTCGCGGTTCGCGACACCCCGGGGATCAATTCCCTTGTTATCGGCGCTGAGACCGACGCCCAGGTTGAGGGATTTCTTGCCATGTCTGCGCTGCCGGAAATGGATGCTGATCTGCGCGCGGCACTGTTTGAGGTCGCAGTATCGGTGCCCGAGCATGTCATCCATCCCGGTAAGTGGGCCTGACGGTCCCGCGGTTCAGGAATCCTGCGACGGCCACGCCCGGGCCCAGGCCTGGGTCATCAGCACGCTCCAGAGGTCGTAATGCGCCTGATCGCGGCCGGACAGGTGGCGCACCCACTTTTCCCGCACTGGTGCGGCGTCGAACAAGCCGATGTCCCTGAGTGACTCCGCACTAAGCAGATCTTCGGCCCAGTCGCGCAGCGGACCGCGGAGCCAGGTACCGAGCGGAACGGCGAAGCCGGCTTTTGGCCGTTCTGTCAGGTGCCGCGGCACGTGCCGGTCGAGCACCCTTCGCAGAAGCCATTTCGACTGGCCGTCCCGGATCTTCAGGCTTTCCGGCAGCGTCCATGAAAACTCGATGATTCGGTGGTCGAGCAATGGCACCCGGGCCTCGAGACCAACCGACATGGATGCCCTGTCGACTTTCGTCAGGATATCTCCCGGAAGATAGGTCAGCAGGTCGACGAGTTGCATGGTCTCAACGACCGTGGCGCCGGTAACATCGCGGTCGAATGCCGCCGGCCCGCGGTCTTCGCCCGGGGCGCCGATGACAAATGATGGCGCACCGGACCAGAACTGGGTTACCCGACGATGGAACGTCTTCGTGTCGTCGGCGTCGAAAAGATCGGCGAGTTTGCGGGCCTTGTCTCCGATCTGCGAAGGCCTGCGGGATTTCGGCAGCAATACAGCGATCCGGTCCATCAACTCACCCGGTGTCCGGCGCATCATCCACGCCGCGAGATGTCGAATGGCCGCCGGCAGTTGCGCGAGTCGGGGCCTGATACTGTGGGCCGCGAGATACCTGTTGTAACCGGCGAAGACCTCGTCGCCGCCATCGCCCGACAAGGCCACGGTTACGTGGCGGCGCGCCATCTGCGAAACCAGGTGCGTCGGGATCTGCGAGCTGTCGGCAAAGGGCTCGCAGTAAATCGACGGCAGTTCGGGAACGACGGCCAGGGCGTCCTCGGGAGACAGGATTTGTTCGTGATGGTCGGTCCCGAGGTGCGCGGCAATCGCCTTCGCGTGACCCGCTTCGTTGAACTCGTCGTCCGCGAAGCCGATGCTGAACGTCTTGATCGGCTTGGCGCTGCGAGCCTGCATGATGGCCGCGACAAGCGAGCTGTCGATACCGCCGGACAGAAGCACGCCCAGCGGTACGTCGGCGATCATCCGCCGCTCGATGGCGTCCTCCAGGATCTCGGCGAGCGCTTCCTCCGCCACTTCCGGCGAGAGGGCCGCGCGGCGGCCAAAGGCGGATGAGGCCAGCTCAAAAGCGTCCCAGTAGCGCACATGTCGCGCCCCGCCATCGCGATCGATGGTCACGTATGTCCCCGGTTCGAGCTGACGGATATCGCGATAGATCGACTCCGGGCCCGGCACGTAGTTGAAGCGGACAAGCTGCTCGACGCTTGTTCGATCGATGCGGGGTACGAAGTCGGGATGAGCCCGCAGGGCCTTCAGTTCGGACCCGAAGAACGTGAACGAGCCCTGACGTCCCCAATACATCGGCTTGATCCCCAGGCGGTCACGCGCCAGCAGCAACGTTCGTTCGCGGCGATCCCAGAGGGCGAAAGCGAACATGCCGACGAGTTTGGAGAGCGTCTTGTCAGGCCCCCAGGAAGCAAGTGCTTCGAGCAGGACACGCGTATCCGAGTGGCCTTCAAACGTGAGTCCTTGGGCCTCGAGCTCGCGGCGAATATCCCTGAAGTTGTAGATTTCGCCGTTGAAAAGGATCACGAAACGCTCGCCGTAGCTCGTCATCGGCTGGCGGGCAGCGGCACTCAGGTCGACGATCGCCAGGCGCCTGAACGCCAGCACCAGACCCGCTTCGGCATCGGTCCATTCGGCGTCGTCGTCCGGGCCGCGATGGCGGATCGCGTTGCCCATGGCGTTGCCGATCCGCGCCAGTTCCTCGTTGCTGCGCGAGTTCGAAAGAGCAAGAGCGCCGGCAAGTCCGCACATGTCTGGTCGACCCAATTCTGAAAAGCCGTAGCGTCGGTGTGAGCTGCCACCAAAATGCGGCGCGCTCTGGTGTCGCGGGCTCCTTGCAAGGCATAGCGTTCACGCTATGAACGCAAAGTCTGCTCGGACCTGTCAACACTTGTCAACAAGACCGTTGTCGCGCAATCGTGGTGACATGTGGCGAGACTTGCATCGTGTGGCGCGGAATATCAGCGTGGCGGCGATTGTTTCGACAGCATTTGTCGGTACTTTGTCCAGTGCGCGGTCGGCGGATCTATCGGAGGGCCTGGAGGCTGCCCGACAGGGCGATTACCGGGCGGCCCTCAATGAACTCTTGCCCGCGGCCAGAGCCGGTGACGCCGAAGCGCAGTTTCTGGTTGGCCAGATATTCCGGAAAGGCCCGGAAAAGTTTTGCGCTGAGTGTGCCGAGCCCGACGACGGACATGCGGTGGATCAGGATTACGTGGAGGCTGCCGTTTGGTTCCGATTGGCGGCGGACCAAGGTCACTCTGAAGCCCAGAGCAAACTCGCGCAGCTCTACCGGCGCGGCAATGGTGTCCGGCAGGACTTTGACAAGGCCTTCATGTGGTACCGTCGCGCTGCAGACCAGGGCAACCCATTCGCGATCTCGGATCTCGCTTACATGTACTGGACCGGTAAGGGTGTGACGCAGGACATCGGCAAAGCCGTTGAACTGTACATGATCGGTGCCAAACACGGCGTTGTGCGGGCGTTTACGAACCTCGGGTTCATCTATTTGCGTGGCGAGGGCATCGAGACCAATCGGATCGTGAGTCGAATGTGGTTCAGAGCCGCTGGCGAGGCCGGAAGCGCCAGAGCGCTTGCGGAGCTGGAAAAACTGGACGCGGAGATGTCCGCGTCGGAGATTGTGGAGGCTGATCGGTTGTTCGAGAGCTGCAAAACGCGAGGGTACGACAACTGCTGACGCAGTGTCTCCGACTCCTGGTTCCGGTCGTCAGCCCGACGCCGTTCAGGACGCCTTCTCGAGCATCTCCACAGTGGTCTTGATCCGGACTTCCTGGCCCATGAGGCTCATCAGCAGGACGACCCGGTGGTTGTCGGAGATCTTTTCCAACAGCGCCGTGCAGTCGGCGAAATGACCGTCGCGGAAGGTCACGACGTCGCCGCACCGCAGGTTGTCGTTCAGCAGCTTGACGATGCCGTCCTCGTCCTCCTGGGCGCGGATCATGTCGATGATCTCGGGCGCGACGGGATGCGGTTCGGTGCCGAACTGCACGAGATTGATCACGCCGGCGGTGCTGTTGACCGGGCGCCAACGCATCAGGTCCTGGTCGATGCCAACGAAGATGTAGCCCGGGAACAGCGGTCGCAACTCCTGGGTTGTCTTGCGGGCGTGTCGAATACTCTTCCGATAGCGCGGCAGATAAGTCGGATACCCCTGGTTCCGCAGATGCCATTCAGCGCGGCCTTCGGCGCCGGTCTTGGTTCGGGCCGCGTACCAATCGAAGTTCATACTACGCGGCCTCCTTGGCCATTCGAATGTACAACAGGCCAGGCGCGAATAGCCGTTCACGGTCGAGCTTCTCACTGAGCAGATCGAAGGCCGACTGCGGCGCGGAGGCATCGGTGATGACCACCGCGGTGTCCGGCATGTCGATCACGTCCTCGATCCGCCCGAGAACTTTCAGACCGGCGAACGTAGGCGTGTTGGCGCCGGGTTGTACAATGCCCGCGATGGTAAGGCCGCTCTCGTGCACGGAAAGCGAGGCGATCTCAGCGAGCTCGCTGGTGCCGAAAAGGACAACTCTTTCATACCCGGCGGCGGCAACATCGGCAAAAACCGACTCGTACTGAATACGCGCATTACGGAAAAACCGTAAAGAAGAACGGAGATACTCTGAGACAAGGCGGCTTTTCTCGGCGAAACCCTTCGGCGTTACGTAGTACGCGAAGCGCTTTGCAGGCACTTGCCGGATTTTGATGTAACCTTTGCGCGCCGCCCTCTTGAGCAGGGAATTCGTCAGCCCGAGCGCGATACCGATCCGCTTGGTCAGGGATCGCTGAGAATGTTCTACATCCTCCTCGATCGCGGACAGGATATTCAGCGTCGCCCTGTCAGCGAGGGGCAGGGCTTCATCCAGTTTGCTATCCATCGCCAAGAGTATCCTAGGTGTTCACGATATGAACACCTGTATAATGTTGATTCACATGAACTTTGTCAACCTGTTGGACGCTATCTTTGGAGCGTGGTGTCGCCTTTCGGCGGTTCGTCCGGGCGATCAGGCCGGTGGTCCATTGCGTCGGTGAACGTGGCCAGGGTTTGGTTGATGATTGCCGAATCTGAAAACAGGTTCTCCACGCGCTTGCGCGCCGCCGCGCCCATGCGCAGTCGAAGATCCCGGTCTTCCGCAAGTTTCTGAAGTGCCGCGGCGATTGCATCCGGATCGTCTTTCGGCACGAGGAACCCGCTGACCCCGTCTTCGATGACGTCGCGGCAACCGATCACGTCTGTCGTGACGACCGGCCGCGCGCAGGCCATCCCCTCGATCAGGGACTTCGGAAATCCTTCGCGATGGGACGGCAGGAGAACGATGTGGGAAGCACGCCAGACGCCGGCGATGTCGTCGGATCTCCCGTTCCAGACGACCAGCCCTTCGTCCCGCCACCGTAGAAGTTGTTCTTCGGGTACGTTGCTCGGGTTCTCCGGGTCCGGGGCTCCGACGAGCCTGATCCGGATCGGGACGCCCCTCGACCGAAGCTTGCGGGCCGCTTCGATGGTCTCCGGTATGCCCTTCTCGCCGATCATGCGTGCGACCAGCGCGGCAATGACGGGTTCACCGGGCTCCGGTGCCGGAGAGAACTGCGAGATGTTGACTCCGACGCCGGGTATGCGGACCGTCTGTCCGGCCGGCGCCAGCGCACGGAACAATTCCTCATCGTCGCGGTTCTGCACGATTACCCAGCTCTGCCTGCGTCGGAGCAGACGGCGGAGCACGCGCATGATCGTCCACCGCAACCATGCCTTGCCGGACTGTTTGCCGGTGAACAGTGTGCCCAGACCGGAGACGGCATTGACGACAACGATGCGCGGAAACAGCAGCGCGGCGATCGAGCCGTAGAGGATCATCTTAAGTCCGACAAGATGAAGGATGTCCGGTTTGTGGCGCCGCAACACACTGTAGATATTAATCAGCGTACGGACCTCGGTGATCGGATTAATGCTGCCGCGTTTGACGAACAGGGGTGCCAGCCGGAACGATTCGTGCTCAAGCTTTTCCCGGCAATTGTTGATCCGGCAGGAAACCGTAACCTGCCAGCCTTGCTCTCGGCAGGCGCGCGCAATTCCAAGACGATGCGAGAGAAAGAACCAATCTTCCGTTACGAAGAACGCTATGTGAGGGGTGGTCTGCGTCATCGGGTCACGGATACACCGTTGTTGAGGATCGACGGCAATATGGCCGACGCATTGTTGATTGTCCCGCAACGATGTCAGGCCGGTCTCGACATGCATGTTGTTGGGATGGATTGCCGATACTAAGATGCCGCACCGCGGGAAGGCGATAGTAGAATTACCAGCAGATCATCGCATGTTCCTGAGGTTGGACTCCGATACCGTTGCGGTGCGCGGCGACTATTAGCAAGCAAGAGCAAATGACTGCAACGCCCTACTCACTGACTGGCAAACGTATATGGGTCGCAGGCCATCGCGGTATGGTCGGTTCCGCAATTGTACGCCGGCTATGCGCGATCGATTGCGAGATCGTCACGGCCGGTCGTGAGACGCTCGACCTGACGCGCCAGGCCGACGTCGAGGCATGGATGGCGAACGCCCGACCCGACGCAGTGTTCCTTGCCGCCGCCAAGGTCGGTGGCATTCACGCGAACAACTCGCGGCCGGCGGAGTTTATCCATGACAATCTGGTGATCGAGACGTCGATTATTGATGCTGCCCACCAGACAGGCGTCGAGAAGCTCTTGTTCCTCGGTTCCGCCTGCATTTATCCGCGTGAAGCGCCGCAGCCGATGGCCGAAGGCACCTTGCTGACGGGCCCTCTGGAGCCGACGAACGAGGCTTATGCGCTGGCGAAAATCGCCGGCATTAAACTTTGCCAAGCATATCGTCGGCAGTATGGGTGTGACTTCATTGCGGCGCAGCCCAACAATCTCTATGGACCCGGCGACAATTTCGACCTCATGAACTCGCACGTTCTTCCGGCTCTCATGAACAAGGCGCACACTGCAAAGCTGCGCGGCGATAAGCAGATTGAGGTCTGGGGTTCAGGGCGACCGAAACGCGAGTTCCTCTATGTAGAGGATCTTGCCGATGCGCTCGTATTCCTCATGGAGAACTACTCTGATGAGGGTCACGTGAATATCGGAACAGGCGAGGAGGTCACGATTCGTGAACTGGCCGAGCGCGTGTGCGAAACGGTCGGCTTCGAGGGCGAGCTCGTTTTCAATGCCGACCAGCCGGACGGCGTGATGAGAAAACTGGTCGACGTCTCACTTATCAACAGCCTCGGCTGGATGGCGAAGACCGATCTGGCAACGGGCCTCGATGCCACCTACCGCTGGTTCGTCGAGAACCGGGAGCATCTGGCAGCCGGGCGCGGCGGAAGCGCGACCTGATTCCGTTCGATGGCTGCCAACCTGCTGAACTCCTTGAACATTGTGAACTGCGCAAAACATCGTTATGTCTGTACTCGCCCACGGCCGGAAGAAGCTGTTGGGCGATAACGGGGGTCAGGCGAGGAGAACCAGACTTGGGAGCAGCGGATTGGACTGCGGTGGCGACGAATGCCGGCCGCGGTATGCGACGAGTTTTCTTGATCCTCGCGCCGGTGCTTCTGGGTGCCGGTGATGCTGCTGCCGGAACGGGGATCTATGACTTCTCGATCTATCCGGAGTTCGCGGGCAGCCAAACCTCGACTGTGTCCGCTCCGACCGGTCAGACGGTTCAGGCCGGCGCCCGGCCGCAGCAGCAGCCCGCGGTGATCGCGCCGGCGCTTGCCGAAAATCACGATCCCCTGATTTCGGAAATCAGGTTCGGCGTGCTCGCGCACAACGTAGGACCGCTCGCGAGCCGGACCGAGGATGGCATCGACATCAACCCGGAAATCCTATTCAGGTCGCCCGACTTTCTTGAGGCGATCTGGTCGCCGCGGCCGATGATCGGCGCAACGATCAGCATCGGCGATGACACCAGCATCCTCTACAGCGGTCTGATGTGGCGGTTGGATCTTTTCACCGACGTCTTCGCCGATCTGAGTTTCGGCATGGCGGTCCACAACGGTAACGCCGGCGAGGAGCCCGACAGCGAGGGTCGCCGCGCGCTCGGCTGCCGCTGGCTGTTTCGGGAATCCGTGGAACTGGGGTACAAGATCAACGAGACTTACGCTGTTGCCGCCTATCTGGACCACGTGTCCCACGGCGGGTTGTGCAGCGATCGAAATCGGGGCATGGACAACACCGGCGTCCGTGTTCACTACGCCTTCTGACCGTGGCGCAAGCTTTGGCGCTTGGGAGCAAATGACATGATCTGCTTCAGAATCCGGAAACCGGTCCTCGGCGTGATCTTGCTGGTTGTCCTTACGCTTGCCCCTGGTTTCGCCCGCGCAGACACCAACGAACTTGGTTTCTACCTTGGCGGCCGCCTATTGCCGGCGATGTCGACGATTGACGGTTACGAGCAAGCCGGCGGAACCGGCGGCACCTTCGAACAGATCGGCGACGATTACGACTCAACGGCCGGGGTGAGTTTGCTGCTGGGCTACCACTGGAATGAACACGGCCTGCCCGTTCGTACGGAAATTGAGTACGGCTATCGCTTTCGCAACGATTTCAACACGCGGGAGAACCCGTTTCCCAATCCGGTCATCGGCTACAAGAACGATCTCGCGACACATTTCCTCATGTTCAACGGCTATGTCGACTTCGCCACCGACAGTCCGTGGCGTCCATTCATTGGCGCGGGCTTCGGCTGGGCCAGGAACAGCTCCTCGACCACCCGATCGGGCAATGATCCGTCGGTATCGTCGCAGACGATCGAGACGGACACCGACAACCTGGCCTACAGTTTCTCGGCTGGGACGCGGGTGGCGATTTCCAGCGAATGGATCGGCGAAATCGGCTACCGCTACATCGAGTTCGGTGAAGTTGATACCGGACAGTTCAGCACCGGCGACAGCGTCACGGCCGACTCCCACGTATCGCACGACATCGTGCTCGGCGTCGCGTATCTGTTCTAGCGCTTCTTTGGCCGCTCCAGGATCAGCGACCACTTGACCTCGACACCGAGCGGACTGATCGGTCCCTCGACGACGATCTGCCGCGAGCGCCGCGGATTGCCGGGATAACCGACATAGACGCTGTCCTGCACGCTGACAGAGCCGCCGGAACAGCGAAACCGCCAGCCCTCCTTGTTCGGTAGCTTCAGGATCGCCTGGTCACCGCCACCCAGTGCCTCCGCCGACACGTCGGGATGCAGATGGAAACGGATGGTGAAACGTTCCGCCGGCCGTCCGACGCAGTCGCCGGACAGGTTCAGGTTGTCGCGGCCGCGGAGGTCTTCGCCGGTCGACGCCAGATAAAGATCACGGCTGTGAACCAGGCCGAACATCTTGCGGTACCCGTTGTGCAGCATCTGGACGTAGCCGCTGCCGCCCTCGTCGCTTCGACGGCAGTCCACATTCGTAATCGAGTGCTTGAGGCCGCCGCCGGACAACACCTCGATGGCGTTGGTGTCGTCGACCACGAGGGCCGAATGGGCCGCCGTCGCGCGCAGCGCGTCGTGCCAGGCGCTGCTGCGGTCCGGATCCGCACCACAGTTGACGATAATTCGTTGCCGCTTTCGGCTGAACTCGAAACTCAGCAATCCCGCATGGGCGTCTTGATCGGCGCCCGAGACGACACCGGCGCCGGAATCGGCGATCAATACCGCAGTCGGTGTCTCGAATCGCTGGAATCCTGTCTGCGGCGCGTTCAGCAGCGCCGGCCCCCTGATGTGGGATGCCTTGAGGATGGCATCCAGACTGCCGGCCAGACCCTCGTTCACGCCGTTGAACAATGCCGCGTCGCCGTCGCCGTGACGCAGCATCCTAAGGACCGGCACCATCTGCGAGATTGCGTTTTCCAGCCAGCCCGGGATCTCAAGCTGCGCCAGCGCCAGCGTATCGCGCGTCCGCACAAGCGTCGCCAGAACGTCGTGCTGAACTTGGGCGCTGCGCTGAAAGTGGCCGCCGTCCGGCAGGATCTGACGGTTGATTGCGGCCTTCAGCGCCGTCATGCCGGTGTCGATCATGGCCTCGAGTCCGACCAGGCAAATTCCGCCCAGGATAAGGCCCTCGGCGGCGTCGAAAGCACCGGCCTGTTTCGGGACTTCGTCGATCTGGCGCGCCAGATGGCGGACCTGCTGGGCCAGTTGTTCGCGAACCGAAAGGCCGAATCCCGGCTGGTTTACATCGTCAACGAAGTGGAAAGCGCCCAGCCAGTTGACGATCCGGGCGCCGGTTACCGCCGGCTGCCAACCGGTCTCGTGCCATCGGCTGAAGGCATTCCCCCAGCGGATGACAAGCTCTCGGCCCTTGGCGGCGGCTTCGTTCGTGCCCAACGCCTTGAGATCGCGAAGGAAATCGAAGCGATGCAGTTGCGCCTCAGCCGGTGTGTCGATCGAGCGGTTCAACCACGGCAGGTCGCCCAAGTGGCGATAATGGCCGAAAACTCGAAAATCGCTGTCCAAAATCCGGCGGCCGATGTCGGCGTCGCCCGGTAACGGGTCTGGTGGCGCGCCGCGCAGGCGATCGGGGACGCTTCCTTGCAGCATCCAGTCGTAGACCCGGCTCTTGCGATAGACGTTCTGGATCAGGCTAGCCATGGTTCACGCGCACCTAGCAGACCACCGGCATGTTGCAACATGCTGCCGGGCGGCCCGCGAAATAGATTTCTGCACCGGCGGGTTCCCTGTCTTTCACGACCCTGGCGCTCGCTCGGTAGTCCCCTCCATATATGCCCGGGCGCGGTTAATCGTAAGTTTAGGCGCCGCAAATCATCGGTAAAAAATTATCCTGTCTTGCGAAGCCGGGCGGTGAAGAAGCCGTCCATGCCACCGTAGTCGGCAAGCATGGCTGGCGTCGTTCTGAGATCACCATCACGCGTAATCGCGCCGGCGGGGCGGAGATCAGCGGGAAGCTCGTCCGGTTGCACCGGTTGCCGTTGCACGGGAAGTCCGCTTGCGATCGCAGCCTCTATCCGCCGCTCTCCTTCATCGGCTTGTAGGGAACACGTGCAGTAGACGATGATGCCGCCTGGTTTCAGGATATCGATCGCGTGATGCAGTAACCGGTCCTGCAGAGCGGTCAGCTTGGCAACATCGTTCTCGGTGCGAATCCAGGGGATGTCAGGGTGTCGCCGAATTGTGCCGGTTGCGGAACAAGGGGCGTCGAGCAGAATGGCGTCAATTTCGCCACCCGGTTCCCACGTGGTCGCATCGGAGCATTCGACGGTGGCGTTGAGACCGGTCCTTCTTAGGTTCTCCCTCAATCGTTGCAGTCGATTGCGGGATCGATCCACGGCCGTAACGATTGCTCTGCGGCTGGCAAGTTGCAGTGTTTTTCCGCCCGGTGCGGCACACAGGTCGGCGACGTGCAGGCCGGCAACATCTCCGAGTAACCGGACGGGCAGCGTCGCGGCGGCGTCCTGGACCCACCACACGCCGGTCGCATAGCCGGGTAAATCCTCAATACGGCCCTCCGCCGACAGTCGGACTACATCATCGAACAGGACGGCGCCGCCGACAGATTCGGCGTACTCTACAGCCCGCTCGGAATCGGCCATGACGAGGTCAAGCGGCGGCTCGCGCAGGTGGGCGTCGGCGATGTCGCGGCATGCGGTCTCGCCGAAGGTCGACAGCCATGATCGCCACAGCCACTTCGGCGCGTTTATAGTCGGATCTGTCCTTCGGTCGGACGACATGTCGTCGAGACCGTCAATGGCGCGGCGCATGATAGCGTTCACCAGCTTGGTGAAGCCGGCAAGTCGCGCCTTGCGGCAGAGGTCCACGGTGGTGTCGGCCGCGGCATAAGACGGCACGTCGGTGAACAGGAGCTGCGTGAAGCCGATGCGGATGACGGTCTCGACGGCCCTTCCACGACCAGTCGGGGTCCGTTTGAGGAACCGTCTGGTCATGTGATCGATCTCGCCCAGGTGTCGCAGACAGGCAAAGACGAGCAGTCGGCAGAAGGCCCGGTCCCGGACCGGGGCGGTCGCCGGAATGCGGGAAGTTTCGGCTTGTTCCAGAGTCTGCTGACGCCGCAGCACATCCTCGATTATTTGGAACGCGGCCAATCGGGGATCGAACTCGCCGATGGCTGCGTCATCCGGCAACAGTGGGTTGGTCATGACGACCTCATGCCCGAGCCGGCATAGAAAGACAAGCGACGTTGACGCTGCGGCGATTGAACGGGGTTGCTTCCCGCGCCGATCCGACTAGGTTCGTGGCATGTCCGACGGTAACAAGAAGCCAGTCAAAGCAGGATCCGGGCCGGCGGCCACCCCGGTGCCGGACAGTCAGGACGATGCTGCGACGAAGGCGTCCAAGGGGCCGGCCGGCGAACCGGAGCGACCTGATCCGACGCGGTACGGCGACTGGGAGAAGAACGGGCGCTGCATCGATTTCTGATGTCGTCAACGACCGGTAAAACACGTTGCATCACCGGGTTCCGTGGGCGAGACTCACGCGGAACGCTGGCGATCTTCCCTCGACCGCACCGCGGCGGGATGGCTGGCTGCAAGGTGTCAGAATGGCGCTCTTCAAGAATTTTATCGGATGGCTGACCAGCCCGGAGGGTGATGACGGCGTGGTTCGCCATCAGCATCCCGGGTTTACCATGGGCGGCGTCAACCAGGAACGCCCCGACCTGGCCATTCTGGTGTCGGCAATCGACGGACCCAACGCCAACGAGCTGCAGAACCGGATCGCCGACGCCTTCCTGAAATGCGAAGGTGTCTCCGTTTCGAAGATCAACAAAGTACTCAAGCCCGCTTCAGGTCGTGAGGGGATCGACGGCCTGATGAGTGCTGCCGAGCAGGGACGAGAGCTCCTTGCCAAGGAGGGCGCCGAGGTCATCGTCTGGGGTCTTGTCGAAGGAACGGGACGGACCGTATCTCTGCGGTTTCTGCCGGCAAATCCGCCGCCAGACGGCCGACCGGGGTCTATCGGACTGGGGGATAGTCTCGACATCCCGGCACGCTTGCCGGCGGAGTACGAGGACATCGTCGTCGGTGTCGGGCTGGCGGCGCCGGGCGCGATCCGGACGGCAATTCGAGACCGCATGAAACGCTTGCTGGCCGATTATGCCGACAGGGCGGACAGGTTCGTTAGCACGCTGCCGAACGGTCTGGAGGGCGACTCGCGGGCTTCAGTATTGGCGGCGGCGGCGAACGTTATCGCCTCCGACGGGCGAGTCAACGAGCGGACCGAACGTTATCGTCGGGCGATCGACCTGTATCGATTGGCCCATGAATCGCTAGGGAGGGATACACCGGGCACGAAGATTGCCCTGATCCAGAGCCATTTGGCGACAACTCTGATGGCGTTGTCGAGCTCTGCCGACAACCAGGGCGCCATTGCCGAAGCCGTCGATGCGTACAGACTGGCCGCGGACAGCCTGCAGCGCGGACGACACTCTCAGGACTGGGCGTTGGCCCACATGCGGTTGGGCCTGACGATCTACCGACAGGCGCTGGTCACGGGGCGCGCAAAACTGATGCGCGAAGCGGTTGAGGCGCTGGATAAATCGTTACAGGTCTTCACCAAGGTCTCGAGTCCTGGCAAGTGGGCCGAAATCATGAATCATATCGGTGTCGTGATGACCGCGCTGGGCGAGGAGCTGACCAACGACACAACGCTGGAGCGGGCAATCCTGGTTTTCAAGGATTCTCTCTCCGTGCGGGAGCGCGACGTGGTCCCGACCCTGTGGGCACAGACCACCAACAACCTCGGCGCGGCAGCCTTTGCGCTCGGCAAGCGTCGCGCCAACGTGGGATTGCTGGATCAGGCGACGATTGCATTTCGCGGTGCGATCGAAGTCTACCGTGAGTTGGGTGAAACGAGGCGTGTCAGTGTGATCGAGAGCAACCTTGACCGCGTACAAGATGTTAGGGCGCAAATTCTGGCCCGGGGCGCTCAAACCCCTCAGGGTGCAGGCGGTGGGGCGTCGGCAGCGCCTTCGAACAAGACAACGCAGGCGCAGACGAAAAAGGCCGGCAAAATCGAGCCTGTGGCAAAGACTAGAAATAAAAGGGACGCGAGTGGCGTACCCGTCTCGATGGGCTCGCGGCGCCGGCCGACGCCGCATTAACATGCAGCTCTTGACGATGACGGTCGGGCTACCGCTCGCCGACTTCTCAGCGCGGTCCTTCTCCGGAGTCAGTACAATTCTTGGCCGTCAATCTGTCCCGCGGTTGGCGGTTACTTGCGGTTCTGCCTGTTGCCGATGAGGTCGTCGACGACCGCCGGGTCGGCAAGCGTCGAGGTGTCGCCCAAGTTGCCGTACTCATCCTCGGCGATCTTGCGCAAAATCCGGCGCATGATCTTGCCGGACCGTGTTTTCGGCAGTCCCGGTGCCCATTGCAGCCAGTCGGGGCTGGCAATCGGGCCGATCTCCTTGCGGACCCACTGAACGAGCTCCTTTTTCAACTCGTCGCTCGGTTCTTCGCCCGCGTTCAGGGTGACATAGGCGTAGATGCCCTGTCCCTTGATATCGTGCGGTGCGCCGACGACCGCGGCTTCGGCGACCTTCCCGTGCGCCACCAAGGCACTTTCAACTTCAGCCGTGCCCATGCGGTGGCCCGACACGTTGATAACGTCATCGACGCGGCCGGTGATCCAGTAGTAACCGTCCTCGTCGCGGCGGCAGCCGTCGCCGGTGAAGTACTTGCCCCTGTAGGTCGAGAAATAGGTTTGCTCGAAACGTTCGTGGTCGCCGTAGACCGTCCGCATCTGTCCTGGCCACGAGGCCTTGAGGCACAGATTGCCTTCGGTCGCGCCGTCGAGAACCTTGCCGTCGGCGTCGACGATCTCCGGCTGAATGCCGAAGAACGGACGGGTCGCGGAGCCGGGCTTGAGCATGGTCGCGCCGGGTAGCGGCGTGATCAATATGCCGCCGGTCTCGGTCTGCCACCACGTATCGACGATCGGGCAGCGACCGTCGCCGATGACGTTGTAGTACCACAGCCAGGCTTCCGGATTGATCGGCTCGCCGACCGACCCGAGGATACGCAGCGACTTGCGGCTGGTTTTCTTGACCGGCTCGTCGCCGTCGCGCATCAGTGCGCGGATCGCCGTTGGCGCGGTGTAGAAGATCGACACGTTGTGTTTGTCGCAGACCTGCCAGAAGCGCGAAGTGTCGGGATAGTTCGGTACGCCTTCGAACATCAGGGTCACAGCGCCATTGGCCAGTGGTCCGTAGACGATATAGCTGTGTCCCGTGACCCAGCCAACGTCGGCGGTGCACCAATAGATCTCGCCGTCGTGGTAGTCGAACACGTACTCGTGCGTCATCGAGGCGTAGACAAGATAGCCGCCGGACGTGTGCATCACGCCCTTCGGTTTGCCGGTCGAGCCCGAAGTATAGAGAATGAACAGCGGGTCCTCGGCGCTCATCTCTTCGGGTTCGCATTCGGCGGGCACATCGGCGGACGCCTCGTGATACCAGATGTCGCGGCCTTCGACCCAGTTGATGCTGCCGCCGGTTCGTTTGACCACGACGACGGTGGTGACGTGGCTGACGATCTCGCAGGCCGCGTCGGTGTTGGCCTTCAGCGGAATCTTGCGACCACCGCGAATACCCTCGTCGGCGGTGATGATCACGTCCGACTTGCAGTCGTCGAGGCGCCCCGCCAGCGCATCCGGCGAAAAGCCGCCGAACACGACAGAGTGAATGGCGCCGATCCGGGCGCAGGCCAGCATGGCGTAGGCGGCCTCGAGGATCATCGGCATGTAGATCGTGACTCGGTCACCCTTCTTGACGCCGCGGGACTTGAGGACGTTGGCGAACTTGCAAACCTCGGTATGCAGTTCCCGATAGGTGACCGATTTCGAATCGTTGGGGTCGTCGCCTTCCCAGATGATGGCGATTTGATCGCCCCGCGTGGCGAGATGGCGGTCAATGCAGTTAGCCGAGACGTTGAGCGTGCCGTCCTCGAACCATTTGATCGAAACGCCGGGCGTGTTGTAGTTGACGTTCCGCACCTTGCTGAAAGGTTTGATCCAGTCAATGCGCTTGCCGTGTTCGGCCCAGAAGCCGTCGGGGTCATCGACCGACTTCTTGTACATTTCAAGGTACTTGTCGTTGTCGAGCAACGCATAGTCGGCGACGTCCGCCGGCACAGGAAACGTCGAATGGTCTGTCATGCTGGTGTCCTCTCCCGAGTGCGCGTCCCGCTTCTGACCTCCGGTCTGCCGAGGTGGCGGGATCACCGATTTACCTCTTCGCCGATTATCGCAGATGGACTGTCAATCTCAAGAGGTCCCCGTCCGTCGGGACATTTCGGCCTCAATCCAGCAGGGCATATACCACGCCGTCTTCGATTGCCGCTTTGATCGAGGTCAATTCGTCGCCGGCGCACGGACCGGATATGCAGTGCCCGTCCTCGATCCGGAATAGTGCGCCGTGGGTCGAGCAAAGGATGTACTCGCGCTCCAGATCAAGAAACTGTCCGGGCGTGAAGTCGAGCGGCGTGCCGATGTGGGGGCATGCATTCTCGTATAGATGGATACCGCCGATCCGGCGGATGGCCATGATGCCGAGGGTCGATCCGTCGCCGCGGTCGACGGCAAAACCCGCTGATCCGCCGTCGGTGATGTCTTCCAGCGCGCAGAGCGCGAGCCGGCGTGCGGTCGTCACGGCTTGATGCCGCCCTTGTCGCAGATGACCTGCCAGGCCTCGTCGCTGATCGGCATGACTGAAAGACGTGACTGACGGATCAGGGCGAGATCGTGGAGTCGCTCGTCCGCCTTGACGTCCTCAAGGGTCACCGGGTTCTTCAGCGGTTTCAGCGCCTTGAAGTCGACCATGCCGAAGCGCCCGGACTCATCGGTTGGGTCCGGGTAGTAGGTCCTGACTACCTTGAGCGTGCCGACGATGCGTTTCTCATTCACCGAGTGGTAGAAGAACGCCTTATCGCCGACCTTCATCGCCTTCATGTTGTTGCAGGCTTGGTAGTTGCGCACGCCATCCCATTCGGCGACGTTTGCCTTGACGTGATCGTTCCAGGACCAGGTGCCGGGCTCGGATTTGACCAACCAGTAAGCCATTGAACTTCTCCTGTCTCAAATGCCCGGGCTCAGAGGCCCGGGATGACCTGCTTGCAGCCGCGTACCGTGACGTCCGCGAACAGACCGGCCTTTGCATAGGGGTCGTTCGCGGCGAACTCCTCGGCCGCCGCCTTGTCGGCAACGTCGAGTATCAGCAGGCTGCCGACAACGGTATCGCCGTCATCCGCGAGCAGTGGTCCGGCGAACCGGATGTCGCCGAGCCGCGTCTTGAGGAACTCGAGGTGCGCCGGTCGGGTGTCGGGCCGCAAGCTTCCGGCATCAGATCGATCGATACAGGTCAGGGCGAACAACATGACGTCTCTCCTATGATGAAACTGTTGCTTTAACCGGCTTCATCGCCGACCGGGCGCTGCAGCAGGTCACGGATGGCCCCGTCGATCGAGGCGCCGTGATTGAGAATGCTGTCGACGGCCGCGCAGATCGGCGTTTCGACGCCGAGTTTTGCCGCCAACGCGACGACAGCTTCCGCGGAGAACACGCCTTCAGCGATCGTTTTGCGAGCGGCCATGATGTCTTCCAGCGTCTGGCCTCCGCCGAGCGCGTGACCGAGCGAGAAGTTGCGCGACTGCATGGCGTTGCAGGTCAGTGTCAGGTCGCCGAGCCCACAAAGCCCCATCAGGGTCTCGGCCCGCGCACCCTTTGCGCGGCCGAGGCGCACGATCTCGGCCAGGCCGCGGGTGATCAGCGCGGCGCGCGCATTGTCGCCGAGGCCGCGTCCCTCGGCGATGCCGCAGGCGATCGCCAGCACATTTTTGACCGCACCGCCGATCTCGGCGCCGGTCACGTCATCGGAACGATAAGCCCGGAACGTCTCGGTGCCGAGCGCGTTCACCAGTTCGTTGCCCAAACGTTCGTCGGCACAGGCGAGGGTTACCGCTGTCGGCAGCCCGCGCGCGACCTCGGCGGCGAACGTCGGGCCCGAGAGTGCCGCGATGGTGTGGCCGGGCAGGGTCTCCTCGACGACCTCAGACATGAGCATGAGCGTAGATTGCTCGATTCCCTTGGCGCAGATCACGGCCGGCGTCGTCTTGGCGAGATGCGCCGCCATAGCGGTTGTCGAGGCGCGGACGAACTGTGCCGGCGTGACTACCAGAATGGCGTCGGCCTGGCAGGTCCGGGCCAGATCCGAGGTCGCAACAACCTCGTCAGGCAGCGGGATACCCGGCAGGAAAACTGCGTTCTCGTGTTTCCGGTTGATCGATTCCGTGACCTCGGGTTCGCGCGCCCAAAGGGTGACGGCCCGTCCGGCCCGTGCCGTCGTCGCGGCCAACGCGGTGCCCCAGGCGCCTGCGCCGATGATGCCGATGGTCTGCAAGTTGGATGCGTGCATGGGCTTGGTTATGCCGTGCGCGCCTGTTGGGCTCAAGTGCCGTTTATGCCTTCACGCCGGCAAAGCCGCGTTTCGGCGCGTCCGGATCGAGCGGCCATCGTGGCCGCGGCTTGAAGTCAAGCTCGTCCGTCAGGCCGAGACGCAGACGTTCGAGCCCGGCCCAGGCGACCATTGCGGCATTGTCGGTGCACAGCGATGGCGGCGGCACGACGAGGCGAATACCTTCCTGATCGGCCATCGCAGACAAGGCATGACGAAGATAGCCGTTGGCCGCGACGCCGCCGGCGACAACCATTGAGTCGCCTGCCGGACGCCGTTCGCGGAAGGCAGCGATGGCATGGCGGCAGCGGTCGGTGAGAACGTCGGCGGCGGCGGCATGGAACTCGAGTGCGATGTCTGCGGTCTGTTGGGCATCCGCTTCGCCGCCGAGATGTTCGAGCGCCTGCCGGACCGCCGTCTTCAGACCCGAGAACGAGAAATCGCAGCCTTCACGCCCCTTCATCGGCCTTGGCAGTTCAACACGGCCCGGGGCCCCGGCCCGCGCTGCGCGCTCAAGTGCCGGTCCGCCCGGGTACCCCAATCCCAGTAGCTTGGCGGTCTTGTCGAAGGCCTCGCCGAGCGCATCGTCGATCGTCGTGCCGAGCCGACGATAGGCGCCGACGCCCTCGACAACGAGCAACTGGCAGTGCCCGCCCGAGACCAGCAGCAAGAGGTACGGGAACGCGATGCCATCTCCGGCCCGCTCCGTCAGCCGGACCGTCAGGGCATGGGCCTCGAGATGATTGACCGCGAGAAACGGCTTGTCCGCCGCCAGCGCGATCGACTTTGCCGCCATCACCCCGACCATCACCCCGCCAATCAGGCCGGGCCCGCCGGTCGCCGCGACCGCATCGAGATCGCCGAAACCGACCCCGGCTTCGTCCATCGCCGCTTCGACCAAGTGGTCGAGATGGTCGAGGTGCGCACGCGCGGCGATCTCCGGAACGACGCCGCCGTAGGGCAGATGTTCGTCGAACTGGCTCAGAACCTTGTTGGAAAGAATGGTTCCGTCGCTGCGCACGACGGCGGCGGCGGTTTCGTCGCACGAGGTCTCGATGCCGAGGACGAGTTGCATTGTCATGTTGCGGCCTTCATAACCACGGAAGCGCCCGGATGTACAAACAAATAGGCGGGCGAAGGTTTAGACCAATCCGTGGACGGCGGCCATGACACTCAAGATCGGCACCCGCGCCAGCCCCTTGGCGCTCTGGCAGGCGGATCACGCGCAGGACCAGTTGATCGAAGCGTGGGGCGCCCTCGCCGAGCCTGACCGGCTGGCCATCGTTGAAATCACCACGACGGGCGACCAGGTCCTGGACCGGCCGCTGGCCGAGGTCGGTGGAAAGGGGCTCTTCACGCGCGAGCTCGATACCGCCTTGCTCGACGGCCGGATCGATCTGGCGGTGCATTCGATGAAGGACGTTCCCACGTGGCTGCCCGACGGGATCGTTCTGGCGGCATTGCTGCCACGTGCCGACGTGCGCGAGGTCCTGATTTCGCCCAAGGCGGCGTCGATCGAACAATTGCCCGAAGGGGCCGTCCTCGGTACGACCTCGCTGCGGCGCCAGGCGCAGGTCATGGTACGGCGGCCCGATCTGAAAACGACATTGTTTCGCGGCAACGTTCAGACGCGGCTCCGGAAGCTGGAAGCCGGCGAGGCGGACGCGACTTTTCTGGCCCTCGCCGGGCTGGACCGTTTGTGCCTGACCGAGGTCGCGACGGCGATCCTCGAGCCCGATGAAATGCTGCCGGCCGTCGCCCAGGGTGCCATCGGCATTACCTGCCGGGCGGGCGATGCGCCGATGATCGAACTGCTGGCCGCCGTCGACCACGCGCCGACACGGACGTGCGTTGGCGCCGAACGCGCCATGCTGGAGGTGCTGGACGGATCGTGCCGGACGCCGATCGCCGGTCTCGCGGAACTCGAGGGCGGCGGATCGACGGTTCGACTGCGTGGCTTCATCGGCTGGCCGGACGGTCACGATCACTGGACCGGCGAACGGATGGGCCCCGTCGCGGAGGCCGCGGCGCTTGCACGCGATCTCGGCGGTGAGTTGCGCGATGCCGCCGGGTCGGCTTTCTTCGCCGCGCTTGCCGACGACTGTACCCTGTGAAGATTCTTCTGACCCGCCCGGAACAGGACTCGGTATCGTTTGCCGAGCGGCTAGCCGAAGGCGGGGTCGACGCTGTGATCACGCCGTTGATGCGGGTCGAGTATCTGAACGGACCGCCGCCCGATTTGTCCGGCGTCCAGGCGCTGTTGGTAACCAGTGCCAACGGGGTTCGCGCGTTTGCCGAGCGCGTATCTGATCGGACGCTGCCGGTCTACGCGGTCGGCGACGCGACGGCCCGGGAAGCTCGGCTCGCCGGATTTGAGACAGTAACGAGTGCCGGCGGCGATGTCGAAGATCTGGCGGCATTGGTCCGGGATCGTTGTGATCCGACACGTGGAACCTTATTGCATATCGCCGGAACCGCGGTCGCAGGCGATCTCGGCGGCGCATTGCTGGAGGCGTCCTTCGATTATCGCCGCGAGGTCATGTACGAGGTTCACCGGGCGGAACGCCTGCCACCGGAAGCACTTGCGGCCTTTGGTTATGGCGACCTTGCCGGCGTTGCCTTGTTTTCGCCACGCTCGGCGAGAATCTTCGAGGAATGCGTGGATACTGCCGGACGTTCGGCAGACCTTGCCCGTTTGATCGCGTTTGTCCTCAGCGGCAACGTGGCCGAGGCGTTGCGGCGCGATGCCTGGCACGAGATCCGCGTCGCTGCCGAACCGACGGCAGATGCTATACTGAAGATGGTTTTAGACGCGGCAGAGACGCGTTAGAAGAAGAGCACGATGGAAGGTGGCCGATGGCCACCGAAAAGTCCCTGAGGACGGCATGACCCGGACAGAGGCACGATGAGCAAGGTTCCCGATTCCAGTTCCGGCAAGGGCGACGCGAAGCCGTCGCCAAAGACCGAGGCGAAATCCGCAGCCCAATCCGACGCCAAGACGGCGGCTGTTTCCCAAGAGAAAACCAACCCCGCGGCCAAGGACGACGGTTCGGCCAAGAAGCCGGGTTCCGCGGAACACGGCAAGCCGACGGCTGGGGCGGCGGGAAAACCCGCTGACAAGGCGGCCCCGAAGGCGGCAGAACCGGCATCGTCCGGCGGCTTCATGCGCGGCTTCATCATCGCCGCCGTGCTCGTCGTTGTGGTGGTTGCCGGTGGCATGCTGACGGTCAAGGACTGGTGGCCGGCGGTCGAGCCGTACATCGGCGAATGGGTCGAGCCTCTGCTGCCGGAGGGCGGCACGGACGAGGAAGCCGCGCGACTCGCCGAGATTGAGCAGCGCATGGATGCGATCGAGGCGGCGGCGAACGACGCCACGAGCGCGGACGCCTTGGCCGACCTTGAAGCCGCCCGCGCCCAACTTTCCCGGCAGATCGACGACATCATGGTTCGGCTCGACGTTGCCGAGCGGGCCCTGTCGTCGCTGCGGTCGACGGCGGAGGCGATGACGACGGCCGGTGGCGGCGCGGCGAGCGGAGAACTCGCGGGCCGCATCGACGAAATCGATGCGCTGAGCCGGAACCTCGCGGCCAGTCGTGCCGAGAGCCAGGCCGCTCTCGACGCCCTCGCCCGTGAGGTCGAGGCCCTGGCCCAACAGCGTGCCGGCGCCTCGGCGAACAGCGTACAGGCGCAGGCGATGGTGCTGACCACGGGGCAGGTGCGTCGTGCGGTCATTGCCGGCGGGCCGTTCGACGAACCGCTGATCGCCCTCGAGGCGATCGCGGGCGACGATCCAGAGATTCAGGTGATCGTCGACAGGTTGCGTCCAAACGCGGATACCGGCGTCGCAACCGTGGAAACGTTGCGCCGTGAGTTCGCCGAGATTGCCGGGCCGCTCGTTCAGGCCGGCCGCGCCCTGGAAGAATCGGATTGGGTTTCGTCGGCATTCAACAAGGTCACCTCGCTGGTGTCGGTGAGGCGGACCGACGGCAGCGGCGACCCGGCATCTGCCGACGCCATCGTTGCGGCCGCCGAAAACAGGCTGGCGGCGGGCAATCTTGCCGGCGCCGTCGACGTTCTCGGCAATCTTCCGGCGGCGGCACAGGAGAAAGCGTCCGGTTGGCTGGCCAACGCCAACGCGCGGCTCGACGTTGACAAGGCGCTGGACGACCTGCACGCGCTCGCACTGCGGCGCCTGCAGACCGCAGCGGCATCGGGTCAGGGGTAACATCCGTCATGTGGCGCGCCTTGTGGATCCTTGTCATCTTGACGGTGCTGGCGGCCGGCGCTGCGTGGCTGGCCGACAGGCCCGGTCATGTCGTTCTGGACTGGGGCGCGTACCGGATCGAGACATCGGCGGCGATGCTGGCGGCGGGAGTCGCGCTGGTCGCCGTCGCCGCGGCACTGGTTTACCGGGTCTGGCTGTTTTTCCGCCGCGCGCCCGACAGCATCCGCGTTGCCTGGCGCGCGCGGCGCCGTAACAAGGGTCTCCAGGCCCTGACAAAGGGCATGGTCGCGGTCGCCGCCGGTGATCCGGATGAAGCCCGCAAGCAGGCGCGCCGTGCAGAGAACCTGCTGCAGGATCCACCGCTGACCATGTTGTTGTCGGCGCAGGCGGCGCAGCTCGCCGGCGACGATGGTGCCGCCGAACGTTTCTTCCGCGCGATGACGGACAATCGCGAGACGGAGTTCCTCGGGCTACGCGGCCTGCTCAATCAGGCGATCAAGCGCGGCGACCGTGACGCGGCCCTGATCCTGGCGCGGCGCGCTTACCGGTTGAAGCCGGAAAGCGAATGGGTTTCCGCGAGCCTGTTCGAACTTCAGACACAGACCGGGCAATGGCTCGATGCGCAGGTGACGTCGCGTGAAGCCATCAAGCACCGCCATCTGCCGTCCCCGGAAGGTCGCCGGCGTGAGGCCGTCCTGGCCTGTCAGCAGGCGCTCGACGCGGAGTCCCGGGGTGATCGGACGGAAGCGGCGAAACAGGCCAAGCAGGCACTCGACACCGACAAGGAACTGGTTCCGGCGGCGGCTGTTCTCGCGCGTGCGCTGCTGGCTGACGGCAAGGGCCGGAAGGCGGCCGGCGTGATCGAACGGATCTGGCCGCGCGTGCCCCATGGCGATCTTGTCGCGCTTTATGCTCGTGCTCGCGGCGCCGACGACGCACTGGCTCGGGTCAAGGCGATCGAGAAACTGGCCGGGTTCAATCCCGGCCATCCGGAAAGCCTGATCGCCCGCGCGACAGCGGCGCTTGAGGCCGATCTCTGGGGCGAAGCGCGAACGCACCTGAGCAAACTGACCGCCGGGGGATCGCCGTCATCGAAGACCTGTCGCCTGATGGCCCGTCTCGAAGAGGCCGAACACGGCGACCTCGTCAAGGCGCACGACTGGCTTGTCGCCGCTGCAACGGGCGATCCGGATCCGGCATGGATCTGCGGCAACTGCGGCACGGCTGTCGGCGACTGGTCGGCGATCTGCGGCAACTGCCAGTCGTTCGATACCCTCCAGTGGCGCTCGCCGCCACATCCGGCGCGGCCGGCATTGGACGTGCAGCCACTGCTCGATGGTGAAACACAGCCGCCGCAGACCTTCCTGCCGCGGGGCGACGGCGGTGACAACGACGGCGTGTCGGGAGACGACAGTGCCAGCGGAAGGGACCTCGTCCAGACAGGCGATAGCAAGCCAGCGATCAAGGCCTGAGGCGCCCCGGCCGGCGTTGGATCGCGGGCGAATCTCTCGCTGGTCAAAGCGGAAACATTTATGTATACGGTGCGCCGAACCCGCCGAGGTTCCCCGGGGCCGCAGTAGCTCAGTTGGTAGAGCAACGCATTCGTAATGCGTGGGTCGGGAGTTCAAATCTCTCCTGCGGCACCATTTCCTTCAACGGCGTAGCAGATTTTCCGTCATCGCTGGCGGGCATCACTGTGCCCGAATCGTGCCACAGACCGTCGAGCACGCGCATGGCGCCCATCGGATTTTGACGCCCGGTGCCCCTGGCTTCCTGTTCTGGCGCTTGCTCCATGATCCGAACGGGTGAGGGTCATAATGGTCATTTCATCCTGGCGGGAAACGCCAAGTCCTTGAAACATCGTGATTCCGGCGCCGGATCGAGGGCTATTTAGGGTCATTTTCGGTCATTTCGGACATCGTTTTCCGGGACTGATCCATGCCGCCCGATGGACTGACCGACAAGACCATGCCCGGCCCATTCGCCGCCCATTGATAGGCCATTTTCGGACCATTCTCTGCAAGGGCCGGGCCGTTGATTTCATTGATGAATTCGGGTTCCGGTAGATTTCCGCCCATCAACCCCCCGGCGGACCGCATTCATGGTCAGTCACAAGTGCTGTGAATGCCATAACGTCCAGACCGCGGCCGGCAGCCCCGATAGGCCTCGGGACCAGGCGGACCAGCGTCACAGCAGACATACTCACCGGATCAAAACAGCGCGACGAGTATATAGGAAAATAGTCTGATTTGTCAAGACCGGGCTCTGCCGAGTTCGCCTGGCGAGCGCGTCCATTGGGAACCAAAGACGTCGCAGCGCAGGGTCGTTGGGAGACCAATCAATTGCCGTTATAGTGGCAACATGGAAACGACCGAGAGAATCGTCGAAGCCTACGTTCGTTCCGAACAAACCTCTGCAACCCGCCGGCGCTATTGCGCCGTCCAGCCGCCGTCGACCGATATCGACGCGCCGGTGATCTGGTCCGCCGCGGGCGAGCACAGGAAAGCGACCGTGCCGCCGATATGTTCGGTCGTGACGAAGTTGCCCGACAGCTGCTTGCCGCCGCGGAACTACACGGCGGCCATACCAATGCCCCATGCAAGGGATTGTGACGTCAAACAGTATGCCTGCAATCACTCAACTGTTTGCTCCAAGCAGTTGTCCAAGTATGGCTTGACCCTCTCGACGAATATTGCTGACCACCGCTCAGCGCTATCGCGCTCCAGATGACCTTGCGTATAAACGTCGTCCAGCTTGGCCATGACAAATGGAACGCCCAACTTATCAGCTTTTCGTTGTGCTGCGTCGAAACTGATGATGGTGCTTGGAACAAGTGTCGTAACGATGCATTTCAGTGGAAGGCCGATCGAAGATCGGAAGTTTTCAAACGCAGCATCAGAAAACTGCCACCGGCCGCTATCGCCGTAATCGCCGGCCGTATCGTAGTCAATTAGGTCACCACTCAACGCGAGATTCTTGTCATTCAAAACAGCGCCCGTAGATCTGGACCGGTACAGCGAGCCTTTTCGTCCGCAAATTTTCCACCAACCGGCCGGGGCTCTCGCGCAAGTGGCTTGGTGAAGGAGTTGCGAAATGCGTTTCATGTAAAGCTCGAGTATGAAGGTCTGGTCACCGGCCACAACCTCCGTTCCGTGCGGGCCGAGGCCCGCTTTAAAGAACGCGTCATTGTTGATGATCACGGCTTTTGGTGACAGTCGGTGCTTTTTGTGGAACTCCACGAAGAAGTCCGCCCCTTCCCCGTTGAAGGCCAGCACGTAATAGGTCAGTCCTTGGGCGCGAAAAAACGCATCCACGGCATCGGTTGAGAATCCGAAAAGGGCGGTGCTTGCGCCGAGCAGCAGTACATCTGCGTTCCTGGCCGCGTCCAGGGCCCCGCCTTCCAGGTCGTGATAGAGGGCACCCGTGTCGTAATCGCCGTAGGTATCGACGAAACAAGTTCCCAGGTAATGGTCGTCCGAATAGCCGCCCGGGTGACATGTGCCGATCGCGCTCAACCGGAGTGAAAAGGCGTAGGCCGGCAGGCAGATCAGAAAAGCACTGAGAACCGCCAGTCGAACGTATCGGCGGTAGAGCCTTGCGGATTCGTCGTCGGGCCTGAGAGTCATCGCGTGCGCCGGGGCAGTCTAGAACTGGAAGTAAATGTACTGTGAAGAGTGGCCGCCGTGATACAGCCCCAGTTCGACGACGGCGTACAACAGAAGGGCGAAGCAGAACGTGTTCCACATGATAGTCGGTTTCCAGGTGAAGGCTTCAGCCAAATGCCCGGTTGAGGCTTGCCCCAACTGATAACCTGCCGGGAAGTGATGACGGAAGATTTGAAAGATGTTTGGTGCGAACAGGGCGATCGCCATGCAGAACAACGCCCATTTGATTCCGGGAGAACCATAGACTGTGGGTTTCACGCCGAGGGCGAACTTCTCGGCCAGTGCGGCAAACGCCGGCAATTCCCGAACCAGCCGCTCAGGAATCGTTAAGTCGCTTAAGCCAAACATCCCCGACAGAATAGATATCGCGCCGTCGACCGAGCCTGCTCTGAAGAACACCAGACTGATCACGAAGATGACCATCGTCGCAAACCAACCGATCACGCGTGGAACGGACGGACCTTTTAAAGTCGTCCAAAGCGAATTGACGACGACGGCTGCGCCGTTGATTGCCATGCAGATGATGAATCCCCATCCGGCTCCGTGCCACAGGCCTGACAAGACAAACGTGATCATGACCGGGCCGATCATCGCAGCGGCGAAACGCCCCAGGTTGTCGGATATCCCGGTTCGGCGGACCAACCGCATCGCCGCCAGGTTGAGCGGCACGTAGACGTAGTTCATAAAGAACTGCATGACCGTCATGTGCCAACGCCGCCAAAGCACGATCATGCTCGTCGATTTCAGGGGCGAGTAGAAGTTAATCGGCAGATTGACGCCGAACATCTTGCCGAGGCCGACCGCCATATCGGAATAAGCGGAAAAATCGAAGTAGAGCTGCAGGGTGAACCCGACTGCGGCCGCCCATCCGTCGACGAGACCGACCGTCTCACCAGCGCCCGGCAAAGCAAATACGCGGTCGACATCAGTCGCCAGGTTGTCAGCAATTACCACTTTCTTGAATAGGCCGATCGCGAAAATGCTGAAGCCGACGGCAAGATCGGTTAAACGTTTGTCCTTGTTTCCAAAGGCCTTTAGTTGCGGCATCAGATCTGCATGATGGACGATCGGGCCTGCGAGCAGCTGGGGAAAGAACGTGACAAAAGTCACGTAGCGCAGGAAGCTTGTTTCTTGCGCTTTGCCAGCCCGGACATCCAACAAGAACATGATCTGCTGAAAAATAAAGAACGAGATCGCTAGTGGCAGGGCGATGTCGAGATAGTCGATGGATGTGGAGACTAATGAATTTGCGTTTAAAATCAGGAAATTAGTATACTTGAAGTAGCCAAGCAAAACCAAATCCCCAACGATTGCTGCAGCCAGTATCTTTCGCGCGCGCGCATCGGATTGTTCCTGCGCCAAGTAGCGCCCGGCGACGAAGTTACCGACCAAGGTAGCGAACAACAGCAAGCCGTGAGTCGGCTCGGCCCAGCAATAGAAAAACATCGAACTAACGGCGAGGATCCAATAGATGCCGGTCTCGCTGGCCCGTGCTTTGCAGACATGGCCGAGAAAAAGGACGACAGGAAGGAATGCGAATATAAAAACAACGGAGTTAAAGAGCACGACTGGTTCCTAGGCGAGAAAGTCATGCTGGATGACTCAACGTGCAGATGGCTGATGTTTGCGGCAATCTGCTTGATGTACAAGTGCGCAGTTGTAGATGATTACTGTTTGACGATTGAAGGAGTGAGGGGCGCGTGAATTCGGGTCAACAAGTCGGATCGATCTCAAGTTGGGCGGTCGGCGACCAAGTCGTTGTGATGCACCTGTTCTCGACTGACGACGTAGAGTCCTTCGCCAATCTCACCGGCGATCGAAATCCTATTCATTCGGATTCGGAGTTTGCTGCCAAAGCAGGCATTGGCCGACCGGTGATCCACGGTATGTTGGCAGCATCATTCATTTCGTCGTTGATCGGCAATCGCATTCCGGGGCCGGGGGCGCTTTGGCTGTCATTCAATATCGACTGGCTCAAGCCCATAAGAGTGAATGACAACGTGAAGTTCGTCGCAAGCGTAACCGCCGTTCACGAATCCAGCGAGACGCTGGACCTCAAAATTCGAGGCCTCGACGCTGCTTCGGAAGATCCCCATTTCGAAGCGAAAGCAACCGTCGCATTGCCCGCCCAACAGGTTCGTGACGTGGCCGCAGCGCCGGGCGTTGCGGATCCGCTTGAAGGCAAACGTTTCATCATTACCGGGGGTGGCGGTGGTGTTGGCTCGGCGGCCGCCCAGATGATTGCGGGTCAAGGTGGTCGGCTCACGCTATTGGGCCGCGACGTTGGCCGTATGAGATCAGTTGCCGAAAGTCTGGGCCCTTCATGCGATGGGCTGATGTCGATTGATTTGCGAGACGCGAGATCGATCGAAAAATCCTGCCGCGCGATACTCGACGAGGGAAGGATTGACGGGATCGTCCATACGGCAGCAGCTCCGTTAATACCCATACGCCTCGACGAACGGGACGCTCGCGAGGAACTCGAAGCCCAGCTCGAGGTTGGCCCGACCGCCTTACAGATTCTCACTCAGCAACTGCGCTCCGGCATGAATGTGGGCGCGTCGATTTGTGCGGTTCTCTCCCAAGACATCCTCGACATGCCCGTAGAAGGTCATGGCGCGTATACAGCAGCGAAGTTCGCAACACTAGGACTCATTCGCTCTCTGGCGGTCGAACTTGGGCGGGACGGCATTCGCGCCAATGCGGTCTCTGCATCGATGATGAGCACGATGTTCACTGAGAATGTTTCGCCCAGCATCAAAAGAATAGAGGCGTCGCGCAATCCAATGCGGCAGCTTTGCACACCGCAGGACGTCGCCAGTGCCATCGTCTTCCTGCTCGGACCGCACGCCGCCTTCGTCAACGGCGCCAACATTCCGGTTACCGGGGGCATCGCCGCCGGATGATGCGGTGCAAGGACCGTCTTTGGGCCGTAATGGACTGGGACTCCGATCTCCGCGACGAGGTGTGTTCGTCGCTCGAAAGTGGTCTTCCTAGTCGCATGGTAGAAGCTCTAGATGCAGTTCGGTCGTTGCCGCTGGCACAGCGCGGCCAGCCGATGAGGATCGGAGTCTGTGCCACGTTCTCGATTGAGCCTCTGGTGCCAGCATTGGAACTCGGCCTGTCGACTGTGGCCATATCACCTGAATTAGTCATCGCCGAGTTCGACAACATCCATCAGTCACTGCTCGACCGTGATTCTGTTCTGCACCGGTCAAAAATGGACGCAGTGCTGGTGCTGTGGCAGGCCAAGGATCTCCTGGCACAACTTCAGCATCGCGACACCCAATCCGATGTAGACCAACGTCAGCAGCTGATCGACGACGCCCTCGATGATATTCGTTCATTGGTCGAAGGCTACCTTGAGATCACTACCGCTCCCGTTTTTCTGCCGACGTTGTCGCCTGATTTCTCCTTAGCTACCGATCTGCGGTCATTTCACGAGCACGCTGGCGTGCCCCAAGCGATCGCACAACTCAATCTAGGAGTCCTACGGCTTGCCGCAGATAACCCAGGCGTCCGTATTTTGGACCTCGCCGGCTGGTGGCGGAAGATCGGGACAAGTGGATACAACATGAAAATGGACATGTATGCGCGGCAACCCATTGCGCAGAATTTCACTGGTTCGTTTGCTCAGATGATCGCGGAGCACCTGCGCCCCCTGACGGGCAAGACAAAGAAGGTGCTTGCCATCGACCTAGACAACACCTTGTGGGGCGGTGTTCTCGGCGAGGATGGCGTCGCCGGTTTGGCTGTGGGGCATGATTTTCCCGGCAAAATATACATGCGTATTCAGGAACTGGTGCGGGATCTGAGGGTAAACGGCGTCGTTCTGATACTGCTGACAAAGAATAATCACTCAGACGTGGTAGAGGCATTTGCGAAGCGATCAGACATGCCGCTGCGACTCGATGATTTTACGGTCGTCATGGCCAACTGGGAGGCGAAACACGAGAACCTTTTGGTTGCGACAGAATCCATCGGCCTCAGTCTCGACTCGGTCGTCTTTCTTGACGACCAGGCGTTCGAACGCGAGGCAATGCTGTTTCACCTGCCGGACGTTACGGTGCCGGACGTTGGCGCCGACCCGTTGGCGATCATTGATATCTTGATAAACAATCCCTGGTTCCAGCGTTATCGCCTGACAGACGCGGATCGAAACCGAACCGCGGATTACACCAACAATGCTAAGCGCCAGGCGTTGCGCGCAAGCTCGGGCAGTTTGGAGGACTTTCTCTTTGGCCTCGGGCTACGGCTTCAAATCGATGAGATCGATGACGTTCTCACGGTTCGGGCGGCGCAGATGTGTGCTCGCACCAATCAGTTCAATCTAACGATGAGGCGGCACGATGAGTCGGCGATCTCGGGCATGCGACGCGACGAACGGAACATTCTGTTCATCGCGTCCTTGGCGGACAAGTTCGGAGACCAGGGCGCTATTGGGCTCTGCATTGGCATTGCCGATGACACGCAGCAAGACGTCATCGAGATCGACAGTTTTCTGATGAGCTGCCGGGCGTTGGGTCGCGGTATTGAACAGGCGATGTTCTATACGTTCGTCGAACGAGCCGTCGCCGCCGGTTACGGCCGCATCCATGCCAAGTACGTACCGGGAAAGCGGAATCAGCAGTGCGAGGAATTCTTTGAAACCCAGGGCATGGCGGTTGCCGAAGACGGTTCCGACGGGAAACGATACACCCTGTCATTGCCGGCGGACGTGATACCGCCAGCTTGGATCGAGATCACAGCCGACGGAAACAAGGGATCACGAAACAATGCCGGAAGATAATCATCAGAAGCTCCTCTCCGTCGTCGCGCGAGTTTTCGACGTGGGGCCGGTTGGGTTGACGGACGAAACCTCCCAGGACGACATTGATCGATGGGATTCGTTCGGCATGATCAATCTCGTGAATGAACTCGAACTTTCCTTTGGTGTCAGTTTCGACATTCTGGAGATTATCGAGTTCCGCACTGTCGGGATCATCAAGGATTCGCTGGCTGAGAAAGGGATATCGTTCCCGTGAACGAGAATGGTTCGTCTCGGGATGAATTTAGGCTAGCGGGGCGGATGCTGGATGAACTCGCCCTGCAGATGCCGTTTCTCCATCGTGCAACCTGCGACGCCAAGTCGGTCCCAATTGCCCAGCGGCTTTCCGCACTCCAGTCGATCGGTGAACGGCTCAGCCAGATTTATGACGGTGACGATTGGATCCGGGAGTCCGTCAGGTCGTACGTCTATCTGTCTCTAGAGTTCCTCCGCCTGCAGCGGGAACTGGAAAAGACCGGCGCGTATCTGATGTCGACAGAAGCGGAAACAGCCCAGCACGTCTACGACAATGCCGACGTTTTCGGCGGATACTACCTGCCTGGGTTGTTGTTGACCGAGGCCCTGTGGCCCAACCACTTCGTGCTGAACACGGCTTTCCTCAATCGCTTCGTCGAGGGACTGCCGCCGAACCCCGCAATTCTCGAAGTCGGTGTCGGCACTGGCTATCATTTATCGCAACTGCTCGATCGGCGCGAGTCGGCACGCTACGTCGGGCTGGACATCAGCGAGTACGCCATTGATTTTTGCCGTCGGTACGCAGGTGTCGATCATGCCTCGTCGTCAAGTGCGACCTTTCGTCTTGAGAGTATCACAGGTGATTGCGCGCTGCCTGAGAAGTCCTTCGACGGCATCGTAATTGGCGAAGTGCTGGAACACATTGAAACGCCGTTCGACGTCATGGTCGATCTAAGGCGGGCAGCGAAGCCCGGCGCCACGCTATTCATGACCACCGTCGCCTTCGCGGCGAACATCGATCACATCTACATGTTCGAAAGCGTGGAGGAAATCCGCGATCTCGTACAGCAAAGCGGCTGGACGATCGAGGCGGACTGGCCGTTACCAGTCTATCCTCAGGACACGCCTGACATGGCCCGACGGCCGATGAATTACGGGGCTGTTCTAAAGAACTGAGGACTTTTCGCTCGAGAGACGATATCGGCTAAAATCGGCATTAGTGGCAATCCTGTCCAATGATCGACCCTGGACTAGATGGGGGAGCCGGTAAAACTATGCTTACGCCTACCCTGTGCCGGAGTTGTGTCGTCGTTATCCGGATTCGGGCGGCGCTGTTCCCTCTAAAGACAACTCAGAATGTGATTGTAACCACCTCAGGTGTCGGCTGTTGGCCGGAAGCAACCGCTTGCCGGGATACATGATCCCTTAGCAGGCATTCTGAGAGAAAATCAGTCCTTAAGTTCACGACTTCCGAGCTCATCAGTAATCGACTCGGCAACCAGGCGATAGCCCGTTGGCGTATAGTGTCCATCGTGCAGGGACCGGGGGTCCGGGTGATCCGCAAACACCGCTCGAACATCGATGATCCTCTGTACGCCTGAGTTCGAGACAACATTCATCACTCTATCGGCGTAGCTGTCCGCAACATAGTTTGCGATGACGTTGGTGTAGCGATGCTCGCTGGGCAGATAAAGGAACACGAGCTCACCTCCCCAGGAACTTACGAGTGCTTCCGCTTGTCTGATGATGTCGCCGAAATGGTGAAGGTAGCTATTGTCGAAATCGATGGAGAATCCGAAAACGCTGACGATCGATCCCAACATGAACAGTCGTTTCAGCGAGAGCTGACGCTCCGTTATCGTATGCGCCTGCCGGGCGTCACGCCGACTCGCCAGCTCGCTCTCAAGATACGACGCTAGAACCGAGTCTATTTCCGGCTGGCGATTGATGAGGTCCTGGGAAAAGTCGCCGTTGAGATATCGGAGCAAGATCGGATCCGTCATCTCTTCCACCAAGTTCTTCGTGAGATCGTTGCCTTCGAAGTACGCCCACACGACGACAGGCGGACTCAGATGAGGTCCGTACTCCTTCAAGGTTGCCAATTCGATCAAGGGGCCATTGCCGCCGCAAGCCAGATTCACGACCTGATAAGAGGTTCGCAATCGATCGGAGAACCCCTCACCTATTCTGACGTCTGTTCCGAAAGCATACGAATCCCCGACGATCAGAATGTCGACCTCATTCCTGCGCCAGGAATCGGGTGGATTATTGAAGCCGTACTTGTCGCTCATCCGGGTAAGCGTTGCCCCTTCGTCGGTTACATCTCTTGCGATGAGATTGCTGGATATCCCGGTCAAGGGAAGTAACCGTTCGCCAGAGTGCCCACTGAGATGACGGTTCAGCAAAGAACTAGGACAAGAATGCGGAATTCGCGCTGACAGTTCGGTGGGCAGGGGATTCCGCAACCCATCCGGCTCGAGGCGGCCCGGATAAAGCTGCAGATACGCTTCGGCCATCAACAGCGCGCCAACAACTGCCAGACCGTTCACCGCGACCAGCAAGCGCAGTCTGTGTCCGGCCCATAGCATGAACAAACATGCAGCTCCGGCCAATGAAGGGACGTATCCGTACACGACGCGCCTCGGAGGCGACAACTCATGCCCGACGAGTAACATGAAATAGAGGCCAACGATCAGGAGGCCAAAACCTACCCACAAGAACAAACCTCTGATGATCAGCTGTTCGAACTTACTGACTTTCTGCACCCAGAGGCTCCGGTTTCGATACATTGGGGCCGACGCATCATCGCCGGACTAACGCCAGGAGCCGGACGCGTGGCGCAACGGGCATGAGCCATCTCTCGTCCTCAATGGGTCAGGAGCACTTTCTCCAATTGAAAGTCTCTGCCCGTTTGCCCGACGCCCAAGTCTGTCCTGCGGCACCATTCTTCCCTCCGATACCACGACGTTTACGAGACGTGCCGGCGCTATTGCGCCGTCCAGCCGCCGTCGACCGATATCGACGCGCCGGTGATCTGGTCCGCCGCGGGTGAGCAGAGGAAGGCAACCGTGCCACCGATCTGTTCGGTCGTCACGAAGGCGCCCGACGGCTGCTTGCCACCGAGAAGTTCCGCGGCGGCCGCTTCCTGATCCTGGCCGGTCCGCTGGGCGAGATCGGTGATCTGCTTCTCGACCAGCGGTGTCCGCACCCAGCCGGGGCAGACGGCGTTGACCGTCGTCCCGGTCCCGGCGGCCTCAAGCGCCGCAACCTTCGTGACGCCGATAACCCCGTGCTTGGCGGCGACATAGGCAACCTTGTTGACCGAGGCAACCAAACCGTGCGCCGAGGCGATGTTCACGATCCGTCCCCAGCCCTGGCCTTTCATGTGCGGAAGTGCTGCCGCCGTGCCATGGAATGCCGCCGACAGGTTGATTGCCAGAATCGCATCCCACTTCTCGGTCGGGAACTCGTCGATCGGCGCGGTGTGCTGGATTCCCGCGTTGTTGACCAGGATGTCGACGCGGCCAAACGCCGTGACCGAGGATGCGATCAGCCCGCGTACCGCCGCGCCGTCCGACATGTCGGCCCCGTCGTAGATGACGCGGACGTCGTTCTCACTCTCGAGATCGGTCCGAATGGCCTCTATCGCGTCCGCGTCGCCGAATCCGTTGAGTACGATATCGGCACCCTGCGCAGCGAGGGCCCGTGCGATGGCCAGGCCGATCCCGCTGGTGGATCCGGTGACGACAGCGACCTTGTTCTTCAGCATGTCCAGTGTTCCCTAGTCTCGGCGTGTCCGCTCGATCCCCGCGGATCGCGGCGTCCAAGGTATCCGCGTCACGGTGACGTGTCAGTACGCCTTTCGCAACCAGGCCGCCAGAGCCTGCCGTGAACGTCGTTTGACTATCCGCCAAGATGATCGATAGTTTACAGGCGCAATAGAGAAGCCGCTGAGCGCGCATATCCAACAGGGACACTTTGGGAGGACATTTGATGGACCGTCGTGGATTTATTGTGGGGGCAGGCGTCGGCGCGGCCGTCGGGGCCGGTGCGATGTACGGCCTTGGGCCGAAACAGGTCGTCGAGAAGGTTGTCGAGAAGGAGAAGGTGGTCGAAGCGCCGGCCGTCGTTAAATCGCGCAAGGAGATGGCAATTGTTTCGACCTGGCCGCGCGATTTCCCCGGCCTCGGCATCAGCGCGCAGCGCCTCGCAGCACGAATTCCGGAAGCCACCGATGGCAGCATTCACGTCGAGTATTTCGCCGCGGGCGAACGCGTCGGCGCCTTCGACGTCTTTGACGAAGTCGCAGGCGGCAATTCGCAGGCCTACATCGGCGCCGATTACTACTGGAAGGGCAAGCACCCCGGCCTGGCGTACTTTACGTCGGTGCCATTCGGCCTGACCTTCACCGAGTTTGATGCGTGGATGAAGTATGCCGGCGGCCAGGAACTCCACGACGAGGTCTGTGACGGCTTCGGCCTCAAGGGCTTCTCGTGCGGCAACACCGGCGTGCAGATGGGCGGGTGGTTCAACAAGGAAATCAACACCGCCGACGACCTCAAGGGGCTCAAGATGCGCATCCCCGGCCTCGGCGGCGACGTCATGGCCAAGCTCGGCGCCTCGCCGATTTCGGTCCCGGGCGGCCAGATTTACGAAAACCTGGTTTCCGGCGCCATCGATGCGACCGAATGGGTCGGTCCCTACAACGACTACTTCATGAAGTTCTATGAAGCCGCCAAGTACTACTACTACCCGGGCTTCCACGAGCCGGGTTCGGCGCTGACCTTCAATATGAACAAGTCGTTCTGGTCGAGCCTGACGCCCAGCGAGCAGGCGCAGATCGAAGCCTGCTGCAACGAGGAAAACTCCCGCCAGATGGCCGAAACCAACGCCAACAACGGCACCTACCTCGACCGGTTGATCAACGATCACGGCGTTGTGCTGCGCAAGTTCAGCGACGAGATCTACGACAGCTTCGGCAGGGCTTCGGCCGAGGTGTTCGAGGAAACCCGGGCGCACAGCGATCTTGCCGCCCGCATCCACGACAGCTTCGCTGCCGCGCGCGCCGACGTCGGGCGATGGATGCTGCTGGCGGACGCCGGTTACATTCAGCAGCGCAACCGCGTGCTCGGCATCAAAGTCTGACGGTGCAAACCGGCTGACGAACCTTGCGGGACGGGGCGTTAAGCCCCGTCCCATGCGGTTTTGGGGCAATCCGCCATGTCAGACTTTCAACAAGTCTCGCCGGTGTCGGCATTTGGCAGCGACAGCGGCGACGTCTCACGGACAACGACGCTGCTGGTCCGCGCCTTCGGCTGGGGTGTGCTCGCCGCGCTCGCGGTGTTTGTGGTCAGCAACTACTTTACGCATTGGCAGGGCTGGCCGGGTGCGGCTGCGGCGTTCAGTGGCGCAACGGGCGAGACCTCGACAATGCTGGCATGGGCCCAAGCGGCTGCCTACCCCGTTGTCATTGCTGTTGCGATAATCGCGGTATTGAGGAGTTCGTATCGAACCCTGCGCCAGGACTCGGAACGGATATCCGGTATTAGTGCTTACGTCGTCCGCGCCGCGTTCTTCGCCGTGCTCTATGTCGGCCTGGTTGACGCCGCGATCTCTTTCCTCCGCGTCGAGGGTTTGTTGCCGGGCCTGATCGGTGAGCCATTGACCATCGATCTCGGCCGATCGACGTTTCGTGGCGTCTACGTGCACATTCCGCTGATCCTCGCCGGCATCGTCACGGCGGCATTCAGCCGATCACTCGGCTTTACCTGGTTGGCGCTGCTGGTGGTCGTTGCGGAACTGCTGATCGTGGTGACCCGGTTCATCTTTTCCTACGAACAGGCGTTCATGGCGGACCTCGTGCGGTTTTGGTATGCCGCCCTGTTCCTGTTTGCCAGTGCCTACACGCTGCTGCACGAAGGCCATGTCCGCGTTGACGTGCTCTATACCGGCATGTCGCCCCGCACCAAGGGCTGGGTCAATGCGATGGGCTCCCTGCTGCTCGGCATCTCGCTTTGCTGGGTTGTCCTGGCCATCGGGCTCGGCGACAAGACCGCCATCATCAACAGTCCGATCCTGGCGTTCGAGACGACGCAGACCGGGTTCGGCATGTACGTCAAATACATCATGGCGGGCTACCTGGCGATTTTCGCCATCACCATGATGATCCAGTTCGTCAGTTACTTCATGGAATCCGTTGCCGATCTCCGGGGCGAACCCGGCGGCCGCGATCATGAATCGCACGGCATATCGTGAGCCGGGGAAGAACATAGTATGGAATTGTACTTTCTCGCCCTGCTGATCATCCTCATGGCGGTCGCGCTCGGTTCGGGTTATCCGGTGGCGTTCGCGCTGCCCGGCTCGGCCGTGATCGCCATCGGCGCCGCCGCCCTGTGCGGCTGGCTGTTCGCCGACAACCCCGACGCCTATTTCCACCAGGGCGGTCCGGTCCAGTGGTTGACGGCCGGGGTGACGAACTTCCGCGGCGTCTACTGGGAGGTTGAGCGCGATACGCTGATCGCCATTCCATTGTTCATCTTCATGGGAATCATGCTGCAGCGTTCTAAGCTCGCCGAGGACCTGTTGGTAACCATGGCGCAGATGTTCGGCCCTGTTCCCGGCGGTCTCGGCATCTCGGTGATCTTCGTCGGCGCGCTGCTCGCCGCGACGACAGGCATCGTCGGCGCCACCGTTGTCGCGATGGGCCTGATCTCGTTGCCGGCGATGATGCGGAACAAGTACGCCAACAGCGTCGCCACCGGCACCATCGCCGCGTCGGGAACCCTCGGCCAGATCATCCCGCCGTCGATCGTGCTGATCATTCTCGCCGACCAGCTGGCCAGCGCCGTCGACCAGGCGTCGACCGCGCGCAAGGCGCTCTACAAGGACGTGACAGGCGATCTGATGATGCCGGCGGCGTTCGACATCACGTCGACCAGTGCTGGCGAGATGTTTCTCGGCGCATTCGTTCCGGGGCTCGTTCTGGTTGGCCTCTACATGGCCTACATCATGATCGTCGCCGTCGTGCGCCCGAAGATGGTGCCGACGGTGCCCTACGACGGCGCCTATGACCGCAAGTTCTGGGGCAAGGTCGCCGTCACCCTGGTGCCGCCGCTGACGCTGATCTTCCTGGTGCTCGGTTCGATCATCACCGGTGTCGCCACCGTCAATCAGGCGGGCGCCATCGGCGCCGCCGGGGCAACGGTGATGGCCGGCTACCGGCTTTACGAAGGCCGGCGCGGGGCCTACTGGCCCGGCATCATCGTTCTGGTGTCGTTGGTTGCCATCGCTGTTCTGGTCGGCACCTTTCAAATCAACATCAAGAACATTCACACCCAAAGGGACGCAATCGGACTGGTGCTGGCGCTGGGCGCGGTCGCCTTCCTGCTGGGCGCCCTGATCTGGAGCGGCTGGCGGACCTACAAGGTCGACAACACGCTGCACGACGTCATGGTCGACACGGCAAAGACGACGTCGCTCGTGTTCATCATCCTGATCGGCGCCGCCATGCTGACCGCGGCGTTCCGCGCCTTCGGCGGCGAGGAACTGGTGCGCGACTTCCTGACGTCGTTGCCGGGAGGATTCTGGGCCCAGTTCATCATCGTCATGGCGGTGATCTTTGTCCTCGGGTTCTTTCTCGATTTTATCGAGATCGCCGTCGTCGTCGTGCCGATCGTCGCACCGATCCTGCTGATGGATCCGTCGGCGAACGTCACCGCGGTCTGGCTCGGCGTCATGATCGGCCTCAACATCCAGACTTCTTTCCTGACCCCGCCGTTCGGGTTCGCCTTGTTCTACCTGCGCGGTGTCGCCTCGTCGGCTGTGAAGACCATCCAGATGTACAAGGGGGTGGTTCCCTTTATCGGTCTTCAGCTTCTGGCCTTGGTCATCGTCGGTATGTCGCCGCCATTGGTCAACTACCTGCCGAGCCGGCTGTCGTTGCTCTCGGACACCGCGCCGCCGCCGCGCAACCCGGCGCTGCAGCACTGCATCGAGGAAGGTCTGTTCGAGGATTACGAATCCCTCGAGCCTGCAGTTCGCGAGTCGATCGCGACCATGCGGTCGATCGACACGTCCTACCTGCCGACGGAGCAGCAATCGGCTCTCGCCGAAGCACTCGAGAAAGCCGAGAAAACGTTCGCGATGGTCGGCCAGATTGAAACGGCGGAGCAGGAACTCGCGGCCTTCACGCAGGATTACAGGCCGCTGCACGTGGAGGTCCGGGGCATTCAGGCGCGGATCGCCGGCAAACGGGACGACCTCAAGAAACTCGAAACCGACATCCGCCGGCTGCCTAATGAAGATGCCTTCGCCGCCCAGCGCCGTTCGATGGAAGACGACATTGCCGGACTGAAGGCGGAGATCGAGCAATTGGCGGGCACCATTCCCGACACCTGGAAAGCGGAACATGCGGCGTTCGTGAAACTCGACAAGGCAGTATCCCTGGCGCGAAACCAGTATCGCCGGAACGTCGACAACGCCTATCAGCCGCTCGCGGAGCTGTCGGAGCTGATATCGACCGCAGACACGCTTGCAGCGCTCGAAGAGCCGGCGGCCGACCTCGCAACAGTGCTTTCGACCGGCAATTCCGCTCTCGGTACAGAGGCCGTGAAAGCCTTCGTTGCCGATCTGCGGGCGGTTCCGGGCACATACGATCTCGCCGGTACATTCGACGAGTTGCGCGCCGCGATGTCCGGCGACACATTCGATACGGAAACGACGCTCGGCCAGCTTTCCGAGGCCGTCGCGGCATTCCGTGCGGAATTGGCGTGGCGTCGGCAGGCTGCGCAGGAACTCGGCCCCGCGCTGGCGGCGTACGAGGAAACGATCCGTTACAACATCGGTCTTCGGATTCAGCCGCGGCTTCCCAGGGATACCGCGCTCGACGTGGCGAGCTGCCTGGCGACGCCACGCGACCTGACGCTCAGTTTCTGAGGTCTGCGGTTGCCGCCTCGTTGTTGAGGGAGTGAATAAGTTTGCTGTATACGCGACGCGGGCTCGGCGGTGCGACCACGGCGCCACATCATCTGGCAGCGGAGGCCGGAGCCCGAATTCTTGAAGACGGGGGAAACGCCATCGAGGCGATGGTCGCAATGGCGGCAACGATCGCCGTCACCTATCCGCACATGAGCAGCCTCGGCGGGGACGGGTTCTGGATGATTGCCGAACCCGGCCGGGATCCGGTCGCAATCGACGCCGCCGGGCCCTCAGCGAAGCTGGCGACACTCGAGGCGTACGGCGATGCCGCGACCGTCCCGGCACGCGGTCCGCGTGCCGCGCTAACGGTACCGGGAACTGTCGCGGGCTGGCAGCTCGCGCTGGAGATGTCCACTGCCTGGGGCGGCAGGATTCCGCTTCGCCGGCTTCTTGAGGATGCCGTCGGGCGCGCCAGGGACGGCATTGTCGTCACCGAAAGCCAGGCGGCGTTGACCCGGGATAAACGTCACGAGCTCGAGGACTGTCCGGGATTTGCCGACACGTTCCTCACGCCGGGCCCCGACGTCGGTTCGACCGTGTCCGTTCTGCGCCAGGAGCCGCTCGCCCGGACCCTTGAGCATCTTGCCGATGCCGGGCTCGACGACTTCTACCGCGGGGATGTCGCCGCCGCGATTGCCGCCGGAACGACCGACATCGGCAGTCCGTTGCGGCGGGAAGATTTTGCGGCAACGGCGGCGCGGCGCGTCGCCCCCCTTTCGGTCATGGCATTCGGTGCGCGCCTGTACAACACCCCGCCACCGACGCAGGGCGTGTCCGCGCTGATGATCCTGGCGCTTTTTGAAAGGCTCGGCGTGCGGACGCCCGAGAGCTTCGAGTATATCCACGGGATTGTCGAATGCACCAAGCAGGCGTTTATCCTGCGCAATGCGCATCTCGCCGACGGGCCATGGATGACCGAAGACGTTAACGATTGGCTCGCGCCCGCCAGCCTGGACAGGCTGGCGGCGCGAATCGACCCGGCGATCGCGCTTCCCTGGCCGCAGCCGGCAACGCCCGGCGACACGGTCTGGATGGGTTGTGCCGACGCCCAGGGGCGGGCGGTCAGCTTCATCCAGAGCACCTACTGGGAGTTCGGTTCCGGATGCGTCCCCGGCGGGACCGGGGTCGTTCTGCAGAACCGCGGCGCCGGGTTCACGCTCGATGCCGCCCATCCCAACGCGCTCGGTCCCGGAAAGCGACCGTTTCATACGCTGATCCCGGGGCTGGCGCGGCTTGAGGACGGCAGGACCATGGCCTACGGAAACATGGGCGGTGAGGGGCAGCCGCAAAGTCAGGCCGCCGTTTTCAGCCGGTACGCGGTCTTCAATCAGGATCTCCAGGCTGCAATAACCGCGCCGCGCTGGTTGCTCGGCCGCTCCTGGGGTGAAGAAACGACGAGCCTGAAGGTCGAGAGCCGGATGAGCCCGGCGACCGTCGATGCCCTGAGGGGCGCCGGCCACGACATCGAGATCGTCGAGCCGTTCACCTACTTGATGGGGCACGCCGGCGCCGTGGTCGTGCGGCCGGACGGTGTTTTCGAGGCGGCAACCGATCCGCGAAGCGACGGTTCGGCGATGGTGCTTTGAGACCGGCGGATCGATCGAGCGGTCTGTCGAAACGCCGGTTTTTTGCTCATGGCCTCTGCCGCCCCGGCTTGCTAGGTTTTTGCCAAGAACAGACTAGGGAGAGCGCCGCGTGGAGAGCAGGATCATCGCGACGGTCGACGACGAACTCGGACTGTCCGAATTCGTCGTTCATGGCCTGCCGAGCGCAGATGATTTCATCCGCGCCCTCCGCGATCACTACCGCGAACATCCGACGCCGATCTCGATTTGGGATCTGACGTCTGCGTCACTGGGCCATCTCGATCCGGCGGGGTTTTCCGCAATGGCTGCTGCCGCCAACGCGTTCTCCGAAGATCGCGGCGGTAATCCGAGAACGGCCGTCGTCATCTCGGACGATGTCGAGAGCATTCTCGGCCGACTGTACCGGGATGTCAGTTCCGTCAACGAAAGCACCGTCACCTACCAGATTTTTCCGACCCGTGACGAGGCAATGGCCTGGCTGATGGCATCGGACTGACTGCAGGGCTATGAACAACGAGATGACGGCTATTACGTCGCGGAGACGATGACATGACACGCTGGCAATTTTGGATCGATCGCGGCGGCACCTTCACCGATGTCGTTGGCTTGGCGCCAGATGGGCGGCTGGTCAGTCACAAGCTCCTGTCCGAGAATCCCGAACAGTACGAAGACGCGGCGCTGCAGGGGATTCGCGATGTTCTCGGCCTCACCAAGGAGCAGATGATCCCCGCCGATCAGGTCGACGCGATCAAGATGGGCACCACCGTGGCGACGAACGCCCTGCTGGAGCGCAAGGGTGATCGCACGGTGCTGGCGGTCACGCGCGGTTTCGCCGATGCGCTCCGGATCGGTTATCAGAATCGGCCGAAGCTGTTCGACCGGAACATCCGGTTGCCCGAAATGCTGTACAACAGGGTCGTCGAGATCGACGAGCGTCTTGCCGCTGACGGCACCGTGCTGACGCCACTCGATACGGATGCGGCTCGCGTCGCGTTGCAGGATGCGTTCGATGACGGCATCCGATCGGTCGCCATCGTGTTCATGCATGGCTACCGGTATCACGATCACGAAATCCGGGTCGCAGAGATCGCCCGCGAAATCGGGTTCACTCAAATCTCCGTTTCCCACGAGATCAGCCCGCTGATGAAGCTCGTCTCGCGGGGCGACACGACGGTGGTCGACGCATATCTGTCGCCGATCCTTCGTCGTTATGTCGATCGCATCGCCAGTGAAATCGAAGGCGTCGACGCCGGTCACGGGGCCGGAGCTGTTACCCGGCTGATGTTCATGCAGTCCAATGGCGGTTTGACCGACGCCAACCTGTTTCAGGGCAAGGACAGCATCCTGTCGGGGCCGGCGGGGGGTGTCGTCGGCATGGTCAAGACCGCCGAGTTCGCCGGTTTTGACAAGCTGATCGGTTTCGACATGGGCGGAACGTCGACCGACGTGTCTCACTACGACGGCGAATACGAGCGTGAGTTTGAAACCCTGGTGGCCGGTGTGCGCATGCGCGCGCCGATGATGCGGATCCATACTGTCGCGGCCGGCGGCGGATCCCTGTTGCAGTTCGACGGTGCGCGTTTCCGCGTCGGGCCCGAATCCGCCGGCGCCAACCCGGGACCTGCCTGTTACCGTCGCGGCGGACCGCTGGCCGTCACCGACTGCAACGTGATGCTCGGCAAGATCCAGCCCGCCTACTTCCCAAAGGTATTTGGGCCGAATGCGGATGAATCGCTCGATGCCGACGTCGTACGGGCCAGGTTCGCCGATGTCGCGAAGCAGGTCGGTGCGGCGACCGGCGAGACGCCCGCGCCGGAGGCCGTCGCCGAGGGTTTCCTCAAGATTGCCGTCGAAAGCATGGCCAATGCGATCAAGCAGATATCGGTCCAGCGGGGTTACGATGTTACACGATACACGCTGAACTGCTTCGGCGGTGCCGGCGGGCAGCACGCCTGCCTTGTCGCCGACGCGCTCGGCATGACCCGCGTCTTCCTGCATCCGTTCGCCGGCGTACTGTCCGCTTACGGTATGGGTCTCGCCGACATTCGGGCCATGCGGGAAAAGACTATCGAACAGCCGCTATCGGCGGATCTCATGACCGAGCTTGGCGCCGTGCTCGACGACCTCGCGACGGCAGCGCGCGACGAAGTCGTGCGGCAAGGCATCGACGACACCGAGATAACCGTTCTGAAGAAGGTCCATCTGCGCTACGTGGGGACCGATTCGTCGCTGATCGTGCCGCTCGGCAGTCTCGACGAGATGATTGCGACCTTCGAGGATCTCCATCTCCAGCGGTTCGGTTTTGCCGCACCCGACCGTCAACGGCTTGTCGGAACCGTAACCGCCGAAGCGGTCGGTCACACCGAGGACGTCAGCGGCGAAGCCTTGCCCGAGGATGCGGGTGGCGAGCCGCCCGCCGTTGACCGGGTTTCGATGTACACCGCCGGTGAGTGGCACGAAGCGCCGATTTACGATCGCGACGACCTGTCGCCGGGCCACACGATCAGCGGACCGGCGGTGATCGTCGAGCAGACAGCGACTACCGTGGTCGAGCCCGGTTGGCAGGCGCGCATGAACGGGTTTGGCCACATCGTGATGGACCGGGCTGAGCCGCTGGCACGGGAAATCGCCATTGGCACCGGTGCCGGCGCCGGCAAGTCAGGCCAGGGCGCCGACCCGGTCATGCTCGAGATATTCAACAACCTGTTCATGTCGATCGCCGAGCAGATGGGCGCGACCCTCGCCAACACGGCGTACTCCGTGAACATCAAGGAGCGGCTCGATTTCTCATGTGCCTTGTTCGACCGTCACGGCGGGCTGGTGGCTAACGCGCCGCACATGCCCGTGCATCTCGGGTCCATGGGCGAGAGCATCGAGACCGTGATCCGTGAGCGCGAAGGCAACATAAAGCCGGGTGACGTCTACGCCCTGAACGCGCCCTACAATGGCGGTACCCATTTGCCCGACATCACCGTTATCACGCCGGTCTTCGACGAAGCCGGCAAGGAACTGCTGTTCTTCGTCGGCAGCCGCGGCCATCACGCTGATGTCGGCGGGATCACACCGGGTTCGATGCCGGCCGACAGCACATCGGTCGAGGAGGAAGGCGTCCTGTTCGACAACTTCCTTCTGGTCGAGAATGGGAGGCTACGCGAGCAGGCGCTCGACGAACTGCTGGCCAGCGGGCCTTACCCGGCGCGCAATCCCGTCAACAACAAGGCGGATCTCGCGGCACAGATCGCCGCCAACGAGAAAGGCGTTCAGGAACTCCGCAGGATGGTGGAGAACTTCGGTCTCGATGTGGTCGAGGCCTACATGGGACATGTCCAGGATAACGCCGAGGAATCGGTGCGGCGGGTGCTGGATGTTCTCAAGGACGGCGCGTTCACCTATGAACTCGATCAGGGTCACGTCATCAAGGTCGCGATCTCGATCGACAAGCAGAATCGCCGCGCGCGGATCGACTTTACCGGAACGTCCGATCAGGTGGCGTCGAATTTCAATGCGCCGAGCGCCGTTTGCAAGGCCGCCGTGCTTTATGTTTTCCGAACGCTGGTCGACGACGACATCCCGCTCAACGCGGGTTGCCTCAAGCCGCTTGATATCGTGATTCCCGAAGGCTGCATGCTCAACCCGGTCTATCCTGCCGCCGTGGTCGCCGGCAATGTCGAGACGTCGCAGAGCGTAACCGATGCACTGTACGGTGCTCTCGGGGTCATGAGTGCGGCCCAGGGTACGATGAACAACCTGACGTTCGGCAACGAGCGATACCAGTACTACGAAACGATCTGCGGCGGCGCCGGCGCCGGGCCGGACTTTGACGGCGCCAGCGCCGTGCACACCCACATGACCAATTCGCGCCTTACCGATCCGGAAGTGCTCGAGTGGCGGTTTCCGGTGTTGCTCGAGAGTTTTGCTATCCGGCGCGGTTCAGGCGGTGCGGGTCACCACAAGGGTGGCGACGGGGCGAAGCGGCGGCTGCGGTTCCTCGAACGGATGACCGCCGCGATTTTGAGCGATCACCGTCGCGTGCCGCCTTTCGGCAGCGATGGCGGTGCGCCCGGCGCGCTGGGTCGCAACGCGGTCGAGCGGGCGGACGGCCGCGTCGAGGAGTTGGCCGGCACCGCCAGCACCGAGATGACGCCGGGCGACGTCTTCGTCGTCGAGACGCCGGGCGGTGGCGGGTTCGGCGCGCCGTAGCCGTAGCCGTTGCAGGGGCAGGTCGATACACGATATAGTGTTTAGGTCGTGGTTTGCCGCTAGTGATAGCGGGCGAGCCGCGATCTTGCGATTCTAGCGGGGCGACGGGCAGACCATGATGTTTTTCCCCGGCACGGGAAGCCGCCGATTGCGCCGCCGAGGCGCGGGGCGCAGCCGAGTGCTGGGCCTGGTGCTCGCTGCGGCCGTCTCGTGTGCGCCAACTCTCGCCATAGCCGCCGAGCTCGAGTCCGAACTCGCGAAACTGCTGGTCGAGCATCCGTCGATCCAGGCCGCCGAGAAACGCTACATTTCCGCGACTTATGGCATCGATGTCGCCGAAGCAGGGTTCCTGCCGCAAGTCAACCTGTCGACCAGCGGCGGACCGCAGAAGATCTCGACCCCGACGACCCGGACAACGGACGGCGACGATCAGTTTAACCGCACGGGAAACGTTGCGACGCTGTTCGTGACGCACAATCTGTTCGATGGCGATTTCACCGAATCGAGTGCGCAGACCGCGCGGCTGACTGCGGAACAGGCGGCGGTGACCCTGGCTCAGACGCGTCAGGCAACGTTGTTCGAGGGGATTCGCGTCTATATCGATGTGGTGCGTCAGAAACGCCTTGTCGATCTCGGTCGCGAGAACGTCGATAACATCCAGCAGCAACTCAACCTGGAAGACGAGCGCGTGCAGCGCGGCTCCGGGATCGCCGTCGATGTCCTCGAGGCGAAATCGCGCCTGCAGATCGCCAAGGAGAGGTTGGTCGGGTTCGAGGGATCGCTGCGCAATGCGGCGGCGACCTACAAGCAGGTCTTCGGGCGTGCACCGGACATCGAGAACATGACCGATCCGTGGCCGCCGGTCGAACTCGTGCCGGTGAGCCTCGACGAGGCGGTGGAGACCGCCATGCTCAACAATCCGGCGATGCTCAACAGCGCCGCGTCGGTCGAGATCGCGCGCGAACGCAAGGAGGGCGCCACGGCGGACTATCTGCCGTCCCTCGATCTCGAGGGCACGATGAATTATGAGCGCAACAATGAAGGAACCACCGGGATCCGGCGTGACTACAGCGTGGTGCTGCGCGCCTCGTGGGATATCTTCACCGGGTTTGCGACGCCGGCGCTGGTCAATCAGGCGGCCTATGAATACCGGGCGTCGCGCGACACTCACGATCTGACCCGGCGGCGAACGACGGAGCAGGTCCGCGTTGCCTGGGAATCGCTGATCACGACCCGGGACCGGTCGCGGCTTTTGGAGAATGCGGTCAACATCGCGGCGGAAGTCTACGCGTCGCGGCTCAAGCTGCGGGCCGCCGGGCAGGACAATGTGATCAACGTGCTCGATGCCGAGAACCAGGTCACCACGGCGCAGATCAACTTCACGTCGACCGCTTACGACGTCCGGCTCGCATCCTACCAGTTGCTGCTGACAATGGGCCTGCTGACGGCCGAGAACCTCAACCTGCCGACCGCGTGACGCGGTTTCCCGATCAGGATACCGGCGCCGGTTTCGTTCTCTGCCACTTGGCGAGGTTGTCGTGCGCCGTTTCGCGGGCGTGTGCGGCGTACTCTTCGGCGATGTCGGTCTTCGCGGTCAACTCGATGACGTATCCGTTGGGGTCGCGAAAATAGATGGAGTGAATGAAGCCGTGATCCGAGACGCCCCGCGTCTCCATGCCGGCTGATTTTCCCTTCTCCATGAAGGCGGTCATCGTGTCGTAGTCGACCTCAAGCGCGATATGCAGATCGAAATCGTGCTGTTCCTTGAACGAGAACGGCATGTCCGGGGCTTCGAAAAAGGCGAGAAAGGAGCCGTCACCAAGCTCGTAGAAGCTGTGCAGCACCGCCGTGTCCCGGCCGCTCTTGGTTGTCGTGATCTCGAATGCGTCGGCAAGCGGCAGTCCGAGAAAATCCTCGTAAAACTGGCGGGTTTCCTCGGAGTCGCGGCATCGATACGCGTTGTGATGCAATCCTTTAATGGTGTTCATCGGTCCACTCCTCACCAACTAGTATGGACATTGAGCGCCATCACTTCCAGTCCCGGGACGGTCTGTGGCGGTGGCGCGCCGAAAGGATGCTTCCCGAGATAGTTGTTGCGGCGAACACGGGGTGGCGCTACGAATTTACGTGCTGGTTTTGAAGACGTGGCGTATCGCCGGGCATCATTGATCGTTCGAGCCTACACCTTGCCTTTGTAAACCGACCCGCCGCCCGTTCGGTCGGTGGTAGAATCTGCTCCGCGAGGAGCGCCTGAACTTGGTATAAGGACGACGACAATGACGACCGGAACCGTGAAATGGTTCAACGCCACTAAAGGCTATGGGTTCATCGAGCCGGAAGACGGTGGCAAGGACGCGTTCGTTCACATTTCCGCCGTGCAGAAGTCGGGCCTGACAGGCCTGACCGAAGGGCAGAAAGTCGAATACGACATGGAAGAGGGGCGCAACGGCAAACTGGCCGTGTCGACGATTTCCATCGTCGAGTAAGCGCACTTCCCTGCCGGGTAACCGTCGGTTGGCCCGGCGGGCCCGCGATGGGCCCGGACCTGAAACTTCTCGTTCCACGCGGTTGTTTTTCTGACACGAACCGCCGGAGGGAAGGCCTTTGATGCCGGTGCGCCGGATCCGGAACGCCTCGGGACGGCATCCCACGGTCTCGATCGCGACGCCGGCGATACCGACCCTTGCGCATCCAGAATGATATTAACCTTCTGATATAATGGGATTTTCTCTGATCGCCGTGAATCTCCCCGCCTGTCTGCCGCGCGGCGGTCGCCGCCCGTGCCTCGGCGAATGAAGGCGGAACGATTTCTCGAGAAGCAGCGGCGGGAGCCGGACCGCGAACCAGGGGGCGATGGCGCGATGGGACAGAGTACCCGTTCGCGCTTAAAGTTATGGTTAAAGAATGGTAAAAAATTCATTTTTATCAACTTAATAGAACGAATTAATAAAGTCTTGCGAGAGATCCTGCTGCAATTGACTGCGATTGTAGATGGACCTGGGCGCGCCGATCGTGTTTCATCGGGTATCCGATTCGATTGCCGGAAGGCCACTGAGAAAAGACCGGAAATCCTGGGAAAACTCGGTTTCTGACGATGCGCAAGGTTTCTTACACGATCCCCTGTTCCAGCCGTTTCCGCGACGCCGTCGAGGCGCTGGCGCGACGCCGGGGCTGCAACGCCGGCGATCTTGCCCGTTCGGTCGTGCTCATGCTGCCCATGCAGTCAATTGCGCAACTACCTGATCCGGGTGGACCTTTGCCGGGCGACCGGGAGACGGTCGAACGGAAGTCGGGGCCCGACAAGGGGGGCACCTGGCGACGTAAACCCCGTCTGCAGGTCCGCTTGCCCGCAGGGTATGACCCGATCGCCATCCGCCGTGCACTCGGCCTGGCCTTGGCCCTTGCCGACGGCAAGGCGGCCATTGATGTTGAACTCGACGGTAAATCGATCACCGACGGACAATCAGCGCGTGAACGGCGAGACCAGGCGGAGGAAATCGTCCGGCTGCGCGCCAGCGTCAGCGCACTGTCGTTCGAGCCGTTCGACGACGGCGTCGAAACGAGGTCCCAGGCGCTGCACGTTCTGGGGTTCCCGCCGGACTCCCGACCCGGGCCGCCCGAAGTTCGCGCCCGGTTCCGCGTTCTCGCGACGATTCATCACCCCGACAACGCACAAGGCGACCACCGCCGCATGACGCAGCTCAACGAGGCGTTCGCCCTGCTGCGCGCCGGACTCTAGGGTCAGTACTCGCCAACCACGTTGCTCGGCTTGCCGGCAACGAAGTTCTCGATGTTGTCGATCATCTGGTCGCTCAGCGTCTGGATCGCCTCGTGGCTGGCCCATGCTACGTGTGGCGTGAAGATAAAGTTGGACCGCCCCATCAGGCGAAAGAACGGGTGGTCGTCGGCCGGTGGCTCCGGCATGGTGACATCGATCCCGGCACCGGCGATTTCGCCCTGTTCGATGGCCTGCACCAGGTCCTCTTCGACGATCAGACCGCCGCGCGCCGTGTTGATGACGATGGCTTCCTTCTTCATGCGCTTGAACTCGGGCATCGCCAGCATGTCGCGTGTCGACGGCAGCAGCGGGCAGTGCAGGGTAAACACGTCGGCCGTCTCGATGACCTCGTCCCAAGGCGTGTAAAGCGGGCCGAGGCCCTCGACACCCTTGTGGGCGGCAAACACCGGCTCCATCCCGAACGCCCGAGCGATCTGGGCGACGGACTGGCCAAGGGCCCCTTCGCCCAGGATTCCGAGGCGTTTGCCCGAAAGATCGAAGATGCGGTGGCTGAAGAAACAGAACTGACCGGACTTCTGCCATTCCCCGGCGGCGACATCGTCCTTGTAGCCAATGATCGAGCGGCTTAGCGCCAGCATGAGGGCAAACGTGTGTTCCGGCACCGTGTTGACCGCGTAGCCGCGAATGTTGGAGACGACGATCCCGTTCTCACGGCACCATGCGACATCGATGCAGTCGGTGCCCGTCGCGGCGACGGCGATCATCTTGAGATCGGGGAGTTGCTTGAGCACGTCCTCGCGAAGCTGAACCTTATTGTTGATGGCGATCGTTGCACCCTGCAGGCGATCCAGCACCTGATCGGCGGAGGTCTTGCCGTACTCCGTCCATTCGTGCGCAAAGTCTGGTCGTCGGACCGTGACGTCCGGGGCGATCGTGTCGCGGTCAAGAAATACAATGCGGTGGGTCATCGTCGTCTCCTTCGAATCTCGTCCTCGACCCCCGACCATTCCCCGTCGAGGGCGCGGGATAGTCGCCCACAAAGCGTGGTGTTGCAATGTCGCAAACCGACGCGGCGTGGTCTGAATGCGCCGGAATCGGCCTGGGAAAGACTAACGTTCTTCGATCTGAAGGGAGACCGACATCTGGTCGGCCATCGCGGGCGAGGTCAGGTTGATGGTCAGGAGTTCGGCAATGGCGCCGCCAAGGACCATCATCGCCAGCGTGCCGGCGACGATGAAGGCCTTGGATGCGGCGCCCGACGGATCACCGATCAGCGGCCGTTCGAGCCGCTCCGCCGCATCCACGCGTTCCTCGCCGGCCTCGAGCCGGCCCGACGCGGCAAATCGACTGTGTGAGGCCGTTTCCACGCCCGTGACCCAGTTGCCGTTCTCGAGATCGGCAATGGCTTCGGCCTCGGCGGCGGCATGTTCCGCGTCGTCCTGATTTCTGCGGCGTTCCTCTTCGCTCATCGGCAACACGTCGGAGAGGTCGATGGTCTCTTCGGCGCTCCGCGGCGCGGGTCGATCCGCATGTTCCGCGCCAATCTCGCTATGCAGACCGTACAGCGAATTGACCAGCGCACGGGCGGCTGCGCGCGCCTCGTCCTCGCTCGGCCCATTGTCTATGCCGTAAACCGGATTCGCCGAGATCCTCGGTTCCGGCGCTTCCGGCACGGTTTCTTCGAATCGCTCCATCGTGGATAACGCCGGGCGCGGGGTCAGCGAATCGAGAATCTCCTCGTCGATCTCGTAGTCCGGGATCTTGATGCACGGCAGAATGGCGTCGAGAATCTCGTCGTCTTCCGCTTCGTCATCGGCCTCGAAGTCTTCGGTCGCCTCGGCCGCGGTCCGTTGGGCGGGCACGGCGGTTTCGGCAGCGCCGAGCCGGAGAATCTCGCGCCGGACTTCCCGGCCGTTGGTGCCCGTGGTCTCCAGCGTCAGGCAGACCTCGTCGATGTTGCCGTCGCCACGCAGCGCCTTGGCGGTATCAAGCGCCGTATCGAGGTCGTCAAGTGTGGTGCAAAGCTCGACGCGCCAGCGGTCGTCGGTCCGGCTCTCGACAACCAGATGCTGTTGCGATGGGGGCGCGTAGTTGGCGCCGAAGCCGTCGGCATCGAGGGCATTCGCTGCCATGCGGTTGGAGTGCCATTTCATCACGCCCCAAAGGTACCCCCGGCCCGTAAACAAAAAATGAACGAAACCGGGACCTTAACGGGTTCCCAAACGAAAACCGCCCGGCGAAGCCGGGCGGTTCGAAGGGCCTTATTGGATGCCGTCGTTATTCGCGATTACCGAACAAGTGGAGCATCATGATGAACAGGTTGATGAAGTCGAGGTAGAGCGTCAGCGCGCCCATGATCGCCTTCTTCTCGGCGACGGCAGAGCCGTCGGACTCGCGGTAGATCGACTTGATCCGCTGCGTGTCCCAGGCCGTCAGGCCGGTGAAGATCAGCACACCGGCGACGGAGATGACGAAGTGCAGCGCGTCGCTGGCCATGAAAATGTTGACCACGCTGGCGATGATCAGGCCGATCAGGCCCATCATCAGGAAGCTGCCGATACCCGACAGATCCTTCTTCGTGGTGTAGCCGTAGAGGCTCATGCCAGCGAATGTGCCCGCCGCGATGAAAAAGACCCGGGCGATGCTTGCCCCGGTAAAGGCCAAGAAGATGTAACTCAGCGACAAGCCCATGATCGCGGCATAGACCCAGAAGGTGACCTGGGCGGTCTTCACCGACATCGAGTGCACCCGGGCAGCCAGGAAGAACACGAAGCCGAGCGGCGCGAGCATCACGACCCACTGCAGCGGCGTTCCGTAAATCGCCTGCATGAGTCCGGTCGAGGTTGATGCGGCAAAGGCAACGGCACCGGTCAACGCAAGGCCGACCGTCATGTAGTTGTAAACCCGCAGCATGTAAGCGCGCAGCCCGACGTCGATCCCCGCGGCATAAGCTTCCGACGACGACATCTGGCCGGTGCGCAGATTGAACTGCCTGTTCGGTTCCATTGGTTCTGTATCTCCCATAATCGCGCTGCCCGAATGGCCGGACGGCACCTGATTGTTCCGTCTGGAAGGTATGGCGGCAGACTTCGATTTTCAACCTTTACCCGAGCATTTTACACGGTTTTCATATGCTGGAATATCAAACGATTGTGTCGGTTTGCGGGCGGCGTTTGCGTTAGGCGCGGCGCTCGGCGACACTCGCGCCATGGACAGGTTTCTTTCGGTTTCCGCGACCGGGGACTGGGCCGCCGCTGCGCGTACCTGCGCCGATGGGCTTGCGAGCATCGAACCGGCGGAATCCGGCACCCAGCACATCGGTTTCTTCTATGTGACGGACGCCATGGCCCCGGACACGGGTTCAATCGCCACCTTGCTGCGGCAGCTGACCCCAATCAGCTGCTGGATCGGCGCGGTCGGCAGCGGTGTCGTGGCCGATGGGCGTGAGTACCACGGCAATCCGGCGCTCTCCGTGATGGTCGGGACGTTACCCGAGCAATCCTTCCGCCTCATCAGCGGGCTGTCGGGTGACGCCGGCGGGTTGGCTGGCGCCGACCTTGACTGGGCGCGCCGTGTCACCCCGGCGTTCGGTATCATCCACGGCAACCCCGGCTACCCCGACGTTGTCGACGCCGTCGAGCGGTTGTCGCTCGACGCCGGCGGCGAACTCGGCGGGTGTTTCCTGCTCGGCGGCCTGGCGGCACTGCCGGTCCCGGGCGCGGTGATTGCCGGCGCCGAGGACGGCGGTGCCCTAGCGGGCATCCTGTTCGGCCCCGGTACCGAGGTCGCGAGCGCGCTGTCGCAGGGGTGTTCGCCGCTGGGCGGGGTGCACCGGGTGACCGAGGCCAACGGCGACGTCATCATGTCGCTCGACGACCGGCCCGCGCTCGAGGTCCTGAAGGAGGACGTCGGCGAGTTGCTGGCCAGGGACCTGAGCCGTCTTGCGGGTTACGTCCATGCCGCGTTTCCGGTGACCGGCTCAGATACCGGCGACTACATGGTTCGCAACCTGCTGGCGATCGACAAGGACCGCGGCTGGATCGGCATCGGCGGCACCGCTGATTACGGCGACCCGCTGCTATTCGTACGGCGCGACCCGGAAAGCGCGCGCACCGACCTGATCCGCATGGTCAGCCGGCTGAAGTCGAGGCTGCCGGATTCCGGTATCCGGGGCGGGCTCTACTTCTCTTGTGTCGCGCGCGGCCCCAGCCTGTTCGGCGGCCCGGAGACCGAGTCCGGAATCATCCAGCGTGAACTCGGGCCGTTTCCCATGGCGGGGTTCCTCGGCGGTGGCGAGATTTCCGATGCCCGGCTCTATGCCTATACCGGCGTGCTCGTCCTGTTCTGCTGACGGCGGGCGAGATTTCCCGGGAGTTTCATGGCCCCGCTGGTTGCGGCACAGCGAAAACAGTTCTAGATGAAATGGCACACCCATCCTCGAGCGCCGGTCTCCGCCGGCCGAATCGTTCCGATCCAACGGAACCCAGCCAGGAGACTTGTGACGATGCAACATCGCCCGCTCGGACGTACCGGCATCAGTGTCAGCCGCATCTGCATGGGCACCATGACCATGGGCGAGCAGAGCGACGAGGCGGAATCCTTCGCGTTGCTCGATCAGTGCGTCGACGGCGGCGTCAACTTCTTCGATACCGCCGAGATGTACGCAGTTCCGGCCCGGGCCGAGACCCAGGGCGCGTCCGAGGCGATCCTGGGCAAATGGATGGCCGAACGCGGCAACCGAGACAAGGTGGTTGTCGCGACCAAGGTGTCGGGCCCCGGCGAGTCCTTCAATCACGTGCGCGGCGGCAACCTCGGTTTTCGCCCCGACCAGATCGAGGAAGCCATCGAGCAGAGCCTTCGGCGCCTCAGGACCGACTACATCGATCTCTACCAGCTGCACTGGCCGGAACGCGATACCAACTACTTTGGCCGGCTCGGTTACACCCATCCTGAAAACGACGACTGGACGCCGTTCGAGGACGTGCTGGCGACCCTCGGCCGCCTCGTCGACGCCGGCAAGGTCCGCGCCGTCGGCTGTTCGAACGAGACCCCGTGGGGGGTGATGAAGATGCTGGCGCTGGCCGACGCGCACGGCCTGCCGCGCATGGCGTCGATCCAGAATCCCTACAGCCTGCTCAACCGTGTCTTCGAGGTCGGTCTCGCCGAGGTCGCGATGCGCGAGGACTGCGGCCTGCTGGCCTATTCGCCGCTGGCGTTCGGCGTGCTGTCGGGCAAGTACCTCGGCGGGCAGAAGCCGCCGAAGGCTCGCCTGACGCTGTTTCCGCAGTACGGCCGCTACGTCAAACCGCGGGGCATCGCCGCGACCGAGACCTACGTCGCGTTGGCCCGAAAGCACGGCCTTGATCCGGCGCAGATGGCCCTCGCCTACGTCAACGGGCGCGAGTTCCTGACGTCCAACATCATCGGCGCGACAACGCCCGAACAGCTCGCTTCCAACCTTGCATCGGACGATCTTGTGTTGTCCGATGAAGTGCTGGCCGATATCGAATCGGTCCACGACAGCGATCCCAACCCGGCGCCCTGAGAGCCGCGCGGGATCCGCAGGAAACGGAGCCGGAGAACCACCCCGATGATGCGCCTGTTCGTCGCCCTGCCGCTTCCGGTCGATGTCCGCGCCCGGCTCGGCGCGCTGCAGTCGGGCCTCGCCGGGGCGCGCTGGATTGACCAGAGCATGATGCACATGACGCTGCGCTTCATCGGCGAGGTGCCCGAGCGTGACGCCGACGACATCGGCGATGCACTCGCCAGCATCGAGATGCCGGCGTTCGATCTCAGCCTCGGCACGGTCGGCTACTTCGAGCGCCGCGGCGTCGCCCACACCCTGTGGGCGGGAATCGCGAAGTGCGAGGCGCTGACGCGTCTGCAGGCCAAGATCGAGAGCGCCGTGGTGCGCTGCGGCCAGCCGCGCGAGACCCGCAAGTTCGCGCCGCACATCACCATCGCCCGGTTGCGCGACGTGCCGGTCGACCGGCTCGGCCACTGGCTCGAGGACCTCGGCCCGGTCTCGGCGACGCCGTTCACCGCCGATCGCTTCGTCATCTACCAGAGCCTGCGCGGCCATGGCGGCGCGCAGTACCAGGCTCTCGCCGATTATCCGCTGATCCACTACGACTATGACAAAGCCTCCTACACCTGAAACGCCGCCCGATGGCGGCGATGGGATGGAAGACGACGACAAGTCCCAGGATGTTCCCCGGGGGCGGCTCGAGAAGCTCGTCTACGCCTACTATTCGATCGGCGAGGTCTCCGACGAACGCAAGGCCGAGATGCTCGCCCAGGACCACGCCGGGGTCCGCTTCCCGCCGCCGCTGATCTACCTCCTCGCGCTCGTCGCCGGTTGCGCCGCCGATTCCGCCTGGATCTACGGAAGCGGAACCGGGCCCGATCAGATCATTCCCGGCACCCTGCTGCTGGCCACCGGCATGGCGCTGATCGTCTGGGGCTTCCTTGCCCAGCGCGCCGTCGGCGCCGAGGTCGAGCCGTGGACGGCGACCGCGGCGATTACCGAGGCGCCGCCCTATTCGCTGACCCGCAACCCGATGTACCTCGGCATGACCGCGGCCTACATCGCGCTCGCCATGATTGCCGGATCGAAGTGGTCGGTGGCGACCCTGTTCGTCTGCCTGGTCGTCGTCGACCGCTACGTCATCGACCGCGAGGAAGCGTACCTCGAGGCCAAGTTCGGCGACGCCTACCTCGACTACAAGGCGCGCGTCAGGCGCTGGTTCTAGGCAGCGGCTCTAGGCGCTCAGCTTCTCCGCGACGATGTGCGCCAGCAGGCCGCCCGACGCCGCCTCCAGCAGGTCGAGCACGCGTTCGAAGCCGTCGCCCTCGCCGTAGTAGGGATCCGGCACCTCGTCGACGGCGAGCTCCGGCGCGTAGGCCATCATCAGCCCGAGCCCGCCGTAGCCGCGCGGCGCCAGCGCCTGCAGGTTGCGCAGGTTCGAGCGGTCCATGGCGCAGACGTAATCGAAGCGCGCGAAGTCGCCCGGTTCCGCCTGGCGCGCGCGTAAGGATGACAGATCGTAGCCGCGCCTGGCCGCCGCCGCCTGGGCGCGCCCGTCGGGCGGCTTGCCGAGATGCCACGCCCCGGTCCCGGCACTGTCGCAGGCGATCTGCCCGCGGTAACCCTCGCGCTCGACCAGCGCGCGGAACACTCCCTCGGCGGTCGGGCTTCGGCAGATGTTGCCGAGGCAGACGAAAAGCACGTTGACGGTCATCGCCGCTCCTCTAGGTTCTCAGGGATGCGATTATCAACGCCACGGACCGACGGACAAGCCGCGCCATGACCGCCACTGCCGCTGACCCATACCCCGCGCCGCGACCCGACGGCGCCATCGTCATCCTGACCGGGGCCGGCATCTCCAAGGAATCGGGGCTCTCGACGTTCCGCGACAAGGACGGCATCTGGGCCACCGTCAACATCGAGGACGTCGCCACGCCCGAGGCCTTCGCCCGCGATCCGGACCGCGTGCACGCGTTCTACAACTGGCGCCGCGCGCAGATGCGCGAGAAGGACGTGCGCCCCAACCCGGCGCACCTGGCGCTGGCCCGGCTCGAGGCCGAATGGCCGGGCCCGGTGCTGGTGGTGACGCAGAACGTCGACAACCTGCACGAGGACGCCGGCACCCGGAACCTGATCCACATGCACGGCCGCCACCGCGAGGTTCGCTGCCAGGGCTGCGGCCACGTCGTCGCGTGGACCGGCGACCTGAGCACCCGCGAGGTCTGCGCCGGCTGCGGCGTCGCCGGGGGCTTGCGCCCCAACGTCGTCTGGTTCGGCGAGATGCCGCACCGCATGGACGAGATCCAGCAGGCCCTCGCCGCCTGCGACCTGTTCGTCTCGATCGGCACCTCGGGCGCGGTGTACCCGGCGGCGGGTTTCGTCGGCGTGGTCCGCCAGCTCGGCCGCGCGGCGACCCTGGAGCTCAACCTGGAGCCCTCCGACGGCGCGGCGCAGTTCGACGCGTGCCGCCTTGGTCCGGCCAGCGAGATTGTCCCCGCCTGGGTCGATGATCTGCTTGGCGGCGCCAAGCAGGGGGTCGACGAGCTGCTGGCGTGCCGATGACCGACGCCCTCGCCAGCCTCAGCCGCGAGATCGCGGCCTGCACGATCTGCGCCGAACACCTGCCGCTCGGCCCCCGGCCGGTGACGCGGCTGAAACCGGACGCGCGGCTGCTGATCATCGGCCAGGCGCCGGGCACGAAAGTGCACGAGACCGGCATCCCGTGGAACGATCCGTCCGGCGACCGGCTCAGAGGCTGGCTCGGCGTCGACCGCGCGACGTTCTACGATTCGCCCCGCATCGCCATCATGCCGATGGGCTTCTGCTACCCGGGCCGATTGCCGAAAGGCGGCGACGCGCCGCCACGCCCGGAATGCGCCGAGGCGTGGCATGGCCGCGCTCTTGATCTCATGAAGCGCATCGAGCTGACCTTGCTGGTCGGAACCTATGCACAAGGACGCTACCTGCCCCATACGGGCTCCCGCAGCCGGCGCCCGAGCATGACCCCGGCGGTCGAAAACTGGCGGGAATACGGGCCTGGGCTGCTGCCTCTGCCGCACCCGAGCTGGCGCACCACGGGCTGGCAGAAACGCCATCCCTGGTTCGACCGGGACGTCCTGCCGGTCCTCCGCGACCGGGTCCACGGTATCCTCCATGGCAGTTGAGCCGTAAACATCGACGCCTGATCTTGCCGGCCATTGGCGGTCGTCGGGGCACCCTGAGCCGTCATTCCCGCGAAGGCGGGAATCCAGGGATGCGTCGGCTGGACCCCCGCCTGCGCGGGGGTGACTGGTAAGGGTCGATGGGGCGCTCAAAACCCCAAGCGAATCAGGCTTCGTTAACCGATCGAAAAAAATCGCCAAAGCCGCCGTTTTCCGGTTCCCGGGCGGGGCTTTATCGATTAAGGTCACGTCCATGATCGTGTTCTGAGGGCGCTGGATTTTCCCCGACCAATCCGGCTCGGCGCGGAGGCTGTCGCCTTGCACAGCATATCCGATAATGACCTGTTTCAGCGCCTCGCGTTCGACAACCCGTGGTGGGAGTTCACCGACGAGACCAGCGTCCGGTTCAAGAACCCGACGCGGCGCACCTTCTTCCCGGCGTTCTTTTCCCGCCTGATGAAGACCGGCGCCGGCGAGGCGCTGGTCATCGCCGGGCCGTTGCGCGCCGGCAAGACGGTGATCCTGCGCCAGATGGTCGCCAGCCTGATCGAGCGCGGCATCAAGCCGCGCAACGTGTTCTACGCCTCGCTGACGACGCCGAGCTACACGGCGGCCGATCTCGGCACGCTGTTCGAGATGTTCTGCCGGCGCTACCGCCACAAGCCGGACGCCGAGATCTTCGTGTTCTTCGACGAGATCCAGTACGTGCGCGAGTGGGAGACGATGCTGCTGGCGCTTGCCGCCAGGCGGCCCAACGCCCGCTTCGTCGCCGCCGTGTCGGCCGGCGCGCCGGCGATCACGTCGGACACCAAGACCCACGACGGGAAACTGACGACCTTCGTGCTGCCGCCGCTGACCTTCCTCGAGTTCCTGCGCTTCCGGGGCTCCGAGGCCGAGATCTTCGACCTGCCGGGCGACGACGACCCGGAGGGCGTCAAGCGGCCCGCGCCGGGCCAGGGCCACGTCAAGATGCACAAGGGTGCGGGGCGGCTGCTCAACGACGAGTTCCACCGCTACGTCAACTTCGGCGGCTTCCTCGAGGGCGTGCTCGGCTCCAAGACCTCGGGCGCGCCGGCGCCGACCTTCATCCGCGACGGGGTCGCCGACCGCGTGCTGCACAAGGACCTCGCCGGCATGGCCGGGGTCAACGACGCGCAGGAGCTCAACCGCCTGTTCGCCATCCTCGCCTTCAACACCGCGCGCGAGATTTCCATGGACGACCTCGCGGGCGTCGCCGGCATCGCCAAGAACACGCTGCGCAAGTACCTCGACTATCTCGAGGCGGCGTTCCTGATCCGCCGCCTGCCGCGCGTCGACCGCGACGCCAAGCGCTTCCAGCGCGCGATCTCGTTCAAGGTCTACCTCACCGCGCCGTGCCTCTATTCGGCGCTGTTCGGGCCCGCCGCGCCGGAGGACCAGGTGTTCGCGCGCCTCGCCGAGACGGCGTTGATCTCGCAGTGGCTGGGCGCGCCGTCGCTCGACCATCTGGCCTACGCCAGCTGGAAGAACGGCTCGATCGACCTGATGGCGCTCGACCCTTCGAGCGACCGCCCGGACCACGTCTACGAGATGGACTGGGGCGACGCCTACGGGACGCCGACGAACAAGCCGGCGGGCCTGGTCGATTTCGTCGAGCGCAACAACCGCGAGGCGTTCCCCTACATCCTGACGCGCTCGATCGCGCGGCCGGGCCAGATGCGCGGCATCAACGTGACCCTCGCGCCGCTGGCGCTGTATTGTTATTGGCTGGACAGGGATCCCACTCTCAGAAGCTTTCACGCGAGGAGAGCGGCTGAGAGAGATGCCAAGGAGAAACGATAGCGTGAGAGCTTCCCGGGCATCGCGGGAATGGCCCGGCGAGGCGCGATGCCCGGTCTGCCAACCGCATCCGCAATCTCTCTGATCATAGCGCCGAAGCGATACGTTTTTCGTCACTCCCGCGCCCCTCTTCGTCACTCCCGCGAAGGCGGGAGTCCATGAAACGCTGGCTGGATTCCCGCCTACGCGGGAATGACACGGGTAGGGGCACCGCAACCGTTTCTGCTACCCGCCTTCTCGGGCACGAGCTTCGCGGGAATGACCCGGGTGGTGGCACCCGCCACCCTCATGCTTCGTCAGGCTCATGCTTCGTCAGGCTCAGCATGAGGGACGGCGCACCCCCGGCCTCACCCTGAGCCGCGCGCAGCGCGAGACGAAGGGCGAGGGCGTTTCCGCCCATTCCCCGCCCATCCGCCGCCCACGCCCGGCCCTTCCGGGGATCATTTTCTGCAATCGCCAAGGCATTGGAATCAGACACTGAATCGGGTTCCGGTAGAGTTCGGCAGATCGACCCGCGGCGGACCGCATTTATTGGCCGCGATCTTTCGACCAGCACCGCGCGCAATGGGAATGGCCGGAGAGGCATTGCGCGCATCCATCGTGGAAGGCACCTGTCCGCCATGACGGGAATGGCTCGGCGCGAATGGTGCGTGGAAGGCACCCGCGCGAATGGTGCGTGGAGGGCACCCGAGCCAGGTTCTTCTTCAGTCACCCATCGAACCCACCGGCCCGACGGACTGACCGTCAACGTGTATTCACCGTGGCAAAGAGCGTCGTCGTCCCGACGTGCCCTCCCCCTTGGAGGGGGAGGGTCAGGGTGGGGGTGTTGTGCCGGCGTCCCCGAGGCTTTCCGGCACCTCATCCTGAGGAGCGACGCAGTCGCGTCCCGAGGGAGAGGTGTCCGTCAGAGGAATTTGTTGCGGTGAGAATATAGGAAAAAATGACTAGAAAATCAAGTGTTATCTATTCGGCGAGCAACCGCTGAATACTGATCCTTTCGTGGGTCGGGACAAGATCGTTACTTGCGGATTCGTCCCGGATCTTCGCTACCCAGTCTCTGACCCGTTTTCGATCGTTCAGCAGTAACAATCGAAGTGTGATCAGACTCTGTAAGTCTAACCATTTGGAATTTGACATTGTGTCTAGACGTAAAGAAACCCTGGGTTTGAATCGATCAGGAACATCTTTGTACTCTTGGATTGCTTCTATAAGGCGCACGATCTCAGAAAGGTTGTTCTTTGGAAGTTTTGCCACCTGCCGGCGTACTTGGCGAAATCGTTTTATTCCAAATGAGCAATAGACAATTGCAGCGCAACGAAACAGCTCGTGTGTATCAACCATTTCGTTGCTCATAACGACTTTCTCGATGGTCGATAGAGAGCGAGCATCTCCAAATTTAAGGAGCAGCAATGGTGCAATTGCGGCACATTCATCGGCGCCAATTATCTTCTGCCGACCGGTGATAAACGACCTCGCCAGCTTCCTTACTTCACTTCGCTCATTTGGCTGCAGCGCCAAACGGATGATTCCCTCAAACGCAAATCGGTTAACGTCTGCGTACAGTTGTTCTGGATGTGCCCAGAGTGTTTGACAGAAATCCAAGTATTCTTTGCTGGACCCGGTGCACCTGATGTAATCGAGAATTCTTATCGCTAGACGGGGGTATCTAACTATATCGTTCAATGCTCTCCGCCGAAGACGTCGCGATTTTGAGATGCCGGCCAATCGATAAAATCTACTCAGAATTTTTGACCATTCACCAATCCCCTCGTGTTGTAGAGAATCAGTCCAAATTGTATTGAACCGAGTTCGGAGCGCGCGTTGCGCTTTGGCCGTAGGAAAATTTTTGTCTCTAAACGCATCGTCTAGTTCTTGATTAATGTCGAAATGAAAATGGCGGCGTGCTTCTGCGAGTGTAAGAACCCGCGTCTTCGCCGAATTCGCAGTCAAATTGAGTTTTGCAAGTGAGCTTTGAACGGCTGCTACGATCCGTAACCCGTCGGCACGAGAGGCAACTCCAAAGTTTTGGTCGTCCACCCAGCGAACGTACTGACCATCTCCAACCAACTTGACCATCCGGTCGTCATGAGAGAGCAGCAGGATATGTGCGAGAGTCCTAGAACAACCGAACTCATCAACGGCTAAGCCAATTTGAGTGGACGCGCTGAAGGAGTGATTAGCTTCAAACCTTTCCAACAAGTGGAACAGCATCCCCATCATTTTGGACGGCGCCGATACTTGATGAAGTGATTCCTGAACGCGGGAATGTAAGACCGAATCAAAGAAGTTAGTTATGTCAGTAATGACAATAAACTTACTGGGTTCGCCCAGTAGCAAGTGCCGCTTGAATTGTTCAAAACAGAGCCATCTCAAGAAACCCGTTGTAGATTTGTACGGATTAGCGAACTCATCGAAGCCCATCTCCTTTCTCGCAGCTTCCGCAGCTTCGCGTTGTGCTTTATCGAGTTTCTTTCTTTCAAAATAGGCATTTCGAGTCTCGAACTTTGAGGCTCTCGAGTACAACCAATCAACGATTGCTCGATACAAGACAGCATCAGGAATCGATGGTGTTGCCATCCGACGATTGAACCCGCCACCTTTAGCAATGAAAAAAGTGCTTGGGCGGGCAGGTTCAAATTTTAGGGTTCGGACTTGCCGACAAAGTCGATGTATCCAAACCTCTGGACTGATATCGAACTCCAAGTAGTCGACAACATCGCGCTTGGCACTATTGCGCAGCTCTTTGCGTATTAGTTTCCAAGCTTGCCAAATCTCAGAACTCGAGAGTCCTATACCTGTATTAACGATATCCTCGGGCAACGCGAAGCCCCTATTGAGTTAAATGGGATGCGGCGTGAACAACTGGCAATTTAACTACTAAAAACCGATTCAACCAAATCCACAAAGCGTAGATCTGACCGGATCTACACACCAATATCGATTGACGAATCTTCATTTGCTAATGAGGTCAATGAATTCGATGCGGCGGCTCTATGTCGGTCCAGCCCATATCGATCCATTGAGATCGGAGTCAGATTAGCCACTCCCTTTATCTATGGATGCCACGACAAGATCGAATTGAGCTTACTGCCAACAGGTCGGGCAAAACTGGCATTGTCCAAACCGGCACATGAATCCCGGATGGACTTCGCGCGGGCCACACCCGTCTCTGACGGGTGCCACGATCAGACAGGATCGAGTTTGCTGTTAGCACCCGCGCGCGCCGCCTCGCCGGGCCATTCCCGGCGCGCGCGACGATATGGCCTCGGGTGCCCGTCGGGTTGTTACTTGCGGAGTCTCAGCCGGAGAGCATTCAGCTTAATAAAGCCTTCTGCATCGGCCATATCGTAGACGCTGTCTTCCTCGAACGTCACGACCTCTTCCGAGTACAGGCTCTTGGGGCTCTTGCGGCCGGTGATGATGACGTTGCCCTTGTAGAGCTTCAACCGCACGGTGCCGGTGACGTTGCGGCTCGCCTCGTCGATCGCCGCCTGCAGCATCTCGCGCTCGGGCGCGAACCAGAAGCCGTTGTAGACCATCTCCGCGTACTTCGGCATCAGCGCGTCCTTGGCGTGGCTCGTCGGCCCGTCGATGGTCAGGCTCTCCATGGCGCGGCGCGCATGGTGCAGCACCGTGCCGCCCGGCGTCTCGTAGACGCCGCGCGATTTCATGCCGACGAAGCGGTTCTCGACGATGTCGATGGCACCCACCCCGTTGCGCCCGCCCATCTCGTTGAGCCGGGTCAGGAGCTCGGCCGGCGACAACTTCTCGCCGTTGACGTGGGTCGGATCGCCGGCCTCGAAATCGATGGTGATCTCCTCGGGCGTGTCGGGCGCGGCCCAAGCCGGCACCACGCGGGTCAGCACCAGGTCCCAGTCGCACTCGACCCACGGGTCCTCGAGGATCTTGCCCTCCGACGAGATGTGCAGGAGGTTGGCGTCCTGCGAAAACGGCGCCTCGCCGCGCTTGTCCTTGGGCACCGGGATCTGGTGCTTCTCGGCGTACTCGATCAGCTTCGTGCGGCTGGTCAGGTCCCACTCGCGCCACGGTGCGATGATCTTGATGTCGGGTTTCAGGGCATAGTAGCCGAGCTCGAAGCGGACCTGGTCGTTGCCCTTGCCGGTGGCGCCGTGGGCGACCGCGTCGGCGCCGGTCTCGAGCGCGATCTCGATCTGGCGCTTGGCGATCAGCGGCCGGGCGATCGAGGTGCCGAGCAGGTAGGTTCCTTCGTAGAGCGCGTTGGCGCGGAACATCGGAAAGACGAAGTCGCGCACGAACTCTTCGCGCAGGTCGTCGACGTAGATCTCCTTGATGCCGAGCATCTCGGCCTTGGTGCGCGCGGGCTCGAGCTCCTCGCCCTGGCCGAGGTCGGCGGTGAACGTCACCACCTCGCAGTCGTAGGTCTCCTTCAGCCACTTGAGGATGACCGAGGTGTCGAGGCCGCCGCTATAGGCGAGCACCACCTTGCGAATGTCTTTGCTCATGCGTCTTGTCCCGATGCGTGAAAAGGCGCGCGGAGTATAGGCATTGCCCCAATCGGAGCAAGACATGAGGAAGCAGGGGCGAGGCCCGGGCGCAATGGGAATGGCCGGAGAGGCATTGCGCCCGGTCTGGCTCGTTCAGCGGTGACGGTGGCTGATCGTGGCACCCGCCGCCATCACCCCCACCCTAACCCTCCCCCCTCAAGGGGGAGGGAATTGTAGCAAGATGTTGCGGGAATCGTGCCCTCCCCCCTGGAGGGGGAGGGACAGGGTGGGGGGAGCCTACTGGACTCCCCCAATTGATTCGCACACCCGCGAGGCGCACACTCAGGACAATTGAACGACCCTGAAAATCAGGTTCGCTTCACATCCGGGCCGCAGCGCGGTCCGCCAGGAACGCCGCCCTACCAGCGGCAATCACCGGGGACCGGGACCTAGGCCGATCCACCGGCTCAGAAACAGGAAGCCGCCGGCATCGCACCGGCGGCTTCGCTTTTCTACCCCCACCCTGACCCTCCCCCTCCGAGGGGGAGGGGATAGGCGCGCGGTGCCGCGGCCACGGTTCCCTCTCCCTTTCAGGGGGAGGGACAGGGTGGGGGTGAGGCGGTCGGGCGCACAAGCCCGTCATACATTGGTTACATTCCTGATATGCAAAATGTGATCTTCTCTTAACCTCCGCTTTACCTTAGAAAGCCATCCTCAGATTGACTGATCGGTGCGCCGGCATGGTGCCGGCGACCGGAAAATGTGACAGTTCTCGCTTCAGAGTTCGGCTCATGACTATTCTGACAACCGCAGAAATCCGCGCCCGCCGGCGCTCCAACGTGTTCGCCTCGGCCGCCCTCGGCGCCGTCGCCGTTGTGCTGATCGCGGTCCTCTAGCTCCGTTCCCACAGCCGGGGATACAGCTCCCCGCCGAGCCGGTCGCCGGGCACGAGCCCCGCGTCGGTCATCACCCGGCTGTGGTCCGGATCCATGCCCCACGGCTTGAAGCTGACGCGGACGTCGTCGCCGCACCACTTGGTGTTGAACACCCGCAGGTCCCGCCCGGCGTCGAGCAGGCCCGAGCCGCCGTGGATGCAGCGGCCGTTGAAGACCAGCGCGTCGCCCGGTTCCATGTCGAAGCTGACCGGCCTGTAGGTCTCCGGCTCGGCGTCGATGTCGGGCAGGTCCGGCGCGTCCGCCAGCACCGAGAAGTCCGAGTGTGGCGCGTCGGCCTTGCCGTCGGCGTTGAACTCGCCGAAGTCGACCTGGCGGAAGACCTTGGCCCAGCGGTGCGAGCCCGGCACCACGGCGAGCGCGCTTTTCGCCGCGACCGGCACCAGCGGCATCCATACCGAGCACGTCTGCAGGCCCTCGACCGACCAGTAGGGCTCGTCCTGGTGCCACGGTGTGCGGAACTGGGCGCCGGCCGAGCGGCAGAACACCGCGTCGAAGAAGAAGTTGACGGCGCCTGAGCCCATGATGCGCCCGGCGAGCTCGGCGCACGGGCTCTCTTCGATGAACTGGCGGTACGCGGGCACCCGCAGCCACGCCTGGCTGTCGTAGAACGTCTCAAGTGTCTCGCCATTGTCGCCGACGGTGCGGTCCCAGGTCTGGGCGCGCGCGGTCGGCGCGGCGCGGCTGCGCCGGAGACCCTCGTCGAGCAGCGCGATCCAGTCGGCGTCGAACATGCCGCGCAAGACGACCACGCCGTCGCGGGCGAAGGCGTGCGTTTCGTCCGTGGTGATCTTGCGGGGCAGGGTTCGGTTCATGGCGGTCCTCCGGTTGCGGTGTTCCGATGACGGAATGCCCGATCCAGTCGTTTGCATACTGAATTAAATTTGTTGCCGTGATTTACTCGCGCCATGACCGAGATTCTCGACCTGTGGCCGACGCGCCTGCTGAAGAAGAGCCTCGACGGCCACGCCGATCACAACCCCGGCCTGCTGAAGCTGATCCGCGGCTGGGAGAAGGACAACCGCAACCTGACCACGGACTACCGCGACAACAATCCGTTCGAGATCGATTCCGAGCCGACCAACTGGCTGCGCTCGGGCGTCAACGGCGCGGTCGTCGACTACCTCAAGGCCTGCGCCATCGGCTACGGCGTCGACTGGCAGATCATGGGCTGGGCCAACGTCAACCGGATGGGCGACTACCACGACCCGCACAACCACCCGCACTGCTATCTCTCGGGCACGTACTACGTGAAGATGCCGAAAACCGGCGGTGGTCAAGGCTCGTCACGCAAGCGGAACGACCCCGGACGAAATGACAGGCGGCCGAGCCGGATCACGTTCTACGACCCGCGCCCGGCGTTCAACATGAACGCCATCGCCGGCGATCCCTACATCGAGGCCGAGCACACCGTCGACCCGGAACCGGGGCTGCTGATGCTGTGGCCGGCCCAGCTCATCCACTTCGTGCACCCGAACCTCGCCGACGAGACGCGGGTCTCGATCTCGTTCAACATCATTCTGAAGAACGTGGCGGACTATCTGCCGGATCAGTAACCGTCTTACCCGACACAGGTGCCATTCACGATGGATGCGCGCCGAGCCTCACCGGGCCATTCCCTCGGCGCGCGGTGGCGGTCGGAAACATCGCGGCTTGCTAACCCGCCTTCTGCGTCTCCAGCGTGCCGGAAAGCCACTGCTCGACCGCGTCCTCGAGGGCGTCGAACGGCTGGTAGCCCTGGGTCAGCAGCGCCAGTTCCTGGCCGCTCTGCAGGATCACCGTGGGATAGCCGCTGACGCCGAGCTGGCGCGCGGCATGGAAGTCGCCGGCGGTCTCGTAGACGATGGCGACGTCGTTGAAGGCGGTGCGGAACTCGTCCGGCTCGATGCCGGCGACGTCAAAGGCCAGGGCGGCGAGGATGTCCGGGTCGGTGACGTCGGAACCCTCGGCGTAGAACGCGCGCTGCACGCGCTCCAGGTAGTCGAAGCTGAGGCCCGGGGCGAGGCGCCTGACCAGGCACACGGCGCGGCACGCGGGCTCGGTGTCGTAGACGAAGCCGTCGCGCTCGAAGAACGTCATGTCGAAGGGCTGGCCGGAGCGCTTGGCGACCTCTTCCCAGTGATGCCGGATCGATGCCTTGTCGTCGTCGTTCATGGCCTTGCGAGTCAGCGGGCGCAGGCCGCCCATGATCGGCGTCAGGCCGGGCTTGGCGAGGCCCGGGGCCGGCTGGTGGGCGGCGATCAGCCGCGCGATCGCCTTGATCACCGGCGCGAAGCCCCAGCACCACGAGCACATCGGGTCGGCGACGTAGATCAGTTCGCGGTGGCTGTTCTGTGCCGTTTCGCTCATGCCGGGCCCTCCGCTATGGCGGCCGCCTGCGCCGCCTGATGCGCCCCTTGGCGCTCGCGCGCCGCGGCCTTCAGCGCGGCGACGTCGCGTTCGCTGGCGGTCTTGAGCTGGCCGCAGGCGGCGAGGATGTCGCGCCCGCGCGGCACGCGGATCGGCGCCGAATAGCCGCCATCGTTGATGATCCGCGAGAAGCGCTGCATGTCGGCGTCGGACGAGCACTCGTAGACCGATCCCGGCCACGGGTTGAACGGGATCAGGTTGAACTTCACCGGGATGCCCCTGGCGAGGCGCAAGAGCTCGTGCGCGTCGGCCGGCGAGTCGTTGACGCCCTTCAGCATGACGTACTCGAAGGTGATGCGCCTGGCGTTGTTGGCGCCGGGATAGCGCCGGCAGGCGGCGAGCAGGTCCTTCAGCGGGTACTTCTTGTTGATCGGCACCAGCACGTCGCGCAGTTCGTCGTTGCAGGCGTGCAGGCTGACCGCGAGGTTGACGCCGAGATCCTCGCCGCAGCGGTCCATCAGCGGCACCACGCCCGAGGTCGACAGCGTGATGCGCCGCTTCGACAAGGCGATGCCCTCGCCGTCCATGATGATCTTCAGCGCCTTGGCGACGTTGTCGTAGTTCAAGAGCGGCTCGCCCATGCCCATCATGACGATGTTCGAGAGCAGCCGGTCGCCGACCGGCGACGGCCATTCGCCGTAGGAATCGCGCGCCGCCATGAACTGGCCGACGATCTCGGCGGCGCTCAGGTTGCGCACCAGCTTCATGGTGCCGGTGTGGCAGAACGTGCAGGTCAGCGAACAGCCGACCTGGCTCGAGATGCAGACCGCGCCGCGGTCCTCCTCGGGGATGAACACGGTCTCGGCCTCGTTGCCATCTTCAAAGCGGAACAACCACTTGCGCGATTTGTCTGAACTGGTCTGCTCGCGGCTGATGCCGGGGCGGCCGACCCGGAAGCCGGCCTTAAGCTTGGCCCGCAAGTCCTTGGCGAGGGTTGTCATTTGGTCGAAATCGGTTTCGCCCCGATGGTAAATCCAGTGCCACAACTGCTTGGCGCGGAACGGTTTCTCGCCGACCGCCGCGAGCGCGGCCACAAGCTCGTCACGGCTGAGGCCGACGAGTTCGGTCCTTTCGGTCGGATTGGTGGCGGGGGCGGTGTCGGTCATCGGGCCGATATAGGGGCAAACGCCGGAAAAAGCCAGCGACGTGCACGGGTGCAGGGCATTATGCCCGCCACGCGGGCAAGGCCGCCGACACGCGTTCTGTCAGCGCGATGAGGGGGATAGGCGGTGCTCAGAAGCCGTATTCGACCATTTCCGCGAGCTTTTCGCGGGCGCGAACCTGCAGGCGCGCGGCGTAGGCGGTGACGTCTTTCTCGGTCGCGCCGGCCGACAGCAGGCTCCAGCGGATCTCGTGCAATTGCTCGGCACACGCGTGCGTGGTCATCTCGGCGACCAGGGCCGCCTCGCGCGTTCCGTCGTTGTACCGCTTCACGTGCAGGTTCAGGCAATTCGCGTAATCGCTTCTCAACGCAGAGATATCGATCTTCTTCCGCGTGACGGCCGAGGCCGATGCCCCGGTTTCCAAGGCAGCCGTGTACCGCGAGGTGGTCGCCGCGGCGCTCTCGCCGGCGAAGGCCTCCATCATGGCGTGGCTTGTGACGAGAATCACAACCGCAGTGGCAGCTATCCTGAACATGGGTCTGAGATTACAGTAAAAAAACAGCTTACGCCAGTGATCTTCGTCACTTTTCCACGTATTAACCCTTATTTTTTCACCTATGAGGTCCCACAGGTCCGGTCAGCGCCGGTTTCAGGGATTAAAAACTCGTCTCGCGAGTATAACGCCGTGACGCCTCAGGGGGTCTTGACGCTGACCGTCTGCAGCATGAAACCGAACCTGAGCAGGTGCGCCAGGAACCCGCCGACGACGGGCAGGCGGAAGATCGCCGCCATCATCTGGCGAATACGCAGCGGCGCGGAGCTGTCATAGCTCTCCGGATCGTTGTTGCGCCTGGTTAGTTTGTTCACGGTCCAGTCATCGTAGTTGCCGAAGTACTGCATGAGCTTGCGGTAGTGGAAGTACGGCGAGCGCAGGAACAGGAAGCCGCCGTCGAGCTGTTGGGTATAGAGCTTGCCGGCCGGGAACATGTTCTCGCGCTTCTGTATGGTCTTGCCGAAGCCGTAGGCCAGCGGCTTCAGCGATCGCGGCGCCCAGTGGGCGAACCACAGCCCGGCATGGGAATCGAACGGCACGAACTGGTGCGGCACCTCGTGATAGACGACGCCGCCCGGTTTCAGGACCCGCGCCTCTTCGGCGTAGAAGCTCTCGATGTGGTCGTGATTGACGTGCTCGAGAACCTGGAGGCTGAAGACGAAATGGAATTTCTCGTCCTCGAAACAGATGCTCGAACCGTCGATCTGGTGAAACCGGGTGTGATCGGTACCGCAAACCACGGACGCGACGTACTCCAGGTTCGAGGTGTCCTGGTTGACGGTGACGCCGTAGATGTTGGTGTAGCCGACCGCCATCAGGAAGAGTGTCTTGCCGCCGCCGCCGCAGCCGTGGTCGAGGATGCAGACATCGCCGCGGTCAACGCCCTCGATCAGGTTCAGGGCCCGGAGCAGGTCGACGGTGATGTTCCCGGCCGATCGTTCGTAGTCCTTGGCGACGGGGACGAATTCGTCCCACACCCGGCGGATTTCGTCCGCGTCCTTGTCGTCCGCGGCGAGAATCAACCGCCGACAGTACTTCTTGATATCGACAAACGATGTCACGGGCGCGCGCCCTTTCCAGGCTTCGGGTCAGTTCATGAGAGATTAGAACCGCGCACCGGGAGGTCAAGGAATTGTCGGAACTGCCGACACGTTCAGAGGCCGCAGGCCCGGCTCGCATCGTTGTAGGCGGCGGTGAACCCGCTCAGGGAGTAGGTGTCCGTGGTCAGGGTGCCGCGTGACGACGTCCCGGTGATGACCATGGTGGTGCCGCGTTTCATGGCGTTGACCAGGGCCGCGTCGGTCTTGGCGTCGTAAGCCCAGGCGCGCTGGTCGCGGGTGAAGAGCTTGACCGGCGGATCGCCGTTGATCTTGACCACGACTTCGCTGCGGTCCTTGTAGGTGTAACCCGCGAGGACGCTGACCACGTTGTTCTGGTTCATCGCCGGGCGGTGGGTGACGATGACATAGGTATCGCCACGGCGGGTGTAGTCGCCTTCCTGTTTCTTCGGTTCGGCGCCGATGTAGCAGACGGGCTTGCCGTCTTCCTGGTTCTTGATGGCCGCCCACGGGCCGTGCTCCGAGAGCGTTTCGGCCTTGGCGACAGACGCCAGCGTGATCAGCAGCATGGCGATCGAGAAAAACGCCCCGAAGCCCGCGGTCAGACGCTGCAGGTACTGGGCGTCGCTCGGCGACAGGGCGTAGCGGGACTTGGTTGCGGTGGCGCCTTCGCCATCGATCAGATCAGGATTTGCTTGGACAGTCATCGTTCTGAGTGCCATGAGTCCGAGAGTTGATACCCGGGTTCCGGGCGCGCGCATTCTTGCCCGCCTGTCCGATACCCACTTGGGGGAGATATTATCTTCATGAGTATTGACGAAACGTTACCGATCGAGGTCCGCCGAGGATCGATGATCGAGTCACTTCATCACGTCGACGTCGCCGTCAGCGATGCCGCCGGCACCGACGTGCTGACGCGCGGCGACCGGGATCGGATGATCTACGCGCGGTCCGCCTCGAAACCCGTTCAGGCTCTGCCGCTGATCGAGAGCGGCGCGGCCGAACATTTCGCCCTGAGCGACGAACGGATCGCGCTGGCCTGCGCGTCGCACCGGGGTGAACCGGTGCACACCGAGAATGTCGGGCGCTGGCTCGGCGACATCGGCCTGGGAGAGCCGTCCCTCGAATGCGGACCGCATCGCCCCAACGATCTTGCAACCGCGGACGCGCTGGTGGCGTGTGGCGAACAGCCGACCCGGCTGCACAACAATTGTTCGGGCAAGCACACCGGGTTCCTCACCACCGCGGTGCATCTCGGAGAAGATCCCGCCGGCTATCTGGCGGAGAGCCATCCGGTGCAGCAGCGAGTTACCCAGGTCCTGTCGGAAATGAGCGGTGTCGATCTGGCATCGACGCCGCGCGGCGAAGACGGCTGTGGCATCCCCGTGATCGGCATGCCGCTCGGCGGATTGGCGCGGGCGGTGGCGCAGATGGCGGATCCCCGGAGCCAGGGGGCGGCCCGCGGTGCGGCGTGCGGCCGCATCGTTGCGTCGATGGCGCGGCATCCGTACCTGACCGCCGGGCGCGACCGGCTCGATACCGCGCTGATGTCGGCCGTCGCCGGGATCGGCACCAAGACCGGCGCCGAGGGCGTCCACATAGCCATCGTGCCGTGGAAGAAAATCGGCATCGCCGTCAAGGCGCGGTGCGGCAGCGAACGTGCCGCAGACGCGGCGATCCTGTGGGCGCTGGTGCAAACCGGGGTGATCTCGGAAACGGCCGGCCGCGCATTGTCGGAATGGATCGAGCGAGCGGTGACCAATACGCTGGGCCACACCGTCGGCAGCGTACGGGCCGGCGACTGAGCTAGCCGGCCTCGATCGGGCGACAGCGCGCGCTGGCGTCGGTCAATCGGCGGTCGACGTTGTAGAGCAGATACACCTTGTCGACGAGGACCGTTCCCAGGCGGCTGTTGATCATCTGGGCGGCGATCTCGCCGGCGTAAACGTAAAGGTCGTCGGCAACCTCGCCGGTCTGCGGCAGCTGGCGCATCATGACCGCGTTGATCGCCTCGGTGAGGCTCGGCCCCCAGGCGCAGATGTCCCGCCATGAATCCGGATCCCGGATCGAGAGAACCGGCAGAATGAAACGCTGGCGCGACTGGCCGCCGCCGATGTTGCGTGAAAACAGGATGGGATCCAGCGTCATGACATGCGGTGCCAGGTTGGGGATGTCCTCGCGGCTCAGCGTGCCCTGCGGATAGCCGGCAGCCGAGAACGCGAGCCCGTTTTCTTCCTTCAGCGCGTTCTCCTGAACCCGGTTGAGCGCCCGTGCGTCGCCCGGCAACGGCAGCTGGTTCACCGCCAGGGACCCGGCCGACGAATCCTCGATGGCGAATCGCGCTTGCGCATCGGCGGGCGCGGCCGCGCCGCCCTGGGTGCGAGCATCCGGTCCGGCGGACGAAGAACCATTGTCCGGAGAGGACAGGATCATGACGCCGACCACGCCGGCGACCAGTAACGCGGCGGCAAGGCCGCCCCCACTCATCAGCATGATCCGTTTCCTGAGAGCCAGTTTCCGATCGTCGTTGCGACGTGCGGTCCGCCGCCGACGCGGTTTCGCATCGGTGTCTTGCTGTTCGAGCTTCTTGGCGGCGACATAGGCAGCCGCCTTATCGATACGGCCCTGCTTGATGCGCCGCAACAGGTCGACGACCGCCGTTCGCGTCGATTCGACGGAGCTGTCGGCCTTCTCGGCGGCGGTGATGATCTTGGTCAATTCGTGCAGGAAGCGCTCGACTTCGGCACGGTCGCCTTTTCGGGTGAACAACTGCTGAATGACGTTCGCGGTCAGCTTGAACAGCAAATCGTGGTTGTTGGCCGACGAGACCAGCGGGATCAGCCCGGTCCCGGGAACTTCAAACACGACCTCCCAGTCGATCGTGCCGTCCGGTGTCTTCGGCCAGTCCTTCTTGGCCTCTTCCGGATTGTCGTAAACGCGTGCAACCGCGGAGCTCATGTCTGTTTCCCTTCAGGCTGGCGAACCAGGCGACGGCATCCGGCCATCGCCAGCGACGCCGCCGGCGCAGCATATATAGACTTATTATACGGGAATACACTTATATTTCTGTGACTGGCGTCACAGTGAGCGCGCGTGCGGGGGATTGCGCCGCCCGAACCGGTGCCTCAGTCGTCGGTCTGCAACTCGACGCTGACGATGACGTAGCCTTCGCTTTCGGAGTAACGGTCCGTGATCTTCCGGCGCGCGGCCTCTTCCGAGGACGCATTCACGTCGAAATAGTGGGTTTCTGCCCATTCGTCCTTCAGAAAGCGATGGGTCTCCCCTTCCTTCATCCTGTCCCGGACGATCTGATTGAAGACCCCGATCTCGTACTTCGGCATGCGGCGGCTGTCCTGTGGCTGTTACGGGATGCACGGCCAAGGGTTACTACGTAAGCGGTTTCGTTACAATCCATTCATACGCCTGCCGAATTGCCGGCGTCAGCGGCGCGTCGTTTCGTCCTCAAGTCGTTGCAACTCGTCGGCGGGCGGATCGGCGCGATAAGCCTCCATTTCCCGGCGCAGCACCGGACCGCCATGAACGTGTTGCGGCGGCGCTTCGAACGGCCCCCCGGGACGCACCGGTCGTGCCTGAAAGCCGCCGAGGCTGATGGTCCGGTCATAGAGCGTGATGGCGCCCGCGAGCCCAACGTTGATGCAGAAGCGGGTCGGAATCTTCACCACGTGGGCGCAGCGGTGCAGCATGTCGGCCGACAGCGAGCCGCGCTCGGGTCCGAGGACGTAGGCGGCCCGCGGCGGATGACGGAAACTCGGCAGTTCGACCGCGTCGTCGGTAAGCTCGATGCCGACGATCTCGCAGCCGTCCGGCAGCATCATCTCGTCGAGCGTCGGGAACCGGTAGAACGGCAGCTGGCCGATGGCGTTCGAGGTATCCGCCTTGGCGACCTCGTTGCGGTCATAGCGGGCGTCGACGGTGAAGGCGAAGCTGGCGCCGAAGGCGTGGCCGGTTCGAAACAGACTCCCCACGTTCATGGCTTTACTGATACGCTCGGCGCCTATACCGAAGTAACCACGCATGAAATCCGATCCCGTTGCCCCGTTGCCATTGAGTGTTGAGATGATTGCCGAAACCCTCCGCATGTCAATCAGTCGAACCTTTTCGAAGCGGGGCAGGCGATGAGGGCCGTGGTCTGTGAACGCCCCGAGGGCATGCACGGGCTGAAGCTCGTCGACCTGGAGGCGCCGGCCGTCAAGCGGGCCGACGAGGTGCGCATCAGGGTCGCGGCCGCCGGTCTGAACTTCGCCGACACGTTGATGATGCGCGGTTCCTATCAGGTCAAGCCGGAGACGCCGTTCATCGCGGGCAAGGAGCTCGCCGGCGAGGTCGTCGAGATTGGTGACGATGTGCGCCATGTCCGCGTCGGCGACCGCGTGATGGCGACGGTCGAGTGGGGCGCCTTTGCCGACGAGGTCGTCGCCGAGGAGCGTGACGTCTACCTGATCGCCGACGAGATCGACGACATCCGCGCTGCCGGCTTTCCCGTGGCCTACGGCACCGCGCATTTCGGCCTTGCCGACCGGGCCCAGACGCGGTCCGGCGAAACGGTCGTGGTGTTCGGCGCGGCCGGCGGGGTCGGGCTGACAAGTGTCGAGGTCGGCAAGCGCATGGGTGCGCGGGTCATCGCCGTCGCCGGCGGCGGCGACCGGGTTGCCCTGGCCCGCGAACACGGTGCCGACGAGGGCATCGACTACAAGACCGACGACGTGCAGGAGCGGATCAAGCAGCTGACGGGCGGCATCGGCGCCGACGTCTTCGTCGACCCGGTTGGCGGAACCATGTTCGACGCCGCGTTGCGCAGCGTGGCGCCGGGCGGCCGGATTCTGGTCGTCGGTTTCGCCAGCGGCAAGATTCAGCAGATTCCGGCCAATCTTCTCCTCGTCAAGAACGTGTCGGTCATCGGCTTTACCCTGGGCACGTGGCGCAACCGCGCGCCCGACCGGCTTCGCGCGACCATGGCGGAATTGGTCCGCTGGGCCGCGGCGGGGGACATCAAGCCGCACGTGTCGAAGACGTTTCCGGTCGAGGATTTCGCCCGCGGCTACGAATCGCTGATGCGCCGCGAGACCACCGGCAAGGTCGTGCTGACCTTCTGATCCGCCACCCGGATCAGGTTCGCCAGAACGGCTTTCCGGCTTCCGCGTCCGCTTCGGCGCGCGTCAGGCCAATATCCCTGAGCATCTGATCGGACAGGCCGCGCAAAAGAGAACCGGCGCCGTGGGGGTGGCGCCGGTTTGAGGGGGACATCCCCGGCCCGTCGCTTTGGTTGGGGGGCCGGATCGTCAGGGACGGAGTGCCCGGGCGGGCGGGAAAATCAGGCCTTCCAGAACGGCTTGCCGGCTTCGAACTCGGCATCCAGGCGGCTGATGCCCATGTCTTTCAGAAGGTGGTCCGGCAGGTCGCGGAGCCGGGCGCGGTCGATGGCGCGGCGGTTCCAGCCGAGCGCGGTGGTGGCGATGCCGGCAACCGCGCTGAAGAAAGCGTCGAACGCGCCGTGCGCCGATGCACTGATGGGGGCCTGGTGGGCCGAAGTTGTGAAAGTCTTGCTCATGGGTCGGTCCTTTCGGTGTCCTGAAGTCCCGTGATGTGTACCTCTGATCCGCCTTTCGGACAAACGACGAATTCTGATATTTACATGAGGAAAACTTATTAAAATGTATCGATACAATTTTAGTATTTGCGTAAAAACAACAACTTAGATACTATGCTGTTACAAGCTTGAAACAATAATTTCTCATTAACCAAATGGGCTGTATGTAGGCGTCGCATCATGGCCAGACGATTGCCCCCGCTGAACGGCCTGCGTGCCTTCGAGGCCGCCGCCCGGCACCTCAGCTTCACCCGCGCGGCGGAGGAACTGAACGTCACCCAGGCGGCGATCTCGCACCAGATCAGGGGCCTCGAGGAGCAGCTCGACACCACGCTGTTCAAGCGGGTCGGACGCGGTCTGCAGCTCAGCGAGGCCGGCCAGACCCTGTTTCCGGCGATTCGCGATGGCCTCGACGCCATGGCGGCGGGGGTTCAGCGTATCGCGCGGGACGACGAACAGGGCGCCTTGACCCTGACCACGTTCGCCTCGATCGCCTCGGCCTGGCTGGTCCAGCGGCTCGGCGGATTCCGCCGTCAGCACCCGGAGATCGACGTCCGCCTGACCCTTGGTGACCGGCTGGTCGACTTCCGCACCGAGGACGTCGATCTCGCCATCCGCTACGGCCGCGGCAAGTGGGACGGCACAGAGGCGGTGTTCCTGATGAGCGAGGAAATCTACCCGGTGATCAGTCCCGACCTGCTGGCGTCCGGGCCGCCGCTGGTCGAACCGGCGGACCTGCTCAGGTATCGCGACGCCTATCCGCTGCTGCACGACGTCATGCCGGAGGACTGGTCGATGTGGTTTGAATCCGTCGGCATCCGGAACGCCGACATCAACCACGGCTACGAGATCGAGTACTCGCACCTGATCGCCCAGGCGGCGATGGCCGGTGAGGGCGTGGCGCTCGGGCGCAGCGTGCTGGTCGGCGACGCGCTGGCGTCGGGCCGCCTGGTGCGGCTGTTCGATCATGCCCTGCCGGCGGAGTTCGGCTACTGGCTCGTCGCGCCGCCGCAGACCTGGCGGCGGCCCAAGGTCCGCGCGTTCCGCGACTGGATTCTCGAGGAGTGCGCGCGGACCGGCCACGCCCTGTTGCCGCGCGCCGGCGACGAACGCGGACACGGGCCGTCGCCGCGCTACACCGAACACATCCGCAGACTGGGGGAGACCTATCGTGACCGATGACCTTTCACCGACGGCTTCCGGGTCGTGCCTGTGCGGCGCCGTGCGCTACCGGACGAACGCTCCGCTTGGCCCGGGGTTCAATGCCTGCCACTGCACCCAGTGCCGCAAGCAGTCGGGCCACCACGCCGCCTATGTCGCCGCCGGGCGGGCGGCGGACGTGACCATCGACGGCGCCGGAAACGTCACCTGGTACAGGGCGTCGGATACCGCGAAGCGCGGGTTCTGCCGGATCTGCGGTTCGCAGCTGTTCTGGGTGCCCGACGACGGCGGGACGTTCGACGTCTCCGGCGGGACGCTCGACGAACATCCGCCGATCGCACTGACCGGGCATATCTTCGTCGCCGACAAGGGCGCCTACTACGACATCGCCGACGGCCTGCCGACCTACCCGCAGGACAGTTGACGACGTAGCGTTCGGATGAGTGACCACCGTCACTTCTCCCTGCCGCGCATTGGCTAGACTGGCCGCAGTCGGGGGGAGCCCGCGGCGGACCGGTGAAAGACCTTTGCAACAAGCTGCCGGTACTGCGGACCACGGCGTGACGGGCGGGACTTCGGTCCCGCCCGTTTTCCGTCGCGGCCCGTGAGACGACCGGCAAACTCTTGCCACGGTTTCGTCAAAGTTCTGCCCCGATTGGCGTGATAGCCGTCACGGCGAACGCGAGGGAAGCGACTATGCTCAACCCTGTCTGCGCGAGGGTTGATATCCAAAGTCACAAGGAGATCCCCCATGAATTCCCTGCGAACCAAACTTCTCTCTCGAACCGCTTTGATCGCCGGCCTCACGGCCTTTGCCTTTGCCGTCCCGGCGGTCTCGGTCGATTTGTCGACGATGTCCGTCGATCAGCCCGGCGCCCTGGCCAAGAACGGCAACGGTGGCGGCAATGGCGGCGGCAACGGCGGTGGTAACGGTGGAGGCAATGCCGGCGGCAACGGCGGTGGCAATGGTGGCGGCAATGCCGGCAGCAACAGCGCCAGTGCCTCAGCCAACGGCAATTCGGCCAAATCGTCGGACGACGATACCGCGCACGCCAGCGAGCTTGGCAAACTCAATGCCGCCCACGCCAGCGAGAACGGCCTCAACAACGCCAGCGAGGAATCGGCCGTCGGCGCCATTGCCGAAGGCCATACCGAGGACGCCGCCAACAAGTCCCTGACCGATCGGGTCATGGATGCGGTGGCCAGCCTGCTCGACGGCAAGGAGATCGATCGCGACGAGGGTGCCGATGACGAGTCCGGTGACGACACCGCCAGCAACAACGGCGACGGGGACGATTCGCCGACTCTCTGACGGGATGCTCACATCGAACGTCGCGGTGCGGGCGGGACGTCGGTCCCGCCCGTTTTCCGTCGCCGACCGGGGCGCGGGGCCGCAACATACACGGCCAATTTTCCATATTCCCAGAAACATGCCACCATTGTTCCGGGCGGCAGCAGGGCCCGCGCGGGGAGGGGAGCGTGACGCAGGACCAACCGTGGACATGGCGCGGCTACGATGCCGCGACGCCGCCCGAGGCTTTCGGGCCGCTCGCCGGCGTCGCCCGCATGTGGCGCGACCGCTGGCCGGACGCGTCGACATTTCCCCGATGGTCGGACTTCGACCTGATGGACTTCAAGGGCTGGTGGGGACAAGTCTCGCTGGCCGAGGTCGAGGACCCGTTCGACATCCTGTTCACCCTGTGGGGAACCCGCCTCACCGACTGGTGGGAACTCGACTACACCCGGAAGCGCATGAGCGAGATCGACAAGTTCACCGGCATCTGGGAATCCCATGAACGCGGATACTTCCGGGCCATGGTCGGTCGGCCCTTCATCGGCTTCGTCACCGGTTCGCTTGCGGTCTACGACCGCAGTTTCATGTACGTCCGCGGTATCGATCTGCCGCTTTGCAAGGACGGCAAGGTGGGTCAGGTCATGACAGTGTTCCAGACCTATGCGGCGGACGACGTGTTCGTTCCCGACGCCCCAGCGATCTATTCAGACAGTAGCGGTTAGCGCTGTCCCGGCCGGTCAGTATGACCGTGGCAGGCCGAGCACGTGCTCGGCGAGATACGCGAGGATCAGGTTGGTCGATACCGGGGCGACCTGGTAGAGCCGCGTTTCGCGGAACTTGCGCTCGACGTCGAACTCTCGTGCAAAACCGAAGCCGCCGTGGGTCTGGACGCAGACGTTGGCGGCCTCCCATGACGCGTCGGCGGCCAGCATTTTGGCCATGTTGGCCTCAGCCCCGCAGTCCTCGCCGGCGTCATAGGCGCGCGCCGCGTCGGCGACCATCAGCTCGGCGGCGCGCATGGCGGCATAGGCCTTGGCAATGGGGAACTGGACGCCCTGGTTGCGGCCGATCGGCCCGCCGAAGACCTCGCGTTCCTTTGCATACGTCGTCGCCTTGTCGACGAACCACTTGGCGTCGCCGACGCATTCGGCGGCGATCAGGATGCGCTCGGCGTTCATGCCCGAAAGGATGTAGCGGAAGCCCTTGCCTTCCTCGCCGATCAGGTTGGCGGCCGGCACCCGCACGTCGTCGAGGAACACCTCGGTGGTCGAATGGTTCATCATCGTCTCGATTGGTGCGATGGTGAGGCCATGGCCGAGCGCGTCGCGCATGTCGACGATGAAGACCGACAAGCCGTCGGTCCGCTTGGCCGCGGCTTCCTTCGGCGTCGTCCGGGCCAGCAGCAGCATCAGGTCGGAATGCTCGGCCCTGGATGTCCACACCTTCTGACCCTTGATGACGTAATCGTCGCCGTCGCGGCGCGCGAAGGTACGGATCGACGTGGTGTCGGTGCCGCTCGCGGGTTCCGTCACGCCGAACGCCTGCAGGCGCAGCCTGCCCGCCGCGATGTCGGGCAGGTAGCGCGCTTTCTGTTCGTCGGAGCCGTGACGCAGCAACGTGCCCATGACATACATCTGGGCGTGGCACGCCGCGCCGTTGCAGCCCTGGCGCTGGATTTCCTCAAGGATCGCGGCGGCCGCCGAGAGCGGCAGGCCCGAGCCGCCATACTCTTCCGGGATCAGCGCGGCGAGATAGCCGGCCTGCGTCAGCGCCCCGACGAACGCCGCCGGGTAGGCCCGGTCGCGGTCGACATCGCGCCAGTATTCGCCGGGAAACCCGGCGCACAGCTTGGCGACCTCTTCGCGGATCTCCGGATAGGATCTGGCTTCTGACGTCATGCCGTCGCTGCTCGCTTGCCGGTGTGCTTCGCACGATGAGACTGTGACGGCGAGCGTAGCACCGGGGCCGCGTCAGGCAAACGGCCCGCCGGTTTCAGATCACCGGCGGCGGCGGCTTGCGGCGGATGCCCGACAGCACGTTGGCGACGAGCGCGCCCATCAGCACGGCGCCGCCGATCAGCGTCGCGCCGGTCGCCGTTTCGCCCAGCACCAGCCATACCCAGAGCGGGCCAAACACGACCTCGGTCATCGACAGCAGCGCCGCTTCGGCGGCGGGCACGGTCTTCGAGCCGATGGTGTAGACGACCAGTCCGGCGCCGACCTGGAACAGCCCAAGCGCCGCGGCGACGGCGAAATCACCGGCCGGCAGGTCGAGCCCGTAGCCCTGGATCAAACAGACCGTGCCGCCGGTCATCGTCGCGAACAGGCCGGCGAGAAACACCGTCGGGATCATGTCGCCGAGCTGGCCCCAGCGGACCGCCACGGTGAACACGGCAAAGCCGAGCGCGGAGATGATCGCGGCGACGTTGCCGTCGAGGCGCCCGCCCTCGACGCCCTGCCAGACCATGATGGCGATGCCGAGACCGGCTACGGCCATGGCGAACCAGGTGGCGCGCCGGACCCGTTCACCGAGCACGGCGCGGCCGATCAGGGCGGCGAAGAACGGCGCCGCGGCGAACAGGAACATGGCGTTGGCGACGGTCGTCGCCTGGATCGCGTAGATGCCGCCCGAGAAGGCGAAGACGAGACTGGCGCCGCCGATCACGCCGGCGAGGCCGACACCGCGGATCGACGCCCATGGCACGCCCCGGGCGCGCACCGTCATGGCGCAGAACAGGAACACCGAGAGCGTCGCCGAGCGGATGAACAGGATCTGCCAGACGTTGGCGACCTCGATGTAGCGGACGCCGATCCCCATGCTCGACCACAGGACGCCGGCGAGCAGCACCAGCAGCACGCCGCGCCGGTAGCCGGCGTCGGCGAGGCGTTCGGCCGGCCCGATGACGCCGCTCAATCCCGGAGATCCGGCAGATCGACGTAAAGGTCGAGCGCCTCCGGATTGGCCAACGCTTCCTTGTTCTTGACCGCGCGGCCGTGCACCACGTCGCGCACCGCGAGCTCGGTGATCTTGCCCGACTTGGTGCGCGGGATGTCGGCGACGGCGATGATCTTCGCCGGCACGTGGCGCGGCGTGCAGTTGTCGCGGATCTGTGTTTTGATTTTTCGGACAAGCGCGTCGTCGAGGGTGACGCCCTCGTTGAGGCGCACGAACAGCACGACGCGGACGTCGTTGTCCCAGTCCTGACCGATCACCAGTCCCTCGGCGATCTCGGAGAGCTGTTCGACCTGGCGGTAGATCTCGGCGGTGCCGATGCGGACGCCGCCCGGGTTCAGCGTCGCATCGGAGCGCCCGTACATGACGATGCCGCCGTGTTCGGTGATGGCGACGAAGTCACCGTGGTGCCAGATGTTGTCGAAGCGCTCGAAGTAGGCGGCGTGATAGCGCGCACCGTCCGGGTCGTTCCAGAAACCGACCGGCATCGACGGGAAGGCGCGCGTGCAGACCAGTTCGCCCTTTTCGCCCCGCAGGCTGTTGCCGTCGTCGTCGAACACGTCGACGGCCATGCCGAGACCGGGGCGCTGAATCTCGCCGCGCCACACCGGTCCGGTCGGATCGCCGAGCACGAAACAGCTGATGATGTCGGTACCGCCGGCGATGGACGCCAGGTGCACGTCGGTCCGCACCGCGTCATAGATATAGTCGAAGCTTTCGGGCGCCAGTGGCGAGCCGGTCGAGGCGATGGTGCGCAGGCTTTCGAGATCGTGGGTATCCTTCGGCCGCAGCCCGGCATTCGACAGCGCGTCGATGTACTTGGCCGACGTGCCGAAGAAGGTGCACTTCTCCGCCGCCGCGTAGTCCCACAGCACATTGCCGTCCGGATAGAACGGCGAGCCGTCGTAGAGCAGCAGGGTCGCGCCCTGGGCCAGCGCGGTGACCAGCCAGTTCCACATCATCCAGCCGCAGGTGGTGAAGTAGAACACCCGGTCGTCGGGCCGGATGTCCGACTGCAGGCGGTGTTCCTTGACGTGCTGCAACAGGGTGCCGCCGGCGCCGTGGACGATGCACTTCGGCACGCCCGTGGTGCCCGACGAGAACATGATGAACAGCGGGTGATCGAACGGCATTTGCGCGAAGTCGATCCCGCCGGGCGTGAAGTCGCCGGTGAACTCGGCGATCGATTCCGCCTTCGCGATACCGTCTGTCGCGGCCTGTTCGGAACCGTAGGGTACCACGACGCAGCGCCCGCAGGTCGGCAGCTTGGCCATCACGTCGGCGACCTTGGCCGTCATGTCGTGGCGCTTGCCGTTATAGAAATAGCCGTCGACGGTAACCAGCACCTTGGGTTCGATCTGGCCAAAACGGTCGAGCACGCCCTGCACGCCGAAATCGGGCGAGCACGACGACCACGTCGCGCCGACCGCCGCGGTGGCCAGCATGGCGATAACGGTTTCCGGCATGTTGGGCATGTAGCCCGCGACCCGGTCGCCCGGGCCGACGCCGGCCTCGGCGAGTCCCTGAACGAACACCGAAACCCGGTTGAAGAGCTCGGCCCAGGTCAGGCGGTAGGCGACCTTGTCCTCGCCGCGGAAGACAATGGCCTCGGCGTCGTCGCGGCGGACCAGAAGGTTCTGCGCGTAGTTGAGCCTGGCGTCCGGGTACCACTTGGCGCCGGGCATCTTGTCGCCGTCGACGAGCACGCGCTCGTTGCCGGTCTGGCCCCAGGTTTCGGCGATCAGCCGGGCATCCTTGCGCACCAGGTCCCAGAACGCCTCGCGGTCGTCGATGGAGAATTTCCAAAGCGCTTCGTAGTCGCCCGCCGGCACGCCGAAGCGTTCCTCGGCGATACCCATGAAGCGGCTCAGGTGCGTCGCCGCCGCCTGTTCGGGTGAGGGCCGCCACAGGGGCTCGGCGGCTATGCTGCTGGTCGAATCCGTCATGACTCATTCTCCCCCAACGGCCGCCGGGTCATCACGGCCGAATTGGCCGGAGTATCGGGGGGCATGATCGCGGATTCAAGACTTGTGGATCGGCGAGGTCATTCGCCGGGCGGATCGCCGCGCAGGTTCGCCATCCGTCTGGCGGCCTCTTCCGTGTGGCGCGGCCTGATGTGGGCGCGCACGCTGTTGAAGGCCGCCCAGAATACCGCCGCGTCGTCGGTGAAGCCGAGCGCGGCGATGACGTCCGGGATCGCGTCGACCGGCATGATGAAGTAGACCAGCGCGCCGAGCAGCACCGCCTTGACGCGTTTCGGGGTTTCGGGATCGATGGCGCACAGGTAGGCGGCGACGGCGGTCTCGGCAAACGGCACGCGACCCAGCGTGGCGCGGACCTTGGCCATCATCTCCCGCCGCACCCGGCGTTCGCGTTCGTACGTTCTGGTTGCGTCATCCATCGCGGCGTCACCTGGTGTTCCGTTGTTTTCGATACCGCAGGATTGTGGCAGGCTCGGGGCATTCGGGCCGCCACCGGAAGACCGACGCCGACACATGACAGCCGCATCCGACATCCGCAAGAACACCCGGCGCTGCCCCCGGGCGTGGGCCGCCGCCCTGGTGCTGGCCGCCGCCGCGACGGTCTCGGCGGCCGGTCCGGCACCGGCCGCGGAGATCCTCGACGGGATCAAGGGCGCCGACGACCGTCTGACGTTGCCGTCGGACGAGTACCCGTGGAGCGCCGTCGGCCGGGTCAACCCGCAGACCGGCGGGCATTGCTCGGGCGCGCTGGTCGGCCGCTCGCTCGCGGTGACCGCCGCGCACTGCTTGTACGATACCCGCAAGCAGTGGTTCGTGCCGCCGGCCGAGGTGCACTTCGTCGCCGGTTACCGCGACGGCCAGTTCATCGCCCACTCGACGGCCAGGGCCTACTGGATCCCGCCGGGTTACCGGGAAGGCCAGGCGCCGACCGGCGAGACCGCGGTGCACGACTGGGCGATCATCGAGCTCAACGAGCCGATCGGCGACATCGCCGGCTGGTTCGGCGTCGCGCCGCTCGACAAGGCCGGTTTCGAACGCGCCATCAGCGACGCGACCCGGTTCGTGCAGGCCGGCTACAGCCGCGATTCGAAACTCCATCTCACGGCGCATATCGGCTGCGACATGGAAGGCTATGCCCGGGGCCTCGATCTCATTGTCCATGCCTGCGACGCGGTGCCGGGCGATTCTGGCTCGCCGATCTTCTTCTTCGAGCGCGGCTATCCGATGCTCGCCGGGGTGCACGTTGCGACCACGCGCAACAAGGTGCCGGTGCGGGGGATCGCCGTGCCCACGGGAACCTTCTTCGCGGGCGTCCGCGAGATGGGCGGTGGACGTCCCGGGCTGCCGTCGGAAGCCGGCCTGATGCCGGGTGAGACCGCCAGCCTTCTGCTCGGCATTCTCGGTTTTCGACCGGATGGCAATCTCAGCCGCGCCATCGGCGCGTTTCAGGATCAGCGCGGGGTTACGCCGAACGGACAGCTCGCCTACGAACTCGTCGGCCAGCTGGTCGACGCCATGGGTGAACAGCGCTAGCGGCGCGTCACCCGTATGCCGACGCGGCCTTGTCCATGAACCGGGCGAGCTTGACGTCGAGCTCGGTGAGACCGTCGGCGCTGTGCGTCGCCAGCGTGACGTCGACCTTGTTGTAGACGTTGAACCACTCCGGGTGATGGTCGAGCTGCTCGGCGCGGAGCGCACACTGGGTCATGAACCCGAACGCCTGCTTGAAGGTCTTGAACTTGAACTGTTTGCGGATGGCCTCGCGGTCGGCGGCCAGTTCCCAGCCGTCGAGCTCACCGAGAGCGGCTTCGCGTTGCTGCTGGCTCAATCTGTCGGCCATGGTGTCCTCCGCTGCGTTTCGTACGGCGGACAGTCTAACGTGTCGCGGCCCGGCAGCGAAAGACGAACCGCCGTTCAGGCGCAGGGCGTGGCTGTCGCGGCGCGGCCGTGCGCCTTCGCCCTGGTGGCGTCGGCGACCTTGCTGCGCAGTTCCGCGAGCAGGGCGACGCCGACGGTGCCGCCGTCGCCCTCGATGCGGTCTGCGAACACCCGGTGCATGATGTCGAGGTGCGCCTGGACGAGCTGCAGCGCGTTGTCGCTCATGTCGCGCGGCGGTTGGGTCAGGGCGAACAGCATCTCGCCAACGGAGCTGATCAGCGGATACCCGAAAATTCCGCCCTGGCCGCGCAACTCGTGCGCCAGCTCGTTGACCTTGTCGAACATGGCCGTCCGGTTGCCGGCCGGCAAGGCCTTCGCATCCTTGCAGGTCCTGGCGATGGTGCGGACGTACTCGATGACCCACGCGCGGTACTCGAACGCCTGACGGCCAAGCATCTCCTCCGCCTCGTCGAGCAGTTCGACCGGGATCTCGCCCCGCGCGCCGTGGGAACCGCCGACCTTGTCGCGCAACGCGTTGGGCAGGCGGAAGAAGTAGACCTCCTCCGGGTTCTTCGGTCGCACGACCCTGTCGGCGGAATAGATGATGTTGACATCGGACTCGTCGACGGAGCGCCGTTCCTCGTCAATGCCGTCGTCGGTGCGGCGCTTGCGGTCCGGGCCGAAGTACTCGCGCGTGGCGACGAACTGTCGCGGCCGGTCGATCAGCGCCAGCAGCCGGTCGGCGACCGACCGCGGCGAGAACGGCTTGGCCAGGAACTCATTGGCGCCGTGATCGCGGGCGCGCCCGACGCTGGCGTCGTCGGCGGCGCCCGACATCATGATGAAGGGCATGAACCGGTTGGGCGAGTCCTTGCTCTGGCGGATCCACTGGACCAGCTTGATGCCGTCGACCGACGGCATCACCACATCCGAGATGACGACGTCGATGTGGACCGGTGCGCCGCCGAGCCCGTTCTTCATGACCTTGACGGCCTGCAGGCCGTCCTGCGCCTTGAGGATTTCGCCGACACCGATCGTCGCCAGGATGTCGGCCAGGGTGTTGCGGGTGAATGCGTTGTCGTCGACGACGAGCACCCGTAGCCGGTCCAGCATGTATGTGGCCATCACGCGAGTCCCGTCCGCGGGCGCTCAGGCTGTTCCGGCCATCGCGCCGTTGAGACGCGCGAAGCTGGTCATGACGTCGGCTCCTCGATCTGGCCCACGTCGGTGATGACCGGCTGACGCGGCATCGGCGCGGTCGCGATCGACGGTGACGAACCGCGCATGGGAATGTCGGCGGGCGGCGCCGGGGGCCCGGCCGGGGACGGTTCGACCAATCCGCGCATCGCGGTCTTCAGCGTGGTCACCGACTTGGCCTGACGGTCCTGGTTGCGTTCGACCGTCGCCATCTTGTCACGGAACGCCTTGAGCTTCTCGTCGAGCATGGCCTCGTGGCTGGCGAGGCGGTTCTCGACGCTCGAACTCACTTCCATGAGAATGGTCTTCTGCTGGCCGGCGACGTTCTCGACGTCCGCGATCCGCTCGTTCAGACGGTCGACGACACTGGCGACCTGACGGTCCTGCTTCTCGAGCCGCGACGCGAGCATCTTGCCCATGTCCTCGGTGTGGCGCGCCAGTTGCTCCTGGCCGCGGCGGCTGACTTCCAGCGCGACAAGCAACGAGACGCCGCCCAGGCCCATACCGACGGCACCCATGAAGAATGCGATCGTTGAGAGATCGGAACCAAACATCAACCACCCCCCAGCGGTCGCTTCACGACTTGAGGGGCGACGGTCGAACAATGCGTGCTCCGAGAATCCCCCTTGAATACGGATACTGTTAGCAAAATACCATCCACCTGCCTACTTGCGTTTGGGTAATGCCGTTGTTCCTCAGAGCGGGGCACTCTTGGCAGAAATGCTGCACTGCATCAATATCCCATACGTAACAATCCCTATTTATTCTCCTGGATCGTGCGGGCTAAGGGGGGTCGGCGGGAAATCCTCCGGTCGATTCCGCCGGGGCCGCGCCGTAGAATGAGCCATGGCCCGACAACCCCACGATTCGCCGCCCAGTGTCGACGACATCGCCGCCATTGCCGAGCAGGCGCTGGGGGAGATTCCGGCCGAGCTCCGAGAGTTTCTCGGTGACATCGAGATCCGTGTCGAGGAGTTTCCCGACGCTGAGACCGAGGCCGAAATGGGACTGGAAAGCCCGTTCGACCTGCTCGGCCTTTACCGCGGCGTGTCGCTCGATCGCAAGAGCGTCAGCGATCCGTCGCCCGAGGCCGATCTCGTGTTTCTGTACCGCCGGCCCCTGCTCGACTACTGGTGCGAGACCGGCGAGGATCTGACGGTGCTGGTCCGTCATGTCCTGATCCACGAAATCGGTCATCATTTCGGGTTTTCCGACGAGGACATGGAACGGATCGAGGGCGCCGGCACGGCATGACCTTGCCCCTAGGTAGTGCTCCCGATGTGACGACCGACACTCACAACGCCAATCTACTTTTCTACGCTGAGGAAACGGTGAGAGGAGCACGAGTGGCATGACAGCATTCGTCACCAACGCCACGGGCGCCGTCCGGCGTTTTCTTCGCGACCGTCGCGGCGCGACCGCGCTCGAGTACGGTCTGATCGTGATGTGCATCTTCCTCGCCATCATTGTCGCCGTGACGATGGTCGGCAACGACGCGTCCGATACCTTCAACTCGGTCGCCAATTCCATGGACAACGCGATCCAGTAAGTTCATCGGATTCTGCCTGAAAGGCGTGCCGGTTTCCTGATCTGAATACCGCGGGCCTGTTACACGACGATGACGTTCCTGGTGGAATCTTCGCGCGGCTGCCTGCGCAACTTCCGGCTCACACCCCGAACGGGGTGGACCAAGATTTTTCCGATTGTGGCTCAACACGTCACGATGCGGCAGAAATCCGCGGCCTGTGGGAAAGCCATACGCAATGGTGCGCTGCGGATAAAATATTGACTCTTGAATGTAACATAACGGTAACATTGCCTGCGAATAATGGCCGCCTTCCCGGACGTTGGGGGGAAGAAGTCGAAAACACGTCAAAGCGGATCGACAACGATTCGCGCGATAAATCCCAGGGAGTAATCGACAATGATGATCAGGAAGTTAGGTATCGCCGCGTTTGTCGGCGTCAGCGCTCTTGCGTTGCAAGTTGCGACGGCGTCGGGCTCCGCAGCGGCTTGCCCCGCGGTCACCGCCGCGGACATGATGGGTGTTGCCCCCGGCAAGTTCCCGCAACTCTACGAACTCGCGGACTACCAGGCGGCCGCCGGCTGCACCATGGAGTTCAGCGAAAACCCCTCGATCGCCAAGCTGAACGGCATGATCAAGGGCAACCCGGATTTGCCGCCGGTTGCCGAACGCCTGCCGGAAGAGCCGTTGGTCGTCGTGCCGTACCATTCGATCGGCAAGTACGGCGGGGTCTTCGACGCGCTGTCGAACGCGACGGAAGCCGGTACCTCCGACTTCCTGTCGACGCGCCATGTCAACCTGGTGCGGTATGCCGATGATCTCGAGCAGATCGTTCCGAACATCGCCAAAGGCTGGGAGTGGAACTCCGACTTCACGCAACTGACGTTCCATCTCCGCAAGGGCCACAAGTGGTCGGACGGTGCGCCGTTCACCTCGGCGGACGTCAAGTTCTGGTATGACAATCTGGCGCTCGATTCGAACGTCATCGAAAAGCCGAAGGACTACGTGCTGGTCGCCGGCGAACGCATGACCGTCGAGACGCCGGACGAACAGACCGTCGTCTTCAAGCTGCCGGCGCCGAAGCCGGGCCTGCTGGCGCACTTCGCATTTTCCTACGCGCAGGGCTTCCAGCCGAAGCACTTCCTCGGCCAGTTCCATCCGGACATCGATTCCAACGCCGATGCGAACGCGCAGGCGCTCGGTTTCGAGAACGGCTATGCCGCCATCGCTGCCTACTACGGCAATTCGGACTGGACGGACACGCCGACCCCGACCCTGGCGCACCCGGACAAGGTCGCCAACCTGCCGAAGATCACGATGCCGACGCTTGAAAGCCACATCCTGATCAACGACACGACCGAGGGCCGTCACTTCGTCGCCAACCCGTACTTCCACATGGTCGACACCACGGGTCAGCAGCTGCCCTACATCAACGAGCAGGATGAAATCTACGCCAACGAGAACGAGGTTCGTCTGCTGAAGCTCGTCAACGGCGAGGCCGACTACAAGGCCCAGTCCCTTCAGCTCGCGGCAGCGCCGATGCTGCTCGACGGCATGGAGAAGGGTGACTACAACATCCAGCTCAAGCCGATGATCGCGATGCACCTGGTGTCGTTCAACCTGACGGCGCCGGACCTCGAGAAGCGCAAGGTGTTCGGCAACCTGAAGTTCCGCGAAGCCATGTCCGTCGCCATCAACCGCGACGAGATCAACGAGGTCGCGTTCTTCGGCCAGGGCGAACCGCGCCAGTACATCGGTTTCTCGCCGCGTCCGAACTTCATCGACGAGAAGTGGCAGAAGCACAAGATCGAGTTCGATCCCGACGGGGCCAAGGCCACGCTCGACGAACTCGGCGTCGTCGACAAGGACGGCGACGGATTCCGCGATCTGCCCAACGGCGACCGTCTGGTGCTCAACATCCAGTACGCGACCCAGGGCATCGCCGGTCAGGTCGTCGAACTGGTCGCCCAGCACTGGACCAACGTCGGCATCAAGACGACCTCCAAGGAGGTCACGCCGGACGAGTACCGCTCGGCGCAGTCGTCGAACCAACTCGACATCGGCGCCTGGGAACTCGGCCGTCCTGTGCCGCTTATCCTCGGCCTCAACGAGCAGTTCGTGCCGCCGTTCGGCAACTACTTCGATCACCGCACCGGCATGCTCTGGGGCGAGTGGCTGGAGACCAACGGTGCCAGCGGTGTCGAGCCGCCGGACTGGGCCAAGCAGATGGTGGACGACATCAACGCGTTCCAGTCCGCTGAGCCCGGCACCAAGGCGTCGAACGATCTCGGTGCCAAACTCGTCGAGAACCTGACGGGCAACATGGTCATGATCGGTCTGGTGCATTCGCCGTCGCCGATCTACCACCGCAACGCCCTGAAGAACTTCGCCGACTTCAAGACGGCATCCTACGAGTACTACCGGACGTACCCGTACCTGCCGCAGCAGTGGTGGTTCGACGAATAGAACCAAGGTGACGAAGGGGTCGGACCTGATGGTCCGGCCCCTTTTCGCCGTCCGGTGAAGACGGGGGAGTTGGACCCGGGCGGCAAATGAACTACTGATAAGACGAGCGGAAAAATCCGCCAACGAGGCCGACAACAACAACGGGCCTCAAACAGGGATGCGGGGAATGCTGCAGTTCGCGCAGTTTGCGATGATGCGGTTCGGAATGGCGATCGTCACGTTGCTGATGGTCTCGTTCATCGTGTTTTCGCTGATGGAGATGGTGCCCGGCAACTGCGCCGAGCGGTACCTGGCCTTCAAGAATACCCAGGGTTCCAAGATCACCATCGAGGACATCCAGGCCGAGGAGAAACGCCTCGGGCTCGACCGGCCGTTCGTCATTCGCTGGGGGAGTTGGGTCGGCAATGTGTTCTTCAAGGGCGAATTCGGCGACAGCTGCATCCTGCGCGTCAACATCAACGACCTGCTCGGCGAGAAGATCTGGATCTCGCTCGGGATCTGTTTTGCGGCGCTGTTCTTCGCCTATCTGATCGCCATACCCGTCGGCATCATATCGGCGGCGGTCAACAGACCGATCGCCAACAACGTTCTCAGGTTCCTGTCGTACCTCGGCCTGGCGTTGCCCAACTTCCTGCTGGCGCTGATGATCATGCTGTTCTCCACGGTGGTGTTCGGCGACAGCCTGACCGGCCTGTTCTCCAAGGAACTGCGCGACGCGCCGTGGTCGTTCGAAAAGATTCTCGATTTCCTGTCACATGCCTGGTTGCCGGTATTCATCCTCGGCTGGTCGGCGACCGCCTTCGCGCTGCAGACGGTGCGCGCGCTGATGTCTGATGAACTCGGCAAGCTCTACGTAACGGCCGCGAAGGCGCGCGGCCTGCACGGTGCCAAGCTGCTGTGGCGCTACCCGGCGCGCCACGCGCTCGGGCCGATCGTCAACTCGCTCGGTTTCGATCTCAACCGTGTGTTCAACGAGCTGCCGATCGTGGCCGTGATCATGACCCTGACCGAGGCCGGCGCGCTGCTGCTCGAGGCCCTGGCCCGATCCAACGACCAGCAGCTCGCGGGCGCCATCATCTTCATGCTGACGGCGTCGATCGTGTTCCTCAACTTCGCGACGGACATGCTGCTCGCGGTCATCGATCCGCGCGTCCGCAAGAGCGTGATGGAGGGCTGACGGAATGAGCGATCAGACGACTCTCAGCGCTGCCGAACTCGCGGAACTGAAGCGCAAGGAAGCCTACTTCACGGCGAGCCAGTTCGAACTGATCTGGGCGCGCTTCAAGAAGAACAAGACCGCCATGGTCGCGGCCGGCGTGCTGCTGACCCTGATCTTCATGGGGCTCGCGGCGCCGTTCCTGTCGCCGTACGATCCGACCATCGCCGGGCGCAATCCCGACTACCAGAACGGCGCGCCGACGATCCCCAGCTTCTGCGACCAGAACGGCTGTTCGATGCGGCCGTTCATCCACGGCGTCGAACGCTACCGCGGCATCGAAACCAACTTCCGCTGGGTTACCAAGATCAACCCGGACAAGCGGGTCTACCTCGAGTTCTTCGTCCAGAGCTGGGAGTACACGCTGTTCGAGATCGACATCAGCCTTCCGGGCAAGGCGCTCGATTTCTACTGGGGCGGCCTGAAGTTCGACACGCACCTGTTCGGGCTCGAGGGCGGCGTGCCCGGCATCCATCTGTTCGGCACCGACGCCGGCGGCAAGGACATCTTCTCGCGAACGCTGCACGCGATATGGACGTCGCTCGCGGTCGGCACCATCGGCATGGTGATCGGCTTTTTCCTGGCGTTGATCATCGGCGGCGTATCCGGCTACTTCGGCGGGTGGATCGACGGCGTGCTGCAAATGATCACCGATGCGGTCAGAACCGTGCCGGCCATTCCGCTGTTCATGGCGCTCGCCGCATTCGTGCCGCCGGAATGGAGCTCCGAGGCGCGGTTCTTCTTCATCTCGATCATTCTCGGCCTGATCTCGTGGCCGACCCTGGCACGACGCATCCGCACCCACCTGCTGACCGAGCGGAACCAGGAGTACGTGCTCGCGGCGCAGCTCTGTGGCGCGCCGGCGGGGCACGTCATCCGGCGTCATCTGCTGCCGAGTTTCACCAGCTACATCATCGTCGATCTGGTGATCTCGTTTCCTTACATGGTGCTGTCGGAAACCGCGCTCAGCTTCATCGGTCTCGGCCTCAAGGAGCCGGTCAACTCGCTCGGCGTACTGCTGCAGAACGTGACCAACGCGGACGTGCTGCTGAACTACCAGTGGTACTTCATCCCGGTGCTCTTCTTCGTCACCATGGTTCTCGCCTTTGTCTTCGTCGGTGACGGTCTCCGCGACGCCGCCGACCCCTACTCGGATCGCAAGTGATGAACGCTGGAAACGACCTCCTGAAAGTCGAAGACCTGCGGATCAGGTTCCGTACCGACGAGGGGCTGATCACGGCTGTCGACGGCGTATCGTTCGAGGTCAAGGCCGGCGAGGTGCTCGGCCTGGTCGGCGAGTCGGGTTCCGGAAAATCGGTGACCGCCAAGTCGATCATGCGGCTCAACGCCGACAACACGGTGTACGGGGACGGCAGCCGCATCACGCTGAGTGCCGGCGACAACGTTGTCGACGTGCTGACGCTGGCAAAGGCCCGCGACCTCAACATCGTCCGCGGTGGCGCGGTCTCCATGATCTTCCAGGAGCCGATGGCCAGTTTCGCGCCGGCCATCACCGTCGGCGACCAGATGGTCGAGCAGCTCCTGCTGCATTCGGACATGACCAAGGCGCAGGCCAGGACCCATTCGATCGACATGCTGGCGCGGGTCGGCATCCCCGATCCGGCGCACCGCTTCGAACAGTACGCGTTCGAGTTCTCTGGCGGCATGCGCCAGCGTGCAATGATCGCCATGGCGCTGTCGACGCAGCCCAAGTTGCTGATCGCCGACGAACCGACCACCGCGCTGGACGTCACCATCCAGGCACAGGTTATCGAACTGATGAAGGATCTCGTCACCGAGTTCGGCATGGGCATCATCTTCATCACCCACGATCTCGGCGTGATCGCCCAGACCGCCGACAACGTCGCGGTAATGTACCTCGGCAAGCTGGTCGAGTACGGGCCGGTACGCGACGTCATTCACAAGCCGGCGCACCCGTATACCCAGGGGCTGATCAACGCGCTGCCTGATCTCGACGATCTCGAGACCGCGCTGAAACCGGTGCCGGGCGACATCCCGAGCCCGCTCGAGCGGCCCAGCGGCTGCGTCTTCCATACCCGGTGTCCGTCCGCCATTCAGGGCACCTGCGACGCCGTCGTGCCCGAAATGATCTCCGCCGGCGAGAACCACTCCGCGGCCTGCGTGCTGCTCGATCAGCAAAGGAAGGCGTCATGAGCGGCGAGGCGCACAGCGACAACCTGATCACGCTCAAGAACCTCTCGGTCGACTACCCGCTCGGCGGCGGCGTGCTGAGCAAGAAGATGGTGCTGCGCGCGGTCGAGGGCATCGACCTCGAGATCAAGAAGGGCACGTTCTTCGGGCTCGTCGGCGAGTCGGGATCCGGCAAGACGACACTCGGGCGCGCCATCCTCAAGGCGGCGCCCATCGGCGATGGCGAGATCCATTTCAATGACGACGGCAACACCATCCGCATCGACGAGATGGACGCGGAGCAGACACGCGAGTTCCGCAAGAAGGCGCAGCTCATCTTTCAGGACCCGTACGCGGCGCTGAGCCCGCGCATGACCGTGCGCGACATCATCGCCGAACCGCTCGAGGTCATGAAGATCACGTCGTCGCGTGAGGAAACCGACAAGCGGGTGCGCGAGATTGCGGCCAAGTGCCGGCTCAACCTTGAGCACCTGCGCCGCTTCCCGCATGCCTTCTCGGGGGGCCAGCGTCAACGCATCTCGATTGCCCGCGCGCTCGTCTGCCAGCCCCAGTTCGTCGTCGCCGACGAGAGTGTCGCGGCACTCGACGTCTCGATCCAGGCCGACATCCTCAATCTGCTGAAGTCTCTGCAGAAGGATCTCGGCATCACCTTCCTGTTCATCAGTCACGACCTCAGCGTCGTCGCCCATACCTGCGACGTGGTCGCCGTGCTCTATTTGGGCCGGCTCGTCGAGATGGCGCCGCGCGCCTCGCTGTTCGCCAACCGGCTGCATCCCTACACACGGGCGCTGTTGTCGGCGATTCCGCACCTCGACCCCGATCATCAGGCGAAAGCGATCAAGCTCGAAGGCGAGATTCCGAGCCCCGCCAATCCGCCGTCGGGATGCCGCTTCCACACCCGGTGCCCGCACGCCCGTGACCGCTGCAAGGCGGAGGTGCCTGAGTGGCGCGAGGCCAAGCCCGAGCATTTCGTGGCGTGTCACTTCGCGGAGGAACTGGCCGAAACCTGACATCGCCGGCCCTGGGTTCCGATCCGGCCAGTCACCCCCTGCGGACGACGTCGCCTGAATACTGATCTGACCTTCGGGGATCAATGCAGTTAGCGTTTCGTGTTGACGACAGTCTTGCGGTATCGTTGTCGCGACAAGGGGGCTCGGATCGATGACGACTCAGACAGCGCAGTCGGCACGCGGCGTCACGGCGGCGTGTCTGATCTTCCAACGGTAAACATCCGATGTTGTGGCAGCATAACTCCGGATGGTCCTACGAACACTATCCAATCGAGGAGGACCCGGGACGTTTCGCACCGTTCGAATCGCTCGTCCTTCTCTGGCGATCGAAGTGGTCGGCGAACCGGTTGCCCGGGTGGTCGTCCTTCGAACTGCTGGATCTTTCGGAGTGGTGGGGTGCGCTCGCGGTGTTCGACGCGGTGGAGGGCGATCCATACGCCTTCGACGTGAGGCTTTGGGGAACCTTGCTGGTCGAACTGGGCGGCTTTGACCTCACAGGACAACGGCTCGCTCCGGGACCGGAAACCAACGACGAAGACACCAAGCAGATCACCCGCGCCGATGTCGAGGCCTGGCGCAGGTCGATCGACGACCGGACGATCTGCATGGCCCAGGGACCGGTTCACGTCGAATTGCGAAACATCGGGCTGCTGCGTTATGTGGTTCTGCCGCTTGGCGACGACGGCCTGAACGCGAACCAGGTGCTCTATGCGGAACTTTCCGAGTTCCCCGACGACTGACCGGTGGGTGAAGCAGCCTCGGTGCTCCCGTGGGGACTCTGACGTGACACGGAGGATTTTCAAGATGGCGGCGAGGACGAAGACAGATGACCGGTGACCGTCGCCTTCGAATGTTCCAGATCGGCGATGGCCTCGAAATCTGCCTGCCCGACACGTTACAGGAGATGGCGACGTACGTCTTTCTCGAACAGGAAGCGTGGTTCGAGGACGAGGTTGGATTCGTGCGGCGGTATCTGGAGCCGGGGATGCGGGCCGTCGACATCGGCGCTGCCTACGGTGCCTATGCGCTTGTCATGGCCAAGGCGGTCGGTCCGACGGGTCGGTTGTGGTGCTACGAGCCGGTTGCGGCCACGGCAGCGGCCTTGCGTCGCAGCGTCGAGCGCAACGCCCATGGTTGGGTTGACGTTGTCGAGGCCGCCGTCGCGGATGCCGATGGCGAAGCCGAGATTCACGTCGGCGGCGACGTTGAACTCAGCACCCTGGTGCCCAACCGGACTTTCGATGCAAGGCGCCGCGAGATCGTGCGGACCGTCGACTTTGGCCGGGAGGCCGGACGGCTGGAGTTTGGTGCACTAGATTTCGTGAAGCTTGACGCCGAGGGTATGGAAATGGCGATCGTCGACGCCGCACCGGCAGTGTTTGCGCCGGAGGACGGTCCGGGCCCGTTGGTGATGATGGAAATGTACGCCGGTGCGGCGACATCCAACCGTGAGCCTTGCGAGCGAATGAAACGACTTGGCATGGAGGCGTATCGTTTGCTTCGCGGACCGAACGTTCTCGTGCCGCTTGAGGGCGAGCCGCTCACCAGCGAAACGTTGAATGCGTTCTTCTGCATGCCGGCCCGGGCACAGTCGCTGGCGGAACGGGGACTGCTGGTTCGGCATCTGCCAGAGGTCTCGGCGCCGCCGGGAACTTGGTTGTCCCTCGTCCGCACGGCTCGGTGGTTCGAGTTGCAGTCCGACGTGATCGGCGGACTCGGCGACTTCCCTAGATCCAACGACGAGCGCGACTATATGGCCGCACTCGACCTCTTCGCCGTCTACACTGCGGACCGACAGGGTCGGCCGCCGGCCGAACGCGTAGCGGCGTTGAAGCGCAGCTTTGAGGCTTTGAAAACCCTGTGCGAACGCGCGCCACGTCTCGAACGATATCTCTCGCTGGCGCGGATCGGCCGAGAGTACAGCGAGGTGCCGCAAACCCAGGTTGCGTTGGCCGCGTTCATTAAAGCGTTGATGGAGAGCCCCGATCCGATCACCTTTTCCGAGCCGTTCCTCCTCCCGTCGCGGCGCATCGAACGACTGTTGGACGAGGGCAACATTCGACCCAGCGAGCGTTCGATGGAGGCGCTGATCGAGATGGCTGGGTCCGCGACGATCGAGGTCTACGAACTGCATCGGCATCTGTCGTCCTATTTCACAGCCAACGAGATCGACTCATTGCTGCGCATCGTTCAATCGCTGCCTTACGCCAGTGCCGAGATCGAGCGTCGATTGCTTCTGAAATCCGCACGCGATATCGATGACATCGCACCGTCTGCGTTCTTCGCGCAATCGGCGGAGCCGCCACTGAACCCGGATATCTGGCGGCCCGCGTAAGCGTCAGTCCGGCAATGGGATGAACTCGTCCTCGTCACCGGGGACGGTGCCGAAACGGCCGTTGCGCCAGTCGTCCTTGGCCTGCTCGATGCGTTCTTTCGACGTCGATACGAAGTTCCAGTAGAGATGCCTCGGCCGCTCCTTCGGGCCGTCGAGCGGCGCTCCGCCAAGCGCCATCATGCGGGTGCCGGTGCCGGTCTCAAGCCATACCGGTTCGCCGGGCTTGAAGACGATCAGGCGCCCGGGCTCGAACGTCTCGCCGGCGATCTCGACGGTCCCGTCGATCAGGTAGATGCCGCGTTCCTCGATCGCCGTCGGCAGTTCGGCCGTGGCGCCGGACGAGAGATCGATCTGTGCGTAGAAAGTCTCCGAATGCAGCGTGACAGGCGAACGTTCACCCCACGCGTCGCCGGCGATCAGGTGAATGGTTGCGCCGTCCCGCTCGATCGTCGGAAAACAGTCGGCGGGGAAATGCTCGAATGCCGGGTCGATTTCCTGCTTGTCGGCGGGCAGGGCGAGCCACGCCTGAACGCCGAGGATCGTGCTCTCGCGGCCGCGCAGGTGTTCCGGCGTGCGTTCCGAGTGGACGATGCCGCGCCCGGCGGTCATCCAGTTGACTTCTCCGGGGCGGATGACCTGGGCGTAGCCCAGGCTGTCGCGGTGCATGATTTCGCCGTCGAGCAGCCACGACACGGTGGCCAGGCCGATATGCGGATGTGGACGAACGTCGAGCATGTTGCCGGGCTTGATGGTCGCGGGGCCGAACTGGTCGAGAAACACGAACGGGCCGACCGCGCGGCGCTCGACCGACGGCAGGGCGCGGCGGACCTCGAAGGCGCCGATGTCCTTGGCCTTGGGCACGATGACGGTAGCGACCGGTGTGCACCGGCTTTCAAGGCATTCGGCTTCGGTCGCGGGTTGCCAGCTCATGACGCGAGTATAGGAAGCCGGAATGACCGGTCAATTGCCGAAGGTTCGTCGTCCAACATCGGGTCAGGTCCCGTCCTCGTCGGACCGGTCGTCCGACAGGGCAACACCGAAGCCGCCCTCGTAATGGCGCACGACCCGCCCGGGGCGGCGTTTGGCGTCGTCGGGGTTCAGCACGACGGCGTCGCCGATCTCGAGCGGCGCGTTCGGCCTGGCGAGGGAAAACGAGACACCGGCGCCCGACGCCGAAATGTCATGCAGGATGGCGCCGAAGGTCTCCTTCCCGGTCTCGACGAGGGTCGGTTTCTCGATGACCGTGCGCGGGTGCTTGCGGCGGTTCTCGCTCATGGGATCAGAGTGGCTCCTCGCTCGGCGCGACCATGTTGCGGATGCGCACCAGCCGCATGTCGGCCCTGGACACCGTGGCGTAGATCGGCTGCGCGCCCTCGAAGTAAAGGCGGATGACGCCGTGCGCGAGGTCCGGCGGCAGGTTCCACAGCACATCGTCGATGCTGCGCACCTCGAGGATCGCCTTGCCGAGAGCGGTTTCCTCAGACGAGACCCAGCGCGCGATCCGGTTGGTCTGTCTGCCCATCCCGAGAACCGGCGAGAGAATCTCCGTGATCTTCGTCGGCTCGCCGAGCCGCTGCCTGATGCCGTCGACCAGCCGTTCGTAATTGCCGGCGGGAAATGCCGCGCGGTACTGGCTGGCGGCACGGTCGTCGTAACGCACGATCGATTCCGGGAACTCGCCGGCAGCAACGCCAAACAGCGTGACGAGTTCGGCCGGCCAGGCCGTGGCTTCGGGGCACACGTGCGTGCCCCCGCCGTTCTTCTCGGCGCACGCGACCGCGGGTTCGGCATGCGCCAGCTTGCGCCCAAGATGGTCGTTCTCGCCGAAGTACATGTCGCGGAACGGGACGGTGCCGCGGATGTAGATGACCAGCGGTTCGTCGCCGTCGTTCGCCTCGATGGCAGGTTCGACGGCGGCCAGTTTCCCGGCCGGCGAAAGGGCCACCTCGGGCGCGACATCGGGTTGCGGCGTGGACGGCCGCGCGGCCGTCTCCGGCGCGGACGGTGCGTCGTCGGCAAGTCCGGCGGATGCCCCGCCTAGCGGGTCGTCGGACATGCGCGCGATGACGATGCCCGGGTCGGACGCCGAAGGCACAGGAAGCGGCGCCGCCGTTTCGGCAGGCGGACGATTTTCCGTGGCTGTTGAGGCCCCCGATTCCGCCATTTGATGCGTTTCCGGAACAGATTCTGGCGCGTCCGCAGGTTTGGCACTCAGCCAACCGACCAGATCGAAACGAATGTCGTTCGGGATGTCGTTCTCGTCGGGGCGCCCCCCGGCGCTGCCGGCGGTGCGCACGCTCACCGCGTTCCAGCCACGCGCGTCTTTCTCGGCCGGTGCGGCGGTCGTCGTCTGCGGTTCCGGTGCCGCCACGGCCGATGGCACCGGCGCCTGGGTGCGGTCCGCGACTTCGCCGGCCGGATCGAAATCGGGTGCGAACAGACCGCCGAGCCAGGTGAACAAGCGCCCGGCCAGTTCCATCGGGCTGGGCGACGGATCGGGCGCTGCCGAGGCGCTACCGGGTTCGGCCGGCGCCGGCACCGCTTCGATGGGACCAGTCGGTTCGATCAGGCGGACGATGATGGTCCGGTTGGCGTTGTCGGCCGGCTGCGGCAGTGCCGACACCACCGTGGCAACGTCCGCCGCCTGCCAGGCGTTGACAGGCAGGCTGATCGGCACGGGCCTGAACGGCGGGGCGTTCGGCGCTGTCGCCGGCGCGAAGATCATCTCGAACGGTGCCCGGAGACCGGGAGTCTCGGCACGTGTCTCCGTGTTAGGGACGAGTAGGGAGACGGTCAGCAAGACCGTCGAAAGCGGCCATTTCAAGCCATCCCGTTCGAGACTGCAACTGACCAAGGTTCCCTGTCCCCCCGGCGGCGTCGATGGCGGCATGATCGCATACTCGTCGGATGCGATCACGATTGAAATCCGGAGCCGCGTAACGGACTGTTCGCGCTGATAAAAAATCGGCCGCTGAAGGCACCCCGGTCGTCCCGGCCGATCGTTACCGCAGAATCGGCCGCTCTGCCCGTACGAAAGCTCGTTTGTGAGATTTAGTAGGATTGCGTAGTCGTCTTATGCGCAGCGGGCCCATATAATAAAGACGAGCCTGTGAGACACTAACACCCAGAAATTGGGGGAACGCCGCATCCGACGCTCGTGGGAAGGGAACACCTGTGATCGGCATTTTGTCTTGAAGGGCGACATGAGAAGTGTCTGCACCAACCTCTGAGGGAGGCGATCAGTCTCTTTCGGCACTTCCCGGCTCAGCTTCCCTAATCTTCGAGGGCGGCGCGGCCACTGAAATTGAAATCCCGGGCGGCAACTGGTTGTTGCGCGCAGACTTCGCTCGCCAGGGCGGTGACCTTCTGATCAAGGGCGCCAATGGCGAGACCGTCCTCGTCAAAGACTTCTTCAATGCCGCCAATCCGCCGGCTCTCGTAACCGACTCGGGCGCAACCCTCAAGGGCGCGCTGGTCGAGAAGCTGGCCGGGCCGGTCGCGCCGGGCCAGGTCGCCCAGGCTGCCACTGAAACCGCCGCCGTAACCGATCCCATCGGCCGGGTGGTCACCGCCGAGGGCGAGGTCACGGTGACCCGTGTCGACGGCACCGTCGAAACCCTCGCGGAGGGCGACCCGGTCTATATGGGCGACGTCGTCGAGACGGGCGGCGACGGCGCGCTGGCGCTCGAGTTCGCTGACGAAAGCACGTTCTCGCTGGGCGACTCGGGCCGCATGGTGCTCGACGAGTTCGTCTACGACCCGATCGACCAGACTGGCCAGTTCGGTGTCTCGCTGGTCGAAGGCGCGTTCTCGTTCGTCAGCGGCCAGATCGCCAAGACCGACGCCAACGCCATGACCCTCGATACCCCGGTCGCGACGATCGGTATCCGCGGCACCACCGTCGCCGGTACGGTCGGCGGCGAAGGCAACGACAACCCGATCACGCTGCTGCAGGACCCGGACGGCACGGTTGGCGAAGTGGTGATCTCAAACGCCGCCGGCACGGTGGTGATCAATTCGTTCGGCGCCACCGTCGTGGTCACCAGCTTCAATGCGGCCCCGCCGCCGCCGGTGATCCTGACCCAGGAGCAGATCGACCAGCAGTACGGCGGCGTCATCCAGAACCTGCCGAACCCGCCGGGCAGTCAGCAGGGCGGCGAGGGCGAAGAGGCCGGCGAGCAACAGACCGAAGCGCCGCTGACGGCGGAAGCGCTGGAACAGCTCGCCGAGCTCAACCAGGACATCGCCAACGCCATCAACGTCGGTATCAAGCAGCAGGCGGCGTTCGCCGCCAAGTTCGCGGTCGCCAAGGCACAGGTCGACAACATCCTGGCGCCGAAGATCTTGCCGCCGCAGACGCTGCAGCAGATCATCGAGAGCATCACCCAGAGTGTGAACGTCGACTTCAGCTCCGGCGTCTCGGCGTTCAGTTCCAGCATCACCGAGATTGCCTCGGCCAGCACAACCGCGGCCGACGCCGAAACCGAGGCGGCCTCCCAGTCCGTGACCATCAACGCCAATGCGGCGAGCGCGCTGAGCGCGTCGGACACCGGCCTGACCTCGTCGCAGGCCAACTCGGTCGCCGACGTGGTGACGGCGCCGCTCGACGCACTAAACGCCGCGGCGGCGATCTCGGCCGCTGCCGCCGCGCTCGCCAAGGTCAACGAAGCGGCGGCCACCTATGCCGCGACCGGCCAGAACGTGCCGACCGAACTGCAGCAGGCGCTTGCCGTCGGAACGTTGCTTTCGACGGCGGCGACGCAGGTTCGCGCCATCATCGACGCGGTGGTCTCGGCATCGACGACGGTCATCGATGCGGCGGTCGCCGCCGCCAAGGCCAATCCCGGCGATGCCTACAACCAGGCGCTCGCGGCGGCGGCGAGCGGCCAGGGCGCGGCCATCGATGCCGCCCTGACCCAGGCCAATGCCGGTATCACCTACGCCCAGTTGCAGACTATTCTCGACGGCGTCACCAATGCCTTGGCGACGATCTCGACCCTGCTCGGCAGCGTTTCCGCAGACCTGCAGTCGGCGGTGAACGATACGCTGACGGCCGCATCGGAGACGGTGTCGGCGGCCAAGGAATCGTCGAGTGCGGCGTACGACACCATCGCCGAGACCAATCCGACGACGAAACTGACCCATGCGCAGACGGCATCCACCAAGGCCGATCTCGCGCAGACCAAGCTGAAGGCGGCCGACGATGCGCTGATCAACTACAAGGTCCTGGCGCCGATCGACGCGTCGGCCTCGGCGACCCTCAGCAGCCTCGCGACGCTGGTCAGCCGCGCCGAGAGCCAGGCCGTTGCCGCCGACCAGAGCATTTCCGGGACACAGGCTGTGCGCGCCGCGGCCGAGAAGTACCGCAGCGGCGAGGCCGCGCAGGACGTCACCGATGCCCAGACCGCGCGCGCCACTGCGCTGACCACGGCGCGAACGGAGCAGGCCGAGGCTGCCGCGGCGGCCGACGCCGTGCTGGCGGCGCGCTCGTTGCTGGTGACGCGGCTCGTCGACTCGACGGTGGCCGAGGCGACATACAATTCTTGGGTGACATCGGTCGGCGAGGCCCAGGACCTAGTCGACGCCGCGGCCACCGACGTGCAATCGGCTCAGGATGCATTGCAGGCGGAGATCGACAAGAAGGCCGCCAACCCAGACAACCTGACCGGCCAGTTGCTTGAGGCGTTCAACACGCTGCAGGATCAGTTGATCCAGAATGCCCAGGCGGAACTCTCGTTCCAGCAGGACGTCAAGGCGCTGTTCGACCAGACCCTGGCGGACGCGAGCTCCGAGCGCGACGACGCGCTGGCCGACTTCGATGCCAAGCAGGCGCTGACGGATGCGGCGCAGACCAGCGTCGATGACTTGGTCTCGACCTTCAATACCGAACTCGGCGAAGCGATCCAGGCGACGCGGGCGCTATCCGACGCCGACGCCGCGTTGGCCAAGGCTGAGGGCTTCCTGTCGCTGGCCCAGTCGGCCGCCGAGGCCGAGGCGCAGAAGATCTTCGACATCGCCATCAACAACGCGCTCGCGCAGGCCGAACAGGCGGCGGCACAGGCCGCGGCCGCCAAGCAGGCGGCCGACCAGGCCCTGTTCTACGCCCGGTTCCCGGAGAACGGCGTGCAGCTCGCCGACAAGGTCCTGGCCGAGCAGGCGGCGATCGCATCCGGCGGCGCGTCGCAGGAAAACACGCTGGTCTTCACCGGCACCGTCGCCGGCGGCGATCAGATCACCATCGATCTCGGCAGCGCCGGGGCGGCAACCTATACCGTGCCGGCCAACAACTCGGTGCAGACCCTGGCGCAACTCGAGGCGGCGCTGATCAACTTCGTCAACAACAACGCAACGCTCAACCAGACGGTCGAGGCAATCGGCGATCCGGGCAACGACGGCGTCGTCAAGATTCGCGCACTTGCGCGGCCCGGCTCGTTCGATATCGACGTGACCGAGACCGCAGCCGGGCTCAGCGTCTCCGGCGATGCGACGCCGACCACGGCGAGCCAGTCGGGTGCCGAACAGGCGGCGCTCGCGGCGGCGCAGGCGGCGGCCAAGGCGGCGCAGAACGCCGGGACTTTGGCCAACGATTCCAACCTGTCGCAGGACCCGGCGGCCATCGCGGCGCGGGCCAAGGCGCTGGCCTCCGCCCAGGCGGCTGCCGACAAGGCATCGGCATCGGCGGATGCGGCCGCCGCGGCGGGCGATACCGCATGGGCGGCATCCGATCTCGCCGACGTCATCAACCCGACGCCGGCGGATCCGGACGCGCTGGCGGCGCTGCTTGCCAATGCGCAGGCGACCCAGAATGACGCCGACACCTCGGCCGAAGAGGCGGACGCGCTTGCCGCGCTGCGTCAGCAACAGGCGAGGCAGGCCGAGATCACCAAGATCGTCACCGAGCTCAACGCCACCAGCGACGCCAATGACGCGGCTGACACGGCGTTTACTGCGCACGTCCAGGCGAACGGCCTGCTGACCGCGTCGGCCGGCGCGAGCGGCGGCAAGCTGGTCCTGACCTCGACTGTTGCCGGAATCGAACTGGATACAACCTTCACGGAAACCGGCGCGGCCTCGGCGGCGCTGGCGAACTCGACGGCCCAGACCAGTACGGTACCGCAGGTCGACACCGTGACCCTGTCGGGAACGCCGGCGGCGGGCGACACATTCACGCTGTCGGTGTCCGCGAACCAGGTCGACACCGTCATCCTCAAAGGCTCGCCGGAGGCCGGCGATACCTACACCGTGTCGGTCAACGGTACCGCGGTAACCTACACGGTGACCGGTGCCGAGGGCGGACTCGGCGGCGTACGCGACGCGATCGTCTCGGCGCTCAACGCCAACGGCACGGTGGGCGGTGCGGTTACCGCGGCTTCCGGCAGCGACACCGGCCTGCTGACCCTGACGGCGGACACGTCGGGCACGGCATTCACCTCGAGCGCGACCGCGGCCAACGCCGGCACCAGCGGCAGCGTCGCCGACAATTTCGCACGCAGCATCACCACGTCGCAGAATCTTTCGAGCGTTTCGGTTTCCTATACCGCGACGGGCTCTGAGGGCAGCATCGGCGCGGTCCGCGATGCGCTGATCACGGCGATCAACCAGAGCTCCTCGATCGGCGGCTTGCGCGGCGCCGCAGCCAAGGCAGCAGCGGATGCCGCCGCCTACGCGACGGCGGCTCAGCAGGCGGAAGCGAACAACGACGCGGCGTCTGCATCGACCGCGGCAGCGAACGCGGCGACGGCGCTGGCGGCTGCGCAGGCGGCGTCGACAGCGGCCCTCGCGGCATCGAACACCGCGGCGAATGCGGCGGATGCGGCGTCTGCCGCGGCAAGCGGCGCCGGTTCGGTCGCGGCCCGAGAGGCCGAACGCGCGAACAACGCCGCCGCCAGCGCGGCCCAGGGGTCCGGCGCCGTCAGCAACTCGACATCGTCCGCAGACGCGTCCTCGGCGGCGGCGACGGCCGCCTCCGATCTGCAGAACGCCCAGGACGAAGCGGCGCAGTTTGCCCAGGATGCCGCCGACGAGGCCGCCGCCGCCGCCGCTCAGGCGCGCCAGGAAGCGCAGCAGGCGGCCGAACAGGCGGCGGCCGACAAGGCGGCTGCGGAAGCCCTGGCCCTGCAACAGGCGACCGGGTTCGCGAACACGGCCGCGACGCAGCTTCAGCTCGCGCAAAGCCTGGCGCAACAAGCGACGGCCGCAGCGAGCAACGTCAACCAGTCGCTTGCCGAGACCCTGGCCGACCAGGCGCAGGCTGCGGCGGATGCCGCCGAAGCGGCCGCCCAGGCGGCGATCAACGTGGCGCTCGGCAAAGGCCAAGCGGCGCTCAACAAGGCGCTCGAGGCCTCGGCCAACGCGACCTCGGCGCAAGGCTTCGCCGGTACCGCGCTGGCGCAGGCCGAGCTGGCGGCCAACGCGGCGCAGGCGGTTGCCGACTGGACCAGCGGTGATGCCTCTGCCGATCGGCTGGCGGCGCAGAAGTCATCGGCCGCGGCCGCATCGGCGTCGGCCCGCGCGGCAGATGCCGCGACATCGGCGGCCGAGCAGGCGGCGGACGCGGCGGACGCTGTCACAGCGCCGAAAGTGGCCGAGGCCGGCGCCCAAGCGGCGGTCGACTCGCGGACCAGGTCGCTCGCTCAGGTTGAGGCCAAGCGTGCCGCCGTCGACGACGGCAACGACAACAACGATACCGACATCGAACGGGTATGGGATGCGGCCGTGGCCCAGGCCGAGCAGGCGCTCGCCGATGCCCAGTCGACCCTCGCCGATGCGACCGCCGCACGGATCACAGCGGAGACCACGGCGACCGAGGCGCAGGCCCGCGCCGATCTGGCTGCCGATGCCGCCGCCGACGCCGCGGCTGCGGCTGCCGATGCCGCCCAGGAAGCCGGCCGCGCGTCGGCCTTCGAGATCGGTGCCCAGTCGTTCGCCCAGAACCTCGTCGACGCGCAGGTCGCGGATGTCCTCGAGATCGTCGGTGACTCGCTGACGATCAATCAGTCCGGAGCCGACAATGCGCTGCGTGATGCTCTCGATGCCGCGTCGGATGCCGCGTCCGCCGCGGCCGACGCCAAGGCGATCGCCGCATCGCTGATCAACGGTACGACGGCCAGCCCGACGCTTGATTACGACAACGACCAGGACGTCGATGCCGCCGATGCGACGGCCGCGAAGAATGCCGCCAATACCGCCGTGCAGGCCGCCCGCACCGCGCTGTTCGATGCGCTGACCGAGCTCGGTATCGATGGTTCCGGCCTGACCGTTGCCCAGGCGGTTGCGGCCGTTAAACAGGCGGCGGCGACTGCCGCGGCGCTTGACGACATCGATCTCAATGCGGTCTCGGTCAAGCCGACGCAGCAACTGATCGACGCCCAGGCCGCCGCCGATCAGGCTCAGAACGCCAAGGTCACGGCGATCAGTGCAACCGCCGATTCGATCGGCCAGGCGATCACCAGTGCCGAGAAGAGCGCGGCCCTCGCCGCCGCGCAGGAAGACCTCGCGGCGGCGGCAAGCGCCGGCGTGCGCGCCAGGCTGGAGGCGCAGGTTCAGGCGGCCAAGGCGGAACTCGAAGGGCTGCAGGCCGAGGCGCGAGCCGAAGCGAACCGCGCCGTTGCCGCCGAGAAGTCGGCGCTTTCGGATGCCGAGCTCGCCAGTGCGCGGGCCAGCGACGCGCAGGCCGCTGTCGATGCCCAGAGCGATGCGGCCGCTGCCGCGCTTCGCGCCAGTAACGGACTGGCCGCGGCGCAAACCAGTCTGACGTCGGCCCAGGGTCGGCTGACCGCGGCCAACCAGTCGGCGTCCGACGCCGCTGCCGACTTCGCCACGATCTCGGCCGCGCAGTCCGTCGACCGCGCCGTCTACCAGCAGGCCGAGCAGGCAAAGAGTCAGGCCGCTGCCGCTGCCGCCAAGGTCAGCGACGCAGTCGGCGAGGTGCAGGCGTCCGTCGACGCGGCACAGGAGGCCGCGACCACGGCGGGGGTCGAGGCGGGCAAGGCGCTTGCCGCGATCAGCGGGCTCAATGCCGGCGCCGCGAGCACGAATGCCGCCGCCGCGGCGACGGCCGCCGGTGATGCGAACCTGGGTACGGGTGCGGCGGGCGCGAGCAAGACCGCGACCGATGCCGCGACGGCGGCCGAGAACCTCAACACCACAGGCCTTACCCAGCAGCAACAGGACCTCTTGGCCGTCGACCTGACCGATGCGAACGCGCTTGCGGCGTTGTCGGATGAGGAACTCGGCATCCTTCTCGACCTGTTGTCCGATGCGACCAGCGGACTGGTCGGTCAGGCAGAGTCCCTTGTCACGACGGCGACCGGCGCGGCAGACAGCGCCATCACGTTCGCCGAGTCCGCGAACGCGTCACTGCAGCAGGTGCCCAACGCCGCCGATGCCCGTAAGACGGCGCAGACCGCGGCGGATGCGGCGGAGGCCGCCGCCGCAACCGCGAGCGGCGTGGCCCAGGTCGACTCGGTAACCATTGCCGGCACCATCGAGGACGGCGATAGCTACTCGATCTTCGTCAACGGTGTGCAGGTCAGTGTCACCGTGACCGCTCAACAGGCAGCCGACGCCAACTACACCATCGAGGATGTGCGCGACGCGCTGATCATCGGGCTTAACGCCAACGCGTCGGCGACCAGTTCGGTAGTGCTCGCCGAAGCCGGCAGCGAGAGCGGCCAGATCACCTTGACCGCGCTCAACGCCGGCATCGGATTCAACACGACGGCGCAGGCCGTCAACGGGCAGTCGACATCTGATGCCAGCGCGACGGTGGCGACGACGACGGCCAATCTCGGCGGTGTCTCGGTCGTCGCCCAGGTCGACACGGTGACGCTGACCGACTCGGTGAGTGCGGGCGACCAGTACGTCGTCACGATCAACGGATCGGAAACGCTGACCGTCACCGCCGACAGCTCCGACGTTTCGGCGCTTCGGACCAAGATCGTCGACGCCATCAACGCCGACGCCGACCTTGCGGCGATTGTCGACGCGGCGGCCGTCGAGAACAGCACGAACAGCCTGACGCTGACCGCCGACGTCGCGGGCGTCGCCTTCACCACGGCGGTTGCCGTCACCGACAACCAGAACGCGGCGCTCGACAACCGGGCTACAGTGGTGCCGACGACGGCCAACCTGAAAGGCGCCGATGACCTCGCGCAGACGGCGGCGCAGGAAGCCGCGACCCAGGCCACGACGGCGGCAACAGAAGCGACCAATGTGGCAAGCGCAGTCGCCAAGGCGCAGGTCTCGATCCTCGCCGATCAGTGGGCGGACGCGGCCGACGATGCGGCGTCCGGTGCTGCGCCTGCAGCGACGGCCGATACCGCGACGGTAACGGTCGGCTCGACAGTCGAGAACGGCGATATCTTCCGCGTTCTGATCAACGGCGTCCGGTCGTCCTATACCGCAAACACGACAGACGGCCTGACCCAGGATGCCGTCACTGCGGGGCTGAAAGCCGCCATTGATCAGACCATCGCCGCAAACGCTGCGTTGACCGGCGTGACCGCGACCGACAACGGCGACGGCACCATCAGCCTGTCGATCGCGGCGGAGAACATCGATTCCGCGTCGACCACCGACGGCATCCAGGTCGCAACCCGCCTGGTGGACAACGGTGGCAACGGCACGCAGAGCACGCTGAGCGTGCGGGTTACCGACTACGACGTGACCAATGCGACGGCGATCAAGTCGGTCGCGCAAGCCGCGTTAGCCGCGGCGCGGACCCAGGCACAGGCGGCGATCACGGCGATCGGCAACAGCGACACTGCGGCCGCGGACGCGGCAGGCGAGGCGGCCGTCGATGCGTTGATTGCGGCGGCGGCGCGGCTCGACATCGCGCCGTCGGCTGCCAACGACACCAACGATACCAGCGACAACGCGGGCCTGATCACTGAAATCGTCACCGCGATCAGGAACGCGGCGACGGCGGCGGCCGACGACGCCCTCGCCGATCTCGCAGCCATGGGCACGACGCTCGGCGTGACGCTGACGTCGTCGGCGGCGACGCGGGCCGGCCGGGCCGACGACTTCGCCAGCCAGTTGAAGACGGCGCTCGGCAACGCCATCGATCTCAACGGTGCGAACACCACGACGGTCGCCAGCAACCTGGTTGCCGAGGCCATCGATTCGATCGATGAGGCGGTCGCGGCGGTCAAGCTCGCCGAGCGCGACGCCACGGCCGCGCGGGATGCCGCCGACAGCGCCGGGGCACAGGCGTCGCTGGCATCCGCGTCCGGCGACCAGATTCTCGGGTTCCGGCTCGATGCCGCGACGGAAACCTACAACTCGGCTCTGCAGGAGGCGCAGCTCGCCGACGCGTCGGCGCAGCTTTCAGTGACCGAGACCGACGTCAGCGCGATTCGCGCGCTGCAGGCGGCGCGCTCCGCGATGCAGGCAGTCGACACGTCGCTGCGCGCGGCGGAGCTCTATGAATCGACGGTATCCGGCTCGCAGGCCGAAGCCCCGTTGGAGGCTGCGTTCGCGGCGTCCGGCGGCGCCGACGGCACGGGCGGCGCCATTGCCACGATCAATCAGGCGATCTCCGACCTGACGAGCCGCACCGGCGATTTCGAGAATGCCGGGACCAACACCGCCAATGCCATCCAATCGGTGCTCGACGGAATCGATGCCGCGGTCGACAAGCTGCAGCAGACCTACCTGGTGAGTATCGGCAACGGTTTCGCCGCCGGCGATACCGTAACCTTCACGGTCAACGTCGCGGGCACGCCGACGACGGTACAGATTACCTCGAACGACACCAACCACCTGGCCAGTGACAACAGCTTCGACGTCGCCGCGGCGCGCGATGCCATCGTCGCGAAGCTCGACGCGGTGACCGGCGCCGGTGCCGCCGCCGGCTTCAACGACAACGAGATATTCATCACAGCGGACAGTCTGACGGACTCGCTTGCCGTGACATCGAGCGTCGCAGCGGTCACCTCGGCCGAAAGCGGCACCGAGGCGGGCCTCAATGCGCTGCGTGCGGGTCTGGCGACGGCCAAGACGACTGCGGAGAACATCCAGGCGGCAGCGGTCACCGCGAACACCCAGGCCGGCACCGCCGAAGCCATCGATCAGGCGTTCGATCAGGACGGCGTCGCCACCCTCGACAACTCCTCCGGCGACGGTGTCGCCGACAGCATCACCAGCGCAGTCTTCTCGACGCCGAACGGGGAGCTGACCGAACAGATCGTCGTCAACGCCGAGGCGCTGGCCTCGCTGGCCGAGACCGTCGCCGCGACCGCAACGACGGCGGCCGAGGCGGCAGCGGCGGCGGCGGCGCTCGCGGCGGCACGCGTGGCGGCGGCGGAACAGGGCGCGGCGCAGGCGGTCATCGGCCGTGACCAGTTCACCCAGTTCCTCGACAAGGCGCTGACCGAGGCCGCCCTGGCTGCCGAGCGCGAAGCGGCGGAAGCGCTGCCGATCGCCGACGACGAAACAGCGACAGTGGCGGAAGACAACACTGTCCGCATCAACGTGCTCGAGGGCGACACCAAGAGCGATTCTGCGAAGACCGCGCTCGACAATCCGGCGATCGAATCGTTTACCGCCGCGGGCAACGGTACGGTCAAGATCGTCGCCCAGGTTGATCAGCTGACCATCGGCGCCGGCGACCTGCTCGGCGCGCCGACCGCCGAGACGCCGAACGTCATCAATGTCACGGTCAACGGCACCACCATCCAGGTCCGCGTTGCGAGCAGCGATGTCGCCACCGTGACCAACGCCATCGTGGACGGTATCAACGCAAGTTCGAACCTCGGCCTCATCGTCGATGCGGCATCGGCGACGCCGGCGTCGGGCGTCCTGACCCTGACGTCGGCGGTCGCCGGCGTGCCGATCACGTCGAGCGCGACGCTCAATTCCTCGGCCCAGGGCGTCTCGACAACGACGGCGAACGGCTTCGTCGATTACACGCCGAACGCCAACTTCAACGGCACCGACACCTTTACCTATCAGGTATCCAACAACCTCGGCGCCAATTCGACCTTCGACACCGGCAAGGTGACGGTCACCATCACGCCGGAGAACGATGCGCCGGTCATCAAGAACGACTTTGCCACGGCGTTCAGCGAAGTCGCCACGGCAAGCGTCAACGTGCTCGGCAACGACAGCGATATCGACGGTGACAGCCTGACGGTCAGCGCACTCGGCAACCTCAAGATCATCGTGGCGACGGCGGACGTCGGCAACTACGCGACGGCCGACACCTCGACCGACAACGGCAACGGCACGACGACCCTCGAGTATGCGCCGGATACCGGCCCGACGGGCAGCGGCACGACGACGCAGACGACCGTCTACCCGATCGGCACGGTGGTCTTCAACGACGACCCGTCGAGCGCAAACTACGGTCTCGTGAAGTTCACCCCGGCCACCGGCGCGTTCCAGTCGCTCGGCGCCGGCGAGAAGCAGAGCGTGGTGTTCAGCTACACGGCGACCGACGGAACCGCGTCCGACACCAAGACGGTGACGGTCTCGATCACCGGCACCAACGACGCGCCGGTCGCCTCGGCGGCGAGCGTCACCACCACCGAGGACCAGCAGGTCTCGGGAACATTGACGGCAGCCGATCCGGACGATGCGACGGGCGATCTCCGGTTCTTCATTGCCGCCGGCGGCCAGCCCGCCAACGGCCGGGTCGTCATCGGACCGCACGATACCGTCACCCTGAACGGCACCCCGGCCACCGGCGACGTGACGACGGTGACAGTCAACGGTACGGCCGTCAGCGTTACCGCCGGGACGTCGCCGACGCTCGCCGGCATTCAGCAGGCCCTGGTCACGGCGATCAACGCCAATGCGACGCTCAGCGCCAACGTCAACGCGATTCGTGGTAATGCCGGCGAGATCATCATTCAGCTCAAGGCCGGCACCTCGGTGTCGAACATCGCCGACCTGTCGACGACCGCATCGACGACGGGTGCCGGCGGCACCACGAGCCATTCGGTTTCCACCGCGACGGCGGCCGATGCGTTCACCTATATTCCGAAGGCCAACTTCTCGGGTACGGACTCGTTCAAGTTCCGCGTCGAGGATCCGAGTGGCCGGTTCGACAATACCAAGTCGATCACCGTTACGGTCGACGCGATCAACGATGCGCCGACGACATCGGCTTCGAACGCGACGACCGATGCGGCGACGGCGGTCACCATTCCGATCACCGCCGCTGACGTCGAGGGCGACACCGTCGTTCTGACGCAGGTTGACGGCCAGGCAATCACCGCCGGCGGGTCGGCGGTCACGCTGTCGAGCGGCCTCGGCTCGGTGACGCTGTCGGCCGACGGCAACAAGCTGGTCTACACGCCAAATGCCTCGGCGGCGGCGATCGAGAACCTGGGCGACGCCGACTCACTTCCCGTCAGCATCAGCTATACGGTCACCGACGACGGTACGAGCGCCTCGGGCAGCGATCCCAAAAGCACGACCAATACATTCACGGTGACGGTCGGCGGTGCCAACGACGCGCCGGTCGGCAACGACGATACGGCAACCGTCGGTGCCGACGACTTCGTCCTTGTCGACGTGCTGGCCAACGACACAGACGCCGATGCCGGCACGACGCTGAGTCTCGGCACGGCGTCGGGCGCGGTGCGCGGCAGTCTGGTCCTCAATCCGCAGTTGTCATCGTTCGTCTTGCCGTTCAACCCCTCGTCAATCGGCGGCCTGCCGGGCGGAGACGGTAACCCGGGCAACGATGAGTTTTCCGTTCTGCCATGGACTGAGGGCGATGTCTTCCAAATCGTCATCTCGGGCACCGTCAACGGCATCGCGAGGTCGGCGACGGTTTCTCATACGGTTTCCAGCAGTGAAGTATCCTCGGGTGTAGTAGCGATTTACGAGGCGGTGGTCGGTACGATCCTTGCCGATGGGAACGCTGCGCAAATCGTCAAGGCCAGACCGTTCGGGGGAATCGAACTCTATTCGGCCAACTCCAACGGCACGTTCACGACCACGGTGACGTTGATTGACGGTGAAACCGACGCGACGTTCACGGCGCCGGTCTCAAGCCAGGTGCTGTCGAACCAGGTGATCTACACGCCGAACGCGACGTCAGTGGAGGGTCTGGGCAACGGTCAGTCGGCGACCGACACCATCACCTATACGGTCTCAGACGGCACGGTCAGCGATACCGCGCAGCTCGACGTCACCATCGACGGCGTCAACGATGCGCCGATCGCCGGCAACGATGCGGTTTCGCTCAAGGCTGACGCATCGACCAGGAACTTCGGCGTACTGACCAACGACGACGACCCCGACGACAACGAGGATGCGACGACGCTCGTCGTTTCCAACGCCAGCGGCTTTGAGCCTTCGTCCAGCCTCGGCGCCACGGTCGGCGTGTTCGACAGTGCCGCCGTCGCCCAGGTTACCACGGTCACCGTGAGCGGCGGAGTCGAGGCGGGCGACGTCTACCGCATCAACATCAACGGTACCAACTACAGCTACACCGCGAACGCGACCGACGGCCTGACAGTCGCCGCGGTCGCGACCGGCCTCGCCACGGCGGCGAATGCGGCGAGCGGCATCACCGCGGCGGCGACCAGCGGCGGTGCGCTGACGCTCACCGGCACGGCCGGTTTACCGTTCGCGGTCGGGGTCAGTTCGACCGACACCGGGGAGATCGCCTCGGCGTTGACGACCAAGGCCGACGCCGGCGGCGGCATCACATACGACCTGTCGTCGTTCACCGGCGGCACCGACGATCAGGGCAACGCGATCACCGATCTCGCGCAGCTGGCGCTCGGCCGGAAGATCACCGACACGGTGACCTACTGGGTCGAGGATGCGTCGGGAGCGCGGTCGCAGGCGACGGTTACGGTGACCATTTCCGGTGTCAACGATCCGCCTGATGCCGTCGACGATCCGACGCCGTTCACCGCCTTTGAGAACGGCACGCCGGTCCAGATCGACGTGCTGGCCAACGACACCGATCCGGACATCGGCGACGCCGCGGGATTCCTCGTGCTGGCCGCCGAATCGGAACTTGGCGCGACGATCACCAACATCGAATCGGTCGGTGCGATCCTGACCTACAACCCGTCGGGCCTGGCCGGCATCGAGGGCCTGGCGGAAGGCGAGGTATTGACCGATACGGTCACCTACACCCTGAGTGACGGCAAGGGCGGAACCGACACGGCGCAGTTCCAGGTCAATGTCACCGGTGTCAACGATGCGCCCGACGCCGTCGACGATGTCGCTTCGGCGAGCGAGGATGGCTCGGCGATCGTCATCAATGTGCTCGGCAACGACGACGACATCGACAGCGATGATGACAATTCGACCCTGACGATCCTGCAGACCGACCCGGACACCAGCCAGCCTCTGCTGTTCTCCGCCTCGGGTGCGGCGGTCACGCTGACCAGCCAGACGGCGGCGCCGCAGGTCGATACCCTGACGATGATCGGCACGCTCGAGAACGGCGATATCTACCGCGTAGAAATCAACGGCCACGAGGTCGAGCACGTGGTCGACACCTCCACCGATACCGACCTTGCGACGCTTGCGCTCAACATCAAGACCGAGATCAATGATTTGGTCTCAAGTCTGGCCGGCCCGCCGCCGCAGGAGACCGCCTATCCTGAAACGCCGGGAACCTCGCAGGTCAGTGTCCTTACATTCTCCCAGGGGCTGCCGTTGCCCGGCGACGGCGTTTCCCTTGAGATCGGCGGCCAGACCCTGACGGCGACGACGGCATCGGGCATTTTCGACGAGATCTACGGCGGCATTGCCGCAGAGGTTTCGGCCAAGCTGCCGGGCTATCAGGCGACTGCGACGTCGACCGAGGTGACGATTACCGGCCCCGAAGGCCTTCCGTTCTCGATTACAAACCTGAACGTCATCCTGGGACCGGCGCCGGTCCCGGCTGATCCGACGGACATGGGCGACCCGTACTACGACCCGCGTCTCGATCCGACGGATCAGATCAACTACGACCCGGCTTTCGTTCCGGTTCGTCCCAGCGGCTCGCTGGCGCCCGGCGACGAGTCCTCGTTCGAATCGACCACCGCCAACCCTGCGATTCCGGCGTCGACGACCGTCCCGGTCAGCGGCGTCGTCGCGGGCGAGAGCTACCGCATGAGTGTCGAGGGTCAGGACCTGATCGCGACGGTTCCTTCGGAGTCGATCTCGCCGGCGGACGACCTCGCGGCGATCTTCGCCAACCTCATCAACACGACCGTCGGCAGCGCCGTCAGCGCCACTCCGAGCGGCGCATCGATCTCGCTGACCTCGGTCGACGCGACCGATCTGACGGTCAGCGGCATCGTCGCCGCGCCGACCGATACCCTTGACGTTTCGGCGACGACGTCCGGCGACGATCTGATCATTACCTCGACCGTCGGCGGCCGGCCGTTCACGGTGTTCGCCGAAGCCGAGAACGGCAACGGCAACGCGTTCACCGACAACCAGATCCTCGCCGAGACCACAACACCGAACAGCCCGACCACGGCGATCCAGTACGATCCGTCGACGACCGACGCGTTCGACTATCTGGCCGTCGGCGAGACCGCGACTGACACCATTTCCTACACGGTCGTCGACAGCCACGGCGAACGGTCGACGGCAACGGTGACGGTCACGATCACCGGCACCAACGACGATCCGGTGGCGGTTTCGGATATCGCCGCAACCAACGCCGAGGCCACGGTCGATATCGACGTGGCAGCCAACGACACCGATGTCGACCTCACGGACGAGCTGACGGTCGATACCTTCGATTCGACGTCGACGCTCGGCGCCGTGATCAGGCTGAACAACGACGGGACCCTGCAGTACGATCCGACCGGTGTCGACTTTGGCAACCTGACCGATCTCGAGATCCAGACCGATACCTTCCAGTACACGGTCACCGACTCGAACGGCGGCACCTCGACGGCGACGGTCACGATCAATGTCGGTGGCGTGATTCGCGGTGTGTCGGGAACCGATACACTTGCGCTGACGCCGAACGGTGTCGACCAGGTATTGGGGTCCGAGAGCAACGACACCGTGACGTTCACCGGCCAGGCGCAGTCGGGCGATTCGTTCGACGGCCGCGGTGGCAACGACAGCCTGACGTTGGGTGGCGCCGACGACACCATCGAGGTGTCCAACACCGAACTGGTCGACGCCGGCGGCGGCGACGACACCGTTATTCTCGCCGGTACGGGCCGTACGAGCGTTCAGGGGGGTGCCGGTAACGATACGATCGATCTCACCAAACTCGAAGACGGCGTTACCATCGATCTTGCGGCTGGAACCTTTGGGAGCGGCGGAGGCTCTTCGGCCGCTTCCGGACTTCTCGTCGGTATGGGCGAAGGCAGCAGCACTACCCAGGGCAGCCTGTTCGTGCCGGGGCCCGCCAATCTCATTTCGTCGGTGATCGGCAGTGCCGGGGCCGCCAACACCCAAGGTTACACGGGCCTCGCCGCACTCGACGACGGCACCCTGTATGCCATCGTCCGGTCCTCGCCGCGCGAGCTCGTCACCCTCGATCCGAACGACGGTTCGATCCTCACGTCTGTCGGCCAGATGCTGGAAGGCGTATCGTCGCGGACGTTCATCGATCTCACGGCGAATCCGGCAACCGGCGATCTTTATGCGCTCGACAGTTCCGGCAACATCTACTCGATCGACGATACGACTGGCGCCGCCACCTTGCTGGGTGATTCAGGGCTTTCGACGCCGAGCGGCATCGCATTCGATCCGGTGTCCGGCGACATCTTCCAAACCGGTGAGCGTTTCGACTCCGGCCAAGGTGCCTACGTTCAGGTCGTCCACCGGTTCGATCCGGATACGGGCGCCGTCGTCGCCAACAGCGAGGTGGCACTGAGTTCACGCGCGCCCGGCGGATTGGCGCTCGACGACAACGGCACCCTGTTCGGTGTCGATAACGACGGCATTCTGCAAAGCGTTGATCCGGCGACCGGCGAAGTCCGCTTCCATGGCGAGATCGGATATGGCGGTGGTGACCTCGCCCTTGTCTCCGATGGGCAGGGCGGTAAGCAACTGGTTCACGCACCAGGAACACAAGGTGACGGTATCCTGCTCGCGTTGTTGCCGGCCGATCCGACCACGTCGTTCATAGGTGAGGCGTCGCCCGACGGGTTTACCGGCCTCGCGGCGCTCGACAATGGCACGGTATTCGCCGTGCTCCGGACATCGCCGCGCGAGTTGGTGCAGATCGACCCGACTGACGGCTCAATCTCGGCGACGATCGGCCCGATGCTGGACGGTGTTTCCTCGCGCACCATCATCGATCTGACGGCCAATCCCTCGACCGGCGTCCTCTATGCGCTCGACAGTTTGGGCGACATCTATTCGGTCGACGGCGCGACCGGGGCGTTGACGCTGATCGGCGATTCGGGCCTCAACACGCCGAGCGGCATCGCCTTCGATCCGGCGACCGGCAACATCCTGCAGACCGGCTGGCTGTCCGACTCTGGCCAGGGCCGGTTCGAGGACGTGATTCAACAGTTCGATCCGGCCTCCGGCGTCGTCGCCAACAGTCAGATCAGGCTGAGCGATCAGAGCGCGAACATCGGCGGCCTTGTCCGAGCCGACGACGGTAGCGTGTTCGGGATGAACAGCGAGGGCGATCTCTTCAGCATCGATCCGACGACCGGCGCTGTGAACGCACGCGGTCAGATCGGTGGTGGCGGCGGCGATCTCGCATTTATCGACGACGGCCAGGGCGGCGAGCAGCTGGTCCGCATTGCAGGCTTCGGCGAAGGTGGCGGCGGCGGATTCTTCGCCGTCGAGCCCGCCGACCCGGTGCCGGGACCGCTCTTCTACGGCGATCCGACCGCCAGCGGTGCGATTACCGGCCTCGCCCTGACGCCCGACGATCGGCTCTATGCCGTGAACAAGGATGGCGGCAGCCATATTCTGATCGAAGTCGATCCGGCGACCGGCGAGCGGGTTGCGACCGTCGGTGCGATCGAGAGGACCAGCATCACCGTTCAGATCAACGATCTCACGGCGGATCCGGCCGACGGAACCCTGTACGGCCGGGACGGCAGCGGCAATCTCTACATTATCGATGCCACGACGGCCGAGGCCGCGCCGGTTGCCAACACCGGTCTCTCGAGCGGAGGCATCGCCTTCGACCCGTCGAGCGGCATCCTCTACATGACCGGATACAGCTCGAGCGTCGGAGACCGCGTGCTGCAGCAGGTCGACCCGGTGACCGGTGCGCTCGGCACCTACGTCGTTCTGTCCGATCAGGATACGCTGGGGGGCCTCGCGTTCGATGACGACGGCACAGCCTATGCGCTGGACAGCCATGACGATATCTACTCGATCAACCCGGCAACGGGACTCGTTCAGGTCACCGGCCACGTTGACGGTGGCGGCGGCGACCTGATCTTCCTCGGCGCCGGCCTGTCGGGCACGCTCGACAGCGTCGAGAACGTGACCGGCTCGGACTTCGACGACACGATCGTCGGCAGCGCTGGTGACAATGTCCTGCTGGGCGGCGACGGCAACGACATCCTCGACGGCGGCGACGGCAACGATTTCATCGGCGGCGGCAACGGCGACGACCGGGTCATCGTCTCGCGTGGCGACGATATCGTGAACACCAACAGCTGGGGCAACGACACTCTGTTCATCCCGGACGACTTCGTGGCCGTCGACGCCGAGCGCAGCAGTGACGGCGACACGGTCGTCATCACGCTGCGTGACGACACCGACGATACGCTCCACACCGTCACGCTGATCAACCAACTCGCCAACCCGTTGGCCTATGTCGAGTTCAACGACGAGGGCACGCTGCGCACGCTCGAGGTTTCGGCGCTGGTCGATGGTACCGGCATCTCTGTGGATAGCGTGTTCGTCGGCACGGCCGCGCTCGAGACCGTCACAGGCGGCGACGGCAACGACGTTCTGTTCGGCGGCGGCGGCAACGACGTATTGGCCGGCGGAGACGGTAACGACATCCTGATCGGCGGGCCGGGCAATGACACCTACCTGTTCGAAGGCGGCGACGACACGGTGTTCGGCGGCGACGGGTTCGACACGATCGACGTCAACAGCGGGCTCTTCCTGCACGATGCCGGTTTCGATGCCGACGGTCTGTCGATCGAGGTTTCGAACAGCGGCGGCACCCTGCATGAAGTCTTCATCGAGGATCACACGATCGAACCGGTCGAACGCATCATCGTCGATGTCGACCGCGACGGGTCGGTCGAAACATTTGATATCGCCACCGGCCAGGATGCATCGGCCGCGACGAACGCCACGTTGGTCGCCGGTACCGACGGCGACGACACCATCATCGGCGGCAGCGGCAACGACATGCTGTTCGGCGGGCTCGGCTCAGACAGCTTCGACGGCGGGGCCGGGGACGACCGCATAGCCGTCGACGTCGCCGATACCATCGTCGACGGCGGGGCCGACAACGATACGGCGGATTTCTCAACTTCTGGTTCCGGTGTTCACGTCAACCTTGCGGCGGAACGTTTCCTCGATGCGGGCGCCGGCAGTTTCGTGGATCTTACGTCGCTGACGCAGCAACAGGGTCTGACGATCACCGATAACGCCAATAATGTGAGCGCGATCCACGCGGCGGACATCGACGGTGACGGATTCGTCGATATCGTTTTGGGCGCGCCGCAGGGCTCGGCGTACGACTACAACAATCTGGTCAGTTTCGACGGCTCGACCAGAATTCTGTTCGGCAGCGCCCTGGCTTCGGTCGATGCTGCGGGTGACGGCCTTAACGGTCGCATCAATACGTTCGATGCAGGAATCTACGGACTGGGCGCAAGCGCGGGCGTCGTCATCAGCGGCTACTACGCCGGGTACGATGTCGAAAGCGCGGGCGACATCAACGGTGATGGGTTCGTCGATCTTCTAATTCAGTCGCCCCCGTCCCTGGCTTACGGCGGCGCCCGCGCTTTCGTCGTCTACGGAGGACCGAGCGATCTGACGTCGCAGACCCATCTGGCGGCCCTCGACGGTAACGGTGACGGCCTCGTCAATATCGCCGACCTCGAGAACAATCCGTCCCACGGATTCATCATCGACACGGGCGGGTACGCCTACCAGAAACAGATCGCGGCTGCCGGCGACATCAACGGCGACGGCTTCGACGACCTGGTCTTCGGATACACCGAGGCAGGTGTCTACGATCCGACGACATCAACTTTCTTCAGCGGCGCCTCGATGGTCTTCTTCGGCGGAGACACGCACATCGCTGCGCTCGACACCTATAACGGCGGCGTCGCTGACAATATCATCGAGTACGACGTCTACATGGCCGACGGCATCAACGCGATGACCATCGTCGGCGATACAAGCGGATACAGCGCCAGCGGCGGCGGGAACATCGGCGGCGACGCGGCCGATGATCTGCTGGTGAGCACAAGTCAGGGGGTCTACATCGTTTTCGGCGGCGCCTCGATCGGGCTGACCGCATCTAACACCACCGACCCATTTACTGCCGTTCAGGACGTAGCGGCGAGTACCGGCGTTGACGGCTATGTCATCGGCGATACGCCGGGTGACAGCCAAATTCTTGGAACCGTTTACGACGCCATCACGGTCGGTGACGTCAATGGCGACGGCTTCGACGACGTGCTGGTTTCGCTCTATACCGGCGATGGTTACGGGACATATACATACGACGCCTACCTGATCTTCGGCGGTTCGCACCTCGCAGCGCTCGACGCCGCCGACGGTGCCGCCGACGGCTTCATCGGTCTCGCTTCGATTGACGGCGAGAACGGGTTCCTGCTGTCCGGCGGTCAGGACGCGTGGAACATGGACATTGCCGCGGCCGGCGATTTCAACGGCGACGGATACGGCGATATCGTCATCGGAACACCTTACGACAGTGTCGACCTGAACGACGGAGTCGCCTATGTCGTGTTCGGCGGCAGCCATCTGACGTCGCAGGATCGCGCAGACGGTCTGGCGGACGGCGAGATCGACCTCAAGGGGCTCGGCGACGGAAACGGGCTCGTGCTTGCCGGATACGACCTCGGCTACGCGGTGTCCGGCGGCACGGACGTCAACGGCGACGGTTTCGACGACGTGCTTCTCGCGGCCTCGAATGAATCCGTCTACGGCCAAAGCGTCGTGGTGTTCGGGCATTCGACATCGTCTGTAATCACCAACGTCGAGAACGTCCACGGTTCCGGTTTCGCCGACGACATCACCGGCGACGGTAATGCCAATCAGATTCTCGGCTTCGACGGCGACGACGTCCTTGAAGGCGGTGGCGGCGCGGATGTGCTTGGCGGCGGTGACGGAGCCGATACGTTCGTCTATCACGCGCGAACCGATTCGACCCTCGCGGCGACGGACACCATCACCGACTTCACGACGGGTGTCGACAAGATTGAATTCGAGGGCATGGCCGGCATGCTGGTCGCGCTGGCGCCGTTCGCGTATTCGGAGATCGGCGAGGTGACGCTTGCCGGCATCATCGCCGAGATACAGGCGGATGCCAGTGTCGCCGACAAGGCCGTCTTCTTCGAGGACGGCGTGGACGGCTACGTCTACGTCAACGGCTCGGGCGCCGTCGCGCCGACCGGACCTGGCGATTTCGACGGCACGCTGATCAGGCTCGCGGGCGTGACCACGGCACCGGCGCTGACCGACTACATCGGCACCACGCCGACGTCGGTGTTCGACACCGACGCCGGCGGCAACGATGGGCTGTGGTTCACCGACGCCAACTGGAGTACCGGGACGGCGCCTGGCAGCGGCGAGCTCGCGGTGCTGACCGGAACAGGAACAGTGACCCACACCGGCGCGACGGGTACCGTCGCGGCCCTCGATGCGGGCGCCGATCTCACGGTGTCGTCCGGTACGCTGGATGTGCTGCAGTTCGCCAATCTGGGCGTTGGCGAGAGCCTGACGGTGTCATCCACCGCCGCCATGACGGTGGGCGGCGAGGCGACGTTCGGCGGCAACGTGACGATTTCAGACAGCGGCGTTCTGAACTTGGATGGCAATTCTGTATTCAAGAGCGGAACCGAACTTAACATCGCTTCGTCAAGCGCCGTCTTGAATGTCAACGGCACAACGGTGCTGGAGGCGGGCGTAACCTTCGAGAACGTCCTGACCAATTCCTCGTCGCAACCGATCAGCATCAATGGCACAGGCACTCTGGTAAATAAGACGTTTGTGCCGCTGGACGATGAGGACTTCGGTGCTTCCTTGACACTCCTGAACCAAGGTACGTTGAGCGTCACTGGTGAGTTCTCGGAGATCGCCGGCGCCCTCCACAATGACACGGCTGGGGAAATCTTCATAAACGTGGAGAACGGCTTCGTTTCCCGCGTCACCATCGCGAATGGTTTCACCAACGACGGCACAATCCGTTTCGACAACACCATTCAACCCGATGCCAATCGCAATGCCGAACTCATCGTCACCTCTGGCGCGATCACGAACGCGGGCGTGATCCAGCTCGACAACACGACCAACGCCGCCGGCTATTTCTCAGTCATTGATGGAAACCTGACCAATGTCGCCGGTGGTAGCATCGACGTGAACGCCAATGCGATCACTCACGTTCTGGCGGGCAACACCGTGACGCTGACGGGCGGCTCCATGGATATCGCCACGGGCGCCGAATTCGCGGTACTGGAAGGCACCGCGGTGATCAACGATGGTGTGACGCTGACGGGCGACGGCATATTGACTGTGGTTGAAGGCTCGCTCGACGTCACCGGCGGCTTCACCCATACCAATACCATGCCGACGCTACTTTTCTGGAACGGTACCGCTGGCGTCGGCACCACCAACGTCACTGCGACCAGCCCCTCTGCTCTAGATCTTTCCGGTGGCGGCACGGTCGAAGTTGGCGATTTTGATACTCTGAACTTCGGCGCAAACACGGAACTGATCGTCGGCGCGGCGACTAACTTGGTTGCCCATACTTCGACCGCCGTCATCGACTTTGCCGGCAGCGGCCCGACCGGCCTGTTCACGCTCGCGTCCGACTTCACCCTGACGTCGGGCATGCCGATCCTGCGGTTCGGCGCCACGGGTGACGAGGTAACGATCCAGTCCGACATCGCCACCCCGCGCATATTTACGATTGCGTCCGGCGGGCGTATGGAGATGACCGACGAGACGGTGACTGGTGACGTCACGCTCAACGTTAACGGCACCTTGACCATTTCCGGCACTGGCAACGGTATTGACGGACCATTCTCTGTCGGCGCAACCGGCGACGTGACAGTCGGCCCGCAATCGGGCGAGGACGCCTCCGTGACCTTCGCCAGCGGCTTCACCAACGCCGGCAACCTGACGCTCGACGCGATCGCTTCAGGCTTCAATTCGACTCTGACTGTCACCGCTGGCACTTTGAACAATGACGGGACGATCACCGTCCAGAACACGGCCGGCAACGTTGCCAGCGTCTTCACCATCGACGCCAACATTACCAACAACGGCACCATCGACCTGCAGTACGACGCGACGATCTCGGGCGCCGTGCTCAACACCGGCACGATCAGTATCCCCGAGGGCGTCACCCTCACCATCGATGGCTCGTTCGCGCTCAACAATACCGGTGACATCGTCGGCGACGGCACACTCGTTCTCGCCAACGGCGCGACGCTAGCCAACAACGGCGGCACCATCGAGGTTGGCGGCGTCGACACGGTCGGTGATTTCACGGTCTCGGGCGATCTCGGCGCCGGCGCCGGCGGCAATGAGCTCGTGTTCGATATCCAGGGCGCGGCGACCCACGATGTCCTGAACGTCGTCGATCTCGGTCTCGACTCGTCGGGCAACGCCGATGTCCTCACGCTCGACTTTACCGGCTATTCGCCGACCGACGGTCAGACGTTCGACATCATCAACTATTCCGGCGCGATCAATGGCGTGTTCGAGACCGTCACCGACGGCGGCACGCTGGCTTTTGCCGCCGACTTCGACGTCGACTACGGCGCGACGACGCCGGGCGTCATCTCGGTCACGCTCAACTACACCGGCAACCTGATCACCGGTGCCGACGGCGTCGGTGACACCGGGTCCGGCACCCCGGGCGACGACATCTACGTCTCGAGCACCGGCACGGATACCTACAACCTCGCGACCAACATCGGCGGTGCGGACACGTTCCGCATCGAGGATCGCTTCGATCTGGTCGACGCATCGTTCGACGGATCGGACCTGGCGTTCAGCATCCTGCTCGACGGCGAGACCGTACCCGACGCCACCACCTTCCAGGGCCACGGTCCGCACCCGCTGACGTTCGTCGAGGTCGACGTCGAGGGCGACTCGACGCTGGAGGTCTTCCGCGTCAGCAATTCGACGACCGGTCTCGACGTGTCGGCCCAGCCCGACGGCGACCGCTGGCTGGTTGCCGGGTCGAGCGGCTTCGATACCCTCGTCGGCGACGCGTTCGACGACCTGTTGTTCGGCGGTGCGGGCAACGACACCATTGGTGGCGGCGCCGGCAACGATATCATCGTCGGTGGCGAAGGCGTCGACTCCATGGCCGGCAACACGGGCGGCGACAGTTTCGTCTTCGTCTCGGCGGCCGACTCGGCGCCGGGGCCGGGCAGCCGCGACAACATCACGGATTTTGACGCCGCCGAGGACGTCATCGACCTTTCGCATATCGTCAGTGGCGACTTCGTCTACATGGGCGTCGACAACGACATACACTACTCCCTGCCGTCCGCCTTCCTGACCGGGGGCGTGCTGAAGATCGATTCGACCGGCTCCGGCGCGGTCGACATGGAGATCGGTCTCGGCGGTCTGACCGGCACGCTCAGTGCCGCCAACTTCAAGGTCGGCGGGACGGTCAACTCCCAGCCGTTCCTCGACGATAGTCTGGCGTCGAACCTGACGACGATCACTGAAGACCCGGTGAGCAATCCCGGCACGCTCGTGTCCGACATCATCCCCAACGGCGCGATCACCGATCCGGACGGCGTCGTCGAGGCCATGGCCATTGTCAGCATTGAGGAATCGAACGGCATATGGGAGTACAGCATCGACGGCGGTTCAACGTTCAACGCCGTTTCGCCGGTCTCAAGCGGTAGCGCCTTGTTGCTCGATGCAGCGAGCCTGGTTCGCTTCGTGCCCAATGACGATTACAATGGCACCTCGACCTTTACCTATCGGGCATGGGATCAGACGCAGCATAGCGTTGGCGACAAGGTCAGCATCGTTAACGATTCATCGATCGGGCAGGGGTCGGATACGGCGATCCAGGTGATCAGTTCGGTCAATGACGATCCCGAAATTCTCGGCGCCAGCGGCGGCAACACGGTCGTCCAGTTCGACGGCGTCGACGACTACGTCGCTGTGCCTGACTCCGCCAATCTCAACCCCGGCACTGGATCGTTCACGGTCGAAGGCTGGTTCTACTACGACGGCACCACGCCATCGACCTACCAGCGTCTGATCGGCAAGGGCAACGAGACGAGCACGGACGAGGGTTGGGGCCTGAACCTTGGCGACGACGGAACGCTTCAGTTCGGCATCACCGTCGATGGCGCGGTCGACGTCAACGATGCGTCGCATCGCGCCATACAGGTCCTTCACCTGGCGTCAAACGGCGTCACGGAAGGCTGGCACCATATTGCCATGGTCGTTGACCAATCCGGCGGCGAAGGAACGGTGACCGCCTACCTCGACGGTTCGAATGCCGGTTGGGTGCCGCAGGCCACTGTCGGCGATACATTCGATCTTGCCGACATTTCACCACCGGATGACATGCTGATTGGCAAGCGGGGCGACGATACCAACTATTTCAAAGGCCAGATGGATGACATCCGCGTCTGGTCGACCGCGCGCACGGCTGAGCAGATTGCCGACAACTACGACCATACGGATCTCGCCGACACCACGGGCCTTGCGCTTCACTTTACGCTCGACAATGTCGGCGACCCGGCGACCGACAGCAATCCCGCGCTGATCGACGTTTCCGGGAACAATCACGAACCGGGTGCCGGCGGCCCGCCGAACGACCGGTTCGGTGACTACCTGGTGCTCGACGGCACCGGCGACTACGTCAGTTTCTCCGACTTCAATTCCGTCGCCACTACCGGCGACTTCACAATCGAGATGTGGGTCCGTGCGGAAGATCTTGTCGGGACACAGAACCTCGTTACCATCGGCGATACGCGGGTGGCGCTTACCGGCACGGCGGTGGGGGTCGAACTCAACGGCAACGGACTGAACAGCGGTGGCGACGTGCTTACCGTCGGCGAATGGCACCATGTCGCAGTCGCCTACGACGCGTCCGCGGATCAGCTGTTCCGCTACGTCGACGGCATCGGCGGACTAAGCGTCGGCGGGTTCATCGGCGACATCAGCGATCCCGCCGAGATCATCATCGGCGCGGGTGCAAGCGGCGTGAACGCGTTTGACGGCGCCATCGCCCAGGTCCGCATTTACGACACGGTGCAGGGTCAATCCGAAATCCAGGCATCGATGGCCGAGAGCCATGTCGACGGACCCGTGACGGGGCTGGTCAACGCCTATCCGCTCGACGGCGAGCTCGACAACACGGCGCGCACGGACGGCCCGCAGCCGGCGGATGGTACGCTCGTCGGCGACGCCCATTTCGCGGACAATGCGCCGACGCTGCTCGGGCCGAGCGTGACGGACGGCGCGGTCGCGTTCGATGGTGATGACGGGCTTTCGGTCGCCGACGACGGCAGTCTCGCGCCCTCGAGCTGGACGGTCGAGGCCTGGATCCAGACCGAGACCAGCGGCGCGACGCAACGCATCATCAATAAACTGGCGACGAGTAACGGCGGCACCTACACGCTGACGATCGATCCGAGTGGCATCGCCTCAATCAGGCTCGAGGCAACGGACAACTCGTTCCCATCGACGGTCAGCACGACGAATGTGACCGACGGTCAGTGGCATCACGTGGCGGCGACCTACGACGAGACGACCGAAACGATCAGCATATATGTCGACGGTGTTCTGGAGAGCAGTGCCAGCGGCATTGGCGTACCGAAGACCTCGGCCGGCGATCTTCACATCGGCAGCTTCAACGGCTCGATACAGCACTTCACCGGCAACATAGCCGATGTCCGCGTCTGGGATCATGCCCGCGACGAGTGGGAGATCGAGGACGGCATGGAGTCCGGTGTGTCTGTTGATGCCGACGGCCTGCTCGCCAACTTCACCTTCGGACAGGAAGACGACGGCACGACGGTAACCGCGGTCAGCGACAATACAGGATCGTTTACCGCGACCGCGATCGGCAATCCGACGTTCGTCGACGTTGCGCCGCCGACGGCCGGCGATACGGTCGTCGCCTACGAGGACTCGGTCCTGCGCGGCGACGTCGTTGCCTCCGATGCCGACGGAGACACGCTGAGTTACGCCATCGGCGTGCAACCGCTCCACGGCACGGTGACCATCGATGCCGTCACCGGGCGCTATGAGTATATCCCGGACGCCAACTACAACGGGCCGGACAGCTTCCTCGTCTCGGTCGGCGACGGTCAGGGCGGCGGTCTGACGCGGACCATCAATATCGATGTCGTGCCGGTCGACGACGATCCGGTCATTGCCGCGGTGACCACGACCGGCGACGCCATGCAGTTCGATGATTCGGACACGTTGACGGTTCCGGCCAACGCGACGCTTACCCTCGGCGCGGGCGCCTTTACCCAGGAAATCTGGTTCAGCGCCGACGCGAGCGAGACTTCCGGCGTGCTGCTGGCGCTGGGCGAACCGACGACCCTGAACAGTGCAGCTTTGGTTCTGACCGGGGGGCAATTGCAGGCCGCGGTCAATTCCGGTGTCGCGATCACGACAACCGGAACGGTGAACGACGGGCAATTGCATCACGCGGCGTTTGTCCACGACGGCGCGGGCAAATTCTCGTTCTATCTGGACGGCGAGCTCGTCGGCGAATCCACTGGATCACTGCCGGACATCAGTTCCGGGCAAGTCTTTGTCGGCAACAACCAACTCACCACCAGCCCGTTCAAAGGCGTAATCGACGAGGTCCGGATTTACGATCAGGCGCTTAACCAGATCGATGTCCAGAACGACATGGGCGGATTCGTGCCGGCCAATCCGGCCGCCGCCGGCCTGCAGGTCCATTTCGACTTCGAGAACGTCACCGGCCAGACGGTGACTAATCTCGGCGCACTCGGCGCGACCGGTGACGGCACCCTCGGCACAAGTGCGGCGATTGCTGCAGATGATCCGACGCCGGTCGGCTTCAACGGTCAGGCGATGGTGTTCGACGGAGTAGACGACCAGGTTACGGCCTCCGGCGCCACATCGATCGCCACGCAAACCGGCGACTTCACTATGGAGATCTGGTTCAGAACCTCGGTCACCGGTGCGCGGCAGGACCTGTTCTCGCTTGGTGACACGTCGGGCGCCAACAACGCGGCCCTGCTGTTCATCGACAGCGACGACGAGCTCCGGTTTGATCTGGCGTTCACGCCGGGCATCAGCGCGGCCGCGAATTCCGGAACGCCCGATGTCGGCGACGGCCAGTGGCATCATGCAGCGGTCAGCTACGATGCGGATCTCGCCGGCGGAACGACGACACTGTTCCTCGACGGCGTCGCCATCGGCACGTCGACAGCCCTTGTTCCGGACCTCGTCAGCGGTGACGTGATCCTCGGCAACACGCCGGGCGGCGGCCTGTTCACGGGCGAACTGTTCGACGCCCGAATCTTCGACGTCGCGCGGACCGAGGCCGACATCCGCACCGACATGGTGAACATGCCGGACGTCACCGACGTCAACCTCGTTGCCGCCTACCTGCTGAATGACTCCGATGGCGCGACCATTGCCAATCTGGCCGGCGGAGACGACGGCACCTTCACCTCGGGCGGCAGCCCGACGACGCCGACTTTCGTCGACACCAACCCGTTCACCGTGGCCGAGGACTCGACGCTGCACGGTCGCGTCGAGGTCACCGACATCGACGGCGACACCGATTTCCGGTTCGACATCGTTTCGCAGCCGCTCAACGGTCAGGTTTCCATCGACGGCACGACCGGGGCGTGGACCTACACGCCGGACAACGAGTACGCCGGCACTGACAGCTTCGACGTCTCCGTTCGCTCGGGCGACGACGGCTATGTCACACAGACCATCGATGTAACGGTTCAGCCGGTCAACGACGCACCGGAGATCACCGGCCTCGACGGCGACGTGGTCAACTACATTCAAGGTGCCGGTGCGGTCGTGATCGACGACGCCGGACTGACAGCAGCCGTGACCGATGCCGACGACGCGAACCTCAACGGCGGGGTCCTCAACGTCTCTATCAGCGCCGGACTGGATGCGGCGGAAGACGTGCTCGGTCTCGACACAGTCGGCGTTGTCGGTCTCGCCGGGACCACGGCCGGGTCCGACGTGACGGTCAGCGGTACGGTGGTCGGTACATTAGTCAATGCTATCGGTGCCGGCGCGGACCTGGCCGTCAACCTGGGGGTCAACGCGACGTTCGCCAACGTCGACCAGCTTCTGAGGGCGATAACCTACGAGAACACGGATGTTTCCGCGGCAACGCTCGGCTCAAGAACCATCGAGGTGACGCTCAGTGACGGTGCCGGTGCGCTCAGCAACATTGCGTCCGTGTCCGTCAATGTCGACGACGGAGCCAACGATGCACCGGTGGCCTCAAACCTGAGCGCCGCCGAAGCCGGCCCCGTCGATGGCATCATCGACCTGACGGATATCGTCGTCACCGACCCCGATGGCGACAGTGTGACGGTCACGTTGACGCTTTCGACGCCGGCCGATGGGTCGCTGAGCACGCCGACGTCTGGCGGCGTGACGCCCACCTACAACGCCGGTAACGGGGTATGGAGCGCAACGGGCAGCGTTGCTGACATCAATGCGGTGCTCGCGGCGGTGCAGTTCACGCCGACGGCATCGTTCGCGGGCACGCTCGAGATCTACACTTCGGTCGATGACGGCATCAACCCGGCGATTGCCGGCACCAAGTTCGTCAACATCTCCGATACCTCCGATACCGGCACGAACGACATCATGACCGGCACGATTGGCGACGATACCGGCGGCACGGCGCTCAATCCGGGCGGCGGCGACGACACGGTCTTTGGCCTCGCCGGCAACGATCAGCTCCTGGGTGTTTCGGGGAATGACTACCTCGTCGGTGGTGACGGGGATGACGAGTTGATCGGCGGTCTCGGGACCGATTTCCTCAAGGGCGACGCTGGTAACGACACGCTCGACGGCAATGAAACGGCAACCCAGATCGACCTCGACACCGGCGTCTTCAACGGTTCCAGCGACGGCTACAGCATCACGCGCACCGGCGATGGCCAGTTCACGATCACCGATACGGATCTTTCCGACGGCGACGACGGCACCGACACGCTCGACGAGATCGAGCGCGTCCATTTCCTTGGCGACAGTGTGACCTACGATCTCGAGTTCGATCTCTCCGGCGGCGGCGCCGGCGACACGATCACCGGTTCCGAGAACGCGCATCCGGCGGCAATCGGCGACCGTCTCGACGGCAACGGCGGCGACGATCTCCTGTTCGGCCTCGGCGGCAATGACGTCCTGCTCGGCGGCGGCGGCAACGACATCCTCGACGGCGGCGACGGTGACGACACCCTCGATGGCGAGACAGGCGCGAACCGCCTCATTGGCGGCGGCGGCGACGACATCCTGGAGGGCGATCCGTCGGCGGCCGAGACCCTGCTTGATACCGCGGTGTTCACCGGCAACATCGCCGACTACACCATTGTGCGGACCGGCCCCGGCCAGTTCACGGTGACCGACACGGTCGCCGACCGCGACGGCACCGACACGCTCAATCAGATCGAACGCGCCGAGTTTGCCGACGGCACAGTCGATCTCGAGTACTACCTTGTCGGTACGGTCGCCGACGAAACCATCAACGGTTCTGAGAACGCAGTCGGTGGTGCCGTAGGCGATCACCTCAAGGGCGCCGGCGGCAACGACATCATCAACGGTTTTGGCGGCGATGATCTGATTGAGGGGGACAACGGTGACGATGTCCTCGACGGCGGCGCCGGCGACGATACGCTTGACGGCGGTTCGGGTGCCGACATTTTCACCGGCGGCGCCGGCGACGATGCCCTGAACGGCGATCCGTCGTCGGTCGATACCAGTCTCGACATCGCGACCTTCGCGGGGAATATCGGAAGCTACAGCATCGTTCGTGTCAGTGCGGGTGTTTTCACCGTCACCGATCTGGACGCCGTGACCGACGGCGACGACGGCACCGATACCCTGACGCAGATTGAGCAGGTGCAGTTCAAGGATGCGACGATCGACCTCGAGTACTTCCTCGAAAGCGGCATCAGCGATGACACGATCGTCGGGTCGGAGAACGCCACCGCCGGCGCGGTCGGTGACGTGCTCCAGGGCAACGGCGGCAACGACGTCCTGATCGGCCTCGGCGGTGACGACGACCTTGACGGAGGCAGTGGCGACGACGTGCTCGAGGGCGGATTGGGCGCCGACGTTCTGACCGGCGGTTCGGACAACGACATCTTCAGTTTCGAATCGGCGGCCGACAGCAACGTCGCCGGCCTCGATGCGATCACGGACTTCGTGAGCGGCACAGACGTGATCCAGCTCAAGGGTATCGGCGGGGTCGACCTGACGCCGTCGACGGCGATAGCCTTCTCGGTCGATGTTGCAACCACCATTGGGCTGATTACGTCGGCGGGAGCCGACGACCAGCTCTACTTCTTCTCGGACCTCGCGGGCGACGGTTACCTCTACGTCCGCGATGACGGTGACGAGTCCGGTTTCGATGGCTTCCTGGTCACGCTGGACGGCGTGACGATAGCACCGGTGACCGGCGATTTCACGAACGGTATCAACACGATCACGGGCACGGCTGGCGACGACAGCGCGGCGAACGCAGGTTCCGAGATCGTCGGCACTGCGGGCAGCGATCTCGTCATCGCGACGACGGGCAACGACGAGGTGTTCCTCGGGCTCAACGCCGGCGGCACGGATACCCTGCGGATCGATCTGGGCAGTGGTCTCGAGTTTCTCTCGGCGAAGTTCGTGGATGCCGACGCAACCGGTGGCGGGTCGGCCAACGACCTGCAGTTCCTGATCGACGACGGCACGACGACCCACACGACGACGGTGTTCAATCACGTTGCCGACTCGAGCGGCAACCCGGTTGGAACGCTGTCCTTCGTCGAGTTCGATTTCGACGAGGACGGCTCGACGCTGGAGACCTTCAAGGTGGCGACCCAGTTCGACGTGTCCGGCCTTGCCGATTTCATCGGTGTCGACGCGGCGGTTGCCGGTACCGATAACGCGGAATCGCTCGGCGGCAATTCCGGAAACGACGTGATGTTCGGCAAAGGCGGTGCGGACACCATCGACGGTGGTGCCGGCAACGATACCATCGTCGGCGGCGGCGGTGCCGATTCGATCATCACGGGAACCGGATTCGACGAGATTCTCTACACGGCATCGACCGACGCGGACGTCGGCGCTGCCGAGACGATCACCGACTTCGACGCCGGCACCGCGTCGACGGCAGTCGACGTCATCGACCTGGCCGACGTGATCGCCGGCGCGTTTTCGTTCATCGGCGCATCGGCATTCACGGGCGGGGGTGCCGCCGAGGCGCGTTTCGACGACACCTCCAAGCTGCTTTCCATCGACATTGACGGCGACGGCGTCATGACCGTCGGCACCGATATGGAGATCACGCTGACGGGCGTGGACCTCACCAATCTCGATGAAACGGATTTCTTCGTCGACATTCCGCCGGTCAACACCGTTAACGGCACCACGGGCTCCGACCCGCTTGTCGGCACCGTTGGCGATGACGTGTTCGTCGCGTCCCGGGGGAGTGACACGATCGCGCCGAACGGCGGCAGCGACACGCTGGAGATCGCCGGGGGCCTCCTTGTCGAGCGGGTGCTGTTCGACGGTACCGATCTGGCGGTCGTGCTCGAAGACGGTGCCGACGGTACGGTTCACACGACGACGGTAACGAATCACGCGGCGGATCCTATTGCATTCGTGCGTATGGATTTCAACGAGGACAGCACGCTCGAGACTTATGCTGTCAATACTACGACGCTCGGCGCCGCTGTCGGGATCGACACCGTGCTCGTCGGGACCGACGCGCTCGGCCAGATACTGACCGGCAACACCGGCAACGATATCCTGCTCGGTAACGACGGAAACGACACCCTGAACGCCAACGGCGGCAACGATTTCCTCGACGGCGGTACTGGCGCGGACGTTTTGTCGGGCGGTGACGGCGACGACGTCATGCTGTTCGATGCCGACGACACCTCGGTCGACGGCGGGGCCGGCAGCGACACGCTCGAGTTCGATCATGGTCCGGCGGCCATCGATCTTCGCGGCGTCAGCGGCATCGCGAATGTCGAGGTTCTCGACATCGAGTATGCCGGTTCAGAAATTCTGATCGGAACCCGGACCGTGTTCACCAACGCCGACGGTTCGATCCAGATCCAGGACGTTACCGGTGCCGCCGTTTTCGGCGCCTTCGACGGCGTTGCCGCCGGCGACAGCATCACGATCAGCGGCACGCTGAGCAACGACCAGACGACGACCGTCACCGGGGTCTCCGCCGACGGTTCGACGATCACCGTGTCCGGTGCCGTTGTCGACGGCACGGACACGGACGGCGTCGGGTTCTCCGTGCCGGTAACGGGTTTCGTCGCGAACACCGGGCATGAGCTGGCGTTCGACGACATCGCTGACTCCATTTCCGTGCGGCGGATTTCAGACGCGGCGCTGACCACGGCCGCCTTCGACGAATTTGCGGTCGGCGACACAATCAACATCACCGGCACGACGTCCAATGACGGCACGTACACCATCACGGCGATTACCAACGGCGGTGCGACAGTGACCGTCGCCGAGGACATCACGGTCGCCGAGACGTTCACGCCTTCCGGTGCGCCGGCGCACGTCGAGGCGGCGGGGGCGACGGTATCGATCAATGCATCCGACGTCGTCGCCATGACCGACGGCGCGAACACCCTGTCGATCCTCGGCGACAGCACCGACAGGCTCGAGAGCGACGGCACGTGGTATCAGGTCGGGACGACCGGCGGCTTCACCCAGTTCACCTCGGGCGCCACGGTGCTGCAGGTCCAGACCGGAATTGACGTTTCGGGACTGAATGTGGCGGGCGGACAGGCAGGGACGCTCGGCAACGATACCGACAGCGGCACTGCAGGCGCCGATACCTATTTCGCGACCGCCGGCAACGATACCTACACGACCGGTGGCGGATCGGACATCGTTGTCATCGGCACCGATTTCTTCCTTGAGCACGCCTCATTCGATGGAACCGATCTGACGTTCGAGTACGAAAGTCACGATGATTTCAGCCTGCACTCTCTGACGATCCTTGGTCACGGGAGTAGTGGAATTGGTTGGCTCGACACTGACCTCGACGAGGATGGCGTGCTTGAACGCTACAACGTCGTCACGACCACGAGCACCTACAACGGAACCGGCACAGGCGCCCAGCGGATCATCGTCAGTGACGCCGGAAACAACACGATCACCAGCACATCGAGCGGCTTCAACTTGATCTTCGCGGGTGCGGGCAACGATCTGATCAACGTCAACACGGCGGACGGATCGTTCGTCGACGGCGGCGCCGGCGACGACACCATTACCGGCGGCGCCGGGGCGGATGAGATCTTCTACGAATCGGGCAACGACGTTCTCGACCTGACGAGCGGCGGCGGAGACTTCATCGAAATCGACGATCAGCTCGAGATCACCGATGCGTTTCGCGAAATCGGCACGGACGACATCGTGTTCACGTTTGCCGGTGTCGGTAATTCGCTTCGGATCACCGATGCTGTTATCTCCAGCGCGCCAACCGTCGAGTTCGACTTTGACGGCGACGGCAGTCACGACGAATATATTCTGGAGTTGACCGCCAATGCTTCGGCACAGACAGGTTCAACGCTACTCATCGGCGACGACACCGGCGGCACTGTTGCGTTGACGGGCAGCGCGTACAACGACGCCATCATCGGTGACGCCCAAGGCGGGGACATAACGGCCAACGACGGCGATGACATCATCTTCGACAACAACTACGGCGGGACCGCCAATACGATCAACGGCGGCAACGGCATCGATACCGTCACGTTCCAGTTATCGGCGAGCAGCATAGACATCAGCCTCGGCGCCGGCAGTTTCGGTGCCACCAGCCAGCACACAATCAGCAACGTCGAGAACGTTGTCGGCTCGGCGTTGAACGACACCATCACGGGTGACGCCGGCGTCAATCTCCTCGTCGGCGGCGACGGCGACGACGACATCACGGGCGGTGCGGGGGCAGACACATTGACCGGTGGTGTCGGCAGCGACGTCTTCATCTACGATCCGGCGGCGGACGATGGGACGATCGACTCGATCACCGATTTTGACGCGGGCAGCGTGGGTTCCGGCACGTTTGTGGATCGGATCGATATCAGTTTCTTCGTCGAGCAGCCGAACTTCACCTGGCTGGGCCTCGACGGAGATCTGTCGACGACGGCCAGCGCGAGTGAGGTTCGCGCGACCTACAACACCCAGACGAAACGCCTCGAGATCGACATTGATGGTGACACGGCCGCCGGTGCGGATATCGAGATTGAAATGCAGAACGTCGACGCGGCGAGCCTCGACGAGGACGACTTCGTCGTTGGCATTGGTATCCAGTAGGCCGGCAAGGCGTTGGAGAGTATTGCTTCTGTTCCTTTGACCGGCAATACTGCAGACAAATCAATAAGTTAAAGGGGAATGATGGCGAAGCGGGGAACCACGGCGGCGAAGAAACCTGCGGCCAGGAAAACGCCGGCCAAGACCAAGAAGCCGTCTGCAAAGAAGGCGGCCAACAAGTCTTCTCCTGCGAAGAAGTCTCCTGCGAGGAAGGAACCGGCCAGAAACAAGAAGCCGGCGGTGAAGAAAACGGCCACCAAAACTTCACCCGCGAAGAAGACGTTAACCAAGAAGGCGTCACCGAAGAAGACCTCTACCAAGACCGTGCCGGCGAAACAGCCTGCCAGAAAGACAGCCAGCAAGACGGCCAGCAATACGATCAAGAAGACGGACGAAGGGGCTTCCTCGACGGGCGGCGAAGCGCAGGCCGCCGACATCAAGCTCGAGATGGCGGCGTCGCGCCAGTTCAACGCCTGGATGGCGGAGCAAAACCTGTCGATCGCCTTTTCGACGTACCAGTCGGCGAAGGTCTTCATGATCGGCCTGCAGCCGACCGGGCGGTTGTCGATCTTCGAACGGACCTTCAATCGCTGCATGGGGCTTTGCCTCGACCGAGATTCGTTGTACCTGAGTTCGCTCTATCAGCTCTGGCGATTTGAGAACGTGCTGGCACCGGGTCAGGTGCACGATGGTTACGACCGGCTATACGTGCCGATGGACGGGCGGACGACGGGTGACCTCGATATTCACGATATCGCCATCGACCGCGACGGCCGGGTGATCTTCGTCAACACGCTGTTCAGCTGCCTGGCGACGATCGGCGACAAGACCAGTTTCCAGCCCCTCTGGAAGCCCCGCTTCATCTCAAAGCTCGCCGCCGAGGATCGCTGTCATCTGAACGGCCTTGCCATGCAGGATGGCAAACCCGCCTATGTGACCGCGGTCGGACAGACCGACGTGCCCAACGGCTGGCGCGACAAACGCCGCGACGGCGGGTGCCTGATCGATGTGTCGAGCGGAGAGATCGTCATCGGCGATCTGTCGATGCCGCATTCGCCGCGCGTCTACAATGGCAAGGTCTGGCTCCTGAACTCCGGAACCGGAGAGTTTGGATCCGTCGATGTCACGTCGGGCCGCTTCGAGCCTATGACGTTCTGCCCCGGTTACGCGCGCGGACTGAGCTTCCACGGCGACTACGCACTGGTCGGTCTGTCGAAGCCGCGCGAGAACAGGACGTTCTCCGGCCTCGCGCTCGATGACACGATGAGAACCAAGAACGCGACAGCGCAGTGCGGCATCTACGTGATCGATATCCGCAGCGGCGACGTCGTGCACTGGCTGACCATCGACGGCATCGTCACGGAACTCTATGATGTGGTCTGCCTGCCGAACGTTCGGCGCCCGATGGCCCTGGGATTCAAGAGCGATGAGATTCGCCGCACCATCTCGATGTCCGATATGGGATCGCTGTAGCCGTCCGCGTCGGCCACGCGTGCCGGGACGGACGCCATGAGGGAACTTGTCAGGCGCTTGCTCGCGCTGCCCCGGCTGTCGACCCAACTCGTGGTCGCCTCGGTGTTCATCAACGTGCTGGCACTCGCCAGTCCGCTGTTCGTCATGCAAGTGCTGAACCGCTATGTCGCGCACGGCGTGGATTCGACGCTGGTGACGTTGACAACCGGCGTGTTGATCGCGATCGCGCTCGAATTCGCCTTCCGACAGGTCCGAACCAAGCTGGCCCGGTCAGTCAGTGCCGGGCCCGACGAGAAGTCCGCGCTGGCCGGCTTCAAGGTGATCACCCGCGCCAAGACCGCCGCACTCGAGCAAATCGCGCCGGAAACGCGCCGTGAGATCGTCGCCGGGATCAACCACGTGGAGCAGGCCTACAACGCCAACAACATCACGGCCGTGCTGGACGTGCCGTTCTCGCTGTTCTTCGTCGTCGTGCTATGGCTGCTGGAGCCGGTGCTTTCGCTCATCGTCTTGGCCTTCATCATTTTTGTGTTCGTGGCCGGCGTGCTCGGCGCCCGCTCGATGAAGCCCAACACCCAAAAGGTTCAGGAACTCGGCGGTGTCGGCAGCGGACTGCTGAGCACGGCGACGCGCGAGGGCGACACGATCCGCTCGTTCAATGCCGGCGGTTTCGTCCGCGAGGCGTGGCAGAAACATACGCGGGCGATCCAGCGCCTGCGGCGCGACCTGACCGATCGCCAGGGATTGGTGCAGACGATATCGCAAAGCGCCAACGGACTGATGAGCGTCGCCATCATCGGTGTCGGCGCGATGCTCGTGGTTGCCGGCAAGATGGACGTCGGGGCGATGATCGGCGGCAACATCCTGGCGTCCCGGGCGCTGCAGCCGATTTCCAAGTTCTCCCAGCTGGGCGGTACGTTCGCCAAGGCGCGCGAGGCGCTGGAACTGTTCCGCAAGCTCGCCACGGTACCGCTCGAACGGGAACGCGGCTCTGCGCTGACTCAGTACCAGGGATCGATCGAGTTCCGCGACCTGGCGTTCACCTATGGCGGCAGCAACACGCCAATCTTCGAGTCCCTGAACCTCAAACTCGACCCGGGCAAGGTTCTCGTCGTGACCGGTGCCAACGGCGCCGGCAAGACGACGTTCGCACGCCTGCTCATCGGGTTGCTGGAGCCGAGCCGTGGCCAGATTCTGGTCGACGGTCTCGACCTGCAGCAGATCGCGCCGGAATGGTGGCGCAAACAGGTCGTCTACTTGCCGCAGGAACCAGGGCTGCTGAACGCATCGATCGAGGAGAATATCCGCATCAACAGCCCGGATCTCGACAGCAGCGCGCTCAACGCCATCATCGACACCGTCGGTCTGCGGCGCTTTCTCGATGAAAGCCCGGACGGTCTCGACACGCCGGTGATCGACAACGGCTGGCGCCTGTCCGAGGGTATCCGCCGGCGGATCGCCCTGGCCCGTGCCCTGGCGACGGACGGAATGCTGGTGGTCGTCGACGAACCGACCGAAAGCCTCGATGCCGATGGTATCGAAGCGGTGCACGGCATTCTTGGTTCGATGGCGGCGCGCGGCCGAACGATCATCATCATGTCGCACGAGCGCGGCGTGGTGAAAGGCGCCCACACGTTGGTCGACCTGAACGTCAAGCCGGTGCCGGCAGTTTCCCACGCCGATGCGGCCAATGCAGAGGCCGCGGCGGAAAGCGGTAAACGCCGCAAGGCGTCCGGCGGTGCAGCGTCATGATCAGGCAACCGTCACCCGAAGCGGTCATCGAGGAAGCCAAGGCGATCGCCGAGGCTGAGTTCATCGACAGCGAGGACACCCCGACCGCTGACGACAACATCACCGACGGCGAAGATGACATCGAGTTGATTCCGGGGTTCCGGGGCGAGCCGGAGAGCATCGGTACTCACGCCATCTTCGCGCTTTGCAGTATCCTCGTCATGGCCTTCATCATTTGGGCGTCGTTCAGCGAGCTCGACATCGTCAGCATGACCACCGGCGAGGTCGCCCCGGCATCCCAGGTCAAGACGGTGCAGCACCTGGAAGGCGGGATCGTACGCGAGATATACGTCCGCGAGGGCGAGGCAGTGACCGCAGGGCAACCCCTCGTGAGCCTCGAGCCGACGGCGACCGGTGCCGACGTCGGCGAACTTCAGGTCCGCCTGACCGGTCTCAAGGCCGATATCGCTCGGCTGCAGGCGCTGATCGACGGCGCCGACATTCCCGCTTTCGATGACACATTGCTGCGCGACAGACCGGAAATTGCCGATCAGGCGTTGCGGCGCTTCGAATCGCAGCGCCTGCGCCACGAAACGGAGATTGCCAGCAAGCGGGAAACCGTGCGGCAGCGGGAACAAGAGATCCGCGAGATCAACACGCGGATCTCCGGTAACTGGAACAACCTGGCCCTGATCGAGGAACAGATCGGCATCTCCGAGGAACTGCTGAAGGAAAATCTGACCAACCGGTTCCTGCACCTGAATTTGCTCAAGGAAGCCAGCAAACTACGTGGCGACATCGCCACCGACAGTGAAGGGCTGGCCGGTGCCGAGGCCGCGGTCCAGGAAGCCAAGGCCAGTCTCGCGGCGTTGCAGGCGGGGTTCGAGGACGATGTCCGTGAAGCGCTCGAGGAGGCGCGCCGGACATACGACGAGCTCGATCAGCGAATGAGCAAGTTCGAGGACAGCCTGGACCGGACGGTGGTGCGGTCACCAGTCGACGGTCTCGTCAAGACGCTGCACGTGGTGACCATCGGCGGCGTCATCAAACCGGGTGATCCGGTGGTCGACGTCGTGCCCGGCGACGACCGCCTGATCGTGGAAGCCCAGTTGAAGACGCACGACATCGGCTACATCGAGGTCGGCCAGACGGCGCTGATCAAGCTCGCCTCTTCCGACGCCATGCGGTTCGACGCGCTCCAGGGGCAGGTCGTCGGCGTCAGTCCGGACACGCTGACGACGCCCGAAGGCGAGCCCTACTACAAGGTGCGAATCGAGACCGAGAAAGACCACTTCTCGGGCGGGCAGGTACGATACAACCTGTTCCCGGGCATGCAGGTGATGGCCAGTATTCAGACGGGAACCCGTACGGTGATGCAGTATCTTCTGGATCCGCTGCGGGGCTACGCCAGCAGTTCGATGCAGGAACGCTGAGCCGGACTTCCGGTCAGGATTTCTTCGATTTGCCCTTGGCGCCGGACTTGCCGCTGCCTTCCGCGGCATTCGCGGTTTCGGCCGCCTGCTCGGCGGCTTCGCGGACCCGACGGCTGATCTCGTTCACCGCGTCGGAGACACCCTGGAGAATGCGTGGCAACTGGTTTGCCGGAATCAGAATCTTGACCTGTGGCGTAATCAGGTCCTCGGTTTCCTGCTGCGCCAGGGTGATTCGGAAGACACCGTTGGCATGCGACACGTTCGAGAGCATGTCGACAAAGTGTTCGTCAACTCTTTGATCTGTCACGGGTTTTTCCTTTCTAGCCGTCTGGCGCGGGCGCCTCTTGGCTGATTGTCCTTAATCGGCACGGGCGGGTCAACGAACCGGTTTCGTTGTGCAGGGCCGGCCGTGCGCCGATAATTCACGAATGACGACCAAAACGCCCGACGGGATCGTCTGGCCCGGCCTCGCCACGGTCGATGACGCCGGTCTACGGGCCCTGCAATCTCAACTCGCCGATACACAATGGATGTCGGCGAGCGAACTGATCGCACGCCAGATGGTTCAGCTGCGCCGGTTGGCGGCGCACGCCACGGCGACGACGGCGTTCCACGCCGATCGCCTCGCTCCACTGCTGACTGCCAGTGATGCGCCGCCGACGATGAGCGATCTTCGCAAGGTTCCGATCATGACCCGGCAGGACCTCCAGATTCACGGCCGGTCGATCCGTTCGTCGGCGCTGCCCGCGTCGCACGCACCCGTCGACGAGCTCCGCAGTTCCGGGTCGACCGGCGAACCCGTCGGGGTGCTGACCACGGCGGTGACCGCACTGTTCTACGTGGCATTCAACCTCCGGCTTCATGCCTGGCACGACAAGGACTTTGCCGCGGATGTGGCGGCAATCAAGGTCCTGCGCGGCGACGAGACCGAACACTCGGCCCGCGACCGGCCGCTGCCATGGGTACCGGGAGACGCCGGCGGCCGAATGTACGTTTTCGAGATTTCCAGGCCCGTCAGTGAACAGCTTGCCTGGCTGCAGGCGCACGATCCCGCGTACCTGCTAACCTATCCGTCGAACCTCCGAGAACTGCTGCAACGCAGTCGCGAGATCGGATACCGGCCGCCGAACCTTCGCGCCGTCAACACCATGTCGGAGACGGTCGAATCCGGTCTACGCCGCGCGTGCCGGGAGATCTGGAACGTACCGGTGATCGACGCCTACTCGGCGATCGAGTGCGGCATGATCGCGCTGCAGTGCCCGGACAACGACCACTACCACGTGCAGGCGGAGAACGTCATCGTCGAGATCATCGACGACACTGGCCAGCCGTGCGTTCCCGGGCAACATGGCCGCGTCTTGGTGACGGACCTGCACAACTTTGCGATGCCGCTGATCCGCTACGCAATCGGCGATTTTGCAACGGTCGGCAAACCCTGCTCCTGCGGCCGAGGGCTCCCCGTGATCGGGCGCGTGCTTGGGCGCAGCCGCAACATGGTGCGTTATCCTGACGGCGACAGTGCGTGGCCGACGGCGTGGCTATCGACGAGCATGAACCGGATTGCCGACATCCGCGGCATTCAGATGGTCCAGCACTCGACGGAGGAGATCGAAGTCCGGCTCATCGTCCCTAGAAAACTGCCGGCGGCGACGGAGGGCAAACTCGGCGAGTACTTCATCGAACGTCTCGGGCACCCGTTTCGGTTCAGGTTTTCGTACGTCGATGCCCTGGAGCGATCGGCCGGTGGAAAGTTCGAGGACTTCATCTGCCGCATCCCCTGATCGGCGCCGGGCAAGAAGACACTCGAATAAATCGCCTGGAAAAGGGAGACGACTGGCTTTCGTCGGGGTGATTTCGTATAAATTAACCATCGCGATTCGCTATCAAGCGCCGCCGTACTTGGTCCTGGGAACGTACAGCGGCTGAACGATCTGATGCGACGGGCGGGGGATCGGATTGCAGGGCCAGAGAATTCAAGCGTTTAGCAGAGCTTGGGCGCGCAGTTCCTGCGCCGCTGCGGTCGCTCTTGTCTTGCTTGCCGGCACCGATCGGGCGGCTGTCGCGGCATCGATGACCGAGGAATTGCAGGCGCTTGTCGAGTATCACAGCCGGATCAAGGCGGCCGAGGCAGATGTCACGAGTGCCGAGGAATTGGCCAAGGTATCGCTCGGCGACTGGTTTCCGACCGTCAGTTTCACCGCTGGTGTCGGTTACGAACGCCAGCACAAGGGCAACGGTACCGACGACACGTCGATGCCGCCGCGCGACGCCAACGTCACCCTCGACCAGAAGGTTTGGGACTTCGGCGCGACCAATGCGGGCATCGAGCGAAGCCGGCTGACGGAAGACCAGGCGCGGGTCAATCTGGTTTCGACGCGCCAGACCCTGATTCTCGAGGGCGTTACCGCCTATCTCGACGTCATGCGCCAGTTCAAGCTGGTCAAGTTTGCCCGCGCCTCGGTCGAGAACATTAAGAAACAGGCCGAGCTAGAGGACTCGCGGGTTGAACGCGGTTCGGGGTTTTCGACGGACGTATTGCAGGCCAAGACCCAGCTCGCCGGTGCGGAAGCCCGGCTGACGCAGGCCCAAGGCGCCCTCAAGGTCGCGCTGAACCGCTACCGTGCTGTGTTCGGTCACGACAGCGGCAAGATCGACGACATGTCCGTTCCCGCGACGCCGTTCGAAGAGTTGCCGGAATCCCTCGACGAGGCCATCGAGATCGCCATCCGCGACAACCCGGGTCTTGTCTCGGCGGCCAAGGACGCCGAAATCCTGCGTGCCACGGAGCGCGAGACCCGCGCCGACGAATTGTTCCCGTCGATCGACGCTTCGCTCAGCCAGACCGTCGAGGAGGACGCCGACGGGACCGTGGGCAATAACTCCGAGACCCTGTTGCTGCTCGAACTGAGTTACGACTTTGGCGTGACCGGCACCAACCACAGTGCCGTCTATGCCGCCCGGCAGGACGCGATCGCTAGCGAGAACCGCTACATCGACGCCCGTGACCTGCTTGAAGAACAGGTACGCAACGCCTGGGACAATCTGATGACCGCTACCGAGAACGCGCGGCACCTCAACAATCAGGCGGATATCGCCGCCGAGTTCCTCGAACTCGCTCGCAAGGACCGCGCCCTCGGCAACCGCTCGCTGATCGATGTGCTGAGCGGCGAGACGGCGCTGATCAACGCGTCGAGCGATGCCGCATCGGCCGAGACCGATGTCGCGATCGCCGTCTACACGCTGCTCGCCTCGCTCGGCAAGCTGGAGATCTAGGCACCGTTCGGGCTCAGCCGCCAGCCCCCGGTTTCCTGAATGCGAATTCGATCTCCTCGAAACCGCCGACCCAGAAACACCAGATCCGTGAACAGAGCGCCGGCGACAAGTTGGCGAACAGGTCGACAACGACGCCGACGGCCGCCAGCCCCGTGTGGATGGGCCACGAAAACACCTGCTTCTTGAGATACGGCTGGCCGTTCCAGCGAAGCCGCAGGGAAACGAGCTCAAACGGTGTGCCCGAGTAACCGCCGGGGAAATCGGGATCGAAGTAGTAGGGGAACGACACGTCGAAGCCGCGTTTGTGATCCGGGTGGGTCAATCCCCGGCTGAAGTGCGGTACCTTGATCACCGCCTTGCCACCCGGTGCGAGCAGGCGGTGGATCTCCGCCATTACCGCGAACGGGTCCGCCAGGTGCTCCAGGCTGTGGCTGGACTCGACCAGATCGAAGGCCCCGTCGGCGAACGGGTAGGGGAACCGGTTGAGGTCGTGGGTGATGTCCTGCGCGCCGCGGTCGTCGACATCGACGTTGACGTAGCCCGGCTTCGGGAACCGGCCGCAGCCGAGATTGAGCCGCCGGGAACCGGCGGTCGCCGGGGCCTTCTGGGCGTCCATCAGCCGACGCCTTTCGTGGTGTCGCCCGCTGACGCGGACGCCGGGTTCTTGAGCGCACCCGGATCGTGCTCGAAGTCGACGTTGCCGGATGACCGGATCATCGAGATTCGCACGATGTCACCGAGCGCGCCGAGCCCCAACAGCAGGATCGTGAGCGACCCGGCCGTCAGATAGGTCGTCCCGGCGGCAACGGATACGCACGACCAGAGCAATAGCGACGGCAGCGCGACGAACGCCACGTGCGCCGCGGCCAGCAGCAGGTAGAGCTTCACCGGATTGAAGAACGTCACGCCCTGGACGATGAGCTGGATGGTCCGGAGCGTATCGCGGATGTGCCGGACCTTGGACTTGCCCTCGCGGACCTCGTACTGGCTCGGGACATACTTGACGAAGTAGGAGCCGCCGAAGGCGAACACCGTCAGGCTGGTCGTGAACGAGAACGAATTGCAGAGAAACGGGAAGAATGTCATCACGAAGCTGCGGCTGAAGACCCGGAGCCCGCTGTTGGGGTCCTGCGCGTCGCGGCCCACGAGAATCCGGATCGACATAATATAGAGCCAGCGCGACAAGCGTTTCATCATGCTGTCGCGCTTGGCGATGTTGCTCCGGCTGGCGACGGCCATGTCGAACCCGTCGTCGATCGCCGCCACGAGTTCGGGTATCTTCTCGATCTCGTACGTGCCGTCCGCGTCGACGATTCCGATCAGCTCGAAGTTCGCGTTGGCGATTCCGGTCTTCAGCGTTCGTCCGTAACCGCTGTTCGACGGATGCCGGAGCACCGTGATCCCCTTGATTGTCGACGCGGCACCGAAGGTGCCGTCCGAAGACCCGTCGTCGACGACGATGACCTCATACGCGCGGTCGAGCTTCTTCATCTGGTCGATCACTCGCCGCACCGTGTCGGCGATGGCGTTTTCCTCGTTGAACACCGGAATGACGAAACTAATCCCTGAATCCGGTCTACGCTTTGTCGCCATTTTCCAACTCATTGCCGTTGGGCGTGGCCCGCATTGTCATCCATAAATCAAGGATGCACAACGCGAAGCCCTTGAAGGTGATGTCCTCGCGCGCCGGATCGAGTTCGAATCCGGAAGCGAACAAACCCGCCGGCACTGCGGTCATGCTCCGACGCCAATAGGCGGACGTCGGTGCGTTGAAGCCGCGCTTCCTGCCATTGAGGACGGAGTCCGGCAAGCGGCCGTGCATGGCTTGTTTCAGCATGACCTTCTGCTGGCTTCCCCGCATCTTCAGGTTCTGGGGCAGGCGCGCGCAGAACTCGACCAGCCGGTGATCCAGGAACGGCGTGCGAACCTCGAGACCGTGGGCCATGCTGGTGCGGTCGACCTTGACCAGGATGTCGCTGGGCAGCCACGTCACGCTGTCGACGTAAAGGCATCGGTCAAGGAAGCAGGCGTCGGGCACCGCTTCGAAGGCTTCCCGGAAGGCATGGAACGGATCGTAATCGCCGAGTGCCACCCTCGCGTCGCCGCTCAGCAATCGCGCTTTCTCCCGTTCGGAAAAAATGACGCGCCACCAGTAGTGCGCCTGTTCGCGCGCGAGACCGTGGCTGGCGAGAAACTGGCACAGCTTGTAGTCGAAGCTCACTTTGCGATAACTCGGCCGCAGTGTCCGTTCGGCAAGCCACCGTGCTGCGCGTTGAACGACATCCGGCAGATACCGGTAGTACTGGAAGTAATGGTCGGCTTGGTACGTCGGATATCCCGCCAGGAGTTCGTCCGCGCCGTCGCCCGAGAGAGCGACCTTGTGTGTCCGACGCGCCGCGCGAGTCAGCGATGCCATCGGAATGATCGACGTATCGGCGAATGGCTCGTCGAACATGGCGATGAGGTCCGCCGCCGCCGGATCGTTGCCGGTATCGAGTCGGGTCATGGCGGCGCCGAGGTGCGCCGCGGTCGTTGCGGCCAAACCGGATTCGTCGAAGCTCTTCTCGGCGAAGCCCATGGTCAGGGCCGTCGGCGCGGACCCCGTCAGACGCGCAGTCGCGGACAGCACGGCCGCGGAATCGACACCGCCCGAGAGGAACGTCGCGGTCGGGACATCGGCCCGGAGCCGGAGCCGGACCGAGTCCTCGAACAGGGCAAGGAAATCGTCGCGAAGGTTCTCGCTCGATACATGCTTGTCGGCGAGGAACGCATCCCTGAGCGACCAGTAAGGTTCCGCCTCCAGTCCTTCACCGCCCCAGCGCATCCATGCACGGTGACCGGGTTGCAGCTGGCTGATCCCGCGATAGACGGATTTCGGCTGAACGATGTAACCGAGCGAAAGAAAGTCCGAGATCGCGCGGACGTCGACCTCGAGACCCTGTCGGATCGCGTCGACGCAAAGCAGGCCCTTGAGTTCGGAGGCGAAGGCAAAGAAGCTCGGCGTATCTGCAAAGTAGAGTGGTTTTTCACCCAGGCGGTCGCGCGCCATGAATAGCGCCCGGCGTTCAGGGCACCAGATAACGAAGGCAAACATGCCGTTGAAATGCTCGACACAGCTTTCGCCGTACTCCTCGAAAGCCTGCAGCAGGACCTCGGTGTCGCTGTCGGTGCGGAACCGCCGACCCGCGGCCTCAAGCACCTCGCGAATTTCACGATAATTGTAGATCTCGCCGTTGAAGGTAACGACGGCGCCGCTCGTGCCCGTCATCGGCTGGCCGCCGCCCGCGATGTCGATGATCGACAGCCGCCGGTGGCCCAGGAATACCGGCGCATCGTTGTGGAAACCATCGCCATCGGGTCCGCGATGGCGCAGCCTGTCCGACATGCGGCGCACGGTCTCGCCGGGTTTCGCGACGGCGCCCTCGCGATGGATCAGAAGCCCGCTGATGCCGCACATGCGCCGGTCTCGCGAGGCCGAGGTTCAGGAGTGCCTGGAAGGTGACGAAGGTCAGGCGCTGACGTTGTTGAACCGGGCCTGCATACGGCTCAAGAACGCGGTCAGCATCCGATAGAGCGGATACTCGATCAAGCCCTGGGTGATGCCGTGGCGCATGCGGAACCGCGCCACCGGCCGGTACAGGCGATTGACCAGCCGCAGGACCTGGTAATAGAACGTGCGCCCGGTCGTCAGGCGTTGGACCTTGTTGTCGACGAAGTAGGAACCGATCAGCAGCAGATTGCAGAACTGGCTCATGCCGCGTTCGTACCATTGGGCGTCGATTTCGCCCTCCACCTCGATTTCAGACCACGCCTGCAGCGTGTTGGGCATATGATAGCCCCACGTCTTCTGGGCCTCGACATACAGCTCGGTGCCCGGCAGCGGACGGAACTTGTTGGGTGGAAAGATGATGCAGTTGGGGTTGTCCTCGACCAGTTGCATCATCAGGTCGCGCGTCCACTTGAGCTCTTCGAGGGTTTCCGTCGGCAGGCCCATGATGAAATTGTAGCCGACGGTGATCTGCGGATGCTGCGCAAGCTTGCGGTTGGACTCAAGGATGTCCTCCACGGTGCAGTTCTTCTTCATCATCTTAAGCAGCCGATCGCTGCCGCTTTCCGCGCCGATATGCATCATGTCGGTGCCGGCGGCCGCGAGCTTGTCGAGAAACTCGTGCGACATCTTCTTTATTTCGTTGATCCGCGCGCCGCGGAACCCGAGTTTCACCGGAATCTTGCGTTCGGTGATGCCGTCGATGATCGCCTCGACGTGATCGAGCTTCGGGAAGCTGTCGTCGTCGATGAAGTACACGTAGTTGGCGCCGTACTTCTCGACCACGTACTGAACGTGATCGACGACTTCCTTGGCCTTCAGCGGAATCCACTTGCGGCCCGGGATATTGGAATACTGCGCCGGCGACGAACAGAACGTGCACTGGTAGGGACAGCCCAGTGCACTGTACATCGAGAAGATTCGCTTGTCCTGGTCGAGCTGGCCGTAGGGCGTGTAGTCGTCGATCAGATGATAGGGAATGTCGCGGTAATCGATGTACTCGAACGACGTGTCGTGGCCGCCGTTCTCGACGAGGCGGTCGCCGTCGCGCCAGGTTATGCCGGCGATGTCCGAAGGCTGGCGGCCTTCGCGGAGGGCCTCGCACAGCTGATGGAAGGTCTCGACCGCGTAGCCGCTGACCACGTAGTCGCAGCTCCATTCGTCGCGCAGGATGGTGTCGGGGTAGAACGTCGCGTGCGGCCCGCCCCAGACCATCGGCATGTCCGGTGCGATTTCCTTCACCAACCGGCCGATGGTGATGGCGTGCTTGATCGGCGCCCCGGACATCACGCTGACGCCGACGCACACGGTGTCGTCGTTGATCAGCTTGCGGAGGTCGCCGCGCCAGTCGCCCCGGCACACGCGGGTGTCCAGAATCTGTACGTCATAGCCGTGCTTCACGAGGTCGATCGACGCGTAGAGCAGGCTGAGCGGCATGTGTTTGGCGTAGGTGCCCGAAAACCCCTGGAAGGGGTAAACGAGAACAACTCGGTTCTTCGCCATGATGGATCGGAGCTCCCGATTATTCCCGCCAGTATATAAGGCCTGAGCCCTTATGAATCAATGAACGCGGACGGATTCCGTCGGTTTCGGAAAGCGCACCATGCGCGGCACAGGACCAGCGCCGCCGCCATGATCGCCGGTCCGACGACCGGCGCCAGGTAACGGACCTCGAAACTGACCGGGATGTAGAGGCAGACCCACAGTCCGTAAAGCGCCCACACCAGCATTGCGGCGTTCAGGGCCGGATCGGGTTCGCGCCGGTTCCGCCACCAAAGGTACGGCACGCCAATGGCGAACACGGCGAGCACGATACCGCCGGCAATGCGGCTCAGTGCCCGGATGCCGAGGTGAAAGGCGACCCGCGGCGTGAGTTCCCCGGGATCCAGCGTGTCGCGAAACGTCTGCGCTTCGGCGCGCCATCCGGTTCCGTAGAACGACTCGCCGGTGGCGCCTGTCTTCCACCAGTCGAGATCGTCGATCCGCGCGATCGGACCGGCGAACAGTGTCGCCTGCAGAACCGGGCGGACACGCTGCAGCGCGGCGCGGGCCATGGCAATCGGGTGGGTCAGCATCGCCGACCAATAGCGCGCGCCGAAGTACAGCATCTGCTCAACGCCGTTCATGCCCTGCTCCTTGAACAGCGCGTCGTTGATGATTCGCGTGTCCTCGTACTCGTACGTCTCGTTGAGCCGGCGCACCGTCTGCATGACGGCATCGTCCCCGTCGAGCAGCGTTTCGTCGAACTGTGCGGCGCGCAGGATGCCGTAGAGATACGCGGTCTGCCCGGCGACGGTCGTCACCGCCGAACCGGTACGGTATTCGTTCCATTGCCGAAGTCCCGCATCGGCCGCCAGAACTGGCAGGACCAGGGCGACAAAGGCAACGGCGGCGCGACGCAGGCCGTCGGCGCGGGCAACGAGAACCATGGCGCCAAGACCGATCACCGGCATCAGGAAATGATAGACGTCGCGGATCGTCAGGCTTAGTGCTGCCGCCAGCCCGGCGACGAGAAACCGCCCGCTTGACGGGATCTCGCCGCGGCAGACAGGCAGCAGAACGAGGATCAGCGCCATCATGCCGAAAGCGCCGGTCAAGGCGTCCTCCATGATCAGCGCGTCGGTCGACATGGGTGCCGACCATTGATGCAGAAGGAACACGAGCGCCGACGCGATCACGCCGAGACCCGCTTCGCGACACAGCCGCAGCAGCATGATGCCGGCCAACAGACTGAGTGTGGCCTGAATGCCGCACAGCAGATAGGGCCAGGCGTCGCCGGCCATGGCCTTCGTGCCGGCGATGATCATCGAGTACCCGATAGGGCGCCACAGAGTGGGCGGCGTCACGTCATCGTCGAGGCCGGCGTCGTGCAGCCAGTCCGTACCGGCGAGAATCTGGTCCGCGGCGACGACGAATCCCATGTTGTCGCCGAGAACGAAGCCGCCGTAGGCGGCAACCGTCCAGACCTTGCCGGCAATTGCGACCAGCAGCACCAGCGCCAGAATGGCGTTGTCCCTGTTGGATGCCGGCCACGAGGGCTGTCCGCTCGGCGATGTGATCATGCGATCCTCGGCTCGAATGCGTGCGTCGGCGTCGATGTCGTGCCGGGCACGGGTCTGGACCGACGTGGAAAATCTGATAGACCATCATTCCCGGTCGTCGTCCACTCCCGATGTTTGGTATATTCGTCCGATGGAATCCGCGCCCAGCGAGCAGCACAAACCGCATGTGTCTTTTGTACGGGGCCCGATCGTTGCGGCGACCGGCGCCGTCAACAACGAGGCGGTGCCGTCGATTTCGCTGGCGTACCTCTCCGGTGCGGTCAACGACCGGGGTTATCCGTTCTCCTGGACCGACGCGATTGCCACCGGACTCGGCCGTTACTGGCCGCTCGACGGCTTTCCCGGGTACCAGTGTCAGGGCCTGCCCCTAGACGAGATCGTCGACGACCTGCCCGCCGAAACGGGGGTCGTTGCCATCAATGCGATGTTCTCCGGCGAATGGCCGGTGACCCGGCAGATGATCGGTATGATCCGCGAACGATTCCCGACGGCGACCATCGTCGCCGGGGGCGAGCACATCACCGCGATGACCGAGTTCTGCCTGCGCGAATGTCCCGCGATCGACTTCTGCGTTCGCGGCGAGGGCGAACGCGCCCTCGTCGATCTTCTCGACACGCTCACCAACGGCCGATCGGTCGAGGCGGTCGACGGCATCGCCTATCTCGACGGGGACGGCGTCTACCGCGAGAACGCCGGGCTGACGCGGGTTCGCGATCTCGGCACGATTCCCTGGCCGCACTGGCCCGACGGATACCTGCAGACGTTCTGGGCGGCGGGAAAGTCGGCCGGCGTCCTGACGGAACGCGACATGCCGATGATCATCTCGCGCGGCTGTCCGTACCAGTGCACCTTCTGTTCGAGCCCGCAGATGTGGACGACACGCTACGTGTTGCGCGACGTCGACGACGTCATCAACGAGATCAAGACCTATGTCGATCGTTACGACATCACCAGCGTGCAGCTTTACGACCTGACCGCGATCACCAAGAAGCGGTGGACCGTGGAGTTCTGCCAGCGCCTGATGGACGAAGGCATCGACCTGAACTGGTCGGTGCCGCAGGGCACCCGGAGCGAGATCCTCGACGAGGAAGCGCTGTCAATGCTGAAGAGGACCGGGTGCCACTATCTGGTCTACGCACCGGAGAGCGGTTCGCCGCGCATGTTGGAGAAGATCAAGAAACGCGTCACGCTCGACGGCCTTACCCGGTCGGTCATGGAAGCCCGCCGCCAGGGACTCGTTCTGCGGATCAACCTGATCATCGGGTTCCCCGGCGAAACCCGGCTCGACGTGCTGAAGACCGCCTGGTTTGGCATCAGGATGGCGGCACGGGGCGTCGACGAGGTGTCGACCAACGTGTTCTCGCCCTATCCCGGTTCGGAACTGTTCGACGAACTCGTCGAGGCTGGGCGGGTGCAGATCGACGACGACTATTTCCTCGCGCTGACCTCGCTCAACAGCGACTTTCTCAATCTCAACCCGCTGACGTTCAACGAGCGGATGGGGCCCATGGAACTCGCGGTCTACCGGCTGCTGATCCTGCTGTCGTGCTACGGGTTGAGTTACCTGTTCTATCCCTCGCGGATCGTGCGGACATGGCGGAACTGGCGGGACGGCGGCCGGCGCGCGGCGACGGTGTTCGAACACCGGGTCGGCGACGTTCTCAAGCGCCGTTTCGCGCCCGGAAAAAGCGGCTCCTGAAGCGCGCCGCGCCGGCACCGAGGGCAATCGCGGTCAGCACCGCGAGGTAGGGCACCATGCCGACGTTGTAGCGCGGAATGCTGACCGAAACCCAGCCGTGCAGCGCGACCATGACGAGCGCCGGGACGGTCAGGGCGAGCAAGGCGCCCGATTGTCCGCGCCGGATCAGGATGATCGCACCCGCTATGCCCGCAACATGGCCGATCAGTCCGAAGTAGTTGCCGATCCACAGGCCGCGCCAGCTCAGTACGGCGCTGACCGCCGTGTGCCTGGCGATATCGCCAAACACGTACGTGTCGAGCACGTAGGCGACGGGCGTCACGCCGGCGGCGTTCGCGGCGGCGCGAACCTCGTCCTGCAGCGCCCCGTTGCCGACCTGGTAGAAGCTCTGTTCGCCGAACCACTTCAGGCGCTCGACGGCGTCCGCGCCGAACAGGGCCGGGCCCAGCCGGTCGCCGAAATCGGGCAGCCAGAAAACCCAGGCCGCCGCCCACTCGGTCCAGGTCATGGCGTTATAGGCGATGCGCTGGATCAGTACCGTCGCGCCGCGGCCGTCGACCAGTCCGAACGTGTCGAACAGGAGTGCGTTGCGGATCAGCCAGGGCGCGAGGACGACGGCGAACGCGCCGAGAAAGACGGCGCCGCCCGCCAGGCCGAATGACCGCCTGCCGAATACCAGCAGCGCCACCCCGGTCGCCAGTCCGAGCGGCCAGTAACCTTCCCGGGTCAGTGCGCAAAACCCGATCGCCGCCCCCGCCAGCGCCAGAGCGGCGAGCGTTCGGGTACGGCCGTCGCCGGGCCGCAGCGCCGAGACGAGGCCGAGCACCATCAGCGAGAAGAAACCGAGGACGTAGCCGTCGGTCAGGAAGTGTCGGGCGAAGTAACCGTACTGCCCCGACGCCAGTGCGAGGATCAGCGCCAGCCAGCAGACACCGGGTCCGGCGCCGGTGGCCCGGGCGATCAGCCAGACCACGCCCGCCGCGAGGCCGGCGAGAAGCGTCATGACCCAGAGGTACGCGCCATAGACGGGTGGGCAGTCTGTCGTCGGCCGCGCCGGGTCGTAGTTGGCCGCCATGATGCAGGCGACCGTGTCCCGCAGGGTCTCGTCGACGGACATCAGCGCCGCGAGGAACGCTGGCGTGACCGGTGCCTCGACCATGCTCGGCACCGGCGGCGTGGCGGCAATCGGGCCTTTGGCGAGGACACCGTGGTGAACCAGGTTGTTGGCGGCGTCGAGATAGACGATCTCGTCGAACACCGGATGGCGCGGATCCTCGCGCGCGACCTGCACGCCGACGACCAGAACGGCAACCAGGGCGGCCGCCGCAAAGGTGTTGATCCGCGATAACAGGAACGCACCGGTCTTTGTCATGGTATGTGTTTGCCCGATTATGCGGGCAATGCAAAGTCGCCGACGACGATGTAGTCTCCTGTTTCTCGTTGCCGCGCCGGATTGCCGTTCATGCCCCACTTCCCGTTCGCCGTCAGACACCTTCCCTACCGCCGCCTGCTGCTGGTTCTCCTGGCAATCGGTATCGCATGTTCCCTGCCGATCGGGATCGGCGGCCTGATCGTCGAGAAGACCCGGATCAACCGCGATCTCGTGTATTCGGTCGTGCTCGCGTCGTTCGTGGTCAGCGCGGCGGTCGCCGCCGCCTATCTGCTGCTGGTGCGCTGGCCGCGGGTCCTGTTCGGCGAACGCTACGTGTTCACGGCGGATTCGGTATCGCTGTGGCGCGGCCGGCGCATGATCGCCTCCCAGCCGCTGTCGTCGTTCTTCGATCTGCGGATCGCGTCGCCGGCCCGTGGCGGCGCCGAACTCATGCTGTCGTTTCGCCCGAACTCGGGATTTCCCGAGGCCTGCCTGGCGCGCGCCCGCGAGCCCGCGGCCCTGATTCCGTTCGCCCGGTCGGTCGCCGATCGCCTCAACATCCATTGGCAGGGCGCCGACCGGCCGGTGCCGGACGGCCCGGCGAAGGGCGTGACCTCCATGGTCTGGCCGGTGGTCAGGGTCGAGCGGGCCGGTTTCGTGCTGGCCTGCGTCTCCGTCCTGCTGGCCTTGGCCTGCATCGAGATCGCGCCCCGATACGTCGGCATCGCACCCCGCCAGGCGGTTCTGCCGGCCGATGCCGGGTCCGATCTCGCCTACAAGTGGGCGCGCCCCCATGATACCTATGGCTGGGTCAACGATACCGGAACCTTCTCCACGACCTACGAGGACATGACGTTTCTCGCCGGCGGCATCCGGCGCAGCGGCGCCGATCATCGCGGGGCGACCGAGGATATCATCGTCGTCGGCGGCAGCATCACCCAGGGGTACGAGGCGGCCGACGAGGACATCTACGCGTCGCGCCTCGACCACATGCTGCCCGGCCAGCGGGTGCTGAACTTTGCGTCGGGCGGCTGGGGGACGTACCAGTCCTATCTCCGGGCGCGCGACGCCCTGGCAGCGGGGACGGGCAAGCCGGTCAGGGCCGTCGTCTACGGCCTCTACAGCGATCACCGCCGCCGCAATATCGCCCGCCACGACTGGATCATGGCGCTGACCGATACCCGGGGGCGCTATGTGATCCCGCCCCATGTGCGGAGCATCTGGGGCGACGACCTCGCGCACCGCGACCTGGATTTCGTCGGCGCGTGGCCCGGCGAATCGCGCTCCATCCTGATCACCTTCCTGCACGAGGTCTACCTGCTGTTCCGCCACCCGCCGCGCACGACCACGCACATGTACCGCGTCATGCGCGAGATCCTCGTGCTGATGGACGAAGCGGCCCGGGCGCACGACGCCGGGCTGCTGGTCGCGTTCCTCGATCCGCCGGAGCCGCTGCTGGCGGGCTGGCTCGCCGATCTCGGGATCGAGGCGGCCGATTGTTCCAGTGCGGACTGGCTCGAGCCCCGCTTCAAGCAGGGCGGCGAGGGGTATCCCAACGCACTGCAGCACCGGCGCTGGGCGGCGTGCATCGCCGCGCACCTGCGCGAACGGGGTTGGGCCGACGGAGCGCCGGCCGGGTAGGAAGAACGCTCAGTCGCCGGCCGGGAACAGGCGGTCGACCGCGGCGCTGACGATGCGCGCGACCTTGGCCTGACCCGCCTTGTTGTAGTGGATCCAGTCGTAAAACAGCCGGCTGTCCTTCGGCAGGTCGCGGGCCAGGTCGATCAGCGCGACGCCGCGCTGCCCGGCGACGGATCGCAGCACGTCGTTGTACGCCTCGAGCACCTGCCAGCGCGTCGCGCCGTCGACGGCGCCGGTGACGTCCTCGTGCCGCGTGGCGCCGAGGTCGAAACCGGTGGCCGGATCGGTTGCCGGTCCGAACAGCGCCGGCTGGGTGATCAGCACCGGCTCGATCCCGTGATCGCGAACCAGCGCCACCAGGGCGTCGATGCGCTCGCGGTAGGCCGGGATGAAATCGTTCAGGTGGGTCGCGAGGACGGCGTCGCGGGCCCCGGGCGAAAGTGCGAACCGGTCGGTGGCGCCCAGCGACGTCGCCCAGTCGGCGTGAAAGCCGTGCACCAGGCCGAGCTGCTTGGCCCGGCCGGCGCGGCGCATCAGGTTCACCAGCTTGCCGATTTCCGTGCGGCGCCGCAGCCAGTCGCCGATCTCGGCCGATTCCAGCCGGTCGTCGAAGTGGTGCGGCGCGTCGTAGCCGACGTCGTTGATGCCGATCATGTAGAAGATCTTCTCGGGCCCGAGATCGATCAGGTAGTCCCTTGTCAGCACGAGGTGGCCGAAACTGCTGTGGCCGTCGAACCCGGCGTTGTTGATCCAGAGCGTCGGCCGCTGCGGCCGCTGCAGCCGTTCGACCCCGGCGACCCAGGTGTCGTCGTCGTTGAAGTAGAACGATTCGGTCGTGCTGCCGCCGACGAAGATCCACTTCTCCCGGTCCTCCGGGTTCGCCGGCCAGTCCTCGCCGCGAAAGCCGAGCCGGTTCTTGCGGTGCACGATGACGTCGTCCATGCCGGGCGTCGCGACGTCCGGGCTGATCTCGTAGACCCGGCCGACCGGCAGGGTGATCCTGTCGGCGATGACGCGGGTCTCGAACGGATCGGCGACGCGCAGGACAACCTCGGCGGCGAGGACACTGATCATCAGCGAGGCGACGACCAGCGCCGAGTTCTGCAGGAACCGTTTCATGACACGGTGATCCTACCCGGCTTCGCGGGTCCTGTGCGCGCGTCGCGCGAGGCGCATCGGCGTCATGCGGAAGTCGCGGATGGTCATGCGTCGGACCGTACGGTGCCGGGAACGCGCGCGCAGTCCCTGAGGTACGGCAGCCGTGCCTGCGCCGCATGCACGGTTGCGGCATCGATCGTCGCCGTCAGCACGACCGGTTCGGGGCCGGCGCGCGCCACGTCGCGACCCCAGGGATCGGCGATGCAGCTGCCGCCGTAGTACGCCGAACGGCCCTCGCGGCCGGCGTGGTTGGCATAGAGCAGGTAGACGCCGTTCTCGAACGCGCGGGTCGGAATGACCCTTTGCGCGACCTGGTCCCACTGCTCGACCAGGGCCGTCGGGACGCAGACCACCTCGGCCCCCAGTTTCGCGACGTTGCGCACGGTCTCGGGGAACTCGGCCTCGTAGCAGATGATGACCGCGATGCGCACGCCCTTGACGGTGAACAGCGTCAGGCCCCCGTCGGCGGCGAAGTAGTCGGCCTCGAAGCCCGGCGGCAGCAGCGTCTTGCGGTGGTTGGCCAGCGTCGCGCCGTCGGCGCCGATCGCCAGCGCCGAGTTGAAGACCGTGTCGCCGTCGCGTTCCGGGTAGCCGTAGACGATCGCCATGCCGGTCTCGCGGGCGAGCGCCGAGACGCGCCCTGCGAAATCGCCGTCGGCGGCTTCGGCGTAGCGGTGCAGGTCGCCGCCGACGTCGTAGCCGGAAACGAAGACCTCGGGGCAGACCAGCAGGTCGTTGCCACCGGCCAGCGCGCGGGCCTGTTCGTCGAGCCACGCAAAGCGCGCGTCGGGGCCGTGCAGCGCCGCGTCGTGCTGCGCGATGGCAACCCGGAGCGTTCGGTCCTCGGTCGTCAAATCCGTTCCTCCGATGGCGGCGGCCGGTTCCCGGCCCGGCCCCTCCGCGACACTCTAGGGGCGGGGGCGGCGCAAAGGAAAGATCGGATGTCGGGCGCGAGGGAAATGGCCCGCCTCATCCTGACCGGAAAAGGTCATTTTGGTCATTTGTCCCGCGACCGATTCTTTAAACCGTTGAGAACGCTCAGAACGAGTCCCGGAAAGAGGGTCATTCAGGGTCATAAATGGTCATTACGGTCATCGTTTCTCGCGTTTCTTGATGGACCGACCGGCGCCGAAGGCTTCGCCCATTCCCTGCCTATCGCGGCCCATTCGATGCCTGTTTCCTGCAGATCTTGATCTGCCCCCATTGAATTGGTCCACCTTTGAGTTAAGGAATCCAAGGGAGGATCGATATGGCGAAGAGAAGCTACAAGCCGGAAGAGATTGTCGCGAAGCTGCGACAGGTTGATGTTCTGCACAGCCAGGGCATGAC